>NZ_SHLX01000009.1 GCF_004764705.1 Paenibacillus cymbidii | reverse complement strand
ACGGAGCAAAAAAATAACCTCCCGCGCCTTCGCTTGGGCTACGGCCGCCCACAACCTTTTACACCAAACAAATGACCTCCATCGTCCCGATGGAAGAACCTACTACACAAACTACTTGACGGCACCCTATCGCCACAAAATAGCCAGTGATTTCGCTGGCTATTCGCGTTAATCTGCCCTGATTGGGGCTGTTCAGTCCAAATAGCCAGTGTTTTCACTGGCTATTTTTGAGGAGACCGCCGAAATAGAGGAAATAGGCCACTTTTTATGGCCTATTTCGCCACCGGCCGACCGGGCACGGGCAAAAAGCCCCTCCCATTGGCTGCGCCAGCCAACAAGAGGGGCCGAATCCGTTCCGCCGGTGCTGACGCCGCCGCCGCCGCTTACTGCGGCTTCTGCTCGCCCGGCGCGCAATAGCCGTCGACGCCGCAGGAATCGCCGGCTTCGCTTTCGTTCAGCGACACGAGCGGATGCGCCTCGTCCCAGGCTTGCTGCAGCGCGCCAAGGAAAAAATCGCTCGGCTGCGCCCCGGACACCGCATACTTGCGGTCGATCACGTAGTAAGGCACACCGTTCGCCCCGAGCCGACTCGCCTCGCGGCATTCCGCGCGCACCTCGTCCGCGAACCTGTCGCTTCGCAGCACCGCAAGCGCCGCCTCCCGGTCGATGCCGGCTTCTGCGGCGACGTCGGCCAACTGCTCGATTTTGCCGATGTGGGTGCCGTTGGTGAAATACGCCTTGAACATCAGCTCCACGACCGCTTCCCGCTTGCCGAGCGTGCCGGCGTAGTGGATCAGCCGGTGCGCGTCAAGCGAATTGGCCGGAATGGCGTTCTCGAAGCGGAAATCGAGGCCGACCGACTTCGCCTGCTGCACGAGATTGTCGTGCATGGCTTGCGCCCTTTCGCGGGACAAGCCGTATTTCTTGGCGACCATCTCGTAGGTGTCCTGCTGCGGGAAACGTTCGGCGTTCGGGTCCAGCTGGAAGCTGCGATATACGACCTCCACCTCGTCCTTCTGCGGAAACTGCTCCAGCGCCGCCTCGAACCGACGCTTGCCTATATAGCAAAACGGGCACATAATATCGGACCATACTTCTACCTTCATCGGGTCGCCCTCCTCAGCTCGTCAATTGCAACTTGTATGAGCACATTATACGCCTGGCGCCCGGCCGTCGCAAGCGAAAGCGGCATCGCGCCGGCCCGCGGCGACCCGCGCCCCGCCCTCCCGAACCGCTCCTTTACCGCACCTTCAGCCGGTACACTTCCACGCCGGCATACGCGACAGCGCCGCCCGCACTCGCCAGCCGCAGCGCAAAGCCATTCAATTGCAGCGGAATTCTTGCCGCCAGCGATGTCGTGTCGTCCGCGAACAACTCGACGATGTCGGCCTCGATCACCAGGCGCAGCCGCATCCCCGCAGCGTCGTCCCTCCCCGCCGAAGCGCGCAGCGGCACATCGCTGTGCACGACGTCCGCAGTGGCAATAACGAGGCGCCGACCGGCTACGTCCCACACGACGTCTGTCGGCATCGCCGCTCCCGGCCGCAGCAGCCGGATGACCGCTTGCGTGCATGCGCCGGTTGGAAGCACGTCCAGCTCCATATCGATCCGTTCGTACACTCCCGGCACATTCCAGCCTTCCTCGGCCGGCTCGACCACAACCGACGGCCAGCCGCCCAGCCGCTCGCCGCGAATGCGCTTGCTCACGCCCGGCTCCAGCCGGGAAGCGAGCGAGCCGTCGGCCAGCCGGTATATTTCCCGCGGCAGCGCCAGATGGCCGCCCCAATATTGATGCCCGATCGTTTCGGTATCATGCAGCGGAATCCAGCCGAACAGCAATCTCCTGTCGCCGCCCGCAGCTACCGTCTGCGCCGCCGCCAGATCGCTGCCGTCCAGACAGTCCGGCTCGCAAGCCGTCCAGGGGCCGGTCGGCTGTGCGCTTACCCGGTAGCTCGGCCGGCCGACGCGATGATCGTATGCGCTGTACAACAAGTACCAGCTGTCGCCCATCCGGAACAGTTCCGGACATTCGGGATCTCCCATACCGCCGGGGAAAAACAGATCGCCCCGCGGCGTCCAGTGCCGCAAATCGGCGGAAGAAGCATAGGATATGCCGCCGTGCGGACCGCTGTTGCCGCCGCCTTTGCGGCTCGTCATAATCGCCCAGTAGCAGCTTTCCGCTTCATTCCAGAACACGAAAGGGTCCCGCTGCACCGTATACGCCGCTTGCGCGGGAATGTTGCACGCTTCGCCGGCCGCCCGCCAGACGAGCAGGTCGTCGCTGACGGAGCCGCGCATCACGTTGCCTTCGCTGCCAAAGTAGCTGCGGAACAAACCGGATGCAGCATCGTAAAATACGCCCAGCACAAAATACGGCTTCTGCGGCGGCATCAGGCTGTCAGGCTCGTGCGAAATCGCCGCTTCCTCCCAATGCAGCAGATCGTCCGAGCGCAGCAGCGCCGCTTCGTAACGGCCGCCGGGCTTCAAATAATACAAGTACACCGTTCCTTGCCAATAGAACGGGTGCACGTCCCCGACGGCATGCTGCGGATGAATGTAGTGCAGCAACGGTTTTCCGGTTTCCTCCAAGTCGTTCGTCTCCTTTGTTATCGCGTGTGTTGCATCGCGCCGCCGGAAAGCTTCCACGACAAAACGGGAGCCTCCTCCGGACGGATGGCTCCCTGGACGCTGCGGCATCAGCGCAAATACAAATTTTTCACCGAATTGCGGGCGATCAGGAACGGTTCCAGCACCGACACGATCGGCTCGCCGGACTTGTTTTTTTCGATCCGGTCGATAATGGCGCGGCAAGCGGACAGACCCAGGTAATCGATCGGCTGCGATATCGTCGTAATGTCGAGCAACCCGGCCCAGGCGACGTCGTCGAACATGATGAGGCTGATGTCGTCCGGAATCGAAAGCTTGTGTTCCTTGCACACCTTGATGAAATCCATGCCGATCGTATTCGTTCCGGCGATCAGCGCCGTCGGCTGCGTTTCCTTGATTTTGTTGTAAATGGTCATTCGCAAATCGGTCTGAAACGGCAGGTGCATAATCAGATGATCCTGAATCGGAATATTCTCTTCCCGCATCGCCTGCCGGTAGCCTTCGGCGCGGTTGGGCGAAATCGAGCTTTCGACGCTGAGCAGCAGGATATCCCGGTGCCCGTTCTGCAGCAGATGTTTGGTGGCCAGATAAGCCCCCCGCTGATCGTCGACGAGAATGGAATCGAGATCCGTATAGCCCCTGCGGTACATTTGCACGAGCGCAATATTTTGCTTTTTCAGCTGGTTCACCAACGAACGGTTCTTCACCGATGTCGGCGTAAAGAGGATGCCGTCCACCCGCGAGCTGGACAGCAGGCTTAAATCCTCCGCTTCCCGCTCCGAATTTTCGTTGCTGTAGGAGAGCAGAATGCGATAGCCGCTGCGCTTCAGCTCGGCCTCGATGATCCGCGTCATGATCGAATAGAACGGATTGTCGATGTCCGAAATGATAAGGCCGATAATGTGGCTCTTCTGGTTTTTCAAACTGCGGGCCAGCAAATTCGGGGTGTAGCCGAGCTCATCCGCCGCGGACAGAATGCGCTGCTTCACTTCCTTGCTGATATACGTGTCTTCGCGAAACGCCCGCGACACGCTCGATATCGATACGCCCGCCAATTTGGCGACATCCCGGCTATTGGCCATTCTGGCTCCCCTTCTTTCTCAACTAAGCCTCACATCCGCAAAAGAGGCCGGCGTTTCGCTGGCGAACAAGCCGAAACGCCCGGCGCGAATGTCTTGCAGCGGAGCCGTCAGCGTAACGCCCGCCACGAACACCTCAAGAATGCCGTCCCGGAGAAACGCGGTCAGCCGCACCGGGCCGTCCGGACGTTCCGGCAGCTCCCGCGCGCACAGCAGCCGCGGGCCGTGCAGCGCCGGGCCGTGAAACGCGTCGACCGACTTGCTGCGCGCAAGCGCCAGCGTTCTTGTGCCCCAATGCAGCGATACCGTGTAACAGTCGGCATGATCGTCGCTCGAACGCAGCACGATGCCTGCGCTTCCCCGGTCGTCCGGCACTTCGATCGTCAGGCGGACGGACACGTCCGCGCTCTCCTCGCCGACGAAGCAGGACACAAAACCGTCCGCTGCGGCAACTTCGGCCGCTCCGTCCGCAAACGTCCATTCGCCGGTCACTTGTCTAAACTGATTATACCGGACAATTCCCGAACTGTTAAAGGGAGACAGGAAAATTTCCGGACATTCGAGCGTCAACGTCCCGTCCGCTCTTTGGCGAAGCTCCCGCGGCGTGACGAACGTTCCTCCCCACAAAGCGGAAGCGGCGTCGCGGCCGCCCGCCAATTCGCCGCACCAGCCGAGCAGGAAGCGGCGATTGCCGTCAAACACCGTTTTGGCCGCGTAGAAGAAGTAATCGCCGGCGTCGAAATGGGGGGACGCCGGCGTCTGCCACGGACCGTGCGGCGAACGCGCCATGCGGTACTCCGTCCGGCCGAACTGGGAGAACAGCAAGTACCACCAGTCGCCGATCCGGAACAGGTCCGGACATTCGAGCGAAGGATACTTGCGCGGCGCGTACAAAGGCGGACGGAACTCCCACCGCTCCATATCGGCGGACACGGCAAGGCCGATAACGCCCCGGCGCACGCCGCACAACGGGCGGCGTTCCCCCGCCGTAAACAGCATCCAGTAGCAGCCCTCTTCCTCGTTCCAGAAAACGTACGGATCGCGGAAATCTTCCCCGGCGCCATAATAGGAATCGTCCAACCGCAGCACCGGATTGGCTTCGTTCTTGCGGAAGCGGATTCCGTCCTCGGAGACGGCGTGCATGATCTGCTCCCTGCCGGCAGGATGGCCCGGGCTGAACCCCGTATAGAAAATGTGGATTCGTTCGCCGCGGCGGATGACCGAGCCGGTGAAGCAGGCGCCGCCGTCCGGCGCGTCCTGCGTGCCCGTCGCCAGCGCGTCGGGCAGCTCCTCCCAAGCGGACAAATCGCGGCTGCGAATATGCGCCCACGGCGTATGGTGCCGGCTCCATCCCGAACCGTCCGCAAATCCTTTCAAATAAAACGCGTGATAGTACCCGGTATCGTAAAAAGGGATTATGTCCGCCACAATGCGACCCCGATCAGCTGCATAACGCAATGCCATAGTGTCCTCCTGATCCGTATCCATTAATGATATCGTTGTCACATTTAATCATTATTATAGAGGATTAATACGAGCCATGTAAATCAAATTAAGACTTTCCCTGTTGGCAACGTTGCCACATTCATCCGCCGGGCTCGTTCAACTCATAAACCCTGACGTTGTCGAAGCCGGCGCCGTCAGCCGAGGCGAAGACGCCGAGTTCAGCCGCCGACAGTGCATAAGGAATGCGGGCGGCAAGCGAATACCGCTCGTTCAGAAACAATTCGAGCATATCGCCTTCGATGACGACCCGCAGCTTGCCGGGAGCGGCGAAGACGTCCGGAGCCACCGCAAGCTCGCTGTAGACGGTCCCGCTTCCCGAGCCGTTCGTGCCGCTGCCGACGCGAAGCGATCCGCTCTCACGATCGAGCGCCACATAAACGGCGTCAACTGCGGCCGAGGCCGTGGCCGTGGCTGCCCCGGACGGGCCGCCAACGATCGTCAGCCCCGCGCGCGAAGCCGTTGGCCCGAGACTCACGTCCAGCTCGAGATCGGCATGGGCGTATGTTCCCGGCAGCCGGGCCCCGGCCGCGAGCGGAGCGCCAGCTCCGACGGCGTACAGCAGCCGGCCGCGAATCGCCGCGCCGAACGCCGGCTCCAGCCGGGAAGCGAGCGTGCCGTCGGCAAGCGGCACGATTTCGCGCGGGAAGCTCAAGTGGCCGCCCCACGCGTTGCCTTCGGCCTGCTGCGGAATCCAGCCGAGCAGCAGCCACCGGTCGCCGCTCGGAACCAGCTGCGCCGCCGCCAAATCTTCGCCGTCCAGGCTGAAACGGGGCTTCTCCTGCCAGTTGTCGCGGTCGATCGGCGTGCCGGCAGCGCCGATCCAATAGCTCGGTTTGCCGACATGGTGCACGGATTGGCCGGCGATGCTGGCCAGCAAATACCACCGGTCGCCGATCCGGGCCAGTTGCGCCACTTCCGGGTCCTGCGCCTTGGCAAGCGGCACGTCCCGGTTCGGAAAACGAACCAAATCGACCGGCGGTCCCCAATCGGTCAAATCGCCGTCCCGCGCCGTCGACAGTACGATCGATGCGTCCAGACCGCTGCCGACGCCGCTTTTTTCCTTCGTGCGGTAGGCTGTGGCGACCATCCGGTACGAAGCAAGATCCGGGTCGTAGAATACGTACGGATCCCGCGTGCCGCCCGGATACGTCTGCGCGTCTCCGGGGATATCGTAAGTAAAGTCGGCATTGGTCCAGTGCAGCAGATCCGCGCTCTCGGAGCCTTTCATCCGGAACTGGCTGCCGTAGTAGCTGCGATACAGCCCGTCGGCGCGGTCCCGAAACACGCCTAGGGCGTAGTAGGGCGCGAAGGGGGCAAGACCGCCGCGAGTCAGCTTCGCCTCCCGCCAGTCGATCATATTCTGCGAAGTCGCCAGCAACGACTCATAGTTGCCCGGCTTCAAGAAGAACAAATAATACGTGCCCGCTTCATAAAAAGGATGGACGTCGCCAAGCGCAAACGCCTCCGGCCGATAGTGAAGCAGCGCGCGCTTCGCCGGCTCGTTTGCCGCCGGGGCAGCAGCTCCGGTTTCGCGCTGTCCGGTCGAAGCCGGCCAACCGGACACCGCCGCCCAACCAGCCGCCAACAACAGCGGGGCCGCCAGCAGCGCAAGCAGCCTGCGCTTGCTCATGGCTCATCCGAGCCGGCGGCGAGCGCATAAATGCCCAGGCCGCCGATCGTCGCAACGGCGCGGTCGACGAACAAGCCGACGCTCGGCCGCGACGCATCGGCGAACTTGCCGCCGAACTGCAGCGCCAGCATGTCGTCGATGTACACTTCCACGCGCGGCCGGCGCACGACGACGCGCATATGGCAGGCGCGCCAATGCTCGATGCGCCAGCCCCGGCTCCACGGTTCGCCGAACTCGGCGGCGATGCCCGCCCGAACGACGCCTTCGTCGGCATCGATCATGACAACCAGGTCGCCGCTGGCGTCAGCCTTCTCTGTGTCGGCGCGCCAGACGAGCCCCGCCGCAACGCCCGACTCAAGCGTTACCTCCGCTTCAATCTCCACGTCGGCGCTGCCGATGCCGAGATCGGCGATTTGCCAGCCGCGCCCTGCCGCAACGCCGCGATACGCTGCGGCAGCCGCGTCCATTTCCCATGCGCCGCCGGGAAGCCCCCAGATCGCGTGGCACCAGGGCAGCCGGACGATGCCCGGCAGCTGTCCGGGGGCCGACACCGTGAGCTGCCGCCAGCCTGCGGTGAGCGGGCTGTACCTTAGCCGCAGCCAACCCTCGCGGGTTGCGGCCAGCTCCATCGGCGGCGAAATCGTGTTCTTCCCCCGTTCCGTATACAAGGCGTAGCGTTTGCCTTGCCACAGGAAGCTGCGGCACGAATAGCCGCACGAATAATCGCCGGCGAGCAGCAAGTGGTCGTCCGGCAGCTCGCGGTACGGCCCCTCGATCGAATCGGCGACCGCGTAAATCGTGCCGCGAAACGCCGCCCTGTCGGCGAAGATGCCGCGATTGCCGTAGCCGTGCCCGGTCAGGCACGTCATGTACCAGCGCCCGTCGATCGCAAACACGTCGGGCACTTCGACGACCGCGTACTTGCGCGGCACGAAGGCGGGCGGCAAGTGCTCCCAGTGCACGAGATCGTCGCTGCGGACGACGGCGATCGCCGCCCCTTCGGTCAGATCGTCCGCCGGAACGCGGGCGGCGTAGAAGCCGTACCAGCCGGTCCCGTCGGGATTGTCCACGATGACCAGATCGCGGCAATCGACCACCCCGCCCGGCAGCGGACATTCGCGATCGACATACCAGCGAGGGTCGGGAGCAATCACCGGGTTGCCTTCGTACCGGCGAAAGCGTGTCAGATCGTCGCTTGTCGCCAGGCCGATGTGCTGCGTTCGCGCCCCGTCCCGGCTGGAGCGCATCGTGTAGTACAAATAATACGTGCCGCCGTGCTCGTACAGGCAGCCGGTCCACGGCTGCAGATCGTCAAGCCCGCCCTCCTCGCCGGGAGCGAACGCGGGCGCCAGCTCGCGCCAATGCAGCAGGTCGTCCGAAACGGCGTGGCCGAGACTGTCCGCCTCGAGCCGGCTGCGCGCCGACTCCGGCGACAGGAACTGCAAATGCAGCATGTGCGCCCTGCCTTCGCGCTCGATGCACCACGCATCCCACATTTCCAGGCCATGCGGCTTGTAGCCCAACATCAACGAACCCCTCGCCTTCCTTGCGTCGTTTGCTTCCTTCGCATTCATCGCGCCACTTCTGTCCGCCGCCGATCAAAATCCGGGCCGCACCGTCGGTTCAATACCTTCGTGAACGTAACGCCAGCATTGCCCGGCATACAGCGAGGCGATTTCGCCGCGAATGGCGTACAAGCGGGCGTTCAGCAGCTCCACCTCGACGCGGATCGCTTGCCCCGCCAGCTCGTCGATGCACTTGCCGCCCTGCCACTGCGGCTTCCACGCCGGATCGTCGCCGCTGAACGGCAAACTTTCGTCGAAGGTGTAACCCTCCAGCGGCTGCCCCGACCAGTCGGTGAGCTGCACCTTCGCATAGCCGCCCTGGCTTTGCACGTTGAATTCGATGTCGCCGCCCCGGTACAGCAGCGGTTTCGTCCCTATCGTTCCTGCGCCGCCGTTGCTGCGCAAGTATGCGAACCCATCCCGGCGCAGCGCGTACGTTATAATCGACGTCGCGCCGGGCATGGCATGTTCGTGCGTGCTGGCGGATGCATACAGGAGCAGCGAGCCGTCCTTCAGTTGTCGAAGGTGCGAAGGATATACGCAGCCCGCATCGGGCTCGCCCGGCTCGCCGTTCGTCACGAACGGCGTGCGCAAGCCGCGCATGAAGTGGCGTCCGTTCAGGCTGTACGCCAGCTGGCAATCGACGTTGCCGCCAAGAAACTTATGCGGCGAGAAGCCCTTCACTTCCTGCGACGGATGATACACCCACAGGAAACCGATGTAGATGCCTTCGTACGGGAACACCGGCATGCCGTAAAGATTGGCGAGCGGCGTATCGAGCGCGTCGGCCTGCAGCGCCAGCTCCGGCTCGGAGAACGTTCGCCAATCTTTCGTTTCGTACACCGTCAGCCGGCGATCCGTCCAGTCCGGCCGGGACACGAACGTAAAGCTTTGGCGCGCTTCGTTCCAGAAAGCATGCGACAGCGGATCGCCGGCGATGCGCTGCCACTCCGCTCCCGGCCGTTCCGTCCAGCGTACGCCGTCGGGCGACACCCACAAGTGCGATTTCAGAAAATGACGGCTCGTATGCTCGACCACCAACCCCTTGTACCGCTCTTCGGGCGGCGCGTACGGGTCGATCACCGTCGTCGACCACTCCGAAAACTCATCGACCGGCAGCAGTTGGTTATCGCGCAAACGGCCCGCGATCGCCACCTCCCGCGTCGTATCCCGCGGTTGCCAGCGCAGCCCGTCATCGCTTTCGGCCAGCAGCGGAATTCGCGGGAACGTCGTGCTGCAGTGCTGGTAAGTCATCCGCCACTTGCCGCTCGCCTCGTCCCGGAATACCGTCGGATAACCCCAGGCGATTTCATTCAGCGGATCCCGGTACGTATATTCGTCCAGTCGCTGCGGACTTCCGATGCGGCGTTCCACATTGCGGCTCAAATTCAAATGATGATCGTCCAGAAACAGCAAGGTTGCCATGTTGTCCTCATCCTCCCGCAATCGCGCAATCAGCCGAAGCCGGGGAAGGCTGCCGAACAGAAGCAGCCTCCCCATTCCTGCTTTATTTGATTGCCTTGTAGCTGTCGTACGCCTCCTGGTACACCTGAAGGTACGTTTTCAGCCCGATTTTGTCCAGTTCCTTCAAGTAATCGTCCCACTTGCTTAGCGGGGTCTGGCCGGTGATGAATTTGCCTTCCATCTCCTGCACGTAGTTAAACAAGCTGCCTTTAACCGTGCTAAGCGCTTCGCTTTGCTTCTGGCTGAAGCGCAGCGTCGGATACACTTCCTTCGGGAAGTACGGTTCGTACATTTTGGTGTGGTCGATGTAGGCCTGCTCGATCGGCGAAGACACTTTGCCTTTCTGGTTCAGCGCTTCGCTCATCCAGGTCAGCCCGTAACCGCCGGGCGAATTGCCGTTGCGGAACGTGTTGGAATTGACGCCCGCCGGCGGCGGCAGCACTTCCCATGTGCCATCGCCATTCCATTTCCAGGCCACGTTCTCGGGACCGAAGTTGAATTCCAGCGCGCCCTGTTCGGTGAACATGTAGTCCAGCCAACGAATGGTGTCCTCGGGATGCTTGTTTTTGTTCGTGATGACGAACGTATTGAGCATCAGCCGCGGAAAGTCGATTTTGGTCGCCAGCTGCAAGCCGTCCGGCCCTTTCAGCACCGGCACGGCGACGTAGTCCTTGAACCGGTCGGTGCCGACGACATAGTCGCCGATGTGGCGGATGAAGCTGCCCACCACGACATCTTTGCCGCTGCCCTTGGCCGTAAGCTGCTGATCGGTTTGGGTAAACACCTCCTGATCGATCAGCCCTTCCTTGTACAGTTTGTTCAGGAACTCGAGGCCTTTGCGGTATCCTTCCTGGGCCGGTACGAACACGACTTTGCCGTTGTTCAGCATCGTGTGATCGCGCGCGTTGTCGGGCACGCCCCACGAGCCGAACAGCGTGTCCAGGCCGTCGTATCCGCCGGCGACCCAAGTCGTGAACGGGATTTCGTCCGCCTTGCCGTTGCCGTTCAGATCGTTCGCCTTAAATGCCTTGAGCACCTCGTACAGCTCGTCGGTCGTCGTCGGCACCTTCAGCCCCAGCTTGTCGAGCCACACTTTATTAATGTAAAACTTGTGCTCGGTCTGAATGTGATAGGCGCTGGCCGGGTTCGGAATGGAATAAATTTTGCCGTCGACCATGCTCCTCGCCCTTGCTCCGGGCACCGTGTCGAACATTTTTTTGATATTGGGCGCATACTTGTCGATCAGATCGTTCAGCGGGAGGAAAACCCCGCTTCTGCCGTACATCTCGTCGAGACCGGAGTTTTCCATGCCTCTGCCGTAGAACGCTTCCGGATAGTCGCCGCTTGTCAGCATCAGGTTCCATTTTTCGGTAAAATTTTGCTGCGGCACTTCCACCCAATCGATATGAATGTTGCTCTTCTGCTCGTAATCGGTCACGACCTTCATCGTTTTGAAGTCGCCGTGATCGGCCGCCTTCATGATGCCCATCTTGATCGTGACCTTCTCCTTGGCCGGCGTTGCCGAGCCGGCTGCGGACGGGGCGGCGCTGCCCGAGGGAGCCGCGCTGCTCTTGCTTTCGCCATCGCTTTTGCCGCCGCTGCATCCCGCCACGGCCGCCGCCAGGAGCGCCGCCGCCAGCAAGGCGGTTCCATTCCTGCGCATATCCATCGCCATTCCTCCTTGTTTCTTGCCAACGTCATTCCTATTTGCGGTTTTTGCCGCAATCCCCTGTTATCGTGCGTCGTTAGACTCGCATTCCGTTTTTTCCGTTCCTGGCTGACAGCCGCTCCCGCCCGGCCGCGTCCGGCCGGCGGTTCCTTGCCTCCTCCGCGCTATCCTTTGATCGCGCCGATCATCACCCCCTTGATGAAATATTTTTGCACGAACGGATAGATGACAAGCATCGGTACCGAAGAGACGACGATCAGGCCGTATTTGATCACTTCCGCTATCCGGTCCTGTTCGGCAAAATCGGTAAACTGGTCGAGCATTTGTTCCGACAGCATGTTTTTGATCAGAATGTTGCGCAAAATAAGCTGCAACGGGTATTTGTCCTCGTCGTTCAGGAAGATCAGCGCGTCAAAAAACTTGTTCCAATGCCCGACGCCGTAGAACAGGACGAGCACCGCGACGATCGGCTTCGACAGGGGCAGCACAACGCTGAGCAGGTAACGGAAATTGCGGCAGCCGTCGATTTGCGCCGCTTCGTAAAGCTCGTTCGGGATCGACATCTGAAAGTACGTGCGCGCCACGATAATATTCCAGATCGACACGGCGCTTGGAATGATGAGCGCCCACATCGAATTGAGCAGCCCAAGCGACTTGACCACCATGTACAACGGAATGAGGCCGCCGCTGAAAAACATCGTAAACGCGAACAGAAACATGAAGAAATTACGCGCCATAAAATTGCTTCGCGAGAGCGGGTAAGCCGCCATAATCGTCAGCACCACGTTCACCGTCGTGCCGACGAGCGTATACACGATCGCGTTTTTGTAGCCGTTCCATATGTCGTCGCTGGCGAAAATTTTGTCGTATCCTTCCCAGGTGAAGCCGACCGGCCATAGCAGCATTTGCCCGTTGGTCACCGCGTAAGGGTCGCTGAAGGATGCGCTGACGATGTACAGCAGCGGGTACAGCACGACAAGCAGCAGCAGCGCAAGCAGCACATGCACAACGATGTCGAACGCGCGGTCCGAACCTCCTGCGGCAATCCGCCTTTTTACCATAATCCCGTCCTCCCCATCTTTTTCACCAGGCCGTTGGCCAGCAGCAGCAGGGCAAAATTGATGACCGCATTAAACAGCCCGATCGCCGTCGCGTAGCTGTACTGCACGCCGACAAGCCCCACGTTGTACACGTACGTCGATATGATTTGCGAGCTGGATACGTTCATGCTGTTCTGCATCAGGAACACTTTCTCGAAGCCCACATCCATGATGTGGCCGATCTGCAGCACCAGCATGATCGTGACGATCGGCATGATACTGGGCAGGTCGATCGACCATATTTTGCGCAGCTTGGTGATGCCGTCCACCTTGGCCGCCTCGTACAGCTCCGTATCCACCGACGCCAGAGCGGCGATGTAGATGATCGCGCCCCAGCCCACCCCTTGCCAGATGCCGGAAAACACGTAAATGCTTTTGAAATAGCCGGGGTTTTGCATAAAATGGATCGGCGCAAGCCCCACCTTCTGCAGCAAAATGTTGATGATCCCCGAAGATGGCGACAGGAAGGCGATCAGCATGCCGACGAACACGACGGTGGAAATAAAGTGCGGCGCGTAAGTGACCGTCTGCACCAGTTTCTTGAAGCGCCTCGAGGTGACTTCGTTCAGCATCAGCGCCAGCACGATCGGCGCCGGAAAACCAATCGCCAGCGAATACAGGCTGATGAGCACCGTATTGGCCACAATCCGGTTGAAATCGTAGGCATGGATGAAGCGCTCGAAGTATTTCAGCCCGACCCACTGGTCGCCGAAGATGCCGTGAATGGGCGAAAACTCCTTGAACGCCAGCTGCACGCCGATCATCGGGACGTAATGGAAAATAATAAAATAAGCAACTACCGGCAAAATCAGCAAATACAAGTCGTACTCGCGAATCACATTGTTCAGCAGCCTCTTGCCGAAACGGGTTCCTCTCATCGTCCGCCCCTCTTCGTCACATCCATTCGAAAGCGCTTTCCAAGCGGTGCGAAAGCGATTATTGCGCATGATGCCACTCCGCTTCGCACCTTGCCCCGGGATCTTGTGCAAGCGTCGCAGCCGCCCGGAACGTGGCGTCAAGCGATAGCCCCACTCTGCTTCGAATATGTGACAACGTTGTCTTACTTTCTTTAGTCACATTATAGGTTCGTTCATTTGAACTGTCAACAGCGCATTTTGAATTTGAAATGCATGGATGATATCGTTGTCACATTTCGCAAGCATAATGGCGCCGCATGCTGTCGGAATCCCCGTTTCCTCCTGCTCCTATCCGCGTTTCGCAAGGCTTGTTATAATGAAGAACAGAAGCTTGCCCGTCAGGCGGGACAGTCAACGAAGGAGGAACATCACGGTGCAGTTGGGCGTTTTTCATCCTCACGATCCTTTTGCGGTTATGCCCGAAGGTCGCGTTCAAGCCATCGCGGAAGAAGCCGTTCGCCAACACGCGCAAGCGGTTTTTTTCAACGAATCGGGCATCGATTTGGATAAAAGAACCGTATCTGGCCGCGTATTTGCCGGCGGCGGCTGGGAAACGGGGGTGTTTCCGTTTCCGCAGGCCGTCATGAACGTCAGGCCGTGGGGACCGCGCCGGCGGTCGGATCGGGAGCTCATTTTCCGCAAAATGGTGCCGTTCACGGCCTTCCTGATCGACGACAAATGGGCCGTGACGAACATGATCGCCTCCGTGCCTTCGCTTGCGCCGCACGTTGTCCCGACCGCACTCCTGCGCGATGCGGATCAAATCGACGATTTGTTCGCGTCGCACGACAAGCTCATCCTCAAGCCCTCGCAAGGCAGCCGCGGCGCGGGCGTGCAGGCGCTTGTGCGCGAAGGGAGCCGGTACGGCCTGCAGCGAGGCGCGGAGTGGGTTTGGCTGGACCGCGGCCAACTGGCCGAGTTCGTCCGCCAGTTAAGACGGGATTATTTGATCCAGCCGTATATCGTATGCCTGACTCCGGAGGGCGAACCGTACGACTTTCGAATTCTCGTTCAGCGGGACGGGACGGGCAACTGGGGCGTCAGCCTGATGTATCCGCGCATCGGAGGCAAGGATACGGTGACGAGCAATGTCAGCGTTGGCGGTCGGACCGAGCCGCTGGGCGATTTTTTGCAGCGCCTGTTCCCGAACGATTGCGCCGCATTCCCGCAGCGCCTGGCCGAGCTGGGCCTGGCCATCGCCGTTTTCCTCGATTCCCGCTACGCCCATCCGCTCGACGAGCTTGGCATCGACCTGGCCATCGACGCGCAGCGGCGCATCTGGTTCTACGAAGCCAATACGTGTCCCGGGACGTTGTTCTATGAGAAAGAGCGCGCCGTGCAAACCGTAGCGTATGCCAAATACGTCGCCGCACAGGCGATGAACGCGCAAGCTTCGATCGGCGCGGCACCGGGAGCCGACGCTACGCTCGGGCTGCTGCTCGGCCGCTCGTCCTCTCCCGGGGAGCTTGAGGCGTATGTGGATGTCGCAAGGAATTACGGCGTGAAGCTCGCTTATTTTTATTTGGACGGCGTCGGCTTCCGCTCGAGCTCGGTAACCGGCTTCCGGCACGACGGTCGGCAATGGCAAGCCGCCACCTTTGCCGCTCCCGACATCGTGT
Source organism: Paenibacillus cymbidii (assembly GCF_004764705.1). GTDB lineage: Bacteria > Bacillota > Bacilli > Paenibacillales > NBRC-103111 > Paenibacillus_AN > Paenibacillus_AN cymbidii. Next base: position 277,367 of record NZ_SHLX01000009.1, on the reverse strand, counting down.
ACAACATGCTCGATGCCGCAGGGGCGGAAGCGGACGCGTCGCACGCCCTGTACCGCCCGAGCTCCAATCTGCCGCTGACCTCCCGGGAGCCAAAAGGACCGATTCCGGCCCCGTTGTTTTTTGCCATTGCCGCGCGGAATCCGCAGTTGGCGGGGCATCTGCCGCACTTCCTGCGGCCGTCCGACCCGCAAGCGGCCAAACGTTTCGTCGACCGCCACGAATTCGTTGTGATGAGATCGGATGCCGCTTCGCAGACCGGGGACATGCTGCTGCTCAAACGATTGCCCACGCATTATGCGGTCCACGAAGCCGCTCGGATGCACGCTTTCAACGAGGCCGAATTTCTCGAATTCCTCGCGTTGTTCGACGACGCCAACTATATCCTGATCGAAAAAATGGACAGCCGCACGCATGACGGACATGCGCTTCATATTCACGCCAACTTGTCGAGACAACCCGGCGGCGGCTGGGAAGTCGCCCGAATCGTCCCGCTGCTGGCGCTGGCTTCTCCCGATCCGACGAGTGCGCTTCCTTTTGCCGCCGACTGGGACTGGCTGCTCGACCGGGAATACGGCGAAGCGGCCGAGACGATCGATGCGCAAATCCGCGCGTTGGCCGGCACGTCCGCCAAACAGCTGCAAGCGGCCAACCGCAACCGGCTGCATGAGCTTGTGCTCGATTTTGCCATCGATGCCGAACGTGTCCCCCGTCTTCTCGGCGGGGAAATCGACGGCCCGGGAGACGCCGTTCATCCTTACGACAATGCCCGGCGCGTCATCCCGTTCGCGCTGTCGCTGCTGCAAACGCGGTACGAAAAAGCCAGCAAAAGCTGACACGGGGGAGGAAGCAGCTCGTTCGGCCAAATGCTGCAGGCGAGCGCGAATAACGGGAAAACCTCCCGCTAATTTTCGCCTTTTCCCCGAAAACCGGGGTTTGGCGCTGAAATAGCAGGAGGTTTTCCCTCTAATTTCGATTATTCGCGAAAATACGAAAAAATAACGGCAGGTTTTCCAGTTAAGCCTTGTTGTTAAGCCCGCTTGCGCTTACTTAATTGATCAGACCGGTAACCTGCAGGAAGCGGCGAATCAGGGCAACCGCCTCGGCACGAGTGCCCGGTTGCAGCAGGCGGACCGTGCCGTTCTCGTAGCCGGCAATAATGCCCGCTTGCCCGGCCTCCCGGGCATCGGCCTCCGCCCACTCCGAAACAAGGCCGCCGTCGCTGAACGCGGACAACCGAACCTCCGCCGAGGCCGAGCCGGTGTCCAGATCGAACGCGCGGTAGAAGCGCATCAGCACGGCCACAATTTGCTCTCGCGTCACTTCCTGATCGGGAGCGAAAATGCCGTCCGCCACGCCCTCGAACAGGCCGGCTTGCGCGGCGATGCTTATGCTTTCCCGGGCAGCGGCGTCGCTCGGCAGATCGGTAAATGCCGGCCCGCCCGCCATCGCCGTCTTCTGATGACCGAGTCCGAACGATTTGACCAGCAGCTCGGCAAATTCGGCCCGGGTCAGCTTCGCGTCCGGCTGATAGCTGCCGCTGTCGTCGCCGTCGGTATTCCCTTTATCCGCCATCCGCACAATATCGTCATAGCCCCAATGCGTCTCCGCATTCGGGAACCGTTTGTCGCGCTGAATCAGAATTACCGTCGCATTGGTAGGCGCATGGACGAGCGCATGGCCGTCGTCCACGATCCGCACGGGGGCCGGCACATACTTGCCGTCAAGCATAATGACCGCGCCGAGAGAATGCGCATCCCTCACTCCCGCGGGAATCGGAATCGTCATATTGGCATAAGCGTTCCCGTACTGCACGACAGGAGTGGAGACCGTTCCGTCGTTCACCTGCAGCGAGAAGCGGAACGGCTCGCCGACAACGGACGCCCCTTGCGCCGCCACCCATCGATTCGCATCCTCTTTAACGGCAGCCGGTTGCTTGGCAATCGTCAGTTCCAGCTTCAAACGGTCGACCGGCACGCCGCTGCTCTGCGCAAGCGCACCGAGCGGAATCGACGCCGTCGGGAACTCGATCGCCACGTCGCCGGTAATGACGGCCAAGCGCTGCTGATTGGCCTGCAGCGTGGCCAGCGCGTCGCCGGCGATATCCGCCAGCACCGTATTCGCGCCTCGCAGTGTTGCGGCACGAACCGCTATCGTTTCCTTCTTGCTCGCATCATGCGAGGAACGAACGACTCCCTCCGGAACGAAGTGGAAAGAAGCTCGCTCAATGCCGTTGCCGTTTCGGGTCAGCGTCAGTTTGGCCGAATCGTTCGTTTCGACATTTTGCTTGACCGCCACGACTTCAATCAACGACTCCTCATCTTGCGGTAAGGGGGTCGGCGTTGGCGCAGGCGTTGGCGTCGGTGTCGGTGTCGGTGTTGGTGTTGGAGCAGGAGTTGGCGTTGGTGTTGGTGTTGGATCCGGCGTCGGCTCGGGCGTTGGTTCCGGCTGGACGGCGCTAGTCGCCGCGCTCTTCGTCTCCTCCCCGTCAAACGGCTCTACCTTCGAGCGCGGCGTGACGGCAAAGGTAATGTATTTGCCCCCATCGGCGCCGGTCAATGTGTAGGAAGCGCCAGTCGCCCCCGGAATCGGCGTCCAGTTGAGCGTCTGCTCCGCATTGTCCGAACGGTACCACTGGAATGTCGTTCCCTGCTCGTTATGGTCGCTGTCGGAGTCGTCTTCGTCGCGATAATCGTACGCTCCGTGCAGGATCTGCCCGACCATGGCAGTTCCGGAAATGCGTACATTATCGGCCGTTGGCGGGGCTCCTTCCCCTACGCCCAACGTATGGTAGCCCGATTGGGGCAAAAACTGGTTTCGAAAGTAGTCGAGCGAATTGCCGGTGTACGGAGTCGGCGACGGAGCCGTCAATTGCTGATTCGGATCGCTCGCGTTCGGCTGGTCCGCATTCGCCGTCTGCACAGCCAACCAGTTGACGCCCATCGTAACCGCCAGCATCGACGTGCGAGCGATTCTCGCCGCCTTCTTCATCGCCGCTCGTTGGCGCTCGGACGCCAGCACATCATCATTGTCCCGTTTGTCAGCCATCGTCAGTTCTCCTCATTCTGGATGGAAGTCTACCCACATGCCGTAACAATCAACCATGAAACGCCAAAACTTTCGACATTTTCCGGGACTTTTTTCCTGCTTTTAGGCACGAAATTTGTCGTTTGTGGTACGATTATAGCATACTCATCCAGACATGTAAGGAATATTTACAAGACAATTCCCATCGCCGAACCACACCTCCCGCCAAAATAGCCCATAAAAAATGGCCAATTTGCCCATTTTTCCTCCGCCGTTGGCAATTAGCCAGCAAAAATACTGGCTATTTCCACCAAACCAGCTCGAAATCGAACATTTCATTCAAATAGCCAGTGATTTCGCTGGCTATTTCGCTGCCACCCACCATTTTTAATGAAATAGGCAATAAATCATGGCTTATTTGAAAATACTCGGGCAAATGGACGACAAAAAGAGCCGACACAAGTCGGCTCCTTCAATCGCCGCCCCGTCTTCGGGGCGCTCCGCTTCGATCGCGGATCGCAGCTATTCCCCCGCCGCCGCCGGCGCCGCGTCGCCGAACTGCATGCGGTACATCTGCGCATATTTGCCGCCGCGGGCGAGCAGCGACTCGTGGTCGCCGCGTTCGGCGATGCGGCCTTCGTCGAGCACGAGGATCAGGTCGGCGCTCTTGATCGTCGACAGCCGGTGGGCGATGACGAACGTCGTCCGCCCTTTCTTCACGACCTCCAGTGCGTTCTGGATGACCGCTTCCGTCTCCGTGTCGATGTTCGACGTCGCCTCGTCGAGGATCAGAATCGCCGGGTCGTAAGCGAGCGCCCGCGCGAACGACACGAGCTGCCGCTGGCCGGCCGACAGCGTGCTGCCCTTCTCGATCACCGGCTCGTCGATGCCTTGCGGCAGCTGCTCCAGCAGCCGCTCCGCGCCGACATCGAGCAGCGCCTGCCGCACTTGCTCGCGGCCGATCGCCGGGTCGTCCAGCGTCACGTTCGACGCAATCGTGCCGGTGAACAGGAACGGGTCCTGCAGCACGATCCCCATATGCCGGCGCATCCCCTGCCGCGGCAAACCGGCGATGTCGACGCCGTCGATCGTAATTGCGCCGCTGTCCAGGTCGTAGAAGCGGAACAGCAAGTTCAACACCGAGCTTTTGCCCGAGCCGGTATGGCCGACCAGCGCCACCGTCTGCCCTTGCTTCGCTTCGAACGAAATGCCTTTGAGCACCGGCTCGCCTTCGATATACGAGAACCAGACGTCGCGGAACGCAACATCGCCTTTAAAGCGCGGCACTGTAGCGTCGGATACCGCTTCGCCGTCTTCGTCCAGCAGCTTGAACACCCGCTCCGCCGAAACGAGCGCCGTCTGCAGGTTCGGCAGCTGATTGACGATGTTGACGATCGGGTTGAACATCCGGTTCAAGTAGTCGACGAACGCATACAGCACGCCGACCGACACGATGCCGGCCCCGCCCGACAGCGAAGCGCCGCCGAAATACCAGATCAGCGTCACGTAAGCGACGTTGCGAATGAACCCGACGAGGTTGTGGCCCGTCACCGCGTTCAGGCTGAGCAGCTTGTTCTGGAACGTGAACAGCCGCGTGTTGTGCGTCTCAAATTCGCGCTCCGTCGTCTTCTCCCGGCGGAACGCCTTGATCACCGGCATGCCTTGAATCGCTTCGTTGATCATGCCGTTGATTTCGCTGACCGTGGAGCGAATGGTGCGGTTGTACCGTTTGGCCACGCGCCCGTAAGCGTAAATCCACACCGCCAGCACCGGCAGGATGAACAGGCAGATCGTCGCCAGCTTCGCGTTCAGGATGAACAGCGCAACGAAGATGCCCGCCAAATAAACGCCGCCGGAAAAAAAGTTCGTCAACACCGTCACATACAGCTCGCGGATCGTTTCCGTGTCGTTGGTCATGCGCGAGACGATTTTGCCGGCCGGGAGCCTGTCGAAATAGCTGATCGCCAGTTGGTTGATGCGGCCAAGCACGTCGAGCCGCATGCGACGGATGATGCGGTTTGCCGACGCCTGCAGCAAATAGCGCTGGCCATAGGAGAACCCGGCCGACAGCACAAGCAGGCCCAGATAAAACGCGCACAATTGCAGCACGCCGGCAAATTCCGGCTTGTAGAAAGCGTACAGCTCCGCCGTACTCAGCTTGCGGGCGTCGTACACCGCCTCCGCGCCGTCCGGCGACGTCACGGCCAAGCGGCCGTCGGCCCTGACGCTGCGCTGGCCGGCAGCGACCGCGCCGGCGACGAAGTAATAGCTCTTGCCGATCTGCAGCACACGTGCCTCGGCGCCGCGCGTCTCGCCGGCGGTGAAACGGTCGCCGCGCTTGTAGGTGCCGCCGCCGTAGGCGACCGCATACGCGCTGCCGGAGTCGGCGGCCGTTTCGTACCACGGCCGCTCCACGCCGGCGATATGCTCGTCGATGAGCCGCTTCGCCACGAGCGGGCCGGCCAGATCGGTCGCCACGGCCAGCGTGAGCAGCAGCAGCGCCGCCAGCAGCGGCTTCTTGAACCGCAGCGCGTAGCGGAACAGCCGCTTCGCCACCGCCCCGCGGTTCATGGCGCCGCCTTCCTCCGCCAACAGTTCGTCGTATTCCCTATCCTCATGCATGGATGAAATCACCTGCTTGCTTGTAAAGTTCGCGTTACGTTTGTGTCGATTCCGCATTAAAATCGTGTTCAAAAAGTTGGCTTTTCAGCACCGAGAAGGTTGCGAGAACCTGAAGAAGGAGTAGCGGAGTTTAGGCAAAACCCAATATAGGGAGTTTAGCTTGCTAAACTCTCCCCGCTAACGAAATGAGCAACGCACTTCAAGGGTGAACGCAAGATTCGATGCCGATTGTGCTTCCCGATTATACTTCGTGATCAAAAGCCGACTTTTTGAACTTCCGCTTGTTGGCGCTCGAATTGCTCGCGATACCAGCCTCCTGCGGCCAACAGTTCGGCGTGGGTGCCTTGCTCGACGATGCGCCCTTCGTCGAGCACGAGAATCCAGTCCGCGTGTTCGACGGCGGACAGCCGGTGCGTGGCGATCAGCGTCGTTTTGCCCGCGCGCTGCTCGCGGATGTTGGCGATGATCTCCGCCTCCGTGCGCGCGTCGACCGCCGACATCGCGTCGTCCAGCAGCAGAATCGGCGGATCGGCAATCAGCGCCCGCGCGATCGAAATCCGCTGCTTCTGCCCGCCGGACAGCTGCGCTCCCTTTTCGCCGACGAGTGTCTCCAGCCCCCGCGGCAGGAAGGCGGCGTCCTTGGCGAACGCCGACATCGCCACCGCGTGCGCCAGCTCCCCGTCGCTTGCGCCGTCTTTGCCGAAGCGAATATTTTCGCGCACCGTGCGCGAGAACAGAAACTGCTCCTGCGGCACATACCCGTACCACGATTTCAACCGATCGAGCCCGATCCGGTCGATCGGCACATCGCCAAGCGCAATCTCCCCGGCATCCGGCACCGGATATTCGCGCAGCAGCTGTTTGATCAGCGTCGACTTGCCGCTGCCCGTGCGGCCAACGATGCCAAGCGTCTGCCCCTGCTCCAGCGTAAACGTAATGTCGGCCAAATTGTCGGCTATCGCCGACGGGTAACGGAACGTCACCCCGCGGAATACGATCGCGCCCGGCTGCGCCGCTGCGGCATTGCCTGCCCCGGCAGCGGCATCGTCAGCCGGTTCCGGTACGTCCGGCTTGTAGCCGAGCGTTTCGTTCACCCGGTCGAGCGAAGCGTTGCCGCGCTGCATAATATTGATCAGTTCGCCGATGGCGAACATCGGCCAGATGAGCATCCCCAAATAAACGTTGAACGACACCAGCGCGCCGACCGTCAATTCGCCCCGGTACACAAGCAAGGCGCCGTAGCCAAGGCCGATCAAATAGCTGATCCCGACCAGCACCTTCACCGTCGGTTCGAACAGCGCTTCGATGCGGACGACGGCAAGGTTTTTGCCGAGCACCTTCTGCGTAATTGCCGCAAACTGCCGCTCCGCCTCGCGCTCCTTGACGTACGCGCGAATGACGCGGATGCCGCCGATCGTCTCCAGCACGCCGTCGTTCATTTCGCCGAACGCGTCCTGCGCCTCCATGAACCGGCGATGAATGCGCGAGCCGTACAGGCTGAGCAGCCCCGCCATCAGCGGCAGCGGCAGCAGGCACGCCAGCGTCAGCTTCCACGACAGGCCGATCGACATGACGAGCAGCAGCGTCGCCATCCACAGCGTCGAGTCGATCAGCGTCATGATGCCGAAGCCGGCCGTCTGCGCCACCGCGCTCAGGTCGTTCGTCGCCCGCGCCATCAGATCCCCGGTCCGGTTGCGCGCGAAGAACGTCGGCGTCATCCGCAGCAGCTGCCGCATCAGCTTCGAGCGCAGCATGCGCTCCACGGCGAACGAACCGCCGAACAGCTTATACACCCAGAAATACGATATGATATAGACGCCGATCGTAATGCCGCCAAGCTGCAGCAGCGTCGTCGTCATCGTTTGCCAAGTCAGCGTCTCCAGCTGAATCGCATCGATCGCCCGCCCCACCAGCATCGGCGGCACAATTTCCATCGCTCCTGCCGGAATGAGCAGCGCAATGGCCAGCGCGTACCTTCCCCATTCCAGCCGGAAAAACCAGCCCAATTTCCTCATCACCGCAAACATGCCGCTTCCCACACCTCTCTCCCACAACACGCAGCGATCCCGTTCCGAAAGCCGCATGCGTTCATGCGTTCCCCCTATCATACCTGTTTCTGACGCATCAACGCCATGGGAAGTTCCGCTATAACAGATGTATGCCGAAACGAGTTTGATAAAACCCGAAACATCACTATTTCTACGGTTCTTAATTGCATATTATGAATATTAATTTTATAATTTGATATATAATTTCATAAAAACCCAAGAAAGGAGCCCCACCCTCCCATGGTCAAAAGCATTCTTGTCGACGTGCACGGCTCCCCGGAAGCGTATCGGCGGCTGCAGGCCGTACCCGGCATTCGGGTCGAAGCGATCGAGCCGGACGAAACCGGCCGACGGACGCTGCCCCGCGCCTTGCTGGCGCAGCAGCACGCGCTGGTCTGCATGTATCCGCCGCTGAACATCGCGGACATGGCCTCGCTGGAATGGATCCAGCTCGCTTCCTCCGGATATTCGCAGCTGTTCGGACTTGGCCTGGCGGAACGGGGCGTACGCGCGGCCAACTGCCGGGGCAATGTCGACGTGCCGATTGCCGAATGGAACCTGGCGATGATGCTGAACCTTGCCCGCGATGTGCCGGGCATGCTGCGCAACCAGTCGCAGCGGTTGTGGCGGAAGGAAGAGCGGTATTCCCGCGAAATCCGCGGGCTCGCCGTCGGCATCTGGGGGTACGGCTGCATCGGGCGGGAGACGGCCCGGCTTGCCCGCGCGTTCGGCATGCGCGTGCGTGCCCTGGACCGGCACTTCTACACCCGAAACGACGGACCGCTTCTTTACGAGGTACCGGGCACGGGCGATCCCGACGCCGAACTGCCGGAGGCCTTCTATTCGCCGGGAGAGGAAGAACGATTTTTGCGCGGGCTCGATTACCTCATTCTGACGATGCCGCTCACCGAACGCACGCGGGGCATCGTCGGCGAACGCGAGCTGCGCGCGCTGCCGCCTCACGCGTACGTGCTCAACCCGGCGCGCGGGCCGCTGATCGCCGAAGACGCGCTGCTGCGGGCGCTGCGCGAAGGCTGGATCGCCGGCGCTGCGCTCGATACGCACTACTATTATCCGATGCCGCCGGAGCACCCGCTCTGGACGATGCCGAACGTCGTCATGACGCCGCACGTGGCCGGCTCGCCGTTGACGCCGCATTTCCGCGAGCGGCTGTGGGAAATGATTATCGCCAACGCGGAGCGTTTCGCGGAAGGCCGGCCGCTGTTGAACGAGCTGAGCCCGGAGCAGCTGCTCGGACGCTGACGAAGCAGCGCAATCAGCCGGCCCCGCCGGCGGAGCGATCCGCCGTTGGGGCCGGCTGTTGCATGTGGCCGTCGATTACACCGCGCAGCCGACCGAACGCGCCGCTTCGGCGATCGCCGCCCAGGTCGCATCGTCGATCGGAATGCCATCGCGCAGCCGCCGTTCCTTGACGCGGAAGTTCGGCGCGCCCGGCAGCTGCACCGCTTCGAAGCCGGGAGCCGGCGGGCACGAGACGATATACGCGCACCACTCGTCCATAAGCCGGACGAAACGCTCCCGGCCGACAAACGCATCGGGATCGATCGCGATCAGACACAGGCCGTTCGTATAGTCCGTATCGTCCGGAATGGACACCCCGGCCAGCACGCTGCCGAGCAGATCGACCAGCAGCCCGAGGCCGAAGCCCTTGTATCCGTGTGCGCCGCCGAACGGCAGAATCGTGCCCCGGGGCGGCCCGTAGAAGTCGTCCGGGGCGACGCTCGGCCGCCCTTCCGCATCGAGCATACACCCCGGCGGCACCGTTTCGCCTTTGTTGCGCGCCAGCCGGATGCTGCCTTCGGCGATCATCGAGGTCGCCATATCGAACACGATCGGCTGCCCGCCGCCGGTTGGCGCCGCATACGCAAGCGGGTTCGTCGCCAGCCTGCCTTCGCGCCCGCCCCAGGGGGCAACGACGTGCCCGCCTTTATAACCGCCGGCGAACGCCAGGCCGATCATGCCTTGCTCCGCGATTTGCTGCACCCAGGCGCCGAGCCGCCCGACATGCCGCGACCGCCTGCCGGTGACACAGGCCATATGCGAGCCCGCCGCTTTCTCCAGCGCAATCCGGGCCATCCGGTCGGCGCTCACCGCGCCGAAATTGTGCCCGCAATCGACAATTGCGGAAACCGCCGTTTCCTGCACAATCGCGATCGGTGCGCCGGGGACGATTTTGCCGCTGGCCACTTCGCCCACGTACTGCACGATGCGCAGCGCGCCATGCGAATCGAACCCCATCAGGTTTGTCTCGACCAGTTCGTCCGCCACGATATCCGCTTCCTCCGGCGGCGCCCCGCAAGCACGCACAATGCCGGCGATCAGCCGGCGCAGCTCGTCGGCCATTATCACTTTCAAGTTCGACGCCTCCTCGCATCGCCCGGCCGCAAAAAAGACGCCGCCGCCACAGCGAACGGCGCCTTCCCCGCACAGCGACGACGGCTTATTTTAAAATGCCCGCCTGAACCAACTGCTTGCGATACGTTTCCATCAGATCGCCGAGCTTGAACTTGCTCTCCAGCGTCTTGACGTAGTCGTCCCACTTGCTTAGCGGCTCCTTGCCGGTAATGAACTTGATGTTCATCTCCTGCACATATTTGATCCGATCGGTGTACAGCGTATCCGCGGGGTCCTGCGACAAGTACGGGAACACCGGATTTTCCTTGATATACTTGCGGTTGATCGCCTGGTAGTCATTCGTTTTCGGGTTGCGGATGTTGAAGTACAGCGGATCGTCTCCCTTGCGGACGAAGGCGTAATGACGGATCCAGAAATTGTTCGGGTCGAGGAAAGCGTCGGTCGTGGCGATTTTGCCGCCTTCTTCTTTCCAGTGCACGTCCTTGACGCCGTAGGCCAAATACGGATAAATCTCCTTGTCGGTATAGAAATATTCGAGCATCTCCATGATCCGCTTCAGCTTGCCCGGGTCTTTGGCCGCTTCCTTGGAAATGACCCACATGTTTTTCTGAAACTTCTGCACTTCCAGCGCCTGATCGCCGCGCGGGCCTTTCATCGACGGAATGACGACCCACTCGGGCACCGAGCCGCCGATGTCCTGCATCTGCTTCGTATAGTTCGGCTCCATCAGCCGCCAGTCGTTCAGCGTAAAGCCGACCTTGCCTTTGAAAATACGCTCCTTGAACTTGGCGTCGTCAACCAGCGTAACCCAGTCGGGGTCGATCAGGTTTTCCTTGACTATCGTGTTCAGATAGCCAAGCGCGTCCTTCATCCGCGGATCGGCATTGTCGTAGACGAGTTTGCCGTTGTCCAGGCTGACGTAAGGAGGGTTGACGTCATGGAAGGACGGGTTGACGCCGAACATCAGGCTGAGCTGGTCCATGCCGCGGTTGGCGCCGACGAGAATGCCGTACGTATCCTTTTTCCCGTTGCCGTCCGGGTCGTCGTTCGTAAACGCACGCAGCACCTGCAGCAGCTCGTCGGGCGTCGTCGGCACCTTGAGGTTCAGCTTCTTCAGCCAATCGTTGCGGATCCACCAGCCGTTGATGCCGGAGATGTCGTCATAGGAAGGGATGCCGATCGTTTTGCCTTCGAACTTCATGCCTTGCCACCACTTGTCGTCGTAAAGCGCTTTCAGCTTCGGCGTCTGGTTCAGCGCCTCGTCGAGCGTCGCCACGACGCCTTGCTGGTACAGCTTGACCGCTTCCGCCCGGTTCGACCAGATCAGGTCGGGCGTGCTGCCGCCGGCGATCATGACGTTCAGCTTGTTGAAGGCGTCCTGCGCCACGATCGTCAGATCGAAATCGATGTTCAGCTTCTTTTCGATCATTTGCCGGATCGGGTCCTGTTCGCGCGGAATGTGCGGCCGGTCCAGCGCGAAGCCGGCGTTGTACACCTTGATCGCATACGACTTCGTATCGACGGCTGCGGCGGTCGGCTTGGCCGATCCCGCCGGCGTGGCGGGAGCCGGGCTGCCCGTCCCTGCCGCCGTCCCCCCTCCGCCTCCGCCGCCCGAACAGCCGCCGAGCACAACGGCGGCGCCCAGCGTCAAACCGAGCAAACGCATCTGCGTTCGTTTGATCTCCATCGTTTTTGTCTCCCCTTGGTTTCGATTATAGTAAGGTGGCCCTATGGCTCTTAATACCGCCTTGCATCGAACGGAGCCCGCCGGGCCCGATCAGCCTTTCACCGAACCGAGCAGAACGCCTTTCGTAAAATATTTCTGGATAAACGGATACACGAGCAGAATCGGCACCGTCGTCGTGACGACCGCCGCCATCTGAATGGCGATCGGATTGACGGCGTCTTCCGGCAGCGGCGTATATTCCGCCGAAACGTCGGTCGCCCCGAGCAAAATGTTGCGCAGCACGATCTGCATCGGAAACCGCGTCGCATCGTTGATGTACAGCACGGCGCTGAAATAGCTGTTCCAATGGTCGACGGCGTAGAAAAGACTGACGGTCGCCATAATCGGCAGCGACAGCGGCACGATGACGGCGAGCAGGATGCGAAGCTCCCCCGCCCCGTCGATGCGGGCCGCGTCGTCGAGCGCTTCGGGCAGCTGCTCGAAGAACGTCTTGACGATCATCAGGTAAAACGCGCTGACCAGCCCGGGCACGACCAACGACCAGACGCTGTTCAGCAGCCCGAGCTGCTTGACCAGGATGTACTGGGGAATGAGCCCGCCGCTGAACAGCATCGTAAACACGATGTACAGCAGCGCCGCATTGCGGCCGGGCAGCTGCTTGCGCGCCAGCGGGTAGGCGGTGACGGTCGTCACCAGCACGTTGAGCGCCGTGCCGACGATAGTCACGAACAGCGTGATGCGGAACGACTGCAGGAGCATGTCATTGGCGAAAATTTCCCGGTAAGCCGCCGCCGTCGCCCGGTGCGGGATGAGCACGATGCCCCGGCGGGCGGCTTCCTCCAGCGTCGTCAGCGAAACGCCGACGGCGTACAGGAACGGGAACACGCAGCTGGCGCCGAGCAGCGCAAGCAGCGCGACGATCAACCATTGCCCGGCTTTGTCGCCGAGCGTTCTTGTAAGCATGGGCCTCACCTCGCGATTACCAGATCTGGCCGTCGTATTTTTTGGCGATGCGGTTGGCGCCGACGATCAGCGCGAAGCCGATGACCGATTTGAACAGCCCCACGGCGGTAGCCAAGCCGAGCTGCATCTCCTGCAAGCCGGCGCGGTATACCCAGGTTTCGATGATATCCGCCTTCTCGCGGTTAAAATTGTTGAGCATCATGAACACTTGGTCGAAGCCGACGTCGAGCACCTTGCCGAGCCGCAAAATGAGCATCAGCACGATCACGTTGCGGATGCCGGGCAGCGTGATGTGCCACAGCTGCGACCAGCGCGTGGCGCCGTCCACGCGGGAAGCTTCATACAGCGAAGGATCGATCCCGGTCAAAGCGGCCATATAGATGATTGCGCCCCAGCCGATCTCGTGCCAGACGTCGGAGCCGACAATAATGGCGCGAATCCATTCCGGTTCGGTCAGGAACGAAATCGCCGGCACCTCGAACCGGGCCAGGATCAGGTTGAACAGCCCTTCGCCGGGGGAAAGAAAAGCGATCAGCAGCCCGTAGATAATGACCCAGGACAGGAAATGCGGAATGTACGACACCGACTGGACCAGCCGCTTGAACCAGGCGACCCGCACTTCGTTCAGCATCAGCGCCAGTACGATCGGCGCCGGGAAGCCGAAGGCGAGCTCGTAAACGGAAATAAGCACGGTGTTCCGTAAAATTTGCCAGAAATACACGCCGTCGAAAAACCGCTGAAAGTTGGCCATGCCGACCCAGGGGCTGCCCCAGATCCCGTCCGCCAGCCGGTACTGCTTGAACGCGATCGCGATGCCGCCCATCGGCACGTATTTGAACAACGTAAAATACAGGATGCCGGGCAACAGCAGCGCGTACATCATGCGATGCCTCTTCCAGATTGCCGCAGCGCTTCTTGCCATCCCCAAGCAAACTCCTCCTTTCCGGCTGCGGCGCCGGCCTCAGTACCGGTACCGGTTCTCCTGCAACCGGCGCAACAGCTTCTCCCAGTCGAACGCCAGCCATACAATATCCGGCGTTTCGCCGGCGACCGGCGGCGCATAGGTGACAACCGCCCACCTGGTGCGTCCGTCGTCCGCTGCGCAAAAATACCCTTCGGCGTAATACGACTCGCCGGGGGCGCCGTCGTTCGTGTCGAGCAGCGCGTTTGCGACCGGCAGCAGCCGCTCCGGGTCGATCTCGTACAGCTGCAAGTCGCCATGGTTGTTGCCGGCGGCGATATTGCGGCACAGCACGTAGTAACGGCCGTCCCGTTCAAACAGCTTCGGCCGGCCGACGTAGTCGATCGCCTCGCAACGCTCCGACCAGTTGCTGGCCGCTTGCACGCGGAACTCGCGGTCGGTGCGGTACGCCCGCGTACTGCGGTCGTACCCGCGCGCGACCAGCAGGTAGCCGTCGGCATAAGGCAGCAGCGTGCTTTCATTAAAGTCGAAGCCGAATTCGTCGTTCAGGTTGCGAACATGCGTCCAGGTGGCGCCGTTGTCGGCGGTGCGAAGCGCATGGACGGCGCGAACGCCGCCCGCAAGCTCGGCGAACGACATGACGAGCATCGTCACGCGGCCTTCGTCGTCCGTCGCGTCGTCGAACGAGTAGCCGTACTCGTAGCCGCCGGCTTGCGGGAACGGCCCGCGGTCGCGAAACGTTGCGCCGCCGTCGCTCGAAGCGTACGTCCACAACCCGGTCCGTTCCTTGCGCCCGCTGCGCTGAATATCGACGTACAGCATGATCGTCCCGTCCGGCATCCGCATCAGTTCCGGGTTCTGGTTGTTGCGCCCCGGCGTGCGGTCAACCGTGCGCCGCGACCGGACTTGCCCGGTTGCCGGGTCGATGGACAGCAGCTCCAGCGGCGCGCTTGCGTCGGCCATGTGGGCTTCGCCGTCCTTGAACGCGACAAGCACCTCCGCTTCGCCGCTGGCGAGCAGCGACGGAAACGCGTAGTACCGGCGCCGTCCGCCGGAAGCGCCGGCATCGCTTATCGTCCGTTTGGTTTCATAAAGGCTCGCGTTTGTTTGCATCGCTGCGTCCCGCTCCTTTTTGCTGCAAAATGGTTGGCGGTCACGCCGTCACAACTGCGGCTTCCGCGACGTAGCGCATGATTTTGTCGTGCACGCGCCGGATGGCCGGATAGTTGTCCGCCGTCGCCGGCGGAAGCGGCAGCCGCGGACTGCCGCAGTCGACGCCCCGCAGCTTGATGATCTCTTTCACGGCGGCGAACAAGCCGATGCTGCGAATGTCCGTGATGATGTCGTTGACGACGAACTGCCAATATTGCGCCCGCTGCATGTCGCCCTTGCTGAAATAATGTTCGATCTTGAGAAACAATTCCGGCATCACCCCGTACGTGCCGCCGATGCCGCCGCTTGCCCCCATGGCGCGCCCGGCCAGATACTGCTGGTCGGGGCCGTTGAAAACGACGAAACGATCGCCGCCGATCGCTTTGAACTGCTGCAGCTCGTACGTGCTGAACGTGGTGATCTTGATGCCGGCGAGCCGCTCGTGCGACGTCAGCTCCTTGAGCAGGCCGGACGACATCTGGAAGCCCGTCGCCGCCGGAATGTAGTAGATGAAGAACGGCAGCGACGTGCTGTCCATCATCGACAGCCAGTATTGCTTCACCGCCGCCTCCGTATAGGAGAAGTAAAACGGCGCAATCGACGATATGCCGTCAATGCCGACCTTCTCGGCGTGCCGGGCCAGCTTGACGCTGTCTTCGGTCGTGATCGCGCCGATATGGGCGATCACGGTGACTTCGCCCTTGCTCTCCGCCGCCACCGCCTCGAGCACCTCCATCCGTTCCTCAGCCGTCTGCAGCGGCCCTTCGCCTGTGCTGCCGCCCACGTACAGCCCCTGCACCCCCTTGTCGATGAGAAAACGGGTCAGCTTGCGGGCCGCTTCCGGGCTTACTTTGCCATCCGGGCCGTAACACGAATTCATCGCGACATGAATCCCGGAAAATTTGTTTGCTTCCTTCCCCATTGCCGAATCGCCCCCAGCCAAAAATAAAATGCCGTCTTCAAATCGGGAACTACGTGAGTAATTGTAGTACACGATATTGTATATTGCAATACAATTTTATATTATGAGATTATAATTCTCAAAATCGAAAATGGAGGCGCGCCATGCAAACGAACGAACCGCCACGACAGATGGCCCCGGGGAGTGTCCGGATCTACCGTTACGAACGAATGGAAGGAACGGGCGAAGGCGGCGACGAAACCGGGAGCGAGGGCGAAATCGGAAGCGAGGCCGGCGACTGGTGCTTCGTCCGCCTGCCGCAGCGTTATGCCGCGGACGGCCCGCCTTGCCCCTGGATCGTTTGCAACCATGGAAACGGCTGGCGGATGGACGGCTCGGAGCGATACGCGAACTTCTCGGGGAAAACGCAATACGGCGTCGACCCGCAGCGGGACGGCGCGTATTTGCGCCCGGATCTGGATGGAGGGCGCTTCCGGCTGTATTCCAATCCGACGATCGAAGCGCTCCTCGCGGCAGGCTATATCGTCTGCGGCGCTCAGAACGGCGGCGACCTGCTGTACGGCAACCGGGCTTGCCGTCTGGCATGCGCGGCATTCGTCCGCCATATGAAACGGACGTACCGCGTGGAGGAGCGCTGCGCGATGCTGGGCGTTTCGAACGGGTTCCTCACCTCGCTCGGGGCCGCGGCCGAGCTCGGCGGCGCCGGCGCGGTGTCGGCGCTGATCGGCCTTTACCCGCTGTGCAACCTGCGCCACGCCTGCGAGCATACGCATCGCGACGGAGTGAAGCGCGCCTTCGGCATCTCATCGGACGATCCCGGCGAATTTGCGGCCAAGGCGGGGGCGTTCGACCCGTGCGGCGACCGCAACGGGAGCGGCAGCGCAACCGCCCCGGCGCCGCAGTATCCGCCGACGCTGCTCGTCTGGTCGGCGACGGATCAGGTTCTGCCGATGGGCGAGCATGCGGTCCGGCTGGCCGCGCGGCTGCGGGCGGACGGCGTCGACGCCTGCGACATCCGGATCGATGGCGACGGGGAGGTTTGTTTGCATGGCGATTGGCGGCATTTTATGCCGGAGCGGTTCGTCGCCTGGTGTGAAAGGAATCGATGAATGGATACAGTCAGTTTTTTATAGTAGAATGGACATGTAAATAGGGAAATTTGATTTTACGGAAGGAAGATCGCTGTTGAAACCCGACAAAACCGACAAGGCCGACCAGTCCGGCGCCATGCTTACGCAAAGCGTCACGCGCGCGCTCGGCATTCTCTCCTGTTTCTCCAACGAATACCCGGAGCTGCGCGTCATCGATTTTGCCAAGATGCTGAATTTGACCCAAAGCAACGTGTCCCGTCTGCTCTCGACCATGGTGTCGCTGGGCTATGTGATCAAAGACGACATGACCGGCTATTACCGGCTCGGCAACGAAATCATTACGCTCGGCGGCATTGCGCTCAACCATTACGAAATCCGCAAACAGGCGCTGCCCGAGCTGTACGAGACGGAGAAGAAGCTCGGCTTCGATACGAACCTCGCGATTGTGGACCGGAAGACGCTGTTCTACCTGGCTCATGTCGACAGTTACGGTTCGCCGCGGATGTATACGTTTATCGGCCGGCGCAACCCGCTGCACGCCACGGCGATCGGCAAAGTGCTGCTGGCCCATATGGAGCCGGAGGAAGCGTCCGAGCTGCTGGCCGGGGAGCCGCTGAAGGCGTACACCGACCGGACGATCGTCGATATGGCCGCCTTGACGGAGCGTTTCGAGCTGATCCGCAGGCGCGGCTACGAAACCGAAATCGAGGAACTGGCGCTCGGCCGCGCCTGCATGGCCGCCCCCATCTTCGGCCGGACCGGCAAAGTAGTGGCGGGGATGAGCATATCCAGCTCTTTGTCCAAAATCAACCTGAAAGAACGCGAAGAAGAGTTGGCCGGCTATTTGATCGAAATGACCGACCGGGTGTCGATGAAGATGGGCCGCATTTCGGCCACTTATTCCGGCTGATGGTGACGGCTACTAACGCGAAAAAGGCGATGCAGGGTTCGTTCCCGCATCGCCTTTCTTCGTTTACTTCACCAACTGGCCGCGCGTGACGCCGAGCTGGTTCGTCGCCTTCAGCTTGCGCCAGACGTCGCTGCCGCCGATGCGGCCGCGCAGCGCCTGGCTGTACAGCCGCAGCACCTCGGCTACCTTCTCCGGCGTTTCTTCGAGAAATTCGATCCGGTACGAGGCGACGCCGAGTTCCATAAACGTCGTCAAATATTCCGCCCCCGATTGTTCAATGGCGTTATAGACCGTATTGCGGCAGCCTTCGTCGACGCGCACCGGATGCGACATGCCGATGCGGTCCTGCAGCGAGGCGCGATGCTCCTCGCACGGCCGGCCGCAGTTCGTGTAGTCCGTGCCTTTGCTCAGGAACGTGCAATAGACGCAATGCTCCGTATGGAACATCGGCATATGCTGGTGCAGCACGATCTCGAGCTTGGACGTGTCGGCCTGCCGCAGCATGTCGACCATCTGCTGGATGTTGAGGTCGTAGGACGGCGTCACGACACTGCAGCCGGCATCGACGAACAGCGCCGCCGTCTTGTGGTTGGCGACATTCAGCGAGAAGTCGCCGATCAGCTCGGGATGGCGCCGATCCGGATGCTCGGCGCGTTCTTTCATGTAGTAGTAAAGCGCGCCGGTATTGCGCACGAGCACCGCATCCGGCTGCAAGTTGGCGATATTGCGGAAGTAGCCGGTTTCGCCGGGCATGTGGATGCGCGGCGTCGCCAGCGCAATCTTCGCGCCCGCGGCCCGCACCGCTTCCACCGCAGCCGGAAACTGCTTGATGAACTCGAAGTCGGCGTAGATCATGCCGACTCCCGCTTCCAGCGCCGCATGCACCTGCGGCAAGCTGCGGCACAGCACGGTCAGCCGCGGCTCGCTCGCGCCGGCGCTCCAGCCGGCCGCCGACGCCGGTTGCGCAGCGTCGGCGTAAGCGTCGACCTCGCGCCGCGTATACGCGCGCGGCTTGCGCCGGGCCGCCTCGAGCAGCTCCGCCGCGCGGCGGCGCATCCGGTTCAGCTCGCTCATCGGCACGATGACGGCGCCTTCGAGCGCCGCTTCCAGCCCCGCGAGCGCAAACACCGTGCCGCCGAGCCGCCCGAACTGCTCGGCGAGCAAAGCCTCGTCCATCGGCCGTTTCTCGGCCTCGGCCAGCGGCAGCTCCGACGCCACCTCGACCGTATTCCCGGCGGCGACGTCGGTCCACCGGCTGCGCAGCGGCTCGCCTGCGCGGCCTTCAACATGCACCGTCACCGGGAACGTGCGGTACGGCTTGTCGGTTTCGAACGTTTGGCGCAGCCGCTTGTCGAGATGCGGGTCGTTCGTTTTCCAGATGCGGTCGCCGACGTGCAGCCGCGACAGCTCGACATCGTTTCGGCCGCAGACGATTTCGATCAGGCCGCCGGGCGCTTCTCCCTCCAGCTTGACGCCGCGGCGGCGGATGTCGTATACGCGTCCGCCCTCTTCCTTCTTCGTCGGGTCGCCGGCGTCAAACACGATGCCGTCGCCGCGCTTCAGCGGCGCTTCGAGCTCGCACTCGACGCCGTCCCGGAGCAGCCGCTTCACCCGGCCGAGAAACACGCCGCGGCTTTTCGGATACGTGCCTTCGACGAGCTTCTTGTTGTTCGTGCCTTCGAAGAAGCCGTGCGTAAACCCGCGCGAGAAGCTTTGCTCCAGCTCGCGGACCTCTTCCTTCGACGGCGCGGCGTCCTTGCCGGCGAAATAACGATCGATGGCCGCGCGATACTTGCTCACCACATTGGCGACATACTCCGGGCTTTTCAGCCGCCCTTCGATCTTGAACGAGTGCACGCCCGCCTCGATCAGCTCGGGCATGATGTCGATCGCCGCAAGATCTTTCGGCGACAGCAAATACGCCACGTCTCCCATCGGCTTCTGCGCGCCGTCGACCATCAGGTCGTACGGCAGCCGGCACGCCTGCGCGCATTCGCCGCGGTTGGCCGAACGGCCGCCCCACATTTCGCTGGTCAGGCACTGCCCCGAATACGATACGCACAACGCGCCGTGCACGAACACCTCCATCGGCAGCTTGGCTTGTTCGCCGATGGCGCGGATGTGCTTCAGGCTGTTTTCGCGGCCGAGCACGACCAGTTCCAGATCGAACGGCTTCGTGAACTCCACCGCCTCCGGCGATGTAATCGTCATCTGCGTGGAGCCGTGAATCGGAAAATCCGGCGAAATGTCGCGAATCATTTTGACCAGCCCCAGATCCTGGACGATGACCGCGTCGACGCCGGCGGCGATGCATGCTTCGATCAGCCGCTTCGCGTCCTCCAGTTCGTCCTCGAATACGAGGATGTTGAACGTAAGGAAGCCCTTGACGCCATATAGATGAAGAAAGGACATGATGTCCGGCAGCTCGTCCGTATGAAAATTGTGCGCCCTTGCCCGTGCATTAAACTTCTCCACGCCAAAATAGACCGCATCCGCCCCGTTCGCCACGGCAGCCCGCATGCAGTCCCAATCGCCGGCCGGCGCCAGCAGCTCGACGTCTTCCCTTGTTTTCGTTGTCATTGCCATCCCCCGCGCTTCGCTTGTCATCCTCCTAGTGTACCAGAAATGCCGTTTCTTTCGCCAATGGAGCCGACTGCCATCCCAGATGGGGCGAGAGGGGCGGAGCGGGCTCCCGTTCGGGTGCGCCCATTTTCTGCACGTCATGCATATATGCAGATGGCGCAGAAAAGCAAGCGCCCGGCCCCAGCGCCCCATTTCTGAGCATCATGCATATATGCAGATGGCGCAGAAAAGCAAGCGGCCCGGCCCTGGCGCCGCTTTCTGAGCGTCATGCATATATGTACATGGCGCAGAAGAGCGTCCGGCTCGAAACCATCGGGGTCAAGGCCCCTCCGGTTTCAGCCAATTTCCCACAACCCGGATCACCTCGCCCCGCATCCGAAAATACGTCGCCCGGCTCACATGCAAACGCTCGGCAGCTTGTTCCGCCGACAAGCTGGCCTGCTCGCACATTTGGCGCAGCATCTGCTGCATGCGATCGTCGAGCGGATAAACCGGCGCGCCCTCCAGCAACTTCTGCAGCTTCTCGTGCAACTCGCCGCCGCCAATGCCCAGCAAACGGGCGAGCTCGGTACGTTCGAGACGATCCGGATCCAAGGCGAACGGCAAAGCGGATCGAATCATTTTATCGGGAATCGCAGGGGCATCCACGGTAGACGGGGCAGTCGCGTCCATACCCGGCATGCCAAGGATCACGTCGCCGATATCCACGGTGCGCCAATCCAACTCGCGGACTGTCGCACGGCTGAACGGATGGTCTTCCGGGAGCCCGGACAGCGGTCTCATCCGGTAACCCAATTGCAGCAACACTTCATTTAGCCCGTCAAACGTATTAATCATCACCGCCCGCATCCCGGCCGAGTGGACAATCAACCAGTACGATATAACAATGCCGATCAGTTCCAGAAAAGAATAGTCGGGATTGTGCACTGCCGTACCGGCCAACAATTGGTAAAACGTATCCGCCTGTTCCGCAGTCCGGCGGCGCATGGCTTCGATTTCGTCGGGATAAGCCCGCTCCAACACGCCCGGGAAAAACGTTTCATGAAACCGGGTCGTGTCCCGATCTAAATAAAATCCGGCGCAAAACGCAAGCGGCACCCCTTCCCTGGAACGGAAAACGCGAATGCACGCCGGGAATTGCTCTGCAAGCGCCCGCAACACGGCCAAATCGCGCTCAATCGAGACGGCCAGCTCGCTTTGTTCCTGCAGGATGCGTTGCAAATACGGCAAATCGTTTTGCCGGAACGTCTCCATCTGCTGTTGGTCCGCGTGCTGCGGAAGGACAGAGATTGCCCCGATCCGGAACGCGTCCCTGGTGACGGACAACAGAACGGCGACCAGTTTGCTGCGCCCATACGAATCCGTTGCGGCCTTAATGTCTCCAACCAAATCTCTCGCGATCTGCGCGCGCAATCTGCTCATCCGGTCCGGTTCCCGGCGCATGAAGTCTTCCTTCAAGTAATATCGCGCAACGTCGTGCAAAGCCAAACCTTCCTCGGTAGGACGAACGAAGGAAAGGCGGCTTAGCTGCAACAAACGGTCGGCTCCCAAAGGAACGCGAAGCCAACGGGCGAACCATTCCGGAGCAGCTTGCGGCAGAATGCATAACAAATCCAGCGTTTCGCGCAGATCGGGCGACGTCACCTCGCGCAGGAGATCGGCGCTGATCCGCAGCGCAAGCGGCCACGTCTCCGTACCGGAAAGACGCCGCTTTTCCGCTGTAACGGCCAAAGCCAGCGGCAAACCTTGCGTCTCCGCCATCAGCCGTTCGATATCGCAAGGCGCCACAGCGCTATTGCGCGTCCAGTATTCGCTCGCTTCCTGCCTGGAAAATGGCTGCAGCGTCATATGCCTGACCCGGCTTCGCCAAGCCAGATCGGTCAGCCACGATTCCGTCAAGTTTTGCCTGGAGACCAAGAGAACCAGCAGACCGACATCGGGCATTTGCGGGAGAAACGCTTCCCGAAGCCAGCTGTCTATCATATGAATCGTGTCGTAGTTGTCGACGCAAAGGATGGACTTGGTCCTGAACATGGCGCGAAAAGACGTTTGATCGGCAGACACCGCCTCGATAAACCCCGCCGGCGATTCCCGGCAAGTCCGGCCGTCGATCCATATCGTCCCCAGACCGGCTTGCGCAGCCAAGTCGAGCGTTTTCAACAGGAACGAAGTTTTGCCTACTCCGCCGATGCCCGAAACGAACAACACGCCGGTTGGCGCCATACGGTCATGAATCCAAGCGCGGATCGCGGCAAATTCCGCATTCCGTCCAACGAACAGCCGGCCTCGTTCGATGGCAAGCGTTTCTCCCAACCTTCCCACGCGTTCATCACCCTAGCGTTCAAATCCATTTACATTCCAATTCGGCAATACGGGACATTTTCCTCCAGCATGCGCCATATGAATGAGACGAAATTGAGACACCACGGCGGCCAATCCTTGTTATACTGGGAGAAGTCAATCTTTTAATTTGGGTCCGGGAGCTTGATACCATGAAAATTACGCTGCTGGCGATGGGCACTTTCGGAGATATACGGCCCTTTCTCGCCCTGGCCTACGGGCTGGAGGAGCAGGGGCATCGCGTTACTTTGGCCGGGCCGGAAAATTTTCACGATTACGTCGTCCATTCCTACCGCAGACCCTACCATCCGATCGGCATCGATTCCCAGCAAGTGTTGGAATCCGAAGAGGGCCGCAAATGGATGGCGTCGGGCGACGTCAAACAATTTTTGAAACAATTGAATCTGATCAATCACCAGAATCGGTTTGCCATGCAGAAAGATGCCGCCGCCGCTTGCGCGGATGCCGAGCTGATCATCGCCCACCCGCTCCAGCTGTATTTTGGCTGCTGCCTGTCGGAGAAGATGAACATCCCGATTATTGTCGCCAACCCGTTCCCGGTTGCGCCTGCGACCCGGGCGTTCCCGCATTTCCTTGCGACCGCGAAGGGGTTGCCTCTCGCCTTTCTCAACAAAGCTTCCTATCGCCTGGTTGCCAGCGCCTATGAAAAAGGGCAGCGCCCCGACATGATCGAATGGAGAGCGCAGCTTGGACTGACCCGTCCCCGGGGAAGCCTGTTCAACAAGATCGAAAAGCAGCGCATTCCGGTCATGCAAGCGTTCAGCCGCGAGCTTGTGCCGAAGCCCGCCGATTGGGGCGATCTCGTCGAGGTGACCGGTCCATGGAAAATACCGAACCGCTACGTACCGGAACATGAGAAGGCGCCGCTGGATGCGGATCTGGACGGCTGGCTGCAAGAGGGCCCTGCGCCGATTTATTTCGGATTCGGCAGTTTGCCGGTATTGGAGCCGCGCAAGATGATCGACATGGCGATCGAGCTTGCACGCACGCTGCAAACGCGGGCGATTATCGCTTCCGGTTGGACCGTTATGGACGGCGTGGAAGGCACTCTTCCCGATACGGTGCGCATGATAAAGTCGGCCAATCATGAACGGCTGTTTCCGCGATGCAGCGTCATCGTTCACCACGGGGGAGCCGGCACGACGCATACGGCAACGGAAAGCGGCACCCCCTCCATCGTATGCTCCACCTATGCCGATCAGCCGTTCTGGGGGGAACGATTGGCTACGCTTGGCATTGGCCGGCACATCCCGTTCCCGAAGCTGGCCAAGGAAAAGCTGCTGCAAGCCATCCGCGAGCTGCAAAACCCGGCTGTCGGCGCCAAAATCGCTCCAATCGCCAAACGGATGAAGGCAGAGAACGGTCTGGAGTCGGCGCTGCAATTTTTGAACCGCTGCATGGAATCTGCCCCCGTTTATCGAAACTGAATGCGAACCAAATTAGCGTGTACGGCTGAGCGGATTAACGCTCGGCTTTTTTGTCTATCCCGCCCTCGCCGCATATTTTCCAGCCGCATTTTGCAAGCTATAGAAGCCGCCCTTTGTCACCGAACCTTCAAACTTTGACGCATGCGGCAAAATAACGCCTTCCCTCGTATTTACAAAGCATTTACGAAACCTTTACAATAAATAAGATCGACATGATCCGACATATAACGGCGATCCGTAATCGATGGGGGTTCAACTCGCATGGTGTTCCGCAAAAAAAACGAAGTCAATTTTCTGCTGCTGCTGATCCAGGCCGCAGACAACACGCTGCAAGCCGCACAAATGTTCCGCAGCGCGATGATGGGAGACAAGCCCCCGGCGTCCTACTACGCGGCGCTCAAAGAGATGGAGCATAAAGGCGACCAATTCACCCACGATATTATCAAAGGGCTGAACCAGGTATTCATGACTCCGCTCGACCGCGAAGACATTATGGAGCTGGCCCTCAAGCTCGACGACGTCATCGACGGCATCGAGGCGTGCATCGCCCGATTCGATTATTTGAATATCTCCTACACCGACGATTATATGAAAAATTTCTCCGCCATCATCGTATCGTCGTGCAACCATATCCTGTCCGCCTTCAAGCTGCTCGAGGCCAAGAAGTTCCTGCCGATCCGCGAGCACACGATTGCGCTCAACAAGCTGGAGAACGAAGCCGACACGCTTATGCGCGAGAGCATCCGCAACATTTTCACCCATCCCAAAGATCCCTACGAGGATTTCAAGTTGAAAGAGCTGTACGAACGTCTCGAAGAAACGACCGACCGCTGCGAAGACGTCGCCAACATTCTCGAGAGCGTGCTGCTGCGCTACTCGTAACCGCCGATCGAAACGCATGCAAAGGGGGACGGAATTGCGTAAATTCGCGGTTGCACGGATTTTCGCAATGAACAAAGGATGGATTACGGGCTAATCAGCATTATCGTGGTCGTCATTTTGGCGCTCGGCTTCGACTTTATCAACGGCTTTCACGATACGGCCAATGCGATCGCCACTTCGATCTCAACCCGGGCGTTAACGCCGCGGCGGGCGATTCTGCTCGCGTCTACGCTCAATTTGGTCGGCGCGCTCGTGTTTACCGGCGTCGCCAAAACGATCGGAGGCAGCATCGCCGATCCGGCCAAACTCGAGCACGGCATGGAAGTCGTCATGGCCGCCTTGATCTCCGCCATCGCCTGGAACTTGATTACGTGGTGGTTCGGCATCCCGTCGTCGTCGTCGCACGCGCTGATCGGCTCGCTCTCCGGCGCCGTCATCAGCAACGCCGGCATTCACGGCATCAACGGCTCCGGTTTCACCAGCATTGTCAAAGCGCTTATTTTTTCGCCCATCATCGCCTTTGTGGTCGGCTTTCTCGTCATGACCCTATTAAAACGCCTGTTCGCTTACTCCAGCCCGCACAAGGTCAACAAAGGCTTCCGGTTCCTGCAGGTGTTCTCCGCCGGCCTCCAGGCGTTTACGCACGGCACGAACGACGCGCAGAAAGCGATGGGAATCATCGTATTTGCGCTTGTGGCGGGCGGGTTCCAGACGGAAGGCGTGTCGACGATCCCGCTCTGGGTAAAACTGTCGGCGGCGCTCGCCATGGCGCTCGGCACGTCGGTCGGCGGCTGGAAAATCATCAAGACCATGGGTACGAAAATGTACAAAATCGAGCCGATCAACGGGTTTGCGGCCGATCTGACGTCTTCGAGCATCATTTTCGCTTTCACGAAGCTGGAGCTGCCGGTCAGCTCGACCCACGCGATTACTTCGGCCATTCTCGGCGTCGGCGCGTCCAAACGCGCTTCCGACGTCAACTGGGGCATCGCCGGCCGGATCATCGTCACCTGGTTCATCACGATTCCGCTCACCGCCGCTTTTGCCTGGCTTGTATACCGGGTGTTCGCTTTGTTCCTGTAAAAAAAGCAGCCTGCTCGCGGATGAGCAGACTGCTTTTTTGCATTCGTCATGTTCCCGGCTTGGCCCAGTAACGCTGCAAATAATCGTGCGCTCCGGCCAAATACCGCAACGTGTTTTCGCTGTCCTTCACTTCCATCTCCACGACGATGTTGCCGCGGTAATCGACGCTGCGCAGGTGGGCGAACAAGCCGGGCAAATCAATTTCCCCGGTTCCAAAAGGCACCGACTGCGCGCCGATTTGATCCTTGATATGCACGAGCGCTATCGACTCGGCGAGCAGTTCGCAGCCTTCGCGCCAGCTGACGCCGACCGAATGGAAGTGGCCGACTTCCAGCAGCGTTTTCATCCTTGCGTCGCCGATGCCGGCGATCACTTCGCGAAAATCGGCCAGAGTGGAAATGGCGGTGCCGGCGTGATTTTGCAGCACGGGAGTGATGCCGAGGTCCGCCGTCGCATCCAGGAACGGTTTCGCCGCGGCGATGTAGAGCGGCCGCGTCTTCGCTTTGAACAGAACGACGCCGGCGCCGAGTTCCTTGGCAAACCGTGCCGCGGCAATCGCCTCTTGCAGGCTCTCCTCCACGTCTTCCGTCACAGGGGGAAGATGATACGAACTGAACCGCATGCCGTACCGGGCGGCAAGCGACGCATAAGCGGCCGGATCGCGGCGATAATCGAGCGCCGACCGGGCCCAGCTGGAGAACCCTTCGAACTGCCCGAAGCCAAGCGCGGCATATTCCCGCAGCGCCGGCTCCAGCTCCAATTCCGGATTGCTGCAAGGGCTGATGGCAATTTGTTTCATGGCGGACCTCCTCCGAAATGATTCCTCATTTTCAACTATAATTCAACAGTGTTGAATTAGTCAATCCCGTCGCCATGCCGCTGTCGAAACGGGCCGGTCGGCCCCGCTTCTTTAACAACGCCGTCGAAAAATGGTATACTAGGCGTATTGCTGTACGTCAGTTACCACTCAATTTGCCAGTCAGAGGGATTTCCGTTGAAATATGCGAAACGTATTTGTTACGCGGCGGGCGGCTTGTTGCTGCTGCTCGTCGCTGCGCTTTTTTTCGTGCCGAAGAACGACGAGCTGCGCGTGCTGTACGCCACCGGCGATTCGTTCGACGCCGCCGCCTACGACGGCTTCCGGCAGACGCTCGTCGCGAATGCGGCGATCCAGAAGTGGAAGCTGCGCGACTTGGGCAGCCGCAAGCTGGCCGGGTATGACGCCGTTTATGTCGATCCCGGATTGGCCGGAACTTCCGAGTTGGCGCAAGAGAGCGGGCTCTTGATCGACTACGTCCGCCAAGGCGGTCGGCTGTTTCTGGAGAACGGGTTCGCGGCCGACTTCCCCGCCGACTTCTTCGGCGCGACGAAGCTGGTCGACATTCCTACGCCCGGCGTCGGCGTCAAGGAAGCGTTCGCGTACCCTGCGGTGGAGCCGGATTTGCAAGGCATGCAGGAGGTGTTTCGGCTGTTTGCCGACAGCGCGGTGAAACGCGAGCTCGATTTGCCCGGCTTCCGCTGGGGCAAAGGCATCCAGCCGGCGCCGGGCGCCGCGGTCGAGACGCTCGCCGCCATCAACGGCGTGCCGGCGATGGTCGCCAGCCGCTACGGCAGCGGCACGGTCGTGCTGGCCAGCGCGTTCCTGCCGAACCGCTACTTCATCACCGGCGCCGACATGACCAGCGGCATGGACGCGTCGCTCGGCTTCGCCGAATACGCCCGCGTCTACGAGGCTGCCGTCGCCGGCGCCGAGAAGAAAGAACGGGTGCAGGCGCAGAAGCCGGAGAGCGGCCGCGCCTACTTCCAGTTCAAGCAGCAGGCTAAGCTGGAGCCATACTTCAGCTTCTCGTTCGCGGCGGCCAACGCGCAGCTGCGCAGCGCGTTCCTGACCTTCGCCTCGAAAGACCGGTTCGGCTACAGCGTCACGAAGACGCTTGGCCCTTACGGCCGGCCGGCGATGGCGTTCCAGAACCATTTTGAAGCGCTGCCGGCGTTCCAGGGCCGGGACGGCATCCAGTGGGCGGAATTTCTCAAGAAGCGCAACTTCGTGCCTTCCTTCTCGCTGGTCCGCGCTTCGTACGACTGGGGCCATTGGCAGGAAAGCGTCATCGTCCATTTGAATGTCGGCACGTCGACCGAGCCGCATTTTATCGGCGACTATGACAATTCGTTCTACAGTTCCGGCGCGCATCTGTCGGCCGGCGGCAAGTACGCGCTGCTGGCGCCGTACCCGGACTACCGCGAGCTGGCCGGCCGCATCGAGCTGCCGTACCGCGCGTATCCGGCGATCGCCGATCTTGACGGCGACGGCAAGCCGGACCTGCTCGCCGGCAGCGCCGACGGCAGCGTGTACGCGATGCGCGGCCTGGGCTCCCAGCCCGCCGCGTACGCGAACCAGCCGCTGCCGCAAGGGCTCGCCGCGCCGGACGCTTTCGCCGCCGCGGAGAAACTTTCGCTGCCGCCGCCCGCGGACGCCGCCGCAGGAGCAGCAGCCCCCGGCTACGCCGCCGTCGCAACGCTGGACGCGAACGGCGACGGCAAGCCGGACCTGCTGCTCGGCTACGGCGATGGCGCCGTGCGGCTCGCGCTTGGTCTCGGCGGCATGGCGTTTGCGCCGCCGCAGGTTGTGCTCGCCGCAGGCGAGCCGCTGCGCGTGCCCGCGTATGCCGCGCCGGCCGTCGCCGACATCGACGGCGACGGCGTGCCTGATCTTGCCGTCGGCGATGGCGACGGCAAGATCAGGCTGTACCGCGGCGAGCGCGCAGCGGACGGCTCGCTCGGCTTTGCCGCAGGCGCCGCCGTCGCGGAGCTCGGCGGCACGTTTGCGGCGCCGTCGCTGCGCGACATGAACGGCGACGGCAAGCTCGATCTGGCCGTCGGCACGGGCGAAGGCGACGTGGTCGTGTTCGTCCGCCAGGCGACGGCGGACCCGTTCGTCGCCGCGAGCTGGACGAAGCGCGGCCCGATCGAAGGCCAGACGACGAACCAGGTCGGCTCGAAGGCGCTGGTCGGCGGTCATAACGCCGTGCCGATGTGGTATGATATCAACCATGACGGCAAGGACGACCTGATCGTCGGCCAGCTCGAATTCGGCATCGCCTACACCGTCGACGATCCCGCTTTCCCATACGCGGACGGCTTGCGCGAGTTCCTGCAGTACACGCGCGACAACAAACTGGAGCTGGTGCCGCATACGTTCGTCACCGGCTACCGCAGCGCCGAGCAGGAGAAACGGGAACTGGCGCTGCAGCGGCAATCGTTCGACAAGCTCGGCATCCCGTGGACATTCACCGGCACGAACCAGCACACGTGGCGGATTAACAACGCCGAACGGCTGCAGACGCTGGAGAACGAAAGCGAGGCCGGCATCTGGTACAACTTTGGCTTCCGCCCGTCGCAGTCGCCTTCGGATCCTCCCTGGGGCCTCGGCTACATGTGGGGACTGCCGTTCCTGCTGCAGGACGACAAGCTGGAGCAGCCGATGCTGTTGTACACGCCGGCTTCGCCGCTGGACAGTTCGCTCGGCAACGCCGATATATACGAAGCGTACGCCAAGCTGGACATGCCGATTGATTATTTCGAGCATATCGAGTATCATTTTCCGGCCCGTACGGACGATTTGGAAACATTCGTCGACTATCTCGACAAGCTGCGCACCGCGCAGGATTACAACGCCATGAGCGAGCCGCAGATGGCCCGTTCCTTCCTCACCGCCTTGACGGCGAAGGTGACGATCGGGCAATCGTGGGGCAGCTACTATATCGACCGGCTGAAGGACAAGCTCCGCTCCGGCAAGCACAAGTCGCTGACGATCCGGGCGCAACTGGCCGGCGTGCCGAAGCAGGCGGACAATTACCGCGACACGCTTGGCCTGGCGATCGAACGCGGCAGCCGTATGGGCGACTATCCGCTCGGAACGGACGCTGACATCTTCATGCGCCGCGGCGACACGCTTTACACCGCCGTGCAAGGCAACACCCGCTTCACGTTCGTGTGGCACGACAAGCCGCGCCATATCCTGCGCGCCAACGTGCCGCTCGCGATCGACAAGCGCGGCGAGCGCTGGACAATCTCGCTGGAAGGCGAAGGCATGCAGCAGTTCAAGCTATACAGCGAAACGCCGGTGAACGTCACCGGCGACAGCCTGATCGTCGAGCGCAACGATGCCGAGCATACAGTGACGGTCACCCATTTCGGCGCCAAAACGAAGGTTGTCGTCGAACCGCAATGACGGCTATCCGCAGCAGAATCATTCAGGAGGAACAACATGCAGAACATCGCCGAGCAGCTTGACGCTCACATCCGCATTCGGTACGAAATCGACGAGGACGACGACGATTTTACGCCGGACGTGCATTTGTTCGATTACGGCTATCTCGATTCGGTCGGCGCTACGGCGCTGATCGCCCATATCGAGCAAACGTACGGCATCGCCGTGACCAACCAGGATCTGATGCTGCATTCGATGAACACCATCAATGAAATCGCCGCTTTTATCGGCACGAAGATCGCGAGGTAACCGAACATGGAATGCATCATATCGCTGGAACGGCTGTCGCCTTCCCAGTACGGCCAGTTGAAATACTCCTGCGCCTTCGTCGACGAGCAGATCGATGACATCCTCATTGAAGGCGCCACGCTGCGCATTGCGCATCATTCGCCGCACGGCGAACGCATCGCGGCGCGCGTCGAGCGGTTGATCGACCGTTTCAACAGCGGCGACTACGGCTTCAAGGAAAACATCATTTACACGAACGAAGGCGCCATGCCTTACCGGGGCGACATCATTGCCGAACTTGCAGCGACAAAAACGATCAAAATGCTCGAGCCCGGCATGTTCATTTTCCGCGAGCCGTTTTCGAGCCTGATGCGCTTTTTCGACTATTCGTTCGTTACCCGCATCGCGCGCCGCTTCCCGGTCAAGGAAGAAGCGTATCCGGCCGTCATCCATTGCGACACGCTGAACAAAACGAACCACTTCACCTCGTTTCCCGAGCACATTCACTTCGTGGCGCATCTGCGCGAAGATCTTGACGTGATCGAGCGGTTCTCGCAGTCGATTCGCGACAGCGGCGGCTGGAAACACGAAGACGCGCTGGCGCTGGACGAGCACTTGCCTAAGCCGAAGCTGGCGATGAATCCGGCGACATGCTACCACTGCTACGAGGGTCTGCAGGACGAAACTCTCGAAGGCGACGGGGTCATCGTCACGGCCATTTCCAAGTGCCACCGCTTCGAGTCGAAAAATCACGCCGATTTCGGCCGCCTGCTCGATTTCAGCATGCGCGAAGTGATTCTCGTCGGCAAACCGGAGTTCGTCAAGGAAAACCGGATGAAGGCACTCGGCTACGTGCAGGAGCTTGCCGCCGAGTGGGGCATCGACTGCTTCATGGAAAACGCGAACGACCCGTTCTTCACCAACGACTATCAAGTGAAGGCCTCGTTCCAGCGCAACCAGGAGATGAAGTTCGAGCTGCGTCTGACCGTGCCGTATTTGGACAAGTCGCTCGCCTGCTGTTCGGTCAACTTCCACAGCAGCACGTTCGGCGCCGCCTTCAACATCAAAGCCGGCAAACGCACCGCCGTCACCGGGTGCATCGCCTTCGGCATCGAACGCTGGACGTTTGCGTTCCTGTCCCAGTTCGGCCTCGATCCGGCGAATTGGCCGGCGGCCTTCCGCGAGCAATACGACGCGTGGCAAGAAAAGGCGCTGTAAAGCCAAATCTGCTGTTTCCGGAGTTTCCAGACACGCCCAAAAGTGGTGAACGCCCTTGTTTTCCTTTATCCGCAAAAACAGCTTCATCCTGCTCCTCTTGCTGCTGTTCGTGCTGTCGGACCTGCTGATTTCGCGGTGGGATCCGATGGCGCATTCGCGGCGCTTTTACAAAAACGACTTTACGAAAACGTTGTTTCATCACAACTGGCAGGATACGGGGCCGGTTTTTTTCGGCAATTCCGCGGTGACGGCTTCCTACATCGAAGAGCAGTCGACCCACAAGCTGACCGAGTTCGGCCTCTCCTACGGCAAAATCACCGACCTGAAGCAAATTCTTGCCCACCCGTGGTACCATGTCGAAGGCGAGTTGGTCGTCGGCATCGACGTCCATACGATGATGGACGCTATGGAAACCGATCCGACCTACCAGTGGCACAAGAAGTGGTACCAACCGTACATCTACGCATACCGGGATTATTTCCGCGATTCCGGCAAGGAGTTTGCCCGCAATCTGTATGCCGGCGTCGTCGAGTTGAACCGCAACAAGCTGCTCGCGTACGAGCCGCGCTGGATCGACAAGGAGCTCTACTACGGCAACCAGTCCGATCAGTGGCTGAAGGACAAATGGGATGACTACGACAAGCGGTTCGGCTGGATGACGACGGAAGATTTCCGCGGCAATCTGGATGCGCTTGAATGGGTCGTGAAGTATGCCGCGGCGCACGATTTGCATCTGAAGGTCGTCTGGATGCCGTGGAACAAGGCGTATCCGCTTCCTCCGTACATGCCTGCGCTGAAAGATGAAGCGAACCGCATTCTCGCCGCCGGCAACGTGCCTGTTTTCGACGTGATGGACCGCTACGATCCGAAGCTGTTTCACGACCTCGTCCACTTGAACCGCCATGACGGGGCGCCGATTTTCACCCGGGAGGTGGACGCGTGGCTCAATTCTTTCGCAAGTTCGGCGAAGCCTTGATCTATCTCGTCATGCTGTTGTTTGTGCTGGCTTATTTTACGGGCAAGGGCTTGTTCATTTACGAGGGGTTTTAGACGATGTGGTATTTAAACATGAACGCCGTCGTCGCGATGGCGGCGATGGTGGCGGCGCTGATGCTGACGCGCCGGTGGCCGGCTAACAAACGCGTGCTGCTGCTCGCGTTCAACCTCGGCTTCCTGTACGTGTTCAGCGAGAAGCTGGCGCTCTTTTACGCGGCTTATACGCTGCTCAATTATATCGCCTATAGTTTTCTGTGCCGCGTCCCGTCGATGCGCCGCATGTGGTTCGTGCTGTTTATCGCGCTGAACGTTGCCGCCGTGTCGGTGCTGCGGCTGTTCGTCATGGGCGAACTGCATCATCCGCTGTTCGAAGCCGTCATTACGCTCGGCCTCATTTACAACGTGCTGAAAGTGATCGACGCGCTTTATTTCGCCTACTTCATCGGGCGTGACGGGCAGTGCAAACTGATCGATTATGCCAACTACGTGCTGTTTGTGCCGACGTTTACATCAGGGCCGATCCTGAAATTCCGCGACTTCATCGCCGATGCGAAAAAGCCGTACGCCGTCGATGCAGCCGCTTTCGAAATGGGGATCAAACGCATCATCCTCGGCATGTTCAAAAAAATCGTGCTCGTCGCCTGGATGACCTCCGTCTTCGACCACGTCATGGGCCGGGAGCTGCATACGCACGAGTCGTTGTTCCTGATGATCTGGTTTTATGCGCTGATCTATTTCGACTTCTCCGGCTACTCCGACATTGCCGTCGGCATGGGCCGTCTGTTCGGCTATACGATCCCGGAAAACTTCAAGAAGCCGTTCCTCTCCCCTACCCTGACCCAATATTGGCGCAACTGGCACGCCACGCTAGGGGACTGGTTCCGCGACCATATCTTCATGTTCTTCTCGCGACGCGCGCTGACGCGGGTCGAAGGCGCCGGCTTGTCGCTGCTTGTCATGACGCTGATCGGCATTTGGCACGGCTTCACGTGGCCGTACATCGCCTGGGGCGTCTACCACGGCTTGCTGCTGGCCGGCGAGAACCTGCTGCAAAAGACGACCGTGAACAAAAAGAAAGTGTCGCGCGCCTACTATTGGTTTCGCATCGCGCTCACCCAGGCGTTCGTCACCTCGGCGATTATCGTTTACGGGGGAGCGCCGGAAACGGTGCTGAAGGTGTACCGGGGCTTGTTCCATTTGCCTTCATTTTGAAGATGGGGCATGATATAATCGAGTTTGGAAAAGGAAACCCAATTCGGAGGTGCCATTCATGAAATTAGGCGTTTTTACCGTCTTGTTCGGACAACAATCTCTCGAAGAAGCGCTCGATTACATTGCATCCAAAGGACTTGACGCCGTCGAGATCGGCACCGGCGGCTGGCCCGGCGACGCGCATTGCAAACCGGCGGAGCTGCTCGCCGACGCCGGCAAGCTGAAAGCGTTTCAGCAGGCGATCGAGTCCCGCGGTCTGACGATCAGCGCGCTGAGCTGCCATAACAACCCGCTTCATCCGCAGAAGCATATCGCCAAGGAAGCGCAGGAGACGATCAACATCACCGTCGAGCTGGCGCAGCGCCTCGGCGTACCGGTCGTCAACACGTTCTCCGGCTGCCCGGGCGACCATGAGGACGCCAAGTATCCGAACTGGCCGGTAGCGCCTTGGCCGAACGATTACCAGGAAATACTCGACTGGCAATGGGCGAACAAAGTCATTCCGTACTGGACCGAAGCCGGCAAATTCGCTGCAGCGCGCGGCGTCAAATTCGGCTTGGAGCTGCACGGCGGCTTCTCCGTACATACGCCGGCGACGCTGCTCCGACTGCGCGAAGCGGCAGGCGACGTTATCGGCGCCAACCTCGACCCGAGCCACATGTGGTGGCAAGGCATCGACCCGGTGCAAGCCGTGCAAATTCTCGGCCGCGCCGGAGCGATCCATCACTTCCACGCGAAGGATACGTCGATCGATCCGATCAACGTCAACCGCTACGGCTTGACAGACATGCAGTCATACGCCAACATGCTTGACCGCGCCTGGCAGTTCCGCTCCGTCGGCTTTGGCCACGACTTGAAGACGTGGGCCGACATTATCAGCGCGTTGCGTCTCGTCGGATATGACTACGTCGTCAGCATCGAACACGAGGACGGTTTGATGTCGGTCAACGAAGGCTTCTCCAAGGCGGTAGCGAACCTGCAGCAAGTGCTGATCCGCGAACCGCTCGGCGATATGTGGTGGGTATAACGATCAGCAACGGGAAGTAACGACAATCGCGTTTCCGATCGACACGACACGAGCCTCAGGCCATGCGCCTCAGGCTCTTTTTGTTGCCCGTATGTGTAACCCTTCCGCCGGAAAAGATATACTGAATAGGAAGGAGGCGACGATACGGATGTTTTCGTGGAAAAAAGCGCTGCCCGTTCTGATTCAACTCCTCATCGCCGGTATCGTGGTCTATTTTGTCGCGGCCAATTTGCCGCTCAAGTTTGTCGAACTCCTCGACTACTTGAAGCATACGGGCTACTTGTTCTATAGCTCGCTGGCGCTTTTCACCATCTTTCTGTCGCTGCAGGCCGGCATTTGGGTGCTCATTTTGAATGACACCGGACGGCAGCTGACGATGCGGCAAGGGCTCACCGTCTTCATCAACTCGCAATTCGCCAAATATATCCCGGGCGGCATCTGGAACTACGCCGGACGTGTCGTGCTGGCCAGTCGGCACGGCGTTTCGCTGGCCTCTCAGACGACGGCGCTGCTGTACGAAAATGTGCTGCTCATCCTTGCCGCCTTCCTTTATTCGCTCGTTGTGATCGTCGATGCCGGGATGGCTTCGTGGCCGGTCGTCGTGCTGATCGCCGGCTTGCTGCTCGTTTTTTTCGTGTTTTATACCCCGCTGTTTGCCGCTTTCGGCAAAGGCTTGCGAACGCTCCTCGGCAAGTTTCCGCTCAAGCGGTTTACTTCAAGCTTAAGCGCCTTGGAAGTCGCGATGCCGCGCAACCGGTTCTTTCTGTACCTCGGCTGCTTTCTCGCCAGTCATTTCGTGATGGGCGTCGCCTTTTGGCTGCTGCTTCGCAGCTTTGGCGTTTTTCATGTCAACGTGTTTTTTGCCGCAGGCACTTTCGCTGCCGCATGGCTGCTCGGCATGCTCAGCCCGCTTCCGGGCGGACTCGGGGTGCGGGAAGGATTTCTGGTGTATTTTCTTTCCTATCAAATGGATACGACTACCGCGCTGCAAATATCTGTCATCGCACGGGTGTGGAACATCATGAGCGAAATTTTGTTCTTCCTCGTGTTGAACGGAATGAACCTCGTGTTTTCCTCGTTGCGGCCGCGGCAAAAAGCGTGAAGCGGCCTCCGGCTCGCCGCGGCGCCCCCTTCCCTACTCCGATTCCTCTATGGT
The DNA here is from genome assembly GCF_004764705.1 of Paenibacillus cymbidii. GTDB lineage: Bacteria > Bacillota > Bacilli > Paenibacillales > NBRC-103111 > Paenibacillus_AN > Paenibacillus_AN cymbidii. The sequence continues at coordinate 241,207 of NZ_SHLX01000009.1, read as the reverse complement.
ACAGTTAAGGATGTTGTTTATTGACGTCATGAACTGCCGGGGTGCCGACCATGGATTTTACCATTCAATATCTTTCCTTCTTCGTCATTCCGACCGAGGAACGGGAGCCGGAAACGGCCAAACGATACAAACATTACCAGACATTGGACCGCGACGACTATGAGGAAAGCGAAATCAAATCGTTCCTTGACGGCGAATTCGCGCGAATCGGCAAGCGAAAAGCGGAGTTGAATGCCGCCAGCGAAAACGCCCCGACGAAAATCGGCCGTTTTATGGCGGAGCCGGGCCAGGAGTTGGCGAGCAATCCCAACTATAATTTGTTCCAACGTCTGCGCACCGCTCACGGCAAAGAATCGTTCCAGGAAGCGGGCGACGAGTTGGCACGGATGTATGTGGACACAAGCGCGGTCAGGGGCGGCGCGCTGATTGTGGCCAGTGCCATGTTGACCCGGTATTTCGACGAGCCGTTCGTTTTTGTGCTGAAATGCGATTTCGAGTCCAAAATCGCCCGCGTCTCCGACGAGCGCAGCTTGATCTCCCGCGTCGAAATGGCCATCAGCGCCCGCAACATCAAATCGATCCAGTACCCAAACATGCCGGAAGAAGGCATGCGGGACGAATGGGAACTGAAAATTCATCAAGCGTCGCATGCTCGTTACTTCGAAGACTTTTTGCGCTATGTCTCGTATGAAAAGTCAATGCCCGAAATTGTCAGCGAGCGGGTGCTCGGTATGGTGCAGCAGTATGTGGCGGAATCCGGCGGAGAAGCTGCCGCTTGGCCGCCCATTCAGGCGCCGGCGGCTCAGGATGCGAGTCCCGTTCCTGTCTCCGCTCCTTACAACGGCCCTGCCGATGAAGAGATCGGTGCAGCATCGCATTCCGGTTATAGCGAATGGAGCGAAACAACCGGAAGCCAGGCTGACGACGGTTATATCAATAATGGGCAGCCGCCGCTTTATGCGCAGTCTGCCGCTCCTTCGTTGCCCGGTAACGCTCGTGGACCTGCGGACGAACGACTGGAGCGTTGGGCGTACAGCGACAAGCGCGGGCTGCAGGAAGAATGGACACACGAGCGGGTAGCCGAAGCGACCGCACAATTGGTTGAGCTGCAGCCGGAATTGGAGCTGAAGCTGAAGCTCGACCATGTCGTCGTCCGCGGCAAAATGGCCGACTACGGCGACCGTGTCCATCTTGCCCGGATCGGCGACCAGTATGCGGTCGTAATCGTCGGCGACGCTTTCCAGTTCGACAAAGGCGTATCTCCGGTGGAATTGCTCCAGCCGGAGGAACTCGAGCAAGTGGCAGGCCGGATCCGCTCATTGGCGAAACGGCGAAGAGAGGACTCTTTTTAACTTGTATGTAGAGACGGACTGACAGGGGTGGCCCCTTCAGTCCGTTTTTTAGTGCCGCCTTCTCTCCTTGCTTCCCCCTTCTCGCTATTCCCTCCCACACTAATGCTTTAACACATGGAATTGTTGAGGCGTGTATATCTCGCCGCCCTTCTTTCTGCATGTTATGCATATATGCACTTTGTTACGAACTTTCTGCACGTTGTACATATATGCAGTTCGTTACGAGACTTCTATTCGTCATACCTACATGGCTCCATTAAAGGAATATCTGCACGACATGCATATATGTATTTAGTTACGAACTTTCTGATCGTCATGCATATATGCATAACGCTACGGAAACAGCGGCGCGCGAAACAAAACGCTCGACCGGCTCCAGTTATCAATGCCATCAATGATACACTGCGTAAGCCATTATCTCTGATAACCGCATTATATGAAGAGGCACCTTGTTGAGCACGACAGCAGGCTTGACAAGAACCCAAATTTTAACTATGATAATCAAAATAAGAACACATGTTCTAATTCATGGAATCTACTTCAGTGTTTTTATTTAAGATTAGGGGGCAATTGGAGGTATTTATGAAGCAGGAAATAATGGAGCAATTTAACAAGTTGTTTCCGGACGAAGCGGCGTGCCGCGAGCATTTGTTCCGCGTACGTTGGCCGCAGGAAGTTTTTTGTCCGCGCTGCGAAAACGAAAGCTGCTACCGCATTCCCAAGCGAGGACTGATGCAGTGCAAGGAATGTCGGCTGCAGTTTTCCGTTACGACCGGGACAGTCATGCATAGAACGAAGCTGCCCGTGCGGCACTGGTTTCTGGCGATGTACTTGATCGCCGCCGACCAGCCTTGTTCCGCTCGGTGGCTCGCAGCCAAGCTTGCCATCAATTATCGTTCGGCGCTTGGCCTGCTTCGTAAGATCCGATACATCCTCAGCCAAGAGAACGGCCCGCATCCGCTTAGCGCGGCTGCACTGGGCAACCGGCCGATCGACGCGGTGCTGCGCAAACTCTTTCCAGACAAGCATGCCGAGGAAGAAAACAAGCGGAACAGCACCCCTGAAGTCGTACAGCGTGCCGTGCGGATCATGCTGGACCGTGCGGCCGGTTTTATCCGTACCATGTATCGCAATGTGTGGCCGGAGAATGAGCAGATTTACGTGGATGAATTTTATTATCGCAGCACAAGCAACGGGGCTCCGGAACGGTTTGGCCGCCTCCTGGATACGAGTGTCATGTGTACGCTGATGACACATATGCCCGCATGCGTAATGAAGGCACGCCCGTTAGAGGGCGTGCCCGGTTTGTACGCGTCATGGAATAACAAGCAACGTTGCCGAACGTTTGGGAAGCCGCAGCGCAATCGTCCCATCGTCGGATGATGCCACCGTTCCTGCAGCCGCCAGGCGGGTATTGGCATCGAACCGATACACGTCGGCTGACGTATCGCCGGTGGAACCCGTCTTTACATTCACTGCGCGGGTTACGGTATCTTTGTTAAACAACAGCACGTATTGCTTGCCGTCATTTCCGGCGATGGTGTAGGAGCCAATCGCATCGGACAAGGTTGAGCTTGTCGGCACGCTGCTCCCTTCGATTTTCGAGCCGTTGCCATCGTAGTTGAGAAACAGCTTGAACGCGTCCTCGATCGGCGTACCGGCTTGGAAGTTGCCGAACCGGGTCGCCAGATCGACTCCCTCCCGGCCGAAGATCGCCAACGCTTCCGCTTGTGCCAGTCCGGCCGTAATGCCGTCGCCATTGCCGAAGTTGTATTCGGTAATCGCCAGTTTGACACCCGGCAGCTGTTCGGCAATCGTTTCTTTCATTCTCGGGATGAGCCGGATCGGCTCCTGAATCCACGACTGATCGACAAAGTTGTCATCATAAAGCGACTTGAGCGCCTGGAACCGGCGTTTGGCCGTTGCCGGACTTTCATCCGTAGAAGGCACGCCGTCTTCCTGGGAGTAATAATGAATGTCCAGATAGTCGATCAGACGGATGCCGGTTTGTTCTTCATACGCTTGCGCTTGCTTCAGATACCAAGCAAGGAACGGCATGCCTTCATGCGCCTGCCGATCCGGTCCGTCCGCGCAATTGTCGGCCGACGAGTAGAAGTAAGCGCACCAGCCCCAGGATACCGGACCGAACAACTGCGCTGCCGGATCTTTCTGCTTGATCGCCGTCCCGTATTGTACGGTTTTGTTCCACAGTTCATCGTACGTCGGCGCATTCGGATGAACGTCTCGGTGCGTCACGTGCCAGATTTCCGGCTCGTTGTCGAGCGCATACATATGAACGCCGCCGGCCGTTTGCTGTGCAATATGGTCCATCCAGCGGGTCACAAAGTCGGGACCGATCGGCTTGGACGTATCGTAGGGATCGTTGCCAGTCACGAGGCTGCCGCCTGGGAACACGCCGCTGCCCGCATCGCGAAGCTCCGGCGCGCCGCTCGTTTGCGTCCCATACTTTTGCTGCGAGAAGCCGTAGCGAACGACACGATCTTTAGGCGTCCAGCCGATCGTCGGCACCGTCAGCAGCACATTGCCTCCGGCGCCGCCGTTGCTGCCGTCGCCGCGCACCATGTCGATGAACCGGTCGGCCATCGACCCGTTCGGCAGTTGCTCCGGTTGATCCGTTTCATACGGATAGTTCATGAAGTACCAGTCCGACGCACGGTTAGCCACGTCAAGCTCCCAATTGTAGCGCGTCGTTTGGTTGCCGCCCCAGCGCTGCACCGGGAACGGCAGCTTCGAGTCGGTCGGATGCGATTCGTCGTAGTTAATGCCATATATATTATTGCTGATCGGCTTGCGCGCCGCTTCGGTGTCGACCGTGACACCGATGATCGGCAGTTCCGGCTCGGGCAGTTGGCCCGGGTTCGGATTGCGCAGCAATTCGATATCGTCGATGTATACGGCGTCCTGATTCCCTTCGGTTGCCGCTTGCAGGATGAAACCGTCAAACGAGCCTGTTTCCAAGCCGACATCGGCCATATTGACCGTTATTTCCGTCCATTGCCCGGGCAGCAAGCCGCCTTCCGGCAAATAGCGGTTCACATCGATTGCGCCTAGCGAAGTACCGCCTTCGTAAATGTGAAACAACAGCTTCTGCCCGCCTGTTGCCCCGCCAAACAAGCGGAACCGTACGCCGTAATAATCGGCAAGCGCCTTCTCTGCCGCGCTGGCGATCCATACGCCGTCCCAGCCGTCGGGCTCAAACTTGATCGATCGCATACCGCTGTGCGCCTGCTCTGCATTGGCGAAGTCTTTGTCATGCCAGCTGAGGTTGCGGTACCCTTCCTCCAGTTCATCGGCATAAACCGGTTCCGAGATAACGTCTGTCACTTGTACATATGCCTCGGCATGCAAACCTTTGTAGGTTGCCGTCACCTTGGCGATACCCGGTGCAAGCGCCGTCAATCGCCCTTTCTCGACCTGCAGCACGTCCGGCCGGTCGGTCGACCATTCGGCTTGCTCAGTCACGATACCAGTGTCCCCCGAAGCGAGAAAAGTTTCGCTTTGCAAGGTCTGATGTTCACCGGGCAGCATAACGAAGCGATTTTTATCCATGCGCACTTCAACGACAGCGGCTTGTGCAACCTGTTTGGCCATCAGCGCCATGTCGTCCACGTACAGTGCCGCTTGTTCGCCCGGCACCGTGCCGGCCAGCATGATGCCGTCGAACAATTGCCCCGGCAGTTGGAGGTCCGCCAGCGCAATGTCGACAAGCGCCCATTGTTCGGCAGGAATGCCTTCCGGCAGCCAGTCACTCAGCGAATGTTCGGCAACCGCCTGGCCGCCCGACAGGAACACAAGCTTCACCTGTTGGCCGCCCGAAGCGCCGCCATTCACCCAAAGCTTCAGCCTCTCATACTCTTTGGTCAGCACAATGCGATCGCTGTACAGATACAACGCCGCGTCCCCATCTGGCTGGAAGCGAATGGAACGCGATCCGGTATGAACGGTTTCGCTCTCTTCCAAACTATGCTGCGCCCAGCTGTAATCGGTGAACGAATCGGCGAGCGCATCGTCGAATACGTACAAGCCTTCGACGGGCTCAATCGGATCGCCCGGAGCTGGCGAGGATGACGGCGAAACCGAAGGTTTCGCCGTCGGTCCTCCGGAAGGCGACGGCGTCGGCGACGATGTTGGCCCCGGCGTCGGCGACTGTCCTGGCGCCCGCACGGTGAAGGCGATATCGTCGAGATAGAGCGGCTCCTGATCGCCGGCTCCCCAGATCAGGATGCCGTCCAGCAAGCCGGTCGCACCATAATCCGCCAGCGGCACGTCGACCTGCTGCCAAGCGCCGGCGACTCCTCCTGCCGGCAGCAATGCGTTTGACGGAATTTCCGCCACGGCTTGTCCGCCCAACGTCAATACCAGCGTAAATTGCTGGCCGTGGCCGGCTCCGCCATGGATCCAGAATCGCAAGGAGCCGTAATCGGCCGCGTTTATAATCCGGTCTTTATAAAAATACAAGGCCTGTCCTTCGTCCGGATCGAACCGGATCGCCTGCGACCCGCTATGCACGATGCCCGTTTCCGCCAAGTTATGTTGTGCCCATCCATAGTCGGCAAACTCGGCGGAAAGCGCGTCGTCATAAACGACCAACTCCCCTGTTGCCGCCTGTGCAGGCTGTACGGGCGCGATGCCAAGCGGAGCCGCCAGCATGGTCGCCAGCAGCAGGCCGGACAACAGGCGCCGCCATGACCGTTTCTTGTTGATGCTCATCTTTCGTTCCCTCCTGTTTCTGGGCGGGCTTTCGTCTTTCCACTCCCGCCAGCATCATCATAACGAAAGGGACCGCAGGCGAACAGTTACGGATTGTCATCGTTTTTGTCATGGCCATGAACGGATTTATTGCATCGTCACCCCGTTCGCTTGCAAATACTGCATCGCCCCACGCAGCAGCGCGTCCACCTCGCCATTCGGCGACTCTTCGTCGACGATCAAGAATGCCGAACGCCGTAGCGGTTCCCCGCGCGCGTTCGAAGTCGAGGTCGCAGTTCGCAACAATTTCCGCGCCTTGCAGCCACGAGAAGCAAGGATATACATTGTGGGCTGCGTGCCGGCCCGCGCCAATCATGCAAAGTCGGATTGCCTGATTCATCATGGGTCTCCCCTTTATATTCAATAGTGTTTCATTTTGTTATAAACTGTTTAACACAAGGGAACGGTTGCAAAAAGCCTGTTCGGCCATAACTTCAGCCAAACAGGCTTTTCACCATAACCATTCGCTCTAGCTTGGTTGACTCGACATGGCGTTACTCAAAATGGTGTTACTCAAAATCGCCGAACAACCAGGCAGTACTGCTGCCGGTCACGCGGTAATGGTTGGCGAACGCGTCCAGATCCGTCCACGTGCCGCTGACTTTCTTGCTCAGTACTACCTTCAGGCGAAACCAGTCGTTCGATCCCGGCGTCGAATGGCCGATGGCGGACAGCGGAATTTTCACCTCGATGCGGCCGGTCGCCGTGTCCCATTCGACTTGCCCGCCCGAGACAGTGCCGGCCGATGTCCAGTTGCCGCCCGACACCGTATATTTGTTGAAATTGTTCGAGTCGCTGTCGCGCTTGAACAAATACGCCATGTTGCGGCCGAGCGCGGTGCCGTTGATCGATGTGTTCTTCGTCGCGTCAGTGCTCGTGAAGTCCTCGGCGTACACCGATACTTGGAACAGCTTGCTCGGATCGTTAAAGCCCGGCAGCGAACCGGATTCATTATCGATGCGAAGCACCAGGTTTGTGCCGTCGTTAGCAGCATAAACTTTCCGGATCGCGATGTCGCCGTCGCTCGAATCGCCCGCGGCGTCGAGATAGTACGGCACGTACTGGTACTGCGGCCAGTCGCCGGTTGTGCCGGCGGAGACGGTCAGCGCCTTGTATGCGCCGGCGTTCGATTCATCCGGCACGATGCGCATGTCGATCGCGCCTGTTTTGGTCAGCGCGGCCAGCACGAATGCAGCCGCGGTCACCGGTTCGCTGGCGGTGGAAACGATCGGCTTCTCGGAGACGTCGCTGACGGCTTCCCCGGTCACCATCCAGCCGGCGGCGGTGCGATGCTTGAACCAGTTGAAGATATTGGCCGCCTCGGTACTTTCGTTGTTGTACACGTGCGTGATCGCGTTCCAGGCCGACATTTGCGGCCAACTGGGCGATATTTCGAGCGCTTCGTCGCCAGCCGGCGAAAAATAGGAATCGCCCGAGTAGTACGTGTCGTTGCCGAAGCGCGCCAGCCCATAGGTGTCGGACCCGAGGTCGGCTTCGAAACGATCGACCGTGCTGGCGGTCCGCGACGAATGCGGGTCGATGACGCCGAGCGTAAACAGGATGAGGCCCGACGCGTCCTCCATCGTGCTGAGCGTGCCGTCGTAGCGAATGCTCTTGTCGTAGTAGCCTTCGCTCCAGTTCCACAGCCCGACGTCGGACGCGGTGTCGTCGCGGTTGATCGCCGTCTTGATCGTGCTGGCGGCGCCGTTGTAGTTGTCGGCCAGCGTGCCGAGCCCTTTGGCCGCCGCCATCTTCGCCGCCGCTTCGAGGCCGGCGACATAAAGCGCCTGCGTATACGCATAAATGCCGTAGTTGTCAAGATCCTCCCAGATCGAGAAGTCCTGCGGCCCGTAGCCGTCGGCGTCGATATTGTTCATGATGTAGTCGGCGGTCGCCTTCAGCTGCGTCCAAATGTCGTCGCGCAGCGTATTGTCGCCCGTCTCCAGCCCATGGCGGTAGACGCCGTAGAGGAACCAGCCGAGTATATCGTGCTCCGGTTCGATGAACTCGACGCGCGCGTTCGTCCACACGTTGATCGTCGTGTTGAACTTGCCGGCGTCGCCGCCCGTCAGCTGCCGCGCCGCCAGCCAGCGCCAGTAGCGCTCGCCTTCGTCCGCGAAGCCGGCGGCGTCGAGCGCCACCGCCGTCGTGGCGGAATCGCGCGTCCATACTTTGTAGCTGTACGTCGCCGGGTTCGTCGTTGCCGGCATCGCCCCGTCGCCGGTCGATGTTCCGGGACGGATCGCGTTTTTGATCATGACAAGATTGTTTTTGTACAACGCGGTCAAATCGCTGTCGCCCAGGCTCGGCACCGGCTTGGCGTTAGCGAACCAGTCGTCGTAGTCGTCCGCCGTCTGCGTGAACCAATAGTCGCCGGTATGCGCCCGCGCAGTATCGGCGACAGCGTTGACTTCCGTCGCGTCTTCGCCGAGCGCCAGATAGAAATAAACGTACTCGGTCGTTCCTCCCGCGACGGACACGCTTTGGTTGAAACCGACGGAGATGTCCTGCGCCGTCACCGAACCGTTGTTCTTGAGCGTGCCGTTGTTGTCGAACGTCACCCACGGCGAAGCTTTTGCATCGGCCGTATTGGTGACCGTGTCGTCGGCCGACTGATAACCGGTCGGCGTGGCGAATGCGCCGAGCGCCAGGTAATATTGCGACGCTGCCGACATATTGACGACCAGCGCCTTGCGCGTGCCGTCGTAGGAAGCGCCGATGCTGCTGCCGCTCGTGTTGTTGACGTGCAGCATGTCGAGCACGTTGACCGTTTTGCTTGAACCGCTGTTGTTCTTGAGCGCGTAGCGGGCGACGATAAACTTCTCGTGCGGCACCATCACGTAATCCCGAGACAGCTCCAAATTGGATGGATAGGACCCGTTGTACTTGAGGTAATCGGCACGAAGCACTCCCTCTTCGTCGAAGTATGCCTCGCTGTCGAATTTGGTGCCGTCGTTGTATTTGACGCTCGCCGTCTCATCGCGAAAAAACCCGCTCCAATCCTTGATCTGGTTCGTCTCCCAATCGTCCGCGTAGTGCAGTTCGTCGATGCGCGGACCCTTTACCGCCGTTTCCGCGTCGTTCAGCTTCGCGGCTTTCCAGATCGCCATCATGTCGTCCAGTTCGACATATAAAAACTGCGGGTCGATTCGTGCTTCGGCGTCACGAGCAGGTTATCGAGATTGATCGCGTGATTGTTGTACGCAATTTTGACCGTATGCGAGCCGGAGCTCAAATACGTGCCGACTTCAGCCGTTCCCCACGCATCCCAGCTCACCAGATCGGGAAATACCGCCAGCGCCGTGTCGACACCGTCGACGTATACCCGGTGGGACGCCTTGTAACCGGTATCGTTGGCGTAGCGGAACAGCAGCGTATAGTCGCCCGCTGCGGCGACGCTGATCGAGAACTGCACGTAGTCGCCGCTGGCGCTGAAGCCGTCAACGAAGCCGCTGCCGGTGTATCCGGTATGGTTCGTATTCGTCGACGCGTTGTGCAGCGTTGCGCTTTCCGCTTCATAGACCGTTTCGCTGTACGTTTTGGCCAGCGCCCGGTTCACCGGAGCGCCCAGGCCGAGGACGAGCGCCGCCGCCGTCGCGGCCGCAACGGCGGACGACAGCCATCTTTTTCCACTGCGTTTGCGTTTCATAAGGTTACATCTCCTTTCGCTCGCGAATTAGAAACTCGGATAAATGTCGACCGTGCTGCCGGCGGTGACACTGTGGTTGCCGCCCGTTTCCCATGTGGAATCGTTCAGCAGCACCTTGAACTGGATCGTACCCGACGTCGGGCGCTCCATGACGTACTGCCACGTGTTCGCATCGACATTTTCCGCCTTTTGCCCCCAGGTCCAGTTCAGCGGTGTCGTATCCCCGCGGACGGAAATGGAGTTGCCGAAGCCGGCGTTGTAATGCACGATGATTTTCGTCTGTGTCGGCGAAGGCGGCGCGTATTCGGCCGGATAGCCGTTCGTCAGCAGCATCGCGGAGTTGCCGGGGATCGTTACCGTGATTTCGCGCGAATTGGCCACAACGCCTTCCGCAACCGTCACCGTTGTCCCGGTATTGAGCAAGTCGGTCAAATGCGTGCCGATCGTCCAGCTCGACGTTGCCTGACTGATCGCAATCGTTTTTGTTTGCGGGTTTGGCGACTTGTTGAAAATGCCGACCACTTCGTCCCCCGTGCTGTCGTTGCGCCGGCTGACCGCGTAGACCGGGTCGGAGCTGTTGTAGTAAATTTCGCGCTGCTTGCCGTTGACGAGCGCCGACTTGTAATCCTTGCGGATCTGGTTCAGCCGCTGCACCCAATTGAACGTTGCGCTGCCATCGCTGAACGAAGGCATCACTTCGCGATTGACCGTATTCTGGATGTCGTCGCTATACTTGTGTTCGCCGGCCATCCCCTGCTCGGTGCCGTAGTAGACATCCGGAATGCCGCGGACCGTGTACAGGAAAGCGAGTGCGAGACGCGATTTCGCATAATTGTCGGCGCAATTGTTGAGGAAACGCGGTCGGTCGTGGTTGTCGAGGAAGGTGACCAGTTGGTTCGCTTTTTTGTACTTGTAATCCTGGTCGAACACGCCCTTCACGTCGCTCCACGACGTATTGTTGCAGAAGACATTGTTCATGCCAAAATAAAGCGGGAAATCGAGCATGCCCCAGATGTAGTTTTGCAGCCCGGAGACGACGTCGACGGAAGACGTGTACGCTTCGCCGAACGTCTTTTTGCCAATGTGGCCTTCGAACGCCTGGAGCTTGTCGGTCGGAATTTCCAGCACCGCGTCGATGCGCCCGCCGTCGAAGCCATAGTCGAACCAGCCGTCGTAAGCGTCCAGCAGCGCATCCCACGTGTCGGGATTGCTTTGGTCGAGGTCGTCGAGGCCGCCAAGGCTGTAATTGAGCAGTTGGTAGCCGTCGTTAAAATCGGTGATATTCGGGTTGTTGTGGTACCAGGTCGGATCGTCGAACGGCGCCGCAGGCTTGTAGGTGGACGGGCTGTACGACGTCGACGGATAGGCGAGGTAGTCCGCCGTATGGTTGAGCTGGGCGTCGATGATCACCTTGATACCGCGGTCGTGCGCTTCGTCGATCAGCGTTTGCAGTTCGGTCGTTGTACCGAAGTGATCGTTCACATCGTTAAAATCATGCGTAAAATAGCCGTGATAACCGGCTTCGTCGCCGCTGCGGCTGAACTTTTCATTGTCCTGCGGCGGGGAAATCCAGATCGCCGTGAAACCCATCTCCTTGATATAATCGAGCTTGTCGACGAGCCCTGCCCAGTCGCCGCCTTGGTAATAGTGCATATCGCCCGGACGGTAATCGTCGGTTAGCGTGCCATTATTGCCGCTGTCGCCGTCGTAGAAGCGGTCGGTCATTACCATGTAGATCGTGTCGGACGTCCCGATCGAGCCGATGCTGCTCCCGCTTGCGTTTGCCGGGGCTACCGGCGGCAGGCCGGCGGCGCAGACGAAGACGAGCGCGAGCAGTGCGGCGAGCCATACGTGTTTCCGTTTCATTCGTCAATCCCTTCCTTTCGCCTGAAATTGGATGCTGATTTGCGAGTGTGCCGATTCATGCGTGCAAGCGATTCCACGATTCTTGCAAACTGCCTGGGCAAAACAAGCCAACCAACAACGATGATTGTCTCTTTTGCAGCATCACCCCCTTTCGGAATTCGGTTGAAAATACTATATTTTACATTTCATCTAAAATGAGTGATGTTCAGCAGCTCGACTATTGCGGGCAAGTACTTTCTGATCGTCATGCATATATGCATGACGATCAGAAAGCCGCGGCGCCGGATATAAAGCTCCTCCCCCAGCCCCGGCAGGAGGCTTATCGGATGACGGCAATAAAAGCGCCGGCTCAACGAGTCAACAGACAGGCTTGATAAGGCGCCAACGTCACCCTCACTTCGCCCGTCCAGCGATACAAATCGTGATTGCGGTGCTCCCGCCCTGGTTCCGGCAAGCCAAGCGGAGCCACAGGGAACACCGCTGCCTGCCCCTCATCGGCAAACCGGTCGTGCAGCTGGGTGCCGACTGCCTCTTTCACCGGCAACGCCAGCGTCACCGCCGCAGAACCGGTATTAAAGACGGCGTAGACGCGCATCGTAGCGCCGGGGTCACCGCCGTCCGCAGTACCGGCCTCATCCTCGCGCATGAAGCCGTACCCGCTGCCGCTGCAATAGCTGCTCGCATACGAGCCGCTGCGCAATACCGGCAACTCGGCGCGCAGTCGCGCGAGCCGCCGGAACCATGCCAGCAGTTCCGCGTCCTGCCGCTGCGGATCCCACTCCATCGCCTTGCGGCAGCCCGGATCGCGTCCGCCGTCCAGCCCGACTTCGTCGCCGTAATAAATAACGGGCACGCCGGGGAAACAAAACTGAAACGCCGCCGCCGCCATCAGCCTGCCCCGCTCCCCGCCGCACAGTGTCAGGAAGCGCGCCGTATCATGGCTGCCGAGCGGGTTGAACAAGATTTCCCGGGCGATGAGCGAATACGCGCCGAGCATCCGGTTGATGCGTGCATCGAACGCCTCGGCATCGATCGTGCCTGCCGCGAAGAAGTCCGCTACCGCATCGCGAAACACATAATTCGTCACCGTGTCCATCTGGTCGCCGCGCAGCAAATCGCGGTTTTCCTTCCACGTCTCCGCCAGCAGCAGCGCCTCCGGCGCTACCGCCTTCACCGCTTTGCGCAAATCCTGCCAGAACGTGTAGTCGACTTCTTCGGCAACATCGAGCCGCCAGCCGTCGATGCCCGCTTCGCGGAGCCAATACAGCGCCACGTCAAGCATATAAGCCCGCGCCGTTTCGTGGCGAAGCCGCACTTTCGGCATCAGCGCATAGTAGCCGATCGTTTCGTAATTGAGCCGCTCGGGATTCAACGGAAATTCGTCCGCGTAAAACCAGTCGCGATATTCCGACCGGCGCCCTTTCGCCAAGACGTCCCGAAACGGCGGGAATTCGAATCCGCAATGATTGAACACCCCGTCAAGCATGACCCGTATGCCCAGTTCATGGCATGTCCGCACTAGGCTGCGCAAGTCGTCCATCGTGCCGAACTGCGGATCGACCGCATAATAATCGGCCGTGTCGTATTTATGGTTGGACGGCGCCGCGAAAATCGGGTTCATGTAAAGCACCGTCACGCCAAGCGCATACAAATACGGGACGCGGCTGGCAATGCCGGCCAAATCGCCGCCCATAAAGTTGTCGCGCGTCGGCTCGCTTCCCCAGGCTGCGGCTCCCGGCGGATCGTTGGCCGGATTGCCGTTGCAGAACCGTTCCGGAAACGCGTGATAAACGACCGCACCGCGCACCCAGTCCGGCACGACGAACGGCTCGCCTTCGTTCGTATAGCAATATTCGTAAAATCCCCCCTCCGGTTCCCCGTTTCCTGTACCGTAATACGTTTTCCGCAAAGTTCCATGCGCGCTTTCCACTTCGAAATAGTACAAAACATAACGCGTCGCCTTCTCCGTTTCGATGACGGCTTCCCAATAATCGAACTCGTCGTCCCGCGCATAACACGCCAGCGGCGTTCGCGCCGGATGCTTGCTGTCCCCGAGATTGCGGTTCCAATGCAGCACCGTGCAGCTTCCGGCCGACGCCATGCCGCACGACACGCGCAGCCGGATCGCCAGCCGCGTACGGCTGAGCGGGTAGGCGTATTCCCGTGTCGGTTCGTGCAAAATCAAACCGGCCATACGCGACCTCCCCTCCGTTATTAATCGACGGTCGGGAGCGCTTACGTTTTCAGCGCTCCGGCGACCAGGCCTTTGATGACGAACCGCTGCATCAGCAGGAAAAACGCCACAAGCGGCAGCGTCGAAACGACGAAGCCCGCCATAATCAAATGCCACTGCTGGTTGAACTTGCCGTAAAAATACATTTGCGACAACGGCACGGTCAGCGGTTTGGCCAGGATGAGGTAGGGCAGCAGGAAGTCGTTCCAGATCCACATCGCGTTCAGCACCGCAACCGTTGCCGTGATCGGCAGCAGCAGCGGCAGCACAATCCGCAGCAGCAGCTGAAAGGTGCCGCAGCCGTCGATGATGCCGGACTCCTCCAGTTCGATCGGCAGCGACTTGACGAAGCCTCGGTACAAAAACAGCGTCAGCGGGCACATGAGGCCGCCGTATACGGCGACGAGCCCGGCGAAGTGGCCGGTTGCGCCCACTTCCTTCGCGGTCATGACCAGCGTAATCATGATCGTGTGGAACGGCACGAACATCGAGCTCATGAACGCGAGCATGAGCCAGCCCGCCGCCCTGCGCCGCCACCGGGCCAGCGCGTAGCCGCCGGCTGCGCTTACCGCCAGAATGAGCGCCACGCTTGCCGCCGTCAGCAGCACGCTGTTGACGAAGACGCGTCCGAAGTGGGCGGTCGTCAGCACCGTGCGGTAATTGTCCAGCCGCAAGGCGGACGGAAACGCCAGCGCCGACACCAGAATCGCGCGCTTGTCTTTGAACGAATTGAGGATGGCGATAAACACCGGGAACAGGTACAGCACCGCAAGCAGATAAGCGGCGGCGGTTGGCAACAGGCGCGACCCAAATTTGCTCATGCGGCTACACCTTCTCTTCCCGGGCGCGCAGCGCCGCCAGCAATCCCGCGGTGACGAGCGCGATCAGCACGAACAGCAGCACCGACACCGCCGTGGCGTACCCGGTCCGCTGCGAGCGGAAACCGAGCGTATAAATGTAGTAGGCGACCGTCGTCGTCGCCGTGCCCGGTCCGCCCGACGTCATCGCCAGCGGGAAGTCGAACGCCTTCAGGCATGTCGTCGCCGACAGGATGACATTCATCACGACGACCGGCGACAGCAGCGGCAGCTTGATCCGCCACAGAATGTCGCGCGCCGTCGCGCCGTCGATGCGGGCCGCTTCGAGCACGTCGCCCGAAATATTTTGCAGGCCGGCCATGTAAATGACCATCGTATAACCGGCGCCTTGCCAGATAGCGGCCAACCCGATCGAATAGATCGCCATCTCCGGATTGCCCAGCCAACTGATCTGCAGCGTTTCCGGGCTGCCGAGCGCACGAACGAACGAGCGGAACACGTCGCCGTACAGAAACGTCCAGACAAAGCCGACGATAATCAGGCTCATCAGATTCGGCAGGAAGAAGATGGCCCGCAGCGCATGTTTGCCGGCAATGCGCGCGCTGTCGGCCACAAGCGCCAGTGCCAGCGCAAACGCGTTGCCGGCCAGCGCAACGAAGCCGGTGTATTTCAGCGTCACGACCAACGCGTCACGGAACGTGGCATCGCCAAACGCCTCGACGAAGTTGCCCAGCCCGATGAACCGGATATCGGGGTTGTAGCCGTATTGATCGGTGAACGACACATACAAGCTGCGAGCGAACGGCACGAGGAAAAACAGCCCGAACAGAACGAACGCCGGCAGCAGCAGCAGCGCATATGCGGCGTCCGTTCGCCATTTGCGGATGAGCATCTTATTTCGCCGCTTTGGCCGCGTTGGTCCAAGCCGCGTCGAGCTGCTTCAGCGAATCCGGCACGTTCCGCTTGCCGAGCAGGAACTCGGAAATCGCTTTGTCAAACTCCGGCTGGAATGGCGACGGCCAGCCGCGGTCCGCTTGCGAGACGGTTTGACCGGCGGCGATCGTCTTCTCGACGTCGGCGGCAACCGGGTCGAAGTTGGTCGAGACTCCTTTGACGGCGGAGAACAGGCGTGCCTTGTTGCTCCACAACTGGGCGATTTCCGGCGTTGTCATAAACTCGAGAAATTTCTTGGCTTCCGCCGTATATTTGGACTTGCTGGAGATGCTCAGGCTGAAGTCCGGGAACACGTGCAGCTTGGCGTCGTTCGCGTCCTCCGACGTCGGCATGGCAATCAGGCCGATGTCGAGCGTCGGCGCGATTTTGCGAATCGGCTCCAGCGCCCACAGCCCTTGCGGCATCATCGCCGCCTGGCCTTGCGCGAACATCGCCACGGCGCCGTTGTAGTCGGTGTCGAAGGCGGTTTTTGTATTGCCGGTGTCATAGATCGTCTTCAGGTTGTTGAAAGCGGCCGCCCATCCGGGCGTGGCCTCGAACGTCGTTTTGCCGGCGTTTTTGTCGGTGTCCCAATTGATGTTTTTGCCGTAGACGGCAGGCGAAAAGGAGCTGATGATCGCCATCTTGATCGTCCAGCTGTCTTTGAAGCCAAGCGCAAAGGCGGGGATATTTTTGCTTTTGAACGTGTCGGTCACTTTCTTCAGCTCGCTCAGCGTGCGGGGCGGGGTCAGGCCGTTGTCGGCGAACATTTTTTTGTTGTAGAAAATGCCGATACTGCTGCCGTCAACCGGCAGCGCCCACGTTTTGCCGGAGGCGTCGGTGAATGAAAGCGATTTCAAAGAGGTGTCGACGATATTTTTTAAATACGGCTCGTTCGTCAGTTCCGCCATATACCCGCCTTTGGCGATATCCATGACTTCGATGCCGGCGCTGAAAATATCGGGAATTTCATTGGTGGCGATACGCGATTTGAGCACGGCGGACGGATCGTTGGTCACGACCTCCTGCGTCACTTTGATGTTCGGATATTTGGCGGTAAATTTCTGGATGATTTCGTTGAATGTATCTTGCGCTTCCTGCTTGCCGTGAAACAGCTTCAGCGTCACGGGAGCCGCCGACGGGCTGGGCGTTGCGCTCGGGCTTGCACTGGCCGAGGCGCTCGGCGCCGTGCTTGCGGCTTGGCTCGGCTTGACGCTGGGCGACGCTCCCGAGGAGCTGTCGTTTTTGCTGCAACCGGCGGCGAGGCCGGCTGCCAATGTGAAAGCGGTAACAACTAGCGGTAACTTGCGCATGGACTATCCCCTTTTCCACCTTGAAAGTGATCGCACACGGCCATGTGTTCCTCTCCATCATAATCCGCCTGGAGCCGGGGAAGTAGATACGAAATAAACCTCTCATTGAAAAAAATTAACTTTCCTGCAGATCGGCAGCACTGCCCTCATCCGCGCCGGCAAAAAATTTCCGGTAGCTTCTGGCGAAGTAGTACGGGTTCTGATAGCCGACCATTTCCGCCACTTCGCGCATTTTCAGCCCGCCGTGCCGCAGCAGTTCCCGTGCCTTGTTCATGCGAATGCGCGTCAGGCAGTCGATGAAGTTTTCGCCTGTCTGCTGTTTGAACAGCCGGCTGAGGTAAATGTGGTTCATGTAATATTTGCGGGCCAGCTCGATCAGATGGATGTCTTCCGCATAGTGGGCTTCGAGGTATTTCTGGATCTCTTGCGCGATATCGACGCCGTTGCCGCTGCGGTTGCGCATGTAGCCCGCCGTTTGCTGCATGGCGTCGACGCTCCACGCCTCGAGCGCCGCCAGCGAATGGATCGCTTCCACGCGCTCCAAATAGCTTTCTCCGCTGCCGGTGAACGCGGGCGGTTCCGCTCCGGCTTTGCGGCAGCAGCTTTCGGCCGCCAGCAGCAGCGCGATGACCGCCTTGTGCAAATCGGGCAGCCGCACAACCCGCCGCTCCCGCTCCGCCGCGAAGAAGGAGCGCAGCAAACCGGCCAGTTCGTCCGGTTTACCTTTCTCCAGCAAATAGGCAATCTGGCTCTCTTCGACGATGCGCATATCGTCCCGCGCCGACAGATGGCGCACCTCGTCGTACGCCACGACGTCGGTCGCGCCGATACGCTCGAAGCGCAGCGCCCGCCGCGCTTCCTCATGCGACGGCCGGATGCCCGCCGCGCCGGCTTTCCAGCCGCCGATGCCGATCCGCGCCGCCACGCCAAAACGCTCCGCCAGCGAGCCGGCAATCGCCTCCGCCGCCTCCCTCTGCTCCGCCGCCTGCCGGCCCGGACGCTGGCCGTCGCCGCCCCACAACACAAGCGCCATGCCGTCCGCGCTTGTAAACACAACCGCCTGCCGCCAAGGCCGGGCCGCTTCGCGAATGACAGCGGCCAACTGCGGCGGCCCTACCGAACCGGCGGCTCCCCACGGCGCCACCGCTTCCTTCGGCAATGACAGCACCGCCATTACCGAAAACGACACCCACTCGCCGAGCGACGCCAACGGCTCCGGCAACGACGCACCGTCGGCCGTTTCGCCGGCGATCAGCCGCACAAACGCCTGCTCGGCCGCTAGCGACGAGCGGTCGCCGCGCTCCTTGCGCTTCCGCTCGATCCGCTCCATCGCGTTCGCCAGCGCGGCGTTCAGCTCCGCCGCATCGACCGGCTTGAGCAAATATTCGCACACGCCCGAGTGAATCGCCTGCTTCATGTAACCGTAGTCGGAGTAACCGCTAAGCACGATGATTTCGCAGCCGGGTTCGATCGTCTCCAATCGGCGCAACAACTGCAGCCCGTCCTCCTTCGGCATCTTCATGTCCGTGATGACCAGTGCGGGCCGCACCGTCTCGATCAGCCGCCACGCATCTTCGCCGTTCTCCGCTTCTCCCGCCAGCGTCAAGCCGTGGCGCTCCCAGTCGATCATGCCCACAATTCCTTTGCGCACCCAGCTTTCGTCTTCGACGATGATCGCCTGGATCATGCCGCTCCCTCCCCTTCTCCGGACGCCGGCAGTCCCGGCATGCGCACCGTCACGCACGTGCCGACGCGTTCCTCGCTTTCGATCGCCAGCGTCGCCCGCTCGCCGTAGCAAATGCGAAGCCGCGCGACGACGTTGGCGATACCGATGCCAACTGATTCGGCGCGGCTGATCGCCGCCAACCGCTCGGGCGGGATGCCGGCCCCGTCGTCGGAGACGTCGAAGACGAGCGTGTCCCCTTCCAGTCGGCCGACGATGCTGACGATGCCGCGCTCCTCCATATTCGCGAAGCCATGCAGAATCGCGTTCTCCACCAGCGGCTGCAGTGTAAATTTGAGCATCGGCTGTGCCCTTAACTGCGGCGGCACGTCCAACTCGTAGCCGAGCTTGTCGCCGAAACGGATTTGCTGAATCGCCAAATAGCTGCCGACATGTTCGATTTCTTCCCCGACCGTAACCAGGTTTTCGCTCGTGCGGATGTTGTAGCGCATCATTCTGCCTAGCGATTTGGCCATGACGACGATTTCGCCGATGCCGTGCAGATGGGCAATCGCCCCGATCGACTGCAGCACATTGTACAAGAAGTGCGGGTTGATCTGCGACAGCAGTGCCCGCATTTCCGCCTCCTGCTGGCGGATGCGCGCTTCGTATTCATTCGTGATCGCGTTGTTCAGCTTCGCCATCAGCCGATTGAAGCTGCGTGCCAGAATGCCGATTTCGTCGCGACTGGAAACGTCGGCGCGAAGCTCCAGGCTGCCGATATCGATGCGGTTGATGACGCGGGTCAATCCTTCGATCGGGCCGGAGATATAACGCGACACCAAATAGGTGACGAGCACGGTGAACATGGCGCCCAGCAGCACGATCAGCAGCGCGCTGTTGGTAACGGCCGCGATGCCGGCCGCATACTCCTGCTGCGGAATGAAGTTGACGACCTTCCAGCCCAGCGTCTCGCTTGTCGTATATACCGCCGTCCAGCGGCTCCCGTTCAGAGTCAGCTGGCTTTTGCCGCCGCCGCTTCCCGCATTCAGCTTCTTGAGCGCCGCCTCCTCCAGCTTGCCGCCAATCCGCTTCTCCGTCGATTCGTACACGATCGTACCATCGCCCGCGACTATGTAGGTTACAGCATCCGGATAAGGCCGGATTTCGGAGGAAATTTTGCGCAGCGTCGTCATATCAAGATGGATGAACAACGTGCCAAGCGTCGCAAAGCCATGATCGACATCAAGAATGTGGCGGGCGATGCCGTACACCTTCTCATCCTGCGGCGTTACTTTGAAATCGAGCGGAAGATGGCCGCGCGTCGGCACAATCGCCTGGCCGTTCTCCGGCTGCAGACCGGTCACCGTGTCACGCACGCCGTCCGGCAGCGAACCGGTGTCGAACCGGGAATAGCCCGCTTCCGTGCGCGTCGTGTAGACGAGATAACCGTTCCGGTCAAAATAAACCATGCTGAATATATACTGCCGGGTATTCAAGTAAGTGTGCAGCATGTTTTTGATGTCGGTGTAGCTTTGTACGACGGCGTAGTCGTCCTGGGTGCCGCCGGCTCCTACCGCTTCGTGAAACCGGATGAAGGTGCCGAATTCCTTGTTGAGGTAAATCGAGCGGAAGATGTTGTCCACTTCGCTGATCGACGTTTCGAGGTTGTTTTTGCCGAGTTCGACCAGCTTGTTGTTCAAGCCGACGGACTGATCGCGGATAATGCCGGTGGAGTTATGATAGGCGATATACATGACGGTGACGAGCAATGTCAGTGAAAAAAGCAAAATGAGCAAGGCCAGCTTATAACGAATGCGGTTCATGCGCAAACGGAGCAGCATGAGGCTTTCCCTCCCGGGGTTCCCGACTGACGTGCGGCGACGTCACTTAATAAAATACCAGATTTTCGGGAAAAGGGAATGGGGTGCAGAAAGAAGAAAACAACGCCCCACCGCATGAAGGTGGAGCGCTGCTTCGTTACCTGTCACACAAGCGGCTGTTGAATCAAGGTGCTGAAATTGAATGGATGCCGATGGCCTTCTCTTACTGTCGTCATGCCGGACACGAAATGAACATGCTTCCCATTGCCGACCGGAATGGCGAGTCCGGTGCGAACTCGTTTCAGGTTATGAAAATGGTCTAAAAAATCGGTATGATTCAAGACGATTTCATGAACATGGCTTTTGCCGACCGGGATGACTTGCCCGGTGACGCCGGCAAACCGATGGTTGTGCCGATCGGCCCCTTGCTCCGCCAGCTTCGTGCTCCCTTCGAACTCATGCACGTGCGTTTGCACCTTCCCGATTTTCGTCCTGCTGCTTAGCCTCAATTGCCTGTTCATCATCCCAACTATCCCCTTCCTCTGACCTTCACCGTCAGTATAGGGAAAGCGATGGTTGTCCGGTAAGGGGCGACTGTCGCCGCAAACAAAAAACAGCCTTTCGCCGCGAGCCGCGGAAAAGGCTGTCCATTCGTTGCCGGCTGCCGTTACAGCAAGCCGAGCCAGTTCTTCACCATGACAAAATCGAGGAACAAAAACACGAGCAAGCTGACAACGCCGACGGCGATGGCGAACTTGTTCTTCTCTCTGGCCCCCAGGGAACGGAAAACGCCGATGGCGATAATGATCGTAAACACAATAATAAACACGTCAAACGTATCGAATTTTGATGGTTCCGAGGCTGCTGCCGCCTCTTCGGCTAAGTATATCACGGAAGACCCTCCCTTGGGCTGCAAAAGTGGCTTATTTGTCCCGTTCACGGTCATAAGCATTCTTATTCTATGTTAGCCGGTGTTGCTTGTCGATGCAAGCGGTTTATCCATCTGTAACAACTTTGTCAATTTTGCGCAAGCTGCTTTTACAGTATGTCCGAATTCGCGGCGCTTCATGTTGAAGCGGCGGGACGTTTTTTGCGCCGCTCAGGTCGGTTCTTCTTTCTCCGCAATCTTCGCCTTGTATTTGCCGGAATACCGGATCAGCACATGCGCATTGATTTCGCCCAACTCGAAATTGTCGCGGCGCAGATCCCCGTCGCCGAATATGCGTTTCCACTGCTTGTAATGATGGCGGTGCAAATGTTCGTTCAAGTTGAACACATCCGCATGAATGCTTCGCCCTTGCTCGAACGTATACCGAATTTGCTCCTGCAGCTTGCGCTCCAGCGCTTTCTTCAACTCGTGTTCTGCCGCGTTGTCCAGCATTTCTTCCATGTAGGTATCGATGCGATAGTCCAGATCATACACCACTTTATCGCCGACCAGACGATGTTTAATCGCATATTTCGGCGAAATCATCACAAAACCGGCTGTAGGTTTGCCGTCCTTGTCGAGTCTCAGCAAAGCCCGATTCATTTTTTTGTTCATGAACGGGGCTCCGCTCAACTGCTTGCCGGTCAAATGACCGATATAGTGCCGATTGCGGAAGAAGTATCCGCCGTCGATAACGAGTTCCCTCGTCTTCTTCTCCCCTTCTCGCCAATGCGAGTCCGTAAGAGTCAGGTTGGGAATCGTCATCGTCGTTCCCCGTTCGAACAAGTCGGATAATGCCCGGTAGGTGTAGATCGGCTTCATGTAAGAATATTGCCGGTACGTATCCTGCGGATGCAGCATCAGCGAATCGTAAACCGACAGATTGAAAAAGTTGTGCGCTGTCATCAACTTGTCGATCGGTTCTTCCGTCCCGTAGAGCCAGATGTTGTAGCGAATTTCGCGGTAACGGTTGAACAAATCGGTCAAATCGATAAGCCCTACATGCTCCAGCGCCGTTTTGCTAAAAATCAACCCGGTCAGGTGCCCCCAGTACATCCGAAATTGTTCCGAACGATACAGGTCGAAGATCGCTTGACCGAGCGATGGGCCGCGGCTGATACCAATCAACGAAGGAATCGTTTCCGGCAGCCGACCGCCTTCTTGCTTGGCGATGCTGTTGAAATTGAGCGATTGCACATACAGCACGAACTCGTCTTGCTGGTAATCGACGCCAATTGTGACCGAATAATTAAGTTTATGAATTTCCCGATAATCCCAACAGGCCGGCAGCGTAACCAACAGGACCGCCGCAAGCAGCAATTTTGCCATCAGGCGCAGCCGCATCATGGACGATCCGCCCGTTTCCGTTTGCTCAAATAAACGGGGACGAAGGAGCGCAAGTTCCTTGGCAGCAGCAGCATCGACCTTGCCACATCTTTGAGCGTAATCGGCGTGATCGGCGCCAAATACGGCACGCCGAAGGAAGTAAGGCCGGCCAAATAAACCGTTACGAACAGAATCGACAACATGAATCCGTACATGCCCAGCAGCGACGCAATGAGCAGCGCGCCGTAACGGAGCATGCTGACGGTGCTGCTCAGCGTTTGGCTGATCAATGTGGAGCCGGCGACGACCGAAATGGCGGAAATGACGACCATCGACGGCGAAGTAAGCCCCGACCGGATGGCTGCGTCACCGATAATCAAGCCGCCGACGACCGTCAACGTTTGCCCGATGGAGGAAGGCAGCCGGAAGCCCGCTTCTTTGAACGTTTCGAGCAGAAACAGCACTACAAACATTTCAATCGGCGTCGTGAACGGAACGCCAAAGCGGGAGACGGAAATGGTGGCGAGCAGCGGAAACGGAATTTGATCTTGATGGTACCCGGTCAAAGCAACAAAAAAGCTGGGCAAAAAAATCGACAGCAGCAAACAAACGAGCCTCAGCACCCGACCAAACGAAGCGGAAACGAAATTGAAATGGCTGTCCTCCGGCGTTTTGATCAGCAAGAACAGCGACGCAGGCGCAATCATGGCCCCTGGCACGCCGTCGATCAGCACGGCGAACCGCCCTTTGAGCAAACAAGCCGCAATGAAATCCGGTCTGCCGGAATATACCGTCAGCGGGAACACACTGTGCGGATGATCCGATATCAGTTCCTCCAGTTGGCTGGCGCTCAGCACATCTTCCACCGCCTGCTGCACAGCGGTCAGCCTTTCGTCGATTTGACGCAGCGTATCCGGATGAAGCACCTGTTCGTCGTAAATCAGCGCCGTTTTCGTCTGCGTTTTCGTCCCGATGGTATAGAACCGTACGGATACATTCGGATTCGGCAAGCGCAAGCGAATGAGCCCCAGATTGGTGTGCAGCGATTCGACCAGCCCGTCCTTGGGGCCGCGAATCGACACTTCGATGTTCGTCTCTTCCGTATTGCGCTGCGGCAAGGTGGCGAACGGCACGGCAAACCACAGATCGGGAACGGAAAACACAACGATCGCCGATCCGTTGAACACCAGGGAATCGAGATTCGTTCCTTCCCGATTCGATATGGCTCTCATCCCCAAGGTTTGGTTTTCCTCCACGGCGACGATATCGGCCAAATGCTCCTGCTCCTGCAGGCGGCGCAGCTGCGGCATCAGTTGGCGATCGATCGCCTGCAGGTCGCATAACGACTGATGGCCCACCACGATGACTTTCAAACCTGCAAGCGGGTATTCTTCGATCGCGACGTCGGCGCATCGCTCGTATCGCGCCAGCAACTCGGGCAATGTCAAACTCACGCGGCTTCCCTCCGTATCGGCTTCTTCCCGATGGCGACGAGCAGCGTGATCCAGAGCAGCAAGAGCAGCATGCCATAAAACGTCGCCGGGAAGTAGAAATCGCGCAAAAAAGCAAAAAACTTCATATCGCCCAATGGATATAAAATGATCATAAACATCGCCACGCAGAGCGCAAACACAATCCGCTTGCGATAAACGAGCGGGAACGACTCCGAAACGATCAGCAGCAAAAAGCTCATGCGTACAAAAGCGCCGGTCACCCATTGAAAAATCGACAAAAAGTCGACATGCGAAATGTAGCTGCCGATCTGGACGAGCCTCCACTCTTCGAACGGAGGATAACGCTGCATTGCCGCTTCCACGGGACCAAATTCGGCGATAGAGCCGGTCACAGGCCCGACAGACAGCCCCAACAGCAGCAAACCGAGAATGATCACGTGCCGCCGCTTGACCGCGGTCGACAGATGGTGCTGCAAGAACAGCAGCAGCGTCAGCTCCGCGAACCCGGTATCGGCGCACAAAAAGCCTTTCCACATCCGCTCCTGGCCGTATTCGAATACAGGCAGAAGCATATCGTACTCCTTGTGCTGGAAGTTCGCGAACATCACGAATTCGCCGAACAAGACGACAAACGGCAGCAGCATGGAGGCGCAATAGGAAACGGTGCGAAATCCTTTCCACACCGCATAACCGGCGATCAGGATAAGCGTCGCCACAATAATCACGGACGGCGTTGCCGGCAAATACGAAGCGGTCGTCCAAATTTTGACGTCCTTGCAAGTCACCATAAAAGAGAGCAGCATGAACACGCTGGCATATACGGCGATCGTATGCGCCATCCAGCCGCCGTAACGCTCCGCGATCCAGCCGAGCAGCGGCTTCTGCTCCGTGCGCCGGATCAGACTGGCGATCAACCAACTGACCGGGATGAAGGTGACGCCGGCAAGCAGGACGGACAACCACGCATCGCGCCCGGCTACGTCCATGAGCACCGGGATGAGCAGCACGTGATTCATCAAGCCGATAGAGAACAGAAACAGGCATGAAATTTGCACGAATGAAAACGTTGCATTACGCATGACGGCCCTCCTCGGGGTGGAATGAAAGGTCCCGTTTTACTATGTCCCGTGGCGGCTGGAATATTCGGCTAACGCAGGAAAAGAGCCGGAAGCATCCGGCTCATGGGTGGTGGGATATTCGAACGGAAGGCGTTTCGCTAAACGGCGGTATGTTCCGTTTCTTCGGCGAGGGCGACTTCTTTTTTGCCTTTCTTCCTCTTGCCGCCCGCTGGGCCGGCTGGCACTTCTTCCTTGGCGGCAGCCGAGGCCAACGCGGCTGTCGTTTCCGCAGCAGCAATCGTACGGGCGCGGTCCCGCTCCAGGATCGGCTTCAGGTAGCGGCCGGTGTACGAAATTTCCTCCTTGACGACATCCTCCGGCACGCCGGCAGCAATAATCGTTCCGCCGCGGGTGCCGCCTTCGGGGCCGAGATCGATCAAATAATCGGCCGTCTTGATCACGTCGAGGTTGTGCTCGATGACGAGCACCGTTTCGCCGCTGTCCACGAGCCGGTGCAGTACGGTCAGCAAGCGGGCGATATCGTGAATGTGCAGCCCTGTCGTCGGCTCGTCGAGAATGTAGATCGACTTGCCGGTGCTGCGCCGGTACAACTCCGCGGCCAGCTTGACGCGCTGCGCTTCGCCGCCGGACAACGTCGTCGCCGGTTGGCCGAGGTTCATGTAGCCGAGACCAACGTCAAGCAGCGTTTGCAGCCTGCGATGAATGCGCGGCAAGTTTTTGAAAAACTCGGTGGCGTCTTCGATTGTCATCTCCAATATTTCGGCGATGTTCTTTCCCTTGAACTTCACTTCGAGCGTTTCGCGGTTGTAGCGTTTGCCCTTGCACACTTCGCACGGCACGTAGACGTCCGGCAGGAAGTGCATTTCGATTGTGATGATGCCGTCGCCGCGGCACGCCTCGCAGCGGCCTCCCTTGACGTTGAAGCTGAAGCGGCCTTTCTTGTAGCCGCGGATCTTCGCTTCCTGCGTATTGGCGAACACATCGCGAATATCGTCGAACAGGCCGGTATACGTGGCCGGGTTGGAACGCGGCGTGCGCCCGATCGGCGATTGGTCGATATCGATGACTTTCTCCACATGCTCCAGGCCGAGCACTTCCTTATGCTCGCCGGGGCGCACCTTGGCGCCGTTCAACTCGCGCGCCAGCGTCTTGTACAGGATCTCGTTGATGAGCGTGCTCTTGCCGGAGCCGGAAACGCCGGTAACGCAAGTGAACACGCCTAGCGGGATCCTGGCATTCGTATTGCGCAGGTTGTTTTCTTTGGCGCCTTTGATTTCCAGCCACTTGCCGTTCGTCGGCCGGCGCTTGTCCGGCACCGGGATGAACATCCGGCCGCTCAAATATTGGCCGGTCAGCGAGTTCTCGTCAGCCATGACCTGCTGCGGTGTGCCTTGCGCCACGACACGGCCGCCGTGAATGCCGGCGCCGGGGCCGATGTCAATGATGTAGTCGGACGCCAGCATCGTATCTTCGTCATGCTCGACGACGATCAGCGTGTTGCCGAGGTCGCGCATGTGCTCCAGGGTGCGAATGAGCCGGTCGTTGTCGCGCTGGTGCAAGCCGATGCTCGGCTCGTCGAGGATGTAAAGCACGCCCATCAGGCTCGAACCTACCTGCGTCGCCAGCCGGATGCGCTGCGCTTCGCCGCCGGACAGCGTTCCCGCCGCACGGCTCATCGTCAGGTAGTCAAGCCCGACATTGACGAGAAAACCGAGTCGCGCCTTGATTTCCTTCAGGATCAAGTGGGCGATCGTCATCTCGCGTTCGGTCAGCTGCAGCGAATCGAAAAACTGCTGCGCCTCCCCAATCGACAGGCTTGTGGCGAAAGCGATGTTCTTCTTGCCGACCGTAACGGCCAGCGTCTCCGGTTTCAGGCGCTGCCCCTTGCACTTGTGGCAAGGCTTGGCGCTCATGTACGCTTCGATATATTCACGGATGCCGTCCGACGCCGTTTCACGGTAGCGGCGCTCCAGGTTCTTAATAACGCCTTCGAACGGCACCTGCGCTTCCCTGCGGTGGCCGAAGTCGTTCTCGTACAGGAAACGGATCCGTTCCCCGCCGGTGCCGTACAGCAATACCTTCATCTGATCGGGAGTCAGCTCGGCTACCGGCTTGTCGACCGGGATGCCGTAGTGGCCGCACACCGCTGCCATAAACTGCGGGTAGTAGTTGGACGTGCTGCCCGCCCACGCTTCGAAAGCGCCTTGTTCGATGGACAGCTTCGGGTTCGGCACGAGCAGTTCCGGGTCGACGATCATCTTCACGCCGAGGCCGTCGCAATCGGGGCAAGCGCCAAACGGACTGTTGAACGAAAACATCCGCGGCGACAGCTCTTCGATGCTGAAGCCGCATTCCGGGCAGGCGAGGTTCTGGCTGAACAGCAGTTCCTCGTGCTCCATGACGTCGACGATTACGCGGCCTTCGGCCAGCTTGAGCGCCGTTTCGAGCGAGTCGGCGAGCCGCGTCTGCACGTCGTCCTTGACGACGATGCGGTCGACGATGACTTCGATCGAATGCTTCTTGTTCTTGTCCAGCTCCAGCTTGTCCGTCACTTCGTGCGCTTCGCCGTCCACGCGGATGCGGACGAAGCCTTGCTTCTGAATATCGGCGATCAGCTTCGTGTGTTCGCCCTTGCGGCCGGAGACGAGCGGCGCCAAAATTTGCAGCCGCGTCCGCTCCGGATATTCCATGATCCGGTCGACCATCTGCTCGACCGTCTGCGACGTAATTTCAATGCCGTGCTCCGGGCAATGCGGCTTGCCGACGCGGGCGAACAGCAGCCGCAAGTAGTCGTAAATTTCCGTGACGGTGCCGACCGTCGAACGGGGGTTGCGGCTCGTCGTCTTCTGGTCGATGGAAATCGCAGGCGACAACCCGTCGATCGAATCGACGTCCGGCTTCTCCATCTGGCCGAGAAACTGCCGCGCGTAAGCCGACAACGATTCGACGTAACGCCGCTGCCCTTCCGCATAAATCGTGTCGAACGCGAGCGACGACTTGCCGGAGCCGCTCAATCCCGTCAACACGACGAACTTGTCGCGCGGGATCGTGACGTCCACGCTCTTCAGATTGTGCGCGCGGGCGCCTTTGATGACAATATTATCGCTTGCCACTCCACTCATCCTTTCTCGAATGGGCAGTTCAAAAAGCCGACTTTTTGAACACGCATTTAAATGGGCCCCTTCATCCCGCCGACGAGGCCGCTCAATCTTGCGCTTTCAACTCCAGCAAGGCGTCGCGCAGTTCGGCGGCACGCTCGAACTGGAGATTCTTCGCCGCTTCCTTCATCTCCGCCGTCAGCCGTTCGATCACGCGCTCGCGGTCCTTCTTCGACATCTTCTCTTCCTTGATGCCGGTCAAATAATCCGCCTTCTGCTCCGCAACCTTGGTCGCTTCGATGACGTCGCGCACCTTCTTGCGGATCGTCTGCGGCGTGATGCCGTATTGCTCGTTGTGCGCCACCTGCAGCTTGCGGCGCCGCTCGGTTTCGCGAATCGCCTTGTCCATCGAATCGGTGATCTTGTCGCCGTACATGATGACCTTGCCTTCGGCATTGCGCGCCGCGCGGCCGATCGTCTGGATGAGCGAACGCTCCGCGCGCAGGAAGCCTTCCTTGTCCGCGTCGAGGATCGCCACCAGCGACACTTCCGGCAAGTCGAGCCCTTCCCGCAGCAAGTTGATGCCGACAAGCACGTGAAACACGCCAAGCCGCAAATCGCGCAGGATCGCGAGCCGCTCCAGCGTCTTGATATCCGAATGCAAATAGCGCACCTTGATGCCGACATCCTTCAGATAGTCGGTCAAATCCTCGGCCATCTTCTTCGTCAGCGTCGTAACGAGCACGCGTTCGTCCTTGGCGATGCGGTCGTGGATCTCGCCGATCAGATCGTCGATCTGCCCCTTCGTCGGCCGCACCTCGATCACCGGATCGACAAGCCCCGTCGGCCGGATGATCTGCTCGACCATCTCCGGGCAATGCTCCAGCTCGTAAGGCCCCGGCGTCGCCGAGACATACACGATCTGGCTGATTTTCTCCTCGAACTCCTCGAACCGCAGCGGCCGGTTGTCGAGTGCCGACGGCAGGCGGAAGCCATGCTCCACCAGCACTTCCTTGCGTGCCCGGTCGCCGTTGTACATCGCGCGGATCTGCGGCAGCGACACGTGCGACTCGTCGATGACGAACAGCATGTCCTCCGGAAAATAATCCAGCAGCGTATAAGGCGTAGCGCCCCGCTCGCGGAACGTCAGCGGTCCGGAGTAGTTCTCGATACCGGAGCAGAAACCCATCTCCAGCATCATCTCCAGGTCGTAGCGCGTCCGCTGCTCGAGCCGCTGCGCTTCCAGCAGCTTGCCGGCGCCGCGCAGCTCCGCCAGCCGCTCCTCCAGCTCGCGTTCGATATTGACGACGGCCCGCTTCATCGTGTCCTCGTGCGTGACGAAGTGAGACGCCGGAAAAATCGCGATATGATCGCGCTCGCCCAGGATTTCCCCGGTCAGCACGTCGATCTCCACGATTCGTTCGATCTCGTCGCCGAACAATTCGACCCGCACGGCATGCTCGCTGTGCGAAGCCGGGAATATTTCCACCACGTCGCCGCGCACGCGAAACGTGCCGCGCGTGAAGTTAATGTCGTTGCGCTGGTACTGGATGTCCACCAGCCGATGCAAAATTTCGTTGCGCGGCTTCTCCATGCCGACCCGCAGCGACAGCAGCAAGCTGCCGTATTCGCTTGGCGAGCCGAGGCCGTAAATGCACGAAACGCTGGCGACGATAATGACGTCGCGCCGCTCGAACAGCGCGCTCGTTGCCGAGTGGCGAAGCTTGTCGATTTCGTCGTTGATGCTGGAATCTTTCTCGATGAACGTGTCCGAGGAGGGAATATACGCTTCCGGCTGATAATAGTCGTAATAGCTGACGAAATATTCGACCGCGTTGTCCGGGAAAAACTCCTTGAACTCGCTGCACAGCTGCGCGGCCAGCGTCTTGTTGTGCGCAACGACGAGCGTAGGCCGGTTCAGCTGCGCGATCATGTTGGCGATCGTGTAGGTCTTGCCCGTCCCCGTCGCCCCAAGCAGCGTCTGATGCTTCTTGCCTTCCGCAATGCCTTCCACGAGCTGGCCGATCGCCCGCGGCTGGTCGCCCTGCGGCTTGTAATCCGACTTCAGTTCGAATTTGCGATTGCTTACGATCAACTCGCTCATGCCCCGCATCACCGCTGCCCTTCGCTAGATTCCTCTAAACTTTCTTTCGCCAATTTCCGATATAAAAATAGTAACTCCGACATTGGACGAAAATAGGAATATTTGTTCTCATTATTATACCTCTTTTACCCTTTCGTTGCAAACGATTGGGAACGAATTCCGACGCTTCGCATTCGTTTCCGGATCCGAACCCATACCCACACCAGATGATTTAGGAGGTCCCGTTGTGGATTTTACAACGATTCTAGGCATTGTTCTCGGCATCGGTTCTTTGCTTCTCGGTTATGCGCTCGACGGCGGCCATCTGTCCGCTCTGTACGTGTTCAGCGCCATCCTGATCGTTGTCGGCGGCACGATCGGCGCGGTCGTCGTCGCTTTTCCCTTTTCCAAGCTCAAGGAAGTGCCCAAGGCTCTCGGCATGGCGTTCAAGGAAACCAAAAACGACCCTTCCACCATTATAGAAGAAATCGTCGATATGGCGACCGTGGCCAGACGCGAAGGCGTGCTTGCGCTGGAGCAGCGGGCGCAGGAGCATCCGAACCCGTTTCTCAAGGACGGCCTGATGATGGTCGTCGACGGCACCGATCCCGAACTGACGCGGCAAATTTTGGAGCTGGAGATGGATGCGCTGGAGCACCACCATGAAGGCTACGCCAAAATTTTCGAATCCGCCGGCGGTTTTGCGCCGACGATGGGGATTATCGGTACGGTCATGGGGCTTATTCACGTACTCGGCAACTTGTCCAGCCCCGACTCGCTCGCTCCGGCGATTGCCGTCGCTTTTACGGCTACGCTGTACGGGGTTTCGACCGCTAATATTATTTATTTGCCTATCGCCAACAAGATCAAAATCCGCAGCCGCGAGCAAATTTCCCAGATGGAACTGATGCTCGAAGGCATTCTCGCCCTGCAGGCGGGCGAAAACCCGCAGCTGATCAAGAAGAAACTCAGCTCGTTCATTCATCAGAAGAACAAGAAAGCCGTGACGGAAGCGGGGGGAGACAATGGCGAGGAGAGGTAAGCGGAAGGCGGCCGCGGAAGACCACGGCGGCAACGAGCGCTGGCTGATTACGTACGCCGACTTGATTACGCTGTTGCTCGTGTTTTTCGTCATCATGTACGCCATGAGCAAGATCGACATCGCCAAGTTCGACGTCATCGCCCAGAGCCTTTCCTTCCAGTTCAAGAAGTCGGACACGCTGCTTCCGCACGGCAACGGCTTTCTCAAGCAATCCGGACCGGGAGCCGGTTCGGGCGGCGACGCCAGCAAGAAGAACGACAGTACGGAAGAAGAGCAGTTCCCCGCGGCGAAAACGAAGGAAGAAATCATCAAAGACGCCCAGCGTCAGGAGCAGGTGCTGCAGGAGCTGAAGGAGAAGCTGTCGAACTACGTCGAGGCGAACAACTTGCAGACGCAGATTCATGTAACCGACACGCCGCGCGGCATCGCCGTTACGCTGGAAGATTTGTTCCTGTTCGATCTCGGCAAGGCGGATCTGAAACAACCGTCCTTCCCGCTGCTCGACAAATTGGCGACTTTCCTGCCCACACTGAACTCGAAAGTCAGCATCGAAGGGCATACGGACAATTTGCCGTTAACGACCGGGGCGCTTTATAAAGACAATTGGGACTTGTCCTATTACAGGTCGAAATCCGTGCTGGATTATTTCGTTAAGCAGAAGCTGCCGGACAATATGTTCGTCATTCAGGCAAAAGCCGATACGGAACCTGTAGCGCCGAACGATACGCCGGAGCACCGGCAGCAAAACCGCCGCGTCGAAATCGTTGTGCTGCGCGACCAGGTCGATCCGAATGCGGCCGCCGCCACCGATACAGCAGTGAAGGCGGAATAAGCCGCCAAGCAAGGACATCACCGTCGATTCCTCCTTCCGAAGGGGAACGGCGGTTTTTTATTCCATTCGAATCGTGTGGGGGGAAAATATGAACGATAAACGCCATTATTTGCTCGCGATTATCTTGATTCTCTTTTTGAGCGGGTGCACTTTATTAGGCCAATCATCCAAGAAGGCGACCGAAGAGGAGCCCGCAAAACCGCCGGAAACCAGCGAACTTAGCGGTAAAGTAAAGGTAGCCTACCTTTTGAACGCGGATCAGTTTATGCGCGATTATGGCAAACTCCTTCAGACGAAGTATCCACAAGTAACGTTCGAAGTCATTCCGCTCCCGTCGCTTAGGCAAGCTGATTATGAAAGTACGCTAAAAAAATTAATCGAGGAGAACGAGGTCGATCTTGTCTATCCCCTCACGTCCTTTCAATACCTGGCGGCAAACAATGAGTTGTATGAGCTGAATCCGTTAATCAAACGCGACAATTTTGATTTGTCGCACCTCTATCCTCCGGTTATCGGGAAACTGCAACAATTGGGTGGCGACATCAAACTTTACGGCCTGGCCCCCACTTTTCTGATGAAAGGGCTGTATTACAACAAAGATTTGTTTGACAAGTATGCGGTTCCGTACCCGAAAGACAATATGACCTGGATGGATGTCCTGGCCCTTTCCAGAACGTTTAATGCCAAAGCCGCCGCCGATCATGTCGTCGGGCTGTCCATTGGCGATCCAAGTCTGTATCAGTTGGTGCGCAACATTGCGAATTCGGAAGGTTTGAGCGAATTTGACGCATCCGGCCGGTTTGCGATTTCGACAAAAGAATGGATGTCCCTCTGGGACTTCGTCGTCGAGCAAATTCGCTCCCGCAACATCGTGATGGAAGGGGAAAAGCAAATCGGGGCTACATTGGAGCAAACGGTTAATGCCTTTCGCCAGGGCTCGTCCGCGATGACGATCAGCAACAACGTAATGGTTCGCGAATTGTTTCAAGCCGGCGCGTCCTTCGATTGGGCGGTCGTAACCGAACCTGTCAATAAAAACTTCCCCGGCGAATCGGATTCCTTTGTTTTAACCGATGTATTCAGCATCTATGCCAAATCGAAACAAGTCGATCTCGCCTGGGAATTGCTCAAGTTTCTGCATAGCGATGACGGCACTGCGCTGCTGCAGCAACAAAACAACTACGTACTCACGTCCCATACTCCATATGTGAAAGAAGTACGCGGACGCGACGTCAACGCCTTTTACAAGCTGCAGCTCAAAAAAACGATTCCCGACCGGGTGCCGCCCAGCTTCTATGCGCAGCTCGACGCTCCGTCCACAGCCGAAATCGCCGATATGGTCAAAGGCAATAAATCGATCGCCGACGCCATCCAGGCATTGGAGAAGAAAGGCAATGAAATCTTGCAAGCTTTTGCCGCCAAATAGGATGCCGCCAAAGGCTATCGCATTGCAGCACATCTGCAAGCGATAGCCCTGTCTTGCGCTTTCGAACTCTATGCGGCGATCGTTCCGGAATCCTGCCGCAGCAAGAGCCAGCGCCACGATTGCCGGACGCCGTAGGCGGAGAACATGAACAGCAGCATCGCGATGATCGGATGCAGCGCGCCGAGCACCCACACGTCCGCCAGCAACTGAACGGTAATATGCTGCAGCGAGCAAAGCACGAACAGCACCAAGCCGAGCCAGCGCATCAACCCGCGAATGCGCCCCGGGAAGGCAAGAATGAACATGAGAATCGGGACATATTCAAAATAGTTGATGAAGCTGCGGTGCAAACTCCAATCGCCGACATGGACGAACAGCGCCATGCCCGCCAGAAACACCTGCACGACGATCGCCGCGGCGAACACCAACGCCAGCAGCGCAAATACGAATCGCACAACGGGAACCCTCATGACAACCCCTCCTTATTTGGCCGAGACCGCAGCTTTCCGTTTTCCCCACGGTTTATATACCGACAGCGCCATCATCGCCACCAGCGAAACGAGTTGGATCACAATGCCGGTCATCAGATACAGCCGATTCGTTTCAAAAGGTGTGCCGGTGACCAACCCGACGCCATCATGCATCATCGTCAAGCCGCGCAAGCTCCAGACGTACATGCCGTAAAGACCGGTGGCGATCGTCACGAGCGTCAGCAGCTCCTTGGCGATGATCCAGTAATAGCGGAACAGCCCCCAATGCGTCCATACCGACAGCAGCACGCCGGTGATGACCGTGCCGATCGTCGATGCGCGCATGGACGTGTCCGACAACAGGTGCATCGCGCGATAACACGCTTCCAGGATCGACATGTCGTGTGTCGACGCCGCCACGAGACTGAAGATGAAGAAGGCGACCGAACCGCCCAGCATAATCGCGGAAAAGATGATATGCAGCGTCAGCAGCAGCTTTCGGCCGCCCATCGAGATCGGTTTCATTCGCGCCCTCCTCCCGCCGTTCCGTAGTCCGTTCACGTTCATCCGTTTACCCGTTCATACGGTAGCCGACTCCCCAAATCGTTTCGATATAGCGCGGCTTGGCGGGATCGCGTTCGATTTTTTCCCGCAGCCGGCTGATGTGCACCGTTACGGTCGGCAGCTCGCCGAGCGAGTCGAGCCCCCAGACCCGCTCGAACAGCTCTTCTTTGCTGAACACGCGATTCGGGTGCAGCGCCAGAAACAGCAGCAGCTCGTACTCCTTGGCCGTCAGCGCCGCTTCCTTCTCGTTGATGTAGACGCGCCGGGCCAGCTTGTCGATGCGGATGCCTTGCACGCGCAGCTCGTCCTTGTCCTTGTCGGCGCCAGCCGTTTCTCCCGCCGCGTTTCCGCCGCCGGCGCTGGCGCGATGGACGAGCCGGTCGTAGCGGGCCATGTGCGCTTTCACCCGCGCGACGAGCTCGCCCAGGCTGAACGGCTTGACGATGTAATCGTCGGCGCCGAGGCCAAGGCCGCGAATTTTGTCCACGTCCTCCTTGCGCGCCGACACCATCAGCACCGGAATGTCGGAGACGGCACGCACTTGCCGGCATATTTCGAACCCGTCGGTGTGCGGCAGCATCAGATCGAGCACGATCAGATCGTAGCCGCCCGCCAGTGCAAGGCGCAGCCCTTCGTCGCCGGTCGCGGCGATATCCGCGGCGAAGCCATGGGCGGTCAAATAGTCCCGCTCCACCTCGGCAATGACCGATTCGTCCTCAATAATCAGAATGCGCTTCACACCGTCTCCTCCTCGGCCGCCGCTGTGGGCAGCGCCACATAAATCGTCGTTCCCGCTCCTTGCTCGCTCTCCGCCCATACGCGCCCGCCGTGCTCCGCGACGATCTGGCGCACGATCGCCAGCCCGAGACCGCTGCCTCCGGTTTGCGTATTGCGCGACTGCTCCGCGCGGTAGAACCGCTCAAAAATATGCGGCAGCGCCGCCTGCTCGATGCCCGGGCCGTTGTCGCGGATCGAAACGATCGCCTCGCCGCCTCGTTCCTCGAGCCGAACCGTGATCCGCCCGTCCGCCCGATGCATATACTTCAGGCTGTTGGCCGCGACGTTCGCCAGCGCGCGTTGCAGCTTCTCGCCGTCGGCGTTGACGAGCAGCGCTCCCTCCTCGCCGCCCGGCGCAGCGTTCTCGAACGCGACCGTTACGCCGCGGCGCGACGCGTCAAGCTCCAGTTCCTCCGTATAATCACGCAGGTACCGGACCAGATCGACCTTGGCGAACGTAAACGGCAACCGCCGCAGATCGAGCTTCGAGAACAGGAACAACTCGTCGATTTGCCGGTCCATCTCGTCCGCTTTCGAGGCGATCATCGCCAGATAGCGTTCCCGTTTTTCCTCGGTGTCGGCCACGCCGTCACGAATGCCTTCGACACAGCCTTTGATCGCCATGATCGGCGTCTTCAGGTCGTGGGAAACGT
The DNA here is from genome assembly GCF_004764705.1 of Paenibacillus cymbidii. Taxonomy (GTDB): domain Bacteria; phylum Bacillota; class Bacilli; order Paenibacillales; family NBRC-103111; genus Paenibacillus_AN; species Paenibacillus_AN cymbidii. The sequence goes on along the minus strand of NZ_SHLX01000009.1, from coordinate 205,055 downwards.
TCGCCAGCAGCTCCTTGCGGTTCGTTTCGTATTGGTCCCGCAGGCGGACCGATTCCTGTAACCTCCCGCGCATCTCCTCGAACGCATCGCCGAGCGCGCCGATTTCATCCTTGCGCCCGAGCCGCACGGCCTGGTCGAGGTTGCCTTCCTTGATCTGTCCGGCGGCGCGCTGCAGCGCCTGCAGCGGCCGGATGATGCTTCGCGAAACGGCGTACGTGAGCAGCCCGTTAGTCAGCGCCAGCACGGCCAGCAGCGTCAGCAGCATAAACGGGATGAAGCGGTGGAAGAAGCGGCTGGCGTCGTTCGTTTCGGCGAGCCGGTAGATCGCGCCGGCGGTTCGGTCGGCGAAAGAGACGTTCACGCTGTCCACCGCATACATGCGGCCGCCCAGCTCGATGGAAGTCGCGGAAGCGGAAGCCGCGCCGTCCTGCGGCTGCTGCGCCAGCATGTCCGCCACGCCGCCCTGAACCTGTTGCAACTCCGGCGACATATACAGCGCCTTTCCTTGCTTCGCGACAACAAGCAGCGCGTCGTTCTCCGCCAGCTGCCGGTCCGCTTCCCGCTGCCAATCGCCGCTGTCCAGCTTGGCGGGGTCGGCTTTCGCTTGCTCGGCCAATGCGGCGAAGCGCTCGTCGCCCGCCGCGGCGCTGCCGCCGCGCACGGCCCACGGCGGCCCGTCTTGCGACGACCAGGAGCCGCCAGTGTGCCGCCCGTCGGTGAAGCCTCCTCCGGAAAGCGAAATGAACAGCGCGATCGAGCAGCCGAACAACACCAGCGGAATCACAATCATCGCGATGTAGGACAGCACCAGCTTTTTGCGGATCGACATGGATGTTCCTCCTTGCCTATGTCATCAGGCTTGCGCCCTCTTTATCGTAGCAAGCGATTCTAACCCCCGCGTAAAGCAAATCTAACGAAAGTATAAAAAAAGCTTCGGGGGAAGTCTATATCGGGGGAGTTGGGTTGGTGGTGGTGATGAGTTGTTGTGAAAATTGGTTTGTTTTAGTGTGGTTATTTTCGCTGCGATGACCCGGTGCAAACGTGGCTTTGCGGCCGTCAGGACTTTTCCCGACTTTTCCCCGAAATAGCCAGCAGTGAAATCGCTGGTTATTTCCCCACACTCCCCTCTTTTCGGCGCAAAAAGACCATATAAAATAGATTGTATCTCCATTACCAGAAAATTCTTATACAGCCGAAAAACGCGGCCACCCCTATCGGGCAACCGCGTTTCGCATTCCTTATCTTTATTGCACGTTGTCGTTCACATGCTGCACGAACACTTCGCTGCCGTCTTCCCGCCGCGTTGCGTCGTGCGATTGACTTGCCTCTTCGACGTGGCCGAAGCCCCAATTGTCCTTCGGCACATCCGGGAAGGACGGCTCCACACTGGTCAGCGGGCCGCGGAACAACATCCGGTTAATCAGCGTCACGGCTTCCAGCCGGATGATGCTGCCCGCCGGTTGGAACGTGCCGTCCGGATACCCTTGGACAAGACCGTTGCGGTACAACGCTTCGATCGCCGTCGTCGACCAGCGGTCGCTCGCGTCAGCGAAATGTTGGTCGATCGATTGCGGCGTGTCCAGCTTCAGATAACGCGTCATAACGGTTGCCAATTCTTCGCGCGTCACCGGTACGTCCGGATGGAACGTACCATCCGTAAAGCCGGTAAAGATGCCGGCATCCGTAGCAATCCGGATATAGCCGCTGGCCCAATGCGATGCAGGAACATCGCTGTACGCTGCCTTCTTGTCCGTGTTCCCGCCATTGATCAATCGCGCCACGATCGCGGCCAGCTCCGCTCGGCTGAGCGAGCGCTGCGGCTTGAACTCGCCGTCCGGATAGCCGAGGATATAACGCGTATGCTCCACTGTGCCGTAACGATTCGAGAACAACAGCAGCTTGAGCGAGGACCTGGCGTTGGCCTTGTTGGCCATCACGCCGGATACGGCCATCGATGTTTCGACATCTACGGTTTGTTCCGCTGCCTTCGACGCCGGGAACTTCACTTTAATAAACCGGCTGCCTTCGCCGCCCGCCGCCAAATCGACGATGCCCCAGGCAATTTTATTGCCGTCGACTGTGCCGCCGTCAGGATCGACGATCGTCACGCCTTGCGGCAGCGTCACCGTCAGCATTCCCGCCGACAGCGGTTTGTCGCTGATGTTGACGTAGTCGATCTTCAGCGGCACCAAGCTTCCCTCTTCATAGGAACTGCGCGCCGTAGTAATGTTGACCGCTACATCCGCGTCGACCTTTGGCTCCGGCGTTGGCGTTGTTGTTGTCGGCGTCGGCGTTGGCGTCACAACCGGAGCCGGAGCTCCGCCGCCTGTAGCTGGCGGAACCGGCGTCATTTTGATATCGTGCCGTACAATGGCGTAATCGACGGAAATGGTCGGACTCGTGTACGGCTCATATCCGTCCTTGGTGACACGGATGACATACTGCGTTGTCGGATACACCATGTAGGCGTATTTCCCGCCGTTTTTGCTTGTTTGCGGGTTGGCGTTATCGTTCGGATCAAAGCCGACGATCGCCGGCAGCCACACTTGCTGCCCCTCTTTACCGACATTGCCGGGATAGGCAGGATCGCTCGTGCTGGCATAATATAGCGTGACGGTTGCGCCGTCGATCGGCGCGTTCGTTGTCGCGTCGGTGATATCGCCGTACGGGTCGATCAGTTCGGAAACGATGTTCAGTTCGCCGGTTGCCGTTACCGTCACGACCGGAAGCGTGCCCGCCGCGTCAAGCGCATTAATGATAATTTCCTTGTCCAGCGCATGATTGGTCGGATCTGCCGCATTCGGAACGACGAACCGGACTTCCAGTTCGTAATCGCCGGCCGGGATTTCGGCGTTAAACACGCCATTATCCAAGGTAAATGCGGTCGGTGTCGCGTTGCCGCCTACGTAAGTGCCGGTGGCTTTATCTTTCAAATACACCTTCACCGCATTTTTCATCTGGTTGTTATTGTCGATTACTTGCGACTGGCCTGCCGGAGGTTTCAACGCGATAACGCCCGTTACCGCCTGATTGGAATCGTAGTTGACTCCCGTTCCGGTAACATTTCCGACTGGCGCATTTTGCACGAACGTAACCGATTTTTCCACGCCGTCGATCACTACCGGTTTCGTTACTTGCAGCTTGTAATCCTGGTTGCCCTTCGGCACCGCGATCGTATAGTTGCCATTTTCGTCGGTCACCGCTTCCGCGGCGAAATCGATGATACCGTCATGATTGAAGTCTTCGACAATTTTTACCGTTACGCCAGCCTGTGTCACGCCATTCTGTTTAATGACGCCTTTGATCGACGTCGGCTCGAAAGTAACGATGATCTGCTCCTGTGCGTACAAGCTTCTGGCCGGATCGTCCGCCGTCGCCGTAACGGGAATTTGTTGCGAAATGACGCCTTCGATCGCGGCCGATTTATAATAAATGTACGCTTCTCCAAACGCATTCGTAATCACTGTATTCGGCAATGGGGAAGAAATGTCCCCCGCCAGCTTCTCGAAAGTGCCGACGCTCGCCGTGAATGTCACGGGCACATTCGCCAGCTCGACGCCGCTGCCGTTGCGCAGCACCGCTTTCAGCAACGATTTGGAGTTGCCGTCGCCAACGATTGAGCTCGGATTGGCCGTCAATTGCAAATTATACTCTACCAGCGCAAAATCTTGCCTGATCACCGTCGCATCCGGGTCGGTCGGAAGCGTGTTGACAATCCGCTTCTGTGTTCCATAGCCCGTCTTCTCCACCACAATTAAATATTGTTCGGTGGCAACGCTAGGGAAGTTGTAGTTCCCGTTCGCATCGGTTGTCGTTTCCGCGACCTTGACAGTGCCGGTCGGATCGTACAGCGAAACCTTCACATTGGCGATCGGTGCGCTCGGCCCGTTCGTATAGTCGTATACGTTGCCTGTCACTGCGATACGGGCAATGACTTTAAACTTGTTGTTCGTAAGCTTGGCTGCCGGTTCTGCAAGCGCAGGCGTCCATGTCCCGGGAGATGTTTCAATATACGTGGCAAACTGCGCCTGATAAACGCCGGTTGTCACAGTATAAGGCAAACTATACGTAGTAGCCTCCCAACGCTGCGTACCGTTGTTCACGGCACCCACAGGCGACAGTTCCACCGCCGTGCTGCCGCCCTCAAAGTCAAATGTTGCGCTGACTTTCCCTACTGCTGCCGGCGCAAAGGCGGACAGCTTCAACGGCTTGCCAGGCGCCGCCACCCATATTGGCGACACGACTTCGTAGCCGCGGCTTCCGGCCCAACCTTCCAACTGCTCTACCGTAAGGATGACGTTGGCATCCACTGCAGCATAATCTACTCCGTCGTTCCCGTTCCAAGCGAAGCTTGTCGTGCCATTCCAGTCCGCATTCGGCTCGAACGTCATTCCGCTCAGCGCTACTGTGTTGATTTCCTGATACACCGTAACGGCGACGCCGTTAAGCTTGAGCGTACCGTGTTCCGGCAATGACATGACTTTTACCCTGCTCAGCTCATCGCCGTCGAGGTCCGTAAACTTGTTTTCAAAATCCGTTGCGCTAAACGCGATTGGTGTGCCATCGCCGCTCTTGGCGATGTCGGCAACTATCGGCTTGTCGTTCACCGCCGCGATCTCGATCGTCACCTTCGCATCGAGTTCCGCATAGAGGGAGCCGTCCTTGCCATTCCAGTGGAACGTTGTCTCACCGTTCCAGTTCGGGTCCGGCGTGAACTTCAGGTTGCCAAGCGCCGACGCATCGATCTCCTGATACACTGTAACAGTGACGCCGCCCAGCTTCAACGTGCCGTGCGCCGGCAGCGACGTAATCTTCACTTTGCTCAGCGAGTCGTTGTCCACATCCGTAAACTTGACCGTAAAGTCGTCTGCTGTGAACATAACGTCCGTGTCCTCGGTGCCATCCTTATCGATGTTCGCTACTACCGGCTTGTCGTTCTCTGCCGCGATCTCGATCGTCACCTTCGCATCGAGTTCCGCATAGAGGGCGCCGTCCTTGCCATTCCAGTGGAACGTTGTCTCACCGTTCCAGTTCGGGTCCGGCGTGAACTTCAGGTTGCCAAGCGCCGACGCATCGATCTCCTGATACACTGTAACAGTGACGCCGCCCAGCTTCAACGTGCCGTGCGCCGGCAGCGACGTAATCTTCACTTTGCTCAGCGAGTCGTTGTCCACATCCGTAAACTTGACCGTAAAGTCGTCTGCTGTGAACATAACGTCCGTGTCCTCGGTGCCATCCTTATCGATGTTCGCTACTACCGGCTTGTCGTTCTCTGCCGCGATCTCGATTGTCACCTTCGCATCGAGTTCCGCATAGAGGGCGCCGTCCTTGCCATTCCAGTGGAACGTTGTCTCACCGTTCCAGTTCGGGTCCGGTGTGAACTTCAGGTTGCCAAGCGCCGACGCATCGATCTCCTGATACACTGTAACAGTGACGCCGCCCAGCTTCAACGTGCCGTGCGCCGGCAGCGACGTAATCTTCACTTTGTTCAGCGAATCGCTGTCCACATCCGTAAACTTGACCGTAAAGTCGTCTGCTTTGAACATAACGTCCGTGTCCTCGGTGCCGTTCTTGTCGATGTTCGACACCACTGGCGGTGCGTTTACGGTAATACTCACCGTAGCCTGAGCGCTTTCCAGACCGGCCTTGTCCTTCACCGTAAACGTAAAGCTATCTGAACCGGTATACCCCGTCGCCGGAGTATAGGTCACACCGCTGCCGGTGCCGCTCTGTACAAGCGTACCGCCTTGCGCGGTAGTCAAACTCGACAATTGATACAACAAATCACCTGCCGCCGTCAGCGCGTCCGAGCCGCTTAACGTGATCGACTTGGCCGTATTTTTATCCGTAACAACGGACTGGGCATTGGCGGTTGGCGCCGTCGTATCCTTGACGGTCGTATCGTTAGCCGTGGTAGCCGGGTTACCGGCCGTATCGACGACATCCGCATTGACCGAGATCGTGCCATCCGCAAAACCCGACAGATTCGCCGAAACGGAGTAAGTACCACCGGACAGGACAGGCGCTTGCAGCACAGTCACCACATTCGTCGAGCTCGTCAGCGTCAGATTAACGGTTTGCCCGACTTGTGCGGTAGTCGTTCCGGAAATCGTCACCTGCGTCAAATTTTGCGGCGCGGACAAAATCCCGTCCCCGCCGTCGTCAATCGCGACGGTAATCGTCGGAGATATCGGATTGGGGACGCTGACCGGAGTCGTAAACACACCGCCGGGCGCACCGAAATTAAGCGAAAATTGCCGGGCGGTAGAACTTGTATTATTTTTACCGGTACTACCAATGACAAAACTCAAGGACGAAATAGGGGCTGAATAATAAGCGATAAAAGATGCTCTGTCCTCGAAGCTGACGCCGTCAAGCCCATCTTGTATCGATAAAAACCGGGTTCGCCCTTGGTATGCCGCATCACTGCTGATTGTCAACTCGTTCAGACTGGAAATCTGGTAACTGGCATAGCCCGATATTTCCACATACTCCCGATTGGACGAACTTGCATAGTCAATATCAACGGCTGTCAAATAAAAATTTTTTAGATAGACAGGCGTCTGAGTATCGTGAAGCAGGAAATCAACCTTGTACGTCAGCGACCCTCCAGAAGAATCATTCGTCGTCAGTTGCGGATTGAATCTGGATTCCGGACCGGTCGTCTTCTGGTCGTAGTCATACAGCGTCGTGTTTCCCGTCTTGCCGGTAACTGTGATCAATGCATCGATCGAAATGGCAGAACCGGAAGTATCATTTCCCTGGTAGACGTTTTTGTACAAAAAGGTAGTCCCGACTCCCGCGGGGATCGTCCGGCTGGAAGAAGGCGAAGGCGCGGGACTGACCACAGCCGGATTGCCAAAATCCATTAGCTGCCCGGCGATATCAATAAAGTGAGGGGTGGGGCTAGTCGCCTTCGCTGAACGCGGCAAAATGGTCAGCGTACTGAAGATCAAAGCCACAATCAATATTACGGACCAAACTCTCTGCCGATCTCTGAAACGTGAACCGAATGCTGAACCCATGAGTTAAATCCTCCCAATTCGTTATACGATAAGGCTGAAGCACGTTCGTAAAGGCATAGCGGAAAACGGTTGTCTTTCACCCGTGAACGTTATATGGCAGATAAACATTGCTTTAGTAGAAAATCAGCCAAAAAAACAACAAAATTCGACATTTTCCACCACTTTCGAACCATACCTATCCTACTATAATAGTCCTGGATAATGAACAAAAACTGAACAACGATTGATTGCTGTAGTTGTAAAATTCGACAGCCTACAACATTTGGCGCCGCCTTGCGTATAACTAGCTAGATCGAACTTCCTTCGGTTGAACAAGGATGAAGATACTTCGGGGTTCCCGATGCCGCATGAAACAGCCCCTTCCAGGTCGATCCGACCCGATCGGCCGGTACCAGGAGAGAGGCTAGAGTCTCGGCTTGCGTTATCATAGCTTGACAATCTGAACAAAAAATGAATTCATTTGCAACTTGTGACACTTTTCGTAAAGTTTCATTTCAGTTTCCATAACCTCAGGAACGCCTATTAACTGAATACGCGTTTAACCCGATATTGTCAGTAGGGGCTTCAACCGGACGTACCATGCACCTCTCCCTGCATCCTACCTTGCCTGCACGCCTGACGATAAACGATACCGCACCATTAACGTTCCTGCTCACGAGAATGAGGTGACATTGTTTGAAAGCCATACTAGTGGACGATGAAATGCTGGCGCTGCGCGATCTGGAGCGGCAGCTGCAGAAAATCGGAGGAATCGAGGTCGCGGATAAATTTCAGGACGGAGCGAGCGCTCTGGAAGCGGCTCCGGGCATTCAGCCGGACGTCGTGTTCCTCGACATCGACATGCCGGAGATGAACGGCGTGGAGCTGGCGGAGCGCATCCAGGAGCTGCTGCCGCGAACGGAAATCGTATTCGTTACCGCCTACGAGGAATTTGCGGTCAAGGCGTTCGAGCTGAATGCCATCGACTATGTGCTCAAGCCGGTGCACAGCGAGCGGCTGGTGCGCACGATCGCCCGGTTGTCCAGCCGCAAGGAAGCGGCCGACGAGGAAGACACTCCGGAGGACAAGCCGACCCTGATCCGCTGCTTCCAATGCTTGCAAATCGATTTTGCCGAACCGGAATCGATCCCGTGGCGCACGTCGAAATCGCAGGAGCTGTTCGCGTATCTGATTCACCGGAGGACGCAGCCGGTGCGCAAGGACGCGCTGCTGGACCTGCTCTGGCCGGAAGCGGATTTGAAACGCGGCTATACACAGCTGTATACCGCCATCTACCAGATCCGCAAAACGTTGACCGCACGCGGCATCGACATCCAGATCGGCAATCACGAGAAAGGTTACCTGCTTCACCTGAACGGTCTGAAGCTGGACGTGGACGAGTGGGAACGCGGCCTGCAGCAGGCGCCGCCGCTGACGGCGGATACGCTTGCCCAGCATATGGCGCTGGTCGACTTGTACCGCGGCGACTATTTGGCCGAATACGATTATTTGTGGGCGGAGGGGGAGCGCGAGCGGCTGCGCCGGGCATGGCTGGGCCATACGATGCAGGTCGGCAAGTTTCTGACCGAAACCCGCGCGCTGAGCGAAGCGGTGGCTCTGTACGGCCGAATGAAACGGCTGCTGCCCCATGCGGAGCAGGTTTATTTTGCACTGATGGAGACGTATCACAAGTTGGACGATTCGGTCGCCGTAGTGCGGGAGTATACCAGTCTGTGCGACATGCTCGACACCGAGTTCGGCACCAAGCCTCCGGCGCAAATCGAAGCCTGGTATCGCGAGTGGAAACAAAACAGCGGCCGCTGACCGGCCGCTGTTGTTCGTATTTCTCACGTCACGCTTCTTCCGAATGCGTATGCGATTCTCCGCGTCCTCCCCGCCTGACGCCGAACCAGCGGCGCGCCAGCAGCGCGGGAAGCGGCACCGCCTGCTGCTTCTCCGGCACATAATACGGCGCCTGCTCGTCCGGGCACAACAAGATGCCAAGTTGATGATGCTTGTCCGCAAACACCGCGCTGCCGATGAATTTCACATGCCCCGCCAAATTGACGACCTCCAGCTTGCAGAACGCCGGATTGAGCCGCATCGCCAAATGCATCTCTTCCTTGTTTCTCACCCGCTCGCCGTTTACCTTGCTGATCGTTTCGCCGACAGCGATGCCCATCGCTTCCGCCGCGCTGCCCGGCAACACGGCGAGCACCTTGAGGCCGCTCTCGTCGTGCACATACAGCGGGCTGCGCCGCTCTTCCTCGCGGCTGCCGTAAGCGATCAGCGCTTCATGCAGCGCGATGACCGTCACCGACGCAGCCAGCGACAGCAGCGGCAGCGACCAATAATACGCCGCATAGGCGAGCAGCAGCACTACCGGCGCATAGATCGACAGCCGGAGCGCCACCAGACGCATCTTCGCCCGCGGCAGCAGCGACTGCGTGCGGTCGGCGAAGCCGATCACGACCGGGAAAGCGACGAGCCCCCAGCCGAGCGTTGCGCCGCCGTCCATCAGCAGCGGCTGCCACGGCAGCGTCAGCCCGCTGCCTTCCAGCGGCACCAGCAGGAACAGCGGCACCGGCCAGAAGCCCAGCAAGTTGTAGCCGCCGACCGCGCGCCCCCGCTTGCCTTCGAAGAACAGCGGCGTTGCCATGCGATGCCCCTGCAGCCGAACCAGCAGCGCTTCCGCCAGGTGCAGCGCCCCGACCAGGGCAAGCAGCGGCGGCAACTCGATCGCGGCCAGCGAGTTGGCGGCATCCTGCAGCACGCTTGCGCTGTTCAGCGCCGCTTGCGGCAGCAGTTCGGCCGCCGCCTGCAGCACGCCGATGATGCCGACCGCGTAAGCCAGGCACAGGAAACGAATGCGCAGCCAGACGAGCACGAACATGATCGCCCACAGCCACAGCAGCGCTTCGAACGACACCGCGGCGCCGACGAACGCCATGGCGATCGACGCGGCAATTCCCGCCGCCCAGCCCCATAGTACCGTCCGCCACGTCTCGCCGATAATGGAATGCAGCCTCGTGTGCAGCAGCTTGCGCTCCAGCGCCACTTCCCGCCGATATTGCAGCACCACGAACACGATGCCGACGTAATAAAACGGATTCGCAAGCATACGCAGCAGCGACCAGCCCGCCTCCGCCAGCCAATCTTGGACAAGTGCCATCGACTGAGCTCCTTACCGTCTATATTTCCAAATGGTCTTGAATTCGAAAAAAAGAAGGTCGGGTTCGCCAACCTTCTCTAGTACATTCGACGCGGCCCGCACGATTCCTTCCCTCGCCCGCCGTGCGCCAACCGGTATTTATTTGGTAATCGCGGGCTATCGCAGAATCTCCTCCTCCCGTTCCACTTCGGCCGGCAGCATCATGGTCCTCATCATGCGGGCGTCGCCGGTTCCGCTGAATGTAGAGTATGTGTACTACCCGCGCTCTTAACCCGGCCATATTGGGGGATCTCCGTAACTTCCTTTCTGCCCGTTATCCCCTTGACTCAATCTCAAGCATCAACAACTTGAACTTGTACCCATCTCTAGAAAAGCGCCCCCTACGATGCAGTGAAACCATTCAGATAAACGCTTCCAAACCCGATACATCCCAACGCCACCTTGAGCCAACGGGATAACCAGCAAACACGTTCTTCCGTTAACCACCGCCGCCTAGCTCCCTCCTTTCCCCATATACTTCACTGCTGCACCAGTCTGAGCCGGCGGGATAAGCTTGAATTGATGGGATAACACTCTTAACCTGACAACATTGGGGGTGGCGGGCTTGGCTCGGGGCAAATAGGCCATAAAAAGTGGCTTATTGGCCCCATTTTGAAGGTTTCATCGAAAATAGCCAGTGAAAACACTGGTTATTTCGGCCAAACAGCCTCAATCCGGGCAGATTTACGCGAATAGCCAGTGAATTCACTGGCTATTTTGCGGCGACTACCCATTTTGGACGAAATAGGCCATAAAAAGTGGCCTATTCCGCCATTCCTTTGATTAAGGGAGGTCAGCAAAAAACCAGCCTCGAATCGGCTGGCTTTTTGCGTTATTTCTTCGCTATCGTTTCCTGCAAGTAAGATACGGCCGCTTTCAGCTGCGTATCGTTTTTCGGCTCGCGGATTTGCGCGACGATCGCCTTCTCCAGCTTATCCATCGTCGCCGTGTCAACTTCCCCGGTCATCGGCAGCTCCTGCAGCCGCTGGAACGCTTTGACCGCGGTGGCCGTCTTCTCGCTGAAGTAGCCGTCCGTCCGGTCCGTCGGCAAGCCGAGGCCATTCAGCATCAGCTGCAGGCTCCTGACGTCGTCGCCGGTCATGTCCGCTTTCAGCGTCGCCTTGCGGCTGAACGGCGCCGCCTTGAAATAGGCGGGAAGCTCGACCTTGAGGTCCGGTTCGATGCCCTTCTGGTGAATCCAGTTGCCGTTCGGCGTCAGCCACTTGTAAATCGTGATCTTCAAGTTGCTGCCGTCGCCCATTTCTTCCGCGAACGTCGTCTGCACCGTGCCTTTGCCGTACGTTTTCTCCCCGATCAGCTTGCTGCCGGGGACCGCCTCCTGAAACGCGCCGGCGAGAATTTCCGATGCGCTGGCGCTGCCGCCGTTAATCAATACGGCCACAGGATATTTCTTCGTATCTCCGGGATTCTCCGACAGGGTCGCCTTGCGGTTGCCTTGCCGGTCTTCGATCTGCACGATCGGTTTGCCTTTGGCGACGAAAGGCTGGATAATATCGACCACAACGGGCAGGATGCCTCCCGGATCGTTGCGAACGTCGAGAATCAGCCCTTTCATCCCTTGCGCCTCCAGCTTGCCCAACTCCTCCTTCACCCGATCGGCCGTCGAATAGGAAAACTGGCGGATTTCCAGCTTGCCGATCTGGCCGTCCAGCATCTCGGCATAAACCGTCTCGACCGGAATTTCGTCGCGCACGACGATAATTTCGATCGGCTCCGTTGCACCGCCGCGCAGGATGCCAAGCTTCGCTTGCGTTCCTTTCGGTCCGCGGATTTTGGCTACCGCCTGGGTGAGCGTCAAGCCGTCCAGTTTCTCCTCGTTGACCGACACGATAATGTCGCCGGCATGAAGCCCCGCCTTCTCGGAAGGAGTGCCCTTGATCGCCGATACGATCGTGATGTTCCCGTCCTCCTGCGCCACCTCCGCGCCGATGCCTTCGAACGACGAGGTGACGGACTGGTCGAACTGCTTCGCTTCCTTCGCGTCCATATACAACGAGAACGGATCGTCCAGCGCGCCGATCATGCCGTTGATCGCTCCGTCGAGCACTTTGTCCTTGTCGATCTGCGTGTAGTACTTCGTCCGGATGAGTTCATACGCCGTGCTCAGCTTGGCCAGTTCCTTGGCCGAGAGCGACCCCGAGGATGCCGCGCCGGCGGCGTTGCCGCTTGGCCTGGCGAGCATCGCCGGATCGACGAGCGTCAACGTCAAAACCGCCGTGGCAAAAACCGCCAGCAGCACAAAAGCCAGCACGGTGCGCCCGCGAAACACCATCGTTCCCTCCACCATCCGTTCCCATTGTGGCGTAGCTTGCTCCGGGACATTGGAAACGGCCGCTTGTCCGGCGGCCGGTCCGAGTCACGTTTAGTATACGATGCCGATTGGCGGAATATGCCAAGCCGTTTATTTGGCGCCCAGGTACGGCATCGGATCGGTCGCCTCGCCGTTGATGCGCACTTCAAAATGCAGGTGATTGCCGGTCGAATCGCCGGTCGAGCCGACTTCGGCGATCTTCTGCCCCTTCTTCACCGTATCGCCTTCGTCTACCTTGATGCCGTTCTCGCGGATGTGGCCGTACCAGGTCCAATAGCCGCCCCCATGATCGAGGACGACCGTATTGCCGTAGCCGTTCGTCCACGAAGCGATCAGCACCGTGCCCGCCTCCGCGGCAAGAATGGCCGTTCCGTTCGGAGCGGCGATGTCGACGCCCTTATGCAGCTTGCGCACTTTGGCGATCGGGTCGATCCGGTAGCCGTACGGGTCGCTGATGATCCCGTTGATCGCCAGCGGCCAGCCGAACTTGCCGCCCTTGAACGCCGGCGTCTGGGCAGCCTGGGCGGCTGCCTTCGCCCTGTTCTCGGCCGCCTGGGCCGCCTTCATCTCGTCATTGAGCGCCTGCCGCTGCTTGGCGAGCGCCACGATCTGCGCTTCAGCTTCGTCGCTGATGCTCTCTTCGGTCTTGACCTGCTTGTCCAGGCTCGCGATCAGCACCTGCTTGCGTTTCTCCTGCGCCTGCAGCGTCGCCTGCGCTTCCTGCGCCTGGGCGTACAGCGTCTGCAGCTGCGCCAGCTGCTTCTCTACTTCCGCCTTCTTCACCACGATCAGATCGCGGTCCTGCTTGTTCGCTTCAAGAATCGTCTTGTCCGAGCCGACGATCGTGCCGAGCTGGGTGAACCGATCGATAAAATCGGCGAAGCTCTTCGCGCTCAGGATTACGTCCAGATACGAAACCGAACCGTTCATATACATGAGCCTTACCCGCGACTTGAGCAGCTTGTCGCGCGAGTCGACGCGATCCTCCGCCTCGTCGAGCTGCTGGCCCGTGGCTACCAGCGTCTGATTAACGCCGATAATTTGCGTGTTCAGGTCGTTCACCTTGTCGCCTTGCACCTTCATATCGGCGCGCAGCGCGTCCAGGTTCGTCGCTTCCTGCTCCTGCTGCTTCTTGAGCGAAGCCGCCAGCTGATCCGCTTCCTGCTGCTTCTTCGCGTTTTCCGCTTCCTTCTTCTTCGTTGCGTCGATCTGCTTCTGTATTTCCACGCTGGACCGGGCCATACCGCGATCCGGCAGCGCGACGGAACCGATCAGCGCAAGGGCGACAAACAGCGGCAATAGCGTTTTTTTCACAGGCATACCCTCCTGGTAATAAAACGGGCGCCGTAACGCCCTTGGTCGCAACTACACTTTCAGAAACTTGCGCACCGACAGCGTGCTTCCCCAGACGCCGATCAGCACGCCGAGCAGCAGCAGCATGCCGCCGAGCGGATAGCTAAGCTCCTCGAACGGCTTCAGCTCCATGAAATAGCTGAATTCCAGATCGGAGACGCTCATCAGTTCCCAGTAACCGTAGGTGAGCAGAATAACAGGGATGAGCGAGCCGACGAACCCGAGCAGCGCCCCTTCGATAAAAAACGGCCAGCGAATGAAGCTGTTGGTCGCGCCGACCAGCTTCATGATCCGGATCTCGCGGTTGCGCGCCATAATCGTCAGCTTGATCGTATTCGAAATAAGGAACATCGCCGTCAAGCCCAGACAAAGAACGAGCGCGATGCCGATGTAACGGACGTAGCGCGTGACGGTGAACAGCGTTTCGACCGTGCCTTTGCCGTAGTCGACCTTGATGATCGGCTCGGGATTGCTTCCGGTCTTGATTGCGGCGATGGCGGCCGCTGCTTCGGCGACTTGCCGCGGTTCGCGCACTTCGACATTAAACGAGTCGTTCAGCGGGTTGTTCTCCCCGTCCAGCCCCTCCAGCAAAGGGCGGCCGCTGTCGCCCATGCGCTCGCGCATGATTTGCAGTCCTTCGGCCTTCGACACGAACGTGACCTTGCCGACCTCGGGCATTTCGGTCATCGTTTGCTGCAGCGAATCGATCGTAGCTTGCGGGGTGTTCACGTCGAGGAAGACGCGGATCTCCACCTGGTTTTCGATCTGCTTGGCGAAATAATCGACATTAACGGCAACAACGACAAAGACACCGAGGATGAATAGCGAAATGGCGATGGAACTGACGGAAGCGAACGTCATCCAGCCGTTGCGGACGAGGCTTTTGCCGCCTTCGGCGATGTGACGGCCCATCGTGCTAATTTTCATAGCCGTACTCTCCCCTCGCTTCGTCGCGGGCGATAAGGCCCTTCTCGATGGCAATGACGCGTTTGCGGAGGGTGTTCACGATTTCCTTGTTATGGGTCGCCATGATGATCGTCGTGCCGCGATAGTTGATCTCCTCCAGCAGCTTCATAATGCCCCAGGAGGTGTCCGGATCGAGGTTGCCGGTCGGCTCGTCGGCGATGATGACGCTCGGGCTGTTGACAATCGCGCGCGCGATGGCGACGCGCTGCTGTTCGCCGCCGGACAGCTGGGTCGGCAGCGAGTTCGCCTTCTCCTTGAGGTGGACGAGCTCGAGCACCTCCATCGACCGCTTCTTGATCAGCTTCTTCGGCGTTTCGATTACCTCAAGGGCGAACGCGACGTTCTCGAACACCGTCAGCTTCGGCAACAGGCGAAAATCCTGGAAAATAACGCCGATGCTGCGGCGCAAATACGGAATTTTCCGCTGCTTGAGCTTGCCGAGGTTGAAGCCGCTGACGTAGATCTGCCCCTTCGTCGGTTTCTCTTCTCTATAGATCATCTTCATGAACGTCGATTTGCCGGCGCCGGAAGGCCCGACGACGTACACGAATTCATTGCGGTCCACCTTCAGGTTGATGCCCCGAATGGCGTGCGTGCCGTCGGGGTACGTCTTCCATACATCTTGCATTTCGATCACGCGATCACATCCGTTAAAAAGTTGTCTTGCCCAAGATGCTATAGTCCGTGCTGCGCATAGGAGAGTCGTCAAAAAGCTCAAGGCAGACTATATGATTTCGACACCGGCTGGCAAAATCCTTTCTTCCGCCGACATTTTCCGAATATTTTCACATTGGTTCCTTGATTGTAAACGAACGGAAGGATCGGGACCTTAAAAGGGGATTAATTTGCGATGAGCCTTATGTGAACAAAAGTACCAGCGATCATGCCGAAATGGAGCGGCGCGGGCGAAGCGAAGGCACTACAATGAGGACGACGACAGAAAACAAGGACGGCGGCCGGACGGCCGGTCCGCTCCGAAAAAGGGAGGAAAACAAGATGTCGAACGCTGTTGTGTCGCCCGACTTTACGCTTGCGGAGGAAACCGTCGAAGGCTTTTACCGGGACGGGTACTTTTATGCACCCGGATTGCTTACCCGGGATGCGGTCGACCGTTTGAACGCCGAAAGCGCGCCGTACGTGAGCGCGATTCAGGAGGGGGCGGAATGGAAGGCGCGGTCCTTCTCGCATTTCGACAAGCATGAAGCCGAGATGCCGGAAACCGCCCGTTTGCTGCGCGATCCGGCGATGGTCGGCGTGTTCGAGCGGGCGCTCGGCGGCAAAGTGCGGCTATGGGTCGGCATGCATGCGATTGTCGCACCTTACGGCAGCGGCCTCGAATGGCACCAGGACAACATGTATACTCACGTGCTCGGGCATATCATGAATGTGTTTATTGCGCTCGATTTTATTACGCAGGAAAACGCCGGCCTGTGGATTGCGCCGGAGTCGCACCGGCTCGGACGGCAGCCGAATCTGTTCGACGAAAACAACCCGCACCGCAAGGCCGCCGAACCGGCCAACGGCATCCCTTGCCAGCCGATGGCGCCGGGCGATGCGGTATTCTTCTTCCGCGACACGCTGCATCACAGCAAGAAGAACCTTACCGACAAGCCGCGGCGCGCGCTGGCGCTGCAGATAGCCTCGGACACGTGCCGGATCGCGGCATCGGGCAAACGCGTGGACATGCGCCAGATGCTGTCGCGGTAAAACGGACGGTGTACGAAAGCCGGCAATCTCACGCGCTGCAGCCAGGCGCACCGCAACAAAGCCGGAGAAAGCAAGCGGATACCCGCTGCCTTCCCCGGCTTCTCCGCACGCTGCCGCGGCTACACGGACAGCAAGCGGCCGGAGGCGCCCGCGCCGAGCAGCTGCTGCCGCCGTTCGCCGGGAGCAATGCCGATCTGTTTCTTGAACTGCTTGTTGAAATAGCTGAGCGACTGAAAGCCGCATTCGAAAGCGATTTCCGTAATCGAACAATCGGGCCTGGCCAGCAGAACGAGCGCATGCTGCAAGCGCAGCCGATTGAGAAACATGTTGGGCGACAGCCCCGTCGCCTGCTTGAACAGGCGATAAAACTTCGTCTTCCCGTGTCCCGACCCGGCAATCAGCGCCTCCATGTCGATCGGTTCCGTGTAATGGCCCAGCACATGCTCCACGGCGGCAGTCACACTGCAGTCGCTGTACTCGACGTTCCGTCCGCCGCCGCTTGGCACGGTTTCGAAATAGCGGTGCACGTGCAGCAGAATGGCGACCAGATGCATCCACGCCCCCGTCTGCCAGCCTGCCTGCCGCGCCCGTTCCTCCTTGACCGCCTCTTCGGCGTGGTACTGAATGGCGGCGGCATGAGGCGTTTCCGCCGGGATTAGCGGAGAAACGAGATCCGCGGCGTAGAACGGCGCCAGCAGCCTGCTCCCGCCCGGGATCGTGCGGGCGATCGACGGCGCGAACAGCACCTTCGTCCACGAGCAAGGCGTGCCGGCCTGCTTCGCTACGTTCGCGTGCGGCTCGAACGGGCGGAAAATGCACACGTCGCCCGGCTTGCCGGAATAGTCGCATGCCGAGGTGCGGAACAAACATTCCCGCTCCTTCAGCACGCTGATTTCCAGCACGTCGTGCATGCTAAGCTCGCGACCGATCGCCTCCTCCCGGTTCGACTCGAACCGATATTCCCGCTCCAGCTGGACCCGCTCGAAATGCATGGCTCTCCCTCCGCATGCCTCCGCCGGCTGCCGCCGACGGACTTCTCGGCCGATCATGAAGTGGATAATTTCGTCCCGATGCGGATTGCTTTCTTGATGCCGGGTATGCACTTCATTTCCACCATGGCCGTTTGGTTATGTTCGTCGTATGAGGCGTCGACCGGCTTGCCGTCGACATGAACGACCGGCCGCCGCGGCGAGCCGATTGTCAGCCGGACGGTTCCGGCTCCTTCCGCCTGCGCCGAAATGCCATCCGCTCCGTACGAAAAGTCGATCAGCCGGAAGCCGTAGCCATGGATGATATGCAGCGGATGCGGATTGACTCCGGTCCGGTTGACGCGAATCGCGACCGCTTCGCCTTCCGCCTCCGCAATCAAATCGTCGGGCACCTTGTTCGTGCCGATGACCGTTCGTCCGGCGATTTCAATCGAAGCGACAAAACGGCCGGAGCCTTTCATTTCAATCGTCAGCTTCTTGCCCCGGTAATGCAGGTTGCGCAGCGTCAACGGTTCTCCGGCGTAAGGATAGACATGCAAGCCGCCGACCTCCGCATCGACGCCGACGACGCCGTGAACGGCGGCCTGGTACCAGCCGCGCATGCTGTACGCCTGCCAGGCGCCGCGCAGCGAATTCCAGCGGTCAAGCTCGGGCTCGGCCGACTCCGTATACAGCGGAATACCCTCGGGGCATGTCAGATGCCGCGACCAGTAGCCCACCCAGCCGATCCACTGCGCGATCCGGTCGCTGCGATTCATGGCGTTGATGAGCCGCATGTAATATTCGCCGGTCACCGGCCACCAGCAGTGCAGCTGGTTCGCGTCGGCGTCGAATGCGCCGCTCCAGAGCGGAATTTCGCGCAGCCCCGACGGCGTGACCGCGTGCTCCTCCAAGAAAGAGAGACAGCGTTCGTGCACATCGGCAAGCAGCTCGCGGCAGTAGTTGTTGTCCCACTTGACCGCGTTGGCGTTGAACGAATCCCGGCGCTGCAGCGTGACCGCATCGACAGAGCTGACGGGAAACCCTCGCGCTTCGTCAAAAAACAGCGGAATAAAATGCTCCTCGAACCGCCTGAAGATCGCTTCCGCCCCGGCCGCCGTTTCCACGTCCTCGAGAAGGGCCGCGAGCTGCTCCATCGCCCGCGCCGCCGCATAGAACATCGTATTGTTCATGCCGCTGAGATCGCGCCCGGTCTCGCGCATGAATCCGGGAAAATCGGGAAACAGCGAGGTGCCCTCGCACAATCCGGTGCCGCCGGCCTCCAGCGCCGCAATGCGACCGAACACGGTGCGGGCGAACGGATACCGCCGCCTCACCTGCTCCAGATCGCCGGTCATGGCGTAATATTGCAGCAGCAGCGAAATATACATGCCCTGCGCCGGCAGGGCGCTGGCGCTGATTGGCCGCATATCGTGCCGATAGGCATGGGCGATGCCGAGCCGAGGGTCGGCGGTTTCTTCGTAGAACCGCAGCATGTCGGCGACGAAGCCGGCGTCGCCCCAGTACATCGTCGCGTGGTTGCTCGTCAGCCCGTCCCAGCCCCATACCCAGTATTCCATGTTTTTCGCCTTGATGGCGCCCGGCCTGTCGGTCACCTTGCACGATTCATGGTACATCGGCAGCAGCGCGAAGTAGTCGTTCAGCGCCGGATACGGACTGTCGAGCACGGGCATGGCGTCCGCCACGCGGCGGTAACGATCGAATTGCCGCTCTATCGCCGGCGCCGGCTCCCACGGCCGAACCGCTTCCTCGCGCGATTGCGCGAAGGTAACGACGAAGGCGTATTCGCCGTTCGGACGAAGCGGTTCGGCGCTCGCCAGCGTATACTTCGTATTGACCGTCGTCCGCGAAAACGCCAGCGGAAAGTCCGCGCGAATGCCGACATGCTGTCGGGAGACGAAGGAACCGGCCGCGTCGTCCACCTCGTGCGCGCCGGACGTCTCGCGATGCGCCTCCGCGGATGCGGCCGGCGTTTCGCGAAAGCCGCCGGACAACGCGTTGGCAAGCTCGTCGAACGTCCAGGCCTCCCATGTCCTCACCGCGCCGCGGCTGCCGAAGCGGGGATCGTGCGCGTCATTGGGCACCAATGCGAAATGCTCGTAAAACTCCAATTTCCACTTTACGTTAACCGGAATGATGTCCGGCGTGACGAGTTGAATAACGATTCGTTCTTCCACGGCCATGATTCGCAGCCGGAACGCAACGTCAAACAGCTCCCATTCCGCTTCGATTCCGAACGGCCAGATGCGGGTGTTCCGGTACGTCGGCCGGTAGTTGCGCAAATCCCGTTGCATGTAGACGCGGAAGCCGTCCCACAGCCGCTGCAGAAACAGCGTCTGATTGCCCGACCTTTGGGCCGGGCTGCAATAGCCGACCCGGGTCACGCCGGCTTCGTCGAGCTGGAACGACAGCCGGCTGTCGGAAAACCAGCGCGGCGCTTCGGGAATGCCGCTTGCGCTGCAAATGACGCCTTGTTCCACGGTATAAGCGATCGATCGGGTCGAGGTTGTCATTGGCAGCGCACCTCCATCACTCGAGCATGGTCGAGGCCGTTCGTTTCCGTCACGCTCAGCCGCAGGCGGGTGACGCCGGACAGCTGCGTCTCGAACGTCAGTTGGCGCGTGTAATTGTCGCGTACGTCGGCAATTTCGATTTCGCCGGCGGCCGTATGGGCCAGCAGCCGGAACTTTTTCAGCGTTTCCGGCTGCGCGCCCCATACCATCAGCGGCTGCGCGCTTGCCGACTGCGACATCGTCAGCACGCGGTGCAGCCCGGTATCGAGCACCAGCGTAATGCGCCGCAGCTCGATCGGACGGTCCCAAGCCAGCTCCAGCCACGGCGCCGGGTCGGCCGGATCGGACATCCAGCGGTGCGACCCGGGCGCGGCCAAGTCCGGACGAACGCCTTTCGGTCCGCTTACGGTGCGGGTATGGCCGTCCGCTACGTTGCTTGCCGGTCCCGCCGGCTGCTCGGAGGAGGCGGTGACGGTCGCTTCGGCGGCAAGGTTGCGGTCCGCCAGCCATTGTCCCGGCAGATAGGCGCCTTGCCGCAGCAGTTGCTGCTGTGCTTCGCGCACGATCGCCGGTTCGCGCCAGGCTTCCTGCGCCGTCTTGCCGCTCAGCAGCGCGACGGCGGCGAACGTGCCGAGCCCTTCGCCCATTGACGCGCAGGTCGCCATAACGCGAGTGCTGGAGAAGGCGACGTGCGTCGCCGACATGTTGCGGCCGGCAAACAGCAGATTGGCCACGTTGCGGCTGACGAGCGACCGCAGCGGAATGCCGTACATGTACGGCGTGTTCGGCTGGCTGCACGGCTCTTCTTCCCTGGCGTCGATGCCTTGCGGCGGATGCGTGTCCATCGGCCAGCCGCCGTAGGCGATAACGTCGGAGAAGTCGACCGCCTGCTCCAGGTCGTTCTGCGTCAGCACATGCTGCCCGATGAAGCGGCGCGACTCGCGTTTGCCCGGCAGGAAGCCGAACCAGTCGAATGCCCAGTTTGCCGATTCGGGGTGATTCCCGCTGTTTTTGATGTGGTCCCAAACGCCGAGCATAATCGCCAGCAGCTCGTCGCGGATCGTTTCGTTGTCCTTGATCGTGTCCAGCATGCCGCCAAACTCGACCCACCAGTAGCCGTACTCCCAAGTATCGTGTCCGCGCAGCTTCAAATCTTCTTCGCTGAACTTGCGGATCCACGGCGGCGCGACAAACGGGATCGGCCGGCCCATGTCGCGCGTCGTAAACATGATCGACGAACCGAGCCGGTACGCGTCGCGATTCGCCTGCGCCGCCGACTCGCCGTATTCCCCGGCCGCTTCCCGGCCGGTCGTGAACGCCGCGCCGGCTTCGAAGCCGAGCCGGCCGTCGCCGGTGCAGTCGGCGAACAGCTCCGCCTCGAGCTCGAACCAATCCTCCGTGCTTTCGCGGCTGGCATATGCGCTAACGATGCGGTCCCCGTCCATACGCACCCCGACGACCGTCGTATTGAGCAACAGCGTGAGGTTCGGCTCGGCGCGGCATTTTTCGTACAGGATCAGGTCGAGCATGTTGGCGCAGCGCTGCTGGTTGCGCACCGCATTCTCCAGCGTGATTTCCTCGAGAATGCCGCTTTCCCGCGCCTCCGTCTCGAGCTCCTTCCCCCGGTGCGAGGAGCCGACGATATGCATGCGGATTTCCGACGAGGCGTTGCCGCCGAGTACGGAGCGATCCTGGCACAGGATCACGGTCGCTCCGTTCCGCGCCGCCGCCAGCGCGGCGACGACCCCGGAGGGGCCGCCTCCCGCAATCGCCAGCTGCGCGCGCAGCTTCTTGCGCTCGCGCGCGATTTCGACTGCCATGGTTGTTCCTCCCGTAAGTATGTCTTCACCAGCAGTTGAATGGGGCCGCATTCGCCGCCGGCAGCTCGCCGCTACCGAATCGCGCCGGCCCGATACGCCGCGAAGCTGCGGAACAGCGGCTCCGCTTCCGCCCGCTGCACTCGCACGCGCAGCACATCCGTATCGACCGCCTCGAAGCGGTCGATCTTCTTGTGCCCGATCGCGCTGCCGCGAACGAGCTCGCGCCACGAGCCGTCCTCCCGCCGCGCCTCCAGCACGTAGTCGCGCACGCGCTCGCCGCCTTCGATCCTCTCGGCGAGAATGACATGATCGACGGCTTGACGCTCCGGCAGCCGCAGCCGGATCTCGGAGCCGGCGCCATCTATCTGTGCGAGGGGCGAGACGAACCGGCGGCGCATTTCGTCGAACAGCCGATAAGCGGCGTTCGCGTCGACGTCCGGAATAAGGCCGCGGTTGTCCGGCGCCAGATTCATCAGCAAATTGCAGCCGTGGCCGACGGAACGGTAATACATGTCGATCAGCCGCTCGTCGCTCCACAGCTTGCGATGGCCGTCCGGGTGCCAGAACCACGCTTTCTCGCGGATCGGCACGTCGCATTCGGCCGGCACCCATTTCGGCGTTTCCGGCAGCCAGGTCAGCATATCCTTGGTGAACATGCTCGCCTTCGCCTCCGTAGCCGCGTTCCAGCACGGATACGGCGCCACGCCGTCCTCGTTGCCGACCCAGCGGATCGTCGGCACGCCCATGTTGAACCGCATCGCGTCGGGCTGGTATCGCTCGACCAGCGCAATAATGCGGCGCCAGTCGTATTCGCGGCCTTCCGAGCCGGCGCCGTCGAACCATACTTCGACGAGCGGGCCGTAGCCGGTCAGCAGCTCGGTCAGCTGCGCCGCGTAAAAATCGTCGTACGCCGCCTTGTCCGGATAACACGGCTCGTGCCGGTCCCACGGCGACAAGTACAGCCCGAACGGCAAGCCGGCTTCCCGGCATGCGTCCGCCACCTCGCGCACGACGTCGCCCTTGCCGTCTTTCCACGGGCTGCTCGCCACCGAATAGTCGGTCGTGCGCGTCGGCCACAGACAGAAGCCGTCATGATGCTTGGCCGTCAGAATCAAGTAATTGAACCCGGCGCGCCTCGCCACCCGCACCCATTGCCGGGCGTCGAAGGCCGTCGGATTGAACAGCTCCGGCGAATCCGTTCCATCTCCCCACTCGTTGCCGGTGAACGTGTTCATTCCGAAGTGGCAAAACATGCCCAGCTCGAAATCCTGCCAGCGCCGCTGCTGCGAGCTGGGCGTCGGTAGCAAATCTGTCGTCATGGCGAAACGCTCCTTTTTTATCGTTGCGATTATCGTTGCAGGCATCGTGGCGCCTCTCGTTATGCGGAGGCGGCGTTCTCCAGCAGCTGCGCCAGCATGTACTCGCCGGCCGGATCGTCGAACAGGCGAAGCGTGCAAACGACGAGCGAGCCGCCGCCGACGCGGGTCCGCAGCAAGTAGGCCCGCTCCTCGGTATCAATCTGCGGCATGACCCACTTCTTCTGCTCGTTGCGCGCGTTCGGGTCTTGCAGCACGACCGAGCTGCTCACATCCGTCTGCATGCGCGGCACGGAACGGACAACAACCTCGCAGGGCGACCCGGTCGCCTGCGACAAGGCGGCAACGCGAAGCGGCCTCGCATCCTGCACCATATGATAGAACTGCACGTCGCACATCGCCTCGTGCGGAAAATCGCCGAGCAGATCGTTCTCATGGACAACCGTGGCGATATTGCCGCGGTCCCATCCGGCGCGGAAGCTGGTGAACTGGAGGTAATACTCGTACGGCATCGCGCTTTCCGCGCCCGGGTGCCATTCGCCGGGGAATTGGCCGGCATCGAGCAGCAGCACGGGCACGCCGTCTTGCAGCAGCGCTCCCGCCAGCGCGTCGAGCCGGTCGGCCACGAACAGCCGCGGACGCAGACGACGGATCGATTCCTCCGCGTTCATCCCTTTCCACGAGTAACAGCCTCGCAGCATCGAATCGTAATCCGCCAGCCGCATTGCTTGCGGCGCGCGGGCGCGGAAATGCCGGGCGGTCTCTTCGTCGGCAAAGTCGTACACGATCAGGTCGCAGGCCGTCCGCCCCCCGCCCGGGAAACCCCAATAACTCCATTCATTGAACGCCAGCGCCCGCCCGTTCTGCTCCACCCGCAGCGAAAGCGTCAGCTTCGACGCCGTATCGCGAACCGGCAACGCATCGCGAATGGTGCACGCCTCCCCGTTCAAGCCGTCCGCCCAGTCGATGCCGGGAATCGTGCCGGCAAGCCAGACCTGCCGCTCGTCGGCCAACCGCCATTCGATGACAGCCCCCCGCAGAGCCGCGCCGGAGAAGTTGGACAAATAAACGCCGATGTTTAGCCGGCCGCCCCATTGCACCGTACGCCGGTCATAATCGCCGTCAACGAGCACCGCCAGCGGCGCGTTGCAACGCTCCCGATAAAGCGCGGGATCGTGATCCGGCCGTTGCCCCATGTCGTCGACGAAGCCGGCATTGCGCGCCCCGTTGCGGAAAAACGTCCACATGACGTAACCGTCGACGTTCGGCTGCCGGCGCGCCATTTCGATCGAGGTACGGTTGCAGATGAAGTTCAGCCGCCTGGAGTTGACGAGAATCGTTTCCTCCAGCCCGCCGATGCCGGAGCGGTCGAGCGCCGCCCGCCCTTGCTCGCCGAACGGAACGGCATATCCGTTCGCCGGGTACAGCGGCTGCTCCCGCTTGTCGGGCCAAACGCCGAATTTGCCGTACTCGTGCACGATGCACGGCTTGACCGCCGCCAGCGGCTGCATGACTCCCCACGGGATACGGCTCAGCCCGTCGTACGCCCAGCGGAATTCGTGGCTCCACAGATGCGGGCTTTCGATGTCGTTGGCCAGCTCCGGCAGCTCGCCCTGCATGCCGAAGGCGATCATCGCCGGATGGTGCGGCGCATGCTCCTTGATCACGGCGTACCCTTCCGCGGCATGCTGCCTTTCGATCTCCTGGTACGCCATCAACTGACTGCCCTCGTTGCCGAGGCAATAAATGCCGAGCGACGGATGATTGCGGGTCGCCTTGACATGCTCCGCAAGCAGCGCCAACCCCGCATCGAACGGGAACGTTTTGGCAAAGTTGGACACCAGGCTGATCTCCGACGCGAGCACGAGCCCCAGCTCGTCGGCGACGTCCAGCTCCTCCGGCGTCGGCGTATACGTATGGCAGCGGAAGAAATTGAACCCGTGCGCGATCACCGAGCGGAACCTCGAACGAATAACGGAACGGTCGACCAGCGGACATATCGCAGGCGAAAAAAACTCCTGTCCCGTCCCCCGCGCCAGAAACGGCTTGCCGTTCCAGCTCAGGCCGGCCCCCTCGACCGCAAACGCGCGCATGCCGAAACGCTCGCGCCACTCGTCGACGGTCGCTCCGTGCTGCCGCAGCAGCACGGACGCCACATACAGGTCCGGCTGCCCGCCGCTCCATCGCTTGATGCCGGGAACGTCGACGGTGAAAACAAACGGCGTGCTGTCGCCCGCGCCAACCTTCCATCGCTCCGGAACCCGGCCCTCATACCGTGCGCATTCGCTGCCGCCCTCCGTCCAGGGGAAAATCGAAGCCGCCAGCTCCGCTTGCTCATCCAGCTCCGAGTCGTTATGGATTCGCCCGCTGACCTGCAGGCGCTCGCCGGCCAGGTCGGGAATAAGGAACAGCTCCTCCAGCCGCAGCGTTCCGCCGATTTCCAGCTCAACGGACCGGTACAGACCCGACCAGAACATTTCGCCGAAACGCAAGCCGCCCAGCATGCCCTTATCCTCCTCGACGATCGCCACCGTGACGCGGTTGTCTCCGCCGCGATTCAACAGCTCGCCGATGCTCCATTTGACGCTGACGGGCGCAAGTCCGTGGTACCCGACATAATGCCCGTTTACCCACAGATGGGCCGCGGGCGCAATACCGCCCAGCTTGATCCAGACTTGATCGCCGTTTCGCAACGCAGGAGGTGCGAACGTACGTTCTAACCAGGCCGTGCCCTGATAGGCGTTCCTCATGCCGACAACGGAGGGATACGTTTCTCCCAGTTCCGCAAGCGACTGGATGCACCCGGGCACGGAACAGCGCAAATCGGTTTCCAGCGGCTTCCGCGCCCAATTCTCGGCCAATCCCGCGTTGTTTGGATCGAGCTTCAGCCTCCACTCGCCGTCCAGCTTCGTCACGCGTCTTGCGGTGCCTTGTACGACCGCATTTACCGCTATGCCGCATTGTTGTCTGATCATCCTTGTTGCTCCTCCCCGTTTCCTTGCATGCCAAATCCGGGGAAACCATCGTCCTGGTTTCCCCGGCCGGCCTGCGCGCGGAAACGCCATCGCTTCTTCGGCACGGCCTACCGCCGTCGCCAATGTCCGGAAGCCGCCCCATCCGCGCGCTGCTTATCCGCAGCTAATCCAGCGCCGCCACTTTGCCGCTGTCCAGCAGCGGCTGGGGCACCGACAGCGGAATATCCACGCCGTCGAACTGGTTGCGGTACAGCACGACGCCGCCGACGCCGCCGCTGATCGTAATCCCCCTCTCTCCATCGCGGAAGGTATTGCCGCTGATGACGACATCCCGCATGCTCGTGGCCGGCGTGCCTCCGGCAATGAGGACCGTGCTGTTCTCGCTCAGCAGGTTGCGCCGCACCATCGTCCCGACCTGCAGCGTATCGTTGCCCTGCGCCGTAATCCGCAGCGCCGAGTAGCCCGACCATCTGTCGCCGATGCCGTAGAAGTGGCTATAGTTCCCGTCGGCCAACGTATTGCTGTCGACGTCGATGTACCAGTCCGGTTGATAGCCGTTGTACAGCAGTCTTCCCCAGGCGTTGAAGCCGTAGGCTTGCGTCAGCTCGTTGCCGTAAACGACCATATTGACCGCAGCGCCGTAAAATTGAAACGGGCCCGTATTGTCCAGCCGGTTGTTCACATAGAAGCTGTCGCGCTGAATCGCCGTGATCGAGATGACCGACGTGGCGTCGGGCGCAACCTCGAACGGACTGTCGAGCTGGACGACATCCTTGGTGTGGCTGACAATCGCTCGCAGTTGTCCGGCCCCTTTGCCCGACAGGATGAACACCCCGCCGCCGCCGTTCCAGGTGTTCGGCACCCAGCTCGCATTTTGGCCGCCTTCCGGAAGCGTCAGCGTCGTTCCGTCGATTGCGCCGACAGGCCCGTAATAAGCGCCGCTGCCGCCGTCGTTGGTCATCGCTTCGCGGTCCCAGCCGACCGTGTTTTTGAACGTGTTCCGCGCGAAATAGACGTTCTGCACCATGTGATTGATCGGCTTATCCACACCGCCGCCCGTTGCCGTCATATGGGCGGTGGTAATCGTATTGTCCTCGAACAGCAGGCCGTTCGGTCCGCTCAGGGAATACCACCCGGTATAGCCGTTGTAGAGCATGTTGCCTTTCACCAGTGCCCCTTCCGCATGAACCAGGTTCAGCGGACGATTCGGTCCGTACAGGTCGCTGTCGACAATTTGTACGTTTTTGCCGCCGATTTTGAGCAGATCGATCGTGCCGCGCGCCCGGATTTCGTCGGCGATCATCTTCTCCTGCTCTACCGACGGATGCCCGGCGAACGGATTGGCGCGTATCCGGATATTGCGGATGAATACGTTGCCCGCTTCCGGCGTGTCGACGTCGGAGACGATGAAGTTTCCGGTGCGCGTCGCATTCAGGCTGATGTTCTCGATCGCAAAATGGTGCGAGCCTCTGATCATGGAGGCCGGCAACTCGTTCACATCCCACTGGAACGGGGAGAAAAACAGCTGCGTCAGCTCCCGCGATTCCCCGCGGATGGTTGTATAAGCCGGAATCGTCAGCGTATTGCTCAAATGATAGCGGCCGCGCGGGAAATAAACGATGCCGCCGCCCGCCTGCCCGGCCGCGTAGATGGCGTCGCGCACCGACGCCGTATCGTTGAACGTGCCGTCGCCCCTGGCGCCGTAATCCTTGACATTGAACACCGTTTGCGGCCATGCCTCCTGCGGCTCGACGCGCAGCGCGACCGGATTGCTCCAGGCATACGCGCCGCCCTGCCCGTTGTGCAGGTACAGGCGATACTCGCCCGCAGCGAGCGATGCCGGCACTTTGATCTGGACCGCATAAGCGTCATAAACGGTGTCGGCCTGAACGCGTGTCAGCTCCCCGCCATCAACGGCCTCGAGCACGACCTGCGGCGTATGCCCGGATACGGCCAACTGGCGCCCGACCAGCCTTATCCAGCCATCGGGACTGGCTGTGTCCCCCTGGTCGCCTTGCGCCCAGACGAGCTCGGGCGCATTCGCGTACAGAACGGCCGTCTCCTTGCCGGGAACGATCGGCCGAATGGCGTATACGCCCGGCGCTTCCGTCTCCGGCACAATAAACTTCAGCCCTTGCTGCGTCTTCTGCACCGTCGTTGCCGGCAGAGCCTCCGATTCTTCCCAGGGAGCCGCCGTCGCCCGCGGATTGGCGTCCGACACGAACGGGGCGTCCGGCTGGGGACGACGGACATAGGCGGGCTCCAACCCGTCCACGTTGTCGTCATCGAGCCGGTATAGCTCGATGTCCGCAATCGTGCCCAGGTTCTCGCCGATCAGCATGCCGATGTCGCCAGGCTGCAGCGCGCCGGACAGCCAGAAGTAGCTCGGCAGCGGCAAATCGTCCAGCGTCAGAGTCAGCAGATGCGCCTCCTCGGTATTGCCGGCCTTGTCGATCGACCGGTAGCGCAGCTCGAACGAGCCTTCCTGATTGAAAACGACCGGCGCGCCGTACGTTTGCCAGGTCGCGCCCCCGTCCAGGCTGTATTCCGTGGAAGCGACGCCCCGGTAGTAGTCGTAGGCCGACAGCGTAACCGTCACCGCCGACGTATAGTAGGAGCCGTTGTATTCCCCTGCGACTGTCGCCTGTGTAATCGGTGGCGCGGTATCCGCGATGCTGTAGGTGCGGTTGAACGCGAACCAGTCGATGTTGGCGATGCCGGCGCCGCCGATCAGGACGAGATAGACGTCATGCACGCCGCTTGCCCCCGCAACCGTTGTCGCCTGTTCGGCGGTAATGCCGTAGCCGCCGGTCGATTGTGTGATCAGCGTGCCGATCAGTGTGCCGGTCGCGCTATCAAGCCGCATTTCGATATGACCGCCCGCAGCAGCCGCAGGCAGCCCGAGCTTGAACACAACATCCTGCGCCCCCGTATCGAAATCGATGTTGTTGTAACGAATCCAGTTGCCGCCGAACAACCCGCCGAGCACATTGCCGATGACCGTCGCACGCGAGGCGTCGTTGTATTGTTCGGCCTGAATCGCATCGAACGCGCTTCGGCTGCCATACATCTCCACCTCGAACGACAGCATGTGAGCCGACTCCGTATTTCCCGCCTTATCGGTCGAACGGTACTGAACGTCATATGCGCCATCCCCGTCGAACACGAGCGGCGCGCTGTAGATTTGCCAGGTCGCGCCGCCGTCCAGACTGTATTCGGTGACATCGACGCCACGATAGTAGTCGTAGGCCGACAGCGTGACCGTCACGGCGGAAATGTAGCGTCCGCCCGAATAGCTGCCGGCCGTCGCCGCCTGCGTAATCGGAGGCGCGGTATCCGCGATGCTGTACGTGCGATTGAATCTGAACCAGTCGATATTGGCGATGCCGGCGCCGCCGACCAGCACCAGATACACGTCATGCACGCCGGTCGCCCCCGAGACCGCCGTTGCTTGTTCGGCGGTAATGCCGTAGCTGCCGGTCGATTGCGTGATCAGCGTGCCGATCAGCGTGCCGGCCGTGCTGTCCAGCCGAATTTCGATCTTGCCGCCCGCCGCCGCCGCCGGCAGCCCGAGCTTGAAGACGACATCCTGGGCTCCCGTATCGAAATCGACGTTATTGTAGCGGATCCAGTTGCCGCCGAATAAATTGCCGATGACATTGCCGATAATGCGCACGCTGGACGCGGCGTCGTACACTTCCGCCTGAACCGTCTGATAAGCGTCCCGATTGCCGTCGGCATAAACGCGTTGCTTGCCGAAGCCCTGCAGGTTCAGGCTCGATACGAGCAGCAGACAAACGAGCAGCTTCAGCAAGCCCTGCGGCATGCGATGGAATGCAGTCATGACCGGTATCCTCCTCTGTCTCCCGATTTTATTGCGCAGGAGCGGGCTTGTCGAAATTGCCGCCGACCTCGTTGTCGTAATCCCCGCCCAGCGGATCGTTAAGCTTGGTAACGATAACATTGTCGAGCAGCACATTGCTTTCCTCGGTGCGAATGCCGATGCCGCCTTTCAGATTGGGCAGCAGATCGTCGGTATATTGCAGCTTCAACTGTCCGTTCAGATACACGTTGATTGTATTGTCCAACACCCGCACCTTGAGCGTCCGCCAGATACCGTCGTTGACGTTGTCGATCGCCGCTTCCTTCAGCCGGGACAGTTCGCCCTGCGACACCTTCTCCAGCACGAGCTTCGAGCTGCCGGAGAAGCCCGCCGCATAATAGAAGTTGCCGTATAGCTTCGTATCCCTTCCCCGCACGATCAGCTCGGCGATATTTTGCCCCGTGTTGTCGGGATCGAACTTCGCCTCCATGCTCGCCTCGTAGTCGGTCCACGTCTTGCTGCCCGTCAGGACGATGCCGTTCATCGCATAGCGCGACCAGGCGCGGTTGCCGTCGTTCTCCTGCATGACGCACGCGTAATTGACGCCTCGCCATACCGGATTGGCGGCGGTTTCCGGCACATTGGTGCCGGAGCCGTCCTCGAACCGGTCGCGCAGCAGCAGGTCGCCCGGCACGGGCTCGGTATCGGTATAGCCGCCTTCCATCGGCGTATAGTTGTTGACGCCGACGACGTCGACATGGCTGAATACCGCCGCAATCGGATTGGACGTTACCGAAAACCCGCCGATCCCGGCCATCGCGTCGGCATCCATCCCGACCGTCACGTACCGGTGCAGCTTCCATTGTCCGCTCTGCTTGTAATAAGCCGTAAACGTCGAGCCTTGCCGAACGAGCTTCAGCTCCATCGGGAACGCGAGGGTTGGACCGCTGATGTTGCCGGAAGCGCCGCCGTCCGCCGTCCGGTACGTGAACCGCGTCGCGCCGTTCGGCAGCACGCGCCACATGACGTTTTTCGAGCCGGCCGTGTCGCTGTCGCGGAACATGAGGCCGGCCGACGCATTCACGTTTTCGTAATTCGATACCGACTCGATTGTCGCCGTAATGGTAACGATGCTGCACTCGTCATAAGGCGACTCCTCGACCCGGGAGACGAACGTAAACTCGTCCTCCGTCCCCCACACATTGTAACCGTTCGTTTGCAGCGTGTACGTGCTGCCGCTGGCCGAAATGCTTCCCGTCGCATTGCCGTATTCGGTCAGCGTCCATGAGTCCGGCGAGAACGCCGCATGCGCCTGCGGAAGGCCTCCCGGGGCGATCAAGCCCGACAAGCCGGCCGGCAGCAGAAACGAAAGGATCAGACATAATCGCGCACAGGCCCTCCGAATCGATTGCAACTCCAACATCATCCACGTCCTTTCATTGAATTTGTATTGTGCAAGGAAAGAAGGGGACTTGCCGGGCAAGCCCCTCTTTCCGGGCAACCCCGGTTATTTCAGCAAATTGGGCATATATACGGCGTTCGACTTGCGGAATTCGGCCTCCACCTTGTCCTTCACATCGTCGGTGTAGCCGTTCTTCTCCGCCGCCGTAAGAAATTCCGTGAACAGCTTCTCGAACTCGTCGTCGTTTTTGGCGACGAGCACCTTGGTCAGCGCATCCTCGAACGCTTTGCGCGCCTTCCACGCTTTGTCCGCCTCCGGCACCGTCAAAAAGCTGTAAAATTTCGGCGGCAGCGTGTCGGTGGACGGCGATCGTTCCACACGCATCATATCGAAGAAAGTAACCGCTTCCGAAGCATTGATCGTCTTGTTGTACCAGTTCGGCGGGTAGTATCTCCCTTTCCCCGTATAGCTGATATAATCGCTTTTGCTGCGGTCGTCGTTGGACTGGTCGGACAGCTTCAAGCCATACTGCTGCGCCTTCGTGCCGGGCTTGCCGTACACCATTTGCTCCTCAAGCTCTTTGTCCTTGTAAACGCGCTTGCCGTCCTTTTCCTCGAACAGGCCGGCACTTTTCGGCCCCCAGAACCACAGCTTCTCGCCGGCGTCGGAGACGAGGAAGTCGAGCCAGCGCAGCACCTGCGGCAAGTCCTCTTCCTTGACGGAATCCTTGAAAATGCCGATCCGCGTTCCCGAATCGGGAAGGGCGGAAGGGAAAACGAACTGATCGTTCTTGAACGGGATGTCAAGAAACACTTTGCGATACTGATACGGTTTGCCCGCCTTCTTCAGCGCGTTGTTGTCCGGCACGAGATAACCGTAGGATACGGCATAAAGTCCGTTGTTCAGCTTCTGCTGGAACGTCGTGTACGGATCGACAAGCGCCTCCTTCGAGGCGATGCCGTCGCGCAACAGTACGTTCATCTGCTTGGTCAGTTCTTTGAAGAATGGCTGCTTGAAGCCCCATTCGACCTTTTTCGTTTTCTTGTCCCAATAAGTGAAATACGAGTTTTCGCCGCCGGGGCTGTTGCTGCCGTTAAGAACGCCGTACAGGGCGGTCATCAAGCTCCAGTTGTCCTGACCGGAATAGGTGAAGAACGGCGATACTTCCTGGTTGCCTTCCTTGATGCCGAGCTTCTTGATGTCGTACAGGAGCTTGAAGAAATCCGCCTCCGATTTGATCGGCACGTCAAGAATGTCCTGTTTTGTGAATTTTCCGTTCTTGACGTACAGCGCTTCGATTTCCTGCATCGTCTTCGCTTGCGGGTACAACTGCTTCAGAATGTCGTCGCGGACATAAATATAGCCCATCTGGTTGGAAACCGGGAACAGCTGCGAATCGAGACTCGGGTCGAGAATCGGCAGCGCATTCTCGTAGATCGACGCCGGAATGGCGTACACCTTGCCGTCCAGGCTGATATATGGTTTATCCCACACCGTGCTCAGCGACTTCGGAATTTTTTTCATCAGATTCGGCGCGTATTTGGGCAGCAGGTCGGTCAGATCGTACAGCTTGTTGTTGTCGACGAGCGACTTCAACTCGTTGCCGTTGACAATGAGATCCGGCCAGCTGTTCGTGGCGGCGAGCATGCCCATCTTGACCGCGCCCGTCGAGTTGCCGCCGTTGTCGAACGAGTTGTCGAGATCGATATGAACGCCGGTCACGCGGGCGATCTCTTTGGTGACGATGTCGTCCTTGTACTTGCGCGCGCCGGCGAATACGCCGCCAGTGCCCTGGTCGAACCATACCTTCAAATTGATCTGCTTGCCTTTCCAATCGGGCAAATCCGAGCTGTCCTGAATGTTCGTCGGAATCGTGGCCGATTGGGCCGCCGATGCCGATGCCGATGCGGCCGGCGATCCCGCGGACGATGCCGCAGGGTCCTCCGTCTTGCCGCTGTTGCAGCCGCCGAGCGCCGTTACTCCGAGCGCTGCGACGAGCAGGATCGAGCTCGCTCGCTTCCATGCTGCCATTGGTTGATATCCCCTCTCGTGTGTGGTTTATCTAAAATTCCAAACCGGTTTGGAATCTTAGGCCTACTCCTTGACCGAGCCGATCAATACTCCCTTGATAAAGTGCTTCTGCAGGAACGGGTAAACCAGAATGATCGGAATCGTCGTGACGATTACCTGCGCCGCCCGAATCGCCTCCGGCGTGACGCGCACGATCGGCGCGGAAGTCGATTCTCCCCGCATCGCGGCTTCCTGGATGAGGCTGGCAATCATATCGCTCTCCTTGATCATCAGCATGAGCTTGAACTGAATCGTTTGCAGGTCCGGCTTGGTGATGAAATTGAGCGTCGTCGTCCAGTCGTTCCAATGCGTCACCGCCGTCCACAGTGCGATAGTAGCGAGAATCGGCCTTGACAGCGGCAGGATGACCCGCCACATGACCGTCAGTTCGTGGGCACCGTCGATCTTTGCCGATTCTTCGAGGCTCTCGGGAATCGTATACAAATAAGTGCGAATGATGATGACGTTAAAAAAGGCGAAAGCGCCGGGAAGCACGTAGACGAAAAAGTTGTTCAGCAGGCCGAGCTTCGAATAGAGCAGGTAAATCGGAATCAAACCGCCGTTAAAAAACATCGGCACGATAAAATAGAACAACAGGGCGCTGCGTCCGACCATTCGTTTCTTGGTGAGCGCGTACGCTGCGGAAAATTGCACGACCAGATTGAGCAGGGTGCCGCTTACGACTTTGGCAACCGATACGAACAGCGCCCGCACGATCGAGTCGTCCCCGAGCAGAGCGGCGAAGTTGCCGAGCGTAGGCTCGCGCGGGAATAACGTGATGCCTCCCAGCATGCTGTCCTGACCGTCGTTCAAAGCGACGGCGAGCGTATTCAGATAAGGGTAAAGCGCCGCCAGCGACAGGAGGGCAATGAACGCGACATTGCAAACGGAAAACAGCCGATAGCCGAAGCCGCTACGGTTCATGGTGATCATTCGTTCCTTTCCTTGTTGTTACCAGATGCCGGTACTGGTAAGCTTCCTCGAAATCAGGTTGGCGCCTGCCGTCAACGCGAGTGCAATAAGCCCCTGAATGAAGCCGAGCGCCGTCGACAACGCGTACGCTCCCTGCTGAATGCCTTGCTTGTAAATCACAGTGGAGATAACTTCCATATTGACGTACGGATTTTGCAACCCGTAGATGAGCTCGAAATTGCTTTGGAACAGTCCGCCGAGCTGGAAAATGAGCATGATCATCACCGTCGGCAGGATGCATGGCAGCGTCACGTGCAGGATTTGCCTGAATTTGCCCGCACCGTCCATATAAGCGGCCTCGTACAGCTGCGGATCGACGGAGGCGATGGCCGCCAGGAAAATAATCGTGCTCCACCCCGTCTCCTTCCACAAGGACAGCATAAGCACGTTCGGAACGAAGAAACCGGGCTGCGACAGGAACATGACCCGCTCCGTATCCGCGCCGAACAGCCACAGACGCAGATCGTTCAGCGGTCCGTATATCGAATAGAATGCATACGCGATGCCGATAACGGAAATCCACGACAGAAAGTGGGGCAAATAAAGCAAGGTTTGCGCAATCCGCTTGAACAACTGCCGCCTCAGCTCGTTCAGCAGCAAGGCGAGCACAATCGGCGCCGGAAAACAGACGAGCAGCGTAAGCGTGCTGATCAGCACGGTCTTGCCGATCGCCTCCGTCATCATCGGCAGCTCGAACACTTCCCGAATATGCTTCAGACCGATCCAGGAGCTGCCCCAGAAGCCCTTGAACACATCGTAATCCTTGAATGCGACGAGGATGCCGGGCAGCGGCATGTAAGCGAATACGAAAACGAACAAAATGGCCGGGGCAAGCAGCAGATACAAATATTTGTCCCGTCTCATTTGCCGCCATCTCCATGAGCCGACAGACGCGGATGAACGGATCGGCGATTTCTCTTTTGATGTAAGCACTTTCATCTCGTGACGTTCCCTCTTTTCCATTTTTTCGGTTTTATCCGCTGTCTCCTCTCTTATTTTCGATGAATACGGATACGCGCACAAGACGCGATTTTTGCAATTAGGGAACGGGATATTGCACTTTCGGTTCAGCGGTGCCCAGCGGTACGGTCAACGTCACCTTGGTGCCCGCTCCCGGCTCGCTTGCGATGTGCAGACCAAACGCGTCACCGTAATACAGCTTGATTCGCCGTCGGATGTTTGCGAGCGCATACCCGCTGCCGGACGGTTTGAGCGCTGGCGGCCAGTCGGCATCCGCCGTTGCGAGCCGCTCGGCCAAATGCCTTTCCATGCCCGGGCCGTTGTCGGACACCTCGATGACGGCGCGCTCTCCCTCCTCACGCGCCGCAATCGAGATCCGCCCGCCGGCGGCAAGCCGGTTGATCCCGTGAATCAGGCTGTTCTCCACGACCGGCTGCAGCGTATTGCGCAATATCATCGCGCCGGCCAACGCTTCGTCGATGTCTACCTCGTATGTGAAGTCCGATTCGTAGGAAAACTTGTGCATGGCCATGTATTTCTTGACCATCTCGATTTCTTGCGCCAGCGGAGCGACCGGTTCCCCCCGGTTCAGAAAGAGCCGATAGAAGTCGACCATGTCGTCGATCAGCTGCCCCAGCCGTTCGTCCTCGTACACCCATTTGATCGCCGACAGCGTGTTGTACAGCACGTGCGGATTGATGTTGACCTGAAGCAGCTCCGCTTCCATCTGCCGCTTGCCCACCTCGTAAGCCGCCGTTTGCCGGTAATGGTCCCGGATCTGCACCACCAGCCCGTGGAACGCCCGGTCGAGCTGCCCCAGCTCGTCGCCCGCCGCCCCCTCGGCCGGCGCGGCTTCCGGACCGGCAAATTCGCGCCCGCCGGCGAATGCGAAAGGATCCGCCGACGGAAGCGGGCCGGCGTCTAGCGACGCAATTTCGCCCCGAACCGTGCCCATCAGCTCGGACAGCCGCCTCGTCAGCCCGAACGTGACGAATTTGATCGAGAAGAAGATCGTCAGCAGCAGGCCAACCAACATCACCGCCGGCCAGGCGAGGGATTCCGCCAGTTTCAGGTAGACGGGCGTCCGGTCGACGAACAGCAGCAGATCGTCCTGAGCGGCATTGATCCGCATCGGTACAATATAGTAGCCGCGACTTCCGCCGACCGTCACATAGCGCTCGGCCGCCCGCTCCGCTTCCGCATCGTCGATGCCGTTCGTCCCGATCAGAAAACGGACGCCGTCCTTCTGCCGGTACATGACGAAGCTGCCGTTCGTCACCGTCCTGCGGATCGCCTCCAGCGACGAGTCGAGCGGGAACGTCACCTCCGTAATAGCTAATGTTTCTTTCAAGTCCATAATTTGGCTGTAGATGCGTACTTCCGTCCGCCCGTCATCCAGCTTCACGAAGGTACGGACCGGATACGCATCCTTGTTGCTCATCACCCGTTCGCGAACGGATGGATCGAGATCCCCGATTTTGCGTATGTTTTCGGTGCGGTACAAGGACGGATTGACGCCATATACCGCGACGCCGCTTTGCAGCTCGTCGGATTTGAGCGCCTCCAGCACGCCCTGCACGTTGGTCAGGTTGTTCATGTAGGCGAGCAGATCGTCGGAATAGTCCTGACTAAGCAGTTGAATGACCTGCAGATTGTTCGAGAGGTAGATCAGCTTCTTGATGCCGGCGTAGAACATTCTGTCGAGCTGCTCCACCTGCGCGTCGTGGCGGCCGATATTGCGCTCCATGATCGCCTGCAGCTTGGCGCGCGCGTAGGCCGACATATAGACGGCCGAAAGCAGCAGCAGGGGGACGAGCGCCACCATCGCGATGGTGACCAGCAGTTTCTGCCGGTATTGCAGTCCATTGACAAACGATCGGAACCGTCTGCCGATTCTCCGTATGAACGACATGCCAGTGCTCCTCCTGCTATTCGTATTGGCTTTTGTATTCTGAAGGCGACAGTCCCGTATGCTTTTTGAAAATGAGGCAAAAATGCGACTTGTTCGCGTACCCGACCCGCTGCGCCACCTGGTAAATGCGGCTGTCCCGGTCGCGCAGCAGCCGCTTCGCCTGATCCATCCGGAATTCGGTCAAGGAATCGAATATTTTTTGGCCGGTCTTGGACTTGAAAATGTTGTTGGCGTGGCTCAGGCTGAGAAACACCTCCTCGGCGATCTCCTGGATCGTCACCTGCTCCGCATAACGTCTGGCAATAATCGCTCTGATCTGCTGCACCACTTTGTCGTAGTACGTGGTCTGCTCGCCTAACAGCTCATCCCGCGTAAGCGCTATCAACTGACTGAACGATTCGCGAAAGTCGCTGACCGTGGCGGATTCATCTATTCTGCTCCAAATTTTTAACGATTGGGCTATGAATCCGTTAAGCGGCTTGCCCGCCTCGATGTATAACTGCTGCAGCGCGTTGGACAACAGCAGCATGAACGCCTTGACCTCGCGGTCGTTCAGTCTGTCTTCCGCCATCCCGAGGCGGCCGAGCAGCTGCAGCGGATCCGGATCGGCTTCGGCGAATACGGCTTCGCGCACCTCCTGGCGCAGCAGCTCCGCATCGGTCAGCCTTTCGTCGCCTCGGGTTTCGTCGTTGTCGATCTCCTCGGCGAACAAAATGCGCGGCTGCCGGTCGCTGTACACCTTGGCCTCGCCCGCACGCACCGCCTGCGCGTACAGCTTCGACAATTCGGCGAACCCCCCGGCCCGGCTGACGCCGATCGACAGCTGCATCGGCCCCCTCTTGTCGGTGTCTTCCTCCGCCTGAAGAATCCAGTCGAGCGCCTGCAACTCCTCCGGCTCGCCGTTTCTTGCGCCTGCAGCTCTTCCCGGGAGGCCGACAATAAAAGCCAGCTGCCGTTCCGTGACAGGCACCATGCGGATAAACAGCCCCCGCTGCCGCTCCTGTCCGGCCATCTGCCGCTCCAGGTGGTGCATCAGCCGCAGGTAGCCGGGGATGTCCCGCTGTCCGGCGCCGGCGTCCGTCAAACGCAGCAGCAGGACGCGGTAGCGGCCGTCGGCCGGCATATCCAGCTCCAGCAGCGCCATCCGCCCGCGAATCGCCGCGGTATCGGCCGCTTCCGCGTCTGCCGTGCCGAACAGCAGCTCGCGCAGGAACTGCTCCTGGTGCAGCGGCTGCGAATGCCGCAGCATGGCGAGAAACGCTTCGCGCTCGTGGCTTTGCTCCCGCTCCGTCGTCAGCTTGCCCGCCACCTTCGCCACCGCGGCTTGCAGCTCGTGCTTCCGGATCGGCTTCAGCACGTAGTCGCCGGCTTCCAGCATGAGCGCCGAACGCGCATACGCAAAGTCGTCGTGGCTGCTCATGAAAACAAGCTTGATCTGCGGGTAGCGCTCCCTGAGCACGGAGCCGAATTCGATGCCGTCCATAACCGGCATCTGCACGTCCGTCAGCACGATGTCGGGCTGCAGACGGTCGATCTCGTCCAGCGCTTCCATTGCACTGGCGCACGAACTGGCCACCTGCACCCCGAGCGATTCCCATTCGCATATGCGGGCAACCCCGCGCCGGTCGAGCGGATTGTCGTCAACGATCATCAGTTTGTACATCGCTTTCATCCTTTCCGTAGTTGCATGCGACGCGCAACGGCCTCGCATTATAGCCTTTATCGTACCCGTACAGCAGCGATAAGTAAATCCCTGGCGGTTGCTTCCATGTCTGTTGGCATGCGACCGGCCGGCGGGCGCAAAGCGAAGAAGCCGCAGCGGGAAAAGTCCGCTGCAGCTTCTTCGCACCAGGGCCTCGAGTCGGCGATTGCCGCCGCGCGCCGCCTATGCTACCATGGCATCAACGAAGGATGGAGTGACGCCTGCCATGCGCTTTGAATTGAAGGATGAGCTCGTCATCGACGGCCTGCATTCGTTTCACTATTTCGAGCTGGCCAAAGATTTTGTCTTCGCCGGGGAACAGCACGACTTCTGGGAATTCGTCTACGTTGACAAGGGCGAACTGGAGGTGTCCGCCGACTTCCGCGGCTTCCGACTGCGCCAGGGGGACATCATTTTCCATAAGCCGAACGAATTCCACAGCATCTGGGCCAATCGCGTCATCGCGCCGAACGCGGTTGTCGTCACCTTCTCCTGCCGGTCGGAAGCGATGAAAGCGTTCGAAGGCAAGCTGTTCCGCCTGGGAGACGCCGAACGCAACCTGCTGTCGCTGCTGGTCAAGGAAGCGCTGCAAACGTTCGAGCCGCCGCTCGACGACCCTTACCACAACGCGCTGACGCGCAAGCCGGAGGCGCCGTTCGCCGCCGAGCAGCTCATCAAGCTGTACCTGCAGCTGTTTCTGCTGCGCCTGCTGCGCGACAACGAGCGGCAGGAGCGGAACGTGCGGGACAAGCGACTCTCCTCCATCGCCGCGGAACGCACCGAAACGGAGCTGGTCGGCCGCATCGTCCGTTTCCTCGAGTCGAACGCGGAGCAGCCGCTGACGCTGCAGGACGTGGCCGAAACGTTCCACCTCAGCAAAAATCATCTCAACAAACTGTTCACGCTCCGCATGGGCGCCGGCATGATGCACCACTTCCGGCTGCTGCGCATCGAGCGGGCGAAACGGCTCATCCGCGAAAGCGGCGGCACCGTCGCCGAAATCGCCGAACGGCTGCAGTACAGCAGCCCGGGCAATTTTGCCCGCCATTTCAAGCAAGCGACCGGCATGTCGCCGTCGGACTATGCCCGCTCCATCCTGTCCCGGGCGAAACTCGACTGACACCCGGCCGACGCCGCCGCCTTACGCGCCAAAATGGCAAAAGCCCCCCTGCAGATGGTCGTGAATACGCAGCAGCTGGTTGTATTTCGAGCATCGCGAGGAGCGGGCGAGCGAACCGATTTTGATCTGGTCGCCCGCCAGGCCGACGGCCAGATCGGCGAGTACGCTGTCCTCCGTTTCCCCCGAACGCGCCGACACGACCGTAGCGAAGCCGGCCGCCTTGGCCAGCCGCACCGCTTCGACCGTTTCCGTCAAGGTGCCGATCTGGTTCATTTTGACCAGCACCGCGTTCGCCGCTTGCCGTTCGATTCCTTCGCGAATGCGCGCCGGGTTCGTCGTGAACAAGTCGTCTCCCACCAGCTGCACCCGGTCGCCGAGCCGCGCGTGCAGCGCAGTCCAGCCTGACCAGTCGTCCTCGGCCAAGCCGTCCTCGATCGACACGATCGGATACGCTTCCACCCAGGCCGCGAGCAAATCGATCATGCCGCCGCTGTCCGTCTCGCGCCGATCGGACCTCAGTCGGTACAGCCCCGTCCCCTCCTCGTAAAAATGCGTGGACGCCACATCAAGCGCAATCCCCATGTCTGCGCCCGGCCGGATGGAGGAAGCGGCCATCGCTTCCGCGATAATTTCCAGCGCCTCCTCGTTGGCGGACAACGCCGGGCCGAAGCCGCCTTCGTCCGCGAGCAGCGTAGTATAGCCTTTGCGGCGCAGCTGCTCCTTCACGTGCCAATAAATCGCCGAAATCATTTCCAGCATGACCGGGTAATCGATCGTTGCGGCAGGCATGACCAGAAAATCCTGCAAATCGATGTTCCCGCCCGCATGCAGGCCGCCGCTGACGATGTTGACCATCGGCACCGGAACGCGCAGCCGCGCCTGTTCCTCCGCCGTTAAATACCGCTCGGCGACATACCGGTAAAACGGCACTCCCGCCGCCACTGCGGCCGCGCGGGCAACCGCCATGGACACGCCGAGCAGCGCGTTTGCGCCCAGGCCCGACTTGTTGGCCGTGCCGTCCAGCTCCAGCAGCAGCCGGTCCAGCCGCTCCTGCTCCTCCGCCGGGAAGCCGCGCAGCGCCTCCGCCAGCGTCCCGTTGACGGACGCGACCGCTTGCCGCACCCCCAGCCCGCGAAACCGCGTCCCTCCGTCCCGCAGCTCGACGGCTTCGTGCTTGCCGGTCGACGCGCCCGACGGCACCATCATGCGGGCGCTGTGCCCGCCGCTCAGCTGCACATCCACCTCGACGGTCGGATTGCCGCGGGAATCCAGCACTTCCCTTGCTCGAATCGTACGTATCGTTGACGTTGCCATATGGTATTCCCCTTCCTCTTATTCGGTTTCGTGTGCGTGCAGGAACCGCGCAAATGCTTGCAGCGGCGCTTCCTCCTCCGCCTCTTCCGCGAGCCACTCGGCAGCCCTGCGGCGAATGTCCGGCTTCAGCGCTTCCCCGATGTATTCGGCCGGCGACTTGCCGTCCATACGCGCCAGCAGCAGCGCCCCGACATGCGGCAGCAGCCGCGGCGTCTTGCGGCCGTAAGCGGCGAGAAACGCCGCGATCAGCTCCAGTACCGCCGCCGGGGCGCCAAGCTTTCGCCCTTTCAGCAGCAAGTGCGTCACGCAGAACGCGACATCAAAAACGGAATTTCCCCAATGAGCCACTTCGTAATCCAGCACAATCGGCGGACGTGCGGCGGAGACGAGCATGTTTTTCGGCGAAAAGTCGCCGTGCACGATCGTGCTCCCCGCCCGGTCGTCGCCGCTGCCGGCCAAATCCGCGACAAGCCGCTCCAACCGCGGCGCGAGCGCCGGGTAGGCAGGGTACAAGTGCCGGTAATACGGCTCGATGCGCAGCTCGCGGAAAAAGGAATCGTCAGCAAGCATTCGACGCTCCTCCTCCGACATGCGTGCTCCCGCCGCATGAAAACGCGCGAGAAAGCGGCCGACATCCGCCGCAGTGGCGGCAACGAAGCGGCCGTCCATCAGCTCCTGCTTCCACGTCACCATATCGTCCGGCGCGCACGCCATCACCAGAACGTAATCCTCATCGTTCCAATAAAATAGTTCCGGTATTTGCTCGCCCTCAAAATACCGCCCGGCCAGCCGCATCGCCACCCGCTCACGCACGATCCGCGCCGGGTCGGCTTCCCAGGTCGCCTGCACGGCCAATTGAGCGCGCGCCTGCTTCAGCACCCAAGAGATACCTTCGCCTTCGATGCGCCATACGTTGCCGGACACGCCGCCGGCAAGCCGCGTCACCGCCAGCGGCACGTCCGCCGCAACCCAGCCGCGGCGAACCGCATAGGCCGCCGTCTCCGCCCCGCTCTCCAACATCCTCGCTCCACCTCCGGTATTCTGCGCTTCCGCGCCGCCAGCCGCGACTAAAGCTTGAGCGCCGCCAGCATCGTTTGTTCGCCTTCCGCAATGTGCGCCTGCAGGCTGTCCGCCGCGCCGGCATAATCGCGCCGCAGCAGCCGCTCGGCAATGTCCCGGTGCATGTCCGTCTGCCGGGAAATGTCGCCATAGTGCCGGGCGATCAGCTCCATAATCGTCGTCAACGGGCCATAAATCGACTCCCACAGCAAAACCAGCGTCCGATTCCCGCTCATCGCAACCAACTGGGAGTGGAACCTCAGATCGAGCTCGACCGCCTCGTCTTGCCGGTGCGGATCGCCTTCGAGCGCCACCATCCCGCGCACCAGCTCAAGCAAACCGTCCAACCGGCCGGCCGCCGCCTCCCGCTTGGCGGCAAATTCGTCGATCGCCAGCCGTTCCAGCGACAGGCGAATCCGCATCCAGTCGCGGAAGCTGTCCCGCGTAAAACCGGTCACCTGCGTCCGGCCGTTCGCAAACGTTTCGACAAGGCCTTCCTTCTCAAGCAGCTTGATCGCGTCGCGAATCGGCCCGCGGCTCAAGTTCAGCTCGCGGGAAACCGTCACTTCGTTCACATGTTCGCCGGGCTGCAGCTCCTTCAGCAGAATGCGGCGGCGCAGCAAATGGGCTACCGCTTGGAAGAGCGGCGTCTT
Source organism: Paenibacillus cymbidii (assembly GCF_004764705.1). Lineage (GTDB taxonomy): Bacteria > Bacillota > Bacilli > Paenibacillales > NBRC-103111 > Paenibacillus_AN > Paenibacillus_AN cymbidii. The sequence continues at coordinate 161,882 of NZ_SHLX01000009.1, read as the reverse complement.
GATACTTTTTTGCCTCATGACATGTCACCTTCGCTTTAAAAACTGGCAACAAATTTGCCGTTAATGATAAATGTTAACATTTAACGATATCATAACATCAACGGCAAAAGTGTACAACTGATATATTCCGCTTTCATTCTGATATGGGCATCGTGGCGTTCGGAAGGTATAGTGGGATCACAACCATCCGGCAGAAGCAATCGTTTTCGTTCCTGCCTGCAAACGGAGGATTTCACTCATGGACAATACCGCCTTATCGCCCGAAATTGCAGCACGCATCGATCGGCTCGTCGACGACGCCCGGGACGAACTGATCGGCTTCGCCGCCAGGCTCGTGCAGATCCCGACGGAAAACTACCCGCCGCACGGCAACGAACTCCCCGGCCAGGAAGCGCTGCGCGCGGAAATGCTGGCCTCCGGCTTGACGGTCGACATGTTTACGCCTGACGACGTGCCGGGCCTGCGCGAGCATCCCGCTTTCTTCGCGACAGCCGACGGCCGCGTGCGGGAGTATGCCAACCGCCCGAATGTCGTCGGCACGCTGCCGGGCACGGGCGGCGGTCGCAGCCTGATGATAACCGGCCATATGGACACGGTCATCGCCGGCTCGCTGCCTTGGGAAACCTCGTTGCCCTGGTCCGGCGCCGTCATCGAGAGCAAGCTGTACGGCCGCGGCTCTCTCGACATGAAAGGCGGGCTCGCCTGCGGCCTGTTCGCGATCCGGGCCGTCCGGCAGCTGGGGCTGCCGCTGCGCGGCGACGTGCTGCTCGAAAGCGTCGTCGACGAAGAATACGGCGGGGCGAACGGCACGCTTGCCTCCCGTCTGCGCGGCTACACGCCCGACATCGTCATTTGCCCGGAGCCGACGAATATGGCCGTCTGCCGGGCCCATCTCGGCTGGCTGTCGTGCAAAATCACCGTAGCGGGCGGCGATGGCGCCGGTTTCTCCAGCCAATACAGCGCCGAGACGGCAAGCCCGTTGGATATCGCCCAGGAGCTGGTTGCGGCGGTGCGGCGGTTTTCCGTCGACTATCCGCATCGGCTGCCTTGGTCGCAGCCGTCGTTCCCGGAGCAGCTTCCCGTTTATCTGATGCAGCTGAATACGGGGGAAGCGGACTTCGCCCATGGCCTCGGCGTCCCGCAGCAAGTGGTGCTGAATCTCGGCATCACCACCTGCGAAGGAATGACGGAGGCGATGGTTGCGCAAGGATTTGCCGACTATTTGCGCGCACATCTCGAGAGCAAAGGAATGGACTGGGGGCAGGTGCGCATCGAGCACCCGATTCGCTATTTGCATCCGAGCGGCTTGCCTGCGGAGCATCCGATTTTTGCGGCGATCGGCGACGTGTATCGCGCCGGCGGGCTGCAGGCGCCGCAGCCGGAAACGTGCCCGTTCGCGTGCGACGCTTTCATTTCGAATTTGCATTTCCCCGCGCCGACGATCAACTTCGGCCCGGGCGGCGCCAACATCCATGCGCGCAACGAATACGTGCTTGTCGACGACCTTGTCGCGCTGACCAAACGGTTCGCCGCCCTGATCGTCCGCTGGTGCGCTTAATTCACTTCGAAGGAGATTTACCCTATGACCACGATAGCCGGACAAAAGGCGCTGATCACCGGAGCGACCCGGGGAATCGGCAAAGCGATCGCAAGCGCGTTCGTCGCGGAAGGAGCGGCCGTTGCGATCTGCGGCGTGGAGGAGCGCGAGCTGAATGAAGCGGTGCGCGAACTGAGCGCGGGCGGCGGTACCGTGCACGGCTTCGTCGCGGACGTGTCCGACCCGGCGAGCGCCGCCGCGTTCGTCGAGCAGGCGAACCGCACGCTGGGCGGTGTCGACGCGCTCGTCAACAACGCGGGCATCGCGCCGTTTTACGATTTTCTGACGATGCCGCTGGACGTCTGGGACCGTACGCTCGCCGTCAACTTGCGCGGCAGCTTCATCGTCGGCCAGGCCGCGGCGAGGCTGATGGCCGAACAGGGCGGCGGCGTCATCGTCAACATGTCCTCGACGAACGGCCTGTTCGGCGAAGAGCGGCTGGCCGCCTACAACGCTTCCAAAGCCGGCGTCATCCTGCTCACCAAAACGATGGCGCTCGAGCTGGCCAAACATAACATCCGCGTCAACGCCGTCTGCCCGGGCTTCATCGGCACCGATCTGGCGCTGAGCGGCGGCTCCGGCGACGGCTACCTGGCTGAAGCGATGGCCAAAATCCCGCTCGGCCGCTGGGGAACGCCCGCGGAAGTAGCCGATCTGTTCCTGTTCCTCGCGTCGTCCCGCTCGTCGTTCATCACCGGCCAAACGTTCGTCATCGACGGCGGCCAAACGACTAGCCAGTAGGCCGATTCGGCCGGGTCGAAAATAGGCCATGAAAAACGGCTTATTTGCCCTCTTGCGCCCGTCTCCCCGAAAATAGCCAGCGAAAACACTGGCTATTTCGGCCAAATGGCCTCGATGCGGGCAAATTGATGTGAATAGCCAGTGAAATCGCTGGCTATTTTGTGGCGACTGCCCGTTTCAAGGCAAATAGGCCATAAAAAATGGCCTATTTCGTCATTTGCAGTTTAATATCCCTCGCAGATCAGAAGCCGTAAGGGTTCATATCGGCCAGCGCCTTGCGGCAGCTGCCGAGCCGATACAGCTCGTGCAAGTCCTCCAGCATCATCTGCTCGAAGCCGAGCAGCCGGCGCTGGTCGTCGGTCAGCTTGCTCGCTTCGACATAGCTCATCATCCGCGGGTAATTGAATTCCGTCTTCATATACGGACGGCAGTAATAATTGATAATGATCGGCCGATCGTTGTCCGTGCGATTGGCCGAACCCGAGTGGATCAGGTACGGGTTGAACAGCACGATATCGCCTTTTTTCACGTCGATGTACTTGGCTTCCCGCTTCGCCGCGTCCGCCACCGGAATGAACTCCTTGTGCGTGCCCGGAATGTAGCGGGTTGCCCCGTTCTCCTTGTTCGAATCGCACAAGTAGTGCAGGCTGTTCATCGTCATGTAGTAGTTCGGGATACGCTCGTGGCCGTCGTGATGCCAGTTGCCGTCGCCGGTTCCCGGCGGCGTGACGCGGCCTTCGCAGCTGTACAACGTCATGCCCGCGCCAAGGAACCGGCGAAAATAATCGATCACGGGCCGATACGCGATATGCGCCATAAATTTCGGGTGGCGCGCCTGCATGTTGTACACGGTTGGTCCCGTCACCTGGATGCGCCGTTCGTTCGCCAGCCGCTCGATCGGACTGGCGCGCCGAATTTCCCCGTTGATCAGCTCGACGAACGCGTCGCAGTCCTCATGAGCGATCGCTTCGGCCAGCACCACCACGCCGACGGCGTCCATCTCCTCGTCGCAGGCGGCGAAGAAGCCGGCGATTTCGCGCTCAGGCAGCCGTTCCCAGTTGGCATAGTCGAATACCATTCGTTTCGGTTCCCTGCTCATGGCGGTTTCGCTCCTTGTCAGCACTCGGCGTTGGTCATTTCGTTGGTGAAGATGCGTTTGTACTCCTGCGGCGTCAGCTTGACCGCCGACTCGGGCGCATAATGGATCTGCAAAGCGCGGCGGCGCTTGGGCGTAAAATTCGGCGGCGTGCCGTGATGCAGCAGGCTGGAGAACAGCAGCGCCCCGCCCGGCGGCAGCGGCACCGCGACATCGCGCTCCACGCGGACGCTGGTGTCGCAGATTTGCCAGTCGCGCACGGCGTAATGCGGCACCCCGCCGTCGCGGTGGGAATACGGGATGATGTGCATGCATCCGTTGTCCAGCTCGGCCGGATCGAGCGCGATCCAGATGCCGAACACCGACTTGTCGTAGGCGAAGTTGCCGTACGCCATATCCTGGTGCCACGGCTTCTCCGCGCCGCCGCCGGGCGGCTTGAGCAGCGCCTGGTCGGCGATCATTCGACCGGTTTCGCCGAACAGCCGGGCGACCAGCCGCTCGATGTCCGGATGATGCGAAATAGCCTGGAGCCGCGGCTCGTATGCGACATAATTGGTGACGACGCGGGCGGACAGTTCCTTCTCTTCGGCGGTCCAGTCGTCCCGCCGTTTGCCGACGAACTGGATGCGCGGCCCTTGCACCGCGCCGGCGATAATGTCGGACAACGCCTGTTTGGCCGCCTCAATCAGCTCCAGGCCGATCAGCCGGTCGATGACGACATAACCTTCGCTCCAAAACCGTTTCACGTCGTCGTCCGTTACCGCATCGATCGTCGCAATTCGTCGCTCCGGCAGCTGGTCGTACCGGTAAAGACTCGTCGCCAGCCGTTTGGCCTGCTCGTAGTGCTCCTCCGATTCGTAGGCGTGCAGCGGGTTTTTGTTGTAATGCTGTTCGGGTGTCAGCATCGTTCTCCCTCCTTGTGTTTTACCGTTTCGGGTCGTTCCCGGATGGTCGGCGGTCGGCCGCTCTCGTTACGCCTTGCCTCCGTAAATGCTTTTGTTCAGCGCTTCCTGTTTGCCGGACAATTCATTGAAGAAGTGATTGTAATAGTCGTTTAACCCGATGACGTCAGCGCCGATGCTGATGAACCGGTAGCCCATGCCGACCAGTTCCTCCAGGTTGCCGACACCGCCGACGGTTGCGGCGATTTTGCCGTGCTTGATCGCCAGATCGGCGATCCGCTTGCGGGTTTCGACAATCAGCGGATGGTTCCATTCGCCGGGAGCGCCGATGCCCTGGCTGAAGTCGCCCGGACCGAAGAACACCGCGTCCACGCCGGGCAGCGAGATGATCGCCACAAGATCGTCCAGCGGCTCGGGGTCTTCGATCTGCAGCATGTTGAACCGTTGTTCGTTGGCTTGCGCCATGTAGTCGGCCATGCCGAGGTTCGTGTATTTGCCGTCGGCGTTGCCGCCGTCGATCGGGCGCCGGCCGATCGGATGGAATTTGGTCAAATGCGCGATTTGCCGCGCGTCGTCCGCGTTCATCACGTGCGGCACCAGGATGCCCGCCGCGTCCAGTTCGAGCGGTTTGATCAGCTCGCTGTAAGAGCCTCTGGACACGCGGATCATCATGTCCACATCGTACGCCTTGGCCGTCATGATCTGCCGCTCGATCGTCGACCAATCGTTCGGCACATGCTCCATATCCGCCCAAACACAGTCCATGCCGGAAACCATACAGGCTATTTCCACGACCCGCGGATCGGCGAGGTTGATTTTGGTCGCATAAGCGACTTCGCCGGCCCTCAGTTTCTTCCACACGCGACTTGGCCGCATATCGAACGATTTGCGTTCCATTGTCCGTCCTCTCCCATCGTCCCTTTATCGTATCTCTTCCATCTTCCGCCGCGCCGATGGATACCGATTATCCTCAGCACTATCGCGCAACGGGCAGTTCGTTACTATTCACAGTCCCCGCAAAAAAATGATAGGTGAAAAATCACATCTAATTGCCTGATGAGCGAAAGTGGGGGCCATTGGGGTGCCCCGCATCGGGTCAAATCCGGGTTGCTGACCTTTCCTCACCAAACATTTGCTCTGTTCTTAGGGCTGTGAATAGTAACGGCCGTTCATCTATACGGCCACCTTGACGACCACTTTTTTGATCGTTTTGACCGGCTGCGGATTTTCCACGAAAGTGCCGGTTTTGTGCGCATCGTCCGGACCGAAGATCGCAAACGTGCCGCCTGCGCGCTCCTGCGTGTTGCCGCTCCCCGACAGCAGTTCACAATCCGCTGCGTCGTCGTACTCCCGCTGGACGGTCATATCGGGCGCGAAGGCATAGAAAATACGCTCACGGCCTTCGATGACATATTGCACGTCGACATACCGACGGTGCGCTTTCCACTGCGCCTCGCCCCGCAGCTTGAGGTCGAACTGCTGCACGACGGCAAATACGCGGTCGCCGTCGATTTCGTACTTTCCCGGCGGCAGCTTCTGCAGGTCCGTTTCCTGCAAATACTTGAGCGCCTTTTCGATGCCCGGCCCCAGTTTGTAATAGAAAGGAGCGTTTTCGATTATATCCAACACCATAGCGATGACCTCCCGAAAGGTATGCGAAGCACCCTCATCTCGACTTGCGTTGCGTCCAAGTACATTCGGCCTGCATCAGCCTGTCCGCTCAGTTTGACGCCTCCGTCTTCCGGATGCGCCGATTCGACTCCTCCGGCCGGGCGAACCGTTCGATTGGCACTTCCCCCTGCTCATGCCGCTTGAACTCGTCGACTCCCCGCATCATATACATGCGGAAGTCCGGATAGTGCTTCGGGTCCCAGTAGACGCCGGTTTGCGAATACCGAATCACGAAACCGATGCGCCAGCCATCGGAAACGTTGGGACCGGAACCGTGAATGATCGCGTCGTCGTGCATCGAAATGCATCCCGCCGGATTGACCAGCGCGATCGCATCATTCTCGTTGAAGCTGCCGCGCTCCAGTTCGAACGAGAGGATGGAGTCCTTTCCCGCGATTCGATGCTGGATAATGCCGGCGTTGTGGGTTCCGGGAATGACCTTCATCGCTCCGTTCTGCTCGGTGACGTCGGAGACCGCCAGCCATACCGTAACCGTTTTGCTTTTTTCCGTCGACCAATAGTAGGAATCCTGGTGCCACGGGACGATTTTGTCCGATTTCGGCGACTTCGTAATGAACTCGGTTCGCGCCATATAAAAATTCGGGCCCAGAATCCCCTCGACAAGATCCAGAATACGCGGATTCGCGCAAATGTCGTACAGCCATTTGCTCGTCAGATGCCAATTCATAATATCCGACGGCAATTCCCCATCGTACAAAAGCGAAACGATCCGTCGGTATCCCTCTTGCAGCTCCGCAACCTCTTCCCCGGTATACACAGGGGCAAGCCCGTTCAAGTATCCGTTATCCGCGTAAAATTGCACCTGCTCCGGAGTCAATCTTGTTGTTGCCGCCATGCGCTTTCCCCTCCATCTGTCGCTGCAGTGCAGTCTTGATTTGCCTCTCGCCGGAACGACGTCACGAATCACGGATTTCACAACAGCTTATTCGGTTTGTTCCATTGCAGCCTGACCGCGAACACGCTGCCGTCGCTGCCGTATTGCTGGCAGCCCGGCGCAATCAGGCACTCGTTGGCGAAGACGAACGAAACGTCCGAGCTCACGTTGATCGTGCTGAAATTGCCCAAATCGGCCCCTCTGTCCGGCACCAGCACCCGTTCCGTATCGCGCAGCAGCACGAGCCGGTCAGGGTCGACCCGGGCGATAAACAACGGCGAACGGTACCGGCACACGTGGCTGTTTCCGCCGGTCTCCCGCGTATAGACGAGAAACAGGCCGTCGCTGTGCGTTACCCAATGCTGCTGCGTGTTGTAGGAGCGAAGGTCGCCGCCGTCGTCCCATTTCCACGCCTGCGGCGCATCGTAATGCAGCCCGTCGTCGCTGGCAGTCACATAGCCGACTTCCCCCATTGCACCGCGCAGCGTCATATAATATTTGCCGCCGAACCGGGTCAACGACGGCTCGACAAGTCCGCTGCCTTCCGGGACCGTCAACAGCGTGCCGTGTTCGATATAAGAAAGCGTTTCTCCGTCGAATCTGCAGCGAAAAACGGCGCACCCCCACCGGCTGAGCTCCCACGAGCTCGATTCGTCGATCCGGTAATACGTCGGTACCAGAATTTCGCCATTCGGCAAGTCGATGCGCTGCGAACAGCCCGAACCGGAGCTGTAAAATTTCGGATCGGGAACAGTCATCATCCGAAACGGCGACCATGTGCGCGCGGCTTCGTCATATACCGAATAAGCGGTATATCTCGGCAGCTTGCGGGTGCGGTACAGCGGAACGTCGACACGATCAGCGTAAATGACGGTATGCCCGATGCCGAGCAACTTGCCCGTGGCGGTATGCCAGCCGGGCGTAAAATCGCAGATCGCGATTTCCGTCCCGTCCTCCTGCTTGTAGCGGCCCAGCGTTTCGGCGTGCTCGAACGGGCCGGTCCAAGATTGCCCGACGTCGTCCGTACGCATCTCGAACACGGGGCCAAAATAATCGTCGCCAATTCGGAAATATTTTTGCAGCGCCAGCACGACGGAAGCCGGATCGCCGGGTATCGCGCCTGCTCGCGGGTGAACCCAATAATACGTCTCGCCGATGGTCGAATAAATCGTATCCAACCGAATGGCGTAATCCAAGTCAGCCTGCTCCGCCCGCATGCTTTTTCCTCCGCTCAATGACACCGTACTTTGACCACGACTTTGGTTACCGGCTTCGGCGTGTCGACGGCGATGCCGATCATATGCGCATCCTCGGGGCGAAAGATGAGGAACGTGCCCGGGCTGACGACAATCGTGTTCTCGCCCGTAGTTACGTTGGTGCTCCCGCCGCCCCGCAGCAGCATATAATCCGCGGTTTCGTCATAGCCCCGGTACACATCCAGGCTGTCGACCGGCGCATAAGCGATCCGCTCCTTGCCTTCGACCATGTAATGCACGTCGATGTATTGGCGATGCGCTTCCCATTTGCCTTCCGATTGCGGCAGCAGGGAAAATTGCTGTACCAGCGCATATACGTTGTCGCCGTCGATCGTATACTTGCCCGGTTCTTTGCCGCTCCAGTCGGTTTCCCGCAAATAAGCCAGCGCTTTGCCGAGCCCAACGCCCAACCCGCTGTACATCGCGGCGTTTCGAATGTTATCGATGATCATGGCCCCATCTCCCCGTTCGGCTTGTTCCACTGCAGCTTGATGGCAAAAACGCTGCCGTCGCAGCCGTATTGCTGGCAGCCCGGCGCGATCAGGCATTCGTTGGCGAACACGTACGAAACATCAGCCGTCACGTTGATCGTGCTGAAGTTGCCAAGATCGGCTCCCCGGTCCTCGAGGAGCACCCGCTCCGTATCGCGCAGCAGGACGAGCCGGTCGGGATCGACCTGGGCGATAAACAGCGGCGAACGGTGCCGGCACACATGGCCGTTGCTCCCGGTATCCCGCGTATAGACGAGAAACAGACCGTCGCTGTGCGTGATCCAATGCTGCTGCGTATTATAGGAGCGCAGATCGCTGCCGTCGTCCCATTTCCACACCTGCGGCTGGTCGTAATGCAGCCCGTCGTCTCCGGATGTGACGTAGCCTACCTCGCCCTTTTGGCCGCGCAGGGTCATGTAGTACTTGCCCTTGAACCGCGTCAGCGACGGTTCGGCCAAGCCGGACCACGTATCGTTCAGCAGCTCCGTGCCATGCTCCAGATAAGTGACCGTTTCGCCGTCGAAGCTGCAGCGCAGCACGGTGCACGCCCACATCGTGCGTTCCCACACGAACTCGCTGCCCAGCCGGTAGTAACAAGGCACGAGCATATCGCCGTTCGGCAGCTCCAGACGCTGCATGCCCGCACCGCCGATGGCATAAAACTTGTCGTCCGGTATTTCAAGCAGCTTGAACGGGGTCCAGGTATGGGTCGCTTCGTCGTAGACCGAATAAGCGTCGTAGACCGGAATATTTTTTGCGCGCAGCAGCGGCACATCCGTATTGTCGGCGTATATCGCCGTATGCCCCATGCCGATCAGCTTGCCGGTGGCGGCATGCCATTGCGGCGAGAAGTCGCAGATGACCATGTCCATTCCTTCTCCGTACCTGCGGCGGCTAAGCGTCCCGTCGTGCTCGATCGGGCCGACCCACGTTTGGCCAACGTCGTGCGTCCGCATTTCGAATACAGTGCCGAAATAGTCGTCGCCGATCCGGTAATATTTTTGCATCGCCAACACGACGGTCGCCGGATCGCCGGGTATCGTTCCCGCCCGCGGATGCACCCAGTAGTACAAATCGTCGATTTGCGAATAAATGGTGTCCACATGAATGCTGTAGTCCAATGGCACCTGCGTCCCTTGCATGTTGTCGTCCCCTTTGTCGTTCCGGAATCGTTTCCGGAAGAAGTTCGGCCTTGGCCGTCGCCGGGCTGTGCGGCTGACTTGCCATCGCCTTTACTTGCCGGCCAGCACCGTGCCCATGATAAACTCGATCGGCACCCGGGCCGACAGTTCCTCCAGCTTCGCCGCCGTCGCAGGGCTTAGGCGCGGGCCTTCCATCAGCCCGATATTTTCCCGGACCTGCTCCGGCGTTTCCGCGCCCAACACCAGACTGGCTACGCCTTCCATGTCGCGAATGTACGACAGCGCCAGTTGCGCCACCGACATCCCTTCCCGCTCCGCCAAGTCGCGCAGCGGCTGCAGATGCATTGTCGCCGGCGCATACCGTTCCGGCTGCAATGCCGGATCGAGGAAGAAGAACCCTTGCAGGAACACGCTTCGAACCAGGATCAGCTTGCCTGCTTCCCCAAGCTTCCGCAGCACCCCACTGCGCACGAGCCGCAGGTCGAACGCGTTCATCGGCACCTGAATCGCCTCGTACACGTCGTAACGCAGCATTTCTTCCGCTTCGCGTCCGTGATACACCGATACGCCGGCATGGGCGATCAGACCTTCGCGCTGCATGCGTCCGAGCGTGTCCGGCACAACCGAACCGTACAACGACATATCCGGCGCATGGTGCAGCATGTAGAGCGGAATGCGGGACACTCGCAGCCGTTCCAGCGATTGTTCCACGCACGCATATAACTGCTTCTCGATTTCCCGCCGGTCTGTTCCCCGCGCCGGATCGATCCTGAACTTGGTGACAAGAAACGGGGCGCGTTGCTTGCAGCCGGCGGAGCCCAAATAGCTCCCGAGTACATCCTCCGCGTCGCCGTAAGCGGCCGCCGTATCGATTGCATTCACGCCGCCCTCCGCCGCCGCGTCCAACAGCTCGAACGCCTTGGCAGGCGACGGTTTCCCGCTTCGATTGGCAATGCCGTAGTCGAGACCGAGCTGTGCGGTACCCAGCATCATGGCGGACAGCCGATGTCCGGCAAATTCGACGGTATTCATTGTGTATGGGCCACCTTTACGACAACTTTCCGCACCGGCTTGGGCGTATCGACCGTGATCCCGACCATGTGCGCGTCTTCCGGCCGGAAAACAAGAAACGTGCCGGGCGCGGCAACGATCGTATTCGTCGCCGTGACGACGTTCGTGCTGCCGCCGCCCCGCAGCAGCACGAAGTCTCCGTCCTCGTCGTACTCCCGGTAAACCTCGAGGCTGCCGACGGGGGCGTAAGCGATCCGCTCCTTGCCTGAAATGATATAATGCACGTCGATATAATTCCGGTGCGCTTCCCATTTGCCTTCCGACTGCGGCCGCAGCGTAAACTTCTGCAGGTGCGCAAATACAAGGTTGCCGTCGATATCGTACCGCCCCGGCTCTTTGCCGGCAAAATCGGTCTCCCGCAAATAAGCGAGCGCCTTGGCGATTCCTTCGCCCAGTTTGGCGTACAACCCGGCATTGTCGATGCGGTCGATAATCATCGCATGATCCTCCTGTCCCCGGAGCAGCATCGGCTACTTGGCCACATAACCGCCATCCACCGGAAGATTCGTGCCGGTCACATAAAGCGAGGCATCCGAGGCAAAAAACACGATCGCCCCCATCACGTCGCTGTTGTTGGCCATCCGCCCGAGAAACGTCCGGTCGCTGTACCGTTCCACGAACACATCCGTATGCGCCTCCGTGCGGAACCCGCCGGGGCTGATGCAGTTGCAGCGGATGTTGTGCTTGCCGTAATAACTGGCGGTGAAGCGCGTAAAGTTGATCATGCCGGCTTTATGGAAAAAATAATCCGGAATGAATCCTGTAAACGGCGTGTCTTCGTACAATGTCGTGTCCGGCCCGATCATGCCGTGAATAGACCCGATGTTCACGATCGATCCGCCTCCGGCCTTGGCCATTTCGTCGCCGAACGCCCGCGTAATCAGAAACAGTCCCGTCGCATTAATCTTCATGCTCTCCGCGAAGGCCGACGCGTCCGCGTCCCACGACTTCATCGTCCGGGCCAACGCATTGTTGACAAGCGCGTCGATCCTGCCTTCCCGCTCCATCACGGCGTCCCTCAGCTGCAGGATGGAGCGTTCGTCGCCGAGATCGAGCGGCAGCGCCGTCACGTCGTACCCGGCTTCCCGGTATTCGGCCGCAATCCGCTCCAGCTCCGGAAGCGAACGGGAAGCGATGTATGTCGTCGCTCCTGCTTCGGCGATCGCTTCCGCCACCTGCTTGCCGTACATGCCTTTGCCGCCGGCGATGACGACCACTTTGCCCCGCAGCGAAAACCGGTCGAGGATGTTCTCCCCCATGATCTGCCTCCTCATTGCCCTCCGGCAGCCGAGCGGCCGGAGCTACCCTTTTAACGAACCGAGCATAATGCCTTTGATAAAATAGCGCTGCACCCACGGATACGCCAGCACGATCGGTCCGATCGACAGCAGGGCGATGCCCGCGCGCACGTTGGCAAGCGATATTTGCGCATCCTGCGCCGAACGGTTGCCGGCCAGGTCGTTCGCCTGTTCGTTGGACGCCTGCAGCATCTCCCGCATGACGGCCTGAATGACCGTCAGCTTGCGGTCGCGAATGTAGATCATTGCGTCGAACCAGGCGTTCCAGTGCCCGACGGCCGCCCACAGGCCGATCGTCGCCAGCACCGGCACCGACACGGGCACAACGATTCGCGTGAGCAGCGTCCAGTAGCCGGCCCCGTCGATCACTGCCGATTCCTCGAGCGCCGCGTCGAGCGCCATAAAATAATTGCGCATGATGATGATGCTGAAGATCGAAACCGCCATCGGCACGACCAGCACGAGGAAGTTGTCGACCAGGCCAAGGCTGCGAATGAGCAGGTACGTCGGAATAAGCCCGCCGGTAAAAAACATCGGAATAATAAAATAAGTCGTCAACCAGCCGCGGTAAGGCAAATCGCGTTTCGCCAGCGGATAGGCGGCCAGCAGCGTAAACGCCAGCTCGAGCGCGGTGCCGGCGAGCGTACGAACGATCGAATTGGCGTACGGACGCACGATGGCATCGTACGAGAACAGGAAGCGATACGCCGCCAGCGTCGGCTCCTTCGGCCACAGATGCACCCCGAGCGACGTCGTTTCCTTTACGTTGGAGAAGGAAAGCACCGCCACTTGCCAGAACGGATACAGCACAAGCAGCGCAAACGCGAGCATCAGCGCATAATTGACGTAGTCGAAGGCATTCATCCGCTTCAGCTTGCGGCGGGGACGAACGGCGGCGGGCATCAGTTGTTTCTCCACGGTAGCCATCGTCACCACACCCCGTAATCGCTGCGCCTGCGCACGATCTGATTGACCGTGACCAGCAGCACGACGCCGACGACGTTTTTGAACAACCCGACGGCCGCGGCGTAGTCGAACCGCATCGAGCCGTTCGTGATATCGCCGAGCCCTACCCGGTACACGTACGTATCAATGATGTCGGCCACCTCGTAGACGAGCGGATTGTACAAATTCAAAATTTGATCGAAGCCCCCGGACAAAATATTGCCCAGCCGTAAAAGGAATAATATGGTAATTACCGGGACTAGTGACGGGAGCGTAATATACGCCATTTTATGGAAACGGTTGGCGCCGTCGGCTTCCGCCGCTTCGTACAGCTCGGGCGAAATCGCCGAAATCGAGGCCAAATAAATGATCGACGCCCAGCCGACCTCTTTCCACACGTCGGTTGCCAGCAGCAGCGGCACAAAATACAGCTTGCTGGCAAGAAAATTGACCGGATGCCCGCCGAACAGCGACACGATGTAGTTGACGATCCCCCGCTCCGGCGACAGCAGCTCCACCATAATCGAAGCCACGATTACCCAGCTCAGAAAATGCGGCAAATACGAGATGCTCTGCACGATCCGCTTGAACCGGCGATGCACCACTTCGTTCAGCAGCAGCGCAAAAACGATCGCCAGCGCAAAGCCGAACACGAGCCGCAGCAGGCTGATGACGAACGTGTTGCGCAGCGCCCGGCGGAAAGCGAAGTCGTGCACCATTTCCTGAAAGTGGGCGAAATGGTTCCAGTGGCTGTCCCAGACGCCGAGCCCGGGGCGAAAATCCTTGAATGCGATCACGATGCCGTACATCGGCGCATAGCTGAACAGGGCCAAATGAACGACCGGCAGCAGCAGCATCACGTACAGCATTTTCATTTGGTACAGCTTTTTGCGTTTTTTCGCCGCAAGCGATTGCATGTCGAACCCTCCACCTCATGCGCCCCGTCCGCGGGCGAGCGCGAAACGACCGCCCCGCGGTCGTGCGGAGCATTCGGCGGCTGCCGCCGAATGCCCACGCGAGCGCCCATAACCGCGCCGGTTTGCGCATCGCCTACTTTTTCAGCAGATCGGCTACCTTCGGCGCTTTTTCGATTTCCGCCAGCACGTCGCTGCCTCCGTTTTTGAGCCAATTGTCGACATACCCGTTCCAGGTGGAGTCGATGTTCACTTCGCCGATAATCGCCTTGAAGAAATATTCGTCGGTAATCGTCTTTAGCTTGGCGGACAGCTTCGCCCGCAGGTCGGAAAGCTTCGTTTCGTTGAACCGGTCGTATTTGTACGGGCGCAGCAGCGTCTTCTTCCCTTCGTCCGTGCCGGTGTACAACTCCCGCAGCTTCACTTTCGCTTTTGGCGTGTAGTATGGTGTCGTACTTGCCGGACGAATGACGAAGTTGTAGTAGGCAATGCCCTTTTTCTCGCGATCCGGGTCGGTATCCTTCGGCACGGCCGCCGATTTGTAAGGTTCGCCGTCCCAGGTAAAGTCGGTTCCCGCTTCGCCGAAATTGGTGAATACGAACGCTTCCTTGTCAAAGTTGATGTAATCCATGATTTGCAGCATGCGGATCAACTTTTCGTCCGAAACGCTTTTATTGACGACTACGTTGTAGGCCAGCGTGTCGGTCACCCGCTGCGCCGTCACCCCTTGCCCGCCCGGTCCGACCGGTCCGGGAGCGACAAGGAACTTCGCCTTCGGATCTTTGTCGACCAGATTTCCCGGCGGCCGTGTCATCGTATACGGAATCAGCGACACGGCATCGGGCTCGCCGATCGATACGCCATATTTGCCGGCGGCGTATTTATCACGGCTCTTTTGCAAATTGAGCGTCGTAAATTCCGGGTCGATATATCCCTTTTTGTACCAATCGGCCAATTTTTTCAGCAAGTCTCTGTACTTCGTGCTAATGGAGAATTCGACCGCTTTGCCGTTCTCTTCGATAAAACCGTTGTCAAGCGGGAACGCCCACGGAAACCCGAAAGCCCCCGCATACGTCACGAGCGAATAAAACTGGTTCTCGTTGTTCATCGTAATGGCATACGTATCTTTCTGCCCGTTGCCGTCCGGATCTCCGTTCACGAAGCTGTCGAACATCTTCTCTTCCTCTTCGAGCGTAAACGGCGTTTTGGTAAAAAAGACGCGGTCCGACAGCTGTTCAACCTGACCTTTCGGCTTGTAGCCGAACTTCTCCATCCAGTCGAGTCGGTACAACTGCAGCCAAGGCACGTCTTTCTGCGCATCCACCGATCCGGTCAGCGCCACATATTCGTTGTCTTTGCCCGGCGCCTTATTGATTTTCCATCCGGTTGCTTCGGCGTTCAGCAGCGCCGCATAGTTCGGCGCGTATTTTTCGATCAGCGCCTTCGGTACGGTACGGGTCATACCGTCCGAATACAGCTTGAACGGATCCTGATACAGGAACGCGATTTCCGGCAATTCCCCGGATGCGATCATCAGGTTCGACTGCTCGTTGTTGCTGAGGTCGACTTTTTTGTTTTCAAGCTTGACGTTGAACTTCTTTTCGATCATCTGCTGGACCTTGTTGTTGTCTTCGATTTTGCCGCGAGCGAGCGAGCCGAGCCACTTGATCGACAGCTGCTTGCTGTAATCGGCGCCGGCCGCCGGCTGCGACGCTTGCGGCGTGGCGCTGCCCGAAGCCCCTGCCCCCGATGCGCTTGGCGAAACGCTCGCCTCGCTGCCCGACTTTCCGCCTCCGGATGACGAACAGCCGGAGGCAACAAGAGAAAGCGCTAACAACATCGCCGTACCGACATGCAGGCTTTTCTGTTTTTTCATCGACAAACCCTCCCTTTCGTTTTTCGACTACATGTTGAGTATAGAGCCATTTCCCGGCGGCATCCGCCACAATCATCAACACTCGTTAACACGATCTACACATGTTGCTCGCGATCGTTCTCCGGCAGCAGCAGCGGCAGCCGCAGCGTAACGACCGTACCCGCCCCGGGGCCGCTGTCGATCGCAAGCCCGCACGCTTCGCCGAACTGAAGCCGCAGGCGGCTGTGCACATTGTACAGGCCGACGTTATCCCGGCCCCCGTCGCGCAGCCGTTCGCGCAGCACCGCGAGCCGCTCCGGCGGGATGCCCGGCCCGTTGTCGGCGACCGACAGGAGCAGCGAATCGCCTTCCCGGCGGCAGACGGCGGCGATGCGCACGCTTCCTTTCCCATGCGGCATGCCGTGCTGGATCGCGTTTTCGACGATCGGCTGCACGATCATTTTGACGGTGGCGCAGGCTTGCCACGCTTCGTCCGCCTCGACGGTGAAGTCGATCCGGTTCTTGAAGCGCAGGTTCATCAGCTTGACGTACGACTGCGCATACGCCAGCTCCTCGCCGAGCGTGGTGAGCGGCCGGTCCTTGCCCATCGCGTAGCGGAACAGGCGGCCCAGCAGGCCGATCATCGTCACCGCGCTGTCGCGTTCGTCGTCCTCGATCAGGTAAACGATATTTTCCAGCGTGTTGTGGAGAAAATGCGGGTTGATCTGCGCCTGCAGCGCTTCGATCTGCAGCATCATTTGCCGCCGGTCGGCGGCCACCGTGACGCCCACCAGCTGCTCGATCCGCTCCAGCATGCGGTTGAAAGAATGCTGCAGTTGATCGACTTCGTCGATCCGGTACGTATCCTTGCTGAAGAAGCGCTGGAAATCGCCGAGCTGGATGTCCATGTGGCGGAACTGCATCGACGCGAGCGGGCGGATCAAATATTGCGCCATCGCGTAAGAGAGCAGCAGCACGAGCAGGAACACGATAATCAGCAAATACACGTCGTTGTAGATCAGTTCCTGCGATTGCTTGCGGATGGCCGAATAGTCGTAAATGGAGACGAGGTGCCACGGCAGCGAACCGATCGGAGCGGCAAAATACAATGCCGACGCTTTCCGGTCGAAATACCCGTTCAGCGAGTCGAGCGGCGCCGGAAGCGTTTCGGTCCGGCCGAACGCTTCCGGATCGGCGTGCGACAGGATCCGGCCCTTGTCGTCGACGATGAACGCCGTATTGCCGTTTGCCTTCAGCTCGCCGTACAGGCTGGAGAAATACACCTCTTCCACATCCAACGTCAAATACCCGGTCGGATCGGAGAACCGGCTGAGCGGAACGATCGCCATGCCAAGGCTGACCGAAGGCGAACCGTTGCCTTGTTGCGGATGATAATAAATGTTTTTGCGCGTCAGCCGCATCTCGTCGATGTAATCCTGAGGCAGCCGCGTGTTCAGCTTGCTGCGGTTGGCATACACGAGCCGGTTGTCGGCATCGTATACGGACAGCATGTCCTGAGTCAACATCGACGGCTTCTGCGTCAGCACGAGCTGATCCAGCTCCTGCCGCTTCTTCTCGTCGGCCTGCTGGACGAAATCCGCGGTCCACGAGTCGAACGCGAACCGGGCCAGCATCGTTTCCCGCTGCCCGACAAACAATTCGATGCGATGGACGACTTTGTCGAAGGCGGCGGCGTACGTTTCCTTCAATTCTCGCGACACGACGCGGGACGACTGCACGTAGAACAACACGACGAACAGAACAATCGGCAGCATGATGGTCAAAATAAAATAAACAAACAGCCGGTCCCGCATCGTCATCCGGCTGTCCCGCCCCGCTGCGCCGCCTTCCGGCTGCATCCGGTCGTCGAGCTGGTCGTAGCGGCCGATCCAGCGAATCAGCCGGTGCAGCGGCAGCAGCATGCTCCCGCCGAGCAGCCGCGTCAGCAGCAGCGACAGCAGCGCGCAGCCGAGCAGGATGGCGGCGGCGTACAGGCCGATCAGCGCCAGCTGGCGCTCGTGAAAGCCGCTGCCGGCTTCGGCGAACACGATGCGGACGCCAAAGAAGCCGATATCGCGCACATGGTAGCGCCGACCCTGCGCATGCAGGACCGCGTCGCCTTCGGCGGTTTGCGGCTTGATGTCCGCCAGCAGCCCGGAAGGCACGCCGGACCCGCGATACATCACATCTCTGCCTTCGGTCAGCACGGCGAGCGATTCGGCGTACGGAATCAGCTTGCGCAGATTGGCCGGATCGAGAAACACAAGAATGACGCCGGCCAGCCCGTCCGCTTCCAGCCGGGAGGCGATATAGGCGGTTTCATTCATCCGATCCAGCGATAGCCGCTGCGGCGATTCCGTCAGCCATGCGCGTTCGATGCCGAGCATCCGGTACGTTTGCCCCGGAGGCACGAAACGGATCGGCTCCGCCTCCCGGAACAGCTGCGACGCGTAAGCTTCCATGCCTTCGAGGTAAGACTGGCGCGAGCTGTATTGCTCGGCGCCGGCAAGCACGACAACGCTGTCGATAAAATCGTTGTCGATCTTGATATTGAACAGCGACGACTCCAGCGTTTGCGACAGCACCACTTCCCGGTAAGAGTCGGTTTGTTTGCCGCTCAGCTGCTTCACCGTGTCCAGGAACGATTCGTTGTTGCGCAGCCCGTCGATCGCCTGCCGCACGTCCTCGAACTGCCGTTTAACGTCGGTTACGGCTTGTCCGATCTGCATCGTGACGATGTCGTCCTTTTTGCCGTCGATGAACGACTTGGTTTTGCCGTACAGCACCGCGCCGACGATGCATAACAGCAGCAGAACGGCCGTCAGCGAAAACAACATCAGGAACCGGGTGAATTTGACCGTGCGCCTCGCCCGGTTCACGGCGTTTCCTCCTCGGCGCCGGCGGCCTCGAATCGTTCGATGGAGGTCGGAGTGCCTCCGATCGCCTTCAGGGCCGCTTTTCCTTGCGATTCCTGATACGCTTGCGGCGTGACGCCGGTCAATCGTTTGAATATTTTATTAAAATAGGAAAAATTAGAGAACCCCACTTGCGTTGCAACGTCGCTTACTCTTTTGCCCGTGGCCAGCAGCAGGTCCATGGAGCGGCGAATGCGGATTTCATTGACGTAATCGATAAAGTTGTAGCCGGTTTCCCGCTTGAACAGCGTGCTGAAATAATTCGGGTTGATGTGCAGATGCTTCGCCACATCCTCGAGCAGAATGCGCTCCTTGTAGCGTTCAACGATATACCGCGCCGCTTCGGCGATGTACGGGCTCGGCTCCGCCTGCTTGACCGCGGGCTGCGGCATGTCCGTCGTCTCCTCGCGCCGTGTCGCCGCTTCCGCCGCCAACTCCTTGGCCATACGCGCGAATAGCTCCATCACCTCTTCGCGGATGATCGGTTTCAGCAAGTAGCCTTTTACACCGTAGCGAATGGCATCCTTCGCATAAGCAAAATCGTCGTAAGCGCTCATCACCGCCGTCTTGACCGCCGGGAATTGCCGGCTCACCTTGTCGATCAGCTCAAGCCCGGTCATGCCCGGCATGCGGATATCCGTCAGCACGACATGCGGCTGCGTCCGGCGCACCTGCTGCCATGCTTCTTCCCCGCTCTCCGCGCTGCCCGCCACCTCGAAGCCGATTTCGCCCCACGGCATTTTGCCTGCCAGCCGGTCGCGTATGTTTTGCTCGTCGTCGACAATCAACACCTTGTACATGGCGACCCCTCCATCGTTCGTTGCGTTGCCGTGTTCAGCTCTATTCTATCACACGGCCCGGCCGCCGGATGCCATTTCTCGCGCACGGCAAAAAGCCCCTTGCGTGGCGTACGGTGCAGTTCTGCAACCGTTCGCCGCGCAAGGGGCTTGGTTCGATAAGCGCGAAGAGTCGGGCGTTATTTGTTTTTCGCCGCGTATTGGTCGATCCAGGCCGTCGTTTCCGCCAGCTGCTTGTCCGCCCGGCCGATCGCTTCCGCGACCTGATTCGCCGCCGTGCCGCCGTATACGTTGCGTGCATTGACCACGTGCTCCGGCTGCAGCACCTCGTAGATGCGCGGATCGAACAGCTTCGAGAAGCCGCCAAACTCCTCGATCGTCAAGTCGAGCAAATACTTCTTGTTCTGGATGCAGTACAGCACGATTTTGCCGATCACTTCGTGCGCCTGACGGAACGGCATTCCTTTGCCGACGAGGAAATCGGCGATGTCCGTCGCGTTCGAGAAGTCCTGGTTGACCGCCTGGCGCATGCGCTCCTTGTTCACCTTCATCGTCGCGACCATCGGCGCGAACAGCTGAAGCGCGCCCTGCAGCGTCCTCACGGTGTCGAACATGCCTTCCTTGTCTTCCTGCATGTCTTTGTTGTACGCCAGCGGCAGTGCCTTGAGCACCGTCAGCAGGCCAAACAGGTTGCCGTAGACGCGCCCCGTCTTGCCGCGCACCAGCTCGGCGACGTCGGGATTTTTCTTTTGCGGCATGATGCTGCTGCCCGTGCAGAACGCGTCGTCGAGCTCGACGAAAGCGAACTCCGTGCTCGACCAGAGCACGAACTCTTCGCACAGACGCGAGAGGTGCATCATCGTCAGCGACGCGTTCGACAGAAACTCGACGATGAAGTCGCGGTCGCTTACCGCGTCGAGGCTATTTTCGTAGACGCGCGTGAAGCCAAGCTCCTGCGCCACAAAATGGCGGTCGATCGCAAACGTCGTTCCCGCCAGCGCGCCGGCGCCGAGCGGCAGCACGTCGATGCGCTTGTAGCTGTCCTGCATGCGCTCGATGTCGCGCTGGAACATCGACACGTACGCCATCAGATGATGCGCGAACAGAATCGGCTGCGCCCGCTGCAGGTGCGTATAACCCGGGATGATCGTGTCCGGATGGGCTTTCGCCTGCGTCAGCAGCGCTTCCTGCAGCTTGGCCAGCAGCGCCACGACTTCCACCGCGCGCTTGCGCAGGTACAGGTGCATGTCCGTCGCCACCTGGTCGTTGCGGCTGCGCCCCGTGTGCAGCTTGCCGCCGACCGGGCCGACCTCGTCCATCAGCGCCTTTTCGATGTTCATGTGAATGTCTTCGTCGCCGATCGTAAACTCCAGCGCGCCGCGGCGAATCATCTGCAGCACTTTGTGCAGGCCGTCCTTGATTTTCTCCACGTCGTCTTCCGGCAGGATGCCGCACTTGCCCAGCATCGTTACATGCGCCAGGCTGCCTTGCACGTCTTCCTCGGCCAACTCTTTATCGAACATGATGGAAGCCGTATACTCCTCCACCAGTTGATCGGTTTTTTTCGTGAATCGTCCACCCCAAAGCTTCGACACCGCTACAACTCCCTTCCAAATGCAACCCTTGCCTTCACCGTTGCCAGACGTCAGGCCTGATAAGTGCACGACACCATGGCTTCCTCAAAAATAGCCCATAAAAAATGGCTTATCTCTACATTTTCGCCCACTTCGCCGAAAATAGCCAGCGAAAACATGGCCTATTCCGCCCAAACCGCACAAAATGGCCACTTTTCTGTCAAATAACCAGTGATATCACTGGCTATTTGGCGACAGTAGTCTATTTTTCACGAAATAGTCCATAAAAAATGGCTTATTTCAAAACTCGCCATGTTCCGACCGCCCGCGCCTACCCAAGCCGCGCCCGACGCGCCCGACGCAGCAGCGAGCGCACCCGTGCGCCGTCCAACCGCTCACCTTTACCCCAAACAGCACGAAATTAACGGGAGCTTCTCCCGTTAATTCGTGTTCCCGCTATCGCACGGGCGACGGTCGCTTGCCTATTTCTTCGCGTTCTGCTCCACGCCGGAAGCGACCTTGAGCCGCAGCGCGTTCAGGCGGATGAAGCCGGTCGCGTCGTTCTGGTTGTACGCCTTCGTCGGATCGGCTTCCATCGTTGCGATGTCCGGGTTGTACAGGCTGACCGGGCTTTTCACGCCGGCGCCGATCACGTTTCCTTTGTACAGCTTCAGCCGGACGGTGCCGCTTACGTTGCGCTGGCTTTCGCTCACGAGCGCCTGCAGCGCCAGCCGTTCCGGCGCGAACCAGAAGCCGTTGTACACGAGCGAGCTGTACTTGGCGATCAGCGAATCGCGCAAATGCATCACGTCGCGGTCCATCGTCAGCGACTCCATCTTGCGGTGCGCGACGAACAGGATCGTGCCGCCCGGCGTTTCGTACACGCCGCGGCTCTTCATGCCGACGAAACGGTTCTCGACCATGTCGACGCGGCCGATGCCGTGTTTGCCGCCGATCGCGTTCAGCGTCTCCATCACTTCGAGCGGCGTCAGGCGGTTGCCGTTCACTGCAACGCATTCGCCTTTTTCAAACTCGAGCTCGATGTATTCCGCTTGATCCGGCGCTTTCTCCGGCGACACGCTGAGCACGTACATTTCTTCGTTGGAGGTCGCGCTGGCGTCGAACCACGGATCCTCGAGAATGCCGCTTTCGAAGCTGATGTGCAGCAGGTTGCGATCCGTCGAATACGGCTTGGCCGCCGACGCCGTTACCTTGATGCCGTGCTTCTCGGCGTAAGCGATCATTTCCGCGCGGCCCGGGAATTGCTCGCGGAACTCGTCGAGCCGCCACGGCGCGATGACGCCGAGCTCGGGAGCAAGCGCAGCCGCCGTCAGCTCGAAGCGCACCTGGTCGTTGCCTTTGCCGGTGGCGCCGTGGGCGATCGCCGTTGCGCCTTCCGCCCGGGCGATGTCGACCATGCGCTTGGCAATCAGCGGACGCGCGATGCTCGTGCCGAGCAGGTACTGGCCTTCGTACAGCGCGCCCGACTGGAACATCGGGTAAATGAAGTCGCGCGCGAACTCCTCGCGCAGGTCATCGATGTATACCTTCGACGCGCCGGTGGCAAGCGCTTTGGCTTCCAGGCCGTCTAACTCGTCGCCCTGGCCGATGTCCGCCGTGAACGTAATGATTTCCGCATCGTACGTTTCTTTGATCCATTTCAGAATTACGGACGTATCCAGGCCGCCCGAATAGGCGAGCACGATTTTATCTTTTGCCATGAGTCCCTTCACCCTTCACCTTTCTATTTCCGAAAAGTCTACCCGCCGAGATCCGGCACGGGAAGCCTGACACGGCCATCGTTACATCGTTGCCGCCATGATCGCTTTCTGCGCGTGCAGCCGGTTCTCCGCCTGATCGAACACGATCGAATGCTCGCCGTCCATGACGCCTTCGCTCACTTCTTCGCCGCGGTGCGCCGGCAGGCAGTGCATGAATACGTAGTCCGGCTTCGCGTGTTTCATCAGCGCCTCGTTCACCTGATATCCCTTGAAGGCGACTTCCCGCTCGCGTTGCTCCGCTTCCTGGCCCATGCTCGCCCATACGTCCGTGTACACGACGTCGGCGTCTTCCGCCGCCTCGCGCGGATCGCGGCATATGGTCACCTGGCCGCCGTATTTGGCCGCATTGTCGCGCGCCATCTTCGTTTCGACGGGGTTCGGCTCGTAGCCTTCCGGCGTTGCAACCGCGATGTGAAGCCCGAGCTTGGCCGCGCCCATCATCAGCGAATGCGCCACATTGTTGCCGTCGCCGATGTAGGCGATCTTCAGTCCCGCCAGTTTGCCTTTCTTCTCCAGAATCGTCTGGTAATCGGCTAGCGCCTGACAAGGGTGCGACTGATCGGACAGTCCGTTGATAACCGGCACCGTTGCGCCGCGCGCAAGCTCGATCACGTTGCGGTGCGCGAAAGTGCGGATCATGATTCCATCCAGATAACGCGACATGACTTGCGCCGTATCCCAGATCGTTTCGCCGCGTCCCATCTGGATGTCGTTTTTGCTCAGGAACAAGCCTTGCCCGCCCAACTGATAGATGCCCACTTCGAACGATACCCGCGTACGCGTCGACGACTTTTCAAATATCATGCCAAGCGTCTTGCCCTTAAGCGGCTGATAAACTTCGCCCGCCTTCTGTTTGCGCTTCAGTTCGATCGCTTGGTCGATCAAATATCGAATTTCTTCCGGCGCATAGTCGGCCATCGCCAGAAAGTCGCGGCCGCGCAAGTCGAGCTCCATTTGCGTTTCGTTGCCCATTCGCTCCCTCTCCCTTCGGTACTTCGGCAGTTCGACGCTCCGTTTTCTACGCTTTGACCGTTTCCGCTCCGTACGGCGCCAGCGCCGAGGCGATGATCGCCACCGCCCGGTCGATTTCCTCGCGGGTGACATAGAAGTTCGGCAGCAGGCGGATGACCTGCGGTCCCGCGGTAACGACCAGCAGGCGCTGCGCATGGATCGCCGCCACCGCCGCCGCTACCGGCTGGGTGCAGCCGATACCGATAAGCAGGCCTTTGCCGCGGATATCCTCCACGAACGAGTTCCCCGCCAGCGCTTCCTTCAGCTTCGCCTGCAAATAGTCGCCCAGCTCCGCCACGCGTGCCGGCAGCCCTTCGGCCAGCATCGTTTCGATCGTGGCGATGCCCGCCGCCGTCGCAATCGGCGTGCCGCCGAACGTCGAGCCGTGCGATCCCGCGGAGAACGCTTCGGCCAGCTTCTCTTTGGCGAGCATGGCGCCCATCGGGAAGCCGCTGGCAATGCCTTTGGCCACAGTGAAAATGTCCGGCTCGATGCCGTAATGCTCATAGGAGAACAGCTTGCCGGTGCGGCCCATGCCGGTCTGGATTTCGTCGACGATGAGCAGCAGATCGTGTTGTTCGCACAGCTCCGCGATCGCCTTGATGAATGTCGGCGTTGCCGTAATGACGCCGCCTTCGGCTTGCACCGTTTCCAGCATAATGGCGCAGGTGTTGGCGTTGATCAGGCTTGCCACCGCATCCGCGTCGTTGAACGGCGCGTAGACGAAGCCTTGCGGCAGCGGCGCGAAGCCTTCCTGCACTTTGCCCTGGCCCGTCGCCGTCAGCGTGGCCAGCGTACGGCCGTGGAACGACTGGTGGAACGTGATGATTTCGTAGCGGCCGTTGCCGAGCACCTTCTGGTTGTACCGGCGCGCCAGCTTGATCGCCGCTTCGTTCGCCTCCGCCCCGCTGTTGCAGAAAAAGACGCGGTCCGCGCAGCTGTTCGCCGTCAGCAGCCCGGCCAGCTTCTCCTGGTTCGGGATGTGGAACAAATTGCTGACATGCCACAGTTGATCGAGCTGTTCGTTCAGCTTCTCCTTTACCGACTGCGGCGCGTGGCCGAGGTTGGTCACCGCCAGGCCGCTCATAAAGTCGAGGTATTCATTCCCCTCATCGTCCCACAGCCGGCTGCCTTCCCCTTTGACCAGCGCCAGCGGGTACCGGCCGTAATTCGGAAACAACGCGCTTTTCCCCTGATCTCCCATGTCTTTCACTCCCTTATATTTACTCGAATGCCCGATTGCCCGGTTACCCTTCCTTCACGATCCGCGTGCCGATTCCGCCTTCCTTGACCGCACGGCTGAGCACCTCCGGCACCGAACCGTCGACGATGACAACTTCGCGCACATCGCCCTGGATGCATTGCACCGCCGCTTTCACCTTCGGAATCATGCCGCCGTAAATTTCCCCGCTGGCGATCATCTCGTCGATGTCGCGCACCGTTACGCTCGGCAGCACCCGCTTCTCGCCGTCCACCACGCGCATGATGCCCGGCACGTCGGTGACAACGATCATCCGGTCGACGCCAAGCTGCGACGCCACCGCTCCCGCCGCCGTGTCGGCGTTGATGTTGTAGCGCTGCCCGCCGCCTTTGCCGAGACCGACCGGCGCGATGACCGGGATGTAGCCCATCGCCACGATGCCTTCGATCAGCGCCGCGTTCACCTTCGTCACGTCGCCGACAAGGCCGACTTCCGCCGCGTTTGCGACCGGCCGCGCTTCGATCAAATGCCCGTCGACGCCCGACAACCCCATCGCTTTGGCGCCCGACAGCTGGATTTTGCGCACGATTTCCTTGTTGATCTGCCCGGAAAGCACCATCTCGACGACGTCCAGCACCGCTTCGTTCGTCTTGCGCAGCCCGTTCACAAACTCGGTTTCGATGCCGAGCTTCGTCAGCGTCTCGGAAATCGCCGGCCCGCCGCCGTGCACGATGACGGTGACAATGCCTTCCTCCTGCAGCTTCTTCATATCCGTATAAAAAGATGCCGGCAACGCGGCCAACGTGCTGCCGCCGCATTTCATCACAAATGTCCGTTTCCCGCTCATGTCGATGGTTCCCTTCCTTCTACGTCCGGTACGCCGCGTTGATGCGCACGTATTCGTACGTCAGGTCGCAGCCCCAGGCCGTCGCCTTGCCCGCGCCCATGTTCAGGTTGACATGGATGAGCACAAACTCGCCTTTCAAATACTCCGCCGCCTTCTCCTCGTCGAAGCGGATCGGCCGCGATTGCTCCAGCACCGTAATGTCGCCGAGCCGGATGTCGACCGTCTCCGTGTTGACCGGCTGGCCGGAGCGTCCGACGGCGGCGATGATGCGGCCCCAGTTGGCGTCGGCGCCGAAGCAGGCCGATTTCACCAGGCTCGAGCCGATAACCGTCTTCGCTATCGCGCGGGCCGCTTCGTCCGATGCGGCACCGATCACATTCACTTCGATCAGCTTCGTGGCGCCTTCGCCGTCCCGGGCGATCGCCTTGGCGAGATACTCGGCCACATGGCCGAAGCCCGCCGCAAACGAATCCCAGTCCGAATGCCCCGGATGCAGCTTGCCGCCGCCGCCCAGCCCGCTGGCCATCACGACGACCATATCGTTCGTGCTTGTGTCGCCGTCGACCGTAATCATATTGAACGACTCGTCGGTCGCCTTGTTCATCAGCTTCTGCAGGTCGATGCTGTCGATGTCCGCGTCCGTCGTCAGAAAGCCGAGCATCGTCGCCATGTTCGGGTGAATCATGCCCGAGCCTTTGGCAGCGCCGGCGATATGAATCGTTTGGCCGCCGACGTTCACTTTAACGCAAATCATCTTCTGCACGAGGTCGGTCGTCAGAATCGCCTGGCAAAAGTCGACGCTGCCGTCCGCCTTCACCTGCTCCGGCAACCCGGCGATGCCTCGTCGCACCTTCTCCATCGGCAGCGGTTCGCCGATCACGCCGGTGCTGGTCACGCCGACGAGGTGCTCCGCCACGCCAAACGCTTGCGCCGCCGCCGCGCGCATCTCTCGGGCGTCGGCTTCACCCTGCTTGCCGGTGCATGCGTTGGCGTTGCCGCTGTTGACGACCATCGCCTGCAGCTTGCCTTCGCGCGCGATGCTTTCCTTCGTGACGCCGAGCGGCGCCGCCTGAAACGCGTTCAGCGTGTATACCGCCGCTGCCGTCGCCGGCACGTCGCATACGATTGCGCCCAAATCATGGCGCGTCGTTTTTTTCAGCCCGCAGTGCAGGCCGCCTGCGCGGAACCCTTTCGGCGTCGTAACGCCGCCGTCCGCCACTACTGTAAATTGCTGCTCGCCCATCGAATGATTCACCGTTCCCTCTCCCATGTTCCCAGCTATGCTCCCCGCACAATGCCCTTTGACCGTTAAGGATAAACCGGCGTAAATTCCAGCCCCGTCGTTTCGTCCCAACCCATCATCAGGTTGAGGTTTTGCACCGCCTGACCGGCCGCGCCTTTCATCAAATTGTCGATCGCGGACAGGATCGTCACCCGATTCGTCCGTTTGTCGACCGACAAGCCAATGTCGCAATAGTTCGAGCCCCATACCTGCTTCGTCGCCGGAACCTGGCCTTTCTCCCGCACGCGCACGAACGGGCGGCCTTCGTAATACTGCCGGTACAGCTGCAGGAATTCGTCCTCTGTATGTTCTCCGACAATCGACGCATACGCCGTGCACAGAATCCCGCGCGTCATCGGCACGAGATGCGCCGTAAACGTCACCGGCACCTCGTAGCCGGCTATTCGCGACAACACCATCTCGATTTCCGGCGTATGCTGATGTTTATTCACTTTGTATGCATAAAAATTCTCGTTCACCTCGGAAAAATGCACCCCGAGCGACACCCCGCGACCTGCCCCGGATACGCCGGTTTTCGCGTCGGCGATAATCGTTTTCGGGTCGATCCAGCCTGCCTTGACGGCCGGGATGAGCCCAAGCAGCGTCGCCGTCGGGAAGCAGCCCGGATTGGCGATCAGCTCCACGCCGCGGCATTCCTCGCCGAACACTTCGGCCAGGCCGTATACCGCCCGCTGCAGGATCGCGTCGTCCGCCGGCTTATGCTTGTACCATTGCTCGTACACTTCGCCCGACTTCAGCCGCAAATCGCCGGAAATGTCGATCACCCTCAGCCCGGCCTCCAGCAGCTTTGGCGACAGCGTCGTGCTGACGCCATGCGGCGTCGCCAGAAAAACGACGTCGGCCTTCTCCTGCAATAACGCAACGTCAACCGCATCGAGGCGGTCGACCATAATTTCGGATAAATGCGGATACCCTTCCGCGATCGGCACTCCCGGTGTCGAGGACGACACGACCGACGTAATCGCTACCAGCGGATGACGCAGCAGCAGCCGAATCAACTCCACCCCGCCGTATCCCGTTGAGCCGACAATCGCGGCACGTTGTTGCTTACCCATCACCGATTTCCTCCCGCACGAATAAACTATGTATTATTATACATTTGACGGTATAATAATTCAATACGATTTTCATTGGTCGTCTTGGTCCGCTTTGGACAAGCGCCATGCACTATTGTACTCTTTTCGGGCGTGTTTGAAAACCCGCTCGGGTGCATCTTGCACCGCCCAATCTGCTATCCTCGGAACTTTCAAACACGCCTTAACCGTTCCGTTTAAAGCCCTCTCCTAAAACTTCCGATGCGCTGCTGATGAGCACGAACGCCTCCGGATCGATCGTCCGGACGAGCACCTTCAGCTTGGCTACCTCCCGCACATTGACGACAACCATCAGCACCGTACAGTCGTTGCCGGTGAAGCCGCCTGCCCCCTTGAGCCTGGTCAGCCCCCGGTCGAGCACGTGCAGCACCGCCTCCGTCATTTCCTCCCACTTGGCCGAAATGATATAGGCTACCTTCGAAGAACCGAAACCGACCTGGACGACGTCGATCGTTTTGCTGGTGACGAACAACCCGATCAGCGCATACAGCGCCTTCTCTGCGGTAAACACGGCCCCCGCCGTCAAAATAATCACCGTGTCCAGCATGGCCATCGCCGCGCTGAAAGCGATGCCGGTGTAGCGATGGATGAGCTGCGCGGCCAAATCCATGCCGCCGGTCGAACCTCTGCCGCGAAGCACAATGCCGACGCCGAGCCCGATGCCGATGCCGCCGTAAATCGCAGCAAGCATCGCGTTATTCGTCAAGGACGGCACGTCCGACGTGAGCAGCACAAAGAGCGGCACCACGAACGTGCCGACCGCCGTTTTGACGCCGAATTGTTTGCCGACCAGCCATACGCCGAGCACGAACAGCGGAATGTTGAGCGCCCACTGCGTATAGGCCGGCTTGATCCCGGTGCCGTGCTGCACGAGCACGGAAATGCCCGACACCCCGCCCGACACCACCTGATTCGGCACCAGAAACAAGTTGAACGACAGCGCCACGATCAGGCAGCCGAACAGCACCAGTCCGTACTCCACGATCATATGCAGCGGCGTTCCTTCGACTAGAAAAGGCTCCTTTCTACGCATCCCGACAACTCCCTTCCGTACAAAAAAACCTGCACCGCTAGTGTGCAGGTTTTGAGGCCGGGCTATGCTTGAAGGGCTTGATTATGCTTCTCCGTTACAGAAAGCGCTCAACTGCTCCATCCGCTCCCCCCTCGCCCCTGTTTGAGCCATCGCCAAACGCGGCGTTCCCCCTTCCGCCGGCATACCCACTCTCTTCCACGCAGCTCTGATAAAGCGTTTTGCAGAATAAGCCATGTTTCATTGCCTATTTCGCCAAAACGGGCAGCTCCTTTAAAATAACCAGTGAATTCACTGGCTATTTCGGTTAAAATGTCCGATTCGGGGCCTTGCGAGCGAATAGGCAATGTTTTTTCGCTGGCTATTTCCGACGAGGCGGGAGAAATCGAGCAAATAAGCCATTTTTCATGGTCTATTTTATGGTTGGCCTACCCCACCTGAGCAGTATGCAGCTTTGCCGCGGCCATAGTGGCATCGTCATCCCCACTTGGATACAGCTTTTCTTAACTGGGTGACGTTTCCGCAACCTGTTTGTTGATAGGTAACAAATTATACAAATAGAGTCATAAACCAAGGGGCCTGTTTTTGTGGTGTTTTGTAGTGGTCATTATAATTCACCCACTTTTGGGGTTGAAATATGGGAAATGGGCGCTAAACGCTCCGCGAAGCCACTGCAGCGCATGGAACATGCGCTAAACGCCCCGCGGGGGCCCAGCGAAGCCCCTCCAGCGCATGGAACATGCGCTAAATACGCCGCGGGAGCCCCGCGAAGTTGCTGCAGCGAATGAAACAACAGGGTTGTCCCTATCATTCGGATGACGAGGGGGCTGTAAGGGAACGGACCATAAAAGTTCCCATTTGCCTGGGGCCAGGCATGAATGTCCGCATTTCTTGTACCAATTCACTATCAGCAAAATAAGGCTGATTTCAGCCTTACAGACCTCCATGCCGCCGGGGCGGCACCACAGTGGAGTGAAATGTATTTCCAGGGTAGCGGCGTTTCGGCATACAGTGGACAAAATAAGGCCGATTTCAGCCTTACAGCGGCGTTTCGGCATGCAGCGGGCGAAGTAAGGCTGATTTCAACCTTACAGCAGCGTTTCGGCATGCAGCGGGCGAAGTAAGGCTGATTTCAGCCTTACAGTGGCGTCGTCGGCATGCAGCGGGCGAAATAAGGCTGATTTCAGCCTTACAGCAGCGCCGCGCAAGGGGCTTTTTGCGATAAACATCCGGGGTTACTTTCTCCCGCATATGGGCCACTCCGGGCCGTCGTCTCCACCAGCCGGCGCTTACTCTCCCGAGGCGGCTTCTCCCTGCCGCTCGAGGCGCAGCTCCACCCAATGAATCGTTGCCGAGGCCGGCCCCTCTTCCGCAATACACTGAAGATCAACGAGCTGATAGCCGTTCTTCAGCGCGCCAGCAGGGACGGCATAAGCATAAACCGCCCCGTCCGGCTTCGGCGACGGCAGCTCGACCGCAATGCCCGCCCCGCACGCTTCCCCGTTCGCGTAGATCCGCAGTTGCCCGTTGCCGCCGCGCCATTCCGCCGCGACAATTACCGACGCCCGCTCCCCCAGCTCCGGCTTCGGGCCGAGCGGAATGCGCACCTCGCGCTGACGGCCGTCCGCCAGCTCAATGGGCAGCGCCGCGGCGTGCGGTTCCCCGGGCGCCCAAGTGTCCGCGTACGTGAGCACATGGCGCCGCGGCTTGCCCCGCAGCGTGGCAAGCTCCCCCGCCTCCCGCAGCAGCGCGGGATAATGGTGCAAATCCGAAATGGCCGTGTGGTCGTCCATATAATTGAACAAATAAACGCGATCGGCGCCGCGCGAGAGATACGAAATCGCCGCCCCGCGCACCGTTTCCAGCGTGTTCGTCTGCCGCAGCGGGCTGGCCGGGTAGGCCCGGATCAGCAATTCAAGCCCAGCGGCCAACAGAACGCCGGTGCCTTCAAGCAACTGCTTCCACAGCTCGATCGGCATATCCGTTTCCGACGTCTCCCAGAAGGGCGTCGGCACGAGCATGTCGACGAGCCCGTCGCGTGCCCAACGCACCGCGTCCATGCCGAGATCGAACGCCGTCTGCGGCCGCGAAGGCACGCGGCAGCCCAGTTTGATACGAACGCCGCGCTCCGCTCCCTTGCGATCGAGCAGCTCCCGAACTCGGCGTACGAACGCGCTCAGATGCGCCCGGCCTTCCTCTTCTTCGCCCGGCCGGAAATGAAACGCAAACCGCATCCAGTCCAGCTCTAGCCCGTCGAAGTCGTATCGTTCCGCCACCTCCTCGATCAACCGGTAATGATGCTCGCGGACATCCGCCAGCCCGAAGTCGAACGCCTTGTCCGTCCATGCCGCGAAACGGTGCCGCACCCGCCGCAGCTCCGGCCGATCGCGCCAGAAGCCGGCGATGAGCGGGTGGGACTCGTCGTCGACGCAGTGCACGTCGTTCATGCGCACCGATACCCACGGCGACATCCCTTTCTCCCGGGCACGCTCCAGCAGAATGCCGCAGAAATCGAGTCCGTCCTGCTTCATCTTCCAGGCGCGGTGAATCCATGCCCGGGTCACGGCGCGGGATTCGGCCGGCAAGCTGCGAAACAGCGGCTGGTCGTCTCCCGCTTCAGGCTCGTAGCCGGTCCAGAACGAGTCCCACACCCGGCTGTCGAACACCGTACGCATCGCGTTCACATTGACGAGAAATTCGTTTACCTGGGTATCCCCATATTGATCGACGAGCGCTTCGACATCCGCGCGCGACACTTCGCGATCGCGCCGGCTATGATAAAAGTGATTGTTGTCTTCGTTCAGGCACAAACCCGCCATATCGTCCCACTCCCTAATCGCGTCGCGGCTTCCGCCGTCATCCTTTGATCGAACCGGTCAATACCCCTTTGACGAAATGCTTCTGCAAAAACGGGTATACCAGCATAATCGGCAATGTCGTCACGATGATGACGGCTGCCTTGACGCTTTCCGCCGTCGGCTTCTCCGACAGGCTCGCTATCACCGACTGGTTGATGTCGACGGTGCTGTACTGCAGCACGATTTGCCGCATGATCGCTTGTACCGGCAGCTTGTCGGTGTCGTTGATGTAGATCATCGCGTCGAACCAGGCATTCCAGTGGCCAACCGCGTAGAACAGCCCGATCGTGGCGAACGTCGGCAGGCTGAGCGGGAACACGATGCTGATCAGCACCCGCAAGGGCGTTGCGCCGTCGATCGTGGCCGATTCCTCCAGACTGTCCGGCAGCTGCGAGAAAAAGTTTTTCATAATGATCAAGTACCAGGCGCTGACCAGTCCCGGTATGACCATGACCCAGAACGTGTTGGTTAAATGAAGCCCCTTCATGAGCAAATAATGCGGAATAAGTCCGCCGTCGATCAGCATCGTGACGAACACGAGAGCGATCACCGCGTTGCGTCCGGGCAATTGCTTGCGCGCGAGTCCGTAAGCCATCATGGCCGTGACGATTAAATTGAGCGATGTGCCGATCACCACGCGCATAATCGTGATATAGTAGGCGTGATACAGGGACGATGTGCCGCTCAGCAGCACCTTGTACGCCGTGAAGTCAAACTGGTGCGGAACGAGGATAAAGCTGCCCCTGCGAATCAGTTCGTTTTCGCTGACGAACGAGCTGGACAGAATGACCAGGAACGGGAGCAGGAACGACAGCGACACCAGAATCAGAAACAAATAATTGCCCGTTTGAAACAGCCGTTCTCCGAAAGCGGCTCTTTTTCGTATCATGTTCAGCCACCCTCTACCAGATGCCGTCTTGATTCAGCTTTTTTGCCAAATAATTCGTGCCGAGCAACAGCGCCATCGCGATCACCGACTTGAACAGGGCGACGGCGGTGGCGAACGAATATTGCATCTCCACCAGCCCCTTGCGGTAGACGTACGTATCGATGATGTCGGCGACCTTGTAAACCGGAGGCGAATACAGCAGAAAGATTTGCTCGAATCCCGCGTTCAGCAAGCCGCCCGCGGCAAAAATAAACATGATGACGATAACGAACAGAATGCCGGGGATGGTGATGTGCCAAATTTGCCGCAGCTTGCCCGCCCCGTCCACAACGGCCGCTTCGTACAGCTGCGGATCGATGCCGGCGATCGCGGCGAGATAGATGATCGTTCCCCAGCCGATTTCCTTCCAGATGCCCGTCGACACGAGCACGCTGCGGAAGTACCGACCGTCCCCGAGAAAATAAAGCGGCTCGAAGCCCAGCCTATGCAGCACCTCGTTGATCGTCCCGCCGTCCAGCGCGAATACGGTCGTCGTCAGCCCCGCCATCACAACCATGGAAATAAAATGCGGCAGGTAAGAAATCGTCTGCACCACTTTCTTGAAAGCGACGATCCGCACTTCGTTCATCAGCAGCGCCAGCACGATCGGGGCGGGAAAGCCGAACAGCAGCCGATACAAGCTGATGATCACCGTATTGCCGAGAATGTCCCAGAAATAATAGGATCCCGTAAACGTATGAAACTGCTTCAGCCCGACCCATTCCGAAGTGAAAATGCCGCGAAAGCCGTCGAACGGCGCCACATCCTTGAAGGCGATAATGATGCCGTATAGCGGCACATAATGAAAAATCAGAAAATAGAGCAAGCCCGGCGCGATAAGCGCATAGTACAGCCTGTTCTTGCGCAGGAACGCCATGATGCCTTGTCCGGC
This sequence comes from Paenibacillus cymbidii, assembly GCF_004764705.1. Lineage (GTDB taxonomy): Bacteria > Bacillota > Bacilli > Paenibacillales > NBRC-103111 > Paenibacillus_AN > Paenibacillus_AN cymbidii. The sequence continues at coordinate 127,777 of NZ_SHLX01000009.1, read as the reverse complement.
TCGCGCCTCCATCCGGTGCGTCCTCCTTTCCTTGGATAGCCCGCGGCGGCGTTACGCGAGAGGCGCTTGCGCCGCCGGGACATCCCCTTTTCGCCTAACCCTGTTACTTCGCCGCTTTCACTTTCGCATTCTGATCGGAGTAGGCTGCGATCCATTTGTCGAGCCCGGCCTTGTTCAGCTCCTGCAGGAACTTGTCATAATCGGACATCGGCCTTGCGCCCATGATGAATTTCGTCACTTCTTCTTCCATCATCCGGTTGAGATCGGTCAACGTCGGCACTTGCTGCGCAATCGCGGCATTGTCGTATTTGTACGCCTGTTCGGCGTCGCCCGGCATAACGGAGCGGCTCATGTTCGTAATATACTTGCGAATGTAATCAAATTGCGGCGCGTTGACCGGGTCCTTCGTTTCGAATTGCACCGTAAAGGCGAACGTTGCTCCGGCGACCATTTCGCCCGCGTAATCGGTGTTCAGCGTTTCGAGCACGTGGTTCTTCTCGTCGACGTAGCGCCAATGCTTGCCCTTGATGCCGTAGAACGCGAGGAGATAGTTCTCGATATCCGAATGCAGCCAATTGATGTATTTGATCACCGCTTCGGCGTTTTTCGAATTTTTGCTGATCGCCCAGCCGCTCGTGTCGATGCCGCCCGTGCTGGTGACATTGCCTTTCGGTCCTTTCAGCTCGGCGGCCACCTCGTACTTGGCGTTCGGCTCGTTCTGGTTAAGCGCACTGATATTGGCGGCGACAATCGAGTACCAGCCGGCAAACGATGCCGTACGGTTCTGCTTGATCAGCTCGACCAACCGCTCGTTTTTGGCGGAGAACGCTTCTTTGAAGATGTAGCCCTTCTGGTACCAGTCGGCCATCTTGGCGACGAAATCCTTGTAGCCCGGATGCATGACCGCCGGCTTCACTTTGCCGTCCGTATCGATCCAGTTGCCGTAGCCGGTGCCCATGAAGCCGGCGGCGAGGGAGCCGTTCAGGCCGGCCAGGTTCGTGACCAGCGGAACCGTTTGCCCGGAGCTGGACGGATCTTTCTCCTTGAACGTTTTCAGCACGTTTTCGAGTTCGTCGATCGTCTTCGGCATGGTCAGCCCATATTTCGTCAGCCAGTCCGTACGCAAATAAACCGTGTTGCCCGACAGCGCCGGAAGCCGCGGGATGCCCCATATTTTGCCGTCCGGCGTCGAAACGGCCTGCCACGAAGCGGCCCAATCCTGCGGCCACAGTTTTTTGATATTCGCCCCGTACTTGTCGAGCAGATCGTTCAACGGCATCAGTGCGCCTTTGCCCTGGAAATTGGGCACCTTGCCGGCCAGAAACACGTCAAGCGGCTCGTTCGAGGCAAGCAAGATGTTCAGCTTCTCCTCTTCCGTTCCTTTCGGCGGAATAATCGGCACGACCTCAATGCCGATCTTGTCGATGATCGCCTGTTTGACGAGCTCGAGATCCTCCGGCTTGCTCTGTTTCGTTTGCGACACTTGGCCGCCGTTGGCGTAATAGTAAATTTTCTCTACCTTCTTCGGCGCGGCCGATTGCGCAGCTCCCGGAGAATTCGATGCCGCCGCGCCGCCGTTCTCTTTTTTGTCTGACGAACAAGCCGTGACGGAGACGGCGACAACGCCGGCCATGACGAGGGGGATTGTTTTTTTCAACATGCCTGGTGCCTCCCTTTGATTGATAATGCTCGGACATAACGTTGAACCTTGAGCCGCGGGTTCCGGAACCCGCCGTGCGGTTAACCATCCTCATCGTAGCCGGCGTTCCGCCGCCGCGAAAGGCCTTATTCTTGTTCGGCCGTCCCCGAATATGACGCAGGTCAGAAACCGGGCATCCCGGCAAAAAAGGGTGGATCGCTCCACCCTCACTATTCGGCATCGGCAGTATGGCCGTGCATTTTGCGAAACTCTCCCGGCGTCGTGCCCGTGCATTCTTTAAACAGCTTGATAAAATAATTCACTTTCACGTAGCCGAGCCGCTCGCAAATGTCTTTCACCATCAAATCGGAGCCGAGCAGCAGCGACTTGCTCTTCTCGATGCGAACCGCCGTCAGGTAGGCCATGAACGTCTGCCCGGTCTTCTCCTTGAAGCTGCGGCTGAGATACGATGGGCTCAAACCCAGACGCTCGGCGATTTGCGACAGCGAGACGTTGTCGCCGCAGTCCCGCTCGATGATGGCCAGCACTTCCTGCACATGCCGGCTGGACCGCTCCTCTTGCGCTTCGCCAATCGAATCGGTCATCGTATCCACAATGGCGGAGAACCAGGCACAGATGTCGTCAAAATCGCTCTTCTGCTGCAGCTCCGCATACAAATTGTGCTTCGCCTGCATCGTCTTCTGCAGATCGAGCTTATAATGTGCCGCCGTATCCAGCAGGCCGACCAGCAGCCGCATCCATAATTGCTGCGCCTGCCGGAACTGCGCCTTGCCCCCCTGCCCTTGCGCCGCTCCGCCGAGCATCTCGTTCAGCACGCGTCGCGCTTCCGACTTGTCGCCGGTCTTGATGTAATGCTGCAGCGCTTCTTCCTTATCCTTCGGGTAATAGAAGCCGTGGCCGTTCTCCGGCCGGACGTCCTCGATATAAATAACGTCGCCCTGGCCGGTCATATCGCGGTAGCCAAGCGCTTCCGCCGCCTCTTCATAGGCACGGGGCACTTCCGTAATCTCGCGGCAGTAAGTGCCGATGCCGACCGAGCAGTTCAGCCCGATTTCCTCGCGGATTCCCGAACGGATTCGCTCGGCGAGCGCGAAGCTCTCCTTGAAGCGCTCCTCCCGGCAGTTGACCAGCAGCGCAACCGTATCTTCGCCCAGTTCGACGAGCAGCGCGCCCGCTTGGCCCGGAATGGCGACGATCCGCTCGATCGTTTCGATGGCCCGCAGCTTGATCATGTTGCGCCACTCCACGTCGGTGCGCCGGCCCTGCGGCTCTTCGGCCATAATCATGAGCAGCGCAATGCCCTGCAGGCCGAAATCGATCTCGAGAAACCGCATGCGTTCGCTGATTTCTTCCTTGGAATACGTTCCCGCTTTGATCAGTGTGTGCAGAAACTTCTCCCGGTACGCCGGCAAGCTTTCCTTTAACCGGACCTGCAAGCTTTTGCGATCCTCGTATGCTTCCATCAGCCCGTTGCGGATCGTCTTCAGCTCGCCTACTTGCGATTTCCCGGCGGTGGTGGAGGAAGTGCCGCGGTTGCTGGCGACGAAATGCAGCAAATGCCGAATCGGATTGTAAATATGGCGGCTCGTCAAAAACGCCAGCAGCGCGGTTGCCACGAACAGCAGCAAGCCAACCGTCATCATAATGCCTCGCAAATTGTCGATGCTGGTATAGAGCACGTCCAGATCGGTCAGGCTGACGAATGTCCAGCCGAGGCGAGCGGACGTCGCGGATGTCGCCATCAGCCGGTAATTGTCCAGGCGAATTTCCGTTTCCTGCCCGGTTCCTTCCAGCAGCGCCGACTCCCGCAGCTCGCGATCGGCCGAAACGGCCAGCTTGTCGTCCCGATCGTACAGCATCAGCTTGCGCCCTTTGGAATAGACGGAGAAGCTGCCGCTCGTCTTGCCGTCCAGCTTCTTGACGATATTGTCGTAGACAAGCTGCGCATCCAGATTAAACACGACCAGGTTGTCTTCGTTGCTCGATTTGAACACGATCGGAATGACCAACTTGCGGGTACCGTTCAGCTTCTCCGCGTTGCGCACGTCCATAATAATCGGATACGCGTAATTTTGATCCGTCAGCCCGACGTTCCAGTCCTTGTCGTAAAATCGGTCGGCCGGGAACTGCAAATCGTTTTGCGTCAGCATCATATTTTTCGAGCGGTCGAACATGTAGACGGAATCGATGAAACTGCTCGACATCCGCAGGTTGTCGATATTGAAGCTCAGCTTCGCCTTGCTGGACAAATATTTCTGCAAACCCGGCATATCCTCCGCGTTGAAGGCGCCCGTCAACTGCTCGTAATATTCGCCGCGGGGAAACTGTGCGTAGTCACGATACGTGCTGTCGGTTATGAACTGCATGAAGCTGTTGCCGATCTGATCGATGACCAGCTCCATCGCATGGACCGACTTGTGCAGCGAGGCCAAATTCGCCGCCTGCAGCTCGGCTTTCATCGTCGACCGCGTATTTTGATAAAACAGCAAGCTTAGCAGAAGCAGCGGAACCACGGAGACCAGCAACGTATGCGTCACCAGTTTGATCAGAAAATTTCTCCCCTTGGATGCCCGCATCAATTTATGAAGCATAACCTCCCGCTCCTTTCGCCCGCTTCGGTAAAGTCGATTATAGCACATGGATTGTAACCGCATACAGCTTGGAAAAGCGGCTTCCCGCCGCATGACAAAAATCAGGCATCGCGAAAAAATGGGGATATTGGGGGTTCACAAGCAAAACCTGCGCTGGTTGCGCGCGCCAAGCAAAAACAGACCTCGCTTCCGCGTAACGGCGGACCTCGAGATCTGTTTTCTGCATCATCTATCCATCAAGCTGCCGCTTCAGCGAAACTGCCTGCGCATCTCGCGATTCATCCCGGCCGTGCTTTCTTCGAACAGCTTATCCCAATCCTTCTTGTACCTGTTGTATACGAGCGGGTATTTCCGTTTCAACCGACTGATGCCACTGGCGTAGGCTTCGTCAATTTGATCCAAACTCCGCTGGAGTTGATTGATCATGTCTTCGATTTGTTCGGCACCCTCCATATCGCCGCACTCTGACTGAAACCATCCATGCGCCTTCAAGCCAACCAACGGAAACAGCTCCTCGTCGCGGTCCATCCGATCCAACTCTTTTTCAATCCGCGCCATGTGCTGCAAGTCGCGCCGCCGCGCTTGAAGGTCCGGGTCCTTCGGGTTGACCAAGTAAGCCAGTTCGGCGAAAAGCTCGGCCTCGCGGAAGCGTCGCACCTCTTCGTATTCCGCACATTCCTCCATCAAGGAGGCGATTATGTCTTCCTTCTCTTCCTCATCCGTGAACGTTCGCAGAAACTTGCGGACTTTCGCTTGCAGTTGCCCCCAATACGACCATTTCTCCAGATCGATCATGATATTGATCCAATCGATGAACCGCTGCAGATGCTCCGGGCGATACGCTTCGGGGTCGGGGATCGAACGGCTGATCGTCTCCCATGCCTCTTGCTCTCTCCCCAGCTCCCGATAGACGGCCGCCGATAAACTTGCCATCCTGTGCGTATGAGAAGGATGCTGCTGCCTGGCAAACTCGATTGTCTCCAGCGCCTGCTGCGGATAATTCTGCTCCAGCAGCAAACTGGCCTTCGCTCCGAGCAAGCCTACTTTTTCTTCTTCGCTTGCAAACCGCTCGTAGGAATGATTCCAATGGAGCTGCGCTTTATCCAGGTCTTCCTGCAGGAGCGCGTGAAGCGCGCACACGAACCGCACAGCAGCGTTGTCGGGAGCGATCTGAATCGCACGTTCCAACAAGGGGGCCGCCTTCTCAAACCGCTGTTCGCCGATGTGTTCCATCGCTTCGTTCATGATGCCGTCCAGCTTATCGCCGTATTTGCGCATCATGTCGTACTCGAGGCGTTTCGCCGGATCGCGCAGCGTGTCATAGGCGCGACGAATCGCCTGAAACTCCTCGGGGTGCGTTTCCGGCGGATGCTGCTTGACCAGCGATACGTAGCTTTGGCGAATCGATTGCTGCGTGGCGTTGGCCCGCAGTCCCAGCGTCTTGTAATGATTCTCAAGCTTCGGCTTGCTTTTGCGACCTCGCTTCCGCTTGGCGGTTTCGATCGATTCCATCCTTCTCCCCCCCTTAGAACTCAAGCTCGATCAAGTCGTCCGTCGCCTGATTCACCGCTTCCTCCAGCGCTTCTATGGCGTCCGAATCGGCAAGAGCTTCCCCCAGCGCCTGTACGATCGCTGCGGCGCGTTCCCGGCCGGCAGCGTCCGGCAGCGTTTGCGCCAGTTCGTTCGCCCGTTCCCGCAGACGTTGTGCCTCTTCCTGAAGTACGCCCGGCTCTTCCTCGCCATCCGCATCCTCTTCCGACTCCGGTGCGGACAAGCCGTCGAACCAGTCTTCCGGCACTTCGTCGAGCTCCTCTTCATCGTCGAAATCGAATGCGTCGTCCGCCGACTCGTCGTCCTCGTCAGCGGCGTCCTGCCACAGCCGGTTCAACCGCTCGGCACTTTCCGCCAGCTCTTCCGGCGAATTGCGGTTCAAGGCGTCCTGTACCGTAACGGTCATCTCTTTCCCTGTCGAGACGCACAACGCGGTCACTTCCAGAATGCCGTTCAGATTATAACGGAAAGTAACGTCAATCGCTTCTTGATGCTTCGAATTGGCCGGCACGCCGTCCAGCAGAAACTCGCCAAGGCGATGGTTATGGCGCACCCATTCGTGTTCGCCCTGGTAAATTTCGATCGATACTGCCTGCTGGCCCGGAACCGTAGTCGAATACCGCTCCGTACGCGTAACCGGGATCGTCGTGTTGCGCGGGATGATAGCCGAAAACCCGCCCGGCCGCATGCTGGTGCCATACTCCCTTTCTTTCATCACCGCAATCCCCATCGAAAAAGGCGCCACATCCGTCGCTACCAATCCGCTGTCCGCCAGGGCGCCCGACTTCAGCCCCGCCTGAACCGCGGCGCCGAGCGCCACCGCTTCGTCCGGGTCGATATCGGCGCGGGGCGCTTTGCCGAAACGCTCGCGAATCAGCTCTCCCACCCGCGGAATGCGTGTCGAACCTCCCACCAGCAGCACTTCGTCAATCGCTTGCGGCGTCAGTTCGGCATCCGCAATGACCCGATCGACGCTGGCCATCGTTTCCGCCAAGAACGGCTCGATCAACTCCAGGAATACGCTGCGCGTCACTTCCGCCTGCAAACCGATCGGCCGGTTGTCCTTCACCGTAACGAGAGGCAGAGACACCTGAACCGTTTCCGCTGCGGACAACTCCTTTTTCACCCGTTCGGCCTCTTGCTTCAGCAGCGCCTTGGCGCGAATATCCTCGCGCGGATCGACGCCGTTCTCCGCAATCATTCGTTCCGCAAACCAGTCGACCAGCTTCCAGTCAAAATCTTCCCCGCCCAGAAAACGGTTGCCATGAGACGCTTTCACTTCCAGCAGGCCGCCGATCATTTCGACAATCGACACGTCGAACGTCCCACCGCCGAGGTCGTACACGAGCAGATGGCGGTCTTCTTCCATATTCGCCAGTCCAAAAGCCAGCGCCGCGGCGGTCGGCTCGTTGATAATACGCTCTGTCACGAAGCCGGCCAATTCTCCCGCTTCCTTGGTCGCCCTGCGCTGCTCGTCGGTAAAATACGCCGGAACCGTAATGACCGCTTCCTTCTCGCCTTCCCCGTACAACGCGTCTACGTATCGTTTCAGCTCACGCAGGATCGTCGCCGATATTTCCTGAGGCAGCAGCTCCTGCCCGCCCAGCGGAATTCGTTCCTCCGCCCCCATCTTGCGTTTCACCGCCGCAATCGTACGATCCGGCATCGCTACCAGCGAGGCGCGCGCATCTTCGCCGACTACGACCTTGCCCTGCGGATCGATCAGCACAACGGACGGAATAATGCGTTCTCCTCGCGGCGAAGCGATGATTTCCGGCTTTCCGTTACGAATATAGGCAACCGCCGAGTTTGTCGTACCCAGATCGATACCGACTATGGGACGAAATCGTGCTTCCTTCTCCACAATCATCATCCCCTCCCTATCCTTCGGAAATCGTAATCACTTGCGCTTTGCGGAGCAACCTGCCATCGCCCGTCACAAACCCCCTTCGCTCCACCGCCACCACTTCGTACGGCACGGTATCGCCGGTCCGGTCTAATTCATCCGCCTTCCCGGCAACCCGACGCTCCTCGCGTGTCGTTGTGGCAACCGCTTCCGCCACGCTCGGGTCGAAGCTGCGCCCGAGCACGTGCAGCTCGCGAACCTCCATCCCGGCGAGCAGCGCAAGCACCCGATCGGACCATTGCCGAATCACATTCGACCATGCATCCATTTCCGTTCCTTGCAGCCGCGTTCGCGCCAAGTCGAAATCGTCGAGCAGTCGGATCAATTCCTGCATGCCCGCTTCTTTCTCGCGAATCAGGTTGTCCAGTCGAGCTCGTTCCTCATCGCGTTCCGTCAGACGATTCGCCAGCGCGTCGATCCCGCCGCCAAGGCGGTCCATTTTGGCCAGCGTCTCCTGTCCGGACTTGTATTGCACGCGGGAGAGCTTGCCCAGTTGTTCCGCCATCATCTCGCCGAACGCTCCGAGCCGCTCGTCCCACTGCCGTTCCAGCCGCTCTACCGCTTCCAGCTCGGCTGATTTTTGTTCGTTCTGCCGCTTTCTCCACATATTCCACATGACGCCGATTCGATCTCCTTGTCTTTTCGTATCGATTTCGACCGTCAGCTTTCCTCCGGCTTCGTGATCTGGTGCCGCAGGTAAGCATCGATCAGGAAGTCGATTTCGCCGTCCATGACCGCGCCGACGTTGCCGGTTTCCGCCAACGTCCGATGGTCCTTGACCATGCTATACGGGTGGAACACGTAGGAGCGAATTTGGCTGCCCCAGGCGATGTCCGACTGCTCGCCGCGAATTTCCGCCAAGTGCTTCAGTTGCTCTTCGATCTTCTTCTCATACAGCTTCGAGCGCAGCACGGTCATGGCCCGTTCGCGGTTTTTGATCTGGGAGCGTTCGGTTTGGCACGTGACGACGATCCCGGTTGGAAGGTGCGTGATGCGTACGGCCGAGTCGGTCGTGTTGATGTGCTGCCCGCCGGCGCCGCTGGAGCGGTACGTGTCGATTTTGAGATCCTCCGTGCGAATGTCCACTTCGACATCGTCGTCGATTTCCGGCACCACGTCGCAAGACACGAAGGATGTATGCCGACGGCCGGACGCGTCGAACGGGGAAATGCGCACAAGCCGATGCACGCCTTTCTCCGTCTTCAGGTAGCCGTAAGCGTTGTAGCCTTTAATCAGCAGCGTGACGCTCTTCACGCCCGCTTCGTCGCCCGGCAGGTAGTCGAGCACCTCGACTTTAAAATCGCGCTTCTCCGCCCAACGGCGGTACATCCGCAGCAGCATTTCGGCCCAGTCCTGAGACTCCGTGCCGCCCGCGCCGGGGTGGATCTCGAGGATCGCGTTCAGGCGATCGTACGGCTGACTCAGCAGCAGCGTCAGTTCATAAGCTTCCAGCTTCTTCATCAGGGCGCCGACGCTCGTTTCCAGATCTCCGACCATCGATTCGTCCTGCTCTTCTTCCATCAGATCGAGCATCAGCTGCAGCTCTTCGTAATCGTTGTTCAGGCCGTCGAAATCTTCGACCACCGACTTGATCGCGTTCAGCTCGCCAATCACTTTTTGCGCCCGTTCGTTATCGTCCCAAAAATCGGGAGCGCTCATCTTCTCCTCATAATCGGCAATTTGCTCCAATTTGAGATCGAGGTCAAAGAGACCCCCTAAGTTCCGTTAGTCGCTTTGCCGCTTCCCGCAAATCCTGTTTCGCCCTCGTATCGATCATGATGCCACACCTTTCCCGTTGTCTAAAATGAGCCGGCCGCAGCGCGCCGCGGCCGATGGATTCTTTTTATTAGCGTCCGTGACACATCTTGTACTTCTTGCCGCTGCCGCAAGGGCAAGGGTCGTTTCGGCCGACTTTGTCCTCGACGCGAGTCGGCTTCTTGATGACGGCTTCGCCCGAATTGACCGACGTTTCCTCGGCCACGGCTTGGCGCTCCACATTTTGCTGCACATGAGCTTTCATAATATACGTCGCGACTTCTTCGTGGATGCTTTCGATCATCGTCTGGAACATCTCGAAGCCTTCGAACTGGTATTCGCGCAACGGATCGGTACCGCCGTAAGCGCGCAAGTGAATGCCCTGGCGCAGTTGATCCATCGCGTCGATATGGTCCATCCACTTGCTGTCGACGGCGCGCAGCGCAACCACTTTCTCGAATTCGCGCATCGTCTCCGAGCCGATCGCCTCTTCGCGTTCGGCATACAGCTGCTCGACGAGCGAATAGATATATTCGACCATCTCTTCTTTCTCTTTGCCCCACAGCGCGTCTTTGTCCAGCATGCCTTCGTTCAGGAACGTCGCATGCGCGTACTCGACGATCGCTTGCAGATCCCATTCCTCCGGAACCTGTTCGTCCGGGCAATGCGCCGCGACAATCCGCTCGATCACCGGCTTGATCATGCCGTGGATGATATCGCGAATATCGCTGGATTCGAGCAACTCGCGGCGCTGCTTATAAATGATGCCCCGCTGCTGGTTCATCACGTCGTCGTACTGCAAGACCACGCGGCGCACGTCGAAGTTGTTGCCTTCGACCCGCTTCTGCGCGGATTCGATCGCTTTGGTGATGAGCCGGCTCTCGATCGGCTGGTCTTCCTCGAATCCGAGCCGTTCCATCATGCCCATGATGTTGTCGGCGCCGAAACGGCGCATCAGCTCATCCTCAAGCGAAATATAAAATTGCGACGAACCCGGGTCGCCTTGCCGGCCGGCACGACCGCGCAGCTGGTTGTCGATCCGCCGGCTTTCGTGGCGCTCCGTACCTATAATATGCAGCCCGCCTAGCGCCGGCACGCCTTCTCCGAGCAAAATGTCCGTCCCGCGGCCCGCCATGTTCGTTGCGATCGTCACCGCGCCAGGTTGACCGGCCAAAGCGACGATTTGCGCTTCCTCGGCATGGAACTTGGCGTTCAGCACCTTGTGGCTGATGCCTTTCTTCTTCAGCATCTCCGACACGCGTTCGGAGTTTTCAATCGATACCGTACCGACGAGCACCGGCTGATTGTTTTTGTGCCGCTCGACGATCACGTCGACAACGGCGCGGAACTTGCTGTTCTCCGTCTTGTAGACGATATCCGGCATGTCGGTGCGGATCATCGGCCGGTTCGTCGGCACCACGATAACTTCCAGGCCGTAAATTTTCTTGAACTCTTCTTCTTCCGTCTTCGCCGTACCGGTCATGCCCGCCAGCTTCTGATACATCCGGAAATAGTTCTGGAACGTAATCGTCGCCAGCGTCATGCTTTCGTTCTGGACCTTCTGGCCTTCCTTCGCTTCGATCGCCTGGTGCAGCCCGTCGCTGTAGCGGCGGCCGGTCATGAGCCGTCCGGTGAACTCGTCGACGATGACGACTTCGCCTTCCTGCACGACGTAATCGACGTCCCGCTTCATGATGACGTGCGCCTTGAGCGCTTGCGTAATGTGATGGTTCAGCATCACATTCGCATGATCGAACAAATTTTCGATGTTGAACTGATTCTCCGCCTTCTCCACGCCGGCTTCGGTCAGCATGACCGTCTTCAGCTTCACATCGACCGTATAGTCATCTTCCTCGCGCAGACGGCTGACGAATCGGTCTGCAGTCAAATAAAGCTCCGTCGATTTGGCGGCTTGTCCGGAAATGATGAGCGGGGTCCGCGCTTCGTCGACCAGAATCGAGTCCACTTCGTCGACGATGGCAAAATTAAGCGGCCGCTGCACCATATGCTCCTTGTAGAGCACCATGTTGTCGCGCAAATAGTCGAAGCCGTACTCGTTATTCGTCCCGTAGGTGATATCGCAGGCGTAAGCCGCCCGCTTCTCGTCGTGGTCCATCTGGTTCAGGTTCAGCCCGACCGTCATGCCGAGGAAATTGTATACCTGGCCCATGACCTGGCTGCCGACCGTGGCCAAATAATCGTTCACCGTGACCAGATGCACGCCCTTGCCGCTGAGCGCATTCAAATAGAGCGGAAGCGTCGCGACGAGCGTTTTCCCTTCCCCGGTCTTCATCTCGGCGATGCGCCCTTCATGCAGCACCATGCCGCCGATCAACTGCACGTCGAAGTGGCGCATGTTGAGCGTCCGTTTTGCCGCTTCCCGTACCGTGGCGAACGCCTCCGGCAGCAAATCGTCGAGCGTTTCGCCCTTCTCGTACCTTTCTTTATATTCATCGGTCTTCGCGCGAAGCTGCTCGTCCGACAACGCTTGCATCTGCGGCTCCAACCCGTTGATCTCGTCTACCGTGCGCATCATCTTTTTGATTTCACGTTCATTGGCATCGCCAAATAGTTTTCTTACGAGTCCAAGCATGGATGTGCCCCTTCCCCAAAAACTTAGTTTGCATAAATTGTATCAGTTTGATGGGGGAGTAGCAACTGTAGCGGAGTTGCTTGACCATCGGCATAAAAAAACAACCCTTGCAAGGAAAATCCCTGCAAGGGTTGTCGAATCGTTTTTACTCGCCAGCTTTTACAGTGGTTTTGCTGAGCGTGATCGACTTGGCTTTGATAACTTGACCTTCTGCGTTGACTTCGTACAGTGCGATGTATTTGTTCGTTGTTGCGTCTACGCCTACGACATCAGCGCCGGAGGTGTAGTCAGCCACGTTCACCGTTTCCGGTTTCGCATCGTACAGCTTCAACAATGTAGGCGTTGTGCTGCCGTATACGATTTGCCATACGTTCGCAGCGTCGGCTTTAGGAGTTGTAATCGTGATTTTCGTCGAATTGGCTGCAGTGCCCGCCGCTGCTGTTGCAGCGATCGTTCCGGCGGATTTGGTCGATTTGGCTACCGACACGCTAGGAGATACCAAATCGTTGTAACCGGTCGATTTGGCGCCGATTACGTAGCTGCCAACCGGAAGCGAACCGGCCTTGATGGTGAGCTTGCCGGATCCGTAAGTATAATCCGTAACCGCCAACGTGAAGACATCACTACCGACTTTATACGTTACTTCTGTAACACCCGTGTGGAACTTCTTGGCCGGGTCCTTGAATGTAATGTTGAAGTCGGTGCCAACATTGGCGTTGGTCGGGACTTTGTAGTCGGTCAATGTGACTTTGCTGATCGTTGCAGATTTTTCCCCGACATTGCCGGCTTTATCTTCGGCGCGAACGACAATCGTCGAATCCGGTTGAGCCGAAGGCAACTTCACGCTAAACGTCGGGTTGCCGTTCTTGGCAGCTTTGGAAACACCCGATCCAAGCAAGGTATACGTTCCGTCAGTTACCGAGAATACGGAAATCGCGTAACCCGCTCCGTAAACGGTACCCGTGATCGTTGTCGTTTCCCCGGCAATGGTTTCCGGAAGAACGATGCCTGGGAAGTCCGGGTTGTTCGCCGTCTTCGTGCTCAGCGTATCGAGCGGAGCTGCCGTTTGACCTGCGGTTACGGTCAGGGAATACAACACGTTTTGGTAGTTGCTGTTCGCGCCCGTTACGATAAAGTCATATTTGCCCGAAGGTACGTATGCCTTGAACGCGCCCAGCTCGTTGGAGTAAGTGGTGTATGTAACGGAAGTGTTCTTCACGATCAGCTTGGCATCGTCCGAAACGCCGCCGCTGCCGTCCGTTACGATACCGCCAACTGCGCCGACTTTTTTCGTCGAAAACTCGTTGCTGTCGGCCCAGGTGAGCTTGGCTGTTTTCGCCTTGGCGCTGAACGACGTGATCGGCACCTTAACCGTAGCGTACTGAGTTTCGTCTTCGTTAACCGTAATGCTGTACGTGTCTTTCTTCGTCAAGTTGGTGATCGAATACTTGCCGCCGGATTCGGAAACGTTGTAGTCCGTATCTTTGGTAAGCACTTTGCCGCTGCTGTCCTGTACCACAACACTCAGTCCGGATCTTGTTTGCGTCAAAACTTTCGTGCCTTCATCGGCAAACTTGCTCACCGTCAAATCAATGGCTGCCGTAGTGACAGCTGTCGCCGCCAATACCGGCGCCGCCGGAATCGCGATTGCCGCAGCAAGCGTAAACGCCAGCAGCTTCTTGCTCAACAAGCCTTTCATGCACTCACATCTCCTTTTGTCGAATTCCTGAATAAATCGAAAGTCCTGCTCCCATTGTACCAGAAACGGTCATGAAATTGGATCCCCACGATTTATCGCGTAAAGCCGCCATTCTTAAGCTCGCGCTATTCCCGGTAGCGCGCGCAAATAAGCTGTCGTTCAAGGATCCCTCCTCCCCAAGCCTCTGCATCCATGCAGCTGTGAAACGATATTGCTTCCTGTTTCGACAAAAAAATAAGCGTGCGCATGTTTTGTCAAAACAGCACCTAATCTAACTATCGGAATCTGCCGACCGAAAAATTATACCAATCGTAAAAAAAATGCCCCCGACGGGGGCATTTTTCTTGCTAACTTTTTATTTTGTTAATTGCGCCACATAATTACGTTGGTTCTTTCCGGCGCTTCTAGGTAGCCGGCTCAATTAATCCGTATTTGCCGTCGTGGCGTTTGTACACGACATTCACCTTTTCGGTGTCGGAATTGGCGAAAACGAAGAAGCTGTGACCTACCATATTCATCTGCAGAATCGCTTCGTCGATGTCCATCGGCTTCAGCGTAAACCGCTTCGTACGAACCAGTTCGAACTCGTCTTCGTCTTCGTGCAGGTGAGACGGAATTCCTTCTATTTTAAACACATTCTTAAATCCGCTTTCCTGTCTGATCTTGCGATTGGCCTTGGTCTTGTGCTTGCGAATTTGACGTTCCAGTTTGTCCACGACCAAATCGATGGAGGCGTACATATCCGCGGCCCGTTCCTCCGCTCGGAGCATAAACCCCGTCAGCGGAATCGTCACCTCGACATTTTGCATTTCGCGCACCACGCCCAGCGTGACGCTAACATCGGAAACAGGGGGAGTTTCGAAATACCTTTCCAGACGGCTGAGCTTCTTCTCCACGTACTCTTTGAGCGCCTCGGTGACTTGGATGTTCTCTCCGCGAATGTTGAACTTCATAGGTATACCTCCTCCTTTCTCTTTCATTATACTTGATTTCGCCGCGGCGTTCAAAGCTCATTTACCATTCAATAACATGAAAAAAGCACCCCGAAATAGTCTTCGGGGTGCTGCTGCTAGCGTAGGTATCACCATCTATTCAAAGCGGCCGAACGCGGCCGTATGATTAGAGCTTAACGACGTTAGCTGCTTGTGGTCCGCGTGCGCCTTCAACGATATCGAATTCTACCGATTGGCCTTCTTCAAGTGTCTTGAAGCCTTCGGATTGGATAGCGGAGAAATGGACGAATACGTCTCCTCCGTCTTCGCGTTCAATGAACCCGTAGCCTTTTTCGGCGTTGAACCATTTAACCTTACCTTGCATGTAAAACATTCCCTTCGTCTTCAAATAAGTGTGCGAATTTCGCCACATCTCGAATATAGCATCCAGCCAATACGATTGTCAATTGGCTTGTGAAGCTGCGGTTACGTTGCCTTGTACGACCGTTCCGTTCGTTTGCTTTCCGGTTTCCCGGGGCTCGTTACGGTAACGTATACCTTCCCCGACGTCCCCAGCTGCGCCAGCGTCGCCGTGGCGGACGTCCCTGCCGCTACCGCGCCGCCGATCGGCATTTTATCGGATGAATTCGCGTAAATTTTGATCGCGTCTCCGGCAGTCAAACCGTTTACCGTAATCGTTTTGGCAATCGTATCGACCGCCATCGCTTCCGCCGCCGGGGCTGTGGACGTCTGCTCGGCGCCATATATTTTCCCGACTCGCGCGCTCTCCTGGCTCGTCGTGCCGGTAACCGTCACATACGCGGTTCCGCCCGCTTTGGCGAGATAAGCATACAGTGTCGCCGTTCCGCTCGACTCCGTCCCGCTCGCGATAGGATCGACCGACTTCGACGTCGCATAAACCTTGACCGTATCGCCCGCGGCCAGCCCCGATACCACAATCCGATCGAGCGTGCCTTCGCTGTTATTGTCGATCGAGATGTTGGCCAGCGTTGGCTTGGCGGCCGTCGCCTCGGCGATATACGTTTTTTTCAGCCGTTTGCTTTCGAGCTTGTCGGTTCCGGTAACGGCGACATAAACCGTGCCGTTCGCTTTGCCGAGCTGCTCAATGCTTACATCCGCGCTGCCTCCCGATGCCGTCGCGCTTCCAATCGCCGTCGTTGTCGTGTTGGTGGTGTACACGTTGACCCGATCGCCGTCCGTCAATCCGCTGACCGTCACATGATCGGCAATGCCGTAGACGTTGTTCGTAACGGTTACCGCTGCGGCCACTGGGGTGGCCGTTACCGGCTCGGCGGCAAATGCTTTGACCGTGCGCCCGCTCTCCGACTTGCCGCTAGCCGTCACACTGACATACACTTTGCCGGCCGACTTGCCGAGCTGGTAGACGGAAATCGTTACGGAATCGCCTGTCGTCACAACCGCCCCGGCCAGCGGCACCGGCGCCTTGGACGTGGCATACACCTTTACGAGATCGCCGGTCTCCAGCCCATTCACGGTTACGGTATCCATCGTCCCCGTCGGACGATTCGCCACAGCGATGGCCGAATCCGCCACGCCGCTGGCCAGTTCGGCCGCGACCTTCACCTTCAGCCGCTTGCTTGGCAGCTTGTTTTCATTCTGTACGGATACGTACACGGTAGCTGCCGTTTTGCTGAAGAACACCGGCACCTCCACGGTCGTGCCGCTCGTTACGGACGCCCACGCAAGCGGCGAAGCCGCTGCACTGGACGAAGCGAAGACATACACGGCATCCCCTACCGTGACATTGGAAACCGCCACCTTGTCCAGACTGCCGCCAGGGTTGTTGACAGTGTACACCGATGCCGTCACCGGAACCGCCGTCACCGGCTCGGCCGCATATGCCGCCGCCGTACGTTTGCTTTCCAGCTTGTCCGTGCTGGTAACGGACACATAAATTTTGCCTTTAGCGCTGCCAAGCTGCGCAATCGAAACGGAGGCAGTCCCGCCGGATTCGGTAGCCGAGCCCATCACCCAACCCGACGTTGCGCCTTCGTACACCTTCACGACGTCTCCCGCCGCCAGCCCCGATACCGTCACCTGATCGGCTTGATTGGCCGTCCCGTTGGTCACGGCGATGGCGGATGCCGACAACGTTGTTGACTGGACCGCATTTTTGTCCACGGCTACAGTCGCCTCGGCGGTATAAGAAACCGCGGTACGCGCGCTCGGACGTTTGTCGCCGCTCGTTACGGCCACATAAACCGTTCCCGCTTTTTTCCCCAGCTGTTCAATGGCGATCGTTGCCGTCGTGCCGGATGCCTCTGCAGTGCCCATGACGCGCAACGATGATTTGCTCGGATACACCGTTACGATATCCCCCGGTGCCAATCCGCTGACAGCGATCGTATCGGCCGTGCCTTCCGCCTCATTGGTCGCCGTGGCCGAAACCGATGCCGAAGTTTGTTCGGCCGTGTACGTTTTTTCGATGCGGGTGCTTTCGGCTTTGGGATCGGCAGTGACCGAAACAAACACTTTCCCGCTTTTCACTCCCAACTGCTGAACCTTGACAGTTGCCGTACTTCCTTCCGCGACCGTTCCGCCAAGCGGGAAAGCCCCTTTCGCTGTGCTGTACACCCGAACGATCTCGCCGGCGGACAGTCCGGTAACGACAATCTCGTCCGCCGTCCCCTCCGCATGGTTCGTCACCGTGACGCGGTCGGCCGTCAGCGCCGGCGTCGTTTCTTCCGCGGCATAAGCTTTGGCCGTACGCGGGCTTTCAAGCTTGCCCTGCTTCGTTACGGTGGTATAAACGCTGCCGGCTTTATTGCTCAAATACAAACTGACTGCGGCGCTGGTCTGGTCTTCGCCAACTTCGGCTTGCCCAAGCACAGCCGTCGACGATTTGGTTTCATAAACCTTAATGATGTCGCCTTCGCTCAGGCCGTCAACCGTTACGGTATCCAGCTCCGCTTCCACGCGGTTGACCACCGCAATCGAAGCCGCAGTCAATGCCGCGCTTACCTGTTCGGCAACATAAGCTTTGGCCGTTTTGGCGCTTTCCAGTTTGTTCGCTTCCGTCTGCGATACGAGAATGCTTCCTTTGCCTTTGCCCAGTTGGGCTACGCTCAAGACGACCGACGTCTCGTCATCGGCCACCGTTGCTTTGCCGATCGCAACGGCAGAGGCGGCAGCGTTATAGACCGTGACGACAGCACCGTACACCAAGCCGGTTACGGTTATCGTATCCGCTGTACCTTCGCGGTTGTTCTCCACCGTAATCGCCGAAGCCAGCGGCGCTGCCGTCGTCGGCTCTGCGCTGAACGACTTGGCGGTGCGTGGGCTTTCCGTCTTCGGCGCATTCGTCAACGTCACGTACAGACTGCCGGCGGTTTGCCCGATCTGCGTGATCGATACTTCGATGTCCGTTTCGCCGGCGGCAACGGTCGCAGCGGCCAACGGGACCGTATCGGTCGAATTGGCGTAAATTTTCACCACGGTACCTTCCGTTAATCCGGTTACCGTTACCTTGTCCGATGTCCCCCGCAAATTGTTATCGATCGTAATGTTTCCCGCAACAGGCGCCGTCGAAATGGATTCGGCCGCAAACGACTTGGCCGTGCGCGCCCCTTCCAGCTTCACAGGACTGGTCAGGCTGACATAAACGCTTCCCGCGGCTTTGGACAAATACAACGGGATATGGGCATAAGTGCTGTCCGTTATCGTCAGCGAAGCAATGGGATAAATCGACGTCTGCGTACTGTATACCTTTACCGTATCCCCGTCATCCAACCCGGCGACATGGACATAGTCCCACTCTTCTTCAATGTTGTTGTCAATCGTGATGTTGGTTGCGGAAATGGCAGCCGATATTCCTTCCGCCGTAAATTCTTTCGCCGTCCGCTCGCTCTCCGAATAGTCGCCGCTGCTTGTCACCGTAACGTACAAGGTGCCGCCCGCGGCTCTGCCGAGCTGGGTGATCGACACGATCGCCTGCGTACCGACAGCCGTCGCGCTGCCCCATAATTCGGCGCCGTCAGCCGACTTATATACGTTCACCAGATCGCCATCCTGCAATCCGGTAACCGTGACAGTATCATCCGTTCCCGTCGGATAGTTGACGACTGTGATATCGGAAGCCAGCGGCGCTTCTGTAGGAACCGGATCCGCTGCAACAGCCGCGCCTGTTGCTCCTGCGAACGTGTAGGCCAGCATGCTGGCGATAACGAGTTGTTTGACGGCTCGAAACCGCATGATGACACCTCCAAATCGATGTAGTTCTACTGGTTATATCGACAAGCGGGCTTGTTATTTGTATACCGGATGGAGGCCTTTGGAAAAAATGTGGCACAAAAAACCGCCCGGCCATAGCCCAGACGGCATTTTCCTTACTTTCTCTTGTCGATAAAATAGCTGTCTTCCACGTAAGCGGCCTCATAAACGCTCTTATTTTTCTTGGCGACCACAAATTTGTTGTGTTCCGTCAAGGCATCGTCCCGCAGCTTGGCCATGGCCGACTGGATGGTGAAATCGTAAGCAAGAATCGACTGCACCTTGCTCTTCTGACTTGCGCTTGCTTCCGACGTCGACTCCATCGCGGACCGTATGCCGGACACCAGGTGCTCGCGGCGTTCGGTAAAAGCGACCATATCGTCCGCATCCGCCGTATCCAACGCGGCAAGCATTTGTTTCGTCAGCCGCTCCAACTGTTCGATCAACTCATCCATGACGCACTCCGGACGCGTTGACGATTTTGGCCGCCTGGGTCCATGTTTCTTTCAGTTCGATCAAATATTGCAGCACCTCTTCGGCGGGTTCCGCATCTTTCTTGGAGTTCGCCTGAATGAGTCTGTAATTGAAATAATCATACAAGCGCAACAATTCATCGGCGATTGGCAGGGACCGGTCCAATGTAATGATGAACTCGTTGATGATTCGCTGCGTTTTGATGAGATACCGGTTCGCTTCGGCGTATTTCTTCTTCTTGATTGCTTCCGCTCCGGCCTTGCAGAACCGAATAGCACCGTCACACAACATTATAACGAGCTGCGCAGGCGTCGAAGTCTGGATGCTGTTCTCCAGATACTTGTTTTGCTGTTGGAGCATCTTGGTTCCTCCTATTGGCCGAACGCCTGTGCCAAATACCCGGACTGTGCATTGTATTTGTTGATGGCCGATTCCATCGCCTTAAATTGCGCGTAATATTTCGTTTCCAATACGGTGAGCCGCTTGTTGCCATCATCGATCTGCTTGCCGACGTCCGTCAGTTGCTTGCCGAGCACGCTGCTGTCCGTCAAAACGCCGGCGGTTCCCGACTTCGTCTTCAACTGGTTGGACACGTCGGCCAGCGAATCGTAGATCCGTTCCGCAACGCCGACATCGGCGGTGCCGTTCGTGCCGCTTCCCTTGGCGGAGAAAATGGCTCTGACGGCGTCCGGATTGTCGGCAATCGCCTTCCGCAGCTTGGTTTCATCGATATACAGCTTGCCGTTCTCATAGTACTGCCCCGTCGTAATGCCGATGGAAGCAAGCGTTTTGTAGCGGCTGTCGCCGGTATCGTCGACCTGGGCAATAATAGCCGATCTCATTTTGCTGACGACACCGCTCAGAATCGAATCGTTCTTCAGCATGCCGCTCTTCGCCTTGGATTCCCAGAGGTCGATTTCCTTCGTTTCCATTGCCTTCTTCTGTTCGTCCGTCAGCGGCTGGTAATCCCGATACTTCGGTTCGTTCAGCTTGTCGTTCAGCGCCTGCAGCATGGTGTTGTAGTCGTTGACGAAGCTCTTGATCGTATCGACCATCTTGTCCGTATCCTGCGAAATCGAAACGGTAGCGACGGAACTCGACGGCGACATAAGACTGATCTCGATGCCGTCGACCGTAAATTTGTTGGAGGACCGCGTTGTGGCGAGACCGTTGATCTCGAGCGATGCGTCGACTCCTGTCTTGTTCATATCCGTTACCCGGAATATATCCGACAGGAAACCGTCCGTATCCGTCAATTCGATCTTGGCGGCGGAGCCCGTATCCTTCGAAGTCAACGAAATTCTGCCGCTCTCTTTATCGTAGTAGGCTGTGACGTCGGTCTGCGAATTGATCCGGCTGATAACGCTGTTCAGCGAATCGGCCGTAGTGTCGACCGTAATCGTCTTGCCGTTGATATCGAAGGTATAGGAAGTTTGGCCGGCGATATCGCCTTTCAAGTTGGCGGCTTGCGTATCCAGCTTGGCCGTCGGATCGAATGCGGAAGCCGAACCGCCGACCAATCGGATGTCCTCCGCAGAGCTCGTCTGGGCCACTTCGGCCAATGTATTGACTTTGACCGTGAGCGATTTCGTGTTCGTCGAACCGGATACTTTCGCGGTTATGGAACTGCTGGCTCCCGTCACTGTCGCCAGCTTGGAAGCATAGCTGGAGTCGAGCCGCTGATTGAACAGCTTGTTGTTCCGATAGTCGTACAGGGTTGTATTCATGTCGCGATATGCGTCACGTTGCCATTCGATCGTTTGCTTCTTCTGGTACAGCTTGTCCACAGGCACACGCGCCGCCTGCATCATCTTCGCCACCATGGCGTCGATATCCATGCCGGACGACAAACCGGTAATACGGTTTACCATGTCGATCACCTCGCTTGTTCAAATTACCCGCGTTTATCCACCAGAATGCCTGCCATTTCCCACAGCTTGGCGAGCAAGTCCAAATTTTTCTCCGGGGGAATTTCGCGAATGACCTCGCCTGTATCTTTATCCAACACTTTGACCACGATCTGCTTCGTCTTCTCATGAACCGAAAAGTCAAAGGTAGTCGTCGGCCCTTGCATCGCTTTGATCGCCCGATCGATAGCGCGGATCAATTGCTCGTCGCTGATCGGAATGCGTTCCCCTTGCAATTCCGCCTTCCTCACATCGGCCACGCTGTGAATTTGCTTGGCGGCCGAATCCACCGCCAGCTTCGCCGGCTTCGGCTCTTCCTTCACGGTCATCCTGGCCGCTTCGGCTACGGGCGGAGCAGCGTATTTATTGATTGCAAAATCCGAAGCCATGAACATTCCTCCATCCGATAATTCCATTACTCATTTTATCGGAATGCCGGCCTCATTAGTTTAGCCGTCGGCAAATTTAATTTCCGCGCTCGGCCGGAACCGGCTTGTCCCTCGCGGCAATCAACGCTTCGAACACGACAAGATCGATCGGGGCGTCGATGTCGACAGAGCGTTCGCGAGGCATGACATAGGCGATCGTTTCCTCGCCCATGAACGTTCGGCTCTGCAGCAGCCACTTCCGTTCCGCCAGGCAGATGGCGCCGTTCAACGTGTACGTGTCCGGCAAGCTTTGACGCGGCAGCAGCTTGTTGCGTTCCAGCAGCGGGCTCATGCGCTGCCGCTCGTCCACCGCGTACATCCAATGAGGGCTGGCCGCCAGCTTGGTTACGGACACGCACGCTGCCGCCCCCCTGCTTTCGGTCAGTTCCAGCGCCAGGTCGATATCCTCGGACGTGCGCAACGGAGAGGTCGGCTGCAGCTGCAGGATATAGTCGTAGGCCGGCATATTATGTACGGTATGCATCACCATGTCCATGCCCGGCGTATCGTCGCGCGCCAACTCGGCCGGCCGTACGAAAGGAGCTTCGCATCCCCATTCGCGGGCGACGCCGATGATCGTTTCGTCATCGGAGGTCAAGATGAGCCGGTCAATATACCTCGAGCCTCGGGCCGCTTCGATCGTCCACGCAAGGAGCGGTTTGCCGGCGGCCATCGCAATATTTTTGCGAGGGATGCCTTTCGACCCGCCGCGCGCCGGGATGAACGCCATCACCGTTTTTCCGTTAATCATAACAATCCCTCTTTGACGTCGATGTTGGCGCGCTGGAAGTCGTCCATCCGGCCGATGTCGAGCCAATACTCGCGGATCGGATACACCGACGAATTTTTGTGCAGCGCGATCGCTTTGTCGAACAGGCTGGGCATATCGAAAAACGTATCCTTCGGCACCAGCGGCAGCAGCTCGGGGTCCAGCACATAAATGCCGCCGTTGATGAAGTAGCGCTGAATCGGCTTCTCCTCGATCCGCATGAGCCGGTGATCCTCCGCTTTGACGACGCCGTACGGAATTTGGAATTCGAATTCCCTGACGCACATCGTCGCATCGGAGCCCGTTTCAAGATGAAATTCCAGCAATTGTTCAAAATTCACCTTGGTCAGCAAATCGCCGTTCATGACCAGGATCGGCTCGTGCAGCGGCTCTTCGATCAGCCGCAGCGCACCGGCGGTGCCGAGCCGCTGATTCTCGTGAATGTAGCGGATTTGCACGCCCCAACGCGAACCGTCGCCGAAGTAGTCCTTGATCATCTCCGCCCGGTAATTGACGGACAAATAAAACCGGTAAAAGCCATTCTCGATGAAATTTTCGAGGATCGTTTCGAGAATCGGCTTGCTGCCCACTTTGAGCAGCGGCTTCGGGCAATCGTCGGTAAGCGGACTGAGGCGCGTCCCGAGCCCGCCTGCCATCAGCACGACCCAGTTCGGCTTGCGAACCAATTGCTGCAGGCGGTCCAGCAGTTCAAGCCGCACGACCCGACCGTTATCGTCGACGATCGGCAGATGCCGGCGTTTCCTGTTCTTCATGATCGCGATGATCGTTTCCCGGCTCTGCGTTTCGTATGCCGTAATCGGATTCGCATTCATGACCTTCGATACATCCGCATCCAGCGGCAACCCGCGCAAGATGCCCCGGCGAATGTCGCCGTCCGTCACCACGCCGAGCAGCACGTCGTCGCTGCCGACCACGAGGGCGATCTGCAGCGCTCCCGTATCGATGACATCGAGCGCTTGCAGGATCGTCGCCGAAGGCGCTAATGCAATTTTCCTCCAATGGTTCATCGTGCGACCTCCTTGGCCGGTACTCCCATCACTGTTGCGCCGGATGCAACGTCTTTGACGACCAACGCGCCGGCGCCGATGACGCTGCCCGTTCCGATCCGAATGCCTTGCAGCACTGTCGCTCCCGTGCCGATATGAACGGCGTCGCCGATCTGCACTTCGCCGCAGACGGTAGCGCCAGGGGCTACATGCACATGCGTGCCGACGCGCGTATTGTGATCAAGCGACGCCTTCGTATTGACGATGGAATTGGCGCCAACCACGCAGCCCGGTTGAATAATCGCTCCCGCCATCACCTGGACGCCCTCGGCCAAGGCTGCGCTGCCACTTACTGCGGCTGCCGGATGAATGACGGCGGCAAACGAATAACCGCGCTCCCGCAGCTTTTCGAACAGCAGCCGTCTGACCGTCGGAACCGCCACGGAGCCAACGCCGTTCAGCAGCGTTACTTCCTCCGGCGCGAAGTCGAACAGGGCTTCGTCCGTTCCCAGGCAAGGCAGGTCCAGCTTGCTCTCCGTTGCCGGATCGGGCAGCGTCATGCCAATCACATGCAGCCCCTGCAGGCGCGCCATTTCGACGACGACCTGCGCGTGTCCGCCGCCGCCCAGGACAATAGCGGTCCGTTTCATCGTTTGATCGGCTCGTCCGTCCGGTAGGCCCCATTCGCCCGGGTGCCGAGCAGATCGAAGAAGTGGAGCGGCGAAATGCCGTCCCCGGGACGTTTCACGGTCAAGTTGTGCGCGGTCAGCGTTTCTCCCGCTTCGATCGGTTCGGCGGCGACGATGCTTTTGCGGGCAACCGGCATGTTCTTGCGCTCCGATTCCGTCGGCGTCTTCCGGAAGGAGCCTAGCGCGGCTTCCGTTTCGCGAATCGCCTGCACCATCCGTTTCAGTTCGTCCGGCTCGAGCGAGGCGCGATGATCGGGTCCGGGCAGCTGGCGGTCCAGGGTGAAATGCTTCTCGATCACTTGCGCGCCCAGCGCCACCGCCGCAATCGGCACCGTGATGCCCATGGTGTGGTCGGAATAACCGACTTTCAGCCCGAACGCGCCGGCCAGCGTCGTCATATTGTTCAAGTGCACTTCGTCAAACGGGGTCGGGTATTCCGTCGTACAGTGCAGCAAGGCAACCTTCTCGCGCAATAGCGCTTGTCCTTGTGCCGAACCGTACGCTTGACGGAATGCCGCTGTGCCGGGCGTTCCCCCGGGTTCCCGCAAATAGCCGAACGCCACGACGCCTAGCGCGGCTTCCACTTCGCCGAGCGTAGCCATGCCGGTCGACAGGATCATCGGCTTGCCCGTTTGCGCGACTTGCAACAGCAACGGCGCGTTGGTCAGATCGCCCGAGGAAATTTTCACCGCCGGCACATCGAGCGCTTCCGTCAGCAGCCGAACACTGTCCTCGTCGAAAGGGGTAGAAAGAAACTGAATGCCGCAACGCAAGCAATGGGCCACCAATTCGCGGTGAGCTTCCATGCTCAGTTCCAGCTTCTTGATCATATCGAACTGCGATTCCGCCGCATCGGTCGTTTCGGTTTGATAGGCCGCTTTGGGAGCGTCCCGGTTAAGCAGCTTGTTCGTATTGAAGGTTTGAAACTTCACCGCGTCGGCGCCTGCTTCGCGGGCGGCCTCGATCAGCCGCTTTGCCAGGTCGAGGGATCCGTTGTGATTGACGCCCGCTTCCGCAATGACATACGTTCTGCTCATGACACGATCTCCTTTAGCAACATGAATGATTCTGCCGCCATCGTACCCGCCATCTGCCCGCGCAGCGTTGCCAGCGCCCGGAGCGATTGCTCGCTGCGCGGGAACGGGAACGGCGCCATCTCGCTTTGGAATACCCGCATGATGTCAAGCTTGCGCTCCAGATAAGGCGAAATATCGACCAGCACGTTGGCGCGGAAGCCGTTGTTGTCCGGGTTGATGCCAAACTCGGTTTCCGATAACGTTTCATACGCGAGCACCCGCTTGACCGATGGGTAGCGGAACCACTTCGTGCAGGACACCGCCGCATCGAACACTTGCTTGTGATCGGTATGCACATCGCCGCGGTAAGGGACATACACGCATTCGGGCAACACGTCGCGAAAAACGGCGCTGATCGCCTCCACCAAGTCGCCGATCGCCACGGTATCCAGCCGGGTAGCCGGGAAGCCGAGCGTGTGCGTGCCCGCAAACCCGTACATCGCCGCCACCGTGTCGATCTCGCGCTGTCTTGCGGCCCGCCGTTCGGCCGCGTTCGGCCAATGGGAAGGCATCTCCGTCACGATCAGCCAGTGCACCCGGTCTCCCGCCGCGATATGACGAAGCAATGTGCCTCCGCATCCAAGCGTTTCATCGTCGGGATGGGGGGCGACGACGATCACATTTTTTCCCATCAGTACGTCATATCCTTTATCAATAGTTTATCATCGATGGCGATGCCCGCCAATATTTCGGCGATTGTTGTCGAACTGTTGCCGTCGCCGTACGGATTGCGACAAGCAGCGACTTCGGCGCGATAACCGCTGTCGAAGACCGCCCGCTGCACGGCCTGTACGATCTGTTCCCGGTCGTGCGGGACGAAAGCGACATTCTCCGCGTGCAGCCGCCCTTTCTGGCGGTTGCCGACGTTGATGACCGGCAGCTTCAGCAGCGGCGCTTCGAGGATGCCCGCGCTGGAATTGCCGAGCATGCAGGACGCCCTCCGCATCAGGTTGACGAACTCGAGCCGGGGGATGTTGCGAGCGGTATACAGGAATGGCAAGTCGGCGAATTCGCCGATCGCCCGCATGAGCTGCTGGCTTCCGGCGTCGGAATTCGGGTAGCTGAGCACCGTCTTGATCCCGAGCCGCCTCACCGCTTCCATCGTCTCTTTCATCTGGTCGTAGGCGTATTCGATCTCCGTCGAAATGACGTGCTGGATCAGCATCACCAGCGGCTCGCCTTCGGCAATCTCGAAGCCAAGCCGCTCCGACAGTTCCGCATCGCTCAGGGAGGGAACGCTCAAGAGGCGATCGAGACCCGGATTCCCGGTATTGAATACCCGGAACGGCTGCTCCCCCAGGCCAAGCACGCGTTCGGCGCTCTCCTGATTGGTGACGAAATGGAGATGCGCCAGCTTCGTCACCGCATGCCGCACCTGATCGTCGACGTTGCCGACGACACGATCGCCGCCGGCCACATGCGCCACCGGAATGTTCAAATAGGCGCCAACGAGCGCCGTTGTCATGGCTTCTTCGCGATCGCCGAGAACGAGCAGGAAGTCCGGACGAACGCGGCATGCCGTCTGCACCATCCCTTGCAGTTGAATCGCCAGCCCCTTCACCCGCGATGCGTCGCGGTCGCCGTTAATCAGGCTTTCGATTTCGTCGGCGATGACGAACCCGTCCCGCTTGATTTCTTCGACCGTCAGCCCGTACGTGGGCGACAAATGCGCGCCGGTGACGATCAACTCCAGCTCGAGAGCCGGGTGCTCTTTAATCGCGGCAAAGACCGAAGACATGATGTCGTATTCCGAACGGATGCCCGTGACGCCAAGCACCTTGCGTTTGTTGTTCATGTGGTTCAACCCGCCTCGTTCCGATTGATGGCCCTGATGAAAGCAAAGCCCGCCGCCTTGGCGAACTGCTCGTCGACATCCCGGTCGCCGATGTAGACGACTTCTCCCGGTTGGATGCGGCCTTGCGAGAACAGTTCGATAGCGTCGAGCAGCTTGGTGGACGGCTTCTGGCAATCCGCTCCGTAGCAGCCGGATATCGCCGTATTGCCCGGCGCGATCCAGCGGGACAACTGCAAGGCGTCGATCTTGGCCTGCTGCAGGGCAGCCTGGCCGTCCGTGACAAGAAACAACGCGTAGTTCCCGGCTGCGTCATCCAGCCATTTGGCCGTCGTGTCGGCCAACCGGAGCATGGGGCGAAACTGCCGGAACAATTGCACGCAATGGCGAATCCATTCTGTGCTTTCCTCCCGCCCTCCGCTGCCGAAACGTTGGATCGCTTCGCTGAAAATGTACGGATACGAGCTGCCTTTCTCCCGCCATCGCTGCAGCATCCACGCATAAAGCGCTTCCGCTTCGCACGACAGCTCCCCCGCCAAATACAAACTGATCGGCCGGTATACCTGCGCGATAAAATCCGCTTCGTCGTAAAGCGTGCCGTCCATATCAAGTCCGATCGCCTTGACGGCCTGCCAGTCCGGCTCAGGGGATAAAAACTTCATGATAATACCTCATCATCTTCATGCCGTATTGAATCGGCTTCGGTTCGATCGGTTGTCCGTCCGTCAAATGGCGGACGATCGCGCCAATCCAGTTCTCCGTCGCGGCGAATCCGAGCGCCATGCCTCCCGCGATGCGGGGGTTGATTTCGACGAATCGCACTTCTCCTTTGTCATTCAGGAAACATTGCATGTTGACCGGCCCGATGAACGGCAGCTTCGCGCAGATGGCGCGGACCCATCGCTCGATCTCCGGCTGACGGACGACAACGCCGCCGGTCGACTTCCCTTCGCGCACCTTGAGACGCTTGCGCGGCACAATGTACTGCGGCACGGCATGCTTGTCGCATAGCACATCGACGGTGTATTCCTCGCCGGTCAGCAACTCCTGCGAAATCATCCCGTTCATGTCGACCGCTTCCGCCGTCACCTTCACGCCAACGGCGCCGCGCCCTTCGCGCGGCTTGACGAGCGGGTAGCGCTGCTCCAGGCTCGTGGCCGGCGTCGGAATGCCATGACGGACAAAAAACTGATACGTCTCCCATTTGTCCTGGCATACCGCGATCGTCGCGGGATCGGAAAGTACAACGCGGATGCCTTGTTCGCGAAACGACTCCTTGCGTTCGCTCCAGCCAAGCAACATTTCGTCGAAGGAGGGGATCACGACGTCAACACGGTGCAACGCAAGCAGTTGCCCGACTTTCTCCCATAGCGCGGGATCGTTCTTGAACGGCATCCTGATAAAGTCGTCGGCCAAATAACGGCCGGCGTTCTCTTCGTCGACATCGGACGCCAAGGCGGAATAGCCGGCCTGCTGGATGGAGCGGATCAGATAGCCGGACGTCAGGCTGCCGGAAGCCTCTGTCAATACGTTCATGGGGTTCCTCCGTCTTCCCTCCGCCGCTGCCGTTACCGGAGCGCGCCGACGATCAAACGATTCACTTCGTCATGGTTCAGATCGAGCCGGTTATGAAAAAATCCGGCAATATTGTCCAGATTGCTGGTCGGCCGACGTACGACGTCGCCAGACTGTTTCGTCTGTACGACGATCGCCCCCGGAAAATGCGCATTCACGACTTCCTGCACCTGCTGCCAATCCACGACATACGGAACTTCATCCGGATTGAAAATATAGTCGAAGCAGCGGTACGTTCCGCCGGCTTCGCTTCTTCCTTCCACCCGCTCGCCCAACATCAAGGCGATATATTGCGATACAAAGTCGTAGCCGAAGCAATGCGGCGCCATGTGCGTTTCGAAATAGTCGCCGGCAATGCAAAAGTCCAGTTCGATTATTTCCACTTTATCTTCTGTTGCGATACAGTCGATCTTCATGACCGCATCCGTCAACCCGTACGCTTCGACCAGCCGGATAACCAAATTTTCCACCCATTCGGGCTGTTCGAAAACGGGCACAAGCCGGGCGGTAAAAACGGTTTGGTACAAATTCAGTTTTTCAATCGCCGCCGCAAACCGAATTTGTCCTTCCTGTACCAGCACTTGCAGCCGGTACTCGCGCCCGTCCAGCCATTCCTGCACGATAACGTCAAGGCCTTGCGCGATGTCCGGATGCCGGCTCAACTGGGCGCCCTCACAGACGGTGATCCCTTTGCTGGAAACGCCGCGAACCGGCTTGACGATATACGTCGCATCCCGTTCGATTGCGGCGTTGCCGGCCGCTATTTCCGCTCCTGCCCATTCCTTCATGCCGCTGAGTTCGGCAAGTTCGAGCGATTGGCGAAGATAACGCTTGTTCTCATTCAACTCGAAAAACAAATCCGGCAACCGGGCCGGCAACCGGAAGCGAGCCGCGATCTTCTGTTGTGTCGTGAGCGCCTTCCCGAAGGAGAAGCAGCAGACAGCGGCCGGCCGACACGCCAGCTCTTCCAGCCAATCGATCGCCCGATCGAAATCCCACGTGCTGATCGCGGCAAACGAGGAACAGTACGGCTTGCCGACTGCATCGGGATTCAGGTCGAAGCCGATGACGCGATGCCCCATCTCCCGAAGCTTGCGAATCAACGGCAACTGATTAACGCCTGCGCCAACGGAAACAACATCCCCCATGGCGGATTATTTGGTCGCAGCGATCAGCCAATGCGCGGTTTTGTTGGCCAATTTGCCCATCGGTTCGATCGTGCGATGCCCCATCGTAATATCGGAGAACGAGCGGAAAAATCCGCGTACGCCGGCTTCATCCCAGAAATACATCAGCGTGTATTTCGGCGTTTTGGTGTCTTCGTCAAAATATTCGACTTTGTATCGGTTCGGCTCTACTTCGATTCCTTTTTCCGCGCGAGTGTCAACGGAGGAACGCAGGGTGCACAGCAATTTGCCGCCTGGCTTCAGGATGCGGCTTACTTCGGACAACACCTTGGCTTGGTCCTCATTCGTCAGATAGTGAAACAATCCCCAGACGATCGCAATATCGAACGACTGGCTTTCATGCTGGATATCCTGTGCCAGAATATTGGCAAAATTAACGTTGCTGATGCCGCGACGCGCCGCCTTTTCCGTAGCGAAGGCGATCGATGCGGAAGAACTGTCGATTCCGTGAGCCTCCAGCCCCATCTCGGCCATCAGGAACGTATGCCGGCCGGCGCCGCATGCGACGTCAATGCCGCGCTTCAAGCTGTCTTTATTGCGCACCAGGTACGTCACGACCGCTTCATCCGGGTATTGCAGCAAGCTTCTTCCTTCCGAATAAACGGCATTCCAGGTTTCCACGTTAATATTGGTCGACATAAGATTCCCTGCTTTCTGAGTTTAATTGGTTGTGTGCGATGCCATCAACTGCGGACTGCTCGGGATATTCACGACTCGTGCGGCCAACGATTCCGCGGTTTCCAGCGGCATGCGCGGACAATGGTCGTACATCGGCAGTCGATGCAACGGTTCCCACAGCGGCCGCGACATCAAGCCGGCGTCGTTCAGCATGCGCAGCAATTCGTCGCGGTGTGCCGCCAATGGCCTGTCAAGCACCAGGGCGTTCAGCCAGTAGTTGCTCCTGGCATAGTTCGGCTCCTCCAGAAAAGAAATTCCCGCCAGGGGACGGAGAGCCTCGCGATATCGATCCGCCAATTGCCGCTTCTGGTCCAGGAAACGGGGCAGTTGCTCCAACTGTGCGCATCCGAGCGCCGCATTCAGATTGGGCAAACGATAATTGTACCCGACGCGGTCGTGAATGAACGCCCATTCATGCGGCACTTTTGCGGTGGTTGTCAAATGCCTGGCTTCGCGGGCCAAGAACTCGTCATTCGTTAGAATCGCGCCGCCGCCGCCGGTAGTAATCACTTTATTGCCGTTAAAGCTGAGCGCCGCCAGTTTCCCGAAATTGCCCGTGTGTACCCCTTTGTAGGAAGAACCGAGCGACTCGGCGGCATCTTCGATCAATTCGAGGTTGTAGGTATCGCATATGGCCAGCAGCGGGTCCAGGTCAACGGGATGGCCAAAGGTATGCATCGGCACAAGCGCCTTGATCTTGCGGCCGGTCAGCCTGTTCCGGCATTCGCCTTGCTCCACGATCGCAATTTCGGTCAGATAGCGCTCCAGCTTCGCGGCATCGATGCCCAGCGACCGTTCTTCGCTATCGACAAAGTGCGGTATCGCCCCGCAATAAGCAACCGCATTGGCCGTAGCGACAAAGGAAAGCGAGGGGATCAGCACCTCGTCCCCGGTCTCGACGCCGGCTAGCAGCAAACAAATTTGCAGCGCCGCCGTCCCGTTAACGACCGGGATCGCGTATTTTGCGCCCGTGTATGCAGCCAACTCCTGTCCGAACCGGGTCACATACTCACCTACGGACGACACCCACCCCGTATCCAGACAAGACTTGACGTACTCCCACTCGTTCCCGGCAAAATATGGCTCATGCAGCGGTGTAAACGGCTTGCGGTCCGGCAATACCTGTTCGATGGCCGCCCGTACCGACTCCATCCATGCCGTTTGGTTCATATATTGTAAACCTCGGGCCGGTAGAGGCGCATGTTGTCTTCGGCAGAGAACCAGTCGATTGTCGCCCTCAGCCCTCTCCTGAGCCCGTCGATGCCTGCATACTTCGGTTCCCAGCCGAGCAACTGCTTCGCTTTCGCATTGTCGGCCCACAATCGTTCTACTTCACTCTTCTCGGGGCGCATCCGCTCTTCATCCGCCACGATTTCGAGCTCTTGGCCCATCAGTTCGGCGATCAGCGCGGCCGTTTCGCCGATCGAAATTTCGTAGTTGCTGCCGATATTGATGACCTCTCCCACGGATTGCTCCGCATTCATCACCTGAATAAATCCGTCCACCGTATCGTCAACGTAGTTAAAATCTCTTGTCGGGTGCAAGGAGCCCAGTTTAATCGACTTGAACTGTCTGTTTAACTGAGTAATGATCGTGGGAATAACGGCGCGAGCCGATTGCCTCGGTCCGTAGGTGTTGAACGGACGAACGATCGACACCGGCGTCCGAAAAG
The DNA here is from genome assembly GCF_004764705.1 of Paenibacillus cymbidii. Classification (GTDB taxonomy): domain Bacteria; phylum Bacillota; class Bacilli; order Paenibacillales; family NBRC-103111; genus Paenibacillus_AN; species Paenibacillus_AN cymbidii. The sequence continues at coordinate 95,585 of NZ_SHLX01000009.1, read as the reverse complement.
AGCTGTAAAAGGACATCGCGATTTGGTCCGCGCCAATTTTCGAGGCGGAATACGGCGATTGTCCCTGCAGCGGATGGCGTTCGTCAATCGGCACATACTGCGCGGTGCCATACACTTCGCTGGTCGAGGTGTGGACGACCTTCGCAACCTCCAGCTCCCTGGCCGCTTGCACCACATTGAGCGTCCCTTTGACGTTCGTATCGACGTAAGTATCAGGGGAGTGATACGAATACGGAATGGCGATCAGAGCCGCCAGATGGAGCACAACGTCGCAGCCTTTCATCGCATGCTTCACGCCGTACGGATCGCGAATATCCCCAGCAAAAATTTCCATCTCGCTGACGATTTCTTTCGGACTGCTGTCCAGCCAGCCTCGGGAATTGAACGAGTTGTACAGCACGAATGCCCGCACGTCATGGCCGCTCCGCACGAGTGCCTCCGCAAGATGCGAACCGATGAATCCGTCGGCACCGGTAACCAGTATTTTGCCCCGTCTCATGGTTTAGCACGACTCCTTCTGTTCAACCAGCTTCATCTTCCTTCAGAAAACACTCCAGTCGCGAATCGGACAGAACGTCGCCGAGAAACTTTTCGACCTCGAGGAACAGCTTTTTGATTTCACTCGTCATTGTCACACGGTCTTCATTGGAATGGACGGCATTGTCCAATTGATATTCAAAAATATTGTTCATCTTCTGAACCGTAAACGAAAACTGCGCCAAAAATACGTTTTCGAGCAACGGATTTTTCCTGACGCGCTTCAGCGCCCGCAACGTTTTCTTCAAATCATCGAACGATACGACGCGTTCCTTGATATAGCTGAGCCGCTTGTTCGTTCGCTTCATCAATTCGGACAACCGCTTGAACTCGTCTACTATTTCGTGTATATGCTTAATCCCTTCAGCGGACGCAAGTTTCGGCTTCAGGACAATGTGCTGCTCCTCACGCGGCGGCAATTCCGGCAACTCCTCGACCGGCAAGTATGGAACGCCTTCAATCTTGGCGCCATGCTTGGACAAATTGTACAATTGCATCTTCGCTTTATCGATTTGGCGCACCATGCCGACAAACGTTTGCAAAAACGTGTTCAATCCGTAAGTCGTTCCCACCATCTCACCGGAGTTGCTTTCTACCTGCAACGAGATTTTTTGCTTTCCGCTGGTATCGGTCTGGTGAACCCCATCGGCATAATATTTGCCGCCAACAAGCGCCAAGTCCTGTCCGATCAGGTAAACCGTTTCAAACCCCAAATATTGAATGACCTGCAGTGTAAAAATAGCAACCGACGGAGCAGACGGGAAAATGGGCAAATCGGGAATGGCGAGCTTCGTTACATCGTCGACGAAACATCCGACCGCAATCGCCGTACCCTGATGTTCGCGTAATATATTGGAATTAAGAATCGGTTGGTAGATGAGAGGACCCTGAAAGCCCGTATCTTTGAAGTGCGATTCATAGTTAATAATACTGGAGTCCAAGCTTACGGCGTAATCGGGGGTGATGCCGTTGTTGAGCAACCCGTTCAAAGCGGACCCCGCCGCAAAAATATAAGCCGACTGCTGCAGTCGCTTCACCGTCTCGATATTTTCCTTCAAAGACGGCCCCGCCGCGGCCAGCACCGCTTTCTGTCCGGCGAACTTGCCTTTCAACTCGCTGATTAACGTTAATCCCGCCGTGTACTCCAGGTTCAGCAGCGGTTCCACGATCCAGTCCTTGCGGAACTTCTTCTGCGTATTTTGGTTAATGATCGACATTTTGGAGCTTTCGCTCAGCCTGGCGATCGTATCTTTTAAATATTGCGTTTGCGTTTTATCGTAATGCGGATGGAGGATAACCTCGAATTCGACGCCCCCGAATTTCTCGATCATCGAACGAAATTTCATGGTAGACGTAGACAAGTCGCGCAAATATTCGAAGGCGACTTTTTTGTTCGCGGCAAGAAGTGCCTTTAGTTCATCGTCAAACTCCAGTTCCTGGAACGGTTCGATCACGTACAAATAAACGAAGGCGCTTTCCATTCTCAGCCACTCTTTAAGCAGCGCCCCGTTTCCTGTCCCCACCAGTGCAAAAAACTTCTTCTTGTCCAGATAAGGCTTCAGAAACCGCTGCGCTTCCCTTGCGGGCGAATAAAGCGAGTTGAGCGGTACGGTCTTCCCGTCCGGCTCCGTATATACATACACCTTCTCGCCGGAATCCGATAGCTGCTCCGTTATGGTGTACCCGGTCAGTTGATTTTCCATTGTTCCAATGACTCCCTTATCCGAAGTAGCAAAGGCAGACATTCGAATTCAAACAGGTCGATTATGTAGCTGGAGTTGTCCAATTCGATTTGTTGCAGCGCGCGCTCGGACAAGATCTTGATTCGCTCCGCGGACACGTTCGTAATGCCAAAATATTGCGTCACACTTTCGATATATTGAAGGGATTCGATCATTTCCGCGAAGGCTTGATAAATAATGCCGGCGTTCGTCTCCTCCACCAGTTCTCCAATTCGGATTTGCGCATGATCGATGTACTCGATCAAGGACGCAATAGTTTCCCTTTCGAGCTCTTGCACTTGCTTCACTTGAAAGGTTGCAATATCATGCTCGTTCAACCAATCGCGGATTTGCTCTTCATCGAGCGCCTCGCCTTCTTCATTGGTCACAATGACCTGTTCATCTCTCGCATATTGGCGGATCATCGCCAAAGTATCTTCCATATTCGACTTTCTGGAAAATGATTGCTCGCCAATCCTGATCACTGCAGTCACCTCAGTCCGTTATAATAATTATAGATAGCCCGTATCGGGCTATCTATAATTATAAACCATGTGAAACTGTTCTTTCATTGCCAATTATTAACGGAGAAGCTGGAGAACGCCTTGCGGTTGTTGATTCGCTTGCGCAAGCATCGCCTGAGCCGCTTGGGTAAGAATGTTGTTTCTGGTGAAGTTCATCATTTCTTTCGCCATATCCACGTCACGAATACGCGATTCGGCGGCAGTCAAGTTCTCGGAAGCCGTTCCCAGGTTGTTGATCGTGTGCTCCAGACGGTTCTGGATCGCACCGAGGGAAGCACGCTGCGACGAAACTTGGCTGATTGCCTTGTCGAGCACGGAGATTGCCGAGTTGGCGCCGGTTTGACCGGAAATGCTGATGCCGCTGATACCCAGAGCGGAAGCCGCCATGCTGGTGATCGATACGGACAGGTTCTGGCTGATGTTCGCACCGATGTGGATCAGCTTGCCTGTGAACGTACCGGCAAGCAAGGTTTGCGTATTGAACTCGGTGTTCTTCGCGACACGGTTGATTTCTTCAACCAGCGCGTTAACTTCCTTCTGCAGCTCGGCGCGGTCTTCGTTCGTGTTCGTGTCGTTCGCCGACTGAACAGCGAGTTCGCGCATACGTTGCAGAATCGAGTGAACTTCGTTCAACGCGCCTTCAGCCGTTTGGATCAGGGAGATACCGTCTTGCGCGTTCTTCGAAGCCATTTCCAGACCGCGAATTTGGCCGCGCATTTTCTCGGAAATCGCCAAGCCTGCAGCGTCGTCGCCAGCGCGGTTGATCCGCAGGCCGGACGACAGTTTCTCCAGCGATTTCGAAGAGTCGAGCGAGTTCATGGACAATGCGCGATGCGTGTTCAGTGCAGCGATGTTGTGGTTAATTCTCATGTCAATTCTTCCTCCTTGAAGTTGTGTTTTCCACATCCGTGTGGACATAGTATTACTATTCCGCAGGTCGGCCGCCCTGCAAAATAGTGTCTAGTATCTTTATCGTAATCCGTTTGCGAGAAATGAAGAGGGAAATTATTTTTTTTCGCGAGATTTCGCGGAATTTCCGCATCATTTTGACGGTTGAAGCAACCCAAATCACAAAAATCGTTTTATTTGGATTTTTTTCGCAGCATGTCGCTCAACCGGCCCGAATTTTGCGCCGATTGCGATGCCTCCACATTCGTTTGACGGATGCTGTCGTAGATTTCCTTGCGATACACTTCGACATCTTTCGGGGCGCTGATGCCTATTTTGATCGTGTCGCCGTCCACGCTTAGCACCGTAAGCTCGACCTGATCGCCGATCATAATGGACTCGCCTTTCTTGCGTGCCAATACCAGCATGCCGCTCCCCCTCTCTTATACCGTCGTCGCCTCTTGATTCGACAGGCCTGTTAACGGATGTTTCGTTTTGTACGCCGACTGGTGCAGAATGATCTGTCTTCCTTTTTTTGCATCGATGTTCAGCACAATCGGGGCCAGCAAATTGATCGTCGCTTCCTGTCGGTCTCCCACGCTGACGATGCACCAGACGGCGATCGCGGAATCCGATCCGATCAGCAGTTCGTCCTTGACGGCTTGGCTGAGATCGAATTGGTAATCCGGGAACAACAGGAACGGGTTCATCACAATAAACGAGATGCTGGCATCCTCCGTCGATTGCATGAAGCAGAATGGAAGCTCGCGATCCGGCTGAATGACAAGATAGCGCTGCAGTTCTTCGAAACCGGGCACGCCCTGTTCAAACGAATAGACGTCTTCCTCCCCGTACTCCACAGCCCCCAAGCTTAGCGTTTCCAATTTCACGGTCGATCCTCTCCCGTCCATCTCCCAGAATAGAAAAAAAGCTATGGCTTTCGGCCTATAGCTTTGATTATACCCGTTTACAGCTTCAAATCAATTTGCGGCGGCATGATGTCGACCTTGCCGTATTGCAGTACATAAATATCCAGCTTGCCCCGCGTATAATCGATTTCCGGCCGGTTCGGTCTGGCGTTTACTTCGATTCTTCCGTCCGTCACGACAATGTTAGGCTTGCGAGCATGGAATTCGACATCCACATTATCAATGGAGGCAGGACCGTAATAATCGAACTCCTGCCTGGATTGTCCCCATCGTTTCGCAATTTCCGCAATCGCATTCTCCCCGGTATGAATGGCGGCCATTCGGTTGCCGTCCTGCACGATCCGTTCGATCCCTTGCAGCGCCACGGTGCGCGCCTGCGCATAAATGCGATGCATCGATTCCAGCACATTGCCCAAACCGAGCGCGTCCCAGGCCCGCATCTGGTCGATCTTCATATCGGCTTGCTGCGAATGGATTTCCAACTGCGAAGGAATCCGTTTCATTTCGTACGTCGCTTTCGGCTGCCGGATGCTGTATTCGCCCAAATCCGCGTCGATGCCCAGCTTCGCCGGCGTTTGCCGAATTTCAATTTGCGGGAACGGAATCATCGTCACGAAAGGTCACCACCCTTACTTAAGGAAATCCACCAGACTCGGCTTAATCAGTTGGGCGCCAACAGAGAGCGAGGACTGGTATACGTTTTCGGCCATCTTCAGGTTGGTGATGACGCCGGGAATATCGGCATCCTCCGTCTTCGACTGAAGCGCCTGCAAGTTCGTGTCGATATCGGTCAGCCGCTGCTGGATCAGTTCGATCCGGTTCGACCTTGCCCCGACCTCCGAACGGATCTGGAGCATCTTGTCGATGCGCGAATCGATCTTGCCAAGCGCCTGCGAAACGCCGTTCGTATCGCCGTTGTTTAAGCTGTTATACAGGTCCGTAATAACCTGGAATGCATTATCCTCGTCACCGGCAGCGCCGAAAAAGGAGTCGCCGGTAATGTTGGTGGCGATCTGCGTCCCCGCGCCAAGCTGGTACAGGATTTCTCCGGTATCGGTGCTGTTGTCTTGCGCGTGAATCGCATCCGGATCGTCCGAAATCGGCTCCGTCGAGTACGGCTGTGTATCCGTCAATTGGCCGTTGAACACAAATTTGCCGTTGAAGCTGCTGTTGCCGATCCCGACCAGTTGATCGTACAACTGCTTGACTTCATTCTTGATGGCGTCCCGTGCCGTCTGCGGGTTCGTATCGGTTGCCCCCGATACGGCCAATTCGCGCAGCCGCTGCATCACTTCGCCGGCCTGATTCATCGTCGTGTCGACGTAATCCAGCGCCGAGATCGCCGAATCGACATTGCGCTGGTATTGGTCGTTGGCCGCCAGTTCGGTCCGGTAACGAAGCGAAAACGTAATGCCGACCGGATCGTCGGAGGGCGCGTTGATGCGGCGACCTGTCGTCAACTGGTTCTGCCATTTATCCATGCGCTGCAAATTGGAGCTCAAATTTCTCATGAGCTGGGCATTAATCATCCCTTGCGTCACTCTTGCCGGCATCGCGCGAATGCTCCTTCCTGACCGCTTGTCACGGAACTATCCTGTTATCTGCTTATCTGCCAACGACACCCATGCCGTTGATGATCTTGTCGAGCATTTCGTCGAATACGGTCATCACCCGGGCGGCGGCGCCGTAAGCATGCTGAAACTTAATCATGTTCGACATTTCTTCGTCGAGCGAAACGCTGCTCACGGCCATCCGCCGCGAATCGACCTGATTGACCAGAATTTGCTGATTCGTCGCTTGGCGCGTCGCCTCCAGCGTCTGCACGCCCAATTGCCCTACGAACGACCGGAAATAGTCGTCCACCGTCGCGATCGTGTCCGAGCCTCCTTCGCCTGAAGGGAACGTGAACTTCCGATCCTTCAACTGCGACATCAGCAGAGCCAGCGTGTTGTTGCCCTTGATTACGGGATCGTCAGCTTCCGTTCCCGTTGTACGCATGGAAGTGGCGATCAAGTTGGCGTTTCCTTTGATCTCCTCGCTGACCTGGAAGGAAGCCGCGTCCGTGCCGACAAAAAAATCGCCGCCCGCGTCCGACGTGCCGTCGAACGTGTAACCAAGCCTGTGAAGGCCGTTGATGCCGTTTACGGTTACGGTCAAATCTTCCGTGAGCAGTCTCGTATCTCCGGTGTACACGACACCGTCCAGTTCGGTGCCTTCCGGCAATATCGATCCCTTCGGGATCGTGATGGTAACCGCCCCGTTGGCGAACGTGTTCGCCAGCTTGTCCAGTTCCTGCTGGTAATTGGCGACGTATTGATCGCGCGAATAAATCATGCCGTATAGTTCGCCGCTGTTCAAATCGCCCGCGGAGAACGCATCCGTCATCATTTGCGAAGTCAGCTCCGTTGGCGTATCGAACTCGAGCAATTGCACGCTGCCCATCGTGATCGTATATCCCGTATCCGTATCCTGCACTTGAATATTCATGATCTTGGACAGCTGATCGGTCAGCAAATCGCGCTGGTCGCGCAGATCGTTGGCATTGTCGCCGAACGTTTCCACCCGCATGATTTCCCCGTTCAGGCTGGCAATGGTCGTCAGCAGCGTATTCGCCTGTCCGACGTTCACACCGATGTTCTGCGTCAAATCGCTGCTCAGATCGCTCAACTGCTTGCTTGTCGAATTGAACGCATCGGCCAGCGCAAGCGCGTTCTCGCGGACGATCTTGCGGCCGTCGGTCTTCTCCGGGTCTTTGCTCAAGTCCGACCAGGCTTTCCAAAAATTCTCCATTACGGTGCGCACGCCCGTATCGGACGGCTCGTTGATAATGGACTCCAGCTTCTCAAGCGTATCCTGGCGAACCGTCCAACTGCCGAGCGTCTTGTTCTCGTTGCGGAACTGGTCGTCGAGAAACTTCTCTCTTATGCGGGTAATCGATCCGAACTCGACGCCCGTACCGAGCTGACCGGGAACGGTCGAATGGGACATGCCGACGGCTTCGATCGGGCGAGTGGCTTGCATATTGACAACTTGTCTGGAATAGCCGGCGGTGTTGGCGTTGGCCACGTTCTGCCCCGTCGTCTGCAATGCGGCTTGCTGCGTGAACAACGCGCGCTGGGCCGTTTCCAGCAAATGAAATGTAGAACGCATTGGTGTTGTTCCCCTTCCCGCTTGCTAGGCTCTCGTATCGAACAGCCCCGAGCGCTGCGTATAGTGAGTCGTCTGGCCCGGGTGCTGGTAAGTAGCGCCGTTATCGTCAAAGCCGGTCATCACGTTGAGCGAATAGTCGATAAAAGACAGCGAGTGCTCGATCAGCTGCTGGTTAAGCGCGTTGCGTTCCTTGAGCTTCTGCAGCACACCGGCCAGCTCGGCCTGTTCGGCGAGAAGCGCCATCTTGTCCTCCGCGCGCGTGACGACTCTCGACAAGTCGCTGATCGTGACGTACGGATTCGGCTTATAGCCCTTGGCGATCAGAAACTGCCCGATCGCTTCGATGCGCTCGCGGTCCGTTTCGGTGATCAGCTTGATCAGCTTGGATTCCTTGTTCACGATCTGGTTGAGCTCCGCCACGCGGTTGTGCACGATCGTCTCGGTCTTGCGTTCGCCGAGCTCGAGCATCTCCCGGTGCAGCTCGACCAGGCGCGCCATCGATTGGATCAATCGTCCTGCCGGCATCGGCTTCACCCGTTCCTGTGAGAAAATGTTGACTTACTTGATGTATGGCAAAAGCCGTTCGGCGACTGTTCGCGGATCGACGGAATACGTTCCTGCGGACACCGAATGCTTGAGCTGCTCCACGAGCTGTCTTCTGGCTTCGCTGACCGGTTGCGCGGACGCTGCGCCCCTGGCGCCGAGAAGCTCCTTCGCCTCCGGCGAAATTTGCACCTCGTCCTTCATCTTCTTGCGGTCGGCCATTCCGGCCAGCTTGGCGTCGTGACGGCGGATCTGCTGCACCGCCCCTATGCGGCCCGTCTCGTTGATCTTCATGGACTGTCACCTCATCATCTATCGCGGAAAAATAAAAAGACCGATAATTGTTACTTCTATTATCGGCACGGAAAAGGAGAAACTTTATATTATGTTAAAAAAGTCACATTATTCGCGCAAAAATCGATCCAATTACCTACCGGGGCCCGATTAGCGGAAACGGTCCTGCAACCGGTCCTTGATGTTGAAGCTGATCTGGTTCTCTTTCAACCGATTGGCTTCCGCGCGCTGCCGGTCTTCGTCGGAATTCTGCATTTCTTTGGCCAGCCGCAAGCGGCAAGACTCGCACATTGCATGCTCGCGGATCGGCGTGCCGCACACCTCGCACGGATACCCGATATTGGGCGCGCTGCGGATCGAAATCCGCCCTTCCCGGATAAACCTCGTAATCTGCTTCACCGGCACATCGGTAGCTTCGCTCAACTCCGAGATGGTGCAGCCGCGGTTCTCTTTCAAATATTTGTACACGGTTTCGTATTGGTTGTCGATATCCTTCATGCACGCCGGACAAATATCGCGAAAATTTTTGGCAAATACCCTTCCGCAGCGCGGACAATTTTCGACATTCATCGGACTCCCCCTATCCAGCTTGCAACAATTCTACGACTAGTTTACCTTATTGTACGGCAAGTTGTACAGGTGACATCGGGAAAATATACCTGTAAGCAGGGCCAGAAGCGCGCCTGTTTTAAAATAGCCCATGTAAAATGGCTTATTCGTCCGCTTTCCCTCCGATCGTCAAAAATAACCAGTGAAAACACTGGCTAATGCAACCCAAACGCCTCAAAATCGGTCGTTTCACGGAAATAGCCAGTGATTTTACTGGCTATTTCCGTGCTGCCCGCTAATTTTGACGGAATAGCCAATCAAACATGGCTTATTCGAAGCAAGTACGCTTGCTGCAAAAACTATGACCGCGTTCTACCGCGCCCACGTAATCCCGTATACGTCTGCATCCAGCGTGCGCTCGAGCACCGCTGCGCATTCGTTAAGCGTGCTGCCGGTCGTCACAACGTATCCTGTTTCAAGAATAAGTACCAGAAGCCCCGAGGCAATTCTCGAGGCTTTATCAATCCGGCCATGCTCCCCATGGTCGTCCCGGTGCCTGTATTCCTGGTAGTTGGATAACCTTCGCGATCAGCGTCTTCTCTTCCCACTCCACATAGTGAGTCGCGGCCAACTCGCGCAACGAATTCAGTATATCAGGTTTCTTACGGCCGGAATACAGTTCCAGTTTGGCCAAATCAATCTGGATGGCTGTGTTATGATTGCAATTCCAAAGGATTTGCAGAATCTTGCGTTCAGTGTCCGTCAGTTGTCGCTCACTGTGCATGCCGCTTTTCCTCCAGATAAGTTTCCAGTTCAGCCATATAGCGCTCAATTATCGTTTTCGTTTCGAATTTTGCCGCAATGTTGTCGAGCCATATCGTGCGCTCCGATCCGCCGCGGCTCCGGACAATATATGCTTGCCTCGCCTGCTCGTTCGGCCCCAGTATAACCGTGCATCCATGGCTGCGAAGCTCCCGCGTCGCCGCTTGATAATCAAGTACGAGTCGATCATGCAGCGCCTTCGCCGTTAGGATGCATAGTTTTTGCAACACTCCAGCAGAGATATCACGTGCATTGCTGTGTACATCACGAATTGCGGCAGGCAGCAAGATACAATCGCGGATTAGTTCTTTCACAGCCTTTTCCATCGTCGGTCCGCCCCCAATACGAGAACATTTGTTCTTATATTATACGAACGAACAGAACGATTAATCAAGACGGCAAAATAAAAAGAGCCCTCAAGCGGTGCTTCCGCTGGGGCTCATTGCGCCGATTCTTTCGGACATTCTTAATATAACGTATTTGGTTTATGCTGTAAACACCAAACGGCGGATGATATGATCTAAAGTATAAATTAGTCCCAGTCATGATTGTTGAAATTCTTTAAAAACGTTTCACTCTGAGTAACAATAGATTTTAAATTCGCATGTATTAGACGATCGTATTTTAGAGTTAGCAATTGATTTATCGTTTTTTGTATTTCGATTAAATTTCCAATAAGGCTATGTAATTTCAAGTATTTTAGTCCTTTTAATTCTGCACGCAAATGTACCAAATATTCTATGTCAATCTTTTCGCTCATTAACATAATAGCGTTCATCATTATCTTGTCTTCAGCAATCAGTAATCTCGACAATTCTTCATACCCGTCAGGAGGTGGTATTGTATTCTTTATAAATTGAACGGCAGCAATGTTTTTCTCTAATTGATCTTTAATCATTAAGGATAACATGCTTTGATGTTCATCGTTTTTTTTCTTTTCTGATTCCACCATAGAATTAAGTTGGGCTAGAGCAATAAAAAAAGCTGAAATACCGCCAATTAAAGAACCAGTTACCCCAAAAACTCCAGCCCATAAAATATCCCAAGGCTTATCGAACAATTGTTCTTGAAAAACTAGCACTGTGGTAAGAAACGAGATAAATAGTCCTGTGCAGAATCCTAAGGTTATTTGCGAATAACTTGTAAATTTTTTGAGCATTGAATGTTATACCTCGTAAATGAAGGGAAGTTCAGAATAGAATTTAGCAATCATCGGAGAAATAATATGTCCATTGCCATCCACATTTCCTTCAAAAATGTGCTTCGCGGGGATTTGCGTGGGAAAGTCCCCTTCATCGATAATGTTCCGAGATTGATCATCTGAGGACGAAGGGGACACCTGCTTTAAATGATCGGGCAATCCTTTAAAGGCTTCATAAGTTGAATTAGAATCAGAACGTGTAAATGGATAATTATTAGGTTCTAATTCAATATGCGGTTTAAGCTTAAAATATGCTTTTAAGAAGGGTAGTATGTCATGAATTACGTATTCCTTTTCGCATTCTTGACATGTTACTGTATCTTCTGCAGAAGCTGAATGTACTTCTTTTTCATCCATCATTATCCTACTGTAACAAGTTGGCCGCGAACAATCAAAGAAGAAAATGACATCAAACACACCATCTTCTTGAGAAAAATATAAAAAAAACGGAATAACCTGCTTCACATTCATGTTGTGTAATTGCGCGAATGAGTAAGGATTTATATATTGTTTACCTCTTACTATTTGTGACCGTACAAATTGATACAAATCGCCTATAAGTTCGATTGGATAATATTCATGACAGCGGGTACTATTATAAATATTGAGTAACCTTTTGTATAACAAATTGTTCCTTCTCCCTTCTGCCCATCCTCATGCGATAATAATAATGCAATATGATTGTATCATTTCTTGATTCAATTCGTATATCTACAAATTCCTCTGGGTCGTCGCTACTCATAAACCAATGGAACCCCGCCTCGTACATTTCTTGTTCCCGATAAATTAGTTCCTTTAGCTGCCAAAAGGTCTTAGAGGAATACACAGGTAATTTGTTCTCCTGTGTTGATGATGCCCTAGTATGATCCCCTTCTCTGAAATGAAACCTAAACACCCAGCCGTGTTCGAATGTATCATCTCCGATCTCCTTGCTGATATCTTGAAACACAACCGCTTTTATTTGTTCAATATAATCATCTTCCACTTTTCCTATACCCATACTATTTAAAAATGCAATGATTTTGGCATCTGTTTCGGGATTTATTCGTGAATTTAGAAGATTTTCTGCTTCTCGGCTCAATTCTTCAAACATGAAGTATATCGCTTCCCGGGCTTCTTTATCACCAAGCGAAACTATATTAAGGTTTAACTCTGAGAATGGCTTTCCACTTTTCCCAAATCCCATTAAAACATTTTTAATCTCTTTAACCAGACTCAGTGGTTCCTTTCGGATTTCTTCAAACTGCTTGTAGTTGAATTTTATCAATAACACTTTATTTACTAAATCTATTGTGATGCCTATAAATACATTGGTTTCTCCAAATCGCGATTCAACCTTGCCCATCTGTAATATGAAATGGACAGCCTTTAATTTATCATTTTCAGAATCGATTCTTGTAGTATAAATATTATACTCAAGATTAAAATTCGGGGTGTTACTCAACCACCTATTGAATCTTAATTCAGTGATTCCTTTAAATGTAGCAATGGCATCATCTATAGAAGTATTAACTGACGCAAAAAAATTGTCGTATTTATAGAGGAATTGGTAGTTAGTATTTGAAAAAAACAAATGCTCAAATAAAAAGAGGTCAAACTCCGCCTTGGTAAACTTAGGTTTTGGATTCTTGAGTTCAGCATTTATAAAATTCAATATCTCTATATATTTACCCCTAGTCGAACCACCTGAAAATAGACTCGTGCGACCCGGAACCGCGTGTTGGGTAAAAAATTGTTTAAGCTCTTGAATTTGAATATTTAACAAAGTTTCAATTGTAAGCACCAAAGCATCCCCCTAATGACGTGTTTTACAAATTCCGACATGATCCAATGTACCTATAATGTATTATATTTACATTATAATCAATCGGGAACATATGTGCGTCACTAGGGGGATCAATGTTACTATTCAAAATAAGTCGTTGCTAACCTACCAGTTGTCCGCTCACCTTCCGCAACTCATTGGCGAGTCGATGAACCTCGTCTTTGGCTTCCTCGTTCGGTAGCATGTTCCAGACCGCACTTAGAAGCTCAATCACTTTGTTCGCATCTTCTTGTTTCATCACGTATTCTTCACTCCCGCTTTGCAAGCTCCAAAATCCTTCCGAACCATAAGATTCGTTTCGATCAATCCCGATTCCGTTTTCTTCAACATCATTTTCATACTGATATATTTGCGCCTTCCAAGATCGCTTTTTACCGCTCCATGCGTATGTCTGCCACCCGCGCGAACAAGCACCAGCAGCCAACACTGCCTCCACAACCTTGTATGACCCGTATACGCCCGTAGTATATCCGGGTGTCGCCTCCGCAAACGCTTTGATATACTCGATCACCGTCGACATTTGTGCGGCCGTGGCGTCAAAGTCAACCGCGGCATAAATACAACTGCCTTCCGGCTGACCAACCGCAGCCGCCACTTTCAGCGCCGTCGCCGCATCGGCCAACCCAGCGGCGCGCCCCCCCAGCGCCCGGTCGGCCGTTGTTTCGAACACGCTGACCAATTGCAGCCCTGCGTCGCTGATCAGTTTGGCTTCCGCTTGGGTCAGCGCCTTCCATCCCGACGGTACGAGATATCTGGCCACGAACACCATTCCATCACGAACAAACGCCGCGGCCGCGGCTGACGTAAGCGGCGACGCGCAATCAAACCCCTTTGCCATTGCCTTCCTCCCCCTCGTCCTTTTTTTGTTGTAATTGTTCGAGAAACTTCTTTAATCCATCAGGCAATGTGACGCCGAATATTCCGATGTTTTCAATGACAGAAAGCCCTTCTCGTCCAATATAAAAATACAAAGCTGCCGTTCGGAAAATCGGCGCCGGGTTACCTGCGAATTGATCGAGCTGGACGGCTATCAGTACCACGCCGAAAACGACGCCTTTCCGAATCCCCCCCCAGAACATCACGTCAGAATTCACGTTATGGTTTTTGAGAGCGCCCAGCAAGCCGGTGATGTAGTCGGCAAGCATGAGGATCAGCAACAATTTAACCGCTGTATCCCATCCGCCCATTGCCATCGTTGCTGCTGTTCCTGCTGCAGCTACAAGACCGCCAGCATAAGCCTCTTTTCCAGTTGCTCCGAATGCTGCCGATAACAAAAGAGTTCCAATAAATTTCACGGCCTTTTCCCCTCTCGCCTCATATGGGCATAAAAATAGCCCCGAATGTCGTCGGGGCGAAACTGCGCCTTTCCCTATTCACTTTCCGTGATCGTCTGATCCGCCTCCCTTCCGCGGCGGGCCATCTCCTCTTCAATACGAGAGATGACGCCAGCCATCCAAAGGTCGATTTCTCGAAGGATCGCGAGTTCCTTCCCTGGGTGCGAATTGACGATCGCGAGAATAACCTCTTCGGCTTCGGTTGCCGGTTTGGACAAATCAACGAGAAATTCCATTTTCGGTGTAGCTGTTGCCATGACCGTTCATCTCCTCGTAAAAAATACCTCCCCGTGTGCCGGAGAGGTTTCGCGATTCTCTTGATTATGCTACTGTTGTGGATGGTTTTTTAGATACTCTTCATTGGCTTTCTCCCGAGCTGCGTCAGCGGCTGCTCGATCTTCTTCGTGCATTTTTCGCTGCGCCTCGGAAGCCTCAAGTTCGGCTTTTATTTTGGCCTCATTTTCTTGCTGTTGTTTAATTTTTGCTGCTTTTTCCGCTTCTGCAACATCGTTCATATCTTTAAGTATTTTCTTGAAGTAGTTTCCGACCTTTTCTTCTGCCGTGTCACCGGGATAACTATAAGCATCGTTCACTTCTTGATCGGTCACGTCTGCATTTCCTCTTTTCATAACTTCCCTTACTCGGTCTTTCATGGTTTCTTCGCTCACTTTATTCGACCTCGACTTAAGCAGGATGTTATTGTCTTTAAAATCGACATCAAACCCGAACAACTCGCTCGCTGACCTCACAGGCAAATAACTGGTACCGTCTATAACAATAGCATCCTTCTCGGCTTGTTTCCCGTTGATTTGAACAGGGAAAGTCCCTTCAACTTTCTTGCCTATTAACGATGCTGCAGTCTCTTTAATGTCATCTGCATATGCCGTTGTCGCAATTGCCAGCAAGAAACCGAATATTGCGCCGATGATGTACCTTTTCATGATTCCATTCCTTCCACTGGGTTTTGTTTACATTATACGACATTTTCCAGCAGGAGGGAATTGGTTATACAAGTGGGATCGTACCGCGAAACGATCCGCCTTCGAAAACTTCAAGATAGTTTCCCGAACTAAAATATTGTATCTCTACGTTTTGTGATGCTGCTGACTTTACATACAAATTTCCATGTGTATGCCCAATATCTGATTTTCCATTTAGTGCGGCTTGGAGACCTGTTACATCGCTTATTGAATGAGTGTGAATAATTGGCGCCTTATTATCAAGCAAACCTTGCAAACCGGCTACAGAACTAATTTTCAATCCCGAAACAAGAGCATTCTGAAAATCCCAATTCCCCCACCCAATAACATACCGGTACGGACCGATGTTCAAATCCGCAGACCCACCAGAAACTGGGGCGATCCTTACTTGAGGAAATCCGCCTGACGACGAACTCATCCTTGTAACAACGTCCGATCCTTCGATAAAATCAATGGAGTTATTCACGGCTCCAATCTGTATTTTTGCGCCTGTACTCCGCGTACTCAGGTCTGCCCCAACAATGCTTCCGCCAGTGATCGTTCCGAAAGCGGTTATATTACCACTGAACGTTCCTCCAGTCGCGTTGATCGTGCCGGTAATATTGGCCGAACTTGCAAAGAGTTGCCCGCCCATATTGACCCGAAACGGGGCGCTGTTAAATACCTGGTTGCCGAGATAGATGCCGTTGGAATCGGATTTAAAGACATTGTCTCCGCTGCCGATCTCGATACGAATAAAGTTACCCAGAACGCCAACGACTCGTTCGGCAACGACACCAGCCGCGGTGACTGCCGCGCGGGCCGTAGCTCCTCCATCAGTCGTCAAATAAAGACCGTTGGATGACAAGATGACCTGGTTCAAGGCATTTACCTTGTCCTGCAGCACGATGCCGCGGCCGTCGTACTTGACCTCTGTCTTGGAGTTGTTGATGTCGATTACGGCCTGCCGGGCAAACGCTTCGAATGCCCCCGCCCGGACCACCCCGCCGCTCATGATGTTGTCGACGATGCGCTTCGAAGCATCGAAGCCGGCAAGGATGTCGGTCATGTCCTGGAGCATGTAGTTCGCCAGCGTAGCGTCGGTGTGTTTGTCGCGCGCGAAGGGGTACTCCGTCAAATCGACAATTCGCGCGGTCATTTTGTTGAGTTGCATATCCGGATCGATCAAATAAACCGTGTCGCCCAATCCCGGCTTTGGCTCTGTGTGATCGATCTTAAACAGGTCCGCCGCGTTGATCTTGACTTCAATCGCCGGGACTTCATTGATTTCCAGTTCCTTACGCATGGCCTTGAGCAGTTCGACGGGATCGTCGATATTCTGGTCGATATGCTCACCGTCGTAATACGTATTCGTGTCGTTGGCCCAATACGCCGCAAACTGCGAAATCAAATAATTGACCTGCAGCACTCCTCCGACAATTGCGCCTGGAATAGCATTCAGACGCGCGTATTCGTCCGTTGTGAGGTTTGACGCTGGCAGGCCGATGATGGATAATCCGTCCTTCATCTGTCCATACAGTCGCGTGACAAGCCCGTTCGTGCTGTTCTTGTGCTGGCCGCTGATGATATTTTTCCGATACCGATATTGCAAGCCAGCGTCGCCGCCGATCCGCTTCTTCAACGTAATGACAAAATTATTTGGATCGACCTCGCAGCCGTAGGCATCGATTACGGCTGCAAGCGCCTGCATGGCGTTCCCGCGGCCAAAATCCTTGATGTCCTTTAGATCAAACGTATCGCCGATGACAAACGTGTATTTGCCGTGAGTGGCGGCGGAAATCAGGTCAGTTAGCGTCGAAATGTTCACGCCATAGGCTTCGTCAATATACGAGGCGTAGGGCATCAAAAAATCGGTCAGCTTGAACATGACATGCGTGCAGTCGATTTTCGCCATGAGCCGATTCCCGGTCCGGTCGCGGCTGATCTCGTTCACAATGTAAAATTGCCCACGCTCGTCCTTGACATGGCCCTTAAGCATGATCTTGTCGTAATCCCCGGAAGTCATCGGCAGTGTGAATGAAAGGTTGTAGTCCGAATTGATCCGCCGTTTCCGCTGCACCTGGTCGGCGTCCTGGAGGTAACCGATCGGGACCATATTGCGATCGGCTACGATCAGATATTTACCCATACTCCCCTCCGTCAATACAAATATTTGTCGCGATGCGTGATACGAATCCGGACCGTGCGGGACGAACCGCCGTCTGCATAAACGATTGAATTCCCGCCTGGGCGGATGTTGAAAAAGTCTCCTTGCATGAGTTGGAACGCGTTTACGCCGTTACGGGTGACAGTCATTTTCTTCGCGTCGATGACAATCACGTCGTTCGGGGCAAAGTTCCCCGAAAACGAGATCGATTCAATGCGGAAGTGGGAGGCATTCGCCTCCATTAACCCGCTACTTTCGATGACGCCTGCCGCCGTTACCTCGCGTGCCAAATTCCCGGTAAGCGTGACCGTTCCGGCAATGACGTCTGAATGTTCGGCGAATATGACATTGGCCTTCCCCACCAACTCGCTGCCGACAGCGATGATTGCAGATGTTTCCATGATGATGTTTGCCCGCCCCGTAAAACCTCCAGCGCCATCAAAAGCTCCTGCCGCCGCCATCTGCAGGTTGGCCTTCCCGGTAAAGTTCCCGTCCCCTAATATGGCCCCAACTGCCATAAACGACATATTGCCATTGCCTATTAAAATGGCGTCGCCAGCAACGACCCCGCCAACTCGAAACTCGCGCATGATCGTCGCCGCGAGCGCCCCGTCCCCGTTGACGACTCCTTTTGCTCCGGCAACCATATTGGTTCGACCCGTAAACCCACCAGCGCCAATTATAAGGCCGCTGGCATAGACTTCGCTAAGGTATGTCGTATTAAACTCCAGGCCGTTAAAATCCCCGAGCATGTACGCCCCTTTCTCGCGAAAAAGATGAGGTCAGGAAAATTATCCTGACCTCTGTTCGCGCCTATTCTTCGTATGCAGAACCGGTAATTTGTTCGAATTGCTCCGGCGTGATCCAGCCCTTTTCCGCGACCGCTTTGCGCAAGCCTGCTTCGTTCAAACGAGAGGACTCATACAGCCTTTTCAGCGTCTCAAACACCAGAACCACCCCCTAAAGCGTCCAAAACAAGAGTGTCCAGGACCGCCTGCATTTGCTGCAGCTTCTCTTCCGGCGTTAGCGGCCGGTCGACTTCCTCGAAGGTGCTTTCGCCCGTCTGTGGATCGACGCACCAAATAAAGGCTTTGCCAAACGCAGGGACGGGGAACTCCGGCTCCTCCGTAATGACGACGCCGGATTCCAAATCCAACCCGGCATTGTCGGGATGATCGAGGTTGTACGCCATTTCGACGATCATGCGGCCGGGCGCCGTTAGCGTTCCAATCAATAATTTCGCCATGTACATGCTCCTTAACTTGTTATGTTATAAACGTTTGCTTGCTTGGATTTTCGCACGGCCTTGGTTGCGTTTGAACCAACGACGACATTTCCCGCAGGATCAAGTGCCACACTCCAAGCTGATGTCACATCGGAATACGCCCATACTTGAGTGCCGCTGGAGTCTAGTTTCATGACTCCTCCCCCGCCCTTTGCGACGTAAATATTTCCCTGGCTATCAGAGGATACGCCACGACAATCATAAGAATCTGTCTTCGCCCATACCTCATTGCCGGCCGAATCGAGTTTTCGAATGCGAGTGCTGCTGGATGCCGGGTAAGCGTATACCGCCAATACATTCCCGTTAGGGTCCATAGCAATGCCGTACCCACTGTCTACATCGGTCTTGTTCCATACATTTCCACCACTGGAGTTCATTTTGTGAACGCCGTTTCCTGTTACGACGTAGACGTTCGCACTTGTTCTATCCACCACGAGTCCGTTGGGAGTTGACCCGAAGGAATTGTAATACCAAACCTCATTCCCAGCCGAATCGAGTTTTCTGAGTTGCTTTGGACTGTCGTGCGCTGCATACACGTTGCCGAACAAATCCACTGTCACGCATGAAGGCCTGTTCACGTCCGCTTTATTCCACAACTCCGATCCACTGGAGTTGAGTTTTCGAATATATTTCGTCGTGCCGGTCGAACAGTATTGGGCACTGTACACATTCCCGTCAAAGTCCACTTTTACCGAAAGCGTATCATTCAAATCTGTTTTTGACCAAACTTCATTCCCGGCCGAATCGAGTTTTCTAACCCCTTTTACTCCAGTGCCATAGTGCGCCGCATAGATGTAACCATTCTGATCGCAATCTACCCAAAGACACACGCCGACGTCCGTCTTTGCCCACAATTCCGATGGAGTCTCGCCGGTCTTGGCAAGCTTCGTTTCGTTGATTGAGTCGCCCACGCCATAAATTTTGGCATAGGTGCCGATCAACTTCGCACCTTTAACGTAAGCCGTCTTGCCGGTGACAATATCGGCAGCGGTCGCCGTTGCATCGTTCGTGTTAACTCCCGCTCCGGTGTCCAGTCCCAGGGGCTGGCCGGTAATGCCCTTGACTTGACCAAATGGTTTATTTGCCATGAATGGTCCCCCTTACGCGATCTGCTCGACAACGCCGTACGCCGCGATATTGACGTCGGTGCCCGTATCCTGCTTTGCGGCAAGTGTCTGCGTGCCCGTAAAGATTAGCGCTTTTCCGGCCAGGTCAAGGAAGATAGAACCGTTCGCAGGCAGTTCGATTGCGCTGGCAATCATGTTCGCCGTTGCAGTGCCGTTTTTATAGAGCGCCACCGTTCGCGCCGTCGCGCCTGTATTGCAAAGCCAGATGCCGGTAATCTGCGTGCGGTTCGCGCTTGAATTTGTATATTTGGCCGTGGCCGCGTTGCTGAGCGCTGCCGGCGCTATAATCTCCGTTGGTGTGCGGTCGCCTACTGCCATTTACATCATCCCTCCTTGGGTCAACATGCTTGCCATGTCGCGATCCCGTTTTTTAAGTGCGGCGACGTCAATCTGCAGATTCGTGATATACGCTCCGTCCAACGTCAGCAGCCAATCGTGGACCGATACCTTCGTCGCAATGTCTGCCTGCTGCTGCACAACCGCGTCGAGCACCGTTTTGATGTTGGTATTGTAGGTCACGGCTACGTTGTCGACGGCGGCGGTCATGGCGTATTTGTCCAACATGATGTAGGTGACGGTGTACTGGGCGGTTGCGTCATATCCTGACTTGGAGATATAAAGATGTTCCATTCCGTTCGCGAAGCTTGCGTTTCGAAATATTGACCACGTATTGTCCTCAACGCCATTTTTATATATTTTCAGCGCCCGATCTACTCGCCGCTTTAACCAGGACGATTGAGGATCATCTTTATGATTGATTCTGAATTGTGTCGAGGTTTCGTACGGGGAAACAATCTCTCGCACAATAACGCCTTCGCCAACTTCGATGTAATTGCCACCCGGATGCAAGCTGATCGAACCTTCAACGGCGCCAGCCGGCAGCACCTCATCGAGCGGCGCGGCAAGCTGGTAGCTCAGTGTGCCCCACCCCGTCCAGTTTGGCGCTTTGTTGGCAGCTACGAAGGCTTCCGTATTTGTGCCGGGAGCCGTAACGCCGTCGAGGATCGACACCCATGAATTATAGACCGTGCCATTATTCCCGTTAGCCTGCCATCCATTCAATAATGCTTTTATTGAATTGGCATTTGGGATTATTGCATCTACCCATCCGCTCTCGGAGTTGGATACAGACATATAGTAAGAATCAGAGGTTCCCCATCGAAAAAAGTCCCCCGCGGTAATGCTTGCAACGGACAGTGGAGTGTATGTCAGTGGCTGTCCATTAAATTTTTCTACGTAGGCGAGATCATCATATTTTGCACCTGTAAAGTTCATATACTTTAAAACTTTAATGCCTGTATTGTTGGACCAATACGTCATAGCTAAAGAACCATCCAGAACGACTCCCGTTTTCCACCGCCGAAACGCCCGCCATGCCCCATCGCGCCAATAGATCGAATCCCGCACCGTGCCGTCGATGCTCCCGGCCAGCGTGATACCGCTGGTGTAGATGTAGTCGTCGTTGCGCTGTGCAAACTCTGTCTTGGTGCTGCCAAGTTCGAGTTGCAAATTGACGAATGTGTAGCTCCCTGGTGCAGTCGTTGCATGGATTGCGACAACAATAGAAGTTGTGCCAGCGGGAATCGTGAATGTCTTCGAACTATTGGCCGAAGTCAACTCCTCGATAAACGTAGTAACGAGAGGACTGGCATTATCGTTCTTGCCGATCCTGATACGGGCCCCGGACGGAACTGTACCGCTGATCGTATAGGATTGTCCCGGCAGTACAGTGAGACGGATGTCGCACGAATTATTTGTCGCTGTGGCATTGAGCGTCACGCTATACGGCGTGTTGATGACTGCCAACGTGCTATTTGTCCAATCGGTAAACGGCGGCAGCAGGTTTTTACCGTACTTTACCAACATCGGATTGGCAACATGCTTGACCCCGTCGACGTACGGCCATACCTCGTCGATGCTCGGCGTCGACGTCGCGGTGATCGTCGTCCCAATCGCGGCGTAGTCGGCGGCGCTGACTTCGTAAAAGCGGATGTCGTCGAAATAAGACACGGCCGCACTGTTATCTGTCCAATGTCCGAATGCGAGCACAAAACCATTTCCCACAAGGGTGTTCGACGTTGGAATTTTTACATATACAAGCTGCCATTGTCCGATTATCGATGTGTTGACGGAGGCAATATACCTTGTTGTACCTCCACTGGAATCACGTAGGCTTACCCGTAAATCCCCATTCGTATACGATTCGACGAACACCCATGCACACAACAGGTAATATTTAGCTGCGTCAAGGGTGTAACTGTAATTCCTGAATCGGATACGTGAATTTGTGGATGTGTCGAACTTGATCGAATGTGCACCGTTTCGCTTCTGCGTCGTTGAAAGCGATGATGTGCCGCCCGTTCCGCCTTCCGTAAATGGCGTCAAACTCTCGCAGTTGCCATCATTTCCGAAAATATTTGGCTGCGTCCGCCCGTTGATTGTCGGCAGCAATGGCCCGCCCTGATCGGCGGTTATCACGTTGCCGCCATGGCGCAGCGTCGCGGATTGCGTGTTGGCCGCTTGCGCGATGTCCTCAATATTCGCTTTAAACGCCGAATAATCATATGCCGTGAACCGCCGCGCAACTTTCGCGCCGAGCGGCCAGGATTGCGCCGTACCTTGAAACCCTCGCGTCACGCCCGACAAGGCGTTACCAGTCTTTCCGGTATACAGAATCGTTTCTGCGTTTTCGCCGGTGCCGATCGTCGCGAGGTTCGGGGCGGCGGGCAATGCCGCCCCATTCGCGACGCTGAAGCTTGTGGCCGTATCGTTGATTGCCACCGCCAGCTCCGTTACCGGGCTATTGACAATCGCCGGGTACATCAATTGTTGCGACATTCACCGCAGCCCCCTTAGTCGATGTCGATTTTCAATTCGCCCTGCAGGAATTTCAAAACGTCATTCTGCAACACAGTCCTCTGATTGGACAGCGCAGCCGAACCGAGAAGATTTCCGGCCGTCAGCGCATCCCGAATGCCGAAATGCGTCACGGTGCCCCAATCGGCCGTAGCCGTGGGAAATGTCCGATCCGCCGAATTGACGATTCGCGCCTTGCCGCCGACCTGGCTGGGGGCGTCGAACGTGACCGTTTGCCGGGAATAAGATCCGCCTGTAACCTCCGTCCCCGTGTCCGCGTCGGTCGGATCGGACGTGTACAAGGCGATGTAAAGCGTGGTTGGCGGCGTGAATGCAGTATTTCGAAACAAAGCGTTGATGACGGCATTTTCTGCGTAGTTGGAAAGACTCATTTCGTTCGTCTCCTTCTGGTCATTCGACCGGATATTCGATTTTTAAAGTAAATCCTGTGATCGTTGTCACGCCGGTATTTGTCAGCACAATAACGGGAGGGGTTTCAACCGTTCCGATAGACTCCACTTCCACCACTGCCGGCGTCGATGCGATTGTCGTTTCGACAATGTGCTCATCTCCTTCCGGATACGGATCGTGCATTTTCAGTGGGATGGTTACACGCCCGTCGAAGATGACTTTTTCGATTGGCATCGTACCGGCGTACCGTGCCTTGTAGCGTTTGCCTGGCAGGTCGGAGAAGGTATAAACAAGGTCGCCGCGCTTGGCATTGAACATCTTAGCCAGCGCGGCGACCTTATCTTGATAATCCATCGTGGCATCGTCGGCCATCAGCAAACATTCGAGGCTGATTGTTCGCGGGCCGTAGTCGCTGCCGAAATCCACTTCGCCATCCATACCGGATATCTCGGCGTTGTAGTCGCGCGTTGGCGGCAGTACGGGAATGTCGTGCTTTTGCACGGCCAGGCCGAGCGAGGCGAAGGAGACGCCGTTGACGGTTGCTTGTATCGTCATCTTTGCTTGCCTCCCCCTACTGCCTGCGTGCGGCGGATGAAGGTGTCGCGCTCTTGGAAATACGTCTCGATGTCCGCCCCGTCATGCAAATTCACGTCGCCGCTGGAAATCGTCCAGTGATTATTGATCGTCGTTGTCTGCGGCCGGGCGAAATCAAACGACGGGGCCGAGAATTGCAGTTTGGGCATGACAAAATCCAGCAAGCGGAACAAATTGCCCTGCTGTCGGTCATTCAGCACGATTTCGCCCGCATGCGCCATGATCGGGACCGGCCGGCCGCGGATACCGGCCACGCGGCCACCTACATCGAAGTGCTGCAGCTTGTCGGTATCCTCGGTGATGCCGTATTTCGCCCGCAACTCTTGGTTTCGCGCATTCAGCCGCGCCATTTCCGCCGTGTCACCGCGCGCGGAAGCATTCTCCCAGCGGTCCTTGTTTGAGTTGTATTCGGCAAGGTCAATGTCACGTTGCGACGTCTCAAGCGGCGCTATCGCGCTCATACGGCGTTGATATTCCTCGACAAAGGTGTCGAGGTTTTTCAAAATTTCGCTGTTCTTCTCCGCATCCTTCTGGATTTGAACGTTTTTCAACGCCTCGGCCCGACCTTCGACGTCGTTTTTGAACGTGTCGAAGGGCTTTAATAGCTCCTTGTAATAGTCCTCGGCCGCTTTCCGCTCCTCATCGAACGCCTTGCTCTTGCTGTCTTTTTCCTCCTGCAGCGCCTTGATATCCGCCTCGCGGCTGCGCTTGAGCAAATCGCGCTGGTGATCCAGTTCGATCTTCTCGATTTCCTTCGCCAGCTCCTTGCGTTCCCGAATGCCCTCGGGTCCGACCGCCGACTGCAGCAGTTGCAAGCGGGCTTTTTTCTCTTGAAGCTGCTTATCATAGTCGTCGTCGCTGTTCTGCTCGTCCTCGGCATCAATGAGCCGCTGAATGGCCTTTATTTTTTCGTCCTGGGCGTCGACATACGCATCGCGGTCATCCTGGATGCGTTGTAATTCAAGGTCGCGCATTTCGGCAAGCGAGTCCTTTTGCTTTGAAACGAAATCGTCGAAATCGGACTCTTCTTCGCGCAGCAGTTGCTTTTTCAACGCATACACCTGCTCGTCGAGCTTCATGCGGAGATCCGTTCCCTCCGCATAGCGCGACTGCACGTCGATCATCGCGGCCAGTTCTTCGCGCACCGACATGTCACGGATCGCCTTTTGGTGCGAGATCCAGTTCGTCGAAAAATCGTACGCCGCACGCTGAGCCTGCTCCCCTGCCTCCCGAATCGCCTTGGCGTCGTTCCACCAGGCAACCGAGTTTCCGTCGATTTCTTTCGTAAGCGACGCCATGCGGCTGCTGACTTCTTCCGTCTGCCGGTTATAGTCGTCGATTGTTATGCCGCCCGAACGGTACAGCCCATCCAAATAACTCTGCTTGTCCGACAGGTCGCCAACTGATTTTCGCAGCAGCTCATTGGACTGATGCAGTGCGTCCTGCCGGTTGCGGTACAACTCGATCCGCTGCGATGTATCATCGACAGCCGAAGCAAGCGCATCCGCCCTTGCCGTATAAAAGGCGATGACAGCATCCGCCGCGCTCGTCATGGACTGCGCCTGGCTGATTTGACGGTCAATCGCTTCAAGGGGCAAATTAAAAGGCTTTTCGTCGTCGCCCAGTTTACCCTTGCCCTCGCGGATAGCGACCATATCCTCCTCGACGCCCCATAAATCAGATGCGGCCAGTTGGTCTTGGTACTTCGACTTAATAGCTTGCAACTTCGCGAGTTGGTCACCCGCTTCGACGTACCCTTGCGCCTTAATCGCGACAAGATGGCGAAATTCGCTATAGTCATCTTGGAACGACTGTTTCATCGTCTCGTACGCTGTCGGAATGTTCTTGCCGCTGGTGCCAGCAAGCGGATCAGTCTCGATTAACGATTCCGCGATGTCTATCCGCTTCTGTTCTATTTGCCGCCCCCGATCCTCCAAAGAGTCGACCAGCGATTGCGCTTCCTGTAGTTTCTTTTCTTGTTTTCGCCGTGCTTGCTCTTCTGTATTCAGGTTGCCAAATGGGTTCAAGACATCCCAAACCGTCGCCTTTTTCTCAGGGTTGTCCTTCGCGTCCTGCAAGGTCTTTCGCGCAGCAGCGAGAGCGGTGTCGTTTTCCGACGCCTGCAAATCCAGATTTGCGGAGATTTGCTCGTTCAATGCACGCTGCCGCTTGTGCAACGATTCGATAATGGTGTTTGTCGCTTCGTCGGTATAGCCCGCCGCCCGAAGCTGCGCCGCACCCTCTTCGCCGATCGTTTGCTGCAGCGCCTTCGACACCTTATCAAGCTGTGTTTTCACTTCGATCTGCTGGTCGGCCGATAACGTACCACTGTCCATTTGCTTTTGCAGCGCCCGCTCCGCGTTGACCAATTTCGGCAAAAAGTCAGCTTGCCGCTCCAACTGCCCGTATTGTTGCTGCATCACCGCGATTTGACGGTCGCGCGCATCGGCCAGTTCGCGTTCCTTCTTCTCGGCGCTACCCAGCGACATCAGATAGATGCCAATCACGCCGACAATCGCACTAATGCCAGCCGTCGCCAACGCCGTCATACGGGCGGTATTCGCCGCTGCGGCGCTGTAGATGACCATTTCTTCCGTCGCGACGGCCTGCGCAGTGGCATGCAACTTGATTGCCGTTGTCAGCGCCGTTTCCGCCTGCTTCCACGCCATGAGCGGCGCAATGATGAGCTTATATGCGGCGACCAACCCGCCAATGGCGGCAATCGTCTCGAACGTCCCTTTCGGCAATTTGCTGATGCCGATAAGCAATTGGTCAATGACGTCCAGCGCATCCTTAAGCGAACTTCGCAATCCATCGTCGCCGGCCTTGCTAAAAATTTCGATCAACGACGTTTTGGTCTGAGACGCCTTGCGCTGGATGGTGTCCATCTGCACCGTCAAATAGTCCAGCGTGGAGCCGGTCGAATTGATCGACGCCGACATGCCGAGCAGTATATCGCCTGTGTTCAGTGATGCGGCCAATTTCGCATACTGATAAACGCCGCGTGAGATATCCGCGTACGATTCTGTCAGGTCGTAATTCTTTTCGGTGACGGCGATTGATAGGTCGAGCAGGATATCTTCCGCTTTCCGCCATTGTTCCGTTCCGTCGACCACTTCTTTCGTTGCCACGCCCAGGTTTTCCAACTCATTTACTGCTTTGTCGGTTCGGATCGTGCCAAGGACCGTTTTCCACATGTTTCCGAGATTCGCCCCGCCCAAGGCAGTATTCCGAATGCCCGAGGCCATCAGCCCATTCATAAAGTCGAAGCTGACGCCTACTTCATCGGCGATTTTGCCTGTGCGTTCGAATGCCGCGCCGATTTCCTTCGCTGGCGCCATGGTGTCGTGTGCTACCTTCGACCAACTGTCGAGAATGCGGCCACCTACCACCATCGCGTCATTGACGTTGTTGATTTGTACACCGTACTGCGCCAACGTACTTTCCGTCATCTTTGTCGACTGCTCCAGTTCGACCATGTCGATCGTGGACAGCATCGAAGAGTTTCGAACCATCTCCTGCACAATGCCGACATCCTTGTACATGCGGCCCCACAACCGGGCTGACTCGGTGACATCGTTAATTTCCAAGCCAAGTGCATGCGTCGTGTGGAGAAACTGCTCCGTCTGCGCGTTGATTTTGTCGGTATCTTTGACCATTTTGCCAGTGCCTGCGGCATAGGACATGAAATAGTGCTCATTGGTCTGCACGTACCCGGCCATGCGACTCTCGATGTCAACAAGCCCGGTCCGGATCGCATCTTCCGCCGCGTGGATGGAAGAATAGACCACGGCGAATGCTGTCGCATGCAAAGCGGCATTACGGAGGCGCGCCGAAACAGACCCGCTTGAGTCGTCGAACAGCGTCGCTTGATTGGCGCGGCGGAACCGCTCGTCGGCACGTTGCTGTTCCAGGTCGATCGCGCGCCGAATGCGCTGTTCCTGCTGCAGCGCACGTTCCCGCTCACTGGCTTCACGCTGGATGCCAGCAAGTCGCTTGCGCTCGGCATCCTCGTCCATCTGCGCCAGTTTACGGCGAATCGCCTGCTCTTCGCGCAGCACCCGCTCCCGCGTGGCGTCATCCGTGCCGGTCGCACGCCCCGCCCGCACAGAACTGGCAGCGGTTTGATTCTGCAGCCGCGCCATTCGCTCTTGGTGTTCCCGCTCTTGCTGCTCGATCGCAACTTCCCGCTTCTTCTGTAGCGCTTGTTGCGTTTGCAGCTTGGAGTCGACAAGTTTGTTCGCGGCATCCAGTTGCTGCCGCCTGGCGGATAGGAGTTCGGCGGCTGCATTGCGCTGCGATACAAGCGCAGACGACTCGTCCAGCATCTTCTTTCGACGCTCGTCCGTCGTGAGCGCCATCTTGTCCATGGATTTCGCCAACTGCGAATACGTGCGCTCGGTCTTGACGATTTCGGTGTTAAGCGCTTCGAACGAGGCTTTGTTTTGCTTGGCCCCCGCATCGATCTGCTTGAACGCGGCCGGCATCTTGGATACATCAAGATTGAGCCTCGCGCCAAGCACATCCTTATTTTCCTCGGCCACGGCCGCACCCCCTTATAAAACATCTATGTCAGCGCATAAGCGCGGATATTCATCACAAAGAGGCGCCTTTATTCTGGCGCCTCGATTGTCAACGGTTGAAATGCTGCAGGATTTCCGAGATGCCGGTGCGAGAAAGCTTTTTCGGCTCTTCGACTTCGCCACCATGCAGGCGGATTTGATACTTCATTTCCTCGGCCACATCGTCAAATATGGCCGCTATTTCGTAGTAATTATGGTCATGCCATTCCTTTTGCAGCGGACGGCGTGATAAGCGGCCGTAAACCTGTTCAATCGTCAGTGGATCTCCGCCGCTGTCTTGCTTTTTCGAGGGGGGGCCGGCGCTAACCGAAAAGAAATCGGTCGACAGCGGATTCCATTAATTCCGGAACGCTGTCCTCGAACTCCTCCCGGGTGAATCCCTCAATCAAAACAAGATTGAGGATTTCCACCCATTTCGTGATTTGCTCCTCCTGCTCGGCACCTTCGCGCATAACGGCCGCTTTCGCGCGGAGCAACTTGTCCTTGTACAACGCACCAACGTCGCGAATTTGCTTAATCGTGCCGACGCGCAAACGTTTCGTGATGCCGTCGCCGAGTTGAACTTCCGGGCCGATGCCCGTCAGAAGATCCATTTTATCGTCCATGCTTCCTCCTACGCTGCGATAATGTCGATAACCTTGCCGTCCGCGCGGCCGGGATCGAGCACAGCCAGGTCGAGCGTGTTGGTTGTCGCACTCTTACGCTGCATGTCAATCGTGAACGTGCCGAGCATCTGCGCCTTGTAGATAATGACCGTCACGTTAAAATAAACGTTCAGTTCGTCGTCGAACGCGCGGCCATACGCCACAAACTTGTACGGCTTGTTCTTCGTCGTGGTGACGACAGAAGCTTTCTCCGCCGAAGTAGCGGTGTAATCGTAGAAAACGCGGACATCCTTGCCGTTAAGGCTCGTGTCGCCCAGCGTAATGACGCCAGCCGCAATGGTATATTGCGTTGCCGTCGGCGCGGAAGCAACGCGCGACAACTGAACGCCGGAATTGGTCAGTCCCTTCGTGGCGACGACAACTTTCTCCGAATCAGTGACGAGCGACGCCGCCTTGCTGAGTGTCACCGTGCTGCTGCCGGAAACGGTTTGCAGTTCTTGAGTTGGGACGACAGAGGAGCCGGTGGAGACAGAAGCGCCGGTCGCGGCAATCAATTCATTGAAATCCATGACGGCGTTTTCGATCTGCACCGCGGATTCGGAATCCTGTTCGGTCAAGTGAAACGCAAACCTGCTAGTGCCGCCATATTCGCGCTGCTGCTTCGCGTCGATGGTGATCGTCATTTTTTTCAATCTGTCCATAAATGCAACTGGGTCGCCAGTATTCAGGTCAAACAGCGCTGCGTTTGCGATGTCGTCGATAACCCATCTTTTCGTCGATTGTGCCACTGGTTAGTCCTCCTTTGAATGTGAAAACGCCTACCGGTTAACGATTTCCGTCAGGCGTTTGTCGATTTCTTCAATGCGTCGGGACTGGTGCGAGGCCTCATACCCTTCGACCGGATTGAACGTCCCCCAAATGCCGATTTCTTTGGCGAGTTGGATTTTTTCTTCCTCCAGCGCTTCCTTCTCGGAAGGTGCCGGCACTTCCTGCTCAGCCGTTTGTCGCTTCAATCTCGCTCACTCCATTCCCACAAAATAGTCGACATCATAATAAACCTCGTGCCCGCGGATGCCGGTTACAGAGGTTGCGAAGTCGTTGGCAGATGCCAGGTAGCAGCGGCTAAGCGAACGGAAATCGCCATACGCAATATATTTGCCGTGGAAGAGACGCTGGACACTCTCGGCAATTTCCATAGCCCCCGACTGGGTTTTGTGCAATATCTCCACGCAAAACTTGCCTTCGAAGGCGTATGGGTTTGCACCGAACCGGCCCGGCTTGATAGCGATGTAAAGACGCGGCACAACTGCCGGGGTTAGCGGTGTGTCGGATTCATACCCTTTGACGATTCGGCGTTCCTTGTCCAGTGGCTGCGAACTCGGTGTCAAACCGAGCAGCGCCATGAGCGCGGCGTCGGATGTCAGCGTTTCGAAAATGGCGTTCATCAATTTCGCGACGTTCATGGCTCACCCACTCCGGAAGTATTTGTGATACGGGAAATCGTCAATCACACGCGCCAACCCGGCCAAGATGCGGTTGCGGTTGGATTCGAGCGCCTTACGCAGAAAGAACGTCGGCGGTGTTGGCCCGAATTTCTTGTCGATATCGCCACGCGCCGCCAGCTCCTCCAAGTCGACACCGCGGAACGATCCACCTGAATAGCGCACCGTCCCGTCAATGCTCTTGTACTGCCCTCGGCCGCGGCCGACGATTACCCGCTTCCCCGTGGAGCGAAGCCGGTTCCAGGCTTCGGAGTTCATGTACGAAACAAGGCCGGGGTTTTGATCGCTTCCGGCCATCAGCGAACCTTTTCCGAATTGCTCCAGCCACGCCTGCCAATAATTCGCCGTAACCTCGCCTTCGATCATTTGACCGACCAGCACATTCATATGCCGCTGCAGATGCCGCCGAACTTCGGCATAATACTTGACGTTGGACTTCGCCGTCTCCATGACAAGCCCGGTCAGCCCGGCAATTTCCGTGGAGAGTTTGCGCTCCAAGTCGCGCGCCGCCCGATCGGCGTCGTATCCGGCGATAATATGCGTAATCATCGCATATCCTCGGCAAGCTGCACGAACAAGAGATTCGGGTAACGCATCTTGTCGACTGACGCGACTTCGTAATTTCGCCCGCCCATGACAACCCGATCCGCCTTGTATAAGCTCGGGTCTTGCGGATCGCGAACATCGACGGTCGCTTGCACGATCAGCGTGTAATGCGTCTGCGGCAATAGGCCGGGGTCGTGTTGCCGCAGGCTGGCCGTGACGTATTCGGCATAAGCCCGTTTGCTGGAAACGACGGTCGAAAAGGCTGGATCTTCGTCGTCCACTTGTCCATACCGCTGCACACTGAACAAGGCATTTGCCTTGACCATGCTGCAGTAGTTGTCTCCGTCGACTGTTTTGCGCAGTGCAGTCACCAGGTATGCGTCCTCAACCATGACAATCGCGCCCGTCACGACGACGGACGCGGAAGAGAACAATCCGTTGTATTCGGACTCCTTCCCGCGCTGCGATGTCGCCTTTTGCTCACGCGACAAAATAACGGCTTCGGCTGTGCCGTCGACGCTGCATGTGCGGTGTCGGTGCGAAAACTGCCAAAACATCAGCTTTTCGCCAGGAGTGCAGCGGAAAAGGTGATGTCAGCCGTATCTGCGGTCAGTGTCCATGTCAGCCGAATTTCCTCGCCGAACGTGGCCACTTTTACTGTCTGATTGCTGATGGATGTGGCCGCCGTCAGTGTGACGGAAGGGATATCCCGCCACTGACCGTTCACCTTTGTCTGCAGTTTGAACGTGACGGAAGCCGTTTTCGTCGGCTTCGGGTTAATGGCCGTCACATCGATGTCGAGCAGCGCCTCGCGGTAATCGCCGACGACCTGCGAAACTCCTTCGCCGCTGGCGACCTCTTGGCCGGATGCATGCAGGATGCATTCGCGCGTACTGGCGATGGATACGTACTGTTCGACGTATCCGGGTTTGATTCTGTCAGGCATGATTTACACCTCTCTTATCGGAATGAGCATTGCACGTAAGCAGCCAGCAAATCCGCCACATCAGGCGTAATCAGGCTGGTGCCAAAATATTCAATCGTGAAATCGAAATCTTTCTTCATTTTGACGTTTGTGTCATGCGTCGAAGATAGCTTGCCAACCAAGATGCCGCATGCCACTTTCACGCTTTCCGGGATAGGCGACCAGCCGCTTGTATATTCGATCTCCAATTCGCCGTATCTCGAACCGAAAGGAGAAAGGCCACACCAAACCGTCCCGATGGACATGTCGATGTCTACGGCATCCGCCGCCAGCTCCTCGAAAGGGGCGGGGCCGAAGAAAGTGCCCATTGGCCCCGCTGTCGGCCTGCCCTTGACCGATGTCACCGCGACGACCGGCCAATAGGAGACGTGCCCCCGCTGCCGATCCGACAGCGGAATACGCTCCTTGTAGGATTTAACCTCTATGGCCCGCTTGCAATATCCGTCAATAATGGCGGACGCGCGCAAAACAAGCGCGGCGGTTGGCGTCACGCCTGGCGGGAAGTAGGCGGCGGCGCTCCCGTCGACGTCTAAATACTGGCTCATCCGATTTTCGAAAGCGTTGGGCGCTCGATCTTACCAAAGGCGTGGGCGTAACCCGGGCCTTTGGCAACCGGCGCGCCATACTTGATACCGATGTATTTTTGCTGCAGGTCGCTGACGGTGCCAAGTTCGAACAGGTAGATGCCTTTTTTGCCGACATAATGGTATTCGATCATTCGCTCCGTCACGATGGCGATACCATAGTCAGTGTTGTCCGGACGGTCTTCATTTTCCTCCGACAGCATAAACGGCTCGGGGATGAGCGGAAGTTTACCGGCCGCGGTCAAAATCGCATTGCATTCAATGCCCGCCACAACCGTTTTGCTCAAGCTGCTGACTTGTGTCGAGTTGTTCGACGCTTCTCGTTCCTCTTCCTCAAGGTAGTACAAGGCGATCGGATCGATATAGATAGCGGACGGGCGAAGCAGGTATTTTTCACTGGCAATCATTGCAGCGACTTTTGCCCGAATCCCGGCAACGATCGAAGATGTCATGCCGACGCGGAATATGTTCGTGATTTGCTTGGCGATGCCGCGATATTCCAGCGTTGTCGGCGACGACAAACTCGTGTCGCTCCCCCTCCACAGCGCTTTGCCGTGAGTCAAGCCGACTGCGTTCAGCATGTCGTCAAGGTCTTTTGCTTGCAAGTCTTCGAAGTTCCCCTGCTGTTGCCCCAGGGTGACGTCATAGTGACCGAAATTCACCTGGTTGGTGATCGCCTTCACCTTCAAACTGTGCGGCGATCGCGCGTTGGTGACCGGCGTCGCGGAAGGACTCCGCGGGTTCACGAACTCACCGCCATTGATTTCGTTTTGCTCGTAATACGTCGAAAAGTCGCCGGTCGCCGGCGTATATTCCAGCCGTCCGTCGAGTACCGAATTCCGACGCAAAGCATCGGTGATTTCCCGCTGGAAATCATCCGTGATGAGCGCGCCCGGCGCTTGGAACTGCGCCGCCGCCTCCAACGAAACGAATTGTGCTGTGCCTACGCGGTTGCTCATGGATTAGTTTGCCTCCTTCTCGGCCAGTTGCCTGCGGGCCTTCAGTTTGAGTCCGATCGATTCGGTTGTGTCGAGTCCCATTTTGTCGACGGCGGCGCAAAAGGATGCATATTCCGTGCCGTCTTCCGTTTCACTGGAAACGCCAGCCTTGCCGAACTTCGAAAGCGTTTCGCCAGCAGCCACCGTCTTGCGCTTCGGCTCCTTGTTCGCCGCCTCCAGGGCAGCGAGTTTCTCTTCCGCCTTCTGGGCGCGTTCCTGTGCGAGTTGCAACTCCGTTTTTTGCTCCTGCTGTGCATTCCCTGCCTTGATTCCGGCGACATCGGTTTCGATGGTGCCGATTTTCGTCGTCAACGTCTGCATGCCCGCCGTAATGGTGGTCATGCCCTCGGTAACGCTCTTGATGGAGTCTTGCAGGGCTTTCAATTCTTCCGGTTTCATGTCGTTTTCGTCCTCCTTTTGATTTCGAGCCGCGAAGCTCGTTTGCTTGAAGGCGGCAGCTTCAGCGAAAAGAATCGCCGCGCCTGTGCCGCAAAATTCGATCACGTCGAGCAAATCCTCCATATCGACGGCATCTTGTACGGCCGCATCCATTTCGAGCGAAGCGCCGAACTGATATTCGGACCAGTTGTATTCCGCCGCCAGGCCGTTGTAGTAGCGGATCGTCGCCACGACATCGGGAAAGTCCTTGCCGTAGATGTAG
This sequence comes from Paenibacillus cymbidii, assembly GCF_004764705.1. Lineage (GTDB taxonomy): Bacteria > Bacillota > Bacilli > Paenibacillales > NBRC-103111 > Paenibacillus_AN > Paenibacillus_AN cymbidii. Next base: position 61,405 of record NZ_SHLX01000009.1, on the reverse strand, counting down.
CCTTCGATCCATGCCATACCGTCCAAGGAACGATACGCCTTATCGATGACCGCCACTTTAAAACGCGGATCGTGATCGGCCATGCCATTCGCATAGTCGATATTCAGCGCCATGCCAACGAACGTCTGCAGATACTTGTCGCAGACGCTGGAGGAAATGCGAATTTTTTTGCCGCCTGCTCCACCAGGCGGACCGTCACTCGGAACGTCGACCGCAAACAGCGCGCATTTGAACGGCACTTTGTTCGGATGCGTGCCGGTATCGGAAAGGCTGAAATGCTTGACTGGCATTGCGCTATTGCCCAATTTGAGTTTTGCGAGTATGGTACTCACCCCCTTTCTGCGCAAAATAAAAACTCCATCATCCGGCGTCTTCGTCGCCCTTGTCGGGCGGTTTGCCTTTCGCCACTTCGGCGGCTGCATCGGCTTCTTGCTGCAATTGTTCTATCGTTTTGTTGATGTTGATGGCCTTGTTTTTAGACGGCAGCAGGATTGTTTGTCCGTGCCCGTTCGGGAGCGCGTCCTTCCCACGGTTGTCCCGTACTTCGTCGATGGTGTCCACGCCGCGGTCCAGGTAAATTGCGTCGATATCCGCTTGCGCCCTTTGGTCCTTTAACGATGTTGCGTACAGGAACTTGAATTCGATTTTTCCGCCGAGTTTGAAAATGCCTTCGATGATTTGCCGGTTGATGTGCTCGACGATGTTTTCCGCAACCGAAAATACCGTTGAGTCCGTGTCTTCGTCCTCGCTGTCAGCGGTGTTGCGGTTCACATCCTTCGTTTGGCCGAGCTTCTTCGGTGAAACCCCGAAGGCAATGGCGACGATTTCGATCAGGAATCGCTGCCAGCCAATAAAGAGCGCGCTATCGTCGTTCGCGCCAAGCCGCAGCACGTTAGGACTCTTCCCGCCGATGATCGGGGTCACCCCTTGGCCGCGAACCTCGTTTTCCCAGTAAGCGCGGTACGCCTTCACGTCATTGGCGGTGGCCCCTTCTCCGATGTTCAACACATCCCGCGGGCTTGGGTTTCCTGCTTCCTTGCCCGCTGTCCGGTGCGTGTAGATAAAGTTATTGACCGATTCCCACACGGTTTCGAGCGGCGACAAGCCGAACGGCGTGTTTGTCCTCGGGTTCATTCGGATATACATCATCTCGCTATCCGTCAGCGCGACCAACTTCCCGTTCTGCCGCTGGGCATACCGGTCCGAATCGGAACGTCCGTCCCAGTACGGGAATAATTCAATCGAAAATGTATCGGTCGGGTACATACGAAACGGCCGTTGCGGGTCGCCCGCGGCAATCACTTCCGATGATCCAGCACTCGCAACGAGCATATCCTCGACGATTTGCTCCAGCCACGTACGAAACGAATCGCCTGGATTCGGGCGAAGCAGCGCGTTGGTGATGACCTCGCAAACGTTTTGGAACGCTTTTGCCTGGCTCTTGTCGACGGCGGTCACGGTCCAGTTCAGTTTGGTGATGCCGTCTTTGATGATGTTGATGGCCCGCCGCGGGATCGGCGACTCGGAAAGCAGGCGCATATTGGCCGGCGACTTCTTCGGGGCGGATTGTTTATTGCCCGAATAGTTGCGGCCATACGCATACGGGAATGGCTCCGTCATGCGCTCCGGTTCTTTCCTTGGTCGACCCGCTTCCAGCCATGTCAGTACCCATGACCTTAATCCCACCTTCATTCCTCCTTTCCCAGTGATTAACCGAATGCGAAATCGGACTTCACTTCCACGTCCGCAAATGCCAACACAAAAGCGTCGGCTCGGTCCGGTGACGGCAGCCCACGCTTTTTCATATCCTTTTTGCTTTCGAGGTATATACGCCCATTGCTGCCCATGCGCCATTTGCGCGTGGTGAGCTGGGCGATAAGCTTCTCATCATCCGGCATTTCGATGACGCCGGGCTGGCCGAGAATGAAATTTGTCATGTTGGTTTCGAGCAACTCTTTCACGTCGCCCCACAACTTAGAGCCATGGTTGCCATAATACTCGTCATCAGTTGCGCCGCCGTTATGGACGGGGATGATGATGTATCCGAGGTTGCGCTCGTCGTTGATTTCGTTCAGCCGGTCCGTCACGCCGCCGCCGACACCGTCATCATCGATGCGGATTTCGACTTCGGTCACGTCATGTTCCCGCTTCGCATCGTCGATTACGCGGAGCACCCATCCCGCTGTCGTCATGGTGTCCTGCTTGTGGTGGTGCTTCTCGCCGACCCGCTTCCCGCCGATCCGCGCATAGATGCTCGTTTCGTCGTCTCCGAATCGCGCCACATCAACACCGACGAACAGCTTGTATCCTACCGGCTGGACGCGAACCTCCTTCGCAAACTCCGCCGTTTCCAACGCGATAAACGCATCGGATTCGCCGCGGGGAAAATCACCTTTCACGCGAACACGGAACACGTCGCTGTCTTCTCCGTACTTCCGCTTGAGCATTTCGATATTTTCCTTGCTGGTGCGCGGGCTGTCCAAACAGGAAACCTTATGCGTCTTATAGTCGGCGCGGTCCCGGTTGTGTGATTCATAGAACACGCCGGAGGTTCGCGTTGGGTTGCCACACATCAACAGTTTGTTATCCGGACCGGATAGTGTGCCGAGAATGGCTTCAAGGATTCGATCCTCTACGCCAGACGCTTCGTCCACGATGAACAGCATGTGTTCTTCGTGAAACCCCTGCATGTTCTCGGGCTTCACGGCCGTCCTGGCTGTCGCGAACCATCGATCTTCATGTCCTACCATGTATACCTTCGTTTTGCGCCATGTCAGGATTTTTTTGATGATTGAGCTTTCAAGCCATTTCGCAACCTCGGCCCAAAGCACGTCATTAAGCTGCGGCATCGTCGGGGCCGTGCAAACGACGCGGCAATTCGGACGACAGCACAAAAACCATAGGACGAGCACGGATTCGAATCCCGTCTTTCCGACACCTTGGCCGGATCGTACACTCGTTAGCCGGTAACGCGCTACATCCATCATAGCTGCGGCTTGCCACTCGTCCGGCGTGAAGCCGATCAGGTCGATTGCAAATGAAACGGGGTCGTCCCAATAGACGTCGATCAGGTCGACGAGTGCCGACGTGACGCTATTCTTTTTTTTCATTTGCCTTGTTCACCGCCTTGCGCCGTTCCGCCGCTTCCTTCAACGCGCCAACCCAATCTTCGGCCTCGTTCTTATTGCTGTCGCCTTTGATCTTCGCGATTTCCGCCTTTGTCTTTTCGGCTTGGAGTTGCATATACTCCAGCTTAGCACGGCGTTCGTCGTTATCAGGGGCGGCGGATAGAAACTCGCGGATCGCCGAACGAAGTTCACGGGAAGCGACGGCAAATGTTTTAATGTCGGTCGCCTGCTTGTCATTCGCGTGTTGAAGTTCGTATTCGCGCTCCGTCGTGGTGTCGCTGTCCTTCGTGCGTTTCAGGACCTTGGTCATGTCGTCCTTGTCGCTGACAAATGTAATTCGATGTGCCCACATCATCTTCGAGAAGGCTACTTCAACGCTAAACCACATCATATCCAGCGGGTCCATCTCCTGCGCCATCCGAAGAAGTTCCTGGAATTCCTCGTTTTGCGGCATGAACTTGCTGTAAAGTCCATGCTTGAGGCCATTCTGATTTCCTTGGGGTGCGCCGCCATTGTTGCCGACCGCGTTCTTGTTCCCTTTCTGCGCGCCGCGCGGGCGCTTGGCCGGAATTTCATCCCACTTGTCGAGGAACTTCCACTTGCGTATTAGAACGTCCGAAACGCCGAGTTCGTCTCCAATTTCGTAAAGCTTCTTGGTTCGGCCGCTCTTTAACCATATTTGAAGGGCCGCCGCCCGGTTGTTGCTGCGTGGTCGTGACATCGCATTTCACCACCCCCTTATAAGGATTTGAGTTGAGTGGAACGCTCCGATGATTTTTCGGGCGAGCGTTACCAATGAAAAGACTTAAAATCGACGATGATGACGCCATTAAAATACTGGAATCCTCTTCCTAATTCACCACAACAACTGTAAAACGAGTGAACCATAATCATTGTTGTGTTGCACTCGCCAGAATGCCGAAAAGCCGCGTCAAATATGGGTTTTTGGCGATCCCGGAAAGCGAGTGAACAAAGCATGTTATTGTGATGCACTCAAATTCAACTAAGCTTCGAAATGGCCTCGTCCATCATGTCTTGCGTCATGCCGATATAGTCCAAAGTGTACCCTGGATCGCGGTGTCCGAACATTTTCATTAGTAACGAAAGGACGACCGCTGATTCGCTTGGCTTCGCATTTTTTACGAGCTGGTAGCCCCACGTTTTCCGCATGGTGTGCGTTCCGACACTGTTCAGCCGAAATTCCTTTGCCGCACGGTTAAGCATCCGGTAAGCGGTGCTGCGGTGAATCGGTTGGTTGCGAATCGGTTCATTTTTCTTGATTTGTCGGCTGGGGAATAAATATTCGTCGTCGCCTTTGTCGGCAATGTAATCATCCAGTTCGGCGCGAATGCTCGGATGGATGATGAACATTTTGTCATGAATGTTTTTTCGCTCGGTCATTTTAACGTGCTTTCCGCGCACCATACCGACACGAAGCTCCAGCAAGTCGGATACCCGTAAGCCGCTATAAATGCCGAAGCAGAATAGAAGATAATTCCTCAAGCTGCGCAGCTTCAAATACTGTTTAAACCCGTCGATTACAGCTTGGTCACGGATCGGTTGAACGACTTTCATCCATGCTCACCGCCGTTCGTATGCATCGCTGTTTGCTGCAGAATTGAGAAGAACCTTCCCACTTGCCCCATACGCAGCCGCGGCATAGTGCGGGCTGTTTGGGGTCGAGAACGAATTTATGGCGCCGCGGCTGGTATCCCTTTACTCTTTGCATTGGAAGACTCATATCGTCGCCCCCAGGCACGAAAAAAGAACAGCCGTTTGGCTGCTCTCTTGAAATTGTTTCGATGATATAAATATAGCAGGGATTTTGCAAAGAAATCGGACGCAGAGCGGACATAGAACGGACATGGAGCGGACATTATTTTTCATCAATTTTCCACATTTTTCTTGTAGGATAGCATTGGCAATTGTAATATATGATTAACTATGCAATCGGGGTGTTTACCATGAAAAAGAAACTTCAAGTTTTTGTTTCGTCAACGTTTGAAGATTTGAAAGAAGAAAGACAAGTTGCTGTTCAAGCAATTTTAAATTCTGGTCACATTCCTGCCGGAATGGAATTGTTCACAGCAGGAGATGAAACCCAAAAAGAAATAATAATGAGATGGATTGAAGAGTCCGATGTATATTTATTAATTTTAGGAGGGAGATATGGATCTATTGATAAAACGACAAATAAAAGCTATACACATTGGGAGTATGAATATGCCGGCAAAATTAAAAAGCCTCGTTTCGCAATCGTAATTGACGAAAATGCGCTTAATGAAAAAATAAAAAAATATGGGGTTTCGGTGTGGGAAACAGAGAATCTCGACAAATACAAGGAATTCAGGAATCTTGTGCTGGAGAAGATTTGTAAATTTTATACGGATACAAGGGATATCCAGCTTGCAATTCATCAAAAAATGGCAGAATACGAAAAAGATGAAAAACTTACTGGCTGGGTCAATTCCAAAGATGTACCAAATGTGGGCTCATTAATCAAACAAATCGATAAACTGACCAAAGAGAATGCGAAACTTATAAGTTCTTCCGAATCGAAGAAGAAAAATCTCGAGTTCCACGACGGATATTCCTTTGAGGAATTATGCAAAAAACTGAACGACATTAAAATTAATATCCCGGGTTCAATATCTTCGGATGGAAAATCTATTACAGTGGATTTATTAGGTCTTTATGTAAGTAATCAAAACTTATATGCGACAGGTATAACAAATCATAATGATTCGAATAAAAAAGTCGAGTTCCTCTTTTATACCTTGGCTCCGAAATTGTTGACGTTTGGATTATTAGAAAAAGTGGGATTGCCAGGTGGAACTTATCAAAGAATACAAAATTCAAGTCTTGGAAATCGTTTTTTGGCTAAGATAATGATGTCGGTAGACGATGTGGAGCAATTAAACAAAATTCTTCGTCCTTCCTAAAGGATTTCTGATTCTCCCCCTGGGAGCCGTTAGGCTCCCTTTTTTTGTTCACTCTTAGTCCCAAAGCGTCGTAGCTACTTGTGTTATACGGTCCCAGTTCTTTACTTCTCGCCATCCAAGAAACGGATGGTAGTAGTGGACGTCGGCCCACTTCCGGCCTTCGCCGATCAGGCGCATATTACTAGCCATATATCGGCGACCGTGGATTTCTGTTTCGCGGGCGAAACTGACTTTTAAACAAGTCCGGTTGTTGTCCTCGATCCGCCCGATATTCAATGTTTGACCAGCGAAGTAGACACGAGCTTCATCTTCTGTGCCGTTGAAGCTTGTCGTTATCATGTTCCCATCGTCGTAATGGCATTGAACCGTTATCACCCAGTATATCCTCCCTAGGGAGCCGTTAGGCTCCCGTGATTATTTTTTCAGCCCACAATACCATACCGTCGAAGGAGGTAAAACCTCCAGCGTCAAGTATCGACTGTAGAGCTTTCCTTCCGCCGACTGGGATATACGGGCCTTTGTCGCCCTTAAATCCAACATATGAGCCGTCAGCGTTTTGGAACGTCCAGCCTTTGGGCTTGATGTAGCCGCCCGGTACTTGGAACAATTTCGATCCGTCCAGTTTAACGATTTTCAAGGTGGTTACCTCCCTGCCCTTCTGGGCTACTATTTGCGAAATGTTCTGACCAGCGACGCGACCGATAGCGCCAACGCCGCCAAGCTGACGATCCAAATTGCTGTTCCCATGTCGCACCTCCGTTTATTTTTTCAACCTACTATGATAAGATTGGGGGAGAAGGCCGGGTCGTGACCGACCTTCTCGGGAACCTATTTACGTTTGCCTGCCCGGCTGCGTTTGGTTCCTTTTTTCTTGCCCTTACGTTCCATCAGCATCTTGGCTGCTACAATCAACTGTATGATGGCCGTAAGTAGCTGAACCCAATCTCGCATTGTATCACCTCTCTTTCTATCTCTATTTTACATGCTTTTAAATGCTTTGTAAATAGTTATTTTGAATATTGCTAAATATTTTTAAATGCTGTAATATTGCATATAAAGGAGCGTGTTCGTTATGGCCGGCCGTCCCAAGAAAGATGATAAGAAGATTCGCGAAGCTATTTATTTCGAACCGGAACTGCTGCAATGGTTGCAAGAGAAGGCCGAGAAGCAGAAGACGACCGTTAGCGTCATCGTGAACATTTTGACTGAGGAAGCGAAGAATGCCGAGAGCCTACCCGCTAAGGGATAGGCTCTCTTTTCATTCGCGAAGCTTCACCAGACCCAGGATGCCGGCAAGCCGGAAAAGTGCGATGGATTTATAGCGGCGATATTGCCGATCCGAATAGCCGATGTCCTGGGCAACTGTGAAATCCATGACGTTGTCGTCTTCCATGTACTTCTTGCGGATCAACTCTTGCTGCCGGCTCCCCAACCGGGCAATGGCTCTTTCCGCCCTCTCGACATGGCGGCGGCGGCGTTCCGGTTCGTCGACGTTCTGGATTGCGATCCGCTCGACCGGTTTGCTGATGTCGTAGGGCGACCCGTACCGGGGTTCAAATCCCGCGGTAATCTTCTGCTCCAGCGGGATATATTCCGTTACTTTGTATTCCCTTGCCTGAAGCAGATATTTTTCTACTGCGTTTTTGGTGGCCTCTTCATCCACTGGGTAGATGTCAAAAGTCAATCGAAGCGCTTTCCCCATATTCCCCTCACCATCCCTATATGATATACTGGTGATGAGAACATTAATTCGGTAACCCCCGGTGCCCTATCCCCATAGGCCGGGGGTTTTGTTCTACTTGCGAACGTCTCCGATATCAGGTTCCAACATGCGGAGAAAGCGAATGGCATCTGCCGGGGTTCCCCCACCATTCAAAATTCGAAAACGGAAATCGTCGCCGATCGGACCCCATACGATGAACTTGCCATTTTCATAGTCGTCGGCATATGCACCGTTTAGCGCGGTCGCCAGTATGCAAAACGTCCCTTCGCTATCGCTGGCGCTGCCTATTTCTTCTTCGGATACGCCAACATCGATCAGTTTTTGGCGGTTTACCGGATTGTCTGCCACTAAGATGTACGCGTCTTCTCCGCCTTGCCGTTCGATGACTTCCAGACTATTCAGCACGTCACAAATAGCTTGTCTGTTCATTGGGCTGTTTCCCCCTTCGGGTCAAATGGTCCGATATCTTCGCCATAGCTGCCTTTGTAGACTTCCCGGTCATGATCCCAGCAATAACGGCACATCTTGCCGCCGTTCCGGTCATAATCGAAAATGTGAGGGTTTCGCAATTCCTCCCGATCTTCTCCACACCATGCACAGGTTTCAACCATTCCCCAATGGCCGTGATGTTTGAGAATGTCGATTACTTCATCCGCATACGGCTCGTCGGTGTTAATGACCAAATATTGATTTACTGGCGATTTCCCTTGTTTGATTCGGATTTCTTGGATTGCTTCCCCGATATGCCCGAGAGCTACCTTTTCGTGATGGGTAAGCTGTTCGACGTCCGATATCTTCATAACTACGAATTTGTGTTCAATACCAGCGGTATTAGCCATTTAAGATCCCCCTTTCGTTGTCTCTGATGTGGATAGGGCTTCGCGCAACTGGCCGATTACCTTTTCGATCGTGTTCGCCGGATCGTCGTCCATCTGCATGCATTCCCAGATAGATATGGCTTCGGTAATGTCGTCCCGCAATTGGTCGTTCTTTACCTGGATGTCATTCCGTTCGACAATGGCATCCGCTGCCCTCATTTCGGCATCGTCATATGATTCTTGTAATATATTTCGATCTTCGGTCAGTTCTGCAATGAGCCTATCTTTCGCTTCCACTTCCCATTGCAGCCGTTCGTTCGCTTCGACCAGTTGGTTCAGCCACATAGGCGCATTGGCGATAAGATGGGCATTAGCTTCGGCATTAGGTTGTACCACCAACCGGCATATTCCGGTATTGTTGATGCTCTGCCACACCTCGAACGTCTTCCCGTCAATAAACTTCACGGTGGACCACGGTCCAATTTCTGCCTTATCCAGCGCTTCCTTGATCTGCTCGATCATTCCCGCCACCCTTTCGCTTTTTCGTCGTGATGCACAACTAACCTTCCAATTCTTCCGGCGTCATCGGGCGCTCAAAAGAGCAATCGTCGTTCGGACAAGATGCCTTTCCACCCCAGTAATCCAAGTCAGCGCCACATTTCGGGCATTCTTGTTCAATGGCCCCATCTTGCTGGCCGAAGTATTCGGCAACTTCGTCGATGTCGTCCGTTATGAAGTCGGCGAAACCGTACATAACATCAAACTCGCCATTCGGGAAATCTTCCTGATAGATGACAAGGTGTTTGCCCCGCCCCTTTGCATATCCGGCTTCCAAGTGTGCAGATTTACCTGCCGGCAGGATCAGAAGCACGGCTTCCGCCCAATCAAGCCATTTCCTATCCTCGTTAAATGCTTGGTTGACTGGCGGGAAATTGAAAATAGTGATTGCGTTATGTTCGGACAGATTCGCCGGAAGTAGATCGAAACTGAATACGAACCGTCCCGCTGATGTATCGCAGAATGCGTCGACCTCGTGCCCTTCTGCCTCCAAAATATCCTTAACGCCTTTCACCAGCTCGGCATTCTTCCACGATGACGCAAGATAAATTTTCATGGTTCCATCATCCCTTCTATGTCGCAAAATGAGTCGATTTCGTCGAACTGCGTCATATCGTCACTGCTGGATATGCCTTGTCGGCAAGCTTCTGCTTCTTCTCCGCGCGCTTCTGCTTCCTGACGACCTCTTTTTCCGCCAATCGCGTCACAGCCCGATCCCAGTCACCCGGCTCCATCTCCCGATCGTCGATCAGCCATGGCCGCTTGACGGCGTCTTCTTCCCATGCTGCACGAATAAGTTCAATTTCTTCGGCGCTAATCAGTTCAATCGGCACACGATGCAACGGATTTTCATCGTACGCCCGCAACGTGTTGACCTCCTGTTGTGCCTGCAGCAGCTCCGTTAGCAGGTACTTGCGCGCGTGGATCGCGAGGCAACCTTTCCCAGGCCCGAGCGGCGTCCGGTTACGTCGGTAACCGCTGCGCCAGTCCGGATGCTTCTTCGGATTGTGAGCGTCCTTCAAAAGCTGGCGCCATTCGGTGAGCGGCTTCATCCACTCGTACTTCGCGGACATGTTCTCCGTGCTCCGGTCCTTGGTGATCGGCGGGCACACCCAGCAGCCGAACCGGGCACCGCATGCCTGAGTCGCCTTGACGGAGCCGCCGGGATTGATAAGCGCGCACTCGCCGGTCGCATCCTTGTAAAGCTTGCGAATCTCGTCCGATGATCCCCACGGCAGCGCATTGAGCAATACCTGCCACACCTCGTCCGTCGTCCATTCGACGATCGGCATGTAGATGCGCCGCCCGTCACTGTACGGGCTGACGGTAAACCGGCTCCCGCGCTCCTCGCGATATGTCTCGATGGTCGCGGCCCGCCTTGTCGACTCCTCCGTCCGGCTGCCGATCAACTGCAGGCATGGATTGACGTCGGTCAAGCGCTGGTTTTGCGGCTCAATCTTCAAAGCGTGGGTACAGTAACGGTCATCCCCGTTCGTGGGCAACGTCCAGCCCCATCCGAGCCACCCGACCCACACGCTCCGCTTAATCGGCCGTGAAACGATTTCGGCTGTCAGCGGCATCGCATTCTGCCGGGCCCAGCGATTGACGGCCCGCACTTGCCGGCGCATATAGTCCTCGAGGATCGGGTTTTCGATCTTGGTATCCGACATGATGACGATAACTTCCCGAGTCCGCTTCGACGACGGGAGCATCTGCAGCGCCCGGCAGACAAGCGCGAGTACCGTCGTGCTGTCCTTGCCGCCGCTCCAGCTCACCGCCCACGGCCGCCCTTGCGTGTCAGGATCGCAATACTGCTCGGCGATTTCGGCCACTGCCGCCATGACTTTCGTTTGCAAGTCCATTCCCCAAGCTCCTCTCTATGTCGCTTCATGAGTCGACTATGCTATTTCGAAATGTTTTTCGACGATTGCTCTTACCTTGGTTCGATCATGATTTTTCGAGATATCCTGCATTACTTGCTTTGATTGAAAACCGCGACTTTCCCGCTTGGAAGTGTCCCGGAATTCCCATGACTCTTCCATCAATCTGTTCGCGTAGTTGCCCTGAATAAAATAAATATCGCCAGTATCATTGATGTTGTATCTGCCGCGAATATTTCCGCTCGACCATTCTGGATCAAGATCGCCAAGGCGAATTGGCCTGGGGTTATCGCCGGATCGTTTGTACTCCATCAATTCGGCTGCGAACAGGCGAGCTTTTTCCAAAAAATCATGCGTGTGATGAACAATGAAAAAATGGCGGGAATAGTAGTATTGCGAAACTATTAGAGTGTACTTAAAAGGCGATTCCATTGACTAAATGACCTCCTTCGCAATGCTGCGGTAATCCCGAATGACGTTGCCGTTCCGGTCGAAATACCGCGTCTCCCACCATGGATGGCAATTCTCACCGTAATGTCGGCCGTCAAAACACACGTCCAGGTTGCCACTTCTGTTCGATCCGACGATGGTGCCCATTTGCCCGGCGACTTCGATCCGCATCCCCATATAAGCAAAGGGGAGGTTGCGCATTTTGATGACATGAGCAAAGCTGTCGGGGTTGCCGAATAAATCGGATACCTTGAATTTGCCGACGAGCTTGCAACGCAAATGCCGAACGACTTCTCCGAATGGTTCTTCCCATAGTCCGTCTTGTAGATAGTGCCAATAGGCGTATTTTGCTTTTCCACTCGTCGCCGCCTGCACCTCTTGAACACACCATTCATCATCCCATGGTTTGGATTGTACCCATACGCGGTATGTGTTCATCAACTGCTACCCTCCCATTCGAACAAACTGATTTGTTCCTGTGTTGCCGCCGCGATAGGATTGATCCAAATGACCTCTGTTCGTTGCCCGAAATTCATTACTTTTCCCTTGATAACTTCTCGTTTCCAGTGAACTAGCTTTTCTTTATACAATTGGCTTTCATAGCCTGATATTATGGCCGGCCCACTGTGATCATTGAGTGAGTCGAGCAGAATCATATGTTCCTCTTCCGTCATTTCACACTGATAAAGTTTCCCGACTCGACTCGAAAGCACATATGGCGGATCGGCATATATGAGGACTTCTGGCCGATTAAATCGTTTGATTATTTCTATAGCTGGCTTATTCTCGATGTTAACTTGTTTCAATCGGTCGGCAGCAATCATGATTCTGTCCGGTATATAATTCCAATCTCGAACAACCTTGTCGCCATAAGCACATCTGTATCCTGACTTTCCATCAGTCTTAACTCGAATGGCTTGCCAACACTTAATCAAGAATCTCCTTGCACGTTCGATATCATGCCCGATTTCCATCTGTGCTGCATCGTATTCTTCCCGTGCAAATGGGGTTAATTTAATCGCAATGGCCAGCTTTTCTGGCTGTTCCCGAATGACTCTAAATAAATTCACGATGTCTCCACTGACGTCATTTATTACTTCTTGTTCCGACGCATTCTTGTTGAAGAGAACAGCTCCACTTCCGAAAAACGGTTCGATGTATGTTTGATGTTCCGGCATGTGCGAAATGATCCATTCCGCTATGCTCCACTTGCTGCCGGGGTAATGCAGGATACGTCGAACGCTCATTGTCACCCCTCCCATTCGAATAAACTCAGTTGCCTTTGTGCTACAGCGGCTATGGGGTTTATCCATAGGACTTCCATTCGCTGTCGGCCCGCCTCGGCTTTAGCGACTTTTTCAAATCGACTCCAATGTCGTAATCGATCGTCGTAAAGCGAGCTGGCGTATCCCGACAATAGTACCGGTCCGGTATGAGCATCCAATGCTTCAAGCAACTTTACATGGTCGTCGTCGGTCATTTCATAGGCATAAATGCGACTACTACGAGTTGATAGCACATACGGTGGATCCGCATAAATGAGAACGTCTGAATGGCGGTATCGCTCGATCAGCCGGACTGCATCTTGATTTTCAATTTGAACGCTCTTTAGTCGGTCAGTTGCAATGAGTATTCGCTCAGGAAGTTCCCGCCATTGTTCATTCGCAAGCTTATGAGGGCTCTTTTCCGCTTGTACATTGCTGCGCCATCCTGTTCTATCGCTGGACTTTGCTCCGATTGCCTGCCACGTCCGAAGTAAGAAGCGCCGCGCCTTTTCAAGTGGGTCGTCGGTTAACTGGTAGGATTGGTAATACTCCGCACGCGAATATGGTGTCCAATACACTTGTCGGGCCAGTTCCTCCGGTCGACTTCGAATAACTTCGAACAAATTCGTTACGTCGTTGCTGGCGTCGTTTATCGTTTCGATCTTCGACCTTGGTTTGCTGAACAAAACGGCGCCCGAGCCAAAGAACGGTTCCACATATGTCTGATGATCCGGCATGTGCGAAATGATCCATTCCGCTATGCTCCACTTGCTGCCGGGGTAGTGCAGGATGCGAGGAATGCTCATGCCTCGCACCGGCCATGCGGGCAATCGTTGCCGTATACATCCGATTCGGTCACTGCGTCAGGCGGGATTAACTCGCCGTCCTGGATGACCAGTTCCAGTTGTTCGGGATCGGTCATGCCTTCTCACCTCCGCGGGTCAATAATGGCGCTGTCGCAAACACGCTGTTTTCTTCGTCGTCGCCGGACATGATGATGAGTTTGCCGGGACCTTGAAGCCGAATTCGAAATTCGTCATTTTCAATGGCGTGCAACGATTCGAGGAATAAGTCTCCGTTAACCGTAATGGGGATCATTTCGCCAGTAAATTCCTGGACAGAAACAAAATCCTCCGCATTCCCCGTTGTTGCGGATACCGATACACCTTCGGCCGTTGCTTTGATGCTGATTTCATCGTTTTCTGCCGCCAACAACGTCAATTCGACCGCCGAAATAAATTCTTTCGTTTTAAGTCGGAACATGGTCTTTTCCTTGAATTTATTGAGGTTCTGGATGGTTTCAACCGGATACGCAGTTTCGATAATCCTTGAATACACGACGATGCTTCCGGAATGAAGCACGAACCATGAACGAGTCACGGAAAACGAGACATCATCGCGGATCAGCTTCGCTATGTCCTTGAGTACAGGACCGGAAACCAGTACATTCATTTCGACATCCGAATCGATGTCGTCAGACACGTGCGCCATCTTTGACTTTTTATCCGCTGCCATGAATCTGATTTTTTTTGCGGCCGAAGCGATATAAACGCCGCACAATGCAGGGAGCCTCTCGTCTTTCGATACGGCGTATGCAGACAAATTTACAAGGTCCTTAAACGCCTTGGCCTGCATCGTTATCATCGCTTCGGCCATTGCGTGTGGTAATTCGGGGTAAAGGTCGGCCGGTTCCGAACCGCAGACTATTTTGGTTTTCCCCGTCGAAATTGTCGCCCTATTGTCAACGACGTCGATCGTTATAAGTGCGTCAGGCATTTTGGAAATGATGTCGTGAATTTTATTTGCGGCTATGACAGCAGCTCCGAAGCGCTCGACTTGACAGTCTTCGCGTTCGAACGATGCGATAACAAACATCTCCAGATTGCCGCCTGTAATGCGCAATTTGTCCGTTTCGGCTTGTATCAATACGCCATCAAGGATGGGGATTGTCCCCTTTGCACTTGCCGCCTTAACCGCTTGCGTGAGCGGCGGCAATAATCTCGATTTTTCAATTTGGAACTTCAAGTTGCTACCCTCCCAGTAATCCGTTATGCCGGCGCTCAATCCGTTCGGCACGCGCCATGTCTATTGCCAGTACGACCACTTCGTCTGGATCGCGGTCAAATACCTCCGCAATCTCAGCGATGGACATACCGCTTGTCCACAGACGAAAACGGTTCCTCTTACGCCTCATAGTTGCCTCAGTAACTGCGATACAGATTCGCGGTGCTCCTCAAGATACCGATGCTTGTCCCGCTTGAAATCATCCGTCGTTACCCATTCGCGGTCCGGACCGGTATCGACGATGAACTCAGTCAGGTTGTGGGTCTGGCGGATCATGACTCCGAAACAGCGAAGCGTCCACAGGGCAATATGCAAATCGCATTTACGCCGGTACTCAAGGTTTGGGATTAGTCGAAACAATCGTTGCCATAATGGGCTGTCACGTAAATCCGGGCGCGGATCGTCCCACAAATACCGAAGATCAGTCACTGCCGATCACTCCCTTGCCCCTGATGCGCTGGCGCCCTGGGTTTATTATCGCTGTCCAGTTTGCGGGCCAATTTCTGCATCGCTTCACGTTCAGCGTCGGTAATCGTCTCCCCTGGCCCGTTGTCGACGATTGCCAATTTCGGCTTGCTGGACGAAGGTTGTCCGCTGCCGCCGCTTTTTGGGGGTCGCGGTAGCGTCCATGGCTCGGCATGTCCCGTCTTCCGCCATTCGCGAAGCACCTTTTCGATGTACGACAGCTTCGGAGCTCCTTGTACTGCCGCCGCCTCAATAGCGCGCTTGGTCCAGTCTTCCCCGTAATCCATATCAAGTGATGCGAGTCGTTCGCGTATTCCGTCGCTCGGATTGCCAATGAATCGTTGCCATGCGCCGAACACGTTCTCCCGGTCGTATCTTGGTTTCGGGGCTTCGAAATTCGGTTGAGGCGGCAACGGCAATTCGTCCGCCGCGTCCGAAGGGTTGTTGATGTTGGTTTGTACTGTACTGTTTGTACTGTACTGTACTGTATTGTTATCTACGTCAGACATCCCATGGTTGTCCGCTGGATGTCCTTCGGACATCTCTTGGACATCCGAACCATTCACCGCACCATTTCCGTGGCTGTCCTGCGGACGTCCGCTTGATGTCTGCCGCTTGTTACGTGCGTTTCGCTTACGCTCGGCATCGCTGGCCTTGTTGGCGAGAAACTTTCCGCCGTATTGCTGCCAGTCGTGCAAATGCAGTTCGTTGCCGCGTCGTTCGATCCATCCAGGCTTATGGCCTCCGGCTGTAAGGAGTGCATCTATTAACTGATCTGCGTCCCCCGTCCAACCAATCGCTTCGGCGATATCTTCCGATTCATGCCAACTCAAGTTGCCATCTTTGGCATAGTCAAGCGCCCAGTACCACAATAGATGCAGGTGCCCAATTGCTGTTGGCACAGTCACACCCAATTTACGGGCAAACTTTTTCGTTTTGGGGTGCCCTCCCAAACTCTGATGGCTCTCTATCCATGCCATCAATCCCACTCCTCGCACCATTGGCTTTCGATAGCCTGGGCAATGGTAACGACAGCCTCAGCGTTGCGCTTGAGGTGTGACGCTATCCCGTCTTGCACCAATGACCGCTTGAAACGAATGCCCTCTATCGTCCTGTCCATCCAGTTGTGACAGTCGGCGCAAGAGTCGAGCAAATCATTCGCCGTTGTCTTCCAGTCGATTTGCTTGCGGCCAATAATGTGCGCCTGATTAACGGCGAATGCTCCGCCGCAACATCGCCGCACCTCACATACGCCACCCGAACGTTCCCTTACCTCCGCGCGAACGCGATTGCAAATTTCGCCTTTCTGGCGCTGGTTCAATCCCTCCACCTTCCTCCTCGTCTGTGTTCTACGATGTAAGTAACGATTACAATAACAATGCCTACGATATAAACCGTCAAAAACGCGCCGGCGATGGTCAAGTGTTCACCGCCCTTTTGAAGTACTGCCAATTGTCCGAAATAACATCCCTCGCGAGTTGGCGGGCGATGTCCGCTCCGATTACCTGCACAATCTTTTTCTTGTCCGTCACACCTGTCCGCTCAATTACTGCTTGCCGGTACCCACTCACGTAAGCATGTGTACTGGCGAGGGCGTCGATATGTTCAAAATACTTCGACCGTTCTGCGCAGTCTTTTGCATCCCCGACCAATCGGTCGACGAGAGCCAATACCTCATCGCGGTCGATTGGGATCGGCTGCTCCGGCTTTTTCCGGGCCATTTAAAACCCTCCTTGTCAAACTGCAAAAGGATTGGATATAATAACTGGGTCATTTCTTTTCGATTGGGCCGCTGCTCGTAACAGCGGCCTTTTTCTTTTGTCGTTGTTCGAACCGATAAGCCGCGTAAACCAAAAGCACATTCGCGACGCCGAGGACAGCGATCGTCACCCATTCCAGCAAATCGTTTCCTCCTTTCGTCATGCACTTGGGGTATTGGTTTCGCCGCGCAAACTCTGCTGTTCGGCTTCTCGCTCAAGTCGCGCCTTCCATCTGGCACACCAATCAACGACTTTAGCATATAATTCAGGACTGGCTTTCGATATTGCGCCTTTGAGTTCGGATTGATTCGCGCTCAATTGTGTGACTCCTTTCCAGGAAAGTATCTTTTCATCAACTTCACAATTACAATTAAGTATCCTTTAGGACACTTTTTTACTAAAAAAAATTGCAATGAATTCTGTTTGATCGACTTTCAACTCGTCGGCAATTGCGATCATCTCATTGCGGTAAAATTCGCTTTTGCCATTAAGCTTACGATAAAACGCGCTTCTACTCATGCAAACACCACGATTCTTCAATCTAGCGAGAAGTTCAGGGACGTTGAGCCCGATAATAATAAGCTTGGCTTTAAGTGCCTTGGCGTCCAATATCGCCAACCTCCTTTCGGTAAATAGTGTCGTCAAGGACACTTTCATATTACTGTTCAGCACTAACATTGTCAACCCCTTTAGGACACTTTTTTGCGCCATCATGCGAATAAAGTTGCATATAAGACACTTTTATTTTATAATCGATACAGAAACGGAGGAACAAAAATGAACGGTGAGCATTTGAAGAAGAGAAGGACTAACTTGAAAATGACTCTTGAGGAAGTCGGTAAAATGGTTGGTGTTGGAAAAAGCACGGTCAGAAAGTGGGAGACTGGCGACATCGAGAATATGAAACGTGATAAAATCGCTCTACTCGCAACAGCTCTTAGAACGACACCGCTCTACATCATGGGTTTATCGTCTGACGCCGGTGAAGTTGATTTTAATACCGACGGCCGCATTCCTCTCATAGGCACGATCTGTGCTGGTGACGGGCTTTTTGCAGAAGAAAATATTGAAGATTACGTACATTATCCGTTCAAGGAAAAGCGGCAGCCGGATTACGCCCTTCGCGTCAAAGGCGATTCCATGGAGGGTGCCGGTATTGATGATGGGGATATCGTCTATATGCGAAAAGCGCAGTGGGCAGAATTCAATGGCCAGATTGTCGCGGCGATCATTGGTAATGAGAACGGAACGCTAAAACACCTTCGATGGAACATTGATTCTCCTACCGTCCAGCTCACACCCGAAAACGACAAATATGAAACGATCGAAGTGTATCCTAATCAAATCTCTATCTGCGGCCTATATACAGGACATTTTAAACCGGAAAAGAGACGAGAACAATGAGAGCAGTCATTTACAAACGCGTGTCTGCCCTGAAAAATGGTTCTGACGGAACATCGCTTGATATGCAGCAGGAACGACTCGAAGCATACGCTAAGGCGCAAGGTTGGGATGTGACGGACGTATACGAGGACCCCGGAATATCGGCCAAGGACACGAATCGTCCTGAATTACAGCGAATGCTTAAAGATGCCGAGACGGGGAAATTCGACGTCATACTCGTTTACAAGTTAGACCGACTATCTCGTTCAGTTTCGGACTTCCATCGACTTTCTAATTTCCTTGAAACACATAAAGTTGCGCTTGTGTCCGTTACCCAGCATTTAGATACGTCCTCGTCGACAGGGAGGCTGCTTCGAAACATCCTTGTCGATTTCGCTAACTTCGAACGCGAACTAATCACAGAACGTACTGTGGACAGCAAATTGCGCCGCGCCGAGGAAGGCAAGTGGAACGGCGGTCATGCCCCATACGGATATAAACTTGTAGATAAACGGCCTGTTGTCGTACCCGAAGAAGCTGAAATTGTCAGGAAAATATACGCCCTTTATCTTGCGAGAAAAAGCATGCGGCAGGTTGCGCGAATCACAGGAATATCGTTTTCGAAGGTTGAGTTAGTCCTGATGAACCCTTTGTACTCCGGGAAAATCGCTTGGGGAAAAACCAGGTATAAGGATCATAAAGGGCAGTTTCGACGCATGCCGCAAGATAAATGGATTATGGCTGACGGTGAACACGAGGCTATTATCACGTTCGAGGACTGGCAACGCGTCCAGGATATCAAGCAGGAAAAGAAAAACATACCGGATGAACGCAGCCCGAAGCAATTATTTAAGGACTTATGCTTTTGTGCCCAATGCTCCAAAAAACTATATTTTTTTAGTGGGGGAAAAGAAACGCATTTTTATTACCGCTGTCACGACGTGAATAAATTTGAAGGCTGCAAACAAACCGTTGTCAGACAGCATGAATTGGAAACTAAGGTCGTCCGAAAAATGAATGAGCTTTTGGAAAACGGTGATTTTTGGCGTCAGGTAGAGGCTCAAGCAAAGAAGAAGGAACGGAGCGATGAGCAAGAAACGGAGCCGCTAGACGCACAGATGGAGAGATTAAATGGGCAGATTAAGCGGCTGGTAATGCAGATGGCGGATGCTGACATTGCGCATTTAATCAAGCCATCATTGCTACGACTTGAAAACGAAAGGAAAACGCTACACGAACAGAAAACTGCGATGTTAAAAGTCGTGCAGAAGAGTATGCGATCCATTTCACACGAAGTAATGAAGGATATCGCTTCAAACTGGAGTCTATTGACCTTTGAAGAGAAATCAGAAGGTATCCGTATCTTAATAAAAGCTGCACATTGCACGACCGACAAAGTGACTATTGAATGGACCGATTCGAATTTACCTAGTTGCGATATACTTTTAGACGAACGTTACGCCAATGGGATTATCCGCGCTTTTCGTTTTTGAAACAGTCTAAGTAAAGGTGTAGACGTCGTCGACAACCGCGACCCGGATACGTCGACGACGGTTGTCCGCTAGCGTCGCGGCGAGTTCCGCCATCCCGCCCCCATCGACGGCAAAAGCGCCGCTCAAATCGGCCAGCCGCTCGCGCCGGCTCTTGAAGCTTTGCTTGTCGGTATGGCGCACGCGCAGCAGCAGCGGCAGAACCGGCACGCCAACGCCACTGCCCAGCGCCGAGGCCATTTGCTCCGCCTGGTTGAAACCGCGCTCCTCCAGCCGGCCGGCGTTGAGCGGCACATAAGTGATGCAATCGAAGCCTCCCTGCAGCTGCGGGCTGGAAATATGCGCTTCATACGGCTTGCGCAGCATCCGTGCAAACAGCGCGAGCAACGCCTCGTCGCCGCGGTACTTGTACCTCGCCAGCAGGTGCCTCATCGCCTCGTCGTAGCGAACGGCGCTGCGGCTTTGCACAAAATGCGTACGCTCGCGCCGGCCGCAATCCGGGCAACTCTCGCCGCGACCGCAAGTGGCGCAGCGCACCGCCGCTATCCACGGGATAGCGGGCGCACAAGCCGGACATAGACCGAGCGTTGCGGCCGACACGCCACGGACGCGACGCGCGCAGATCGGGCACGCGCCGGGTGCCGATTCGCGCAGCATGCTCCCGGCAGAGCCGAACAGCCGGGCCAGCAGCTTGCGGATCAGGCTTTCGCGGCTGCCAATCATAAGCGGTCGCCCCCTTCCCCGAGCAGGTAGCCGCTGCGCCGAGCGAGCCGGTTCATGCGCACAATCTGGCGGATCGCCCCTTGCTGGGCGGCCGTCCGCTCGGGCGACACCAACCACACATTGCCGGCCGGATCGTCTTTCGAGCGTCCGGCCCGCCCCGCCATCTGGACGAGCGCCGCCTCGTCGAACAGCCGCGAATCCGCGCCGAGCACGAACACATCGGACTTCGGCACCGTTACGCCCCGCTCCAGAATCGTCGTAGTCACCAGCACCCGGGTATCCGTGTGCCGAAACGACATGACCTTGTCCGCGCGTTCGTCGTCCTGCGACGAGGTGCCGTGAATCGCAAAGCCGGGGAATGTGCGGCGCAGCAGTTCTACCAGCGGTGCCGCCAGCTTGATGCGCGGCACGAACAGGAACAGCTGCGCGCCGCGATCGAGCGATTGGCGCAGCTTGTCCACAAGCGGCTGCGGGAGCCTTCCCGCCTGCAGCCAGCGCTCGACCGGCGCCGCGCGCAGATGGCGCGGCACGGGCAACGGGTGCCGGTGAAACCGCACCGGCACTTTGGCGCAGCCGATGCGGCCGGCGGCTGCCGCAGCCTGCAGCGGTTTCGGCGGCGTCGCCGACAGCAGCACGAAGCGGCCGCCGGGCTTGCAGGCTTGGCGCGCCGCGTGCTCCAGCACGAGACTATTATGAAACGGAAACGCGTCGATTTCATCGAGAATGACAAGGTCGAAGCCGCGCCAGAAGCGCATCAGCTGATGCGTCGTCGCCAGCGTCACCTCGCCCCGCTCCCAGCGCTGCTGGCTGCCGCCATAAAGCGTCACCAACGCCCGCTGCGGGAAGGCGGCAGCCACTCGCGGCGCCAGTTCCAGCACAACGTCGCGCCGCGGCGTAGCCACCAGCACGCGCCCGCCGCGCAGCAGCTCATCTTCGATGAGCGGAAAAATCATCTCGGTTTTGCCCGCCCCGGTCACAGCCCAATACAAAAACGCGAGCGGCTCTCCAGCGTCAGCCGCCCTCCCTCGCCGCAGCATGCGCTCCTGCCCGTCGCCGCGCAGAAACCGCAGCCCCGCCAGCGACGCTTCCGTCTGCGCCGGGCTAAGCCGCCACCGCCGCAGCCGCTCGCGCAGCTCCGCCTCCGCCGGCGGCGCAACCCAACCCGCTGCCCCGCTTCGCGCAGCGGGCAGTTCCCTCGTTGCCGCTGCGCGAACAAGCAGCGAGCAGAACCGGGAGCGCCCCATCTGCAGGCACTCCTCGCAATAAGGGCATGGCCCGCCGCAATCGGCACACATGGCGGCCATCTGCAAGCGCTCGCCGCCGCTCCCGCACCGGCGGCACCGATACGTGCGGCCGCGCCGCCACAGTCGGCGCCGCTCCTTGCAGGCGACGCCGCCAAGCAGCTCGATGCCGCCGCGCAAATACGCCGCCTGGACGAGCCCGGGCCATTCGTCCGTCAGCCCGGTCAACGTGCTGCCGGCAAGCATCTGCACCAGCTCGTCCTTCAACAGCATGCGGCCGGCAAGCAGCCGCCCCAGCACCTCCGCTTCCCGCGGCCGATCGGCGCCGTCGCCGCGCATTGCATCTCC
This sequence comes from Paenibacillus cymbidii, assembly GCF_004764705.1. GTDB lineage: Bacteria > Bacillota > Bacilli > Paenibacillales > NBRC-103111 > Paenibacillus_AN > Paenibacillus_AN cymbidii. The sequence goes on along the minus strand of NZ_SHLX01000009.1, from coordinate 39,167 downwards.
CCGCCTCGCCGCACTCGCTCCCGCACCGCCTCGCTCACCTTGCCGCACCGCTCCTGCCGCACTCGCCCCAGCGGCAGCTTCTTCCGCCGCCTCTTCCCGGCTCCAGCCTGCTTCCAACTGCAGCCGTTGCAGCAATTCCTGCGGCGCCCCCAGCGCCGCAAGCCGATTCACGATTTCCCTCCCGACATCGTCCCGTTTCCCCGCAGCAAGCGCCATCCTTGCCGCTTGCCGCTTCTCTTGCTCCAAACCGTCCCGGACCCACAACGCTTGTCCAAGCGACAATGCAGGCGCGAGCCGCACCACGCCGTTCTCCGGCGCCACGCCCCGCTCCGTCCAATACGCCCGGTCCACCCGCCAGTCCAGCGTCACCCGCCATTGCCAACCGGCATCGGCAAGCCGCACCGCATACACAACTGCCTTCACTCCCGCTCCTTCCTCGCGCGTTCTTTGGCAGAAATCGCGCCTTGTCGATTTGCGCACTTCCCCGGCTTCCGCTGTAAGCGGTTACCACTGGGGCATAGAAAACCGTTCCGTTCCTTGAAATCGGCTCAGCCGCGTAACGATAAAACTTTCCTCCGCATGCTCCGCCATATAGCGGTCCGCATCGTCGCCCGCGCCTCCGATTTCCACCTCGCCATGCCGCTCGGCAAACTGGCGCACAATTTTCATCGTGTCGTCCTCCGAGCCTTCGTCAAACACCGTCACGACGACGTTCCGTCCCCGCCAATACGAAAAAAACAACAGACATCGCAAGAACCACTCTGCTTGATGTTGGTTGTTTTTGACCATGAGTATGTGTCGAACCGGTTGAGCGCGCCCCAGGCGGCGCTGCCGGGCGTATGCGAGATGAATAGCGGCGATGGCGATCCCGTAAGCGCCAAAAAACAACAGCAATCCGATCATCATTGCGGCCCACTCCCCGAGGTGAAGTCCCGGCTTCCCGCGGAAAGCCTTTGGGAACAGTATATGCCGCAACGATGTCCGACGTGCCAACTGCTTTACAGCGTCACCCAGCCGTTCTTGATCGCGATGATAACCGCTTGTGTGCGGTCGTCGACTTCCATCTTCTGCAGAATGCTACTGACGTGGTTTTTGACCGTCTTTTCGCTGATGAACAGAAACTCGCCGATCGACTTGTTGCTTTTGCCCTCGGCCATCAGCCGCAGCACTTCCGCCTCGCGCCGGGTCAGCGGGTTGTTCGACGTATGGACGAATTTGACGCCGGCTTCCTTCGCGGCCACATTGTTGCTGACGACACCCATCTCGTCCAGGTACGTCATGCGGCGCAGCTGATTGATCAGCTTGCCGGTCACTTTGGGATGAATGTAGGCATGTCCCGCCACAACGGAACGAATCGCATTAATCAGCGACTCGGCTTCCATGTCTTTCAACAAGTAGCCGGAAGCGCCTTTGCGCAGCGTTTCGAATACATAGCTCTCGTCGTCGTGAATCGACAGAATGATGACCTTGATCGACGGAAAAATGTCTTTCAGCTTCTCCGTAGCCACAACGCCGTTCTCCACCGGCATGTTGATGTCCATCAGCACGATGTCGGGGTGCAGTTCGTTGCAAAGCTCCAGCGCCTGGATGCCGTCGCCGCATTCGCCGATCACTTCCAGATCGTTCTCCATGTTGATGATGCGTTTGACGCCTTCGCGAAAGAGCTGGTGATCGTCTGCTAGTATGATTTTGATAGCGCCGGTATTGCGTCCTTTCTCCATTCGCTAATCCTCCTTGTGTTCGTTGATCGGGATGAGCATCGTAACCTTCGTGCCTTCGCCTTTGCCCGAATCGAAGTCGATCCGGCCTTCCAGCAAGTCGATCCGTTCGCGCATGCCCATGATGCCGAAATTTTTCCCTTTGGCGATCTTCGCCTCCACAAAGTCGACCTCGAATCCGACGCCGTTATCCTGGATGACGAGCTTGATCATATGCTTCTGGTATGTCACCTCAAGCGACAGATACGTAGCCCCCGCATGCTTCAGCACGTTCGAGAACACTTCCTGCACGAGCCGGTACACGGCGACCTCCATGCCGGAGGGCAGCCGCGTCTCCCGGCCGAGCAGCTCGAAGTGCGTGCGGATCTTCGTCTTGTCCTCGAAATCCTGCACATACTTGCGGAGCGTCGGGACGAGACCCAGGTCGTCCAGCGCCATCGGCCGGAGGTTGAAAATAATTTTCCGCACCTCTTCCAATCCGCCGCGCATTTGGCCCTTCAGGTCGGAGAGCTCGTCCTTCACCGCCGTGTATTCCTGCTTGCCGAGCATGCGCTCGGCAATTTCCGTTCGCAGGACGACGTTCGCCATCGTTTGCGCCAGGCCGTCGTGAATTTCCCGCGCAATCCGCTTCCGCTCGTCCTCCTGCGCCAAAATGACCTTGAGCCCGAGCATCTGCCTGTTTTTGGCCGATTCCAGTATGCGCGTGACCTGGTTGAGATCGCCCGACAAATATTCGAGCACGACGTTCATTTGCGATACGACCGTTTCCGCCCGCTCCACTTGCTTGTCCGTATTTTTGATCCGCTTCTGAAGGTCGTCCCGGCGCAAGCGCAGATGCGATTCCTTCTCGCGGAATACCGTCAGCTGCAGCTGAAGATTCGTTGCCGCCTCGTAAGCGACCCGAATGTCCTCTTCCTTGTAGCGATGAAAGTCGCGGCTCACTTCCGTCAGCCGAATGCGCGACCTCCGGTATTCGAGTTCCAGTTTGTCCACTTTGTCGATCGTGGTGGTCGTTTCTTCGATTACGGCTTGCAGCTCTTTGTTCAGGGCTTCCCGCTCGGCGCGAACATTCTCGCAAATCTCAAAAATTTGATACTTGCTGCTCTCCATGACTCCTATGGCGTTTTTAATGACGCGATCGATGGCATCGACTTGATGCACAGTCCCGGGCCCCTTTGCTACGTACCGAATCATTTCTTTCTATACTACCATATTTGCCCTTGATTGATGTGATTAAAATGTACTAATTTTACGCCAGGCTTACGGTCCGCGTCGTTTCGTTCCAGCTGACGGTCCAGCCGAAGCCCTGGGTCAGCACGCGCAGCGGCACCATCGTATAGTCGTTTTTGATCATTGGCGCCACTTCCGCCGCAACGACCGTCCCGCCGATGTTCAGATTGGGGTTGCCGATCCACAGCTCGCCCAGCCGATCGCCCTGCTTCACCGTCACTTTGCGCTCCGCCTCGTTCCACTCGACGGATCCGCCAAGCGCCTGAATCACGAACCGCAGCGGCACCAGCGTGTTGTCATTGACGATTTCCGGCGCCGCATCCACCGTTTGTTTGGCTCCGTTCACCGTAATCGTGCGGCTGCCGATAGTCAATTGCACCTGATTGCGCGGCGCCTCCGCGAGCGGCTTCTCGTACAGGAACGCGATGTCGTCGACCTTGATCGCCCCGCGTTTTGCGCGTTCGTCCTGTCCTACCGGCGGATTGGCCAAATAAACCTTGCGCAGCTTGACCGGATAGGTCATCTGCTGCGAGACCAAATCGGCGGTTACCGTCCGCCATCCCGTCCAGCTGAGCGAGTCGGTAAACGGCACATAATACAGCTTTCCGTCCGCATCGATCATTTCCGCGCGCAGCCAGTTGAGGCTCTTGTCGCCCTCTACATTCATCACCATCGTCCGGGGTTCGCCTTCCAGCGTGACGCCGGTGCCGCCATCGCCGAAGGCGATGTAGGAGGCAAGCGTGCCGGAGCCGCCCGTCATGTCATAGTTCATGTAGACGGCTTTGCTGACCGATCCCGCGGCTCCGGCGGCCGAAACGATGCCTACCTGCCCTTTTACGCCCGCTGTCCCGGTAAAAGAGACCGGAAGCGTCTTGGCGTCAAAATCGGCCAACACCCGCTTCTCTCCGACCGGCAGCGTCGCCATGGCATGCATCCCGTCGTAAGAGGCGGTGATTGCGCCTTTGGCGGCGCCGTCCATGCTGTAGACGTGCAGCACGCCGTCCGTTACCGTGCCCTGGAAGCCGCTTGCCTCCCATGAGAAAAGATTGCCCGGAAGCACGCGCTCGACACCGGCCTTCGTCGTGACCTTCACCTTGAGCGCAACGTCGGCGCCTTCGATCAGCGAGCTGGCCGCCGGCTGAACTTGCATCGATGCGATGTCGCCCCGGCCGATGACTTGTACGTCAAGCGTGCCTTTGCCGAGTCCTGCGGCGGCAGTGAGGGTCGTTTTGCCCGCGGCGGTTGCCGTGAACGTGCCGTTCTCCAGCGTGCCGACCGCATTCGAACTATTCCATTGCCAACTGGTCTGCGTGGCGTCCACGGGGTTGTAATATTCGTCGTAAGCCTTGATGCCGTAAGTCGCCTTCTCGCCGATCAGCAGCTGTTGCTTGCCGCTGAGCTGGATGCCTTTTACTTGCCCTTTCGGCGCCGTCGAAAACACGCCCAGCCCGTTGACGACCGGCCGTTCGTAGTTGTTTTCGGTTGTGCCGACAAGCGTCGCCCCCGTCTCGCCGAGCGGCCGCGACACCATCTGCGTCGAGCCGCCTCCGTCGAGGTTCAGCCCCATCCACAGTCCGAGCGAAATCATGAACTGCTGCAGCTCGGGCAGCGACATGCCGGCGCTGTTCCCGCCCTTGTCGGCGGTGATGATGTAAGCGTACCGCTGATCGAGCGGATAACCGACCGCCGTGCGCGAGCGGTAGCTGCCCGGATCCGGCGCGTTCGACTGGATCGACTCGGCTTGTCCCTGATTGACGAGCAGCGGCTGGCCGCCGATCATCGTTTTGAACTTGGCCGTGTCGTACTGCTTCGTCGGATCGAGCGGCGCCAGGCTGTATTCGGCTTTGATCTTGTCGCCGACCTTGACGTGCTGGCGAATGAATGCCGCCCCTTTCCCTTCCGTGCGCAAAATATACCCGTCGCTCGGCGCCAGCATGTCCAGCGCGCCTTCCTTCTTCTGCATCACGACGCCGTTCTGCACGAGCACCTCGAGCAAATCGGTCGCCCGGTCGACGGCCCGCACCTTGGAGCCCCAGGCATCGGTGTACAGGTGGATCGCGTCCACGTGGCTGTGTTCGCCGCTGGGCACGAACCAGTAGGGCGCCTTGTTGACGCCGGCGATGTCGAACGTCGCCCCGTCTGCCGCCGTCACCTTGCCCGAGAACGTAAACTGGTCAATGATTGGCGTGTTGTTCTTCGAAACGGCGAACTGGTAAATGCCCGGCAGGAAAGGCGCGCTCGATTCCAGCGTGCCGCCGGTAATTTGCGCCCCGATCGGCGCTCCGTCGCCGGCCGTCGCGAAGAAATCGCCGTTCACCGCGGCAACGGCGCCTGTGTCCGCCGCCATGCCTTTTACCGTCTCCTTCTTCGTGAACTGGCCGTCCACCCCGGCTATGACGTCCAGCTTCACGTTCGGATTTTGCAAGTCGACCACGATCACGTGCACATTCGTTTGTACGGCATTGGTGCCGCGTGTCGCGCTCCAGACATAATTGCGCAGCGTCGCGCCTGCGGTGATCGGCTCCTCGCTTACGATTTTGGCGCTGGCGCCTGTTGTCGCCGCTGCGTACGCCACCGGCTGCTTGCCCGGCAGCCAGCCGGCCGTCTGCGCCGGAATCGCCAGCGACGCCAGCAGCAGCATCGACAACAGCCGCCTCCTGCTGCGGTTCGATTTATGTTTCTTCGTTTCCTGTGCCTTTCGCATCTTGTTGCTGCTCCTCTCCTCTTGACCGCGACCGACGTTTCCTCTCGGCCATTCTCCTATCTCTCTCTATCGAATTGCCTACTATAATAGACCCCGGTTTTCGTCGTTTGGTTGCGCTGGGATAAAAAAACGCCACTTCTCGCCGGGAGAAGTGACGTTCTTCGTCAGTGAGGCACGAATCAGTTGGACGGAATCCCTGCGTAAATCGTTTGCGACGCCGCCGGCATCATGGATTTGCCAAACACTTTTAAAGCCGAATTGTTTATGACCGTTATCTTGGCAAACGTTCCTCCCTGGAGCGCTTGGGTAAATCGAACGTGGAACGTCTTTCCGCCCGGATCACGCGTTACAGTACCTGTCACGGACTGCAAGTCGACGACGGCCGAGTCTCCTGCCAATTGTCCCTCCACTTGGAATAACAAGATGGAGTCGTTGCGTGAGAAACTGATATTCCTCGCCGCAATTCCCGACGGAAATTCGAAGTTAGCCAGTTGGTCATCGCTATTAAGCGCTAACGAGTACGGGCTGTCAGCAATTGCGACCGGTTGGTCGAAGCCGAATGTGATGCCCATCTTGTCCGTGTCTACGGTCGGGGGAATGAGCTTGGGTCCGACCAGATTACTCATACCGGCAAATTGGATTGTTTTCCCGCTGGTTATTCCCGCCATACCGGTATGTTCCGCGGGCACCGCTCTTGTCCCGTCCGCATTCATGATGGAGGAAGAGAGAGCCAAATAATACATCCTGCCTGCCGTTAAATTTTGCCCCAAATGCAAGGTAGCCTTTTTCATCAACGGATCGTAATCCACATTCCAGGTCGGTTGAGGATCCACCAGAATGCTGCCATCACTGTCGCTGGTTATTGCATAATGATTGCGGACGAGTACGGCGTTGCCCATCTGCTCCGGATAAAATACCTCGATCGTCCGCGCGTCTGTGGCCACGACCGAGATCGTGCCGAGCGATGCCATAGTGGCCGGAGGTCCGGCGAAGCTGAAATAGCCATCGCCCGGATCCGGTTGGATATAGCCGGAGCGGTCGGACAAGAAACTGTTGGACAACGTCGGATACAGAATCAATCGGTAAATGGTCCCGGTCGCGAGCGTCGGGCTCGTTCGGAACGACCATATTTTACTGCTCGTGTTTGCCACCGGGGCACCGTTTAACAAGCTGATTGGAGCCGATCCGTAACTATCAGCCGCTGTCCCGATTTTGGCGAACTGGTTTAAATCATCTACTTTTGCAGGCGAATCGAAATACACTTGTATCGTAAACGGATCGACAGCGACTACTCCTGTAACAAGAATCTTGCGAGTATTGTCCTTTCCGGTGAATGTCAGCGGCGCTGCCTCCGGTTTCAGCACATCGCCCGAAGTCGTCAGTTCAAACGTGTTCGAAGCTCCGGCAAACGCGTCTGGATTGCTTGCCACTAGAATCAGCCTGTTCGCTTCGCTGGGGCTCTTGTATGCATTCATCCCGCCAAAATAAGGCTCGCCCGGTATCGCATATGTCGCTCCGCCTACGGATACCTGCAAGAGATCGGGTACGATTTCTCCCGTGGAAGATTGATAAAGCGGTCCGGCAATTGACAAATCCGCCACGTCGCGATCGAACGTTACTGCCAGCGTCTGTCGGTCGAGCGCTTGAACGTTCATAATCGTCGGCTTGGTGTTGAGGAGATAGACGAAACTTATCGAAACCCAGGTTTCGCTTCCGCCCGGACTAAGCAACGACTCCAACACCACGTTGTAAAGTTTATACGGTACCTCCACGCTGTCCCTCAGATCAATGACAATCCCTTTACCGGCAGCAGCTGTCGCTTCCTCCGCCTTGTAACCGAATTTCTGCGCGTCCGCTGCGGTCGCGGCTCGTTTGACAGCGCCGGTAAATGCGGCCTCCGTCCCATTGCTCGGGGTGATTTTTAACGTAGCGGCAGTTAAAGATGATGGGTCGTAGCCGTCAGTCAACTCGATATAAAGCAGCTTGTCATCGATCTGCTGCGCTCTGGCGGTTGCCAGCGGCGGCATCTCTTTGTTCTTTCCTGCAAAATAAGTTGTGGAGCGGGCGAGATCGACGGCATTCCCGCTATTGTCGGTTATACCCGTCACGGTGACAATTTTATATAGGGTTGACGCCGTTTGCGATGCCGTATGAAGCACCAGCTTATCGCTCGCTTCCCGCGTGATCCCCGTAACGGCAAGCGTTCCCGTTCCGGAATAGAGCGCAATTGCAATTGCAGCCGAACCTGTCATTAGCACCGACTCGGAGAAGGTCAGCAGCACTTCCGTATTGGAACGGGCCGTTGCGTTAAAGGTGGGCGGCGTATGATCATCCGGAGGAGTCGATGATCCTCCGCCTGAAGGCGTATCGCCACCTGTAGAGCCTCCTCCTCCGGTCGGGCCTCCGCCAACTGGACCTCCGCCACCCGGCGCTCCCGACGGGGGTACCGACGCGGTGGGCGAAGCGGACGGAGTCGGCGAAGGAGATGGCGAAACGCTTCCTTTCTGCTGCACCTCCTCCGTCTTCACTTCAAGTTCCGAACCGGCGGCTTGTTCGCCGAAAATCACTTTGGTGATCGTTCCTTCGCCAAAAGCCTTAATAATTGCATTCGCAAGCATCGTAAGGACCGTAACCTCTTTGCCCAGCGATACCGACGAATCCGACGCCCCTTCGTCAAACAGAAGGTTGCCGATCGATCCTTCCGGCACAACCAGAATGACTTGACCTGCGGCGACATTAACGTCGGCGAAAGTGCCCGACAGCGTAACCGTGGAACCGGCGGGAAGCGATTCGCTTAGCGTAACTTGTCCAAAACCGCCTCCTGACGATTGGGTCGTATCCAATGTTGCGCTGGTATTGATTTGAACGGATACAACCGTTGTGTTTCCTTCGGAAACAATACGAACCGTACCGTCTTTTTTGTCTATCGTAACCACAGCAATGATGCAGTTGACGAAATGAACACTGTGTTCACCGCCGCCATTCACAATCGTTTCGCCGCGCACTGTGACGGACTGCAAATTCACATCGCCATCGCCTACTTGCCCGGAAATCCGCAGATTGCCCTCTATAACCGTATTTTTCAACGTAATATCCGGGGCATCGATGACAACGTCACCTGCGATCGTCGTCACCTTGTCATCAGATCCGTAGACCGCTCCTTTTTCGCTATAAACCACTTCTGCCGGCTTTAGATGCACTGCTTTATCCAGCATTGTCACGGCTTCCGCTCTCGTAATCGGATGCGTGGGACGGAACGCGCCGTCCGGGTACCCGGACAATACATCTCTATGTACGAGTTCGGTGGTAGCTTCCATGCTCCAATCGGCGATATCTGCCGCGTCTGCAAACGATGCTGCCTGCCGATTGCCAGGCTCAAGCTTGAGCAGTCGCGCCAGCATGACCGCAGCCTCCTGCCGGCTGATCGACTGGGAAGGGCGCAACGTGCCGTCTTCATACCCATCGAGAATTCCGGCGTAAACGGCATGCGATACCGCAGTTTCGAACCACTCGCCTCCCTGAGTGTCCTGGAAAGCTGGCTTGACTTCTCCCGCTTGCAACTCAAACGCCCGATCCATCATCGCCAAATATTCCGCACGGCTGACCGTTTGATCCGGCCGGTAGCTTCCGTCCGCGTATCCTTGCAGCCACCCTTTCGCCGTCCATTCCATCAACTGCTTCTCGGCCCAATGTCCGGACCGATCGTCTTTCGCCTGCTCGGCGCTCGCCGCTGGAATCCAAATCGACGCAAGTAACGATAATATCGTCAAAAATAGAACTACTTTGCGGTGAAATAATTTCATCATTTTTATACGGGTCCCTCCAATTCTATTATTTTACATTATCATTTCAATAGTATAGTGGAAGCCCCCATTATTTGTCTATCATCTTAAATGACTAAACAAAAACACGCCATCCGTGTCAGGATGACGTGCTTCGTCATTTTGCGAGCCGATTCGGAATTTTTTATACCGTAGCCAGCGCGTCGCGTTTCAATTGCTCTACCTTGTTCGTACGCTCCCAAGGCAGGTCCACATCGGTGCGGCCAAAATGGCCGTATGCCGCCGTCTGGCGATAAATCGGCTTGCGCAAGCCCAGTTCGCGAATAATGCCGGCCGAGCGCAGGTCAAAATTTTTGCCGATGACTTCGACAAGCTTGTCGTCGCTTACTTTGCCTGTGCCGAATGTGTCGACGCTGATCGAAACCGGACGAGCAACGCCAATCGCGTAAGCGAGTTGGATTTCGCATTTGTCCGCGAGTCCCGCGGCAACGATGTTTTTGGCTACGTAGCGTGCTGCGTACGCTGCCGAGCGGTCGACCTTCGTCGGATCCTTGCCGGAGAACGCGCCGCCGCCGTGGCGGGCGTAGCCGCCGTATGTGTCGACGATGATTTTGCGGCCTGTCAGGCCGGCATCGCCTTGCGGTCCGCCGATAACGAAACGTCCCGTCGGGTTGATGAAATATTTGGTCGCCGCATCCAGATATTCGGCTGGAATAACCTTCTTGATAACATGTTCCTGAATGTCCTTCTGGATCTGCTCCAGCGTGATCTCTTCCGCATGCTGCGTGGACACGACAATCGTGTCGACACGGAGCGGACGGTCGCCTTCGTATTCGATCGTCACTTGCGTTTTGCCGTCCGGACGCAGGTATGGAAGCGTGCCGTTCTTGCGCACTTCCGACAAGCGCCGCGCCAAACGGTGCGACAACGCGATCGGCATCGGCATCAGTTCTGGCGTCTCGTTGCAAGCGAAGCCGAACATGAGGCCTTGGTCGCCTGCGCCAAGCGCTTCGATTTCTTCGTCCGTCATTTGCCCTTCGCGAGCTTCCAACGCTTTGTCGACGCCCATCGCGATATCTGCAGACTGCTCGTTCAGCGACGTCAGAACAGCACAGGTTTGCGAGTCAAAGCCGTATTTGGCGCGAGTATAGCCGATTTCCTTGATCGTGCGGCGCGCAATCGCCGAAATATCGACATAATCCGCCCGGCTGCTGATTTCCCCAATGACCAGTACAAGCCCTGTTGCTACCGAAACTTCACACGCTACCCGCGCGTTCGGGTCCACTTCAAGGAAAGCATCCAATACCGCGTCGGAAATCTGGTCACATATTTTATCCGGATGGCCTTCCGTTACCGATTCCGAGGTGAACAGCCGGCGTTTGTTTGAAGCCGTCATCTTCCCATCGCCCTCCCACATAAAAAATCAACCTTCTCCAAAACCGGAGGAGGTTGTTGATTACGAACCTACTGACAAACATAGTACTGTATTTGTCGATCACTGTCAATGAATCATGTATCATCTGCACGCAGTTTGGGAAATCTTAATATGACGGCTTTTTCTCCGGCCATTCACGCTTGGAATGAGGCCAAATTATGATAAAACCTCTATCGAGGCCTCTCAGGATGAGCGACCGCGTTCAGTGGTAGGTTTTATCGCCAATATGAATTTGCATTTTTTCGCCTTGCTCGAAAACTTATTGATTCACATGTGGTAGCGAAAACAGCGTCTCTTCCGCTTGTCGAATCAACCGGCTCGTGATGGCGCCGCCGACGGCTCCCGTGTCACGGGAGGCAATGTGCCCCCAGTAATCTTCCTTCACGGAAGACACCGGAATGCCACCCAGCTCAGTTGCAAATTCCTCGTTCGCCCCGAACGCGGACAGCCCTTGCTTGCCGACCGGCAGTCCGAGCTCCGCTGCGATCTCATACTTCAATGCGTCGAGCGCCTTATGGCATCCTGGCACGAGTTGTTTTCCCTTTGCCATACGTGCTCACCTCCTTGGTTGTGGTGTGCCTTTATTATGGCTCCACGCCGGAAGGTCAACCTCATAAGATTATGTCAGCCGGGAAAAATGTTGGTGCCAGGCGCCGCGGCGCTCGTTGCTTTCCTATTTAACTTCGTATCCGCCACGAATCATAATGTAAATTTCGTCCTTGAACTTCGGATCCGGCTTCAAGCCACGCCCGTCGCGCGGAAAGATCAGCAAATGGTTGTTCTCTACTGAAGAACCCGGCAAAATGTCCTTGCCCGACGTCGCATCGGTAATCCCGTTCGTGTCGCTGCTGAAGGCGATCACTTTGCCCGTTCGCACGATGGAATCCGCCCCCGCGTCCACGTAGAGCGTCTGGTTGGGCTCGAGCTTAATGATGGCTGTGGTTACTCCCGCTGCTTCCGTAGCCGTGGGCGTAGCCGACGGCAACGGCGTCGGTGTTGGTGTCGGCGCAACAGAACCGCCATTTAGCAGCTTGCGGATCTGCTCGTCGACGTAACTCTTCGTGACAACAGGGTCGTCGACCGATCCCGGTTGGGTGGCGCTGTCGGCTTGGGTTTGTTGAGATAATGTCGATCCTATGAATGTTGCAGTTGTAATTGCAAGGATCAGAAGGATTGAGTTTCGTAGTCGTCTCATTTACAATATTCCCTCCGAATGGTTCATTATAAGGGAAAAGACTTCCCCGCAAAGCTGAAGTCTCTTCCCTTTGAATGTATCAGTTTCCTATTGTAACAGGGATGCTTGTAAAACCGTCCGTCTGTGTTCTTGTGTATACGCCCGAATAATCGGTCAAAGAAGTAAAATTTAACGTATAATTCTTATTAATATCTAAATCCTGAAACTTGATCGCTAGAGTCGTGGGATTTACTAGGCTTACGCTCAGCGGTGTCTTGATGGTTACGGTGTTACTCCCATCTCTGGTCTCCAGATTGTAGTTGCTGGATGACAGGTTCATACCCGATGCGGTTAGTTCTTTATGCAAAGCTACCAACACCACATCGCTTCCGACAATCTTCGCACTTGTTATCATTGGCTTGACATTGGCATCAGCCGAACCGTTAAAGTTGTATACTATTGGCGCAGATGGGTAATTTCCATTCTGATCTTGAATGGAGTTAAATATCGTTAGTTTATATGAATTGGAATTGGTAACTTCTTTCCCTACTGGCAAGAACAGCTTCACATAATACGGCGCAGCCGAATCGATGTAAGCATTTGCGACCGAGGAATAGAACCCACTGTCCGTTATGCCTTGAATTGAATAGATGGTTGAATTCATTGCAGTCAATAAATCCACTTCACGATCGAAATATACAAGCAAAGATGATTTATCCGCCGCTGTAATGTTGATAATTTGCAAATCCTTTATCGATGGTATTCCTTGACCGGCAAAACCAACCGTTGACTCTGTGATCACCGTTTGATTAAAGATGTCATTCACATTTTTCACAACAACCTTGTAGTCGTTATCCTTGCTTAGATCGCCCGCTAGCGATATGTGTATGAACTTTCCTTGCCCAATGTTTGGAACAGATGCTTTCAGTACACCATAAGGCATGCCGCTCGTACTCGTTACTGCATAATTGCCTATTTGCTCTGCTGACACAGTATCAATCTCTCTGCTAAATTCCAATGCAATGGTATTTGAATCAACAGGAAATACATTTCTTATTTGGAATGGAGTGTTCTCTTCGTTGCTCCCGGAGAAAGCTACGGTGCTAGTGGTTCCTGCATTCAGTCGAACACCGTAAATGCTAGTCACATCACCACTGATTTTCAGCGTGTAAGTAGCATCATCACTAATGTAATGATCTTTCAGATATATACTGACCACATTATTGGCGGTCGGCAATGCCCGAATGGTCATGGATGTAAAACTGCCGCCAATGTAGTCCTGGTTATTTTTCAAAATTTGATAATAAGCAGGGAAGGCAATATTTCCATTGATCGGTTGCGTAAAATACACGTTCAGCACATTTTTACTTACCGGAACAACTTTGCTTACTTTAAACAAATCCGATTTAATCTCTGGAATCTTATAACCTTTGAATTGTGCCGTTTGCGAAGAAACGACTCCATCATCATCGGCTACCTGGGCTACCTGGATCGTATATGGAACATCCGACTTCTGCAACGATGTTGATATGGTTATGGAATGGTCGGTTTGCTCTTCAATCTTGGCACTTATCGCATTCGACACGGCTGAACTTTCATATATTTTGATCGCATCCGCCGCGACGGCTTTCACTTTTTTGTTAAACTCCACTGTAACCTTTCGTTCGCTGACTGCAGTAGCGCTTGTTATTTTGAGTGGAGTATAGCCTTTGAAGGATGATTTCACCGAAGTATTATCGTTACCTTCTGCATCAGTGACATTTGAAACTTCCAGAGAGTAGTCTTGATCCGCTTTTTGTGCTGCAATCTGAATAACGGTTTCAGTACCAGTTTGCTTGACAATACTCACGTCAAGCTTAGTCGTCGGATTCCCCGTTTCAAAGACGCTGATTTGATTAAATACCAGCGCTCTGATCTCTTCATTCCATATAATTTTCAGTTCAGTATCACTGACGTGCTGGATAGAGCCGATAGCAGTTGGAATAGTATCACGAACCAAGCCGAGATCGGCCGCAGTCTTGCGTTCGATGATATGATTGTTGACCAATACATCGACAATCGTCGCTTTAGCCCCCTTCAATGGAATCGTAAGTCCCCGATATAAAGTACTCACGACATCTTCCCGCAAAAAATCTGTGTTGTCCTGCGTTTGAGTTTTATACTTCGCATCCGAAACCAATCCGACGGAATACGCAAACAAATATACGGTATCCCATGTAAAATCGGTTCCTTCTATGTAGCCGAGCGCTCCCAGAACAAGTTTGAAAAACGCTTTTTCGCTCACATACTCATCCGGATAATAATTCCCGTCCGGGAATCCACTTATAATCTTCTCAGCCACGCAATACCCCACACTAGCCGCGAACCAGTCCGTATTTTTCACATCGCCAAAAGAACTGGTTGCATACTGTTGCTGATTGGCTGTGACGTATGCCTCTTTGCCGAGAATACGAACAATAAAAGTAGCGGCTTCACTTCGTTTTAATTTTCCAGACAAGTTAAAACTAACACCATCACCTTGTAGTAACGTGAGTTTGTTTAGTGCAGCAACCTTGGAATCAATTGAAGCATCGGCTGAAACAAACATCGCGCTATTAAGAAATAATAATACAGCAATTAAATATACGAAGGCCTTTTTCATTCTATTCACCTCAACAATTTAATTAGGTATCTGTTCTCTTTACTACTCTATTAGACGCGATCCCGATCAATTTGTTGCTGTAGTAAATGAATTGTATTTTTACGGCTTATATTTTCCTCTCCCCTTTTTGAACAAAACACAAAAAAGGAGAGAGTGGAAACCCACTCTCTCCTTTTTTGTGAAGTAATTATTGACCAAATACAGCGTAGGAATCTGCATTAGATCCATTGCCGTTAATGCCTTGCAAGGTTGTCAAGTCCACATCTACTTTACCTACACCGCCAGCAGTCAACGTTGCTGCAAATGCAGGATTCAAAGTGTACTCAATCGTGGTGATATAAGCTGTGTTCGAATTACCTACAACTGTGCTACCGTTTTTCGCTACAACACCGTCGATATTAGCCGGCAGCAATGTTGTTGCTACACCGCCAACAACTACAGTAATTTTGAGTTCTTGACCTGTGCCAATACCATAAGTGCTTGTATTGACATCATTAGGTGTCTTAGTCTGCATGTTGAAAGTAACTGTAATTTTTCCTGCCGAGTAAGTTGCGCTAGTTACTGCAACTTTCGTCGAAGCGGCAGAGCTAATTGCAAACTGTTTCGAAATCTTGTTGGCTCCATCTTTAACAGCCGAAGTACCCGTTGCATTCTTGATCGAAGTAGCCAGACGGAGGAATGCACCGTTTGTAGCTGTTTTAATTGTTTGGTTCAACGTAATTGTTACCGAGTTATCGGTGGAGCTATAAGTGATTTCACCGATATGCGTTAAGCCGCTGAAAGCTGCGTTATCGTTCATGGTAACTGCGGCTGGAACGGATTGACCATCTACAATTTCATAGTTGGTTTTATCCAGTACCGAAGCAACGTTCGGTGCAGCTTGATTATTCATCATCGTCGGGTAGTAGACCTTCAATGTCTTCTCATCCAACGCGATTACCGAAACGTTCTTCAAATCAGCTGCAGCAGTAGTATTACCTGCGAATTGCACTCTGTAAGCTCCGGACGAGTAGTTTACTGTCACGTAATTGTTCGCAGTTGCGGCTACTGCAGTGTCGCTGATTGCTTTAGAACCATTGGCCGTAGTATTTGTGCCAGTCAAAGTTGGGTCTACTACGATCCAGTAAGATCCATTAGTAGCAAGCGCAGTGGACAACGCAAAGTCGTATACTCGTTTCGTCGAATCCACTGCCACCGCACTGCTCAGTATATTGCCAAGAACATTGTAAGCTGCAGTGTTAGTAGATTCTACGCTTGCAAACGGCGTACCGTTGAAAGAGACCGCTTGGTTGAAGTACAGACGAAGCGTTGTGCTGTTCAGCGCCAAAACGTTATCAATCGTAATTTTGGCTGGCGCCGTTTCAATCGGCGAGAACAGCTTCGAGTTAGAGCTCGTGAACTTGTTCGTGTCGCCATTCAGACGGAACGCAGCATCAGCGACGTTTTTGTTAGCCGCAGCAAATGCACTCGCTGTTTCAATACGAACTACTAGTGCGTTTTTGTCTGTTGCATCTTGGTAAGCATACTCGTTCAAAGTCGACAAATCTGTAGCAGTGCCATTACCATGCACATAAGTCAATGCGCCAGCAACCAATGTGTTGTCCGCACTGTTCCAGATCGCTCCTTTGATCAGCGAACCGGTAACATCTCGGTCGAAGAACACTTTGATCGTTTGGTTGTCAAGTGCAATAACGCCCTGAAGTGCCGGTACTCCTACTGCGATGCCTTTACCAACAAAGTCTCTGGATACGCCAGCCGAATCGGTAACTACTCCATCAGCATTCAGCAAACCTTTGACTGTCAGTTTATACAGCGTCCCAACGGTCAATTTCGGAATCGTCAATTGCACTTTAGTTGCAGCCGACTTAACTACCTTTTCAGGATATCCAATGCTGTTATCAATTGTGTATAAGGATACGTCAGTAGCGTTAGAGCCCACGGATTGGTTGAATTCAACTTCAATTACAGTATCCGATCCATTCAAGTATGCAATCGAGTTGATTGCCGAAATCTTAGCTGCTACAGCAACGCCCGAGAAAGGAACTACATTGGCGCTGCTATCCGTCTTAATTGCATTGCCGTAAATGTCTTTCAAGTTCGTGACAGTTACACTGTAGAGCACTGTTTTGAGAGCTCCGACCGTAAGCGTAACTACTTTGCCGTCGGTGCTAAGAGCCGCTTTGGAAACAGCAACCGCTGCTTTATCGCCATAGGACTCAGCGATTACGTAGTTAGCTACGTTCTCGGCATCTTCCTTAACCAATTTATTCGGGAAGTTCAACACTACAGATGTGTTGCTTGCAGCAACGCCGTTATTGACTGTGTATGTGAAAGCTGCTGCTGGTTTAGGCGTTCCCGTGAATGTTGTGCTATTGACGGAAGCGTCTTGATCCTTACCATAAAGTGTCTTCAATCCAGTTGCTGTTACTTTGTAAAGTGTTGCAGCTTTTTGAGCGCCAACCGAGACAACAATCGCTTTCTTGACTTCACTTGCTGTCAACTTCGTGCCATTGTTGAGCGAATTGTTATCGCTAGTAGTAGCGAGTCTCGCATCAGTAACCGTCAATACTGTTTGGCTGCCGTAAGCTTCTTCAACCTTGAAAGCGGCAGCGTTAATTGTAGCCGGATCAACGTTAACGTTGAATTCGATTGTTACTTCGTCCGGATTGTTCGAGTATGCTTTTACCACTTTCAGTGCTGCTGTGCTTGCAGCAATACCCGTGAACGTCTTATCAGTGCTGTTGTCCATTTTGTTGCCGGCAAAGTCAGATGCACCGGAAATTGTTGCGCCATACAGCGTAAAGTCCTTCTGATCAGCTGTTGTCAGAACAACAACGTTGTTTGCCGTATACTTGAAGCTTTTCACTTCAAGAGCGGTTTTGGAGCCGTATGCTTCGGCAAGGACGAACGAAGCACCTTCCAGAGAAACAGCTTCGTTAAAGGTAACCGTTACTTCATAGGCGTCTGTACCCTCAACTGTGGAAACTGTAGGTTTCGCAGTATCAACTGCTTTACCGCCGAAGTTAATCGATTTCGTAGCGCTCGTTAACGTATAAAGCGTTCCTACTTTTGTATCAGCGCCAAGAGTTACAAGCAATGTTTTGCTGTCCGTTACATAAGGTGCAACCGCTACTGCGGATACTGCCACGTCTGCGCCTGCAGCATCTTTCACTGTGACATTCGTTGCAGCAACATCTGCAGTTGCAGCAGCAGTATTCAATTTCACTTCTACTACTTTGCTGTTCAAAGCCACGGCTGAAGCAAGGTCAAGACCTTTAGCTGCCGGTGTCGGCGTTGGTGTTGGTGTTGGTGTTGGTGTTGGCTTTGTTATCACTTCATAAGCCGAGTAACCTGCTTCTACCAAAGCGCCGCGAAGTGCTGCTTTCGTGTAGTCAGCTGTTGCAGGAATGAGCTTCGCGTCAAGAGCCGCTTGAACATAACCTGCTGCCCAGTCGGAAGTGCCTGGAACTTTAGCACCAGCTACTGGTTTCAGATCGAAGCCGCGTACCAGTACAGTTGCCAGTTGCTCGGTAGTAACGTCAGCCGACGGCATGAACTTGCCAGCGTCGCCTTCCATCAAACCTGCTTTGGTAACTGCGCCGATAAAGCCGGCTGCCCAGCTTGCGCCGTCAAGATCGCTGTAAGCTTTGCTAGCAGCAGCGGCGTCTTCACTCAGGCCGAATACTTTAGCAAGGATTTTCGCGAATTGTGCGCGGGTCATTTTCGCATCAAGATGCGGAAGACCGTCTTCGTCGCCTTCGAAAATGCCTGCAGCGACGAGCTGATCGTATTTCTCTTGGGTTGTGTAGGTTGCAGACGTTGCTGTTGCGCTGGAATCGCTAGTGGTTGTTGCCGTGTCTGCCGCGAACGCGGATGCAGCCATGGTAAATACCAAAGCGATGGCCAGAATCAAAGATAAACTTTTCTTCATAACCTTTTTGTCTCCTCCTCGAAATAACGGTTGTTGAGAGTTTTCTTTAAAAGATGAGCTCGATTCCCTCATTGGCCGATTCACCCCCTTTCCAGAGTTGAGCGGAATTATGAAATAAAGTCTGCGGCTGATACCGCAGAAACTAGGAAACTAGTAAGTATGGAGATAGAGAAGTCGACACCACTTTAACATTATACAATGGCGCCCATACCCCGTAAAGAATATTTTGTGAAATTTACCCAACAATCCGTTGACATTACACGGTTTTCGCATGTATTTCACAGTATTAAACGCTCGCCCCGGGAAAAAGTTGCGGCACTCGTGAAAATAAATTAACGTTTCCTGTGTTGCCGGGTTGTGCCAGTCACGTTATGAATTTCCGCCACGAAACTTAGTATACATGGAACGAATGCGACCGTCACCGTCAAACATTTTCCATCTGCGGGCTCGCCACACCTACTTACCCAACCTCTTCCAAGCAGAAACAAACTGCCGGACGAATGCCGGCAGTTTGTCGCGGACGCAGGGCCAAAGGCCTGTTATTTCGGTATTTTCTTGTATTGGCGCAGCACGCGAATCGCCACTTCCGCCGCCTCGGCGCGGGAGAAGTTCTCTTCCGGATCGAAGCGTACGGTCGGTTTCTTCTGGCCCTGCAGGAGCACGTTGTCCTTGCCTTCGATCAACCCTGCCTTCGTCACCGCTTCGACAGAAGTGCGGGCATAGATGTCGATACCGTTGGCGTCGGTGAACGTCTTCTGCAGCGACGTAAGCGCCTTGATGTCGTCGGAGCCGATCTTCAGGTTCGCCGCCCGGGCAATCATGACCGCCGCATCCTGACGCGTAATCGCGTCGTCCGGCGCAAACCTGCCGCCGTCCATGCCACGCACGACGCCTACCTTGGCTGCCGTTTCAATGTACCGGTAATCGTAGAGGCCGTTGGTAAGCGGATTGATCCGCAGCACGTCAGTGAATGTCGGCGTCTCTGTATATTGAAGCGGAATTTCGAAAATCTTCACAAGCAGCGTAGCGAACTCGCCGCGGGTAATCGGATCTTCCGGTTCAAACGCCGCGTTCGACTTGTTAAGCATATATCCTTTGGCATACAAGGTGTCGAGTTGATCTCGAGCCCATTGGTGCCCGGTGACGTCGTCAAAGCTTTGGTCCATGTACATGACCTGATAATAGCCGAAGCTCTCGAAAGGAACCGTGATCGTATGGGAGCTCGGTTCGATCACGCCGCCGATGTTCTTCCAGCGGAATTGAGTGACTCCCTTGTAGTCTTCAAAAATATCGTAATGATACACCGTCAGGTACTTCCAAGCGTCGGTGCGAATCGATGGATCGTATTTTAATGTCAAGGTGCCTCGCTCGGAAGGAACGACAAGGTCTTGCTGCGACCGGGCGTAGAACTCGTCCGTATCGTAAGGGTCACGGCCGCTGCCGGTGAGCGCCTTCGTCCGGTCGGTTTCATCCGCGGCGATCGTGCCTGCGTCCGTCCAGAACAGCGGGCTGGCCGGACGGAACCGGAACGTCGGCTCTTCCAGCAGAAGCGCCCCCTCCGTTCCGATCACCGGATTCGGGTTGTCCACTTGCCCATCCGTCGGCGAAGGATGCTTGATTTTGTCGACACGTCCGTCCGCGTTGGAGGCAATGCCGAACACAATTTTGCGATCGGTGGTCAAAAATTGATTGACGCGTGTCGAGTCGTTGCGCATCAGATTGACGCCTTTGGGAAACTTAAGGTTAAGCATGCCGTCGAACGCCTTGATATCCGACTTGAGCGCCGACTTGAACTGCGCGCCTTCGATCGGCGTATCGGAGTTGAAGACAACGAACTCGCCGTTGATTGTCTGCGTTCCTTGCGTCACCGTAAATTTCACGTTGTTGGCGCCGACCTTCAAGTCGTTCATTTCATAAAAGTAATGTACTTCCTGCAGCCCGGTTTCGGGATCCGTAACAATTCGTTTGATCGCTTCATTCTTGCCGAAAGTAATCTTGTCGGCGTTCTCCGACTTCATCTCGATTTCGACGAAGTTGCCGTTGATCGTTGCCTGATCCAGTCCTTTGCCGTTCTTCGCCAGCGTCGGATACACAATTTCGTATGCGAGCGGCTCACGATTGATCGTCACCGTCTTCGTCACGGTAACGTTGGACGAATTCGTGATCGCCAGCTCGAACGTCGTCGCTCCCGTCTTGGACAACATGATCGGGCTGGTCGTAAATTGCAGCGTTGTCGGATCGATGCTGTCGATGAAGGCCGGGTTGTCGGAAATCGGATCCAGCTCCGAGAAGCTTGACCCATACCGGCGATCATAGAGCGTTTCCCAAGTGTTCGGATTGGACTCGTTCTTGCGCTTGACGGTCAGCTTCACTTCCGTTGCGTTGGCGAATTGACCGGTCAGAATAACATTGCGTTCCGACGTCGCATAGTTGTCCGGCAGCTTCTGCGGCACGTACTTCGGCACATCCGTCAGTTCGACCGGCTTCATATTCAAAATTTCCGGCGCATCCGTACTGAATTTGAAAATTTCGATCGTCGTGCTGGTCGTCAATTGATTGTTGATGTAAATCATCAGCTTCAGCTGATTGCGGCCTTCATGCAGCGGCAACAAGGCATGATTGAAGGTGGAATCGCTGTTCGCCTCGATGTATTCCGTCGGGTTGTCGGATGTAACCAGCTGCACGTAGTTCTTGCCAGCCATATCCGCCGGATCGAGCGGCAAGGGGCTCAGCGGCGGCATATTCACGAAACGCCCTTCCAGCGTCGGGATGTCTTCTCTTACGATCATGCCGTTATACACGTTGTTCAGAATGATATAAGGCGTGTTGTTGATGTTCAGCATGTAAGATCTGCGGCCCGAATAGTTCTCCGCCGAACCGTCCGAAGGAATGAACGTTACCTGCGTTCTGCCGTTCGGCAAGGTAGGCAGATCGAATTCGAACATATTGAACGTTTCGTTCGTTTCCGAATCAATCTGGGTTGATGCTCCGCCAAGCGAATCTATCCCGACCTGGCTGTCGCCGATATACATTTTGACATCGGATGTATTGATGTTCGCCATTACATACAGCTTGGCCGGCTGCTCGTCGATTTCGCTGTCCGCCGTTCCCGACAAGGTCATGCCGGTGAGCGGATCCTTGTAATGCACATGGTCTACGTACGGCTGGATCGTATCGATATACGTAAAGTTGAACTTGGTCGAAGGCGCTGTATCGATAGCCGAATTATAGAACCGGAACTCGAGAATCTGGTTTCGGTCGTTCGTCGATACGGGAAGCGACTTCTGGAAATCGTATACCTTATACCGGTTTACCCGCGACAGCGTCGGGTTCTCGCGCAGGATGGACGGCGTCGTCACCGTAAATTTCTGCGGCGTTCCCTGCACTTCGTTGCCGGCGTATACGATCGATACGTCATAAGTGCCGTTGGCCAGAAAATTCGATGTGAACGGGAACAGCAGTTGCCCGCTGGCATTCATCGAACCGCCGCCCAAATCGACCGACGGAGCCGTTGGATCGCCTTCCGGGCGGAACCGCAGCTTGTAGTTGTCGAGCACATAGCTGCTTTTGCCGAAACCGGCGCCGGTTACCGCAATCGTACCGGTCATGTTCATATCGACGTAGTTAGGCGCGATCTTCGTCATTTTCGGTCCGACGACCGAAATCGGGAACGAAGCAAGCGCATAGGGATTCGCCTTGTCGCGGAGCGTGATGAAGTAGTTGCCCGCATTAAGACTCGGAATGCTGATCGTTGCGGTACTGCCGTCAGGAGCGTCAATGACGCTCACTACGCCTGACACGGCTCCGCCGGTTTCGCTAAGCATTTGCGCTACAAGCTGCGTCTTGTCCGTCGGCAGGTTGGTGCCTTCGACTCTCACTTGCGATGCGCTGCCGGTGGCAATTTGCCGCGGATTCGTGGAATCCGTCGTAATCGGGTACATATTGTTGATGAACTCCACCGGCGTCGACGGGGCGGTATCATCGACATACTGGGCGCGTACGACCGCTGTTGGCGATGTTACCGTGTAATCCGTACCAATGTCGTCCCCGTTCTTGAACTTGGGCCGCACGACCAGATGAAGCTTCCAATCCCTCGATTTCACCGTCGGGTTATCCGGATCATAGTCGCTAAACAACTGAATGCGTTCGCCGCTCTCGACCCGCATCGTCATGCTGGACGGCCCCAATTCGACATATTCGGGATCGATGGGAATCGGAAGCTCGTCGTTGCGGTTGTCGTACGAATTGCCGCTATACAAGGAAAGCTCTATGATTTCATCCAAATTCGACGGCAGCGATGTTCCGGTAACGGAAAAATAATAGTCGCCGCTAGCCAGCGTAGATACGTTGACCGGCACCTTGGAAGTAATCACAGGCTGTGCCGGAATCTTATCCAGGATCTGCAAATAATTTTCCGATAACGGAATGTTGTTGACTGAAGCGCGGAGCTTGTACTCGCCTTCGCGCAGGCCGGCTGGGAGCGTATAAGTGCCTGCGTCGATTTGCACGGAGGCGTTGCCGATCACCACTTGACCGGTCAAATCGGTAATTTCCACCTTGACGGAAGGAGTGGCACCCGATGTATCGATGCCGCTCAAATCGCCAACCTGGGCGGTATCCCCTTCGTGCACGGGGATGGCCGGCGCTTCGACATCCAGATAGGAGCCGTTGTTTACATTGGATACGGGAACCGAACGCGACAGGTCCGAATACAGAACTTTATCGTTCTCGTCCCGCACCTCAACCGCATAGTTGCCGATTAGGCCGCCTGGAAGATCGAAAAGTGCGACGCGGCGGTCCAAGCTGATCTGGGGATTCAGGTATGTGATTTCAGACCCGCCTTGTTTGATGGCGAGTACAATAGCATCATGCAAAGCAGAGCCGACAACCGAAACAAGCATCTTGCCGTATTCGGAGTAAAGCTTGGTCGGATTGACGGCCGTCACCGACAGCGCCTGATCGGCATTGCCGACGTCGTAGCTGCCCAGCTTCTGCCCGTTCAGGATCGCGTCGACAAACCGGTATTTCGGTTGCCCCGATGTGTTGAGATCAATCTTCAGCGATGTGGAAATGTCGACTTGTCCGGTACCGGACGCGGAGTTGATCGTCGGCGACGAGATCAGATCGTATTTGACCGGATCGGCGACCGACGAATCGTTGTCGCTGATCTTGGCGTTGAAGGCAAACGGTTTGCCGTTGTCGTAAACGAAACGTTTCGTCGTCTGATACGAGCGCTGCGCGTTCCGCGCCGTCATCGAGATGACGTTGTCGCCCGGCTTCAGCCGGAACGTCGCGGCCGAGCCGGCCTTGTTGGCATCGTCGGCGGAGAAGAAGAACGAACCGTTGCTGAAGAACGCATTCTTCGTCTGGGCGTCGCCCATGACGTTAACTTGCACTTCCGACGCATTGGGTGCCTTGCCCTTGATGCTGATTG
Organism: Paenibacillus cymbidii; assembly: GCF_004764705.1. Lineage (GTDB taxonomy): Bacteria > Bacillota > Bacilli > Paenibacillales > NBRC-103111 > Paenibacillus_AN > Paenibacillus_AN cymbidii. Next base: position 15,118 of record NZ_SHLX01000009.1, on the reverse strand, counting down.
CCGTGGAACTGCTAGGCACGTCCGGGAAGAACTTGCCGTCCAGGAACGGCTGATCATTGATCGTCAAGTCGGAAATGGTCGTCGTCGGGGTAAAATACACCCAGGCCGGCGAGGAGGCGATACTGTTCGTGTCCCCCAGCTTGACGACGATCTTGTTAAGACCTTCGGTCAACTGGACATTGTTGAAAGTAATATCAAACGAACCCGGCTGGTGGTAAGCATGGTTCTTGTTCTCCACCACGGGTGCGGCGCCAGTCGTTACGTTCGTGATCTCGTAATACATATTCGGCACTTGCACATCGCTGATATTCTGGATGGTTGCTTCGACCGTAATGCGCGCCGAAGTGACGCGCGGAATGCTCGCGTCTTCGGTAGGGGCCGGTCTGCCGGAGGAGATGTCGAACGCCGTCCACCACGGTGGCTTGATAGTAATGCGCGATACGTCGGCCATCGCCGTAAGCGGCGCAAGCGCGGACAGCAGCATGGTGGCGAGCATAGTCGTTACAATCGTCATGCTGAGCCACGACTTGGATTTCTTCTTCACGTGCAGTACCTCCCTGAGTACATCTTGCATAAAAGTTTCCCGTACTTTCTTTTATCGGCTAACGCAGGGGGAAAATTTAGATGCCGCAAGCATCAAAATTGCACTTCCTTCATATGGAAGCCCCTTGCCGCAAAAACAAAAAACCGCCTGCAAGAGGCGGCGACGCGTGCGAAGCTTGGAGTTACTTGGATGCGCGCGATACGCCGCGCGTAAGCTTGAGCAGGAAGCCGAGAAGCGGCTTCTTCGTCTTGCTGATAATGCCGATCGCTTCGACGCCAAGCTCGAGCACGAGCAGCAGAACGGCAATGAGCACAATCGTCCACCACTGCATCGGCTGCGACAGCAGCACGGCGCAAAGGCCGAACAGGACCGAGATGCCGTAAATAATCATGACGGTTTGGCGCGTGCTGAAACCGAGATCCATCAGGCAATGGTGCAGATGCCCCTTATCCGGCGCGGAAATCGGTTTATTGTTGAGTTTGCGGCGGATAATCGCCAGGAACGTGTCGGAAATCGGCACGCCGAGGATCAGAATCGGCACGATCAAGGAGATGACCGTCGCTTGCTTAAACCCGACGATCGACAGCGTCGCGAGACAAAACCCGAGAAACAGCGCGCCGGTATCGCCCATGAAGATGGACGCCGGATTGAAATTGAAGAACAGGAAGCCGACGATGCTGCCAAGCAGCACGGCGCAAACGAGCGCAACCCCGGGATTGCCCATCAGGAGCGCCAGCACCATGATCGTGGCCGTCGCGATTGCGGACACGCCTGCCGACAAGCCGTCCAGGCCGTCGATCAGGTTGATCGCGTTGGTGACGCCGACAATCCACACAATCGTGATCGGGATGCCGACCCAGTTCATGCCGACCCAATCGTTGAGATGCATAAAGTCGCCGAACGGAGATTGCAGAAAGTCGACCTGAAGTCCGAATGCGACCACAATGCCGGCTGCAATCAATTGACCGAGCAGCTTCAGCTTGGGCGACAGAACGAAACGGTCGTCCAGCGCGCCGGTCAGCACGATAACCGCACCGCCGATCAGCAAAGCTAGTGCCAGATCGGTCTTCACTTCGCCGGCCAGCGGCGCAACGATAAAGTATACGCCGATAAAAGCAAAAAATATCGCGAGCCCGCCCAGTTGTGGCATGATGCGGGAGTGCATGCTGCGGTGATTCGGAACGGCGACCGCCTTGACGCGAATCGCAAATTTCTTGACCAATGGCGTAAGCAAGGTGGCCAAGAGGCAAGCTGCCACGAAGCCAATCACATACATCCACACATTCATCGAATAAACACAACCCCTCGAACGATCTCTAGAAGGACGAAATTCATGAAAACGGGCGGAAAACAAACTCCGCAACAAATTATACGCGTTTTGCCCAGTAAACTCCAACCCGCGATTTCGGCAAATTCGACTGTTTTCAGGCTATTTTCAATGAAATTTTCACAGTTTTTGCACGTTCTCTTTCTCGCGAATCACTTTGAAAGCGAATTGCGGCAGCGCAAGCATGCGCTTGTAGCGCGAAGGCTCGCGCAGCAAGCGGTAGAACCATTCCAGCCGCAGGCGGATGAACAGCTTGGGCGCCCGCTTGGCCCGGCCCGCCATAATATCGAGGCTGCCGCCGACACCCATCATGACCGGAACGTTCAATTCCGCCTTGTAGCGGTCGATCCACGGATCCTGCGTATCCGCGCCACGGGCCACAAACAACAGATGCGGCTTCGCTTCGCGAATTTGCCCTACCACTTCCTGGTCCTGACCGGCGCCAAAAAAACCGTCGCGGAAGCCGACAAGCGTTATCCCCGGATACTGATCTTTCAACTTGTCCGCGGCGATTCGAATCGTCTCCGGTGTCGTGCCAAGCAAATAAACGCGCCAGCCTTTCTTCTCGCCGCGGCGCAGCAGCTCGTGCATTAGTTCGATGCCCGCGACTTTGCCGGCTACGGGATTGCCGACATAGCCCGCGGCCCAAACAACGCCCGCGCCATCGGGAACGATCAGATCGGCCCGCTTCATCATCGCCATGTTGCCCGGATGATTCAGCGCTGCCATCACCATGATCGGATTGGCCGTAATGATCTGATGCGGTCGCCCGCTCTCGGCCATCTCGGCGACCAGGTCGGCTGTATCTGCGGCCGATAATTTGGAGAACGGCACGCCGAATATCGAAACTGTAGGAACGCTCTTGCCCATAATTACTCCTAACCGGTCATTTAACCTAAAACAACCGTTGTCCTTATAGACGCATCGAAGCGATGATTTGTTGCGCCGGCCGTGAAGCTTGCTGCTTCAACCGGTCCACGAGCGGCCGTTTGGCCGCGGTCCAGGCATCGCGATTGTCCAGCAATCGCCCGATTTCCGCCGCGACGCCGGCCGGGTCGAACGCTTCCGTCGAAGCCGCCGGCGTCGATTCCAGGCGATGCAGGAATTGATCGATCTTCGGATCGTAGGTGATGCCGACCATCGGCACCAACTGCGAAGCCGCGTAGATCAGTGCATGCAGGCGCATGCCGACAAGCACGTCGCATCGGCTCACTTCCGCCAGCATGCGCTGCGGGTGATCGATGCCGCCGACGACCGTCATCTTCGGCTCGCTCCCTGCCGCCTTGATGCGGACGCGGCCGATCACGTCGTACGACGCCTCCTCGTCGGAAGGCAAATGGAACGGCAAAAAGCGAACTTCCATCTCGCGCTCGTACGATAGTCGGACAATGGCTTCCGCCAGCTTGTCCAACTCCGAACGGTCCGCGTTCCAATAACGCACGGAGATGCCGACGACCGGCAAGCGCTCTCCTGTGCTTTCCGGTGCGGCAGCCTGCGCCGTGCCGCCCGGAAGCGGCAGGCCCAACACCGGATCGGGCACTACCTCGGCGGCTCCTGGCGCGCAGCCCATACTCTCCAGCAAGGCGGCCGATTCCGCGTCGCGCACCGAAACGTAGCGGCACTTCCCGAACGTGCGGCGTATCCACCCATAGTATCGGCGATTATGTACGGGGCCGATTCCTTGGGAATATATGAAAACCGGCTTGCGCAGCCATAACGCCAGCTTCATGATGCCAATGTAGTAAGGAATCGTCAACCCGCCGGTAACGTCCTGCAGCAAGCTGCCCCCGCCGCTGACGAGCCCGTCGGCGGAGCGGATCGCGGCAAACACGCGGCCGAGCTTCATCCGGTGCACGGCTTCCACGCCGTATGTGCGCGACGTCCATTCCGGATCGATCGACAGCACGACCGGAACAACCTTCACCCCGGCCGCCTCGCCCTCCTGGCGCAGCGCCAGCAGGATCGATTGCAGCACCGCTTCGTCTCCGCTGTTGCGAAACCCATAATAGCCGGAGATTACGATTCTTTTAACAGACGACCCCATCGGTTCCAGCTCCTTGCGCAAACTTCCCATATCGCAATCGCCACAAGTCCGATCAACACGCCGCCGATCCCGCCGTAAATATCGCGGATCGCCGAAATGTCAAGCGGCGTATGCAGATGCGTAAACGTTCCGATCATATCCGCCTGCGCGACGACGCCGATCAGCAGCAAATACAAGCCCCACTTGTGTTTGCGCCAGACCAGATAGGCGCCGAGCAGGAAGGCCGGATGCCCGATCAGAAACTCCTTCGTCCGCGGGCGGACGCCGAGCGTGTTCTCAAGGAACGAACGGAATACCAGTTCCCCCGATGAAACCGAACCTTCATTGCCGGTCCGGGACAAATAGTACATACCGGCCGCGCCGATCACGACAGCGGTCAGCACCCAAAGCACCGTAATCGGCGAGTTGGCCATGCGCCGCACTTTGGAGAAGCGGCCGGCCGGCGTCAGCTTTTCGCTGAACACAAGCAAGTACACGGCAGCGATAAGGATCGGCAAGTAGGCGAGAATTTTCACGCCTTTGAACTGATCGAGCAGCAGGTTGTACGTAATGTCGTTCAGCAAGCCGACGATATAGGCCGCGCCGATCAGCGACACGACGGACACAGCGACCAGCAGCCCGATCGAACGCACGATCGCGGCCCCCGGGGAAGCGGCGGCGCGGACGGCCTGCAGCCGGCGAATCGCGAGAATGACCGCCAGGCTGGCGGCGAATACGCCGATGCCAAGCGCAAGCAGCTTGTACAGCGCATTGGAGCTGAGCACGTTCAGCGCGGCTGCGCCGAACAGGCCAAGCACGAACAGCGGCGCGGTCAGCAGCAGCGAGAAATAAGAGATCACAAGCGCGATTAGCGACACGCCGCCGAGCACGACGAGCGGCTTGAGCGCCTTGCGCCAGCCGGCGTCGCTTTTCTCGAACGCATGCGCCTGGCCGAGCGAATAGCCGGCGTTTTCGATTCGATCCATCGCGCCGTCCTTGCCGGTCAAGCTTTCGTAGATGGCGGACAACGGATCGACGTACGTGCCTTTGTCCAGACTCTTCGTCGCCCGGGCATTCAGGAAGATCATGCGGATGTTGCGGTCCTTCACGGCCAGCACGAACCTGTCGGACACGCCCCGAATCCGCGCTTCCAAATCCTGTTTGGTCAAGTTTTCGGTCAGCTTGCTTGCGTCGTTCTCCGTAAACGAATGCAGCCGCAGCACGTTGTAGTCGATGGACTTCGCCAGCGTCGTGTAACCTTTCTGCGGCGTCTTCAAAATAATTTCGATCGTTGCCAGCCCCATATGGTGCTTGTTCATCAGATCGCCCATCATCTTCAGCGAATCGATCGACGATACGCCGAGATCGACATTCGAGTAGCCCGGCACCGTTGCGGTTGCGTCGCCGTCGACGATGATCGTGCGCGCGCCGGCTTCTTCCAGCTGCTGCAGCAGCCTGTCCATCTCGGCCGGGTCGAGCGGCCGGCGATTCGACAGCCGCGGCACGACGCGGAAGCCCAAATCCTTGATCGTGCGCAGCGCGATCGGATCCGGATCCATCGACTTCGCGGAAGCTTCGTCGAGCGGGAGCTGGATGACAAGCCCTTGCTGGTTTTTGACCGACCAGGGAGCGGTCTTCACATTCAACCGGGCGAACGTGCGCTCGATCAAACCTTGTATTTCCGCCTGGCTTTGCGGTTCGGTGAACAGCACGTAGGTGTAGTTCTCCGTCGGCGATACCGGCGTTTGCGACAGCGCGGCGGCATCGTGCGCGTTGTACAGCTCGATGCGCCGGCTCAGCTTGAGCTCATTCAACGTACTTTCGTAGATGGCCAGCGATTGAATACCGTGCTTCTTCATTTCGGCCAGTTGATCCGCCACGAATTGGCGCGGGTTCGGCTTGTAGTCGGAAATTTCCAGCAAATCGCGATAGTCGAACACGAACTCCACTTTCTTGGACGTCTGCTCGGTGCGATAACGATCCGCCGCAAGCGGCAAGGAAGCCGCCAACCCGATGATGACCAGAATCCATAGCAGTTTGGGCATCAGCCGGCTCCACTGTGCATACCGCTTCATAAGACGTTACCACTCCTGTCAATAATCTTGCTTTCCACCTCGGCAAAAACTAACCGTCCACGCGGGACATAACCGCTTGCACCAGCCGGTCCGCGCGCGCGGAAGCATCCTCGGCCGACTGGCCGCGGACGGCAAAATACACCTTGATCTTCGGCTCCGTCCCCGAAGGCCGCAGACAAAACCACGAATGATCATCGAGCACGTATTTCAGCACGTTCTCCGGCGGCAGTCCGTCCAGCCCCGGCGCGTAATCGAGCACCTGCGCCACCTGGCGGCCGGCAACTTCCGTCGGCGGATGCGCCCGCCAATCGTCCATGATGCGGCCGATCTGCTCGAGGCCGTCCTTGCCCTTGAGCGTGCGCGATTCCAGCTTCTCGAGGAAATAGCCATGCTGGCGATACAGCTCCTGCAGCACGTCGTACAGCCCGCTCCCTTGCGCCTTGTAATAGGCCGCCGCTTCCGCAATCAGCATCGAGGCGAGCACCGCATCCTTGTCGCGCGCGTAATCGCCGGCCAAGTAGCCGTAGCTTTCCTCGTAGCCGAACAGGAACGTGTGCGCCCCGGTCGCGGCGAATTGCGTCATCTTCTCGCCGATATATTTGAAGCCGGTCAGCGTATTCATCACTTGAGCGCCGTAATGTTCGGCAATGACCGCACCCATCTCGCTTGTCACGATCGTTTTCACCACGACGCCGTTCGCCGGCAAATCGCCGCGCTCTTTCATGCTGCTCAGCAAATAATGCACCATCAGCGCACCCGACTGGTTGCCGTTCAGCACAACATACTGCCCGTTGTCGTCCTTGACGACGGCGCCCATCCGGTCGCAGTCGGGGTCCGTACCGATGACGACGTCCGCATTCACTTGCTCCGCCAGCTTCAATGCCAGCGCGAACGCTTCCTTCTCCTCCGGGTTCGGCGACTTGACCGTCGAGAAGTTCGCGTCGGGCAGTTCCTGCTCCGGCACGACCGTCACGTTCGTAAAACCGACGCGCGCCAATGCGGCGCGAACGGACAAGTTGCCGGCGCCGTGCAGCGGCGTGTACACGATCGACACGCGGTCGCCGAGCTCGCGCACGACTTCCGCATGGCGGCTGACGGACGTAACCGCGGCGAGGAACGCTTCGTCCGCCTCGCGCCCGATCCAACGCAGCAATCCGGCGGCTTCCGCCTGTTCGCGCGTCAGCTTGCGGATGGAGGCGAAGGCGACATCGCGAATTTGCGCGATGACGCGTTCGGCGTCGTGCGGCACCAGTTGGCCGCCGTCCTTGCCGTATACCTTATAGCCGTTGTACTCCGGCGGATTGTGGCTCGCCGTCACCACGATGCCTGCCGTTGCACCCAAATGCCGCACGGCAAACGACAGCTCCGGCGTCGGCCGCAGCGAGTCGAACACATAGGCGGCAATGCCGTTGCCGGCCAATACCAGCGCCGCCTCCAGCGCAAACTCCGGCGACTGGTTGCGGGAGTCGTACGCAATCGCAACGGCGTTGTCCGCCGCAGCCGCGTTCGCCAGAAGAAACTGCGCCAGCCCTTGCGTCGCCCGTCCCACGGTATATAGATTCATCCGGTTCGTGCCGGCGCCGATGACGCCGCGCAAGCCCCCGGTGCCAAATTCGAGGTCCTTGTAGAAACGATCTTCCACTTCAGCCGGTTGGTCGGCAATTGCCCGCAGCTCCGCTTTCGTCGCCGCGTCGATACCCGGATCGTCAAGCCATCTGTCAAACAATGATTGTACGCGATTGGTTTCGCTCATCCTGTTCTCCTTCCGTCTGTGGCCGAGTCGGCATTTCGTCTTTCTTCATTAATAATAGTGCCATATTAACGCCGCTTCCGTAACTCCGGCAGACGACCCAATTACTGGCCTGCGACAAGCGCAAACATGATCCCGCCGGACGCCACGACCGTTTCGCCGACCTTGGCGGTCGCCTGGCCTTTGCCGACCATGCCTTTCAGCCGCGTAATCTCCACTTCCAGGTGCAGCGTATCGCCCGGCACCACTTGCCCGCGGAAGCGGAACTCGTCGATGCCGGCGAACATCGCCAGCTTGCCGCGGTTCGCCTCCGGCAGCAGAATCGCCACCGCGCCGACCTGCGCCAGCGCCTCGACGATCAGCACGCCCGGCATCACCGGCTTCCCGGGGAAATGTCCGGCAAAAAAGGGTTCGTTTACAGTCACATTTTTCAGTCCGACGGCGCGTTTGCCTTCTTCGACTTCCAGAATGCGATCGATCAGCAGAAAAGGATGGCGGTGCGGAATAATCTCCTGAATTTGTACGATATCGAGCATGATAAAAGGTGGCTCCTCTCTGTGTACGTTAGCAGTATAAATTGGCTCCGGAAGACTTACAATAGACATTGTCCCTTCAGGAACTGCAGGCTTGAAGGTTGATATAGGGGAGCACCGTTCCGATCAGGCGACCGCCTGACTGAAACGATGCTCTTTTCCTTGCGTGGCGCGACCGGCGCGGACGGGAACGGCTTGCGAGGCCGCATCAGCCTTTCTCTATGTATTGCTTGCGATTCAGCCTTACGAACGAATAAATATAAATGAAAGAAGTCAGGAACGAAAAAATAATCACAAACCACAAATACTGCTGCGCATAAGCGAACTCGAACACGATCAGCAAAATGGCCAAGTAGTACAGCACCGTCGTCAGCTTGCCCATCGTATTGGCCGGGACCGTCTTTTTGCCGCGGAAATAGAAGTAGGCGGATCCTGCGATCATGCCCAAATCCCGGATGAACATCGCAATCGCCGCCGCCCACGAAATCATACTCGTAAAGACGAACGACAAGATTACGGTGAGCATCATCGTCTTGTCCGCCAGCGGATCGAGCATCGTGCCCACTTGCGTCACCTGGCCTTTGCGGCGCGCCAACCGCCCGTCCAATATATCGGTCAAGCCGGCCAACACAAGGATAAAAAAAGCCGCTTTCACATGACCGGCCGCAAACACCAGCACATAGACAGGTATCATGATAAAACGCAGCATGGTCAGCGTGTTCGGCAGGTTCACCCCTGTTATCCCCCTAACAGATTTCTCTCCATCCCTACATTATACCGTTGATGCGGCAAAAATAAAACTCCCGTGCGGGGAGTCCGATTTTTGTGCGAATGAGATCCGCTCGCGCCAGGACGTCAGCAGGTCATGACGGAGAAAAAACCAAATCGTATACATGTTTCCATGTTTCCACGTGCCATACTTCGTCCATCGGCTGCCCGCCCAAATACACATAGCCAATCGCGAGACCGACGAGCAGAGCGGCAACGGAAAGCACGGGGACAATCACAATACGCAGCGTCTGGTAGACGATACGCACCCATAACGGCCATTTCTTGCGCGGCGGCGCTTTCTTCTTCTGGGAACCGGCGGCGTTCGGCTTCCCGGGCGACGCTTTGAGCTGCGGTTGCGACGACTCCCGCGTACCGGAGAACAGCTCGTTCAACTGCTTCGTGTCGAAAAACACGTCCTCCGGCCTCTCGCGTTCCTCCGGTTTTATCTCCGGCCCGCGTTTCGGCTCCTGGTCTTCACGCTTCATCGTCATCAGACGCGCAGGCTGTTCGCAAGCCCCATCATCGTATCGGACGAGGTGATCGCCCGCGAACTAAGCTGATAGGCGCGTTGTACCATAATCAAATCTGTCATTTCGTCGCTCAAATTGACATTGGATTGTTCCAGAAAGCCTTGCCGCACAGTAGGCTTGTTCTCCAGTTCGGTCGCCGCGTTCGCATCCTGCAAAATATCGCCGACATTCGTCCCCGGCGCGACCGCGAACAGATTGTCGCCGGTTTGTTCCAAGTATTGCGGCCGGATGACGCGCAACAGCTTCAACTGGCCGACAACCTCGGTCGCCTCCGTATCCCCCGGCTTGTACGCCGTAACGACGCCGTCGGCGCTGACCGCCATCTTGTAGCCGTCGCCGGCCGGCACCCGAATCGGCAAATTGTCCGTCCCGCGCACGTAGTCGCCGGCCTTGGTCGCGAGGTACAAGTTGTCCGGGTCTTCCGGATTGATCACCAAGTCGAAGGAACCGTCGCGCGTATATGCGATATTGGTGACATTGTTGCCGTTCGCATCGACCGTCATATGTTGAATTTCGAACAAGCCGTTGCCTTCGATCGCCATATCGGAATCGACGCTCGTTTCCTTCAGCGGCCCCTGCTCCATATTGAGCTGCACCAGGCTCAGCTTGGCACCCCAGCCCTGGTTGAAGCCAAGCGGCGACAGCCGCCCGTCCTTCTGAAAGCCCGGAGGCTGAGACTTGATGTTCGTCAAAATGTCTTCGAAAGTCGCTTCCTTGCGCTTGAAGCCGATTGTGCCGGTGTTCGCCATATTGCCCGCGATCACATCGAGCTTCTGCTGCAAGGAAGACATGCTGACCATCGCATTGATCATCGAATGGTTCATCGGAATCGGAACCTCCTGGGAACGATCTTATCGGAGCCACGTCAAACTGCCGCGCCCCTGGATGCTAGACGCGGCCTACTTCGTTGACAGCCTTCTCCAGGCTCTTGTCGTAATATTGCACCATCTTCTGATTCGTTTCGTACGCGCGCAGCGCGGCGTTCATGTCGACCATCGACTGCGCGGCGTCGACGTTCGACCGTTCGATGAAGCCTTGCCGGATTTGCACTTCGTTGTTCGGCACCGCCACCGTTACGAGCCCTTCGTCGCCGGCATTGATCCGGTACACGCCATTGCCTTCGCGAACGAGCCGGTTCGGGTTGTCCACCCGCGAGATGCGCAGCGCAATCTGGTTGCCTTGCGCATCCAGCAGCGGCACGCCGTTCACCGCATCGACGAATTGGCCGGTCGGCGTCACCTTGGCGCTCGAAATGAATTCGCCGGTGGCGTTATCGCGCAGCACGATCGGCTGGCCGTCTGCACCAAGCACGCGATAGCCTTCCGAGGATACGAGCTCGCCCGTATCGTTCACGGCAAACTTGCCGTTGCGCGAATACCGTTCCTGTCCCTCGTTATCGAGCACCGTAAAAAACGCTTGCGGCTGGAACACCTTCTGACCGTCCGGCGTCATCGCTTTGCCCGCGCCGTCGAAGGCCAATCCGGGCACCTGAATGTTGGAAATGATCGCCATGTCGAGCGGATTCTTCGTCTCGGACAGATCGCCCTGCACGTAGATCGACAAATCCTCCTCGGCGAACACGCCGGTATTCAGCCGTCCGATCTGCCTGACTTCCGTCTGCCCCTCGTCCTTGCCCACGAGCGAGATCAGCATTTCCGGAAACGAACGCGACACCGCGTTGCCCTGCTTGAAGCCCGGCGTATTGAGATTGGAAATATTGTTCGTGATCGTATCGTGCTTGCGCTGCTGCGAAATCATGCCCGCCGCCGACGTGTACAAGCCTCTCAGCATAAGCGTACCTCCTAATATAGGGAGTTTAGCTTGCTAAACTCTCACCTCTAACGAAAAGGTTTTGCGATACTTCCCCGGCCACTTCCTTGCGAGCAAAAACTTACTTCGGAAGCATCTGCCTAGCCGTCTTGACGCTATACATGGTATATCGAATCCGAACGTCCGATTGTTTAGTCCGGCCTGTCGGAAACGCCGTTATACTTTGCGCTTGCTCACTTTGTCGAGGTTGTCCAGCATCGCGCCGGTCCCTTTCACCACGCAGTGCATCGGGTCTTCGGCGATAATGATCGGCACCTTGAGCTCGTCCGCCAGCAATTGGTCGAGACCGTGAAGCATCGCGCCGCCTCCCGTCAGGATGACGCCGCGATCGATAATGTCCGCCGACAGCTCCGGGGGCGTACGCTCCAGCACCGTCTTGGCGGAAGCGACGATCGCCGACACCGGTTCCCACAACGCGTCTTTCACCTCGCGCGAATTGACCGTAATCGTCTGCGGCAGACCGGACACCATATCGCGGCCGCGAATATCCATTTCTTCGACGCGCGTGTCCGAATAAACGGAGCCGATCTTCACCTTGATGTCCTCCGACGTGCGTTCGCCGATCAGGAGCTTGTACTTCGTCTTGATATATTTCATGATCGCCGAGTCGAACTTGTCCCCCGCCACTTTGATCGAAGAGGAGGTGACGATGTCGCCCATCGACAGAACCGCGACGTCCGTCGTCCCTCCTCCAATATCGACCACCATGTTGCCGCTCGGCTGGAAAATGTCCATGCCCGCGCCGATCGCCGCGGCTTTCGGTTCTTCCTCCAGAAACACTTCGCGCGCGCCGCTGCGTTCCGCCGCTTCGCGGATCGCTTTCTGTTCGACCGACGTAATGTTGGTCGGAGCGCAGATCAGAATGCGCGGACGGCTGTACCACATCTTGCCGCCCACTTTATTGATGAAATGCCGCAGCATCATTTCCGTAATTTCGAAGTCGGCAATAACGCCGTCCCGCAGCGGACGGATGGCGACAATGTTGCCGGGCGTACGCCCGACCATGCGAAACGCCTCTTCGCCGACGGCGAGAACCCGTTTCGTGTCGTTCTCGATCGCGACGACCGACGGCTCGTTAAGCACGACCCCCCGGCCTTTCACATGAATCAGAACGTTTGCCGTACCCAAATCGATCCCGATATCCTTACTGAACATAGTGAAACATATCCTCCCTGAACTTACCGGCCATCCCGCAACGAAACAGATGGTGAGCGATCCTTTAATGGGTATAAAGCTGCTTATAAGGTACATTCGTCAAGTTTCGCCAAAATCCTCTTTTTCATCCGCTCCGAACGCGCATTTTTTTCACAGGGGGGAGTGCGGCGAACGAGCTACGACTGAAGCTGTACAAGCTGATCGGGCGTTTTGTAATACCGCGTCTTCTTGTACTTGATCTTGGTCGCTTCTCCTCCCCTCAGGTGCCGAATCGATTTGTGATATTCCAAGATGGTTTTCACCTGATTGGCAAGATCCGGGTTGATTTCAGGCAGCCGCTCGGTTAAGTCCTTGTGGACCGTGCTTTTGGAAACACCGAATTCCTTGGCTATCGTGCGAACCGTATTCCGCGTTTCCACGAGACTGCGACCGATCTTGATCGTACGCTCTTTGATGTAATCGTGCACTCCCCTCGCCTCCCTACTCGAGATAGTTTGGTACATTATATGAGGAGCGAGCCTATATATGCTCTGTTGCGTCCGGCTGACAAGCCAATCGGAAACATTTTTTCAAAAGAAAACGCAGAAGGAGTTGTCCTTCTGCGCCGCCGGCGAAGCGTTTGCAACGCCGGCCCTCGAATTTCATTATTTGGCTGCGAGGAACTGCTCCGGATTGACCGCAGGTCCGTCTTGCCCTTGACGCACTTCGAAGTGCACGTGAACGCCGTCTTCCTTCTCCAGTTCGTTGCGTCCCGCCTTGGCGATCACGTCGCCTTGCTTGACGGTTGCGCCCTGGGTTACTTTGACTTCGTCCAGGCTTTGGTACACGGTGACCAGCCCGTTGTCGTGCGTGATTTCGACCACATTGCCGTTAAGCGGATGCTTCTCGATGTGTGTCACTTTGCCGCTCAGCGCCGCGAGGACGTCGAATGTCTGGTTGTCCTTGCGGGCAAGATCGATGCCGGCGTGCGGGATGAACGTGTCGCCATATTCGACCATCGCGGCTTCCTTGGCTTCCGCCGTCGCGCTCGAATCGTAGTGCGTCAGCATCGTTTGCACTTCGGCTGCGTCCTTCACCGGCCAGCGCATCGTTTCGGCAGTTGTTGCCGCCGGAAGCGCCCCGCCGTTTTTGGTCGTCGCATCGGTAACCGTTTTGCTCGTCTTGTTCAGTTCGGAAGTTACCGAGCTGCCCGACGTGCCGCGGGTGCCATATTGCTGGTACACCCACATGAAGGTTAGGATGAGTGCAGCCGCGACCATGTAGATTGCCGGGAAAGCCCATTTACGGGAGAGCAATCTTTTCCACGATCCTCCAGTGGCTGCCGTTTGCGCTCGCTCTGTAGATTGAGGAGCTTCTTCCTTGCGTTTCTCTTTGGTTTGATCATTCATGTTCTATCACCTCATCAGCCATTGTTGCCAGATCGTGGGGTTTTATACGTGAGATGATAGGTTTTTTCAAGAGAACGCGAGATTGTGAGACAACGGACCGTTTCGGCGCGCTGCCGGGTTAGCCGCCCGCAATCCGCTGCACGAACGGATCGTCCGGGCCTATCGAAATGCCCGTATAATAGTAGGTAGCGATTTGCTCCGCCGTTTTGCCTTCCTTGGCCATGCCGTTCGCTCCCCACTGGCTCATGCCTACGCCGTGTCCGTAGCCGGTCGAGGTGATTTCGACCTGGCCGTTTTTGGCTTTCCAGCTGAACTGGGCGGAGGCCAGGCCAAGCTTCTCGCGCACGTCGCGGCCGGTGAAGCGCGTGCCGGCGATCGACAGCCGTTTGATCCGGTGTCCGGCGGTTTGCTCCAGCACCGTCGTTCCCGCCGCGGCCGCACCTGCCGCCGCGCTGGCGCGCAAACCCAGCTTGGCCGCAAAATCGGCGACCTTCATCGTAACGGTCGTCGTAAACTTCGGCGACAGCTGGCGGTCCCACGGACTCGGCACACTGCGCAAATAAGGAATGTAGACGGACCAGTAGTCTTCCGAATTTTCCGTATAGCCATTGCTGGTAGAGAAGAACGTCGCGTCGATCGGTTCCCCGCCGTACAGCAAAATTTGCCCTTCCGTTTCGCTCGTCGCCCGGTTCACTTTCTCCATGTTGCGGCGGTACGTTTCCTCGTCCGGCCATTGCTTGCGCAATTGCTCGTCCGTGACATACGCCTGGTGCGTGACGGTGTCGGTCACCCAGGCTTCCTTCACGGGCATGTTGCTGTGATCGCCGGCTGCCATCCGGCGCACGATATAGGTGCGCGCCGCCAGCGCCTGCGCCTTGAGCGCTTCGAGCTCGAAGTCGATCGGCATCTCCGCGGCGACGACGCCGCGCACATACGCCTCGATCGGCACGCTCGCCACGCGCTTCTCGTTCGTCAGGTAGACGCTGACGGCAAGCGTGCTTGCGGCCGCCTGCGGCGCGGCGGCCGAGTCGACGACGGCGGCCGGAGGCGGGGCCGCCGCGGGTTTGCTCGGGTGCCGCGCGAGCAGCGGCACCAGCAGGGTTAGCGCGAGCGCAGCCGCGATCCACACCGACGCGAGCGCGAGGTAGGGGTTGCGCGCCGCGAAGCGGCGCAGCCGCGCGGAGCCGGCGAC
>NZ_SHLX01000008.1 GCF_004764705.1 Paenibacillus cymbidii | reverse complement strand
ATATTTTAGGCGCCGTCCCTAACCGATTTTTCGAAAGCATCATGGCCACTCCTTCATTTACGCTGACCATTTCTTATTCGACATCCGGCAGGAAAATTCTGTTATATAATTGTGCCGACGTAGTTTTAAAAAGGGCCTATTTCGTCCCCGTCCGTCAGCCTTTCACCGCGCCGATCATCGCCCCTTTGACAAAATACTTCTGCACGAACGGATACACGAGCAGAATCGGCACGGTCGCGACCATAATCGTCGCGTGTTTAATCGTTTCGCCGAGCTGGAAGCGGTCGGCGTTGGAGGCGCCCGACGCCATCGCGTCGGTGGCGTTGGCGATCAGAATTTCCCGCAGCGTCAGCTGCAGCGGGTACAAGTCGTGATCCTTGAGGAAGATGGAGGCGTAGAACCAGCCGTTCCACTTGTCCACGGCGTAGTACAGAATCATCACCGCAATGACCGGCATCGACAGCGGCAGCACGATTCGGAACAGGATGACGAGATGGTTGGCGCCGTCGATTTTGGCCGATTCCTCCAGACTGTCCGGAATGGCGGAGAATGCGGTGCGCATGATGATCAGGAAGAACGTGTTGACCGCAAACGGAATGATCGTCGACCAAAGCGAATTGATCAGCCCGACCCCCTTGATAATCAAGTAGAACGGAATGAGTCCGCCGTTGAAAAACATCGTCAGCACGATGATGAAAACAAACACGTTGTTCCACATGACCTGCTTGCGCGACAGCACATAAGCGCCGAGGGCGGTGAGCAGCATGTTGACGGCGACGCCAAAAACGAGAATGAACAGCGTGTTGCGGTAGCCGGTAATGATGCCTGGATTGCGGAATACGCTGCGGTACGCTTCGATGCTGAAGCCGAGCGGCCGCCACAGCAGCCCCCGGTGCGCGACCAGTTGGCCGGCATCGCTGAACGACGCAAAAGCTACATACAGCAGCGGATACAACGTCACGACGACGAGCAGCGACAGCGAAACGTAAATGACGGCGTTCAGCCATTTGTCCGAGGCGGAAAGTCGGTAGTTCATACAATTCTCCTCCTCCAAGTTGGCACACCGGTTACCACAAGCTGCTTTCGCTCAGCTTGCGGCTGATGCGGTTCGCGGCAACGAGCAGCGCCAGATTGATGACCGAATTGAACAGGCCGACGGCCGAGCTGTAGCTCCAGCCAAAATCGATCAAGCCTTTGCGGTAAACGAACGTCGAGATCACGTCCGCCGTATCGTAGGTGGCCGAATTGTACAGCAGAATGATTTTTTCGAAGCCGACATTCAGCAGGTTGCCGACGCGCAGGATGAACAAAATCGAGATGGTCGGCAGCAAGCCCGGCAGCGTAATTTTCCACATCATGTTCCAGCGGCTGGCGCCGTCCATATGGGCGGCTTCGTACTGCTCCTGGTCGATGCCCGACAAGGCGGCGATATAGATGATCGATTCCCAGCCCACCTTCTGCCAAATCTCGGACAAAATATAAATCGGCCGGAACAATTGCGGCTGCTGCAGCATCGCCTGGCCGTTGTAGCCGAAGCTTGCGAGGATATTGTTGATAATGCCGCCGTTGTTTGTAAATTCGACGATCATGCCGCAGATGACGACAAGCGAAATGAAGTAGGGCATATACGTGACGGTTTGCACGAACCGTTTGAAAAATTTTCGGCGAATTTCGTTGACGAAGAGCGCCAGAACGATCGGAGCCGGAAAACCGAAGATCAGCGTCAGCAGGCTGATGATGATCGTATTTTTCAGGATGCGCCAAAAGTAATACGATTCGAAAAAGTCGCGGAAATTGGCCCAGCCTACCCACTCGCTGCCGGAAATGCCTTGCGCCGGGGAGTATTCCTTGAAGGCGATCAGGGCGCCGTACATCGGCGCGTAATGAAACACGATATAGTAGGCGATGACGGGAAGCATCATGGCGTACAGCAGCTTGTTCAGGGCAAAATCGCGCACGAACCGGGAACGGAACGAGTCGCTGCGCTGCCTTGTCGCGGATGCGGCCGGCATGGTCGGCGCTGCCGCGGCGGATTTGGCCATCGGAATCCGCTCCTTTCGGAATGGTTTGCAATCGGCGGGCGGCGAGCGTCTGCTCGCGCGGGAAGAAGGTACGGAGAGGGCGAACGGCCCCCTCCGGGTCGAAGCATTATATCGCCAGGTCGTCAGGTCGTCAGAACGGCAAGAGCAAGCGCCTTACCGTTTGTTGTAGCGGTCGAGCGCCGCTTTCTGAATTTCGATCGCGCGGTCGATTTTGAGCGATTTCAGCTTGCTGACGTATTGATCGAAATTGTCGAGCGACTCGGTGCCCAGAATGATTTTCAGCGTCATTTCGTCGACCAGCGTGTTAACGTCGGTCATGATTTTGGCGAACTCGCTGCTTTCTTCCGGCGTTGGCGTAATCGGCGGCAGCTGGTGCTTGTCGACATCCGTCTTCTGCCAGGTCGTGACGGCATCGCGCTGTGTGGGCAGCGCCAGATACTGTTCGATGTAGCGTTTGTCCTGCACGTACGGCCCGTTGTAGTTGGCGCGGATGTACATGGACATCGCCTGCGCCGGCGCGAGTTTATCCGGATTTTTCATCAGCAGGTCGGTATATTTCGGGTAGCCGTTCTCCATCTTGTAGCTGACGCCTTCCGCGCCGAAGTTGAAGTACATGTGGCCTTCGTCGCTGTAGCCGTAGTCGAGCAGACGTACGGCGAGTTCGATGTTTTTCGATTTCGCCGAGATGGCCACGCTGCCGCCCGGCGCGAAAGCGAAGTCCTTTTGCCCGAACGGGGCGATTTGCCCTTTCGTTTTGACCGGATACGGAGCGCCGACGAGCTGCGCTTTCGCGTTCTTCGCTTCGACGATCGGCTGCCAGCGGCCGATGCCGCCGCCCGCGTTGCCGACGGTTGCGCCGGTTGCGCCGTTCGCGAAGTTGGCATCCATCGCTTTCGTATCGACGGTCGCCAGGTTTTTGTCAAGCAGCCCTTCCGCATACCACTTGCGGAACGTGCCGAGGAATTCCTTGTAGCCGGGCTCCATCGGCCCGAATTTGATCGTGCCGTTGTCGGTGTAGAAGTTGCGCGTCACGCCGAACGCGCCGAGGAACGCGCCGTTGCCAAATTCGTTCAGCGGCCTCGGCAGCCCGACGAACGAAGCGGCTGCTGTCGCGCCTTTCTTTTCCTTGAACGCTTTCAGCGTCGTATACCATTCGTCGATCGTCGTCGGCACCGGCAAGCCGAGCTCGTCGAGCCAGTCCTTGCGCACGATCGGGCCCTGGAACACTTTCAAATAGTCGTCGCCGCGGATGAACGGGAATACATAGTAGCTGCCGCTGTCCGTTTTGGCCATTTTGTCGACTTCGGGATGTTCCTTCAAATATTTCTTCAGGTTAGGCGCCCACTTGTCGATCACGTCGTTCAGCCGCAGGATGTAGCCGTCCTTGATCGCTTTCTCTGGTCCGCCTGGGAAGTCGTTCGTAAAGTTGTATTCGATCATGTCCGGCAGGTCGCCGGATGCGAGCAGGATATTTAATTGTTCTTTGCCCTGGTTGGCCGGAACGGTCGTAAATTTGATCGGCACGCCCGTTTTCTTCTGCCACTCCTGAAAGAACGGCGTATCGGCATGCGACGATTTGACGCCGACCAGGTTGCCGGGCAATTCGCCCCAGTACGTCAGCGTTTTGTCCGTCTTGAGCGGATACGTGGCGGCGGCCGGAGCGGCCGATGCCGAGGCGCCGGGGGATGTTGATGCCGGCGCCTTGGACGGCGAGCTGGACGAACCCGAAGACGAACTGTTCGACGAGCAGGCGGCGGTTACACTCCCGAGCAACAAGGTGGCGGCGAGTGCGGTTCCGATTCGTTTCTGTTTCAAATGGATGCCCTCCTTCGAATATCCGGTATGATCCGGTGTGGTCGAGACCGGCTGGCGATCTCTTGGGTCCATCGTATGACAGCGTTTACAATTGCTCAATCGGGGAAAATCGCCAAACCGATCGCGAATTATTCCGCCACGATCAACAAAACGGACAATACGATCGCGTATTTTTTTGCCGGCTCCGGACGCATCCATGCCCGTTGGCGCGTAGACAGGAGCGACGCAATCGGCAAAATCGCCAATCGCATCGCGTAATTGAACAATTTGCACCAAACAAGCTACGAATCCGAAACGGTTTCGCGGAATTTGCCGGGTGTGATGCCTTCATATTTTTTGAACATGCGGATAAAAGCATTCACATCGTTGAAGCCGACTTCGGCGTACAGTTCATTAACGTTGCGGTGGCTGGCGGCCATCAGCCGTTTGGCATGCGCGATCCGCGTGCGGTTGATGTGGTCGAGCAGCCCTTCGCCGGTATGGTCCTTGAACAGCTTGGACAAGTAGGCCGGCTTCATGTCGAAATGATCGCCGATCAACGAAATGTTAAGGTTCACGTTCATATAGGTGCGGTCGATCAGCTCGACGATGGCGCGGATGCGTTTGTCCATCGCCTGCGCCTTCGATTCCTGCATATGCTGTTTTCTGCGCTCCGCCGTGTACTCGCACACCGTGCCGAGCAGCGACGTCAACTGCTCCTGCATTTCCTGGATCGTGCGGCAGGCGAGGAACCGTTCGATCCGTTTCGGGTGCTGCACGAGGAAGCTGTCCTGCACGCTGCCGATTTCGCCGACCGTTTTGATCATGGTACTGGCTAGGTTAACCATCAGGCAGCGGGCGTATGCGATCGATACGGCCGGGCGGTGGAAATTTTGCTCGAAAATGCCGTCCAGCGTCGCTTTTCCTTTGTCGTAGTCGCCGATTTTCATCGCGTTGATGAGCTGCTGCTCCACTTGCAGCGGATAATAAAAGCCCGGCTCGTTGTCCGCCGCCGTCTGCCGCCGCACGTCCTCGAAGCTGAACACATCTTTGGCGCCCATCACGAGCTTGTATTCCATTGCGTCGAGCGCTTCGGCGTAAGCAGCGGGAATGCGGCTCGCATCGCGGTGAATGCCGCTGAGCGAAAACGTAAAGACGAGCCGGTAATGGTCGGTCAGAAAACGGTTCGCCTCCTGGGCGATGTGCCGCAGCTCGGCGGCGCGGTCTTCCGGCGATTCCGTTCCGCGCAAGTTGATCAGGCAGGCGAACGTATCGTCCATCTCCGCGACGTAGCCCAGATGGTGCCGGCTTGCGAGCTCCTCCATCACATTGGTGACGATAAACTGGAGCAGCTTGCGTTTGTCGACCGGGGCCGTCGTTTCGACGCGGCTGTAAAATTCGTCGCCGGATTCCAGATAAAGCAGCATAACGGCAAAATCGTCGGAGTCGAAATGCATGTCGAAGGTGGCGAGCGATTCGTCGATCGGAATGCGTTCGTCGAACCTGCCTTTCAGCAGCCGGGCGATGAAGTTGGAGCGAAGCGCATGACGCTGCTGCTCCATCTGCAGCAGGACGGTATCCATTTTGGCCGCGGTGTTGTCGTATGCGTTCTGAATGAACTGGAATTCGTCGGTTTCCTTGCCGTAGCCGATGCCCGACTTGCCGGACAGCGCCTGGACGAGCCGGCGGACGGGATTGTAATTTTTGCGCAGGAAGAACAGGGCGATGAGCGCGCCGCCGAGCAGGCTGATCGCGGAGCAAATCATCGTCAGGTTGCGGACGAGCTTGGCCTTCTGCCAGTACAGTCCGCTCGGGATCATCGAGACGTAGGTGAGCGATGGGGAGGTAGCCGATTTCAAATATAGCAATTCGTACTTTTTGCCGTCGACCGTCATGTAGTCGGAGCCGGAAGGATCGGTCATTTGCTCGTAGGGGATACGCGCCGCCGCCGCATCGGCCCCGTTGTTCGAAACCAGCACATGGCGCGACTCGTCGACGATGAACACATGGCCTTTGCTGAACAGCTCCACGTTTTCGATCGCTCCGACGATGCGGGAGGCGTCGATCATGACGACGTTGACCGCGGGAGATGTTTCCTTGTCCGGCTTGTAGCTTGTAATGAAGGCAATCGTAGCCCGCTGCTTGCCGTCTTCGGTGATACGCGTCATCGGCAGGTAGCCTTTGAAGTCGTCGAGGCGGACGATTTCCTGCCACGCCTCGTAGCTGAACCCCGGCACCTTGTGCAGCAGGTTGAACGCATATTGGCCTTCGCGGACCAGCGTCGGCATGACGACGGTATTGTCTTTCTTCAGGTACAAATAGAACAGGTCGACCGATTTATACGCATCTTTGTAGCGGGACATATCTTTCGAAATGACGAATAAATCGTACGGGTATTCTTCCGGGTAGGAGGAGTATTTGCCGGAATAAAGCAGGTCCTGGATGCGCACGTTCCACGTCATCTCAAAACTGAGCCGCTCCATCGACTGGAAATAGCCGTCGGCCACTTCCCGCACCTGGCTGAGCAGCGAACGGTTCGCCTGGTGAATTTCGCTCTCCAGCGTCCGGCTGGAGACGAAGTAGACGAACAAGCTGATGGCCAGCGGCAGCAGCAATACGGCAGCATAGGAAAGCGTCCAGGTGAGGATGACGCTTTTTCGCCGATGGAGCATTGTGCGCAGCATGCTTTGGACCTCCCGTGGAAAAGTATCGCTATTGTATGCGTTTGCCGTGCTCCCGTCAAGCGGTGGGAAAAATTGCGATTAGTTCCCCCTGTTGAGCGCAAGCGTCAGCTCCCTGCCGTTCGGACGGAGCACGTATTGTGCGGACAACGGCTTGCCTGCAGGATCGTTTGACAGTGGCACACGCGTAATTAGAATGCCGTCCTTGCATTCGAGGAAATAGGAATGTCCGTTGTAAATGTAACGCAAACCGTCGTTCCGACCCCGGATCTCCGGCAGCTCCGGCGTTGTGGCCCATTTCATCGGCAATTCCCATCCCGTGAAGTCGGAACGGATCGTGATGCCGGTTTCCGCGCATGTGATCGCCAGCGTACCGCCGGCCGAAGCTCCGTTTTCGATGCCGAGTATGATGGCGAGTTGCTCCGGTACGGATTCGTCCACCCGCAGCGAGCGGACGGATGCCGGAACGGATGCGCCGCGCTCGTCGGTTACGTGCGGTTCGATGCCGGCCAGGATGGAATTGCCGCTCCAGCGCGCTCCGTCCAGAACCGGCAGCGTGTCGTAAATGCAGTCCTTCGTTTCGCATACGTCGCGCAAGTATCGTTCCGCGTAGGTTTCGTCGAACAGATGAATGTCGCGAATCCGGACGGTGTTGCGCTCGCGGAACAGATTGAGCCGGTAGTTGCGATTGTTGAACCAGACGGATTGGCGCTCTTCCTGTTTCCAGTCGTGCAGGGCGCAGATGGAGGAAGCGGGAGTCACTGTGTATTGCTCCTTGTAGCGGCGAGCCGATTCGGCCAACGTTTCCACCGTCAGCTTGCCGGCCGTTTGCCACTCTGCAAGAAGCTCAACCTGATCGATCAGCCCGTTCTTCATCAGCTCCCAGCCAAACGAATTTTCCTGGCCGACCTGGGCATAACCGAACGAAACTTGGTCCTCGCGGAAATTGACGTCAAAAAACCAGCGCACCCATTCCGGGATGCCGCCGCCACCGCCGCTGCCCGTATAAACCGGCTCCAGCGTCACGACGCCTTGACCGTTCTCGCCGACATTGGCGTCGTATTGGTAGATCGGGTCGCTGCCGAGCATGCGGAAGACCGGAACCGGGATCTGGTTGGCAGCGGTTTGAGCCGGCATAAAGCCGTTGAAGCGGCTCGGATAGTAGGCTTGATTGTAGTACCCGCCCCAGAGGGTATAGCCGTCCGTTCCCCATTGATCTTTGCAGTTGCAGGAGGCGACGATACCGTAACGGTCGGCGAGGTAACCAAGCAGGTGCGCGTCGATAAACCACGAACCGACGGATTGCGGATAGCGGCCGAACTGCGCTCTGAACTCGTCCATGAACACATCGGCCAGCCGCTCCCGCTCCGCGGGCGAGTAGCCGACCGAAAAACCGACGTGAGCATGCCAATCCCACGGGAACCGCCCTCTCCATGGAATGCCCGCTTGTTCCGCCAGCGGCTGCACGACCTCGAACCAGGCGCCAATTTCCTGGCGGTTGTCGAGATGCTCGCGCAAATAACCGGCAAAGGCCGGGTCGATGAGCGCATCGTACTGGATGAGCCAGGAAGCGCTTAAGCCGTGACGCTGAACGAGCGCGATCTGCTCACGTACCGGCTCCAGCAGATCCATCGGCAGTCGAGGTTCGACACCGCGAATAAAATTGATAATGTTGACTCGATTAAGATCGCTTGAATTGCGGATCATTGGCAAAATTTCCTCCTTGTCATGCCTTGTCTTATTATAAAATACAATTATAGTAGAGGAACAAGCAATGGTTGAAACGAATCTGATTGAATGGAGACGTTTATTGTGAATAAGAAGAAGCTTCATATGATCGGCAACGCTCATTTGGATCCGGTATGGCTGTGGCGGTGGCAGGAAGGCTTCCAGGAGGTGAAAGCGACGTTTCGTTCCGCACTGGACCGGATGATGGAATATGAGGATTTTATTTTCACGTCAAGCACCGCGGCGATCTATGAATGGATCGAAAATAACGAGCCTCGCATGTTTCAGGAAATCAGGCAGCGCGTAGCCGAGGGGCGCTGGGTGTTGTGCGGCGGCTGGTGGGTGCAGGCGGACTGCAACTTGCCGGGCGGGGAGTCGTTCGTGCGTCAGGGGTTGTACGGGCAGCGCTATTTTCAGGAGAAATTCGGGGTCCTGTGCACGGTTGGCTACAATGTCGACAGCTTCGGGCACCATGCGATGCTGCCGCAGCTATTGCAAAAAAGCGGGATGGACCGCTATGTGTTCATGCGGCCCGGCGAACATGAAAAGCGGCTGGCAACGGACCTGTTCTGGTGGGAATCGGACGACGGATCCCGCGTACTCGCGCATCGCATTCCATTTTACACCCATCTTTCGATGGGAGAGATTCCGGGGGCGTTCGAAGCGGCCTTGGACTATTACGTCAAACACAAGCTGGAACGATCTTCGCGGCATGACCAACTGCTGTTTTTCGGCGTGGGCAATCATGGCGGAGGCCCGACCAAACAAAATATCGAAGCGATTATGAAATGGAACGAGGATTCTCGCTATCCGGAGCTTGTGTTCAGTTCCCCCGATCGCTATTTTGCGCAGGTGGACAGAGAAGGGATTCCCATTCTTCGCGATGAGCTGCAGATGCACGCGAAAGGCTGCTACAGCGTGCAATCCGACGTGAAGCGTTGGAACCGCAAAGCCGAACAACTGCTGGTTGCCACAGAAAAATATGCGATCGTTGCTGAGCAAGTCACCGGTCAGTTGTATCCGGACCGAATGGGGCAGGCATGGAAAAACGTGTTGTTCAACCAATTTCACGATATATTGCCCGGCTCTGCCATCGAAGCCGTATACGAGCAGGATGCCCGCGACTCGTACGGCGAAGCGAACGCCATTGCGGGACGGGCGCTCAACGACGCGCTGCAATCGATTTCATGGCGCATCCGGATCGATCCCGAAGAGCGGATGAAACCGATCGTGGTGTTTAATCCGCATTCGTGGCCGACGAAAACTAACGTGGAGCTGGAATTCGGCCACTTTGGGTATGGCCGCGAGTTTCACAGCTTTATCGATACCGATCTTTTGCTGGACGAAGACGGGAAGCAAGTTCCGATCCAGCGGGTCAAATCGTCGTCTTCCACCGTCTGGCGGCAGCGGTTGAGCTTTATTGCCGAGCTGCCGGCGTTAGGCTACCGGACATATCGGGTCGTTTCGGCGAATCCAGTTGGCGCTTTAATCGCGTTTTCCCCGGTCGATGCGACCGATCATCGGATGGAAAACGACGGGTTGCGCCTGGAGCTTGACCCGCGCACGGGATGGATGACGAATCTGTTCGACAAGCGGAAGCAGGTGGAGCTGTTTCGCGGGCCGGCGGCGCAGCCGGTAGTTATCGAGGATCTTAGCGATACCTGGAGTCACGGCGTGGAGCGATTCGAGCAGGAAATCGGAACGTTTACTGCGACCCGGGTGCGCAGGGTGGAACACGGCCCGGTGAAATCGGTGATCCGGGTGGAGTCCGCATACGGCGGGTCCCGTGTCATCCAGCATTTTACCTTATACAAAGAGCTGAATCATGTGGAAGTAAACGTGACGGTCGATTGGCGAGAGCAGTGGAAGATGCTGAAACTGCGATTTCCGGTCAACATCGATACGGATAAAACGACGTACGAAATTCCGTATGGCACGATAGAACGAACAAACAACGGAGACGAGGTGCCGGGACTAAGCTGGTTCGATCAGTCCGGAACGGCGAACGGCGGCGCTTTGCTTTATGGGTTGAGTATCCTGAACGATGGGAAATATTCGTTTGACGCGCATGGTCCCAACATGAACATGACTGTCCTGCGCAGCCCGATCTATGCCCATGATGCGGGCGAGGTTCCGGATCCGGATGGCTATTATACGTTTATGGATCAAGGCATCCAGCATTTCACGTATGTGCTGCTGCCGCATGAGGGAGACTGGAGGCAGGCCGGAACCGTCAAACGTGCGGCTGAACTGAACCAGCCGCCCATTCCGGTGATCGAAACGTATCATCCGGGAGATTTGCCGCAGCAAGACAGTTATATTGCCGTTGATCGGGACAATATTATCGTCAGTGCGATGAAGAAGGCGGAGGACAATGAAGATTTGATTGTCCGCTGTTATGAGACGAACCATACCGCAACCCGGGCGAAAGTGACGCTGCCGATATGGAACCGTGTCATCGAGGCGGAGTTTGGTCCTTGCGAAATCAAAACGTTTCGTATCCCGCAGGATGCGTCGTTGCCCGTCGTTGAGACGGATTTTCTGGAGCGGCCGTGGTGAAAAAGTTCGCCAGCCCTCGTCGGGGAGGCCAGGAATAGCGCTTGAAGCGTTCCCGAACGAGTCTCCTCGCAAAATAGGCCGTGAAAAATGGCTTATTTGCCTCATTTTCCTCGCTTCGTTCGAAATAGCCAGCGAAAACGCTGGCTATTTCGACTAAACGGCCCCGAACTGGCCTGTTTCTACGAAAATAACCAGTGAAATCACTGGTTATTTCTTTACTGTCCGCTCATTTTGGCGCAATAGCCAATTAAACATGACTTATTTCGAACAGCGCAGCAGCCGGCTTTCCGCGCGCCAGTGGCGGGCGCCGACGATCGCGGCCCGCGGCCGGATGAACGTGCGCAGCGTACGCGCGACACCTTCGGAATCGGCGACCTCGACCGGCTCGTGCGTCAGGTCGAAGGCAGTGAAGCGGGCGGGTGCGCCGATCAGGCCGTTCGCGTATGTTTCAAGCCCGAGCAGCCCGGCCGGCACGGTCGACGACGCGCGAATCACGTCGGCCAGCGGCAGGCCGGCGGCCAGCAGCTTGGACATCGTCGCCGGCATGTCCCAGACGGGGCCGCCGATGTTGCGCGCGTGCAGGTCGGTGCCGATCGTGTGCGGCGTGAAGCCAAGCGCGATCGCACGTTCGGCGACGGCGAAGCTGAAGCTGGCGGCGCCGTGGCCGACGTCGAACAGCACGCCGCGCTCGCGGGCGCGTTCCGCCTGCGGGATAAGGCCGCGCCGGTTGAACAGGCCGAACCGTTTGCCATGGTAAATATGCGTCACGATGTCGCCTTCGGCGAGCACGTCGAGGATGTCCTCGAGCAGCGGCAGCGGTTCTCCGACATGAATCATCAGCGGCAGATCGGCTTCGTCGGCGGCTCGGCGGGCCAGCTTGACGATGTCGATGCCCCAGCCGCGCAGGATGACGCCGCTCGCCCGCAGCTTGATGCCTTTGATCGTATCGCGGTTGGCATCGATGCAGGCGAGCAGCCGGTCGACATTCAGCTTGTCCATGCTGTCGAGCTCGCTCACCTGGCTGGCGTAAGTCAGCCCGATCAGGCCGACATTAAGGAAAGCGACGATCGGATAAGGCCGCGGGGCGATGACATAATCGCGCAGCCCGGCGTAATTGGCGGCGCCCGCGCTGCCCGCATCGACGATGCCGGTGACGCCGGTAGCCGGGCCGATGTCGTCCGGGTTCAAGCCAATGTTGGAGACGCCGTCGTATACGTGCGCGTGCATGTCGATCCAGCCGGGCGACAGATGGCAGCCGCGCAAGTCAATGACTTCGGCGCCGGCCGGCGGCGCAAGGGTTGGCCCGACGGCGGCGACGAAACCACGCTCGTCGATCAGGATGTCGACGGCGGAAGCCGGTTCGGCAGCGGATGCGCCGCCGAGCCCGAAGCCGAACAGCGTCGCCTGTTTCAATAGTAAAGCGGGCAAACGAATTCCTCCTTTAGTCCGGCCAGCGAAGCAAATCGGCCAGCGCCGCGTCGGCAGGCGTAGGGGCGGTCGGAGCCGCCCCCGACGTTTTGCTTCGCTCGCCGCGCACCAATTCGGCGATGCGCGCGCAGACGACGTCCATTTCTTCGTCCGTCACATTGCACGGATCGAGCTGGAAATAGCCGAGCTCGGCTTCATGGGCGCGCACCCGCACCGACGGTTCGCCTGCGGCCAGCAGCCGGCTCAGCGCCGACGCGTCGAGCCCGCAGCGCAGCGGGTCCGGCGCAACGGCGAGCCGCACAATCGGATTGCCCGTCGGGTCGGCAATCCGGAAGACGCGCATGCCTTCCAGCGCGCCGAGCGTTTGCTCCGCGCGGGCGATCCGCGCCTCCTCGGCGGCCCGGATCGCGTCCGCGTCGCGCGCAAGCCACGCCTCGAGCGCTTCCATCGCGCCGACGATGCTTTCCTTGCCGACTTTCATGCCGCGGCCGATGCCTTTTTCCTGCATGTAGCAGGTGCGGACCAGCGGCTTGCGCCCGGCGATGATGCCGCTAGTCGGCCCGCCGAGAAACTTGTGGCCGCTGTAGATCGCAAGCGCCGCGCCGGCGGCGAGAAAGCCGGTCAAATCGTACTCAGAGGCGGCGTCGACAATGACCGGCACGCCGTATTCCGCCGCCATCGCGCAGCAGTCGCGCAAGCCGATCATGCCGGTTTGCACGGTATGGTGCGACACGACATAAACGACAGCGGCCGTACGTTCGTTGATCGCGCCGCGCAGTTGATAGCCGGCGCAGCCGCTGACGGCGCCGATCTCAATGCACGTCGCGCCGGTTAGCCGGATCGCCTGCGACAAAGAAGCGCCGTAGCCGACGACATGGCCTTTCTGCACGATTACTTCGCTCTTGCCGTCCAGCGTGTCCGGCAGTTGTTCGATCCGATACAAATCGTCGCCGGTCATACATGCCGCAACGGCGACGGAGATGCCCGCCGCCGCGCTGGCCGTAACGCAGCCGGCTTCGCCGCCCGTCGCCCGGGCGATGACGCGGCTGGCCCGCCGCTGCAAGTCGCTCATGTTGACGAACGCCGGCAGCACGCGCGACATGGCGTCGATGACGCGCGGGGCGACGCGCGAAGCGCCGAGATACGTCATCGTGCCGGCGGCATTGATGACGGGGCGCAGCCCGAACGGCAGCGCCGCCTGTTCCTGTTCCGTCATGAAGAGACGAGCCTCCTCGAATCAAATCGTTTTTCCCGTCATGAGGTCAAACGTAATTAAGCCCGCCGGCATACGGCAGCGGCACAGGGAACGGGCCGAGCATCGCGGCGCGCGCTTCCGGCACCGCCGGCAGCGACGGCATCGGATCGAACAGCAGCGACACAAGAGATGCGGAGTCGAGCTCGAACGTCCGTCCGTCAGCCGCCGTCAGCGCATAACGATGATCCGGCAGCGTGCGCACGTGCGGCAGCTCAGTCGGATCGGCGATGCTCGTGCGCCAGTAAGGCGCAAGGCACGCAAACAGCCGCTCGGCGTCCGCAACGTGGACCGTGCCAAGATTGCGGCCTGCGGCAGAAGGCACACCCGCGAGTGCCGCCGCCAGTTCCCGTTCGTGCCAGGCAACCGGCACATCGAGCTGCGGCAGCCCGTACGCCGTCGCGGCATGGCCCAAAATCGCGGCCACCGCAACGGCATCGCCCGCCCATTCGACGGCAAGCGGCGTGCGTTTGCTGCCGCGTTCGTCCGGCGTGGCCACAACGGCGAAGGCGGCGACGCGGCCGTCTTTCGTTGCGACAAGCGTACGATGCCGCAGCTTCAGGCAGCTGGCATACGCTTCGCTGGCGATCAGCTCGGCCAGCTCGCGAACGCTTTGCTCGTAAGCGACGCGGCGCGCCGCCGCCAGCTCGGACACGTACATCCAATCCGTCGGCGCCATCTCGCGAACGGCAAAACCTGCGGCTGCGCCGGCTTGAAGCAGCCCTTCCGCCTGTGCCGCTCCGATTGCGCAACGATCGATCGCGCCGAACGGGTGGCACTGGTTGCGCGTGTACAATGAACGGTCGCCGGACACGTAAACAAGCGCCCCGCCGGACGCACGGACATGCGCTTTGATCGCCTGCAGAATGTCCCCGGCATAACCGTGTCCGCGGAAGTCCGGCAGCGTATACACCGAACCGAGCGAATACATCGGCACTCGCGCGTCCCCGATGCGCAGTACAGCGGGGACGAGTCCCATGAACGAAACGAGCTTGCCGTCCTCATAAGCGCCGAACGATTGCGAAAGCGCCGGCGAAAAAACGGCCGGGAAAGCAGCCCCCATCGAAATTTGCTCCGCATCGCGAAAGACGGCGTCGGACCCGCGGATCGCCTCCGCCATTTCCTCCGCCGCCACCAAACGAATTTCCGCCATAACCTGATCTCCTCCAGACGATAAGGACCGCTAATTCCGGCCCGGACGAACAGCCGGCGCCGGATCCATTCCAGTTTACCACTCGAGAGGCCGAGGCAGGAGATATTTCACCCTTGCCTGTTGCCGTTAGCAAGCTCCAGCGCCTTGACGACAAAGCCTTGCGATTGCTGCAGAAGCTCGCGCGCTTCCGTCGCGCCGGTGCCGGAAAGCAGCATGACGATGGCGGTTTTGACATGGCCGTCCGCCGCTTCCAGCGCCGCTTCGACCGCTTCGTCCTCCGCGCCTGTGGCGAGTTTGGCGATGCGTTTCGAACGGATGACAAGCTTCTCGTTGGACGGCTGCAAGTCGACCATCAAATTGCCGTACACCTTGCCCATGCGAATCATCGAGCCGGTCGTCAGCATGTTGAGAATCAGCTTCTGCGCCGTGCCCGCCTTCATCCGCGTCGAGCCCATAATCGCTTCGGGGCCGACGACGGCTTCGATCATCACGTCGGCGAAACCGCTCATCGGCGTGCCGGCATTGTTGCTGACGCCAACGACGGAGGCGCCGAGCGCCCGGGCGCGCTCCATCGCGCCGAGCACGTACGGCGTGCGGCCGCTGGCGGCGATGCCGACGACGACATCGCGGGCGGTGACGCCGTTGTTGTCGACGTCGGCGGCGCCTAGCGCAGCGCTGTCTTCCGCGCCTTCGACCGCTTCGTGGATCGCCTGCAGCCCGCCGGCGATCACGCCCTGCACCATTTTCGGATCGGTGCCGAACGTGGGCGGGCATTCCGAAGCGTCGAGAATGCCGAGTCGTCCGCTCGTGCCGGCGCCAAAATAAAACAGGCGGCCCTGACGCCGAAACGAAGCGATGATCAGGTCGGCGGCTTGCGCGATTTGCGGAATGCACGCTTGCACGATGTCCGCCACAAGCCGGTCTTCGTCGTTGATCAGGCGCATGATTTGTTCGGTCGATTGGGCGTCGATATGAAGCGTATGGTCATTGCGTTGTTCGGTTGTCAGTAAATCGATGATGTCGTTCATCTTGCTTCCTCCGTTAAACCAGGCTGGTGTCGTTGGTGTCGGCCGTGAGCCGGAATCGCGCTACAGGGCCGTACCGTCCGCCGCTTCGGCGAGCATACGCGCAAGCAGTGCGGCTCCGAGCGCGGGGGACCGATCCGACAGAACGAGCGGGGCCTCAGCCGCTTCCGCATCGTGACGTGCAGTGAAGCAGGCGCGGTAATAGGCGCTGTGGCGGAACATCGATCCGGCCGCGCCGACCGGCGCGTGCGCAAAATCCGGATGCTTGCGCCGAATCGTCAGCACGCAGACCGCGAGCTCCTCCGCAGAGCGCTTCAGAATCGCAGCCGCAACGGCGTCGTCCGCCTCGCCCGCTTCGATGCACAGCTCGGCGAAGGCGGCGATTTCCGCTTTGCCGAACGCAGGCCGGTATACATAATGTTTCAGTTCGTCGCTGGAATGGAGAGCGCATTTGCGCAGCACGAGCGGCGTCAGCGCCGTCTCCGGCAGCACGCCGTCGAAGCTTTGCATCACCGCCTGCAGCGTGCGCCGCCCGATGGCGTAACCGCTGCCTTCGTCGCCGAGCAGGTGTCCCCAGCCGCCGACGCGGTAGCGGGAACCGTCCGCCGCGACGCCGTAGACGATCGAGCCGGTGCCGGCGATCGCGATCAGTCCGCTCGGCTTGCCGTGCGCCGCCATCAGCGCGATGTCGGCGTCGCTGCGCACGAAGACGCGGGCGTCGCGGCCTTTTGCGGCAAGCTGCGCGGAGACGGAGTCGGCGATGCGGTCGATTTCTTCGCGGCGGGCGACGCCGGCGACGCCGAGGCATATCGCCGGGACCGCCGGTTCGTCCGGCAGCGATTCCGCATAAGCGAACATCGCTTCCGCCGCTTCAGCAAGCCGCTTCTCCGCCGTTTCGAATGTAACGGCGTGCGGGTTCGTCGCGCCGAATGTCAGGCGATGAATAATAGCGCCGCGGCTGTCGGACAATACCGCTTCGGTTTTGGTGCCGCCGCCGTCGATGCCGATGGTCATGATCATTCCGGATTCACAGCCTTTCAACGCTCAGGAAGAATACCTTCTTTTCGCTGAGCCAAGTATATACGATAACGCATTTGTTTGTAAAATGAAAATTTATGATTGATAAAATATTTGAAAAAATATTTCGTAACGATATACTGACGTTGGGAGGGGATTCAACATGCTTGACCTGATCGGCAAATTGGCTTGCAAACGAGTGAAAACGGCAATCGGCCTCATGTCCGGCACGTCGCTTGACGGCATCGACGCCGCCGTCGTCCGGTTGACCGGAACGGGAATCGACGCGGAAGCGGAATGCATCGCCTTCTATACCGTCGCCTACGATGTCGCGCTGCGCGACCAATTGAAGGCGCTGTGCAAGCCGGGCGGTGCCGACGCGCAGGCGCTGTGTTCGATGAATGTGCATTTGGCCAAACGGTTTGCGGCAGCCGCGCTGGAAGCGGCGGCAATGGCCGGCCTTCGCCCGGACGAAATCGATTTTATCGGCTCGCATGGCCAAACGGTGTGGCACCAGCCGGTCCTGGAGGGCGGCGTGCCGTTCTGCGAACGTTCGACGCTGCAAATCGGCGACATTTCGTTCATCGCCAAACTGACGGGAGTGCCCACGGTCGGCGACTTCAGACCCGCGGACATGGCGGCCGGCGGTTTGGGCGCGCCGCTGACTCCTTATGCCGACTACTTGCTGTTCCGCCATCCGCGCCTTGGCCGCATCGTGCAGAACATCGGCGGCATCGGCAACTGCGCCGTTATTCCGGCGGGGGCCGACGCAGCGGCTGTGACCGCGTTCGATACCGGTCCCGGCAACATGATGCTCGACCAGGCGATTGTCGCGTTGTCCGGGGGCGCAATGTCGTATGACAAGGACGGCGGCTGGGCAGCCGCCGGAACGGTCGACGCGGAACTGGTCGAACAATTTATGCGCCATCCCTATTTTTCTGCCAAACCGCCCAAGACGACCGGCCGGGAAACGTTCGGCGAAGCGGTTGCCCGCCAGTGGCTGGAACGCGCCGCCGCCAAAGGGCTGGACGCCCGCGATACGGCGGCGACGTTTACGGCGTTTACGGCGCATGCGATTGCGCGAAGCTATCGCGATTTTATTTTGCCGCGGCACGAAGTTGCTGAAGTTATCGTGTCCGGCGGCGGGGCCCGCAATCCGGCAATGATGGGCATGCTGGCGAAGCTGCTGCCGGAGCTTCGTCTTTATACATCGGATGAGCTGGGCATTTCGGGGGACGCGAAGGAAGCGATAGCGTTCGCCTTATTGGCGAACGATACGATTCACGGCGTGCCGAATACGCTGCCTGCCGTAACGGGTGCAACTGCGGCAACGGTAATGGGGAAATTGGCTTTGCCTTGAATGACAGTGAAACAATGGTTCAATAAGAAATTATATTTCAAAAAAAATTTCTATCTTGAAATATTATTTTGGTCGGCTTATAATACGGTCAACGGAAACTTGAAGGTTGTGTAAAGCAGCCGGAACCAACAACTTGGACGACAAAGGCGCAGGCTGGCAACGGCGCCGGAGCGGAGGGAACTATGGCGGGGAACGTATTAACGGGCGCGGATCGCTTGGCGCTTGGGCAAGACCGCATTGCGGCGGGCAAACGAATCGGCCTGCTGACCAACCCGACGGGCATCGCATCGGATTTTCGTTCGACGATCGACATTTGCGCCGCCTTGCCGGACGCGCAGCTGACCGCCTTGTTCGCCTGCGAGCACGGCATTCGCGGCGAGCGGCAGGCGGGGCTGTTGTTCGAGGATGAAACCGATGCCGGAACGGGGCTGCCGGTGTACAGCCTGTACGGCGTTCATCGCAAGCCGACGGCCTCCATGCTGGCGAGTGTCGACGCCGTCGTATTCGATATTCAGGATTTGGGCGTCCGGTTCTACACGTATTTGACGACACTCGTTTATGTGATGCAAGCCTGCGCCGAACATGGCAAGGAAGTGATCGTGCTCGACCGGCCGAATCCGACCGGCGGGTACGAGGTGGAAGGCGGCTTCCTGGAAGACGCGTTCCATTCCATGGTAGGGGCATGGCGCGTGCCGTATCGCACCGGCCTGACGATCGGCGAATTCGCCACGCTCGTGCAGGCGCAGATGGAGAAGCCGTGCCGGCTGCACGTCGTGCGCCTGTCCGGCTGGGAGCCGAAGATGGAATACCCGGATACGGGGCTGCCGTGGCTGCTGCCGTCGCCGAATATGCCGACGATGGATACGGTGCGCGTCTATGCCGGCAACTGTTTATTTGAAGGAACGAATTTGTCCGAAGGCCGCGGCACGACGAAACCGTTCGAAATGGTCGGCGCCCCGTGGCTGCAGGCGGAGAAGCTGGCGAAGCGGCTGAATGGACTGAAGCTGCCGGGAGCGGTTTTCCATCCGGTGACGTTTACGCCGATGTTCTCCAAGCACCAGGGAGCGCTTTGCAACGGATTGCAGCTGTTTGTAACGGACCGCTCCGCGTTCCGCGCCGTAGCGACTTCGCTGCACTTGCTGCATCATTTGATCGACATGCATGCGGACGACTTCGTCTGGCTGCTGCCGCAGAAACGGGAGAACAGCGACGCCAAATGCTTCATCGACATACTGTCCGGCAGCGATGTCGTGCGCCGCACGCTGCACGAGCAGGCGGGGTTGGCCGCCATTCTCGAACGCTACGAAGAAGACGAGCGCGTCTGGCGCAAGATGCGGGAGCCGTTCCTGCTCTACGAGCGCGAAGCCGGCCATGCATAAGGAAGCGCACGCCGAAGCTGCCCGCCGCATGGGCATGCGGCCGGAAGGCGTCGAAGCCGCGCTGCGGCTGATCGACGACAATATCGCCAGCGGCGAAATTCCCGGCGGCGTCGCCGTCGTCTCCCGCCGCGGGGCAACCGTCCGGTATGCGGCCGGCCTTGCGGTCGACTACGGCGGCAACCGCATACCGGCGACGGAAGACACCGTATACGACTGCGCTTCGCTGACCAAGGTCGTCGTCACGCTGCCGCTTCTGCTGAAGCTGATCGAACGCGGCAAGGCGACGTTATCCGATCCCGTTGCGATGCATGTGCCGGAATTTGCGGGCGGCGGCAAGGAAAGCGTTACTATTGGCCAACTGCTGACGCACACGTCCGGTTTGATGGCCTTCACGGATATGCATTCCCACGGCTGGTCGCCGGAGCGCATCAACGCTTTTGTCATGGAGCAGCCGCTCGAGTATGAACCCGGCACGCAGGTCGTATACAGCGACATGGGCTACATCGTGCTCGGGCGGTTGATCGAGAAACTGACCGGCCTGGCGCTGCCGGAAGCGGCGCGGCGGGATGTATTCGAGCCGCTCGGCATGGCTGAAAGCGGATACTTGCCCGCCGCCGAACGCAAGCCGCGCCTTGCGGCAACGGAGCATTACGCTTACGAAAGCGGCCCGCGCATCGGCATCGTGCACGACGAGAACGCTTCGGCGCTGGGCGGCGTCAGCGGGCATGCCGGCTTGTTCGCCTCCGCCGGCGATCTCGCCCGGTACGCGGACGCGTGGCTGGACGCCTGCCGCGGCAAACCGACGCCGTTGCTGTCGCCGGCGGCTGCCCGCGCCGCAACGCGCTGCCATACGGCGACGCTCGCTTCGGGCAAGCGCGGGCTGGGCTGGGCGCTGCGCGGCGACAAGTTCGACGCTTCCGGCGACTTGCTCGGCTTGGCGAGCTTTGGCCATACCGGCTACACCGGCACGAGCCTGTACGTCGATCCGGAGCTCGGGCTTACGGCCGTGCTGCTGACGAACCGCGTCCATTACGGGCGCAGCAAGTCCGTTGCGCGCCTTCGAGCCGCTTTTCACAACGCGCTGGCGGCCGCCGTGACGGAATGGGAATAATAGCGGACGGAACATTCTTGCTGGAGGTGATGCGACGGGAACGACAACACGCGAGAAGCCGAACGGCAATACCGCTGAAACCGACTGAACACACCCAACATTGATGAACAAAGGGGAGGGACCTGCGGTGGGGATTCATTATCGGCATTACAAACCGGGCGACGAGAAACAAATCGTGCCGCTGTGGAACGAATCGGCGCCCAAAGATCCGATTTCGCCGGTTCGGTTCCGCAAGCTGACGCTGCTTGACGCGAACTTCGATCCGGAAGGCATGCGGATTGCGACGGACGGCGAACGAATCGTCGGCGTTGCTTATGCCATTCGCCGCCAGCTTCCGATGGCCGGCACGAACCTGGAACCGGCGAACGGCTGGATTCCGTACTTCTTCGTCGCCCCGGCGCATCGCAAGCAAGGCATCGGCAGCCGGCTGCTGGAGGACGCGCTGACGTTCCTGCGCGGTCACGGCAAGGAGAAAGTATTTTTCTCTTCGTACGCGCCCAATTACATTTTGCCCGGCGTCGACGAAGCGACTTACCCGGACGGGTACCGGCTGCTGCAGAAGCTTGGCTTCGTGACGCAATATTCGCCGGTGGCGATGGACTATTCGCTCGTCGGCTACGAGGTGCCGGAAGACGTCAAGGCGCTGAAGGCGCAGCGGGAAGCCGAAGGCTATACGTTCAGGCGTGCCGAGGACAGCGATTTGTATGAAGCGATCCAGTTCGCGAACAACGTGTTCAACGCCGATTGGGGCCGTGCGATCCGCGAAGGCGTGCTGCAGGGACTGCCGCTCAGCCAAATTCTGATCGCCCGCGACAACGGCAAGCTTGTCGGCTTCTGCCTGCACGGCGGCTACGAAGGCATTCGCGAGCGGTTTGGCCCGTTTGGCGTCGACCCGGGGCAGCAAGGCAAAGGGCTCGGCAAAATCCTGCTCTACGAATGCCTGGCCGCGATGCGGGCGGAAAGCCTGCACGGCGCCTGGTTCCTCTGGACGGGCGAAGAAAGCAACGCCGGTTATTTGTATAAACGCGTCGGCTTCCAGATCACGCGTACGTTCCACGTCATGTGCAAGGCAATGAAATAATCGACGAGAGGGTTGGGGAAAATGAAAAAAACGCTGGCACTTGGAATGGCCGTCGTTATGGCGGGTAGTTTGGCAGCATGCGGCGGCTCGAAGAGCGGCTCCGATTCGAACAAAGGCACAAGCAAAGATCCGGTCGAACTGACGCTGCTTTCGCACTATGTCGGCGTCAACGAAACGGCGCTCAAGCCATATATCGATCAGTGGAACTCGGAGAACCCGGGCATCCAGATCAAACTGACGCCGGTCGACTTCGGCGAATTGTTGAAAACGATCATGACGAAACAATCGGCCGGCCAGGGCGCCGACATCATGCACGTTTATACGCTGTGGGGCGGCCAGTTGTCCAAAAACAACGTGCTCGCCGAAGCGCCGCCGAACGTCGTCGACGACGTCAAGAAGAACTATCCGTCCGCTGCCGTCAAAGGCGCTTCGCTGAACGGCAAAGTGTTCGGTTATCCGACGGAAGTGCAAACGTACGGATTGTTCTATAATAAGAAGCTTCTGAAAGAAGCCGGCTACGACAACCCGCCGAAGACGTGGGACGAAATGCTGGCAATGGCGAAGAAAATCGAGAAGAAGGACGCTTCCGGCAAACCGACCGTGCAAGGCTTTGGCTTCCAGCGCGGCTACGCCGGTCTTGTCGATCAGCCGTTCTTCGCGATGATGGCCGCCGCCGGTTCGGGTCTGCTGAGCGACGACTTCAAAAAGTCGAACCTGAACAGCGACGCCGGCAAAAAGACGTTTGATTTCTACAGCAAAGTGTACGGCAAAAACGGCATCACCGACATTTCCGTCAACGCGACCAAAGGCTTTGGCGCCGGGCAGGTCGGCATGACGATCGGCGCGGGCTGGTGGGCCGGTTCGCTGAAAACGCTGATGAAGGACGACTACGCCAACGTCGGCGCAGCGCCAATGCCTTCGCCGGACGGCAAAACGAACGGCACGATCGCCTACACCTGGGCATGGGGCGTCAACAGCAAATCGAAGCACCAGGCCGAAGCGTGGAAGTTCCTGGAATGGCTCAACACGAAACCGATCAAAAACAACATGACCGCCGAAGGCAACTACCTGCTCGACGCTTTCAACACGATTTCGACCCGCAAGCCGGATATGGAATCGCAAGCGGTGCAAGATAAGCTGAAAGCCGATCCGATTACCAAAGTGTTCACCGACGCGCTGCAATATGCGCGCGAAGAGCAAAGCCCGGCGACGGGGTCGGAAGTACAGGACATTCTGTACAAACAAATCGAGGCGATGTGGACGGACACGCAAAATGCGACCGATTCGCTTAACAAAGCGCACACCGGCATCGAAGCCAAATTGAACGAGTAGTTTGTTTACCGTCGGAGGTGGCGATCCGGGCAAGGCGCCACCTTGACGGTTTGCATTCCGCCGAGGTGGGGGGATCGTCATGAAGCTGTGGAGATGGAGAAAGGAAAGCGTGCTCGCTTATACTTTCATGTCGCCCGTGCTGCTGTTTTACGCCATCTTTCTCGTCATACCCGTCGTGTTTTCCCTGATCATCAGTTTTACCGACTGGGGCGGTTTCGACCTGGAATCGATGAAATGGGTCGGGATGAAAAACTACGAGAAAATTTTTTCGGCCAAATCGAACTTTCTGCATCCGATCTTGACCAACACGTTTACGTTCGCCTTCTGTACGGTGGCGATCTCGTTTATTTGCGCGCTGTTCGTGTCGTTCGTCATTTCGAGGCTGCGCTTCGAAGGATTTTGGCGCACGCTTTATTTTCTCCCGTCCGTCACGACGATCGTTGCGATCGGCAACATCTGGCTGTACATGTACAACCCGCAGAACGGGCTGATCAACGGCATCATTACCGGGCTCGGGTTTCATTCGGTCAATTTTCTCGACAACCCGCATTTGTCGCTCGCTTCGCTGATCGTCGTCGGCGGCTGGCTCGGCATCGGCAGCTCCACGCTGATTTTGAGCGCCGGGCTGAAGGCGATTCCGCACGACTATTACGAAGCGGCATCGCTTGAAGGCGTCGGACCGTGGCGGCAATATTTCAATATCACCTTCCCGCTGCTCCGCCCGACGATTCTGTTCGTGATGATTACGTCGTTCATCGGCGGCCTGCAGTCGTTTACGCTGACGCTCGTCATGACCAAAAACGGCGGACCGGTCGATTCTACCAACGTCGCCGCCCTGGAAATGTACAACCAGGCGTTTACGTTCGGCAATTGGGGACTTGCCAGTGCGGAAGCGTTCATTTTGTTCGTTTGCATCCTGATCGTCACACTGGCGCAGCTGGCGTTTTTCCGCAAGGGAGGGGTGGAGAGCTACTGATGAAACCGATCCGAATTCCCTGGCTCTCGTATCTCGTCATTGCGCTTGGCGCCGTTGCGATGGTGTTCCCGTTTCTGGATATGGTGTTTTCTTCGTTCAAGAGCGCGTCCGAATACGCCAGGCTGAAGTATACGCTGCTGCCGGAGCACTTTGTCTTCGACAACTACCGGATGGCGTTCGAGCAGCTCAAGCTTTCGTTGCTGTTCAAGAACAGCATCCTGCGTTCCGTGTCGATTACGCTGCTGGTGCTGATGACGAGTTCGCTCGCCGGCTACACGCTCGCCAAGCTGCGGTTCCCGGGCAAAAATCTCGTGTTCCGCTTCATTTTGTCGACCATGATGTTCCCGGCGTTTCTGTTCTTTATTCCGAACTATTACATCACCGTGCATTTCCCGCTGATCGGCGGCAACGATATTGCGGGCAATGGCGGCGTCGGCGGTTTGGCGGCAAGCCCGCTTGGGCTGATCGTCCCGTTCGCCGTCAGCGGCTTCGGCATTTTCCTGATGCGGCAATTCATCATGAACATCGAGGACGCTTACCTGGAAGCGGCGCGCATCGACAGCGCGGGCGAGCTGCGCATTTTTTTCCAGATCGTGCTGCCGATGACGCTTCCTGCGCTGTCGACGCTGGCGATCATCGAATTCATAGGCTCGTGGAACGAATTCATCTGGGCGCTCTTGATGAACTCCGTCAACGCCGATATGGCGACGCTGCCGGTCGGCATCCAGATGCTCAAGAGCCATCTCGATCCGACGCTGACGCAGCCGCTGGTCATGTCGGGACTCGTCATTGCGACGGTGCCGATCCTGCTCGTCTTTATTTTTCTGCAAAAGTACTACGTCCGCGGCATGATGAATTCCGGTTTGAAGTGACCGATCGATTCGATTACAATTGAACAGGAGCGAACCTACATGAGCGAAAAAGCGAAACAACACATTCTTTCGATCGGCGCGCACGCCGGCGACCAGGAGTTGACGGCAGGCGCGACGCTGGCCAAATACGTCATGGAAGGCCACAAAGTGACGATGCTTCATTTGACGCCGGGCGAGAAGGGCCATCCGCGGCTGTCGGCCGAAGATTACGCCAAGCAGAAAATCGAAGAGGCGAACGAATTCGCACACATCATCGGCGCCGACGCGCGTTTCCTCGATTATAAGGATGGCGAGCTGCCGCTGGACGAAACGGTGAAGTTCCAGGTGGCGGACATCATCCGCGAGCTGAAGCCGGACATCCTGATTACGCACTGGTCGCAAAGCATGCACAAGGACCATCAGAACACGCATTATATCGTCAAGGATGCGCGCTTCTACGCGGCGATTCCGACTTTTATCCGCGAACTGCCTTATCACGGCGTCAAGCGCGTGTATTTTTCGGAGAACTGGGAAGACATGTACGGCTTCGAGCCGGAAGTGTTCATCGACATTCCGGAGGAAGCGTACGAGAAGTGGGTGCAGGGCTTGAACCGCTTCGCGTTTGCCCGCGGCGAAACGTACGGGTTCCCGTACATCGAATACTACAAAGCGCTGACCGTCGTGCGCGGCGCCGTGAACGGCTTCAAACGCGCGCAAGCGTATGCCGTCGGACCGGGCGGCGTTCACCAGCGCCTGCAATTTTTCATGTAAGACCGGCGGTCGCTGCATATCGGAGGAATCGCCGTTTGGCGCGTCACGCTTGAATCACAGTCCGCCCTTGCCGGGCGCGGTGCGAGAGGTGAAACGGGGATGAACGGAGGACTTGTCCGGCTGAGGGAAATGATGGACCGCATCACCCCTTCCGAGTTGAAGGTGGCGCAATACATTTTGTCGCATCCGCAAAGCATGATCGGCATGTCGGTGTCGGAGCTGGCCAAAAACAGCGGCGGCAGCCAGGCGGCGGTCATCCGGCTGTGCAAATCGATGGGACTGAAAGGCTACCAGGAGCTGATGCTCAAGGTGGCGGGCGATTTGCAGCAGGGCGGGGAATCGCATGGCTACCAGGAAATTACGCCGAACGATTCGATTGCGACGATCATGCAGACGGTGTCCAATAACAACATTCAATCGATTCGCGATACGCTGAAAATTTTGGACGTTGTCATGGTGACGAAGGCGGTCGAGGCGCTGCATCGCGCCGAACGGTTGTACTTCTACGGCCTCGGCGCGTCGAACCTGATCGCGCAGGACGCGCAGCACAAGTTTCTGCGCATCAACAAGACGAGCTTTTCGTTCCCCGATCCGCATCTGCAGCTCACGTCCGCCGTTACGCTGACGAAGCGCGACGTGGCGGTCGGCATTTCGTACTCGGGGGAAACCGAGCACGTCATCGCCGGCATGAAGCGGGCGCGCGAGCGCGGGGCGACGACGATCGGCATCACGAAGCTCGGCAACACGTCGCTCGGCGGCATTGTCGACATTCCGCTGCTGATTACGTCGACGGAGAACGAGATTCGCAGCGGCGCGATGTCGTCGCGCATCACCCAACTGAACGTGATCGACATCCTGTATCTCGGCGTCGCCAGCCAAAATTACGAGCAAGCCGTAGACTACCTGGAGAAGACGCGCGAAGCGATCAACGATTTGACCGGCAAACGGTAAGGAAGAGCGGCACCCGGCCGGCGGGTGCCGCTCTTGGTGGTCCGATTTGTTGCTCGGCAACGAAAATAGGCCATGAAAAATGGCCTATTTTCCTCATATCGGGTGGCCCGCCTGCAATATCCAGTGAAATCACTGGTTATTTGCCTCAGATCGTCTTCAAATAGGCACTTCAAGCGAAATAGCCAGTGAAATCACTGGCTATTTCATATGGACGGCCCGTTTTTGGCGAAATAAACAAGAAAATAGGGCCTATTTTGCAAGGGGGGTCCCTTACAAGGCCAGCCTTCCTTTGCATCGGCCCGGCCCCGCTGGGGACTGGCAGTTGCCGGCCAACCGCCGTCTCGCCTGTACTCGACATAGAACCGCGCGACGTCGATCGACGGATCGACGGGGCGGATCGGCGCCGGCACCGACAGCGCGGAGCGCAGCGTCACCCGGTACTGCCCTTTGCCGCGACCAAGCGTCACAACGGCGTCGAAACGCCCGTCGTCAAACGGAATGGCCGTCGTGTCCAGCACCGTCCAGCCTCCATTGCCATCTGATTGTTCGACGGCTGCAATTAAGCCGCTTCCCACTGCGTGCGCCACCGTTCCTTTTACCTCCACCCGGCCGTCTCCGGTTGTTGCCAAGCCGCCGATGGGCGTGTCGAGCGCAATCGCGCTGTAGTCGCCGAACCCGTACGGCAAATCGCCATAATTGATCACCGGATCAAGCGACTCCGGCGCAATGATTCGCCGAAACGTCTGGCTGTACAAAATGCGGCTGCGCACCCGGTAGTCTACCGTAATTTCGTTGTCGCCGATTTCGATCGGGGCGGCGGAGCCGAATTGGTACACGGGAGCGCCGCTTGGCGTCTTTTGCTCCGTCAACTCCAGCGATGAACCGCCGTGATACGTCGCTCCTCCGTTCGCCGAAGCGGTTACTGTCAGCATCGGCATATCGGAAGTAAGCGGCGCGAACAGCCGACCCTTTGCCGCATAGTACCAGCCGTTGCCGAGCCGGTCGGCCACGCCGAAATCCCGGACGTCGAACACGGCGTAATCGATGTCCAGCACCCGGCTGTCTCCGTCCCAATTGCCGGTATAGCCGAACAATTCCTTCAAGTCGTATTCGAACAAATACAGCTCGCCGTCCCGCTCCT
Organism: Paenibacillus cymbidii; assembly: GCF_004764705.1. Taxonomy (GTDB): domain Bacteria; phylum Bacillota; class Bacilli; order Paenibacillales; family NBRC-103111; genus Paenibacillus_AN; species Paenibacillus_AN cymbidii. The sequence continues at coordinate 276,661 of NZ_SHLX01000008.1, read as the reverse complement.
TGGCGGGAATCGTCAACTTCGTTTCGCCGCTTCTTCCGCCGAACCAATAAAGCGTCGCCGTTTCCAGGTCGCTGCCGACCCGGAACCCGTACGTGCCGTCGCTTGCAAACCAGCCGTCCGCGCGTTTGTCGAGCTTGTAGCCGATGAAGTCGGCCATCGCCGCCAGCGAAAGCATCGGCCGGCCGTCTTCCCCGTAGCCGATGCGCCGGTCGCCGATGTACATGCCGTCGTCCGCGAACCGAACGGAGAAGCGGGTGCTCCCTCGCTGCTCCGCCTGGAACGGATACGCGGCGCTTAGCCCCGTCCGCGGGTCGGCAGCCGCTTCCGCCGCCGAAACGAACGAAGCCGTACGAGCCGTTTCGTTCCATTCCAGCTTGCCGAGCAGCGGCGCAAGATCGCGCAAATAAACCGCCGTTTGCCCGCCGATGTTGAACGACGGGATTATTTGACCAAGCGCCGCCGTATGAATGTCCGTCGCCAGAACGTCGGCCAGTTTCGTTCCGGGAACGATGGCGTCGGTTGGCGGGAGCTCGGCGGCTATCACGCTTTTGCCCGGGTGCGGATAAATGTCCACTTCCCGCTTCGACGGGTTCCACGCGACATCGAAGCCGGCGCGGCGCAAATCTTCCGCGACAACGGCCGTTTGGCCGCCGATGTTCATCGAACGGATCGCCGCCCCGTTCACGTAAGCGCGAATGTCGGTGGCCAGCACGCTGCCGATTGTCGTTCCGACGGCAAGCTCGGCGGATTGCGCGCGGGCCGAAGGCGAGGGGAGGGCGAGCAGCGCGGCGCAAAGCGTCAAAGGAAGAAGTTTTTGTGCCGGTGTCGGTCGTTTTCGTATTCTCCGCATAGGAATTCTCCTTATCGCTGTCAAAAAGATTTCCTTTCGTAAACGAGGCCCGGCGGCAAAAAGTTGCGGCTCCGGCCGCCCGACGGTCGCTCGTTGCCCCCGTTTCTCCGCAACTTTTTGCCAAAGGGATGAAATTCTCCGCGTTGCTGCGGTATAATACCGTTTATGTGTGAATGCCGATTGTGATATAATGATTTTATGCGATCGAAGCCAATCAGCGAAGCAGGCCCGGCGCTAGAGGTGAAAATCATTGCCGATTGGACCTGTGGAGCGGCCCAATGCGGTAATGATTTTATGCGATCGAAGCAGGCCCGGCGTTTTCGCCGCATCAGGCGCGGACAAGCCGGGGATCGGCAGCACGCGCGACACCATTACCTTGGGCACGCAACTTATTAAGGAGTGAATGGAAATCGATGTTTAAGCTGAGCGAGATAAAAGATTTGGTGAAATTGGTGGATCAGTCCTCCCTTCAAGAACTGGAAATTCAGAACGAAGGCTATCGGCTGTCCATTCGCAAACCGAGCAAAACCGAGTCTGTAATCGTTTCCTCCGTTCCGAACATACAGCAGTCTTATATGCCGGCTATTCCCCAGCAGGCCGTGCAGGCAATCGCCGAAACGGATACGCCCGCGGCCAAGCCGATCGACGACGCCAAGCTACATAAAATCGTCTCCCCGATGGTCGGCACCTTCTATCAGGCGCCGTCTCCAGACGCTCCTCCGTTCGTTTCCGTCGGCGACAAAATCCATGAGAAGTCGGTCGTCTGCATCATCGAAGCGATGAAACTGATGAACGATATTCCCGCCGAAGTAAAAGGGGAAGTCGTCGACATTCTCGTCGAGAACGGCCAGCTTGTCGATTACGGCCAAACGCTGTTCCTCGTCAAGATGGATTAATTTTCCCCGGCAAGCCCGATCGTTCAGGAGGTTAAGTGGATGAAGTTTCAGAAAATATTGATCGCGAACCGCGGCGAAATCGCCGTGCGGATCATCCGGGCGTGCAAGGAAATGGGCATTTATACGGTAGCCGTTTATTCGGAAGCCGACCGGGATGCGCTGCACGTGAAGATGGCGGACGAAGCGTACTGCATCGGCCCGGCCGCGTCGAAGGAAAGCTACCTTAATTTTACGAACTTGATGAGCGTGGCGACGCTGACCGGATCGGACGGCGTTCATCCGGGTTACGGCTTCCTCGCCGAAAACGCCGATTTCGCCGATATTTGCCAGCGCTGCAACATCGAATTTATCGGTCCGTCGCCGGACGCGATCAGCAGGATGGGCGACAAGTCCGTCGCCAAACAAACGATGAAAGAAGCCGACGTTCCGGTTATTCCGGGCTCGGACGGCCTGGTGGAGAGCGTTGAAGATGCGCTTGCGATCGGCCGCCAAATCGGTTATCCGCTCATCATTAAAGCGACGGCTGGCGGAGGAGGCAAAGGCATCCGCATCGCCGAGAACGAAGAAGCTCTGATCGTGCAAATTACCGCCGCGCAGCAGGAAGCCGAGAAGGCGTTCGGCAACGCCGGCGTTTATTTGGAGAAATATTTGACCGGCATGAAGCACGTTGAAATTCAGATTATCGCCGACAAGCACGGCAATGTCGTCCATCTGGGCGAACGCGATTGCTCCGTGCAGCGGCGCCGGCAGAAGCTGGTCGAGGAAGCGCCGTGCCCGGTGCTGAAGCCGGAGACGCGCGCCAGAATGGGCGAAGCCGCCGTGCGTGCGGCCAAGGCCGTCGACTACTCGGGTGCCGGCACGCTGGAATTTTTGCTCGGCCCGGACGACAACTTTTATTTCATGGAAATGAACACCCGCATTCAGGTGGAGCATCCCGTCACAGAAATGATTACCGGCATCGACCTGATCAAAGAAATGATCCGTGTCGCCGAAGGGGAACCGCTATCGTTCTCCCAGGAAGACGTGCGCATCAACGGTTGGGCGATCGAATGCCGGATCAACGCGGAAGATCCGGATCGCAATTTTATGCCGTCGCCGGGCCTGATTCAATTTTATTTGCCGGCCGGCGGGCCGGGCGTGCGCGTCGACAGCGCGGCTTACGGCGGTTACGTCATTCCGCCTTCGTACGACTCGATGATCGCCAAGCTGATCGTCTGGGGCGAAACGCGCGACGACGCCATTTCCCGCATGCGCCGGGCGCTGAGCGAGTTTTCCGTCGACGGCGTGTTTACGACGATTCCGTTCCATCAGAAGCTGATGCAGCACAAGCGGTTTATCCGCGGCGACTTCGACATCAAGTTTCTCGAAGAGCACGACGTGAACGATCCGGATTCCTGATTCTGGCGGCTGGAAGCAATTCCCTCGGATCGGCCGAACGAAACTTTGCATAAAAGTCGCGAAATGATATAGTAATGAAAAGAAGATGTGGTACGGGCTTAAGCAGCCGGTAACCAGAAGACTTTGGGAGGTAATCGCATGAGTACCATCGTACCCGATTATGTTAGGACGGACATGGGCAACATTCAGATCGCGCCTGAAGTTATCGAAGTGATCGCCGGGCTGGCCACGATCGAGGTGGAAGGCGTTGCCGGCATGAGCGGCGGTTTCGCCGGCGGCATCGCGGAGCTGCTCGGCCGCAAAAATTTGTCCAAAGGCGTCAAGGTGGAGGTTGGGCAGAAGGAAGCGGCTGTCGACGTTTCGATCATTATCGAATACGGCAGCAAAATTCCCCGCGTCTCGAGCGACATCCAACGCAGCGTCAAACAAGCGATCGAAACGATGACCGGCCTCGGCGTCGTCGAAGTGAACGTGCATATTCACGACGTGCACTTCAAGACGAGCGAGAAGTTGGTAGAAGACGAAACCGCGTCGCAGCGGGTAAAATAATAACGCAAGTTTAAACCCCCTTCGTCATATGCAGGGGGTTTCCTCCAATTAGGAAGGGGACAGGCCGTAGTGGCGAAAATGATCGACAGGCTGCTGCTTTTTATATTTACCGTTGTGGTGATCGCCGGCGCGGTATGTTTGCTGCTCGCGGCGTTCGGCGCCATTTCTTACGACTCGTCCGTGGAGTTCATGCACAAGGTCTATAGCGAGATGAACACTGCCGTTCCTTTCATCGCCGCCGTATTCGTGCTGCTGCTGATCGGCATCCGGCTGTTCTACATATCGGTTCGTGTCGGCGGCGGTTCGAATGTGCCGTCGATCGACCAACGTACGGAGTTCGGCGACATCCGCATCTCGATCGAAACGGTGGAGAACCTGGCGCTTAAGGCGGCGAGCCGCACCCGCGGCTTGAAGGATTTGCGCGCGCGCGTCAATGTCGGCAGCGCCGGCATCGAAATCGTCATTCGTTCCCTCGTGGACGGCGAAACGTCCATTCCCGAATTGACGGAAGAAATCCAGCGTGCGGTGAAAGCCCATCTGGAAGACATTACGGGCATTCCGGTTGCCAGCGTGTCCGTATACGTGGCCAATGTGGCGCAAGCTTCGCATACGTTCAAAAGCAGAGTGGAATAGAGGTGGGCGCCGGCCATGTGGAACGAGCTTTGGGAGCGCCATCGCGGCAAAACGATCGGAGTGGCGGGCGGCATTTTGTTTGGCTTGCTGTATCTGATCGTCGGCTTTTGGGACATGCTCATTTTTGCCTTTATCGTCTTTATCGGGTATCATATCGGAAGGAAGCTCGACCGGAAGGAATCGTTGCTGGAAGACGCGGAACAGCTGTGGAGACGGTTATCGGAGAAGTGGCGCATGTTCAGATAGGCCGTTACCGGCGGATATGCCGGCCAGCGTCACGGCCATCGTATCGCGGGAAACGGAACCGTCCGGGCTATCGGACGGTTGTGCCGTTTCTTCTTCTTTTCCCCCGGGTTTTGGCGCAATACGAACAGGAGGACGTCCGCATGAGACGCAGATTGGCGCGTGAAATCGCGCTGCAAAGCTTGTACCACCTGCAAATGAACGATGGGGCTTCGCGGGATGCGATCGCCATGGCCATCGAAGAAGCCGAGCACGAGAACGAGGCGGAGCTCGACTTGAACGACGAAAAAATTACGCCTCATTATATTGAAGAACTGGTGGAAGGAACGCTGAAGCACAAGCTGGTGATCGACGATTTGCTAAGCGAGTATTTGAAAAGCTGGCGCATCGACCGGCTGTCGAAAGTCGACCGCGAAGTGCTGCGGCTGGCCACGTACGAAATGATATACCGCGACGATGTGCCGCCAAAAGTCGTCGTCAACGAAGCGATCGATTTGGCCAAACATTTTGGGACCGAAGAATCGGGCAAGTTCGTTAACGGCGTCCTGGGCAAAATGATTCGCGAGCTGGATGCCATCAAACAAAAAAGCAAGCAGCTGTAATCGAACGATTATTCGGAGGGAAACGCCATGACGGCACAAGTAGTGAATGGAAAAGAAATCGTCGCCAGCCGCCGCGAACGAATCAAGCAGGAGACGGCGGCGCTGAAGGAAAGCGGCGTCCAGCCGGGCTTGGCGGTCGTTCTCGTCGGCGACGACCCGGCTTCGGCCGTGTACGTGCGCAACAAAATCAAAGCCTGCGAGGACGCCGGCATGCTGTCGGAAGCTTATCGCTTGCCGGCGACAACGAGCCAGGCGGAGCTGCTGGCGCTGATCGTGAAGCTGAACGAGGATCCGCGCATTCACGGCATTCTCGTGCAGTCGCCGCTGCCGAAGGGGCTCAGCGAAGAAGAAGTGAACGAAACGATTGCCGCCGAGAAGGATGTCGACTGCTTCCATCCGGTTAACGTCGGCAATCTGGTGCTGGGCAAGGAAGGGTTTCTGCCGTGCACGCCCGCCGGCGTGATCGAAATTTTGCATACGTGCGGCGTGCCGCTCGCCGGCAAACATGCCGTTGTCATCGGCCGCAGCAACATCGTCGGCAAACCGATGGCGCTGCTGCTGTTGCGCGAGCATGCGACGGTAACGGTGTGCCATTCGCGCACGCCGAACCTGGCGGATATCACGCGCCAGGCGGATATTCTGATCAGCGCCGTCGGCCGCGCCGGTCTGGTGAAGCGCGAGCATGTGAAGCCGGGCGCCGTCGTCATCGACGTCGGCATGAACCGCGGTGCGGACGGCAAGCTGTGCGGCGACGTCGATTTCGCCGATGCGGCGGAGGTAGCCGGCCTTATTACGCCGGTACCGGGCTGCGTCGGTCCGATGACGATTACGATGCTGCTGAACAACACGCTGCAATCGGCGCGCCGCGCGGCGAACCGGTAGAACGCCATGCGCGTGAACGATGCGGATGTGTTGTCGGTCAAGCAGCTGACCCGCTACATCAAGGCCCGACTTGAAAATGACGCAACCTTGCAGGACGTTTGGGTGCGCGGGGAAATTTCCAATTTCACGCGGCATACGAGCGGCCACTTCTATTTTACGCTGAAGGACGAAGCGAGCCGGGTCAAAAGCATTATGTTCGCTTCGCACAACCAGCGGCTCGCTTTCCTGCCGAAGGAAGGCACGAAGGTGATCGCCCGGGGCAACATTTCGGTGTACGAGCGCGACGGGGCGTACCAGTTTTATGTAACGCACATGCAGCCGGACGGCATCGGCAGTCTCTACCTCGCCTATGAGCAACTGAAGAAGAAGCTCGACGAGGAGGGACTGTTCGCCGAATACCGCAAACGGCCGATTCCGCGCTTCCCGCGGGCGATTGGCGTCATTACGTCACCTACCGGCGCAGCCGTGCGCGACATCATCATTACGCTGCAGCGGCGGTTTCCTTCCGTGCCGGTGCTGCTGCATCCGGTGCTCGTGCAAGGCACGCAAGCGGCGCCAGCGATCGCGCGGGCGATCCGCACGATGAACGAGCGCGCCGAAGTCGACGTGCTGATCGTCGGCCGCGGCGGCGGCTCGCTCGAAGAGCTGTGGGCGTTCAACGAGGAAGCGGTGGCGCGCGCGATCTACCATTCGGCGATCCCCGTCATCTCGGCCGTTGGCCACGAGACCGACTTCACGATCGCCGACTTCGTTGCCGACCTGCGCGCCGCCACGCCAACCGCTGCCGCGGAGCTGGCCGTGCCGCACGCGGCCGAGCTGCGCCTGCAAGTGGCGCAGCTGGCCCAGCGCAGCCGCCGCAGCCTGGCGAAGCTGGCGCAGCTGCAGCGCGAGCGGCTGGCGCGGCTCGTGCGTTCGCCGGCGCTGGCCCAGCCGCGGCGGCTCGTGCAGCAGCCGTCGCAGCGGCTTGACCGGCTGCGCGAGCAGCTCGGCTACCGCATGCAGACGTTATACGTGCGCGGCAAGGAGCGCAAGCTGCGGCTCGAGCGCAGCCTGTCGGCATACAGCCCGAAGGAGCAACTGGCCGCCGCAAGACAGCGCACGCAGACGAACCGCCGCCAGCTTGTGCAGGCGATGCAGGCGGCGCTGCGGGCGAGCGGCAGCGCGCTGGATACGCGCATGCGCCAGCTCGACGCGCTCAGCCCGCTGAAGGTGATGCAGCGCGGCTACAGCCTCGTCTACGACGACAATCGCAAGAAGCTGATCAAATCGCTTGGCGACGTGCAGATCGGGGATATGGTGCGAGTGCGCGTGACCGACGGAATGATCGGTTGCCACGTGTGGGAAATGGAGGAGAATGCCGGTGACGAAGGAAACCAAGGCGGAGGAGCTTAGCTTCGAGCAGGCGATGGACAAGCTGGAGACGATCGTGTCCAAGCTCGAGAGCGGCGACATTCCGCTCGAGCAGGCGATCGAGCTGTTCCAGGAAGGCATGCGGCTGTCCCAGCTGTGCAGCGGCAAGCTGGAGAACGTCGAACGCAAGATCGAAATGCTGATCGAAGAAAACGGCACTTATACGAAAAAACCATTTACAGCGGGGACGGACGAAGGGTGAAAGACGGGATCGGCATCGATACGATAGCAACCTATATAGCGGATACGGCGGCGGAAATCGAACGCGAGCTGGCCGGCGCCTTGCCGGCCTCGTGGGACATTCCCGCCTCTTTGCGCGCCGCGGCGGACTATTCCCTGATGGCCGGCGGCAAACGGCTGCGGCCGATTCTTGTCATCGCCGCGGCGGAAGCGCTTGGCGGCAGCAAGATGGCGGCCATGCCGGTCGCATGCGCGATCGAGATGGTGCATACGTATTCGCTCATCCACGATGACTTGCCGGCGATGGACAACGACGACTTCCGCCGCGGCAAGCCAACGAACCATAAGGTATACGGCGAAGCGATGGCGATTCTGGCCGGCGACGGTTTGCTGACGCACGCCTTCTTCGCGATCGCGCGGGCGTTCCGCGAGAGCGGGCTGCCGGCGGAGCGCGGCCTGGCCATCGTCGAAGAGCTTGCCGTTCGCGCCGGATTCGCCGGCATGGTCGGCGGACAAGCGGCCGACATGCTCGGCGAGCAAGGCATCACGAGGCCGGAGGAGCTGGAATTCATCCATCTGCACAAAACGGCTGATCTCATCGTCTTTTCGCTGCGTGCCGGCGGCCATATCGCCGGGGCGAACGAAGCGCAGCTGGCGGCGCTGGAGACGTTCGGCCGTTGCATCGGGCTGGCGTTCCAGATTCAGGACGACATTCTCGACCTGGTCGGCGACGAAATCAAGCTCGGCAAGCCAGTTAAGAGCGACGAGCGCCAGAAAAAAGTGACTTATCCGTATTTGATCGGTCTCGAAACCTCGCGGGAGAAGGTGCGCAAGCTGACGCAGGAGGCGACGGATGCGATTGCGGCGGCCGGTTTCCGCGAGCCGCGGCGTTTGCTGGAGCTTGCCGGTTACCTGGTGAACCGCGACCGGTGACATGCAATCGCAGCTGCCCGGTACAAGGGCGGAAGAAGTTTCATTGAGAACGTTTTGTCCCGTGTGTTATAATGGAACCATCTTTGAGTGGCGCAGTATTCTAGTCGGCCTACCATTCTGAAGGCGGGCCTAAAAATTCGCCAAAGGGCACATCGATGAAGTTCCTGGTGTTGGCTTCTGACGCCCAGTCGGGGGCTGATGCTGGGAGTTAAGGTTGTAGGGCGATCCACAATGGCATGTGGGCGTTGACCCTGCTTCCGCGGAGGCCCAAGTGCGTAGCTTTTGCGCCACCGAGCGCCCGGTTACGGCTTGGGGTATGAACCTGCAAGCGCGGATCTCACCTGTATAAGGACATCCTCTTTATACTAAAACGACCTGTGTGCAGCGTAGCCTGCCTTGAGTGGGGCACCGGGGATTGCGGATGGTAGGGAACCGGATTATCGGCCAATAAGACGGTTGCCGGATGCCGCATGAAACGTGTCCTGCAAAAGAGGCTAAGGAATGGTTCAAGGGCTGTCCGAGGAAAACTCCTAGACTGTTCGCGTGCCGTGAGGCTTCTTGGGGATTATAGTGTGGACTAAGTGGTAATCCAGTCTGATGTCCGGAGACGGCAACAAGGCGAGCGTAAAGGGAAACCGCCCTTCCGGCGACGCTAGGGTGTCTCGCTTGGGAAAACCTACTGGACCTAAGCCACAGCGTTTACTCAGGAAGCTGCCACTCATTTGATTGATCTGTTGCCATCCGCCATGTCAAGGCCAGGCGGAGTATGCGTTAGCTGAAGGGTGATCTGCTGCATGAAATTTTCGCTGCGAAATTCGTTTCGCTGGAGCATTTTCATATCAATCGTCACTTTCGTGTTGGCGTGCCTGTTCACGGTTGCTTCGACGTCCATTCTGGTCGGGGTTAGCTGGGGCGTGGGCATGCTGATTGTCATTTTTCTGGTTATTACCGGTATCGTGTTCGATATGATGGGACTTGCGGCTGCCGCCGCCAGCGAAGCGCCATTCCACGGCATGGCTTCCGAGCGCGTCCGCGGCGCCAAACAGGCGATCCAGATCGTGCGCAACGCCGACCGCTTTTCCAACTTCTGCAACGATGTGGTTGGCGACGTCGCCAGCGTCATCAGCGGAGCGGCCACCGCGGCCGTTGTAATCAAGCTGATGAGCACGGTCGGCGACGGCAACGGCGCGCTTAGCACGGCGGTCAGCGTCGTGTTCACGGCGCTCGTATCGGCGATGACGGTGGGCGGGAAGGCGCTTGGCAAATCGTTTTCGATCCATCATGCGACGGATATCGTTCTTTATATCGGCAAGCTCTTCTATTTTCTGGAGCGCCGGTTCAAGCTGCGATTGCTCCGCACGAAACGCAAGCAAAAAACGAACAGCGTAAAGCGAGGGAACAAACGTGCTCGAACGAATCAACCGGCCTGAAGACCTGAAGCAGCTTAGCGTCCAGGAACTCGATGTTCTGGCCGCCGACATCCGCAAGTTTTTGATCGAGAAGCTGTCGGTAACCGGCGGCCATCTTTCTTCCAATTTAGGGGTAGTCGAGCTCACCATCGTGCTTCATTATTTGTTCCGCAGTCCCGAGGACAAACTGATTTTCGACGTCGGACACCAGTCCTACGTACATAAAATTTTGACCGGACGCAAAGACCGGTTCGATACGCTGCGCAAGTACAAAGGGTTGTGCGGCTTCGTCAAAAGCGCGGAAAGCGAGCACGACGTCTGGGAAGCGGGGCACAGCAGCACGTCGCTGTCGGCGGCGATGGGCATGGCGATGGCGCGCGACTTGAAAGGCGAAAACAACCGGGTCATCGCCGTCATCGGCGACGGCGCGCTTACCGGCGGCATGGCGCTGGAAGCGATGAACCATATCGGCCATGAGAAGAAGAACCTGCTCGTCGTGCTGAACGACAACGAGATGTCGATTTCGCCGAACGTCGGCGCCTTGCACAATTATTTGAACAAAATCCGGACAGACAAGCATTACCGCAAAATGAAAGAAGAAGTCGAACACCTGCTGAAGAAAATTCCAGCGATCGGCGGCACGCTTGCCAAAACGGCGGAGCGGGTCAAAGACAGCTTGAAATATTTGCTTGTCTCCGGCGTTCTGTTCGAGGAGTTCGGTTTTACGTACCTAGGCCCGATTGACGGCCACGACACGGAACAACTCATCAACGCTTTCAAACAAGCGGACAAGACGCAAGGTCCGGTGCTGCTTCACGTATTGACGGTCAAAGGCAAAGGTTATACGCCTGCGGAGGCCGACTCCTACGCCTGGCACGGCGCCAGTCCGTACAAGATCGAGTCCGGCAAAATGATCAAATCGGTCGGCGCCCCTATGTACACCGAAGTTTTCGGCGACACGCTGATCGAGCTGGCCAAACACGATTCCCGCATCGTTGCCGTGACGCCGGCCATGCCGGGAGGCTCCGGCTTGCTCAAATTCGCCGAACAGTTCCCGGATCGCATGATCGACGTCGGCATCGCCGAGCAGCATGCCGCGACGCTTTGCGCCGCGCTTGCCGTCGAAGGAAGGAAGCCCGTATTTGCCGTTTATTCCACCTTCCTGCAGCGCGCTTACGATCAAGTCGTGCATGACATTTGCCGGCAAAACCTGAATGTCGCGTTTGCGATCGACCGTGCCGGTTTCGTCGGAGCGGACGGCGAAACGCATCAGGGCGTTTACGACATCGCCTTTTTGCGCAGCATTCCGAACATGACGCTGATGATGCCGAAGGACGAAAACGAGTTGCGGCACATGCTGCTGACGGCGACGGCATACAACGACGGGCCGATAGCGGTTCGTTACCCGCGCATCAACGGAACCGGCGTCAAGCTGGATTCGGAGCTGAAGCCGATTCCGATCGGCACCTGGGAAACCGTACGCGAAGGCGACCGCTGCGTCATTATGGCGGTTGGACCGATGGTTCAGCTAGCGGAAGAGGCGGCGGATATGCTGAGGCCTCACGGCGTCAGTGTGCGCATCGTCAATGCCCGTTTCATCAAGCCGCTGGACGAGCGGATGCTGACGGAGATCGGGGAGAAACGCATGCCGATCGTCACGCTGGAGGAAGGCGCTCTGGCGGGCGGATTCGGCAGTGCAGTGCTGGAGTTTTACGCGCAGCAGGGTGTTTATGGCCTTGCCATCAAGCCGATGGCCGTGCCGGATTATTTTGTCGAGCATGGCAGCATCAAGGAGCAGCGCGCGGAAGTCGGCCTTACCGCCGAACGGGTGGCGGCGGAGCTGCAGGCGATGCTGCTGGCGACCCGCAAGCAGCGGCAGCGGGCGTAGCGGATGGCGGCGATGGAGAAAGAACGGATCGACGTCATGCTGGTGGAGCAAGGCTATTACGAAAGCCGGGAGAAAGCGAAGGCCGCAATTATGGCGGGGCTCGTTTATGCCGGCACCGAACAAATCGATAAACCGGGGACGAAGCTTCCCCGCACCGCGGCGCTTTCCGTCAAGGGAGCGCCGCATCCGTATGTCAGCCGCGGCGGACTGAAGCTGGAGAAGGCGTTGAAGCATTTTGCCATCGATGCGGCGGGAGCGGTGATGGTCGACATCGGCGCTTCGACGGGCGGGTTCACCGATTGCGCTCTGCAGCACGGCGCTTCTTATATATATGCGATCGATGTCGGCTACAACCAGCTCGACTGGTCGCTGCGGAGCGATCCGCGCGTCTGCGTGATGGAGCGGACGAATTTCCGCTATTTGCAGCCGGCCGATCTGCAAGGACCGGTGCCGACGCTGGCGTCGATCGACGTGTCGTTTATTTCGCTGCAGCTCATTTTGCCGCCGCTGCTGCCGCTGCTTGCTCCGGGAAGCGCCATCGTGGCGCTGATCAAGCCGCAGTTCGAAGCCGGGCGGGACAAGGTCGGCAAGTCCGGCGTCGTGCGCGACCATGCCGTGCATCGTGAAGTGCTGCGGAGCGTGCTTGCTTTTGCCGGCGAAATCGGTCTTGTTCTCCGCGGTTTGACGTTTTCGCCGATTACCGGCGGCGAAGGCAATATCGAATTTCTCGCCTGCTGGACGGTCGGTACGCCGGATGGCGAGCTCGCCACTCCCGATAACGGAGCGATTGAAGCGGTTGTGAAAGAAGCTTCTCGCACATTCAGCGGCGGATCGGTTTGAATCTATCCCCGTAAAAAGGATTTTTTTGCCTCCGGCGCGAAGTTATACCCGGGGTGATGCGGATATGCAGTACGGCGACAATTTGGTCATGGTTCTGCTTATTGTGGCAAGCGTATTTTGGGGCGGCTATTACGTGCGCAAATGGCTGCTCAAGCCTCCGACGCTTCGGCTCAGCGTGCGTCCCGACAGCGAAATCGTCGTCACCGACGCGGTGGCGTTGCTGGAGGAGTCGGGCTTCGAGGTGCTGACGCAGAAGCGCAAAGTGTCGATTCGCATCACCGTTAACGAGGAAGACGAGCTGCAGAGCCGGTTGTTCGTCGACCATTTTGCCTCCCGGGAGGACGGCGTGTACGTCGTCAAAGTGGCGCGCGAACGCAAGCCGCTCGACATGACGGGCAGCGGCGTGCGCGACCACCTGCTCGTCTATCATTTGCTGTATCCGGACGCAGCCGGCATCGTTTATGTCGATCCGCTGTTGCGGACGATCCATACGTACCGGTTTCACATTCAAGGTGAGGTGTCGATTCGATGAAAGGGCAACGCCATATCAAAATCAGGGAAATACTGACCGCCGGCGAAATCGAAACACAGGACGAGCTGGTTGACGCGCTGCGCAGCGCCGGTTTTCATGTGACCCAGGCGACCGTGTCGCGCGATATTAAAGAGCTTCATCTGATCAAGACGCCGCTAGCGGACGGGCGCTACAAATACGCCTTGCCCGCGGAGCAACGGTTCAATCCGGTGCACCGGCTGAAGCGGGCGCTCAGCGACCATTTTATCAGCATCGATTACACGGACAATTTGATCGTGATGAAATGTATGCCCGGCACGGCGAACGCGATCGGCGCGCTGATCGACAATCTGGAATGGCCGGAAGTGATGGGTACCATTTGCGGCGACGATACGATCCTGATTATTTGCCGTACCAAGCAGAACAGCGAGCAGGTCGTGGAACAAATTATGGCGATGATCGCTTAAGTCATGAACTTTATCGCACAGCAGCGAATGAATGGGGGGAACATTCATGTTGGTTGAATTGGCAATCCGCCACTTGGCGGTCATCGAGTCGGTGCGCTTGTCGATGCGCAGCGGCTTTCACGTGTTGACCGGGGAAACCGGAGCGGGCAAGTCGATTATTATCGACGCGCTCGGTCTTGTGATCGGGGGCAGAGGTTCGTCGGAGTTGGTGCGCCACGGCTGCGACAAGGCGGAAATCGAGGCACTGTTCGATGTGCCGGTCGGCCATCCTGTGGGGGAGACGCTAGCCGGGCTCGGCATCTCCGCTGCGGAAGGCGACCAGCTCGTCATCCGCCGCGAAATGACGGCGCAAGGAAAAAGCACATGCCGCATCAACGGCCAAATCGTCAATTTGACGATGCTGCGCGAAGTTGGCGAGCGGCTCGTCAACATCCACGGCCAGCATGAGCACCAGTCGCTGCTGCGACCCGAAGAGCATCTGCATTGGCTCGACCTGTACGGCGGCGTGCGTATTGCCGAAGCAAGGCGCGAATACGACGGCGTGTTCGAGCGGTATTCCGCCGTGCAGAAGCGGCTGCAGGAGCTGCAGGAGACGAGCAAACAAGCGCTGCAGAAAGTCGACTTGTACCGCTTCCAGGCGGACGAAATCGCCGCGGCGAAATTAAAGCCGAACGAAGATGAATCGCTTCTGGAAGAACGGCGCAAACTAGCCAATGCGGAAAAACTGGCCGGAAACGTGGACGGCGCTTATCGTGCCTTGTTCGACGGCGGCAAGGGGCTCGACTCGATCAATAAGGCGACGCAGCGCCTTCGCGATGTGGCGAATTACGACCCGGGCGTGCTGCAGCCGCTTGCCGAGCAGATGCAGTCGGCTTTTTACCAGCTGGAGGACGCGGCGTTTCAACTGCGCGATTACCAGGAGCAGATCGAATTTAATCCGGCACGCCTCGATGCGATCGAACGGCGGCTTGACGTGTTGGCCGGCTTCCGCCGCAAATACGGGGAGACGGTAGCCGATATTTTGGCGTACTTGCAAACGATCGAGCAGGAGCTTGCGTTGATCGACAACAAGGACGATTTATTGAAGCAACTCGAACAGGAAGCGGCTGTCGAACGCGAGCTTCTTGCCGCGGCGGCGGCCAAGCTGTCCGCGCTTCGCCGCGAATGCGCCGCCGAACTGGGCGCTTCAATTGAACGCGAGCTGCGCGATTTGCACATGGAGCGGACAAGGCTGGTCGTGCAGGTCGATACGATCGTCGACAGCCGCGGACCGGAAATCGGCGGCGTACCGGCCAAACTGACGAAGAACGGCTGCGACCAGGTGGAGTTTCTGATTTCGCCGAACCCGGGCGAACCGCTTCGTCCGTTGGCGAAAATCGCCTCCGGCGGCGAACTGTCGCGCATCATGCTGGCGATGAAGGCGATCTTCGCCAAGGTGGACCGGATTCCGGTGCTCGTATTCGACGAAGTCGATACGGGAGTCAGCGGCCGCGCCGCACAAGCGATCGCCGAGAAGCTGTCGCGGTTGTCCGCATCGTGCCAGGTGTTTTCGATCACCCATTTGCCTCAGGTGGCCTGCATGGCGGACACGCATTACGCCATCCGCAAGCAAGTTGAGGACGGTCGTACGTTTACGCGGGTCGAGGATCTGGACGAAGCGGAACGTATCGCCGAGTTGGCGCGGATGCTGGGGGGCGTCGAAGTAACCGGCACCACGCGGCGCCATGCGGAGGAAATGCTCGATTTGGCCAAGGAAAAGAAAGCTTTTCCCGCGTAATAAGGCCGAAGCGTGACATGATTTACTGTCATAAAACAAAACGGGCGGGGGTAACGTAAAGGTACGCTTTTGACGAACTTTTTCGTCGGGCACAGCAGCTAAGGGAGCGTGAATGGCTTGACCTCCGAGAACCGCAAACGATGGATTGGCCTAATGCTCGTCTTCTTTCTTTGTTTGGCCTGTTTCTCCGCGCCGTTTCGTTGTTTTGCCACTTTCCCGCACGAATTGCGCCTGTTTTCCGGACAAGGCAAGCTGCTGCAGCTGTCCATGCCGGTAGGAGCCAGCGTGACGGTGAAGGATCCGGACATTGTCCATGTGAACGGTTCGGCCGATCCGACCTTCAAAATCAACTTGAAGCATCCGATCGCGCTGCAGAGCGAACAGTCGGGACAGACGGAAATGAAAGTGAAGCTGTTCGGCAAAATTCCGTACAAGACTGTAAAAGTCAGCGTCATGCCCGATTTGAAAGTTGTTCCCGGCGGGCAAACGATCGGCGTCAAATTGAAATCGGCGGGTATTCTCGTCGTTGGCCATCATATGGTCACCGTCCAGGACGATCGCAAAACATCGCCCGGCGAAGAGGCGCGGGTGCAAGTGGGCGACCTTATTGTAAGCATTGACGGAAAACCGTTGAATGATGTATCCAAAGTGTCCGAGCTTGCGGCCAAGGCGGGCGAACAGGGAAGAGCGCTGGAATTGTCCATTATGCGCGGCGATCAGAAGCTGAAGCTGCAGCTGAGGCCTGCTTACGACAAGACGGACAAGATGTATCGCCTCGGGCTGTACATTCGCGACTCGGCTGCCGGCGTCGGTACGTTGACGTTCTACGCCCCCGAGCAAGGCATGTACGGCGCCCTCGGTCATATCATTACCGATATGGACACCCAAACGCCGATCGTTGTCGGCAGCGGCGAAATCGTTCATTCCAATGTTACTTCCATTTCCAAAAGCCAAAACGGCGAACCCGGCGAGAAGCGGGCGCAGTTCAACAAAGGCGTGCTGGGCAATATTGAAAAGAACACCCCGTTCGGCATATTCGGACGCATGCCCGAAGCGCCGGAGCACGGCGTGGACGGACAGGCGATCCCGGTCGCTTTTGCAGAAGAAGTGAAGGAAGGTCCGGCGGAAATTTACACGGTGATTGGCGGGCAGAAAGTCGAGAAGTTTACGATCGAAATTACGCATATCGCCAAACAGGAGTATCCGGCAACCAAGGGGCTCGTGATCAAAATTACCGATCCGCGGCTGCTGGAGAAAACGGGCGGCATCGTACAAGGCATGAGCGGCAGCCCAATTATCCAGAATGGCAAGCTGATTGGTGCCGTCACGCACGTATTCGTCAATGACCCCACCTCCGGCTATGGCTGTTTTATCGAGTGGATGCTGCAGGACGCCGGCATTTTAGCGGCGGACAAGCCGCAGAAAGAGCTGAAGGCGAGTTAGCCTTCGGTTCTTTTCGTATTGGGGGATTGTGTATAACTGTAGTCCTTGATGCTTTTGTCGAAAATTGTTGAAACATAAGGCAAATTATTCATTATAAAACAAAACCAAAAAAAAATAAAGAAAAATAATTTTCGACAGGAGGAATTCGAATAGGGGGTGTCGAAAAGGAAACATCAGGAAGTCAACAACCCGTTCAAGGAGGATATGAAATTGCAGAAAATCGAAGTCTTGCTTGCCGATGACAACCGAGAATTTACGAGCTTATTATCGGAGTTTATCGATGATCAAACGGACATGGAAGTAATGGGGGTAGCTTATAACGGCAATGAAGTGCTGCGTTTTATCGAGCAGAGCAAGCGTGTACCCGATGTTCTGATCCTCGACATCATCATGCCGCACCTTGACGGTTTGGGCGTGCTGGAGCGCCTCCGCGAGATGAACCTGTCGCCGCAGCCGAAGATCATCATGCTGACTGCTTTCGGGCAGGAAACGATCACGCAGAAAGCCGTACAGCTCGGTGCCGCATATTACATATTAAAGCCGTTCGATATGGAAGTACTGACGAACCGGATCCGCCAGTTGGTTGGCGGCGGTGCGCAGTCGGTCGCTTCGTCGTCTTTCTCATCGTCGCACAAAGCCAATGTCGTGCCGCTGTCGAAGGGGCGCAACCTGGACGCGAATATTACGAGCATCATCCACGAAATCGGCGTGCCGGCGCATATCAAAGGATATCAATATTTGCGCGAAGCGATTACGATGGTTTACAACAACATCGAAATACTTGGCGCGATTACGAAGACGCTGTACCCGTCGATCGCCGAACATTACAAAACGACGCCGAGCCGCGTCGAACGCGCCATCCGCCACGCGATCGAAGTCGCTTGGACGCGCGGCAACATCGACAGCATTTCGCATCTGTTCGGGTATACGATCAACATCTCGAAGTCGAAACCCACGAATAGCGAGTTTATCGCGATGGTTGCGGACAAGCTGCGGATCGAGCATAAGGTGAGCTGAGACGGGGGAAAGTGCTGACGGGATAAGGGGAAGGTAACGAACACCGCTTATTTATTGGTTTTCGCAAACCAGTAAAGGAGCGGTGTTTTTCATTTTTTTCAAAGGCGTATTACATTTAATGTTGAGGGAGTGGAGGACGAAGATGGAATTTGCTCCGCTGTCCCAACTTCCAGCACAGCTAACGTTCGCTCTTGCGGATCTAAATTAAGTGGGATAGGCAGCCTTCGCTCATATACCCATTCCGGAATGGTGCGACGAACATACCAGCCTTTACAGCTGGCCAACAATTGAAAGTTTTGTATCAAGCAGCATACTGCTGCATAATCTTCTTCCTGTTTGTGCGGGTCAGCTTCTTTTTTTGCCACTACGATCAGAAATGACGGCGAAGTATTGGCAGGTGAAGGCTGGAGTTTGGCTACTGATTCTGGATCGGTTACATAAATAAAACGCCATGGTTCACGAAGGCCGTCATTTGGTGCCCAAACAGCGATATTTACTATTTCCAAGATGTCTGGAGAAGATACATAATGGTCATTCGTATTTATACGCGGTTTGGTATCGGTCATGAATTCTGTCCAGTTTTGTTCCGCTGGTGTCCTTTTTCGGGCTTTAGGCGACCTGTCAAAGTAGCCGATATTTAAGATGCCGGCAAACTTTTCCCCAACCTTCAGGCCGATCTCATTAAAAAATGACGGATAGTTCAGCATGGGATCCGTGTACCAGAGCATCCCCAAACCGTTTTCCCAGCCAAGCAATTGAAGGTTCTGCATGATGCTGCAGACGGCGGCATAATTTTCGTCACACTGTCGCCGATTGGCTGCAGATTCCGCAATAAAAACCAGGTGAACCGGCGTGCTCAGAACGGATTTTGTAAGAAAGTCCGTTAGCTTTGACGGAATAAATTTACCAAGCTGGCTGCCTGTTACTTTGGCAAACATACTCTCTGCCAGTCGCAAGCGTGATGCTGCGGACTCATAATAAACGCAACGCCAATGCGACTGCTCCTCCGATTTCCACAAGCTCGAAGCTTGCTTGAGTAAGGTATTCAACAATTCGAATGGAACGGTCTCGTCTTTAAACTTGCGAATGGTTCGGCGTTCTGCTATCGTTTTGGCAAAATTCACAGTCCTACCTCCCGTGGCAGAATAAACAGGCTTTGGCCTTAAAAAGAGTAATGCGGATCACATCGTGCATTATTGTTAACGTTGAAACTATAATATACAATTGTAGTGGCTGTCAACTTCTTTTTAAACCGGGTATTTAAAGGTTGATCCCTATGGAAGGGCATGATAAAATAATTTACTGATGAACAATATATAAAGGGGATGTTATCATCATGTCCGAGGGGTTAAAGCGAACGTTGTACGAACGTTTCCTTCACTTTGCCCATCTAACCGAGCAAATGTTTACAGCAGAAAGCAGCGAGTTTACTGACTTGGCGCAGTTGCATGGCATAACAGCCATTCCGAGCAATCTGACAAGCGTACATGTGATCGACTGCATTGGTAACAATGAACCGATTAACAATACGTCGATCGCTGAAAAAATGAATTTATCCAAAGCCAGCATTTCAAAAATTAGCCATAAGCTACTTCAACAGGGTTTTATCAAGCGAAGCCAGATGATTGATAATAAAAAAGAGGTCTATTTTACCCTCTCTCCCAAGGGCAAAAAGATTTTTGAATTGCATGTCACCATGCATAAATTGATAGAGGAAAGATTTATAACGGTTTTAAATTCATTGTCGGAGTCAGAAATCCAGGCCACCCTGAAATTTTTTCAAGTGATGATTGAAAAACGAGATGATATGGTCAAGGGAGAACCTTCAGACTGAAGCGAGGTAATGGAACATGGGAGCAATCGTTTCGAAAAGATGGCTGCTTGCACGAATGTTTGAACCGGATATCGTCATCGTCGATTGCCGGTTTCAGCTTGGCGAGCGGGAAGCCGGATATGAGGCGTATCTGGAGGCGCATATACCGGGTGCGGTCTACTTGGACCTGGAGCGGGATCTATCCGGGCCGGTTGGTCCATTCGGTGGACGGCAACCGCTACCGGATCGCGATGCATTCGTCCAAACGGTGCGCAAGGCGGGCATCGGCAACGACTCGCGAGTTGTCGCGTATGACGATCAAGGCGGAGCGATGGCTGCGCGGTTTTGGTGGATGCTGCGTTATTTGGGGCACGAAGCGGTATTTGTGTTGGACGAAGGATTCCAGTCGTGGCAAGAAGCCGGATTCCCGGTTACCGCCGATCGCAAGGTCGTAGTGCCCGCTTATTTTGAACCGCGGCTGCGGCCGGATCTGGTCGCAGACGTTGCGCAAGTGCAAGCGAAGCTGCATCAGCAAGGCGTCGTCCTGATCGATTCGCGGGAAGCGCCGCGCTATCGCGGCGAAACGGAGCCCATCGATGCGGTCGCCGGACACATTCCGGGTGCGGTGAATTTGTTCTGGAAAGATAACATCGCTGCCGACGGCACCTGGAAATCCGCCGACCAGCTGCGCGAGCGGTTCGCAGTATACGCTGAAGGAGCCGAGGAGTTCATCGTGTACTGCGGCTCCGGCGTGACGGCTTGCTCGAACGTTCTGGCGTTGACCGAGGCGGGTTTCAACTCCGTCAAGCTGTATGCGGGGAGTTGGAGCGATTGGATTAGCTATGCGGACAACCAGATCGCTACGGGCGAAGAGTAAGAGCTGAGAACCCGCGTTTGATGCGGGCTTAGGGCTGTGACAGGTTAGAAGCGAGTGACCTGTCACAGCCCCCAAACCCGCGTCCGACACGGCCTCTCGGCTTTTACTCTTCCCCCGTCGCTACCGGATTGTCCGCGTACGAGATCCAATCGCTCCAGCTAGATTCCATGCCGGCCGCCCCGTCTAAACGGTCATCTTCACGGGCAAGATGCTGGAATGCGGAAGCCAGACTGTCCGTAAATTTTAATTGAATCGATCCATGTCGTTCGACTTGTCTAGCTGCTGCAGTCTCTTTGACGGTTTCGGGCAGCACGACAACAATCCATCGCAGGTGCGCATGTTGGAGGATAGGCAGAGCGTTCAACATCGAGTCCAGAGTGGCGACCGTCCTTTCAGCGATAATCCGATTATCGATCAGAAGGTGAAGTGGCTGCGTCGCCTCTTGCAAAGCCATGTGCGCATCCGCAGCGATATCCCGGAAATCCTCCATCGTTACCACCGGTTCAAAATGCGTCAAAGCCAAAATATGATTTTGCACCAGCCACCCTGCTTTATAACGCATGCTTAACTCCCCTTTGTTATGTGGTCAAATATATTGTCGACTATATGCCCATAGCGCCTCAGATTCATGGCCTACGGGCAAAGGAACGCGGAAACGCATTGGGCGATCCTGCTTCCAATGCACCCCCGAATGCTTCTCCAAGATCAGCCGCCCCAGATAAGCGCTGCCTTTAGCTATCGGCTGGCCGAACATTCGAGACAACAATCGGAACAGCAACGATGCCTCTTGGAACAAATTCGTTCGAACGATTCCCGGATAGCAGGTGTGCACGCGCAACTGCGGATATCGATTGGCGAGCTCGGAAGCATAGAGATCGACCGCAAGCGCTGCCTTCATCGCGGATGATAGACCGGCTTGTGGTTCAGCCCAAGAGGTCGAAGCATTCTTGTGGACGCCATTACCTCCTACCATAACGATGCATCCGTCAGGTACGATCTTGTTCTGCTGAAGAAGGATCTCCGATAACGCGAATTTACTCAAATAGTTGGTTGCGAAAGTCGTCTCCAACCCTTCATTGGTCAGCCGTGCCTCTTTGTCGGTATATATTACTCCCGCACACAGCGCCAACGCATTAATCGGTCCTTCTAGCTGTTCCGCTAATCGAAGTACATCCGACATCTTGGACAGATCTGCATAGAGGTAGTCCGCCCCCAGCTCGGCGGCAATCTTCTCGCCTTGGGTTCGATTACGCCCGACGATCGTTACCTCCCAACCGCGTTCCGCGGCAAAGCGCGCCGTCCCGTAACCGATTCCGCTTGTTCCTCCAGTAACTACGATTCGCATAATGCCTCCCAGTATTAATTAGGATGCTAGCTATAAAACAAACGTTATTCATCTTCATTCTTATAAACGCACCATCGCACTCACCCCCTCTTTAATCGTTAGGATCCTAGATATAGGCGTAGGCGAAAAGCCCTTCTTAATAATATTCCTTATCCCCTAGATTCTTGGCCACTCGTTGCAGCCATTGTCCCAGCAAATCTCTCTCGGCTTGCGTGAACCCTTTAAGCATCTCGTTCTCGAATTCCAGAATAAGACCGACCAGCTTTCCGAACACCTCGTTGCCCTGCTGCGTGAGCGTCACAACGTTAGCCCTTCCGTCCGTATGGCTAGGCTTGCGGGAGATGTATCCCCGAGCCTCCAGCTTATCTAATATTCCGGTCAAAGTCGCGGATGTAATTCCACTATGATGCTGGAGCTTCTGCTGCTCCAATCCCCCGGATTGAGCCAAATAGCCCAAGATCTCGAATTGCGAAGTCGTCAGATTGAATGCGCTTAACCGCACGTCAAGCTCTTTGCGCATAATAATATAGGTTCTTTTCAAGTAAAGGATGGATTGAGACATGCGGTATGACTCCATTCTGAGATCGTGTCGATATTACTAGCATCCTAATTATATAATGGATATTTCCAGAATGTCAACCGACCCTCCGATAGTTGTACCACCTGATTTTCTGTTAAATCTCGAGGCCCAATTGTTTCTCCGTCAATGTAATCATAGAGCAGAAAAATGCGATCAGAGTTAGTGCATTGGTAATCGCCATCCCTTGTCGTAAGGGGAACAGGGATTTTTCTATTTAACCTGCTATAATGATGGAGCCAGATCGGGATGGGAGCATATTCGTTTATCAAGGCAGTCCATTTCGGGGTGGATTCTCTGTTTTTCTCGTAAATTTTTAAAAAGTATGAGTGGTTGTCCGCAATCATCTTGTAGGCAAGTGAGGACCAGCCTCCTGGTTGTGGTTTAAGTTGCGACACATTTAGCCCATAATGCTCATATATCGTTTCCGGTAAAAGCCAAGAAGTCGCATCGGACGCGGGTTTGGGGTCGTGGCAGGTTTCCGGTGGGCAGGTTGTTATTGAACGGCATACTGAGTATACTTACGGCCATCCACAGACAGGCGTGCAGTAACCTTTTGTGCGTAGCAGGAGCTTGAACACCTTGAGAACACTTTGTTTCATTTACGCCATAATGCGTTCATCGCCATAATGCGTTCGAAAAGCATAAAATTCAATCATTCCATTATGAAGGCGGTAAACTAGGCGGTTTGTATCATCTATGCGGCGGCTCCAATATCCCGTGAGATCCCCTCGCAGCGGCTCCGGCTTTCCAATCCGCTCATAGCCGTTGCGCACAATGTCATTAATTGAGTTGATTGATCCTTCTCAATGTTTTTCTATCCTCGGTTTGCCAATATACGTAGTCTTCCCAGGAAATGCTTGTAAAAAAAAGATTACTCATCAGCCATTTGCACTAAGTCGTTCATTGTTTTGGCAATCATTTTTCCCTGCTCCATTTGTTGAATCGATTGCTTTATCCTTTTGAGGTTGTACGGGTTATAAAAGGCATCGGTTTGAGTTGTGATTTCAAAAGGAATTCCACCTTGTCGTACCGACTGCCGAACAAAGATATTTACCGCCGTCGTCATGTTTAGCCCTAAATCCGCAAAAAGAGATTCCGCTTCTTTTTTAAGTTCTTCATCCATCCGAATATTGATATTGGTTTGCGCCATCCCTCATCACCCCTTTATCGATATTATTTACATTGTAAAGCAATTTATGTGCGATGGAAATACATTGTACATATTTTTTGATATTGGGGAAGCCCAGCCGTTCGGCTTGACCCAGCCACAGATGGATGACTTGCCCCGGCTCAAACCAAATTGCCGCTCAAGCCCTGTCTTCCCGGGTTTCTTGCTCCAAAAGTCCTCCTAAGTGTAGTTAAGGGAGATCGTTGCCCATGAATGATACCATATTAACGGAAATATCCCCGAGGGATTAACGAATACATAAATTCTGGAAATCAAGGATAGCGTAACTCCCATACCAAAGGATTCGCTATTCAAAAATTACCTATCGCCCCGCCAGTTTACTATTCACCGCCAATAATTTCGTGATACTGTTTCGCGATTTTATGCCAATCGGGGCTTTCCGTGTTGTAAATGCTAACCAACTTTTGCAGTTTATCGTTAATGATTGGGTTCACTGCTTGATCCCGTTGTAAATGAATATCCAATGCAACCAGCAATATTTTTGCCAGATCCAGATCTCCTACTTTTATCGAATTCAAATCATCTGCATGAAAGAATTTTTCCAACATAGTGAACGCTGACTTGCTGTCCTCTTTTGAATGGAGTAAATCGTAGAGTGTCTCGAAATGTTTTGCATACTCCACGCTTTCGATGGTTCTGTAAAAAGCAGGATCGGCATTCGGTGTTCCAATGTAAAACGTGTTTCCACCCACATCTGTCATCAAAAACCTTCGATCTTCTACTAAATGTTTCAATTTCGATATTCGCGGTATGCCGGAACGAGGGATTTTCCCGAGGTGTCGTTTCAATTTGGTAGTGAACTCCTCATACACCCGGTTTACATCATCAACTTGGATATAGCACATCTGGGGATTTTCATTAGGCATTATTTTTTTGGTTCCATAAAAGTGCAATTCAAGTGTACGATAACCCACAACTGCATATGGATTTGGTCGGGTATAAATTTGAATGGCATCGAACCCCAAACTCTCATAAAAGGATACCTGTTCCTTTATGGATGGACACGGCAAAATCGGTATCATTTTAACCATTACTAGCCACCTCTTTTTAAGTGAATTCAGCTACGCCTCAAGCGTAACACATTAATGCAAATGATAAGGTTAATTGAAATACACTATTGTGTTAGAATGACTGGGAGATATAAACTCGTCATATACTTTAATGATAAATGATAGGCTTAAACCAGGGGGGCGAGATGAAAGGGATTGAGATCGCCAAAAAATTAACTATAAGCACGAGCGCATTGAGGCATTATGAAGCTTGGGGAATTGTTCCTCATGTCGGCAGAGCGGCAAATGGCTATCGCGTTTATACAAAGGAACATGAGGCGTATTTCCAATGCATACGAGCGATGTATGCCGGTTTTGGAATGGATTTGATTCGAGAGGTGATGCCGCGCATCATTCGCGGCGAGCATCTTGAAGCCTTATGGCTAATTAACAAGGCACAAGTAAACTTGCATGCAGAAAAGGAAACCGTACAACGAACAGTTGACATGCTTGATTTGAAAGAACTGAACGACCTGCCGAAGTACCGCAATAAAAACTCGTTTACGATTGGCGAGGTAGCGGAAGAAGCGAAAGTATCTGCTTCTGCGATTCGGCATTGGGAGAAGGAGGGGTTACTCAAGCCCGAGCGTCAACAAGAGAGCGGTTTCCGTATGTATAGCTCTTCCGATATTCGCAAAGTGCTTATTATCCGAATTGTTCAAAGAGCAGTGTATTCCTTGAATATCGTTCGCGAAGTGGTATCGGAGCTTGATAAACATAATGTTGCGCAAGCTAAAGAAATTGCTCTTCAATCGCTTCGATACATTGACAATACACTGGTTGAGCAAGTGCGAGGTATCGCTTGTGTGCAAAATCTGTTGGACATTGTCTCAACCAAAGAAAATCAGTGAGTATGGATGGTTCCTATTGCAGCACGAAAGCTTGGCGCTGACGGAATATCCGAGCAGGAGAAGCAACGGCTGGTAACGGAAATCAGAGCAAATCCGCCAAAGGATGAAGGAATATTCTTATGATCAATGTGAGAAAAGCGAGAGAAGTTGACCTCCGTAAAGTGGTTGAGTTATCCGAGCTATGGGTCGCTGAATGTATTACCTACGGGTTGGGAGCGAACACCGAGGAACTCTTGCAGAGTTATATCGGAGAATATTTTTGGGTGGCAGAGGTCGGTTCGGACATAGTTGGGTATATCACTGGCAAGATCCACGTAAGCGACGGGTTGGCGGTCATTGCAAAAGGCGAACGTTACCTCGAGGTTGATGAGGTGTACGTCCATCCCCAGCATCGGAACGGAAATATCGGTCATTTGTTGGTGGATAAGCTTCTTCAGACAGCAGAAGGTAATGGCGTAACTCGTTCTATTGTATATTCTGCAAGCAAGCAGTGGCAAAAAATCGTTGGGTTTTATGAAAAGCATGGGTTTACCATGTGGTTTGTTCAAATGTATCGTTGATGCTGTTGCGCAAGGAGTAGACTTTAATGACCGACACTTACGTGTACCATGTAGTTACTGAAAAACCAATGGAACTGGGACAGATGATTATTTATGACGATGATCATCATAATGGCGTTTACAATCGAGTTATGGCCTGTAAAAAAATGTTGGATGGCGATGCGCCGGCTGATGACTTTTCGAAATTTATTTATTCGAATTTGGAATATTGGGCTATTAGAACATGGCGGGAACTAGCTTTGGAGAAGGTCAGAAGGGAGAAATATGCAAGTTTTCCTTCCCGAATGTCCTGCTTGTACACTTCAAGAACTTTATCGGATGCAGAGATGTGGGCTAATTCATTCCAAACTAGCGGCAGAAACGTGTATCAGATCGTTAAATTGCGGGCGGATGGCAGTGTTTTTGATGGCGATGCGTACAATGTTTTTGATGGAACCAAAGATGCTCTAGAAAATGAAAGAAACGCAGATTATTATTGGAGCAACCGACCAAATAAACTCGGTAAAGAGCGATTGGTCGAAACTTTGCTAAATGGAAAAATTGAGGTCGTAGAAATAGTGAAAGACTGGATTTAAAAGGGAAATGGGCTAACGCGATGGGATTATCAGAGGTAGATGATGATCGATCAGGTCGAATTCGCTGAGGCAATGTTGTCAACTGAACGTGGAACCGCAAGGGGATAGCGAAATAGGCCATGTTTTATGGCCTATTGGGTCTAAAATAGGCAGTCACCACAAAATAGCCAATGATTTCACTGGCTATTCGTGTCAATCTGCGGTGATTAGGGCTGTTTGGCGGAAATAACCAGTGTTTTCACTGGCTATTTTCGATGAAGCCCCCGAAATCGGGGGAATAGGCCATTTTTTATGGCCTATTTTGCCCGGAGCCGAACGATTCGGATAAAAGGAGCTGCAAACTTGGGCGAGATCGTACAATTTGGCAAGTTATGCGAGTATTTAAGGCTCGGCGAGATCGTAGAAGGGCCTGTAGCGGTAAGCGGCGGGTTTATGCATCGAATGTATGCGCTGCAAACCACTCTCGGGAGATACGCGGTCAAAGCGCTGAACCCCGAGATCATGCGCAGGCCTACCGCCATGAGAAACTTTATCGATTCGGAGCGGATTGCCAATGTTGCCGCACGCTATGTGCCTGCCCTGCCGGCTAAAGTGTTCAACGGGGATTCGATTCATAAAGTAGACGAGCAATATTACCTCGTTTTTGATTGGATCGATGGCGAAGTGCTGCGGCCAAGTGAAATTGACACGGTCCATTGCGAAAAAATAGGCGGCATTCTTTCGGATTTGCATAAGATCGATTTTGCAGAGCCGGCAATAGCAAATCATTGGACAAATGACAGCCGGCCAACCAACTGGCAACACTATTTGGAGAAGGGGCAGGAAAGTCAGTCGGAATGGGCAAACCTGCTGCTGGAAATCATCGACAAGCTGAATGAGTGGAATGTTACGGCGATTGAATCGACGAAGCGGTTATCCGCTGAATGGGTTATCAGTCACGGGGATTTGGACCCTAAAAATGTGATGTGGCATCAACATACTCCCGCTCTTATTGACTGGGAATCGGCCGGCTACCGAAACCCCAAGCAAGATTTACTTGAAACGGCGATCTACTGGTCTGAAAATGAGTTGGGGAAGATTGATAAAGAGAAATTTTTCGCTTTTATGGCAGGTTACCGAAAGTCGCGGGCACCATTGCAAGCAAATTGGTCCATGATCTTGGCGAGCGGGTTTCTGGGGAAGTTGGATTGGCTGGAATATAATCTGAAACGTTCCTTATGGATCGAATGCACGGACGAAGCGGAACAAAGCATGGGGACTTCACAAGCAATCGCGACGATTCATTCCATAACCCGCTATGCGGATACGATCTTGGAATTGGAAGCGTGGCTTAACGCAGAAGAAGCTTGATGCCCTGCTTTTTAATTTACAGGGAACGATTCGCCATCAATCTTGTCTAATAGGGTGGAGGTGAATACATGGAATCCCGTATGGAGTTTCAATATCTGGTGAATACGGATCGGATGGACAAGGCGGAGCTGCACCGTATGATGACCGCATATGGCGACGATGTAAGGAAATACGCTTATGCCATCACCAGAAACAGGGAACAGTCCAAAGATATTGCCCAGGAAGTGTTTCTGAAAGCATTCCGCAGCGTAGGCTCGTTCAAAGGCCAGTCCTCGCTGAAAACATGGCTATTCGCCATTACAAGAAACCTGGCCATCAACGAATTGAAATCCGGCTATGTGCGTCGCATCGTGCTGTTCGGTTGGGTAAAACCGCAAGAGAGTGAACGGTCGGCGGAGACGAATTATTTTGCGGAACAATCGGTTCGAGAGATTCGGGCGATCGTCATGAGTTTGCCGACCAAGCTGCGGGAAGTTCTTCTATTGACCCTGGAACATGAACTGACGATGAATGAGATCGCCACCCTGATGAACGTATCGGAAGGAACGGTTAAATCGAGATTGCACCGGGCGCGAAAAATCGTCGGCAAGAAGTGGAGGGGGATAGAGCCGTGAACGAACGATCGATGGGTTGGGAAAGCAAAGTGAAACAAGGATTGTTTCCGGAGGAAGTGTTCACAGGAGAAATGAAGCGAGCGGTAATGGAAGCTGCAGATCGTCACGCCAGTGATTTCTTTCGGTTATGGAAGCCGCTTGCGGGAGCGATCGTCCTAAGCATCCTATCGGCGATTCTGATGATAAATTGGCCCTTCGACTCCAGCCACCAAGCAGCCACCGGTTTATCGGACGAGATGAAGCTGCCTGTTGCATTCACGCCGCTGCAGGCAAGAACGTGGGAATTGGGGCAAGTTATCGCCGATGCGGATCCGGATATTCTTCCGGGTTTATCCAATAAGTACAATCCGTTGAAAAATAAAACCAACGGGTATATCGCGCAGATTCCGTTCAGCGATATCCAATTGATTGGCGAAAAACGAATCGATGGTTTTGGCATGGCCTTGCATTACACCTTGAAGCCCGATTCGGTGACCCCTCATGAAATAAAAGGGGATCCGGATTACTTCGGATTTACCGTAGACGGTTCCTCCCAGCCGGGAACGTTGTACCATTATGGCACGGGGCATATGTACGGCCTGCAGTTTGGCATGACGCGACTGTTCGGACAAGAGGCGCTAAGGATCGAACAACCGGTTTGCAGAACGGACGGAGAAACGTGCGTTTGGTATTTGAAGAAGGATGCTGGTGGACAGGTCTCCTCTTACATGGATCTTGACGCCGCCAGCTATGAATTTGATTTGGATGGTGACGGAAAAGAAGAGGCGGTGGTTGTTACCCATAAGCAAAACAATATTTACATCTTCAAAGAAAAGGCGGGGCAACTCCTCTGGGCGAGCGTAAGAGAGGCTTTGGGGGCAAAACAGGACGATAGCATACAGTATGACCCTGCCAAGGGCATATTTGCGCTGCATGTCAATGCTGCAGAAGGGGAAGCTGCCGTTAGCGAATTTCACTATGAGCAGGGGGCGGATGCGCTGGTCAGAATAGACAGATAGTCAGCACCATTGGCCTTTTGCCGGTCCTCGAAATGTCAGGTATACTGAAAATATGAATGCCACGTTGGAACTTGTCCTGATGGTCGTTTCGGTGGTCTTGTCAGGCATCATTTTATGGTTCGTCTACGGATACAGAAAAGAGCGGGGAGTACGCTATCTCCTCGGCGTAATCGTCTGCCGGATGATTTACTCCGGCAGTATTATTATGGAGAAAAGCAGTGATGT
Organism: Paenibacillus cymbidii; assembly: GCF_004764705.1. Lineage (GTDB taxonomy): Bacteria > Bacillota > Bacilli > Paenibacillales > NBRC-103111 > Paenibacillus_AN > Paenibacillus_AN cymbidii. The sequence continues at coordinate 246,707 of NZ_SHLX01000008.1, read as the reverse complement.
GATTGCCGACAAGCTGATCTTTCGCCATATGCAGGTCACAGCGATTAATTTGATCGTACCCTTCTTTCTCCTCTTCGTCTATCAGCTGGTCGGTAGAGAGAAGCCGGTCAAACTAGGGTGGAAGATTGCGCTGATTGCGGTATTCGTGTTTTGGTCGCTGCTGTCCTGGTTCGATGCCGAGCTTCATGTGATCTATCGCTCCGCCGCGCTCGTAAACGGCCAGCTGGTCACGGCGAGAACGGCTTATTCCATCTTGTTTGGTCTTGTTTGCTTCGGCATTATCGCGGCGTGTCTTTATTTTCTGTTTCACTACATACGGAATATTCGCAATGATTTTCGCAAGCCCGGCATGTGGGTGCTGTTTCTGAGCACGTTTCCGTTCCTTCTCGAGATCGCCAAACTCGTAAAACCCGACGGAACGCCCTGGCTGCAGCCGTTGTCGGTTTATTGCGGCCTTACGGGAACGTTGATGCTGGCGATTACGCTGCGGATCAAGTTTTTTGCGATTGTTCCCATTGCCCGCAATATTGTGCTCGATACGATACAGGAAAGCATCGTCATCGCCAATAGCTCGGGGAAAATTATCGACAGCAACCAACAGGCTGCCCGGTGGTTCGCGGAGATGGGGCATACGGCCATTTCCGGTCGGGACGTGAAAGAGCTGCTGCGGCCTTGGCCGGTATGGCATCGTTTGTGCGAGTCGATGCAAGAGGGACGAGTTGTAATCGAGGCCGGGCTGGACGGGGAACGAAAAATTTATCACGTGAATGTGTCTCCCATTCGTCATTTGCGCAATCAAGGCAGTGTTTCCCTGATCGTCGACATGACGGAGAAAGAGAAGCATCTCGAGCAGATTGCCCATCTGAATCGGATGAAGGATCAGTTGTTTACGACCGTGTCGCACGATATCCGCAGTCCGCTCGCGGCGCAGTATCAACTGATTGCGATGCTGGAGGAGGATCGGGACCGGTTCGGCGAGGAGCATCGGGAAATCATCGCTATGCTGGGTGGCCAGATCCGGCAAACCTTGGGCATGACGAATAATTTGCTGGAATGGTTTCGCAGCCAGCGGGAGGATATGGCGCTTCGTCCGGAATGGCTGGTTTTGTCCGAAGTCGCGGACGATTGTTGCCAGGTGCTGCATGCGTTAAGCGAAGCCAAACGGATCGGCGTGGAGAACACAGTTCCTGCCGGCACTCGCGTATATGCGGACCGGGAAGCGCTTGGACTGATTCTCCGCAACTTGTTGTCCAACGCGATTAAATTTACCGGGATGGAAGGCTCCATTTGCGTGGAGGCCCGGGTATCCGCCGGCATGGCGACGATTGCGGTCCGCGATGACGGGGTGGGGATGGAAGCGGAGCAAGTCCAACGATTATTCGAGGAGAAGCCGCTGAACTCATCTCCGGGCACTTGGGGGGAAAAAGGCTCGGGACTTGGCTTGCTCGTCAGCCGGCAGTTCGTGGAGCAAAGCGGCGGGAAGTTATGGGCGGAAAGCCGGGCCGGGCAAGGAAGCGTGTTTTATTTTACGGTGAAGGGCGAGGCAGAGGGATAAAAATAAGATTGCTTTTTTGCAAACGGCGTGTTATATTCATTTTATCCGATAGAATTAGTCGGGAATAATAATATCCGCCATCAACCAGACAACTGGAGACGACACCTGCTCATGCCGAGCAGATGACGTGTTCCGGTTGTTTTTTGTTGTACGAACGGGAGGGGAGAACAACAAGATGAACTATCGCAAGCTGGGAAGAACGGGGCTGCGCGTATCGGAAGTCAGTCTCGGCACGATGGCGTTCGGCCGCTGGATCGACGAAAAGGCGTCCGCCGCGGTGCTCGACCGGGCGCTCGACGCCGGCATCAATCTGATCGATACGGCCGACGTGTACGGCAGGGGCATGGACGTCGGCGATCCGAGCTTGACCGGCGAGTCCGAAGCGATCATCGGCCGAGTGCTGAAGGGTAGGCGCGATCAAGTGGTGCTTGCGACCAAGTTTCACGCGCGGGTCGGCACTGGCGTTAACGACGCGGGTCAGAGCCGCTATCATCTGTACCGGGCGATCGATCGCAGCTTGCAGCGGCTGCAAACCGATCACATCGATCTGTATCAGGTGCACGGCTTCGACGCCGAAACGCCGCTCGACGAAACGCTGCGCGGGCTGGACGATCTCGTCCGTCAAGGGAAGATCCGTTACATCGGCTGCTCCAACTACGCCGCCTGGCAAATCGCCAAGGCGCACGGCATCAGCGCTGTGCACGGACTGCACCGGTTCGAGAGCGTGCAGCCCGAGTACAGCCTGATCGCGCGCGGCATCGAGCGGGAGCTGGCGCCGTTCGCGAGGTCGGAGCAGGTCGGCGTCATCGTGTACAGCCCGCTTGGACGCGGCATTCTCACCGGCAAGTATCGGCCGGACGAAGCGCCTCCGGAAGGATCCCGGCTCGCGGCGGGGGAGAAACGGCTGCAGCAACTGCTGCAGGCTAACCCGGCGTACGCGCTGGTAGAGGCGCTCAAGCCGCTGGCGTTGCGGCGCAGCTTAACGACGGCGCAGCTGGCGCTGGCGTGGGTGCTTAGCCATCCGCACATCACCTCGGCGATTATCGGCGCATCCCGGCCGGAGCATATTACCGATGCGCTGCAATTCGCCGATCATCGCCTGAGTGACGAAGAGCTGCAACAGATCGACGAGGTATCGCGGTCGGCCGGTCTTTTTTTCTAGCCAATAACCAACTATTCGCATCTGAAAACATAACATGGAGGCGGGAAGTATGAGTCAAAAGAAGCGGCAGTTGCATTTGGGGTTGTTTTTATTTTCCACCGGGTATCATCCGGCGGGGTGGCGGCTGCCCGAAGCGCGCACGGACGGCGCATTCGACGCCAAGTTTCTGCACTCGGTGGCGCAGACGCTGGAGCGGGCGAAGTTCGACTTCTTCTTCCTTGGCGACGCTCTGGCCAGCAGCGCGGACATGCAATACCAATTCCCGTCGCAGATGGTGCGGCTCGAGCCGTTTACGATGATCGCGAACATCGCGGCGGTGACGGAGAAAATCGGCCTGATCGTCACGGTGAACACGACTTACGCAGAGCCTTACCATGTCGCGCGGCAAACCGCTTCGCTCGATCATCTCAGCAGCGGGCGCACGGCATGGAACGTTGTGACCGGCGCAGACGCGCGCGCCGCGCACAATTTCAGCCGGGAGAAGCATTGGGACAACGAGAAGCGCTACGACTATGCGAACGAATTCGTCGACGTCGTCAAACGGCTGTGGGATTCGTGGGAGGACGAGGCGTTCGTACGCAACAAGGAGACCGGCGTCTTCGTCGACGGCAGCAAGGTGCATGCGCTGCGTCATGTCGGCGAGCAGTTTTCCGTCGCCGGACCGCTGAACGTCGCTCGGCCGCCGCAAGGGCAAATACCGCTGCTGTCCGCCGGTACGTCCGAGCGCAGCCAGGAGCTGGGGGCGCGGTTTTCCAACGTCATCTTCACCGGCCAAATCGTGATCGACGAAGCAAAACGCTTCTACGCCGGGATCAAAGCGAAAACGTTCCAATACGGGCGCACGCCGGACGACCTGTTCATCATGCCGGGCCTGGTGCCGCTGGTGGGACGCACCGAAGCGGAAGCGCGGGCGAAATACCGGGAGCTGTCGGCGCTGCTCGTCACAGACTTCAATCTGCAGCCGCTGTCGGCACGCATCGGGCTCGACTTGTCCGGTTACCCGCTGGACGGTCCGCTGCCGGATCTGGGGCTGTCGTCGCGGCCTGACGATGCGCGCAAGTTCGTTCGGCTGGCGCAGGACGCGTCGGGGCACGAAGACATCACGGTGAGGGAATTGTTTCATTATTTTGCGGCGACGGCGCGCGGGCATTTGCTCATCGTTGGCGATCCCGAGCAGATCGCGGACAAAATCGAGCTGTGGTTCAAGGAAGAGGCGGCAGACGGGTTCAACATTTGCCCGCCGTACATGCCGGGCGGCCTCGACCTGTTCGCGGAGCACGTGGTGCCGGTGCTGCAGCGGCGCGGCCTGTTCCGGACCGAGTATGAAGGAAACACGTTTCGCGATCATTTCGGCTTGACGCGTCCGGCGAACCGTTTCGCCGAGGAGCGCGAGCTGCAGACGAAATAACGCGGAAACGGGGGACGGGGAAAACGCATGGGCAATCAAAACTCATCCGGGCGCTACGGCTGGACGCTTGCCGGGCAAATCGCGCTGCTCCTGCTCGTACTGGGCCTGTGCGAATGGCTCGTCGCGAGCGGCACGGTCGGCATGCTGTATTTGTCCCGGCCGACCAAAATTGTCGAGGAAATCGTCAAGCTGTTTGCGGACGGCACGATTTTTCCGAATTTATGGACGACGCTGAAGGAATTCGCTTTTGGCTACGTCATTTCGGCGGTCGCCGGCGTGGCCGTTGGGCTGGCGCTGGTGCTGGTGCCCGGGGCGGAGCGGTTTTTCCAGCCGTTCCTCTCCTCGCTGATGGCGATTCCGAAGGTAACGATCATTCCGCTGCTGATGCTCTGGCTCGGCATCGGGCAGACGCATAAAGTGGCGATCATCATCCTGTTCTGCTTCTTTACGGTGGCGTACAACACGATCACCGGCGTCAAACAGACGCAGGACAATCATCTGAAAGTGGCGCGCGTATTCGAGGCCTCGCAGCTGCAGCTTGTGACGAAGGTCATTCTTCCGTCGGCGGCGCCGACCATCTTCGTCGGTTTGCGCGTATCCGCGGCAACGGGGCTTGTCGGGGCGCTGTACGGGGAAATGATCGCGTCGAAAAACGGGCTCGGCAACTTGCTGGTCAAAGCGACGTCGCTTTACGATACGGCGCAAGCTTTTGCCATTATCACGATCGTGACGGTCGTATCGGTGCTGATTATTTGGCTGATCGACCTGCTGGAGAAAAAAGTGTTTCTGAAATGGAAATCATCTTGAACAATTCGACCGAAGCGGGGGAGTAAGCGCGATGAAACGATGGGGATGGAAAACGACAACGGTGGCGGCACTTATTTTGACGACGGTGCTGGCGGGCTGCGGCGCCAAGGATAAACCGGCGAACGGCGCCGGTGGCAGCGCGAGCCCATCCGGCGGCTCGGCGAAACCGGCGCAATCGGCGCAGCCGCTGCAAAAAATTCGCTACGCGGCGTTCGCCGGCGTAAGCGGGTTGGCGGTGCAATTCGGCAATGAAAAAGGCTTTTTCAAGGAAGAAGGGCTCGACGTCGAGTTCGTCGTCAACCAGGACCCGATTGCGGGGTTGACGAGTAAGGATATCGACATCGCCGATATTGCCACCACATCGGCGATCATCGCCGCCGGCAAAGGCGCGCCGATCAAAATCGTGTCGTCGATGTTCCGCACGAAAGGCCCGTTCTACCTGATCGGGGCGCCGGGCATCAACAGCATCGCCGATCTGAAGGGGAAAAAAGTCGGCGCCGCCGCTTTCGGCAGCGGGCTCGACGTGTACACCCAAACGATTCTGAAGAAAAACGGGCTTGGCAAAAACGATGTCACCCTGATCGCCAACGGCGTCAACGACGCGGCGTTCGCCAGCCTGACGAGCGGGCAGGTCGACGCAACGATCATTCACGAGCCGTTCGCGTCGCTCGCCGAAATTACCGGCAAAGGCAAGCTGCTGGCCAAAGGCTGGGACTACTTGCCGAATTTCCACACCGGCGTGCTGATCTCGCGCAACGATTACATCGAGAAGCATCCGGACGGGGTCGAGAAGCTGCTGCGGGCGTATTTCAAGTCGCAGGAATATGCGAAGAGCCATCTGGACGAGTACAAAGCTTACTTCCTGTCGAAAATCAAAATCGATCCGGCGGCGGTGGATAAGGCGTTCGAACGCGAGCTTGTGCTGTGGGAGAACGTGCCGAACGTAGACAAACAGTCGCTGCTGGAAACGCAGCAAATTCAGAAGGATCTTGGCTTCCAGGACCAAATTTACGACGTGGACAAAATCCTCGATCTGCGCTTTATTCCGAAAAAGAACTGACGATGTGACGAGGTGCGCGTTATGGCGGGATTTGCAATCATGGGTGTGTCCAAAGTGTTCGCGGGCAGCGGCGGCACCGCGGCGGTCGAGACGCTGCGCGATATCGAGCTGACGATTGAGGATGGCGAATTTCTCTGCATCCTCGGGCCGAGCGGCTGCGGCAAAAGCACGCTGCTGGAAATATTGGCCGGCCTGCAGACGGCAAGCCGCGGCGAAGTGACGTTCGACGGCAAGCCTCTGCGCGGAACGGGGAAGGAGCGCGGCGTCGTATTTCAGGATCCGTCGCTCTACCCGTGGCGGACGGTTGCCCAGAACGTCGAGCTGGGGCTCGAAATCCGCGGCGCGTCCCGGGCGGAGCGGCGAACCGAAGCGCTGCGTTATCTCGAGCTCGTTGGCTTGCGCGGCTTCGAGCACAAGTATCCGCACCAGCTGTCGGGCGGCATGCGGCAGCGCGCCGGCATTGCCCGGGCGCTGGCGAACCGGCCGGAAGTGCTGTTGATGGATGAGCCGTTCGGCGCTGTCGATCATTTGACCCGGCTGCAGCTGCAGGACGACTTGCTGACGATTTGGTCGGGGGAGCGGAAGACGGTCGTTTTCGTCACGCACGACGTGTCGGAAGCCGTTTACCTCGGGGACCGGGTCGTACTGCTGTCGCCGCGGCCGGGGCGGATCAACCGGGTGTTTCCGGTGCGGCACAAGCGTCCGCGCAAGCGGGACGACGTGGAACTGCTGCACATTCAGCATGAAATTTACGCGGCGATTCATGAAGTGAAAACGCAGCAGGATTTGGAATTTACGATTTAGATGACGGGAGAGAGGTGCTGATAGAGGCATGGCGAATTCGAATATTGTATCCGCCGCTTGGGTTCACGAGCGGCTGGCGCAGGACAATCTCGTGCTGGCCGACGTCCGGTTTTCGCCGAAGGATGGGCAGCATGGCATCCGGGCGTACGAGCAGGGACATTTGCCGGGAGCGGTGTTTGTCGATTTTAAGGGCGATCTGACGGACCCGGCGCAGGAGCATGGGGGGCGCAGTCCGCTGCCATCGCCGGAGCGGCTGGCCGCGCGGTTCGGCGCGCTTGGCATCGACCGTTCCACGCCGGTCGTCGTGTACGAGGACGGCAACGGTCCGGCGGCGGCGCGGTTGTGGTGGGTGCTGAAGTACCTCGGGCACGAGGCCGTGTATGTGTTGGACGACGGCTACCGCGCTTGGGTGGCGGCGGGGTATCCCGTGACGGCGGAGCGGCCGGAGCCGGCGCAACGTCTGTTCGTGCCGCAGGTGCGAAGCGAACTGCTGGTCGGCATGGACGACGTGCGCGCGGTTTCCGGCCGCGCCTCGGGCGGCACGGCGCTCGTCGACTCGCGTGACGCGAACCAGTACAAGGGGGCGGAGGCGCCGTTCGATCCGGTTGCCGGGCATATTCCCGGCGCGGTGAATTACTTCTGGAAGGATGCGCTGGCGGAAGACGGCGGCTGGCTGCCGACGGAGCGGCTCCAGGAGCGGTTCGCGGGGCTGGCCGACGCGGAGGAAGTGATCGTCTACTGCGGTTCGGGCATCTCCGCCTGCCCGAATGTGCTCGCGCTGACGGAAGCGGGTTTTCGCAACGTTAAGCTGTATGCGGGAAGTTGGAGTGATTGGATTAGCTACAAGGATAACCCGATTGTTACAGGAGAAGAGTAGGAGCCGTTAATATGGATCGCTCCACTCAAAATGGATGCAAAAAACCGCCATGCGGCGGTATATTATAAGGTCGATAAATCTAAGTGGACAAATTATATTTTCATAACATAAATAGACATTACACCGGGCTAAGGTACCACGGTTTTAGTCACTTTTTCTTTTTCTTATTTTCAGATTCGATGTTTTCATTAGCCCGATACTTTGCCATTTCGCCAATGAGTTCTAACGGGAGCGGCTTGTCCATCGGAAACTGGACGGTTGTCTTGGACATTTGATACGGCAATAAATGTTCTTTGAACACTTCAAACACCTTAAATGGGGGTGGAAATGAGATAGAGTAATGACTTTTATACGCAGAGTAGTAAATGAGCATGCCATGGTATTTAAATGCAGGCAATTGATAGCTTAGCACTTCTTCTGCCTGCGGCACGGATTTTTTTATCGTGTCACGGATACTTGCTAGCCCATGCTGAATGTCCTCTGAAAAAGACGTAAAATACGCCCCAACCGTTTCGAATTTTTCGTTTGCCACTTGGAACCATCTCCTATTCAATGACCGATAAGCTTCATCAAGTGGAATTATATCAAATTTAGATGAGAACGCATACAACTTTATGTAACTCTTGCATTAAGCAAACAACTGCCAACAACTTGCAAACAATAACAACCCAGCCAATTCATCCTTTAGGGTGCTGCCTTGCTTCACCAGGCCTTTTGTTAGCGTTCCAATTGATTGCTTATGCTGCCGCAGGCGACAGGAATGCGTTAGCGCAACTGATCAAGGCTTACAGGCAGAAAGCGGAGTTGAGGGCTTGTGACATTTTGCGAGCCGACGTTGGCTGTGAATACGCGATGAAAATGATGAACCGATAACAAAGTTGATAAAAAATGACATAGGAATTATGTATTCCTATGATAAAATTGTGTAGAAACGCACGAACAGTGTATTGTTCGGGGTGATAAACATGAGCCAAAATGCAAGAATGCGTTCGACGGAACGCGATCGAGGGAAGAACTCCGAAGGTTATAAGCCCAGCCTTGTTCCGAATGCATTCAAATTGCTTCACTTTAACCAAAGTAAGGAGGAAGCGAATATGGCGGAGCAAATGAACAACGTGACTAATCGAATGGAGAATAGGTTGATCGAATACGTAGATCATGTTCAGTTACCTGTAAACGATATTGAAAAAGGAACCGAGTGGTACTCCAAAGTGCTTGGATTGGAGGTTATGGCCCCGGGATGGTTAAAATTTAATCAGGGACCGCTACTGATGCTTCATCATAGTAGTAAAAACACGAAAGTTTCATGGTTATCGGAAGATGATTTTCCAATGCCTGCTTTTATGTTTTTGACCAAAAATATTGAAGCATTGCACGCCGCATTAACCGAGGACAATTCGATGATCAGAATGTACCAAGATGAAGGCTTTGGTTGGGTAATTAAGTTCGTGGATCCGTTTGGGAATGAATTAGGCGCGTATGAACCGAAAGAATAGGGGTAAGTAACCTGTCTCATCCCTTTTTGGGCCTTTATGTAAAAAGCTTGTAAATCAGGTCCAAGAACCCCGGAGCCAGCCACAGTCCAGAATATTGCGCATTAAAAAAGACCGTCCGGGAACCGGGCGGTCACGAAATGCTCCGCTTTTCTCGCATGAAATACTCCCGCTAAACACTACTTGTCGCGTTTCCTCTAAATGACTCCGATAGCGGCTTTTATCTACCCTTTTGCGATCTTGAAGCTTTGCGGGAATGTCCAACCGAATCGCGGCATCGTTCAACGCCAAGGCTGTCCGGGCAATGCTATATTATGGTTGACTTCGCAGGAAAGGAGTGTAAAAGTCCGGTGAATAAGGGTCACCCTCGGGAGAGGAATGTTGCTTATCCCGATCCATGAGTTATTCAACCTCTTACTAAAACACGTGCAGCGATTTGCGGTATTCCGACGGCGATAATCCAATCGCTTTATGGAACAGCCGGCTGAAGTAGTGCAGATCGCAATAACCGACGCGCCTGCCGATCGTTTCCACCTTCATGTCGGTTTCCCGAAGCAGTCGTTTCGCCTCCTGCAGTCGAAGATGCTGCAAATAGTGGAACGGTGTTGTTCCGAATGCCAACTTAAACAGCTTGGGCACATAATCTTCATGCATGTTCAAGATCCGGGCCATTCGCTCGTTCGTCCAGGGCTCGTGATAGGACAGCTCCATCTTGCCGGCGAGCTCGGACAGCTGCTCCTTGTACTTGGCGTTCGGGCTCAAGAGTCGTTGGCGATCCCGCTCCTTCCAGAGCAGTGCAAACAATTGCAGCAACAGCCCTCGGCTGCTGATCGGATAAGTAGGAGACTGGTTGTGATACTCGTTCACAATCGCGTCCAACAACAATTCCGATTGTCCGGAGAGAGACATGGCAGTTCGGGCCGGGAATGGAGCAACACCGTCGATGATCGGCTCGGCTCCGAATCGGATATCCCGCACATTCCTCTCGTTGACCGTAATATCTTCCGGGAGAAAGGGTGCCGTCTCGGAAAAATAGTCGAAATGTATGCCGATATAGTAAACGTTCTGCGGGGATGCGACCCAAGTTTCATGCCACACGCCCGCAGGAAAATAAACCATCGTCCTTTCGGGGACGGCCACCGGCTCGTTCGCATCGATGGAGACGTGAAGCTCGCCTTGCAGCACGTAACATAAGAAGAAGTCGTAAATGCGTCGTTTGATTCGAAAATCGGGTGGAAGCGGTGCCCGGACAGCCAAATGCAAGCTTGGCGCGAGCTCGAAATAAGAGGTCAATTTTTGGCGGGGGAAGGCAGAATTATCGATTGCGGTCATGTTCAACATGCCTTTCGCGTACAAATTTCGAACTCTATTTGCAGTATACAATGATAACAGGAACCGGAGGAACTGCAATGACCTCATTGTTGTCGCATATCGATCAGTTTCATCAGGATGGCTATACCGTATTTCGCCAGGCGCTTTCGCAGGACATGCTGCAGGCAGTCGGGAAACAGGTGGAGCAAGCTTTCGAGGAGGAATCCGATCCGGCATACAGCCCAATCGTGCGCGCACGCATGTTCGAGCGAGGAGGAGCATTGCTGGAACTGACGGAAGTGTCGCCGATCGCCGAGTTTGCCGAGGCGGTGCTCGGGCCAAACTGTCACATCATCGCGATGAACGCGCTTCGCACCCCGAAGGGGACGGGGGTGGACGGCTGGCACGTTGATGACGAGCTGATCTTCCCTTTGCCGGGTGAAGTGGAATGGGATGAGCGTGTGCAAGTTCCGCCAATCTTTTTCAATTGCCTGTATTCACTCGTCGATGTGAACGAGGACAACGGCCCGACCCAAGTAGTCCCTGGCAGTCATCGCAGCGGAAGGAAGCCGAACGCGACGGCTGATGCGCCGCCCAACTACAAGGGTCAAGGCCCGGTCAGTCTGTTGACCAAGGCCGGGGATTGCGTCATCTTCAGCTCTCAATTGTGGCATCGCGGTGCTCGTAACGAAAGCGACACCACGCGGCTCGTACAAGGCGTCACCTACGGCAGAAGATGGGTGTCGCAACGGTTCTACCCGTTCGTGGGCTATGTGATGCCGCAGCACATTGTTGATGTGCTCAATCCTCGGCAGCGGCGGCTGCTCGGCTTCCACCAACACGGACCTTACGGCTAAACAACTATTTTCTGTGCAGCGATTAAGTTAGCGTTATCTCGTTGACATCTCGGAATATGAGCGTAAAATAGCCCATGAAAAATGGCCTATTTGCCTCCTATTGCCCGGCCCGCCTGCAATAGTGAAAACACTGGTTATTTACCCCAGATTGCCTTCAAATCGGCCTTTCAAGCGAAATAGCCAGTGATTTCGCTGGTTATTTTGAAGAGGCCGCCCGTTTTTGGAGAAATAGGCTAGAAAACATGGCTTATTTGGCAGGGTGCTAATTGGCGGTTGGGGGGATGGCGCGCATGAAGCAACGTGTCTGCTCCATGCCAGGCGATCCTCCCTCACAAGGTCAACTTTCCCGGTGAAGCAGCACCTTAAAGGAATTTCGACGCGGATACCGAATATTATCCGGATGTTTTAACAAGGCTTGTAAAATATCAGCCTGCCATTTCCAATGGAGGTGTCGTATGAAGCGGATACAGTGGAACATGACGGACGATTTGGAGCAATTCGAATGGGAAGGAACCGGGGCCAGGCTGGAAATTTGGGATGGCCAGGAGGCGTTGCGTCTGGAAGGCTTTCATACCGTGCCGGTTTTGCTGCGCGAATCGCTTCCGTTTGACAGCTTTCGGTTGCAGGCGGAAGTTTGCATTCCCGGTTCGGAAGGTTTTATCGGTCTGGCGTTTGGCGCGCGCGACAGGGAAAATTACGAGTTGGTTTATTGGTGGCCCGGCACCGATACCGAACCCGGAGAAATTCAGTACGATCCGATCATGAACGGGTCCAGCACGTGGCAAATTTACAATGGTCCGGCTTACCAAGCGTCCGCTCCATTCCCGGCTGGCCGGTGGAATACGATCGCCATTGAAGTTCATCCGTATCGGGCGGCGATATTCGTTGGCGACGAGACGGTTCCCCGGCTCACGATCAACCAGTTGCAGCATGGAAAAGCGAACGGCCGGATCGGTGCGTGGGGGAATTTTCCCGGATACATACGCAATATGAGCGTGGAGGAAATCGAACCGTCTTCCTTGCCGGATACGGAACCGATCTTGCGGAAGCCAGTCAACGATTCGTTCGTGACGGAATGGGAAGTTTCGGAGCCCTACAATCCCGAGGAACACAGTGAGTACACCGGGATATGGAGGAAGGCGGTCGTAGAAGAAAACGGATGCCTGAACCTGAATCGGCTGTATGCCGCCGAGAGTAAGGGGAATGTTGTCCAGGCGAGAGCTTCGTTCGTACTGGCGGACGAAAGGGAAACGACTTTGTCTTGCGGGTACAGCGATCGGATTAAGCTTTGGATCAACGATCGGGAAGTTTATACGGGGACTACCGTATGGGATCCGCCGCAGAGCGACGGGCGAATTCGGGCGAACCAAGCTTCGTTTCCCGTTCGATGGAACGCGGGGAGAAACACGATTCGGGCGGAAATAACGAATTTGGAAGGCATGTTCGGCTGGGGGACCGTCGTCCAAACCGGGATCGCCGATTTCGCCAACGAATGAATCAAACAGAGCCCTCCCCGGGCTCTGTTTCCGTTTATCCCTTGTCCATTGCCGCGAACATTTGCACCACAGATTTGCGACTTTTCAGCCCCAGTTTGCGGTAAATGTTTTTGCAGTGCGTTTTGACTGTCTCCAAACGGATGGACAGCTCTGCCGCCACGACGGCATTCGATTTGCCCGCGATCAACGCTTGCAGCACCTTGTATTCCTTGGCCGTCAGCTTCTGCTCGGCGAAACGGTCCTTGTTGGCGAACAATTCCTGCTCGTTGTACAGGCGCGACAATTGTTTCAAATAGGCAGCGGTTTCCGGCAAAGTGGAAGGTTTCCGGAGCTGCAGCGTTTTCTCCAGAAGCTGGAGCAAAGGCTCGACATCCTCCCAATCGTTCAGGAACAGCCTCATATACGTTTCTTTTCGGCCGATTTCCGTCGCATTTTCCAGCCGCAGCAGCGCGGTGCCCCTGTCCCCGCTCCCTTCGTAGAGAAGCGCCAGCAGCATGTTGATTTCGGCCACATAATAATGCAGATACCACGCTTCGGCAACATGCAGCAGCCGCTCGCCGAACGCGATGCCTTGCCGGTACTGGTCAAGGAAGCGGCAGGAGCGGATCAGCGTCACGTATTCAAACATGCGGCCAATGTCGAGGCTGGTGTCGGCGCCTGGCGCTGCAAGTTGCCGCCACCGATTCACCCGGTTCGTTTCGCCGGCCTTCATATGCAGTTGAGCCTGGCATGCGTCCAGCACGGCTTGTCCTTTATCCCCGATCTGCAGCGGAATCAGCCGCCGGGTTTCCTCCAGCAATATTTGGGCGGCCTGATGTTCGCCCCGGAACCATTTCAACTGAATGAGCGCGATGGAAGCCGGGAGAACGATCCCGGTATTCTGCAGATCGATGCCGATCCGGCGGCCGCTGAGCAGCGATTGTTCCGCACGGATCAACTGATTGCGTTCGTAATAACACTCGCCCAATAACGTATGGATTATGCCAAGCCCTTGATTGACCCCGCTCCACAGCGGTTCGGCATAACCGTAAATTTCAATCGATTGATCGATGGCCCCCCAATAACCGACGCTGCTTCGCAGCAGCGAGCTTCCGCACGGATCGAATAAGTTGGCGTGGGCGTACAAATACCCCGGCCCGTTCAACAACGAAGCGGCTTCGTGCATAAGCGCGATGCCGCGCTCCGAGTCCCGCCGCATCAGATGGATGCGGGAACGGATGGTCGCCAAGTATCCCCGCAAGTTTTCGCCCGTAGGAGCAAAAACGACGGTTTCCTCCGTCAGATGCGGCTCCAGTTGATTCAGCACCGTCTCCGCCGCGGCGATGCGATGTTCGGCCGTCAATATCCACGCATAGAACATCGCGAGCGATGGCCGGCGGTTCAACTCCGCTGCCGGGAATTGTTCCATCAGCCGGATGAGTGCCGGCGCCGGGCAGACGACCGTGGCAGCGACATCCGCCAGCAGCAAAGCCGCAGCGCGCTCATAGTCCGGCACTTGCAGCGCGTGCTGCGCCGCTTCCGCAAGGGAGCCGCTGCGCTCCGACCAGCGGCTGATCTGTACGTGCAAGCCGGCGATGTCGGCGGCGCTGGCCGTCTGGTGGAGGCGCGTGCGCAGAAACTGCAGCACCAGCGGATGGTAGCGGTAAAAGCCGTTGTTGTCTTGCGTCAGAAACATATTTTTTCGCAGGAGCCGTTCGATCATTTCGCCCGCAGGCGCATTTTCGTTCAACAGCACCCCCAGCTCATAATCGAAAAAATCGGGGAGCGACGTTCGCTGCATAAAACGCTGAAGCTCTTCCGGCAGTTGAAGCAATACGTGGTCGAGCAGAAAAACGTGCATTTCCGCCGCGAGGGCGGCTATCGCCGCTTGTTCGTCAATCAACTCCGCCCGGCTGCCGTCGAGCAATGAAACGTAGCGCTCCAGCGCCAGCGGCCAGCCTTTTGCCAAACGGTCCAGCCGATCCAGATCGGCGGCGGCAAGCGGACGGCGGGTACGATTGCGCACGAATTGCCCCGTTTCCTCGGCGTTCAGCCGCAAGTGTTCCTGCGTCAAGACGAAAGGGCCGGGATACAGGACGTGAAGATTCGGGTAGAAGGGAAGCGGTTCCCTGCTGGCGATCCGGATGCGCACGTTCGGGCCTGCATGGAGAATGAGCGACTCGAAAGCGGCATGGACGGAAGGCTCGGCAATCGCTTCATAACGATCGAACAACAGAATCCAGCCTTCGGTTTCCGCCGATTGAAGCGTATCCGCAATTTCGTCCAGGATCCGCCGAACCGGAGTATCGGATGTTACGGTCCGGGCTTCGCCTTTGGACGAGAGCAGCTCCGTCAGCAGCCTGGCAAATAACCGGCCCGGTTCGTTGTCTCCCTCATCCAACAAAAGCCGAACGACAATGCCGTCAACACCTGGCGAAAGAGCCCATTTTTGCAGAAGCGCCGTTTTGCCATATCCGGTCGGAGCGATCAGAGCCAGCAGCGGGCGATACGATTCCCGGTTCATCAGATCGAGACAACGGCGGGGCGGGATACAATCGGCCGACGATGAGCCCGGCTTCATTCGCTGCATAGCTTACCTCCGTAAGGCTGATTTGGACAGTCATTCCCTCCATTATAACGGGAAGAAGCAGATGAATCATCGTCCCAAAGAGGGATGCCGGCCTTTCTTCATAAATTCCTTCGTTTTTTCCCCGCCTGCTCTTCATGACCGGTTGATAAGATGCCTTCATCGGGAAACGAGAGGAGGATGGCGTCATGAAGAGGAGCCGCTATGTTGCCGGCATGGCGCTCATTGCGATCGGGTTCGCCATGATCGTCAGTTTCGGGTTCGGAGGGGAAAGCAGCGGTTATGCCGCTGCCGTTGACGAAGCGGGCTGGATGAACCATCGCATGATCGCCCATGCGATGGGATCGATCGATGGAAAAGCATACACAAATTCGTATGAAGCGTTCATGACCAACTATAATAGAGGTTACCGGCTGTTTGAGGTCGATTTGACGATGACGTCGGATGGCGAAATCGCAGCGAGACACGACTGGACGCACGCGATGCAGCCCGGTTTGCCTGCGGGAGCCGGCGAGACGCCGACGTTGTCGCAGTTCAAACAAGCCCGAATCTATGGGAAGTATCAACCGTTATCCTGGAAGGATATAATAACCCTCATGGCCAAGTACCCGGACGTGTATGTCGTCGTCGACGCGAAAGAAACGGATCTTCCACTCCTGTCCCAACTTTTCGCTACGATGATCGCGGATGCGGCTGTTGTGGATCCTGCGATTTTGCAGCGTGTCGTTCCCGAAATTTTTACTCCTGAGATGTACACAGTCGTGATGGCCGAGATTCCGTTTCCGCACTTCCTGTATTCGTTGTACCGGACGCATGCTTCCGCTGACAGCATCGTGGCGTTTGTGAAAGATCGTCAAATAACGGCGGTCGCCATGCCCGTATCGCGAACTGTCGTCAGCCCGACACTGCTTCATCGGTTAAACAAGCTCGGTGTCAAAAGTTACGTTCATACGGTCAACAATCCCGTGATGATGCGTTGGCTGCAGAAAGCCGGTGCTTACGGGTTCTATACGGAGGAGTCGCGCGGGCCTGACGCGCTGCTTGCCATGCTGGATAACGGACAGCGCGGCGAAGCAATGCTGCTGCTGGGCATGGGATTTGTTTGCGGCAGACTGCTGCGAAAACGCAAGCAGGCGGCTGCCTGATTCAAAAAGAGAAGGTGACGCAGATGCCGAATAATAACGTTCTGGTCGTCGACGACGAACCGGAAATCCGGGAAGCCCTGATCATTTACCTGAAGAGCGAGGGCATTCATGTATTCGCCGCGGCAAGCGGCGCGGAAGCGCTCGATATTTTGGAGCGCGAGACGATCCACCTTATTATTATGGATGTCATGATGCCGCAAATGGACGGGATTAAAGCGACCTTCAAAATCCGGGAAACGCGCAACATCCCGATTATGATGCTGTCCGCCAAATCCGAGGATACCGATAAAATCATGGGTCTCAATATCGGTGCGGACGACTACATGACGAAACCGTTCAACCCGATGGAGTTGATTGCCAGAGTGCGCTCGCAGCTTCGCAGGTATACGAACCTGGGGGCAGCCGAGTCCGCCCGGCGCGACCGAATCGTCATTAAAGGGCTCGTGCTGGACCGAGACATGAAAATGGTAAGCGTAGACGACGATGAAGTCAGATTGACGCCCAAAGAGTATAAAATACTGGAACTGCTGATGGAAAACAAGGGCAGGGTGTTCTCCATAGAAGAAATTTATGACAAAGTATGGAATGAACCGTTTTATTTATCGGAAAATACGGTCGCCGTCCACATCCGCAACATTCGCGAAAAAATCGAAATCAACCCGAAAGAGCCGAAATATTTGAAGGTGGTGTGGGGCATTGGTTATAAAATCGATCCGAAATAACCATCCGCTGCGCCGCGTACCGCTCGACATTCGTGTTGCGGCTTGCGCTGCCGTTTGGTGGTTCGTCATTGCCCGGATAGCAGACTTGCGGTTTTCCGTCTACCGGACCAGTTATTTATTTCGCGACGTCATGGAAGGTTTGCTCTGGCTGGCCTTAGGGGTTGCCGCGCTATTCGCGGGCCATTTGCTCGTCAGCGCTTCGACGCTGCGGGAGCAGTGGCGGCGCAGCTATGTACGCCAATATGTTGACTCGACCTGGAAATATGTATACCTGGAAAAAAATCTTGCCCTTGTAGTTTGCGGATTTGTTTTGTTATCGGCTTGGGCGGGAATTAGCGTGTGGAAGTTGTCCACCTGGCATTATCATGCCGAAGAAAAATGGTATCTTTTATCTGTTGTCGTCTATGTGTTTGTTGTCCTTCCTTATGCCTGGCATTTGATCGGCAAGTTTCACCGGATTCGCCTCGGCGTGGAGGCGGTCGCCGCCGGCCAACTGCAAATGGCGATCGAGGTGAAAGGCAAAGACGCTTTCGCCGCGCTGGCGTCCCGCATCAATAATATGAAGGCCGGGTACCGCGCGGCGCTGGAAGAGCAAATGAAAAGCGAACGGCTGAAGTCCGAGCTCATCACGAACGTATCGCATGACTTGAAGACCCCGCTAACTTCGATTATCAATTATGTCAACCTTCTGAAACAGAAGGACTTGACGCCGGATGAAGCAAGCGCTTACGTCGATGTGCTCGACCGCAAATCGTTGCGGCTCAAAACGTTGATCGACGATTTGTTCGAAGCGTCCAAAATGGCCAGCGGGGCGGTCGAGCTCGACATTCGCCGGATCGACGTTGCGGCGCTGCTGAACCAGACATTGGCCGAATTGGGCGATTCGATCGAAGATATTGCGCCGCTGCTTCGGGTGAATATCGGCAAGCCGCACCTTTACGCCGATCTGGACGGCAACAAAACCCAGCGCGTCTTCGAAAATGTCATCGGCAATGCCAGCAAGTATTCGCTTCCCGGCACGCGCATTTACTTGTCGCTCGAAGAGAAAGGAGAATGGATTGCATTCCGTATCCAAAACACGTCTTCCTACGAAATCGATTTTGCTGCGGAGGAATTGTTCGAGCGGTTCAAACGAGCCGACGAGTCGCGCCATTCCGAAGGATCGGGGCTCGGTCTGGCCATCGCCAAAAGTATCGTAGAACTGCAGGGCGGCCGAATTCGCATCGATATTCAAGGCGATCAATTTACGGTGATGATCGATTTTCCGAAGCATGCGCTATGACGCTGCAGATAACATGCCTGTATATGGGGAGGGGCGGACCGATGAAAATGGAACGACTGTTGGCCATTATTATTTTGCTGCTGAATCGCCGCATCGTGCAAGCGAAGGAGCTCGCGGAACGGTTCGAGGTATCCGTTCGGACGATATACCGCGATATCGAAGCGATCCATGCCGCCGGCATTCCGATCGTCACGTATCAAGGAACGAACGGCGGCATCGGGCTGACGGACGGGTACCGCCTGGATCGCAATGTGCTGACCGACGACGAGCTTGCAACGATCGTCACCGCGCTCAGAAGCATCTCGACCTCTTACGGCAACGAGCAGCATGCCAATCTGGTGGAGAAAATCAACAGCGTCGTCCGGCCCGATTACTCCGAACAGTTCCAACACAAGACAAGCGGCGTGTTGATCGACTACTCGCCCTGGGACGGCAACGAAAGGCTGCAGCCGAAATTGCAGCTGTTGAAGGAAGCGGTGGATAGCTGCTTGATAGTGGAACTGCTCTATTCCGATGCGGACGGGAACGTATCGCGTCGGAGCGTTGAACCGCATACGCTCATATTGAAAGGAAGGCAATGGTATTTGCAAGCTTATTGCCTGGAGAGAGAACAGTTTCGGCTGTTCAAGCTGAACCGGATGAAAGAACTGGAGCTTGTTCCGGGGAGGACATTCATGCGCCGGAAGCTTCCGCCGCGAGAGCTTGAAGATGCCAAGCCGCTTCGGGTGGCAGAGGTCGTCTTGCGTTTCCGGGCCGAAGCGCTTCATCTGGCAGAGGATTTGTTCGGCATCGAAGCGTTGGTTCCGGTGGAGAACGGCAGTTGGCAAGTGAAGAAGGCGTACCCGGAAGACGAATGGTTATACCGGTTCATTCTTGGCCTGGGTCACCATGCCGAGGTGCTGGAGCCCGTCCACCTGCGGGCCATTATCGCCAGTCGCGCCGCGTATATGGCGAATTTATATCGAAACGGACAACCAACCTGACAGAATGCTGTCAAGTTGGTTGTTTTATAATGAATGCATTCCCATACAAGGAGCGATTGACTTAATGAAACAAAACGAATCCAACGATGACAAGGCGCTGTCCGCCGAACCGGCAGCCCGCAACCCAATTCTGCCTGCCCGTATCGAGGAGCGCGCCTCCTTCGCATTAGCCGGCATCAGCGCGGTTACGACCAATGAAGCGGAATGGAGCGGCGCGGGCAAAATCGGCCGCCTGTTTGAACAGTTTTACTCCGCCGACATCAGCGGACAACTGGCGCCATTTGTTCAACAGCCCGGGCTTTACAGCTGCTATTTCAACTATGAACGGGGCGTTGCCGGACATTATGAAGTGATGGTAAGCGTCCATGTGCGAGACGGCTTGCGGGAGCTGCCGGCGGCATCCGTCAAAACGTTTGTTGTTCCCGCTGCGAAATACGCCGTATTCGTGACGGAGAAAGGGCCGATCGTGGAAGGCGTGCAGCGGGCATGGGCAGGAATCTGGCAATGGGCGCAACAATCCGGCTACGAGCGAACCTTTACGGGCGACTTCGAATATTACGGCACGAATCCCGATCCGAACGACGGACAAGTGGAGATTTATATCGCGATACGCTGATTACTCATTGCCCTCGCTGTTGCTCGGCGGGGGCAATACCATATAGAAAAATTTGCCGAAACACGCTATGCTGGATACGACTGCATCCGATACATTTGCCCCGCAATGGCATGTGAGGCGATACAGCGCCCATCATATCGCACCGGAGAGGAATTACCGTCCATGGCTTCGGCAACCCGAATCGTCGTTTTGCTTTTTGTGCTCCTCCTGCCTCTGTTCGCCCAACCCGCCCATGCCGCCGAACGTTCGTACCGGATTGGCCAGGCGGACATTCATGCCCGCATCGACAGCAATGGCGACATGCATGTTGCCGAGGAGGATACTTACCATTTTGCCGGAGCATTCAATGGCATTGTCGTCGATCTGAACCGGTCGAAGTCGGACGGCATCGTTGATTTTCAGGCGTTCGACGTTACCTTGCAACAAGAAATTCCGCTTCGTTCCGAGCTGTCCGGCGACGGCGACAAGCTTCAGTACAAGGTGTACAGCCAGTCGGAGGACGAGTCGAAAGTATTCCGATTCACCTATACGGTCCACAATGTGGTGCAAGTTTACGCGGACACCGCGGAGTTGTACTGGAAGTTTTTTGACGAGGCGAACGCAAGCGAACTGGAGACGGTGACGCTTGCGGTCGATCTTCCCGACGGCGTGGGGCAGGACGAGATCGAGGCGTACGGGCACGGTCCTGGCCAGGGAGCGGTCGAGATCGCAAACAACGGCACTGTGCGGTATCAGGTTACTCCGTTGCCTGCCGGAGAACTTCTGGAAGTGCGGATTTTATTCCCCGATTCCGCCGTGCCCGGCAGCGGCAAAAGAAGCGACGAAGCGATGCTCGAAGCGATCAGGCAGGAGGAACAGGATGCGGCTGCCGCCGACGACGACGATGGAACGGCCAGCGTTTATGGCGCTCTGGCGCTGTTGGTTGTCAATCTGGCGTTCGGGATTTATGCGAAGTTCGGCCGCACGTTCAAGCCGGACTGGGTCGGCAACGGCGATCGTGAGATTCCCGCCGACGTGACGCCCGCCGTTGTCGCCTACCTGATGGAATTCCGCGTCAAACCGCGGGACTTGATGGCCACGCTGGTCGATCTGGTGAGAAAACAGCAGGTGGAGATGCGGCAGGTCAACCGCGGCGCGGCGCGGAACGAAAACAATTACGTCTTCCGGCTACCGGACCGAAGCACGGAGGGGCTGCAGCCGCACGAAACGATGCTGATCGACTGGTTGTTCGGGGAAGTCGGACGCGACGGGAAAGTAACGCTTGCCGGCATTCGCCACCATGCGCGTTATTCCGCGGACGAATTCAGGAAGCGTTGGGCGAAGTGGCAGAATGAAGTCGGACAAGCCGCCAACCGGCTGGAGTATGTCGAAAATCAAACCTGGCTGCCCCGGCTGGTGATCCTTGCCGCAATCGCCGAGTTTTTCGGCTTCTGGTTCGTGGCTCCGGAAGCATGGCGGTGGCTGATGTTTTGCGCGCTCCCGCTGTTTGCCTTCATCCCGAAGAGCAAGCGAAGGACAAGGAGAGGGCAGACCGAATATGCCAAATGGAAAGCGTTCCAGCGTTACTTGCGCCGTGACAGCGCGGTGGCGACGCAGGAACCGTTGGCCGTTCACGAGCAGGGGCGGGAGTTCGTTTACGCCATTCCGCTCGGGGAAGCGAAACGGATGGTCGCCGCCACCCGGGTGAAAATACGCGGGGAAACGACGGAGCGATATATGTTCGACAGTTTATTTTACGCTCACTACGAGTACTGGACCGAGTCGTTCGAAAAGTCAGTCGCTTCGGCGAACCAATCCGACCGTTCTTCGGGAGACTCCTCCGGCGGCACGTTTTCTTCCGGCGGCGGCGCTGGCGGCGGAGGCGGCGGACGCGGCGCTTTTTAGGCAGTACAGGCACGGAAGCCGCTATCGTATGCGGCTTTTTGCTTTTGGCGGGAGCAGTCACGACCCCGCAGCCGGGTTAAAAGCGAAAGATGCCGTCACCGCCGACCGATCGATTGCCAGGTGTGATGCAGCCCTTCGGCGATGCGGGCGACCACGTGGCGGTCGGCCAAATAACCGCCGTGACACAACGGGTTCCAGTTCCGCAGCCAGCCGCCGACGTTGACCGGTATGTCCTCCTTTACGGCCGCCGCGTAAGCGTCGTCGATGCAGCGCAGCGGGTAGCCGAGAATGTCGTCCGGATCGTAAAAGTTGATCCATTCCCCGTACACATTCGGGTCGGAGGCGCGCATCGCATCGGCCGGCACATGAACCGGCTTGTCGAAATCGCGGTAGCGCATGCTCCAGAGCGGCAATGTCGTGCCGACCGAATAAAACGATGTCAGCGTATCGCCGCGCTCCAGCGGCGATTGCGGATTATGGATCGCCGGCTGCCAACCGTCCGAAAATTGCCGGTCGTAAAAGTAATTGCTGGCGATAACGGTTCCAAGGCTATGCGAAACGACGCAGAGCGGGGCGTTGTCGCCGGTTTCGCCGGCCAATTCGTGCAGGGCGTCGCTTATTTTGCCATGGACATCGCGGTAAATTTGATTGTTCGTCTCCAGCGGCTGGTAAGCGACGGCATCGGCCAAATAGTGAATGACGATGTCCCGCAAGGCGTTATAGCGAAGGAAATAAGGGTTCAGCTTGTATTTGAACCGGTCTTCGTTCTCCTCCAGCACCTGCGCCCAATACACCGGTTTGACGGCCCAATGCGAAAGCGGGTCGCCGACGCCCGATACGGCGGCATATTGATCGGCCAGCAGGCGGATAAAGTTGTCAGCGAAATTTTCCTTCTGGCTGCCCAGCCCGTGAATCACGATGACGGCTACTTTGTTTGTCAATTCCGTTCCCTCCAAAGCGATGACGACTTACTCCAGCATATGTCGCTTCACCGCTTTGGTTAGAGGTTTCTGCCGGCGGCAGTTCCGCGCCGTATGTTTCCGGCATTTGATCCAAATAACCAGTGTTTTCACTGGTTATTTTCGACGAAGTGGGCGAAATGGAGCAAATAAGCCACTTTTCATGGCCTATTTCAATCCGTCCGAATGATGAGGTATGGTGAAGCGTAAGGTGACACTCTCTCCAGCGCCGCTACAGCTTGTGCTCGATTCGCTCGAGGATCGAATCGAGGCTCTCCAGCTGCGACCAATAGTAGCGCAGCTCGTCGCCGAGCGCCCGCAGCTCGTTTGCGGTGAGCCGAAGGTCGGAGTAACGCCGGAACGTATGCGCAATCTCCCGGTACATATGGAACCGGTACGGGCGCTTCACGACTTCCGGGCCCGTCCATTCGGCCGCCCGCTTGACGCTGGGCAAACTGAGCGTTTGCTGCCGGACGTACAGCTGCGTCTCGTAGGACATCAGGAAGTCGACGAACGTTTTGGCGGCGGCCTTCTGGCCGGAGCGTTTGTTGACGGCGAGTCCGATGATGACGAGCATCGTGCGCGAATGCTCCAGATGCGGCAGCGGGGCAAGATCGTATTCGAATTCCGCCGCGCGCAGCGCGTTCAGGAACGAGTAAGTCGCCATCACAATCGACGTCTTCTGGTTAAGGAACAGCGACATCGCATCCGAGTCGTTCTGCGACAGGTAAGACGGGAACTGGTCATTCACGATGCGCATGCAAGCTTCGGCGGCGCTCTTCATCTTGAGGTCGTTCAGCTCGAGCTTGCCGTCCGCGTTCCGTTCGAACCGCACGTCGTTCTGCAGCAGAAAAATCGGCCAGCGGTTTTCCGACATCAGGTGGAAATAAAAGCCGAGCCGTTCCTTGCCCGCCGCCAGCTTGCGCCCGGCTTCGCACAAGTCGTCCCACGTCCAGCCGCTATGCGGCTCCGGCACGTTGCGCTCGCGGAAATGGTCCTTGTTGTAGCAAAGAATGACCGGCGTAAACACGAAAGGCAGCACATGCTGCTTGTTGCTGGCGATAAACGGCTCGTTCAGAAAATCGTACGCTTCCTCGAACGGCTCGAAAGGCTCCAGCAGCCCCTTCATGAATTCGTAGTCGTACAGGTTGACGGTCAGCACGTCGAAAATATCTTCGCGCAAATATTGCTCGACAAGCTGCTCGGAGCGGGGGAACGACACCGGGATCGGCTGCACGCGGATCTCGTCATGAGTCTCGTTGAACCGGTCGACCAGCCGCAAAATGTCGGTCTCATGGACAAGCGACGAATAGTAGCCGAAACGCAGCGTCACTGCCGCCCGGGGCAACGTTTGCCGGCTGCCGACGACTTTGGCGCCAATGCGCGGCACCTTTTCGATGCTGCCTTCCTGGACAAGCACGTCTAGTCCTTTGCGCACCGTATTTTTGCTCAGGCTGTGCTGTTCACACAGTTCCAGTTCCGAAGGCAGGAAATCCCCTTCGGCATAACGGCCGGCGGCAATGTCGCCGCGCAAGGTCCGAATCATTTCTTCCAATCGGTTGCGCGAAGTAGTTCGCTTTGGTTTCATCGCTGCGTAAGCCTCCAATAGTCCTAATCACACGATATGTACAAGCCGGGATGTAGTCTGGTATAGTTTTGTTCTTTATTATAGGGCAATGTTGCGCCAATGTCATCGGTTCGCTATCGTTTTCTGCGGGCCGACAGTCTTTTTTTGGCAAAAAAAGTGTTTGACGGTAAAGCACATTCGAATTTATAATCTAAAGTATACCAAAAATGACGTTTTCAAAATAAAAACCTGCCTTGCAATTAAGCTGGTTTAATTAAGGTTAAATAGTACCGGATACTCAGGATGTTCGCCGCATCAAAGAGAGGAGTCAGCCGATGAAGATTGCTTGTTTGCAAGGGAAAGACCAACTGCAGCGCATTTTTACACCCGCCCATCTGGAGGAGCTTGGCAAGTGGGGGGAAGTGGCCGTC
This sequence comes from Paenibacillus cymbidii, assembly GCF_004764705.1. Lineage (GTDB taxonomy): Bacteria > Bacillota > Bacilli > Paenibacillales > NBRC-103111 > Paenibacillus_AN > Paenibacillus_AN cymbidii. The sequence continues at coordinate 221,722 of NZ_SHLX01000008.1, read as the reverse complement.
AACGAAACGAGCGGCTGGCAAACGGAGGAGCAGCTGGGGCAAACGATCGAAGGCGCCGATATCGCCATTACGTCGTGGGGCGTATCGCCGCTCGGCGCGGATGTGCTCGACAGGGCGCCGCAGCTGCGCCTCGTGCTGCATGCCGCCGGCACCGTCAAGCCGATCTGCACCCCGGCGATGTGGGAGCGCGGCATCCGCGTGACGAATGCCACGGCGGCGCTCGGCAGAGGGGTGGCGGAAACGGCGCTCGGCATGACGATCGCGTCGCTCAAGGATATGTGGCGGCTCGGCCAGGCCAGCAGGCAAGGGAACTGGGGACCGGTAGCTGCGGTCAGGGAGCTGTACGGCGTTCGCATCGGCGTCGTTGGCGCCGGCATGGCCGGCTCGCACTACATCAAGCTGCTGCAGCAATTCGACGTCGAAACGGTTCTGTACGACCCGTTCGTGACGGCGGAGAAAGCCGGCGCGATGGGAGCGGCCAAGGTGACATTCGAGGAGCTGCTGGCAACAAGCGACGTGATTTCGATTCACGTGCCGTCGCTGCCGGAGACGAAGCATATGTTCAACGAATCGAGCTTCAGGCGGATGAAGGACGATTGCATCCTGATCAACACCGCCCGCGGTGCGGTGATCGACGAAGCCGCGTTCGTGAAGGAGCTGGAACGAGGCCGCTTCTTCGCTTGCCTGGACGTAACCGAACACGAGCCGCCGGCTGCAGACCATCGGTTTCGTTCGCTGCCGAACGTCGTGTTGACCCCGCACATCGCCGGTTCCGTCAACAATGGGCTGCAGCGCGTCGCAAGGTCGATTCTCGACGATCTGGAAGCGTTTCTCGCAGGGAAGCCGATGAAAGGTGAAGTCAGGGAGGAAGAATTGAAGCTTCTCGCCTGAAGCGAAGGTTCAAAACAAACGATTGCGTGCGAGCCGTATTTTACTGTTGTCGGGCCGGTCGGCATGCTGTTTATTTTCACCTTGAGGAGGAGTCGAAGTGGCACGTTATATAACGGTCGGCTGTCTGGGACCGCAACCGCTCGACATCGCAGCGGGCACGCCGGCGGAAGAGGCGCTGGCGCTGATGATGGCGCATTGGCGCCGGCAGCTGGAGCAGGTGCTGCCCGATCGGCCCGATCTGGTCGTGCTGCCGGAAGCGTGCGACCGGCCGAACCAAGCGCTGTATCCGGTAGACGAGCAGCTTGCTTATTACCGGGCGCGGGGGGACCGGTTCCGCGATTTTCTCGGCGGCATCGCCCGCGAGCATCGCTGCTACATCACTTATCCGGCCCATACCGAAGCGGAGGACGGCAGCTTGCGCAACGCGATGCAGCTGCTTGACCGGGCCGGCCTTCCGATGGGCGCTTATCACAAAAATCATCTCGTGCCGAACGAATACCATAAAGGCGGCATCCGTTACGGCAAAAGCGCGCTGCTGTTCGCCTGCGACTTCGGCAGCGTCGCCGCCGCCATCTGCTTCGATCTCAACTTCGACGAGCTGCGCGAACAGTATGTCCGGGCGAAGCCGGATTTGATCGTGTTTCCTTCCATGTATCACGGCGGTCTTATGCAGCAATATTGGGCTTATTCGTGCCGCTCGTATTTTGCCGGGGCGATTGCCGGGCTGCCTTGTACGATCGTCACGCCGCTCGGCGAAGTGGCGGCGCACAGCACGAACTATTATCCTTTCGTAACGGCGCGAATCAATCTGGATTATGCGATCGTCCATATCGACGAGAACGGCGCGCGGTTCCCCGCCATCAAACGCAAATACGGTCCGGAAGTGACAATCCACGATCCCGGTTTTCTCGGCTGCGTCATGATCGCCAGCGAATCGGCTTCGTTTACGGCGGCCGACATCGTCGCCGAGTTCGGCCTCGAGCTACTGGACGACTACTTCGCCCGATCGCTCGCCGAACGCCATGCACCCGGCCATATGGAGCCGTAAGCCGAACCGTTTGCCGCGCCGGAACAGGAAGAGATTGCGAAATAGGCCATGATTTATGACCTATTTGGTCTGAAACGGGCTGTAGCCATCCAATAGCCAGTGATTTCACTGGCTATTCGTGTCGAACTGCCCGGATTGGGGCCATTTCGTTCAAATAGCCAGTGTTTTCGCTGGCTAATTGGGATGAGTCCTCCAAAACGGGGGCAATAAGCCATTTTTCATGGCCTATTTTGCTCCCGGCAGAACGATGAGGACGTGAGAGTATGTGTGCAGCCTCCGCCTTTTGTTGAAATCGTTTCCACGAATCCGCTTCCGCGGCTTCCATTCCTTCGCCCATTGTGACATATGTCACAGCGGGAACCGACCCGATGAACCATAATAAGGAACGATAACAAAACAAACGAATGCAGCGGTACATAATCCCAGCTCGCGAGGTGGCCGTAATGGATGGCGCAACCAGCATCGATTCGCTGCGGCTTCTGGCCGGCAGCGAATGGGCGGACCGGCTGATCGCCGGCGTCAGGCGCGAGCTGATCGACGAGCTGTTCCGGCATATGGCGGAAGGCTTCGTCATGACGGACGCGGAAGGAACGATCGAATCGGTTAATCCGGCCTTTGCGTCGATAACCGGTTATTCGCAGCAGGAGGCGATCGGCCGCAACCCGCGTATGCTGCAATCCGGCGTTCACGGCAAGCCGTTCTACGAGACGATGTGGTCCGAGGTGACGGAGCGGGGACAATGGCAAGGGGAGATCTGGAACCGGCGCAAGTCCGGCGAACCTTACTTGCAGGAAATGACGATCGTTGCCGTCAAAGACCGCCAGGGGCGAATTATTCATTACATTGCTTTCCTGAAGGACATTACCGAACGCGAAAAAATACGGAAAGACGTGCAGCTGACCGGCGAGCTGCAGCGCAGGTTCATTCGCGAAGACAGGACGAACGAGCGCTTTGCGATCCGCTCGATCTACCGGCCGGCTCAGTATGTGAGCGGCGATATGTTCGATTACATATGGCATCCCGACAGCGGCGTGCTGTTCGGATACGTCGTCGATCTGATGGGGCACGGGCTGGCGACGGCGCTGCAAATCCCGCTGCTGCACGCGTTGTTCCGCCAAGCGGAGGCGATCTCCGGCTGCTTGCGGGACAAGCTGGTCTGGATCAACCGCGAGGCGGTCCGTTATTTTCACCAGGATACGTTTGCCGCTGCGATCTGCTTCGAGCTTGATTTTCACCGGGACCGGTTCGTTTACGCCTCGGGCGGCATCAACCGTTTCCTCCTGTTGTCGGGCGGAACGATGCGGCTTATGGAGGTGGCGGGACCGTTCATCGGCATGAGCGAACAAGCGGGTTACGAAGAGCATCGGCTGCCGCTGTCCGGAGCGGCCGGCTTCTTTTTCATGTCGGACGGATTGATGGAAATGCTGGGCGATACGATGTTCGCACGATGGACCGATTTCGAGACCACCATGCAGGAATTGCGCGCGCTGGCCGGCGGCAGGATCAAGGACGACGCAACCGCGCTGTGCGTGCATGTGACCGAACAAGAGGACTTCGGACAGAAGAGGCGGGGATACGAATGAACGGCATTCACTTCCAATGTTACGGCAGGGAAGGATATAAGCAGGTGCGGCACTGCATCGGCGATTGGCTGCATGCGCTGCTGCGGGAACCGGTTCAGGTGGAGGCGGCGCTCAACGAAGCGGTCAACAACGCCTTCCGGCAAGGCGACCGGGTCGACATTACCATCCGGGTGATGAACGGCAAACGGCTCATTATGCGGGTCAAGGATGGCGGCTGCGGATTCGCCGGCAACTGCCGGGTGGCCGGCCTGGCGCGCGAGTTTCCGACGGAGCAGGAACTGTGGCAGGAGTCGGGGCGGGGCTTGCGGATCATGTGCGCGGTGCTGGACCGCGTCACATACAATCGCCAGGGAAACGAAGTGCTGCTGGTAAAAAATATGGCAACCGACCGGCATCCCCGGCATATGCCCGATCTGCCCGATATGGCGTCGTACTTTGCGGTTCAGCCGGTCGTTGGCCGTCAGAAAGGATTGGGCGAATGAACTGGAAGCTTGGCATCGTCGGGAAAATTACGATTTTGGCCATCGCCGTTGTTTTTTTCAGCGTCGCATCGCTCGTGGCGATCGGTTTCCGGGTCAATTTCAAGCAGATTGACCAGGCGGCCGGCGAGGAACTGATCGGGTGCGCCAGCATTACGAGCGGCCTCGTTTCCCCGTCCGACATTGCCCAATTGGCCGCCGGGATCGACGCGAAACGCGGCGAAATCGAGCGTGACATCGATTGGATCATCGATCACAAGCCGATTTTCAAGAACGCGTCCGTCATGACGACGGACGGCAAGCTGTTAGCCGTGGACAAGCGGCTTGCAGAGCAAGGCTTCCGTGCGGGAGACACGTTCAGGATCGACCGCGAAGCGATGGACATGCTGGTGGCGATGAAGCACCCTACCTATTCCGGCATCTATACGTTCGGCGGCGCGGAACGCAAGACGGGTTATGCCCCGATCTTTGAGGATCACGACCCGAGCAAGGCGATTGTCGGCGTTATGGCGATCGATTTCGACGCATCCGTCATCAAGGATCGGACTTGGCATATGCTGCGCTTTACACTGCAAACCGGCGGCGTGTTCCCGCTGATCGCGGCGCTTGTCGCTTATCTCCTTATCCGGCGCATGGTCGGTCCGCTGCATCGGTTGAATCATCTGGCGATGCAAGTGGCGGCCGGCGATCTGGGGGTGGAGAAGCTGGCGACCCGGGGCAAGGACGAAATCGGGCAGCTGTCCGGCAGCTTCAACACGATGGTGGACGGCTTGTCGACAATCGTCAAGTCGGTTGCGGCAACGTCGGACGAGGTGGCGACGGCTACGCGCGCGATGGAAACGTCGGCCGGTCATGTGAACGAAGCGATGACGGACGTGGCCCGCAACGCCCAGCAACTGGCAGCCGACGCGGAGCGCGGCAACGCGGCGATCGTCGACGCGTCGAAAGCGCTGCTCGAGCTGTCCTCGCTGATCCAGATCGCCAAGAAAAAAGCGAAAACCGCCGAATCGAGCTCCCATACGACGTTGCAAACCGCGGCGGAAGGGCAGGCGATCGTCACGGACGCCATCGCCAGAATGGAGCGGATCAAACGAAGCGCCGTCGAAACGGAGCAATTGCTCGCAGGCTTGAACGATTATTCGGAAGCGATCGGTTCGATCGCCGCGACGATTACCGAAATCGCCGCGCAAACGAATTTGCTGTCGCTGAACGCAGCGATCGAGGCGGCGCGGGCGGGCGATGCCGGCAAAGGCTTCGCCGTAGTGGCGATGGAAGTAAGGAAGCTCGCCGCGCAAGCCGATCATGGGGCGAGCCAGGTGGAGGCGCTGCTGGCCAAGATCCGGCAATCGACGCAGGCGACGGCGGCGGCCGCCGTCCAGAGCCGGACGGAGGTCGAAGCGGGCACGGCCGCGGTCGCCAAGGCGGGCGACGCGCTGGAGCGGATCGCCGGCGCCGTCGGCAGCACGGTTGGGGAAGTGAGCGGGATCGTACACGTGACGAACGACGAGGTGGCGACTTCGGACAAAATCGTCGGGCTGATCAACGAGCTTGCCACGTTTATCGAAATTGCCGCCGCCAGCGCGCAGGATGTGTCGGCCGCTACGGAAATGACTTCCGTCTCCATGCAGCATGTGGCGGACAGCACGGAACAGCTCAGTATCCGCGCGGCGGAACTGAAGCTGAGGGTGGAATGGTTTCGCACTGGAGAAGGGGGAGCGTAGCATGATTCACCATGTGCAGATCGAGGGCGGCCTTGTGATCGTTGCGTTGAAAGGCAAAATTTACGTGGACGAAGCGACTGTCATCCGGGAGAAGTTGTTTCGTTATCTGGAGCAGGGGTACAACGAGTTCGTGTTTCATCTGTTCGATGTCGACTACATCGACAGCTCCGGCCTCGGAGTGCTGGTCGCCGTGCAGAAGCGGGCGCTGCAAGCCGGCGGCGGGGTGACGATCAAAGGGTTGCAGGGCGAGGTAAAAAAGTTGTTTGAGCTCACACGGCTGACCAAAGTGTTTGCTATCGAATAGAACGAACTTGCGGATGGGGAGCGAGCGGTATGAAACGCCGATGGAATCGCAGCAGCAGGGAGGCTTGGGCACGTCCGACGCCCGGGAAGCAGGAGGCGGAAGAGAAGCTGCGCATGTTTGCCCGCGTGCTGCATAGCGCCGCGGAAGGCATCATGATTACCGACCCGGGCGGCCGCATCGTCTCCGTCAACCCGGCCTTTTCGCGAATTACCGGGTATTCGGAGGAGGAAGCGGTCGGGCGCAATCCGAATCTGCTGAAATCGGACGTGCAGCAAGCGCAGTTTTACGTCGATTTGTGGGCGGCCGTTCACGCGGCTGGCTACTGGGAAGGCGAGATTTGGAACCGGCGCAAAAACGGCGACCTTTATCCGCAGAAGCTGTCGATCAGCACCGTTCGCGACGAGGGCGGAGCGATCCGCCACTATGTCGGCATCTTCACAGACATGACAGAACGCAAACAGGCCGACATCGACTTGCGGCTGTATGCCCGTCTGTTCGAAAGCGCCAGCGAAGGCATTATGATTACCGATACGAACGGCCGCATCCTTTCGGTCAACCCGGCCTTTACGGCGACAACCGGCTATACGCTCGAGGAAGTGGTCGGGCGATCGCCGCGCATCTTGCATTCCGGCATGCAGGATGCCGCGTTCTATGTCGACATGTGGGCCGCGATTCACGCTACCGGCTGTTGGCAGGGGGAAATCTGGAATCGACGCAAAAATGGCGACATCTATGCGGAATGGCTCAGCATTAACGCCGTGCGCGAAGAAAACGGGCGCATCTCCAATTATGTCGGGATGTTTACGGACATCACGGAGCGGAAAAAGTCGGAGGAGCACCTGAAGTATTTGGCCCTCTACGATCCGCTCACCGAATTGCCGAATCGGACGTTGTTTCGCGAGCGGCTGCAGCAGGCGCTGCAGTTCGCCGGCCGCCAGCGCCAGCGCGTGGCGCTGCTGTTCATCGATCTCGACAATTTCAAATTCATCAACGATTCGCTCGGGCACGCCTACGGCGACCAGTTGCTGCAGCAAGCGGCGAAGCGGCTGAAATCGTGCGTGCGCAAAAACGACATGGTCGCCAGACTGGGCGGCGACGAATTCATCATCGTGCTGCCGCACATCTCGGCTGCCCAGGACGCGATTCATGTCGTGAAGCATATTTTCGAACAGTTCGACGCGCCGTTTACGTTTGGGCCGCATACGCATTTTGCCACGGCGAGCATCGGCGTCAGCGTTTATCCGGAAGACGGCGACGACCCGGAAACGCTCATTCAGCATGCCGATTTGGCCATGTATCATGCCAAGAACCGGCGCAACGACAAGTTCCAGCTGTATGCGCCGCATATGAACGACCAACTGAAACGGCGCATGGAGCTGGAGCGCGCGCTGCGCGATGCGATGGCGAAGGATCAGCTGCACATGTATTACCAGCCGCAGATGGACATACACACCGGAACGATCGTCGGGATGGAGGCGCTGCTGCGCTGGAAGCATCCCGAGCTTGGTTTGATTTCGCCGGCGGAATTCATTCCTCTGGCCGAAGAAACCGGGCTGATTGTCGAAATCGGCGATTGGGTGCTGCGCCAGGTATGCGGGCAGAACAAGGCGTGGCAGGCTGCCGGCTGCCGGCCGGTCAAAGTGTCGGTCAACCTGTCGGCCATTCAGTTTCAGCAGCGCAATCTGGCGGACCAGATTCGCGACGTGCTGCGCCAGACCGGGCTCGAGCCGCAATGGTTGTGCCTGGAAATTACCGAAACGATCAGCATGTACCAGGTCGAATCGATTCGGATCATGCTGCAGGAATTAAAAGCGATCGGCGTTGACGTGGCGATCGACGATTTCGGGAAAGGGCATTCCGCGCTGAGCTATCTGAAACGGTTTCCGATCGACATCGTCAAGATCGACAAATGTTTCATCGAAGGCATTCACAACGATCCGGAGAACGAAGCGATCGTCCGGGCCGTCACCGATCTGGCGCATGGCTTGCGCCTGCAGGTGATTGCCGAAGGGGTGGAGACGGAGGAGGAGTTGGCCGTGCTCAGGCAGCTGCGCTGCGACCGCGTGCAAGGTTTCCTGCTCGGCCGTCCGGTTGCGGCGGAGGCGATGGAACGGCTGCTGGCGGGCGATCGCGAAGCGGCGGGCCGGTAAAGTCGGCGGCGTGCGCTTCACTACGAAATAGGCCATGTTTCATTGGCTATTCCATTAAAATAGGGCTGTCTTGAAGAAATAGCCAGCGATTTCACTGGCTATTTCTGTGAAAAGTTCGATTTTGGAGTGATTTGGCCCAAATAACCAGTGTTTTCGCCGGCTATTTGAGCTGAGCTGCCTAAAAAAGAGCGAATAAGCCAGTTTTCACTGGTTATTTCGCCGTGCCGACTCGCTCCGCAGCGTCTTGCGGAGCGCCGCTTTGTCCGGCTTGCCGACGGCCGTGCGCGGGAGCGCGCTGGCGATGTGCAGCCGGGTGGGCAGCTTGTATTCGGCCAGCAACTGGCGGCAAAACGCCCGCAGCTGATCGAGGGTGAGCTCCGTGCAGTCGCGAAGCGCAACGATTGCAGCAATCTCCTCGCCTTCCTCCTCGCGCGGCATGCCGACGACGGCGATTTCGGCGATTGACGGATGACGGCCTGCAACGGCTTCGACCTCCGAGCTGTACACATTGGAAGCGCCGACGATGATCATGTCTTTTTTGCGATCTACCACATACAGGTAGCCGTCTTCGTCGAACCTCCCCATGTCTCCGGTGTGCAGCCAACCGCTCCGGATCGTTCGCTCGGTCTCCGCCGGATTGTTCCAGTAGCCTCGCATCATCGCCTCGCCCCGGCATACGATTTCGCCCGTTTCCCCGGCAGCCAGCTCGCGGCCGTCTTCGTCGACGATTCGCACCTCGAACGGCTTTTGCCCCCAATAGGCCACATGCGTCGGGTTGCCGACGGAGTGCAGCCGATGCAGCTTTCCTTCGTTGAGCGTTTGCGTCAGATTCAGGAAACTGATGAATTGCCCGCTTTCGGTTTGCGCGTATACCTCGATCATCGTGGCGTGCGGAAACGCCTCTTGCGCCTTGCGCAGCGTTTGCTCGCGGATCGGTGCGCCGCCGCAGGTGATCGCCCGCAGCGACGGCAACGGCCGTCGCTCGCGCAAGCTCGTTTCCGCTATATCCTTGAACATCAGCCCAACCGTACCAAGCGAAACCAACTTCTCCCGTTCGACAATGGCCATCACTTGTTCGAATTGCAGCGGATACTTATCCGCGATGATGAGGCATCCGCCTTCAAACAGCGTCAGCCAAAGCATCATTTGACCGGTGAGGTGGGCCATGTTGGCCAAGAGCGTTTTTTTGTCCGGGCGGTGGCCGCCGCCATGGTCCGGATTCAGGAACGACCAGCTGCGTATGCTGCGGTGCGTGTGCATGACGCCTTTCGAGCGGCCCGTAGTGCCGCCGGTGTAAATAAGCAGCGCGATGTCGTCGGGATCGCCATCGTGCCAATCGGACAAGGGCGGGTTGTCTTCGACGAACCGCTCCAGCAATAAGGGCGCGGCCCGGTCGGTGTCGCGGCAGGCGACGAGAAGCATCCCCTGCAGCTTGGCGGTAAAAGCGGCGGCGTTGGCGTGGCCGGCATCGTAAACGACGACCGCCGGGGCGGCGTCCTGCACAATGGCATTCAACTCATGATCGGTCAAGCCGGGAAATAAAGCGAACGGGATGGCGCCGACGGCAGCGGCCGCCAGTTCGGCAGCGACAAGCTCCGCGGAAGGGTCGCCGAGCAGGGCGATCCGGTCGCCCGGACGAACGCCAAGGCCGGCGAAGCCGGCGGCGATGCAGTTGACGCGGTGCAGCAATTGTTTGTAAGTAAGCATGCCGTGAACACTTTGGATGGCGGGGCGTTCCGGGTGCATCGAAGCCGCGCGAGGCAGCAGGCGGGAGAGCAGCATGTCGTTGTTCCTCCACGATTGCGGATTGTTTGCAATCACCGTATCATGGACGTGATGGGGCGTAAAATCCGGATTTCTGATGGGAAGCCCAATAATTGGTTATGACGTTGACTGGAGGAGGGGTATGAGAATGAAATTCACCGCAATCATCGAACTGGGCGGCAAAACCGCCACCGGCATCGGGGTGCCGGATGAAATCGTGGCCGCGCTCGGCTCCGGCAAAAAGCCGGCAGTCGTCGTCACGATCGGCTCCTACTCGTATCGGAGCACGATTGCGTCGATGGGCGGCCGGTTCATGCTTCCGCTTAGCGCCGAACACCGGACGAAGGCGGGGGTAGCGGCGGGAGACGAAATCGAGGTTGACGTCGAACTCGACCTGGCGCCGCGCGAGCTGGACGTGCCGGACGATCTGACCCGGGCGCTGGCAACCGATTCGGCGGCAAAATCGTACTTCGACGGATTGTCGTACAGCAACCGGAGGCGGATCGTCTTGTCCGTCGAAGAGGCGAAAACGCCGGAAACGCGGCAGCGCCGCATCGACAAAGCCGTCGCCGCGCTGGCGGAAGGGCGGCAGCCCTGATCTGCGGTTGTGGTCCGTGCAGCATGTTGTGCCTGTCAAGCAAACGAAGGCGCCCTTCCTTCACGGAAGAGCGCCTTCGTTTGTTGGCCGAATGACCGGGAATTCTAATAAGCCAGCGAAAACAGGCCGTGAACATGGGACAAATAGCGCACGTTGCTCGCTTCTTTCATCATCGATGCCGGCCAGCCTTTCAGCTGGGTGTTGTTGCCGCCGATGAAGCCGATGCCGTCCTTGCGGCCCAGGCTGGCAAGCGTGCCGGAGAATACCGGCGAAAACTTCTCCATCGCGCCGCCGCGGAACAGAGCGGCAAGGTTGACGCCGATCGTTTCGCCCATTTGCCAGGCGAGTTGAGCGGTTGGCGGGAATGGCCGGTCGCCGCCTTCCGGGAAGACGACCGCGCAGTCGCCGGCGACGAATACGTCCGGGTGCGACGTCGATTGCAGCGACGATGTTACCGTCGCACGTCCGCGATCTTCGGCGATGCCGCAGCCGCCGACGATCGGATGGCCTTTGACGCCGCCGGTCCAGATGATGGTGTTCGATTCCAGCGTTTGACCGCTCTTCAGCGAAACGGTATTCGCCGTCGCTTCCGTAATGGCGACCCCGGTCAGGAAGATGACGCCGCGCTTCGAGAGGCTTTCCATCGCCCGTTCGATCAGCACTTTCGGGAACATCGGAATGATCGACGGACCCGCTTCGACGCAATAAATCGTCAAATCCGCAAAGTTGATGCCTTTCTTGCGGCACACGTCCGGCAGTTTGTCGACGAATTCGCCGACAAGCTCGACGCCGGTCAAGCCGCCGCCGCCGACAACAATCGTCGCATCGGCTGTGTTGCCCGATGCTTTATAAGCGTCAAGCCGCTCTTCCACGTGCTGGCGGATGCGGTTCGCGTCTGCCGCCGATTTCAGCACGAGGCTGTTTTCTTCCAGCCCGGGAATGCCAAAATAATTCGTTTCGCTGCCAAGCGCAACGACAAGTGCGTCATATCGGAATACCGAACCGCTTTCCAGCACGACTTGTTTGTCGTCCGGCTTGATTGCGGTGACGGTGTCGACGACGACGTTGACGTCGATTGCGCCGACCAGCTTCTTAAGCGGCAGCGCAACGGCTTTCTCTTCGATCGTGCCGCCGGCAAGCCGGTGCAATTCGGTGATAATTTGATGGGACGGATAGCGGTTGACGATTGTTATGTTCGCCTCGGAGCTCGACAAATGTTTGCGCGCCGTTTGCGCCGCCAGCACGCCGCCGTATCCGCCGCCCAAAATGACAACTTGTTTCATGACCATCCTCTTTCTATCCTTGTTGTTTGCGTTCCGCAAGTATGTGCAAGAACGATTGCGCGAAGCGAAGTGTCCGCTGCACTTCCGGATCTTTCAGCATTTTGAGCATGCCGAACAAGCCGATCGGCGCCGCGGCCTCCTCGTTCGAACGTTCGCCCGCTTCAATGGCGGCGGAGGCGATGGATTTTGCCTTGTCCTGGATCGGTTTGACGAATTCGCCGATGCCTTGGGAGAAATCGTTCAGCAGCACCTTGTCGGTGGCGACGCTTTGGGCGAAGTCGTACGCTTTCGTCAGGACGCCGACGAGCTCGGCCAGCTTGGGGAGCGAATCGACCAGCACGGTAAGCGATTGTTGAATTTCCGGCTTCATCAGCTGATCAAGCACGTCAAGCGGTTGTTGTCCCGCGGCTTGAATAGCCGTTTGTTCCGGTGCGGTTGTGACAGACATGGGAAAAAATCCTCCTTTACAATGGAAGTAGTGCCGGTTGCCGTCCAATTGGTCCAGCCTCTGCGAAGGTGCCATTTCCCGGAAGTTTGTAACATTTTTCACATAGTAGCTGGACGAAACCAACTCTTCCACGCGAAAGACAGGAGGAAACTTGATAGAAAATGACAGCGGCAGCGCTTGTGCGATCGGGCTTCAAACCTTCGGCTTTATTCTACACCTTTTGACAACATTAGAAAAGTGCGATTTTCATGCGTTTTCAAAAAACAAGCGGCCGATCCCCGTATTGTGCCGCCGCCGCTTCGGAAACACAGGGCAATCGCTTACGAAAGTAAACCCAAGCTGGAAAAAGACAAGGGGAGTTGCCGTTGATCACACCTGCTCGATCTCAAAAGAAGTATCGTCACGATTGATGCGATGCGCACTCAAAAAGAGATTGCAGCCACGATCATCGAACAAGGGGCCGACTATGTCCTGCAAGTCAACGATAAAAACGATGCGAGAAGACATGGCGGATTACAGGGAACACGAAGTGCTCCCCAAGCGAAAGCTCCGTTGCAAGCCGCGGGACAACGGGAGCCCAATCGATTGAAGCCAGCTATTTCATTCACAGTGAAAAGGGTCAACCGCCGAGCCACTCTTGCAGGTACGCCAGTCACCGGAGGATTGAAAACACCCTGCACGAGACGCTGGACATGACCGGTGTGAAGCTGAACATTTGCGGCTTGGATCCCAATGATGTACGGAACGTCCCCCAGCTTCCTGAAAAGGTATCGTTACGATTCACAGCGAGCCATAGTCCAGGGCCTCAAAGACACCTTGGCGCAATAGCGGAACCGACTTCCACTAAGGCGTGTTGGAAGGCCAACGTTGGAGGAATAACGGAACCTCTTTCCGCTACCCGGTGCTCAACAGCCAACTTTGGAGCAATAGCGGAATCTCCTTCCGCTATCTCATGGAATCGTGTCTCAAGAGCAGGGTGACGGTGAATCGTAACCATTCGTAAGCGATTGCCCTGGTCGGAAACATGCGACAGATGACGCGGCGGCATTAATTATGTTACGATGGGAGCGATTGGTCCAAGGGCAAGTCAGCATGACGGTTTCGAGGGGATACTATGGGGTGGATCTGGGGAGTGGCCGTTGTTGTCGCCGCCCTGGCGCTGGCGCTTGCGGCCCGGACGCTTCTTGCCGGCAGGCGCGCGCGCGGCGGCAATGTGATGTCCATGAAGAAGCAGCGCGGCAAAACGACGCGTTGCTCGCATTGCGGCCGCAAAACCGACAAAGTCGCGTTTTACGCCGATCCCGGCGGCAAGGTAGTCGGCCTGTGCCGGGAATGCAAGACGAAAGCGGCCAAAAACGGCTTTTTGCCGATTTGATTCGAGGTGGACACTGGCATGAAAACGATGATATTCGGGCTTGCCTTGATGGCGGTTGGCATTTTCCGTTATTTTTCTTACCCGAACAATGAAATTGAAGAATGGGACGGCATGCTGCGGCTCGGCATTTGCGCGTTTATCACCTTTGTCGGTTTGATTATCGCCCTGAGCGGCCTGATCAATATGCTGGTGCGAAGCAGAAGACGGGACAAGATGAAGCTGAGAGAGCTGAAGAAGGCGCGCCAACAAGCCAAACAGGAAGTGGAGGCGCAGCGCAGGCAGCAGCAAATGCAGACGACCCGGCCGCCGCAGCCCGACGAACATATGCAGGAAACGCAGCCGGTAGTGCCGCCTCAGCAGCCGAACAATTTGCGCTGAGCCGGCTATCGTCGGAAGGAAAGGAACGATCGGATGGAGCAGGAGCGTTGCTACATAGGCTTCGGATATGCACAGGCGAACGCCGCGGCAGAAAGGAATGGCTCATGAAACGCCGGCTTCCGCTGCTTGTTGCCGCTGCGGCGTTTGCCGTCGGGTGCGCGGCGCTGGGAATTTGGTTTGACGCAGCGGCGCTGATCACGTTCGACGTGCGCGTCTCGGAATGGTTCGACCGTATGGCGAACGATACGTTGACGACGGCATTCGTCGTCATTACCACGTTCGGCTCGGCTGCCGGCATGGTGCCGATCTGCCTGATCGTTGCCGCCGTCATGCTGTTCCGGTACCGCTTTTACCGCGAAACGCTCACCATTGTCGCGGCGCTTGTCGGCGCCAAGCTGCTGAACGAAACGATCAAAGCGATCGTGCAGCGATCGCGCCCGGCATGGGAGCATTTGGCCGCCGCCGACGGGTACAGCTTCCCGAGCGGCCATGCGATGGTGTCGCTGGCTTTCTACGGCATGCTGGCTTATACAGTCGGCATCCATGTCAAAAGCAGAGCCGCCGTGTATGCCGCCGCCGTATTGCTTGTGCTGCTGATCGGAGCTTCGCGGGTGTATTTGCAGGTGCATTACGCCACGGATGTGATCGCGGGTTATGCGGGAGGAGCGGCGTGGCTGTTTGTTTGCATCGCGCTGTACCGCACGGGGTGGAAGAACGTCAGGCCCTGAAACGCCAAAACAACGTCCTTGCCCCTTATTCGGGAGCGAGGACGTTGTTGTTCATTCCGGCCAGGACGTTTCGATTGCGTTGCCCAGCTGTTCGGCCATTTGGCTGATTTGCGCTTCTCCGGCGCCTTGCGATTGCGCAAACAGCTGCGACTGCGCCTCTTCGGCGTTCCGTCTGGCGTCGAGCAGTTGCTGGGTTGCGCGCTGAATGTCGCGCGGATCGGCGCTTTGCCGGGCTTCGCGGAACGCATCGGAAGCGTCGATCACTTGCTTGACCGCGGTTCGCGCATGATCGACAGCGTGCTGCAGCGGCATTTGGTGCTGATTGGTTTCGGTCATAGGATTCCTCCGGAATCAGGGATAAAATCATGATGGCAATGGGCGGGCGAATAAGTCGGTGCGGCCCGATTATTGTGCGCCAAACGCAAAAAAGTCATTCCCCGAAGGAATGACTTGCTCGTATGGCGAGGAAAAACCGCTTTTCAGCCGTTGCCGCCCGGCTTGCGTTTCGCCTTGAAACGCGGTGCGACGTAATTGCGCTTGCGGTCGCGAAAAAACGTCCAGCCGCCGATGAAGGCGACGCCGATCGCGAACAGCACGAATCCGCCGGCGAACTTGCCCCATAACATGTGGGGATTGTTCTCGGCGGGGCCGAACTGGGCGAAAAAGGCATCCTTCATCGCCAGGAAGCCGTAAGTTGCCGCCACGCCGGGAATGACGAGCAGCAATGCCGCAATAATGCGGGAGCTTGTCGATTTCATCTTACTCTACCTCATCCCAAAAGTCGGGCTTGCTTCGTTCGAATGCTCGCCTCTTGTCCTATTCTAACGGGAAAGCGCTCATCTGTCTAACTTGCCGGACCGGACGGCTACTATATTTTCATGGGGAAATCGAGGTACAATAGGATCAGATTTGCGCCGAAGCAGAGAGAGTTTAGCAAGCAAGCAGAGAGAGTTTAGCAAGCTAAACTCCCTATATTACCCTATATTAGGAGGAATCGCACATGAACAAAACATACGACGTCGTTGTGCTCGGCGGCGGCATGGGCGGTTATATCGCCGCCATTCGCGCTTCGCAGCTCGGCAAATCCGTTGCATTGGTCGAACGGGACAAGCTGGGCGGCACTTGCCTGCACCGCGGCTGCATCCCGAGCAAAGCGCTGCTGCGCAGCGCCGAGCTGTTCGCGCAAATGAAGGCAAGCGAGCAATACGGCATCGCCGCAACCGGCGTTTCGCTGCAGTTCGATCGCGTGCAGCAGCGGAAGACGGGCATCGTCGACAAGCTGCACAAAGGCGTGCAGTATTTGATGAAGAAGCATCGCATTGAGGTAATCAGCGGCAACGGCCGGATCATTGCGCCTTCGATTTTTGCGCCGCGCAGCGGGTCGGTGGCCGTGGAGCTGGCGGACGGCGAATCGGAAACGCTTGTGCCGGAGCAGCTTATTATCGCTACCGGGTCGCGTCCGCGCCAGCTGCAAGGCATTCCGTTCGAGGACGAACGCATCATGACGAGCGATGAAGCGCTCGCCATGGAGCAGCTGCCGGAATCGATCCTCATTATCGGCGGCGGCGTCATCGGGGTGGAATGGGCGTCGATGCTGGGCGACTTCGGCGTGAAGGTGACGGTGGCCGAATACGCCGACCGGCTCGTGCCGACGGAGGACGAAGACGTGTCCAAGGAACTGGAAAAAGTGCTGGTCAAGCGCGGCATTCGCGTGCTGACCGGCGTCAAAGTGCTGCCGGAAACGGCGGCGGCCGACGGTGCCGGCATCACGCTGCAGGCGGAACGCCGGGGAGAAACGATCGCGCTGCAGGCGGAGCGCGTGCTGGTGTCGATCGGCCGGGCGGCCAATGTGGAAGGCATCGGATTGGAAAATACCGACGTGGTGGTTGAGAACGGCGCGATCAAAGTAAACGGCTATATGCAGACGGCCGAAGCGCATATTTATGCCGTCGGCGACGTCATCGGCGGGCTGCAGCTGGCGCATGTCGCCGGCCACGAAGGCATCGTCGCCGCCGAGCATATCGCCGGACAGAAGCCGCAAGCGGCGGCAGCGCATCGCATCCCGCGCTGTATTTACACGCGTCCGGAAATCGCTTCGGTAGGCTGGACGGAGCGGCAGGCGAAGGAACGCGGGATGGAAGTCGCCGTCGGCCGTTTCCCGTTCAGCGCGCTCGGCAAGGCGCAAGTATACGGCGAAGCGGCGGGCTTCGTGAAGGTGGTAGCCGACCGCATAACGAACGACATCGTCGGCGTTCACATGATCGGGCCCCACGCGACCGATCTCATCTCGGAAGCGGCGCTTGCCCAGCTGCTGAACGCAACGCCCTGGGAAGCGGGGCAAGTCATTCGCCCGCATCCGTCGCTGTCGGAAGCGTTCGGCGACGCGCTGCTGGCCATAGACGGGCATTCCGTCAATTTGTAAAGAGGTTGTTCAAAGGCTAATTCGCAAATTGTATTCATACGAAAAACCGATTATAATATACTTATAAGGTCAAGTATTAGTACCAGGTGATAATTTTCTCGCCGTTTCGACTTGCGCTTGCCCGATCTTTCGTATTGAAGGAGGTAATCTTCATGTCCATTGGCCAATTGACGAAACACCGCGAGCTGGGGCTGACCGACGAACAGGCGATTGCAATGTATACGAACATGCTGACGGCGCGCAAGTTCGACGAGCGCTGCCTGCTCCTGCAGCGGGCGGGCAAAATCGCCTTCCACGTATCCGGCATCGGCCAGGAAACCGGCCAGGTTGCCGCGGCGTTTGCGCTGCGCAAAAATAAGGATTACTTGCTTCCGTATTACCGCGACTACGGAGTCGTTCTCACCATGGGCATGACGTTGTACGAGCTGTTTTTATCCGTTTTCACCAAGGCGGCGGATCCGAACAGCGGCGGCCGCCAGATGCCCGGCCATTTCGGCTGCAAGCGGCTTGGCATCGTCACCGGCTCGAGTCCCGTGACGACGCAGGTGCCGCACGCGGTAGGCTTTGCGCTTGCCGCCCGCATGCGCGGCGAACACGACAAAGTGGCGTTCGTGACGTTCGGCGAAGGGTCGAGCAACCAGGGAGACTTCCACGAAGGCTGCAATTTTGCCGGGGTGCACAAGCTTCCGGTCATTCTCATGTGCGAAAATAACCAATACGCGATTTCGGTGCCGGTGCACAAGCAAGTCGCCGGACGCGTTGTCGACCGGGCGATCGGCTACGGCTTCGCCGGCGTCCGCGTCGACGGCAACGACGCGCTGGAAGTGTACCGCGTCGTCAAGGAAGCGCGCGAACGCGCGCTGGCCGGCGAAGGGCCGACGCTGATCGAGGCGATGATGTATCGGCTGTCGCCGCATTCGACGGCAGACAACGACATGCTGTACCGGACGAAGGAAGAAGTGGACATGAACCGGGAGAAGGATGGCGTGCCGCGGTTCAAGCGCTACTTGATCGAATGCGGCATCTGGAGCGAAGAGCAGGATGCGGAGCTGCACGAGCAATTGAAGCAGGCGATCAGCAAGGCGACGAACGACGCCGACAAGGCGCCGTATCCGAAGCCGGAAGATACGCTGCTTCACGTGTATGCGCAGCCGGTAGGGGGGGCGTAAGTCATGGCGGTCATCACATACTTGGAAGCGATCCGGTCGGCGATGCAGGAAGAGATGCAGCGCGACGAGAGCGTCTTTGTGCTCGGCGAGGACGTCGGCAAGGGCGGCGTCAACAATGCGACGAAGGGGCTGCGCGACATGTTCGGCGAAGATCGCGTGCTCGATACCCCGCTTGCGGAATCGGCGATCGCCGGCGTCGCCATCGGCGCGGCGATGCACGGCATGCGTCCGGTGGCGGAAATGCAGTTCGCCGATTTCATTTTTCCGGCGACGAACCAGATTATCAGCGAAGCGGCCAAAATCCATTACCGCTCGAACGGCGATTGGAGCTGTCCCATCGTAATCCGCGCTCCTTACGGCGCGACGGGCGGCGGAGCGCTCTACCACTCGCAATGTCCGGAGTCGGTGTTTTTCGGCACGCCGGGCCTGAAGCTTGTGGCGCCGGCGACGCCGTACGATGCCAAAGGGCTGATGAAAGCTGCCATTCGCGACCAGGATCCGGTATTGTTTTTCGAACATAAGAAATGTTATCTGTCGATTACCGACGAGGTGCCGGACGACGACTTCATCGTGCCGATCGGCAAGGCGAACGTTTGCCGCACGGGAACGGACATTACGGTTATTACTTACGGCATTACCGTGCATCACGCGATGAAAGCGGCGGCCGAGCTGGAGCAGGAGGAAGGCATCAGCACCTACGTGCTCGACCTGCGCACGCTTCAGCCGCTGGACGTCGAGGCGATTCTGGAAGCCGCGGCGGCGACGGGCAAGGTGCTGATCATCCACGAAGACAACAAAACCGGCGGCATTGGCGGCGAAGTGGCGGCCATTATCGCCGAGCAACTGTTCTACGAACTGGACGCGCCGATCATGCGGTTGGCCGGACTGGACGTGCCCGCGGTCGGCATGAGCCCGACGACGGAAAAGTTTTTTATGCCTAATGTCATGAAGGCGAAGGAATCCATGCGCAAGCTGGCGCAAATTTAACCCGGCGCGCGGTAATCGGCCGGTTGCCCGATCAGGAGGAATTCCATGAATCAGAAATTGGCTTCATCCGGCACGGAAGTGACGGTCCCCCATCTGGCGGAGACGCTCGTATCGGCCCAGATCGGCAAATGGCTGAAACAGCCGGGCGACTACGTCGAGCAATACGACGTCCTCTGCGAGCTGATTACGGACAAAGTGAACACCGATATGCCGTCCCCGGTGGAAGGCACGATCGTCGAGCTGCTCGTTGCGGAAGGCGGCACCGCCGAAGTCGGCGAAGCGATCTGCATCATCCGCGAGCCCGGCGCCGAGCTTGCCGGAGCGGCGCCGCAGGCGGCATCCGTCGAGGCGGCCGCTCCCGCAGTCGTTGCAAGCGCGGAAGAGCCGCTGGCGGCGCGGTATTCGCCGGCCGTGCTGAAGCTGGCCGGCGAGCACGGGCTCGATTTGCGGCAGCTGTCCGGCAGCGGCCTGGGCGGCCGCATCACGCGCAAGGACGTGCTTGACGCCATCGAGCGCGGCGTGCCGGCAGCGGGCGCCCCGGCGGCGCCGACTATCGCCGCGCCGAAGACGATGCCGATGCCGACACAGGCGGAGACGCTGCGCGCTCCGGTTCGTACGACCGGCTTGCATTTGTCGCAGGAGCCGGCGATCCCGCAAGTCGTCACCAAGGACCATACGATCGAAGGCCGCGGCGAATACATCATCGACGTGACGCCGACACGCGGCGCGATTGCAAGCCGCACCCGCCAGAGCGTGACGGAAATTCCGCACGCCTGGACGATGATCGAGGTCGATGTGACCAATCTTGTCGTGCTGCGCAACAAGGTGAAAGACGAATTCATCCGCAAGGAAGGCTTCAATCTGACGTATTTGGCGTTTGTGCTCAAGGCGGTCGTTAATGCTATTAAGGATTACCCGATCATGAACTCGGTATGGGCCGTCGACAAAATTATCGTCAAAAAAGATATCAACCTGTCGCTGCTTGTCGGCACGGAAGATTCGGTGCTCAGCCCCGTCATCAAAAAGGCCGACCAGCTCAACATCGCCGGCCTGGCGGGCGAAATCGACGCCATGACCAAAAAGGCGCGCGCCGGCAAGCTCGGTTTGGCCGATATGCAGGGCGGCACGTTTACCGTCAACAACACGGGGTCATTCGGTTCGATTCTGTCGTATCCGATCATCAATTACCCGCAAGCGGCGATCGTCACGTTCGAATCGATCGTCAAGAAGCCGGTCGTGATCCAGGACATGATCGCGGTTCGTTCCATGGCCAACATGTGCCTGTCGCTCGACCACCGTATTCTTGACGGCGTGATTTGCGGGCGATTCCTGCAGCGGGTGAAGGAAAACCTCGAAAGCTACGGACCGGAAACGAAGCTGTATTGAATAAGGCAGACGCCAATAAGGCCGGATACGAGCATCAGCTCGTTCCGGCCTGTTGTCGGCCTGCGGCTGTACGGCGAGCCGCTGCGGATCAGTTGGTGAACAGGAAGCTGGCGGCCGCCAGCACGACGGACAGCACCATGGAGGCCAGCATCAGCCAAACGACGATGCGAAACCATGCTTTGCGGGAGGACATGCGTTTCACTCCTTACCGAGTATCGTATAATAGTCGCAATGAGCGCGGGTGGAGACAAGACCTTCTCTTCATTGTAGCGCATTTGCCACCCGGGAGGAAAGAGCGATGATTGTGGAAGAGCGGCTGATCGGCACCTTTATGGAGCTGGTCCGCGTGGACAGCGAAACGAAACACGAGCAGGCGATTGCGGCGGAGCTGAAAAGGCGGTTCGCCGCGCTCGGCGTGCGTGTCGCAGAAGACGATACGGCGGCGGCGACCGGACACGGCGCAGGCAATTTGATTTGCACGCTCGAAGCGACGGCGGACGGGGCGGAGGTGCCGGTTATTTTTTTCACCTGCCATATGGATACGGTCGCCCCGGGCAATGGCATCAAGCCGCAGCTTGGAGAAGACGGCATCATCCGCAGCGACGGCACGACGGTTCTCGGCAGCGACGACAAGGCCGGCATCGCCGCCATTCTCGAAGCGATTCAGGCGATGCGGGAGCAAGGGACCCGGCACGGCCGCATCCAGATCATCATTACGGCCGGCGAAGAAAGCGGGCTCGTCGGCGCCCGTGCCATGGATGCCAAATGGCTGGAAGCGGAATTCGGCTTCGCGCTCGATTCGGGCGGCAGCGTCGGCGACATTGCGGTTGCCGCGCCGGCGCAATCGAAAATCGACATCGTCATCATGGGCAAATCGGCTCACGCGGGCGTTAACCCGGAGGACGGCGTCAGCGCGATTACGGTAGCCAGCAAGGCGGTATCGCGCATGCCGCTCGGCCGAATCGACCACGAAACGACGGCCAATATCGGCAGCTTCGCCGGCGGCGGCGCAACGAACGTCGTGTGCGATCATGTCGTGCTGAAGGCGGAAGCGCGCAGCCTGGACAATGCCAAGCTGGAGCGGCAAGTGGCCGCCATGCGCCAGGCCAGCGAGTCCGCGGCGGCGGAAATGGGCGCCGCGGCCAGTTTCTCGAGCACGATCGTGTACCCGGCCTACAAGTACGACGTTTCTTCGCCGGTCGTGCAGCTGGCCATGACGGCGCTCGCCTCCATCGGCAAAACGCCGCGCCCTTTCCATTCCGGCGGCGGCAGCGACGCCAACATCTTCAACGGCCTTGGCGTGCCGACCGTAAATCTGGCCGTCGGCTACCAAAAGATCCATACGAAGGAAGAGTCGATCGCCGCAGCCGATATCGTTGACACCGCACGGGCGATCATCGCCATCGTGCAGGAGGCGGCCAAACTACGCAAGCGCCGGTGAGGCGACCCAAACCCCACATGCGTGGGGTTTTTCTTTCTCCCAATCTCGCAAATGGATTGAAAGATTGGCTTGCATATGGTAATTTGAATAGGCAGACGAATCCATTATTTGGGAGGATTATAGCCGAATGGCAAGAGCAAGCAAACGCACCGCAACCGGTATTCTCGCTTTTACGCTGCTTATGGGCGGTACGAACGCTGCCGCCGGGACGATCTGGGCCGACGCGGCTCCCGCTGTCCTCGCCCCCGCCGGCGCGCTGGATTTGACATCGATCATCGCCCAAACGACGCCGTCGGTCGTCGCCATCATCGGCAAACCGACCGATTCGCGCAACCCATGGTCGAGCAGCCGCTTCGATCTTGCCCACGGCACCGGCGTCGTTGTGCGCGAGGACGGGCTGATCGTAACCAACGCCCACGTGGTCAAGGATATGAAGAACATCGTCGTCGTTACCTCGGACGGCAAGCAGTATCCGGGCCGCACGACGCATCTGGACGAAGAGAGCGACCTGGCGCTGGTGAAAATCGAGGCGAAAGGACTGAGGCCGGCCGCATTTGCCGCCAAGTCGGACGTCAAGGTCGGCGAATCGGTCATCGCCATCGGCACGCCGATCTCGTTTGCATTGCGCAACTCGGTTACATACGGCGTCGTCAGCGGCATCGACCGCTCGGTCAACTCGACCTACCGGCTCATCCAGACGGACGCGGCGATCAATCCCGGCAACAGCGGCGGCGCGCTGGTCAACATGAAGGGCGAAGTGATCGGCATCAATTCGCTCAAATACGCGGATTCCGATATCGACAACCTCGGGTTTGCCATTCCTTCCGATACGGTGCAGTACGTCATCAAACAATTTCTCGACAATGGCCATGTGCGCCGGCCGTCGCTCGGCTTCGAGCTGGAGGAAAGCTGGGAAGCCGTGGTCGGCTTGCCGACGGAAGAAGCGCTGCGCGTTTCGTTCGTTGATCCCGATTCGCCGGCGGCGGACAGCGGGGTGAAGGCGGGCGACGTGCTGGTGAAATTCGACGGCGTGGCCGTCAACGCGGTCGTCGACTTGAACGAGCTGCTGAAAAATTACGCCCCCGGCCAAAAAGTGAAGCTGACGGTCAAGACCGGCGCCGTAACGGCGGAACGCGAATTGACGCTCGGCGAAGAGAAAGTGTACGGCAAACAAACGTGGCTCGACACGAAGGACGACGCCAACATCGACGAAGACCAGGGCAAAACGCGGATCGGCGACAGCCGGCTCGGCTGGTCGATGAAATACCCGAACGGCCTGGTGAAGAGCTACCAGTCGGAGAAGGGCGATTCCGTCCACTTCTACGATGCCAAAGGCGAGTTCGGTTTGGGAATCGCCGTATCCGAGCTGCAGACGAAAGGAATTTCGAAGCTCGGTTTGCTGCGGTTGATTGCGCCGACAGGCGGTTCGCTCGTGCTCGACAAGCAATATATGGACAAGGAGCCGGTGCCGTACGCCCGCGTCATCATGAAGGATCCCGAAAGCGATACGTATATGGAGACGCGGGGGTACGCTAACGACAGCCGGGTATACGTGGTCAGCTTGTACGTGAACGGCGAAGAGGCGTTCAAGAGCAGCTCGAAAAGCAAAAGCCACAAAGATTTGCTCGACAGCTTCCAGATGGCGTTCGACGCCAAGGACAAGTCGCTCAAGGACATCTCGACCAGCTTCGAAGGCTACCGCGAATTCATCAACGACTACGGCGTCACGATCAGCGTGCCGAACGACTGGACGGACGACAATTACGGCAGCGGAGGCAATGAATATTCGTCCGCAAGAGGCGACGAATCGGTGTCGATCGAGGTGACCTCGTTGTCCGAAGGGGATACGCTTGAAGCGTGGGCGAAACGCGAGCAAGAGATGTTCGAAGCGCATTTCACCGCAGCGTACAGCAAGATTGAAGGGGTGTCCGACGTTACGGCAGGCGCTTTGAAAGGCAAATCGAATACGTTCTCTTCGACGATGGGAGACGGCGAATGGTCGGTCGACCGGCGGCTGTACTTCGTCAAGGACGGCTACAAATACGCGATTACGATGCATTACGACAAGGACGATACGTTCGACGAGCAAGCAGCCATCATCAATCAGTTGAAAATGATCGACACGATCCGCATCGAGCGCGGCGACGTCGATTCTTCGCTCGGCTTCATCCAGGATGAGGACGAACTGACGGATCAGACGAAAACGGTCGTCTACCGGAACAAAAAATACGGCTACACGATTGAAGTGCCGGAAGTTTGGTCCAACTTGCGCAGCATGCTCGGCACGATCGGCATCGACGAGGACAAGTACGCCGAACTTGCCAGCGGCCTTGCGACGTATTCGTTTCCGGGAGGATCGTTTACGGTCAAGGCGGAAAAAACGGCGTTCGACGACGCGGTCAAAAAGATCGACGACTCGCACGCGAAAAACGAAGGCATCGACGCGAATTACAAAGTCGAACGGGCCGACATTACGGTTGACGGCGCCAGCGGCAAATCGTTCTCGTGGAAGTACAAGACGAAAGACGTTCCGTTCCGCTCGCAGCAGCTGGTGTTCAGCAAAGCCGGCATCACTTACACGATCACGACGCTCATCGACGAAGCGGTCGATACGGAGCTTAATGCGGCGCAGCTGGACAAGGCGACGCATTCGTTCACGTTTACGAACTGACGGTTTGGCTGCCATGACAGCGGGTGTCGTCCCCAGCGGACGCACCCGTTTTCATGTGGCCGTACCCGGAGCGGAAAGTCCAGAACCCGGCCGCTTGCCAAAGACTTGCTTTTTCAATAAGATGAAACAAGAACAAAGTGGGAAGGGAGTCCAGGCTGTGAGCGGAACGGATACGGACAAGCTGCCGCGATTGACGATCGTGGTGCCTTGCTACAATGAAGAAGAAGTGCTGCCGGAGACGGTCAAGCGGCTTACCGCCGTGCTGGACAGGCTGATCGCGGATCGGCTTGTGCACGGCACAAGCGTGGCGCTGTTCGTCGACGACGGCAGCCGCGACAAGACGTGGTCGATGATCGAATCGTTCCACGGAAGCAATCGGTACGTGACCGGGCTGAAGCTGGCGCGCAACGCCGGCCACCAACGGGCGCTGCTGGCCGGACTGATGCTTGCCAAGGAGACGAGCGACTGCGTCATTTCGATCGATGCCGATCTGCAGGACGACGTGGATGCGATTCGTGAATTTATGCAGCGATACCACAGCGGGTACGACATCGTGTACGGCGTCAGGCAAAGCCGCAAAACCGACACGTTCTTCAAGCGCAACACGGCGGTCGGCTTCTATCGTCTGATGAAGGCGATGGGGGTAAACATCACCTACAACCACGCCGATTACCGACTGATGAGCCGGCGCGCGCTGGAGCATCTGGAGAAGTTCAAGGAAGTAAACCTGTTTCTGCGCGGCCTCGTGCCGATGATCGGCTTCCGCTCCACCGAAGTGTATTACGACCGCCACGAACGATTCGCCGGCGAATCGAAATACCCGTTGAAAAAAATGCTCGGCTTCGCGTTCGACGGCATTACGTCGCTCAGCGTAACGCCGATCCGGCTGGTGACCGCCGCTGGTTTCGGGCTGTTCGTCGTCAGCCTGCTGGCCGGCATTTATGCAATCGTCAGCAAGCTGCTCGGCAATACGGTGTCGGGTTGGGCGTCCCTGATGGTGTCGGTCTGGTTCATCGGCGGCATTCAGCTTGTTGCGCTTGGCCTGATCGGCGAATACATCGGTAAAATTTACAAGGAAGTAAAGCGGCGGCCGCTTTACTTGATCGAAAAAGAACTTGGCCGGGCGGGGGGCGCCGGCGGGCAATCGCCGGAGCGGAAGGATGCCGAAGGACCGGCTCGCGTGCCTGCAGGCTGATGCGACCGCCTGCTGCCAAGTCTGGGGAGTGACAACACCGGCATGTACAGGTTGGAAAAAGGGGCAGTGCTCGTTTGCGCCGGACTGCTCGTCTGGCTCGTGATGCTGCACCCGGCGATAGGCGTTGCCGACAACGGCGATTTTTTGCGCATTATGCGCACGGTCGGGCTGGATTACTTGCAAGCGGACGAATCGTTCGAGGACAAATATTTCCGTTTTTTTCATCTGCAATACGCGTTTCATCAAATGGGGCTCGGCGGGTATATATCGACACAGTTGATCGTAGTTGGCGCGGCTGCGCTGGTCGGCCGCGTCTTTTCTTCCGACTTCGACATCCGGCTGCTCGGCTCGCTTTACATTGCGCTGTTTCTCGCGGGCATGTATTTGCTGCTGCGCAACAGCGGGCTGAAGCTGCCGGCCGTGCGGCTCATCGCCGCGCTGCTGTTCGTGTTCATTTTCGCCGATGTCGGGTATGCCGCATACTACAACTCGCTGTTCGGCGAGCCGGTTACTTTCGTTTTTGCGCTTCTGACCGGCGGCTTCGCTTTCGTTCTGGCCGCGGCGGAACGGCCTTCGCGCTGGCTGCTGGCCGGCTTCTTCGTTTGTGCATGCATGCTGGCCGGTTCGAAGCTGCAATACGCGCCCGTCGGGCTTGCCATTGCGCTGCTCGGCTTCCGGCTCGTGCGGCTGCGCGAGGACCGCTCCTGGCGGAACGCGACCGTCATCGGCTCGGTTGTGCTCGTACTGCTGTCGTTGGCGACCTACTTTGCCGCGCCGAAGGAGCTGCGGGTCATCAATCAGTACCAAACCGTCTTTTACGGCATCTTAAAAGATTCGCCCGACCCGCAGCAAGATTTGCGCGAGCTCGGGATCGATCCGGCTCTGGCGTCGCTGGCGGGCACCGACTATTTTACGCCGCGGTCCGGGATGCAGCCGAACGACCCGCAGATGAAGCAGTTGTTTTACGATAAAATCAGCCATGTCAAGGTGGCGCTGTTCTATGCGAAGCATCCGGCGCGTTTTCTGCAGAAGCTGGACCGCGCGGCGGAGAGCGGCATGTACAACCGGCCGATGTACCTCGGCAACTACGCGAAGAGCGCCGGACACGAGCCCGGCGCCGTGACGCATACGTTCGGCTGGTGGAGCAAATTCAAGCTCAAGCTGCCGCATTCGTTCGCGGCCGTGTTTCTTTTCTTTGCGGCGTACGTGCTGACGGCTGTCGTGCTGCGCCTGCGCAGCGTCGACCGGCGCGGGAAGCTGCTGGCGGAGTTGTTCCTCGTCCTTGCGCTTGTCGGCGCGATCGCGATGATGGTGCCGCTGATCGGCGACGGCGAAGCGGATTTGTCGAAGCACTTGTTCCTGTACGAGGTTTGTTTCGACGCGATGGTTGTGTCGGCTATCGTTTTTGTAGTCAACCGGATCGTGACGTTCCTCGGGATGGGCCGCAGCAGCCGTTCGTCTGACGCCTATCGCTGGCGCTAGCTGGGACGCGGCAGCGGCAGGCGACAGGCGGCAGGCGAATAACGGGAAAACCTCCCGCTATTTCACCCCAAAATCACGAATTTCCAAAAATAACGGGAAAACCTCCGTCTAATTCTCGCCTTTTCGCCGAATTTCGGCGATTGACGGAAAAATAGCAGGAGGTTTTCCCTCTATTTTTAATTTTTCACGAAAAAATGAAAAAATAACAGGAGGTTTTCCTGTTACGCCCTCCGGGTTACCGCCATGCTGTCGGTGTCCAAGGTTGCCTTGCTGCCTTAACCTGACACCATTGGCGGGCCGCCCCCGTCGTTATTCCGTCTGATCCAGCTTCTCCAGCAGCTTTCGTACGGCTTCCTCGTCGAGGGAGCCGTTTCGTTTGAATTCGAGCAGCGCTTCCTGCAGCTTCAGCCCCGTCTGCTCGAACGAATCGTAGACGTCGGCCGCCGACGGGTCGAACCAGACGTAGCCGTCGTCCTCCGCGCTGTTGCGCAGAAACGGGCGGTGCCAGTGCGCCGGATACTCGTACGGCTGCTCGCCGAGCACGATGGCAAGCACGTCGTCGTTGTCGATCGGCATCAGGTGGTAGTACGTTTCCTTGCTGCCGTCCGCGACGTTCAGATGCAAATAATAGTAAAGCAAATAATGTTCGCCGTTCGTGCGGTCCTTGACGATTTCGTAGGCGTCGATTTCGTTCTCCTGCAGGGCGCGCACCGTTTCGATGCGTTCCCGCAGCGTGGCTGCCGCCACGCGTCTGTTCGCTTTCATCGAGCCGTTCATGGCGCTTGACATGGCGCTCCCCTTTCCTTTCGTCTGCCGTTTGCGTACAATTGTATCACAGATGAAGCGGGGAGGCGTGCGTATGCTGGGCAAATACCGGATAACGGGCAAGGAGCAGGCGGTGCTGAAGCGTTTCGATCCGGACGATACCGGCGGGTTTGCGGGCAAGGAGGAGCTGGAGGAGCGGACCAGGGAGCTGCGTGTCGAGTTGGCCCGGCTGCAGGAGAAGCTGTTCGCGCAGAAGCGGAACGGAGTATTGTTCGTCTTCCAGGGAATGGATTGCAGCGGAAAGGATGGCGTCATCAACCATGTCATGGCCGGCATCAATCCGCAAGGCATGCGCGCCGTCAGCTTCAAGCGGCCGACGAGCGAAGAGGCGGCGCACGATTTTCTCTGGCGGGCGCATCGCGAAACGCCGGCTCGCGGCTACATCGCCGCATTCAACCGGTCGTACTACGAGGACGTGCTCGTGACGCGCGTGCACGGCACGATTGACGACAAGGAAGCGGAGCGGCGAATCGGCTACATCAATCAGTTCGAGAAGCTGCTGGCATCGGGAGGCGTGACGGTCGTCAAGCTGTTCCTGCATATCTCGCGTTCGTTCCAGCGGGAGAAGCTGAAGAGCAGGCTTGGAGATCCGGACAAGCATTGGAAGTTCGACCCTGCCGATGTGGAGGAGCGCAAGTATTGGCGCCAGTACGAAGAAGCGTATGAAGACGTGTTCCGCCGCTGCGCAAGCAAGTCGGCCCCGTGGTACATCGTGCCGGCCGACAACCGCTGGTACCGCGATTACGTCGTGCTGTCGATCGTCGTGCGCACGCTGGCCAAGCTGGAGCCGGCTTATCCGGGCGTGCCGGAGCTTGACGTTGCCGCGCTGCTGCGCGAGCTGGACGCGGACCGTTAACGCCCGGCCGGCCGCCGCGCGCTGCGGGCCGAAGCCGGAGACGAAGTCGATGACGCGCTGCGCCGGCCGGCGTTCAAATAGTCGTGCAGCGTCAGGCGACTCTCAGCCATACGGCGCAAGGTGAGCCGGATTTCCCACGCTTTGCCGACAAGCCGGAGACTGTCTTGCGTTCGGTAGCTTTTCATTGGACCTGGGCACCTCCATGGCGCCGGACGCTGCGTAGCGATACGTTCCGGTTTCGCCTGCTTGTACACCTTATGCCGGCCGGAGGGCGGATATGTCCACCCGGAACGGGCCGATTCGATCGATTACGATATACCGGAGGGAATTTCAGCGATGAACAAGGAACCGAACCGATTCGAAGAAACGACGGTTGCGACCGAAACGATTTTTGAAGGACGCATCATTACGCTGCAAGTGGACCAGGTGAAGCTGCCGAACGGCAAAATCGCCACCCGCGAAATCGTCCGCCATCCCGGCGCGGTTGCGGTGCTGGCGCTGCTTGGCGACCGGATGCTTGTCGTCGACCAATACCGCAAGCCGCTTGGCCGCATGCAAGTGGAAATTCCGGCCGGCAAGCTCGATCCCGGCGAAGCGCCGGAAACGGCGGCCCGCCGCGAGCTGGAGGAGGAAACCGGCTACCGCTGCGGTTCCTTGCGCCACATCAGCTCGTTCTATTCGTCGCCCGGCTTTGCCGACGAAATTCTGCATCTGTACATCGCCGAAGACTTGACGCCGGGCGACGTGCATCTTGACGAAGACGAGTTTCTCGAATGCGAGGCGATTACGCTGGAGGAAGCGAAGCGGTACATGGCCGAATCGCGCATCAGCGACGCCAAAACGATCATGGCTGTGTACGCCTGGCAGCTGTATGCGCTGACGGGAACGATCGGATGACGGCGCACGGAAACGGGACGCCGCCGGTGCAAGCGGGGCCGGCGCTGGCGGACTACTACGTCGATCTTCATATCCACATCGGCCGTTCGGGCAAGGGCGATCCGGTCAAAATCAGCGGCGCCCGCGATCTGACGTTTCCGAATATCGCACATGAATCGTCGGAGCGCAAAGGGATGGACGTCGTCGGCATTATCGACTGCCAGTCGCCGCCGGTGCTGGACGATATCGAAGCGCTGCTGGAGAGCGGCGAAATGGAGTCGATCGAAGGCGGCGGCATCCGCTACCGCCGTACGACGGTGCTGCTAGGCAGCGAAATCGAGGTGCGCGATCCCGGATTCGGGCCGGCGCACCTGCTTGTGTATATGCCCGCCTTGGCGGATATGCGCTCGTTCTCGTCGTGGATGAGCCGGCATATGCGCAATGTGACGCTCAGCTCGCAGCGCATTTACGTAACGGCGCGCGAGCTGCAGCGGGAAGCGCTCGATCGCGGCGGCATCATGATCCCGGCACACGTATTTACGCCGCACAAAAGCGTTTACGGCAGCTGCTCGTCGCGCATCGCCGACGTACTCGACGTTGACCGGCTGGCGGCGGCGGAGCTTGGCCTCAGCAGCGATACCGAAATGGCGGGGCTCATTTCCGAGCTCGACCGTTTGCCGCTCGTCACGAATTCGGACGCGCATTCGCTCGGCCGCATCGGCCGCGAATACAATCGAATGACGCTTGCCGCGCCAAACTTCCGCGAGCTTGTGCTGGCGCTGGCCGGTCGGGACGGCCGCCGCATCGCGGCCAATTACGGGCTCAATCCGCGGCTCGGTAAATACCACCGCACGTATTGCGCCGCCTGCGAGTCGATTGCCGACGAAGCCGCCATCGCCGCCGAACGGTGCCCGTATTGCGGAAGCCCGAAGCTCGTGCGCGGCGTGTTCGACCGCATTCGCGCCATCGCCGACCGCAGCGAGCCGGCGATCCCGGCAACGCGGCCGCCGTATTGCTACCAGGTGCCGTTCGAGTTCATTCCCGGGCTCGGCGGCCGCATGAAGGAGAAGCTGCTGGCGCGATTCGGCACCGAAATGAACGTGCTGCACCGCGCGGACGAAGCGGAGCTGCGGGAGACGGCCGGCGACAAAGTGGCCGAAACGATTGTGAAGGCGCGCCGAGGCGAGCTTGGCGTTATTTCCGGCGGCGGCGGCACGTACGGCCGGATCGGCTAGGGCGTGTCCGAACATGCACTCCCGGGCATCTTTCACCGCCTCGTCTCATACGATGGAAGTATCGGACGAGGGGGGATCGGCATGGCCGTTTGGAACAGCGCCATGCGCCGCTATGTGAAGGAACGCTTGCCGCTGTATGTGTTTACAGCAGTCGTGTTGATGACCGGCGTCATCTTCGGAGCGGTTATGGCGGGTGCGCTTACGCTCGAGCAGCAGCAGGAGCTGAGCCGGCATGTGGGCAGCTATGTGCAGGAACTGGGCGGCGGCGGTATGGCGGCGGCAGGCGAGATGACGGTGTGGCAGCATGCCGTCGATCACGGCAAATGGATTGTGCTTATTTGGCTGCTTGGCTTGACGGTGGTGGGATTCCCGCTTATTTTTGGGCTGGTGTTTGTCAAAGGCATCCTGATCGGCTTTACCGTCGGCTACATGATCGGCGAATTTTCGTGGCGCGGCGCCGCGTTTTCTTTTGCCGCCGTCGTCCCGCAAAATCTTGTCGTCATTCCGGCGCTGCTCGTGTGCAGCGTGTCGGCCGTCGCTTTTGCGTTGCATTTGATCCGGAAGCGCATCCTGCAGCGGACGGGCTCGATTTACGAGCCGTTTATTCATTGTTCGCTGGTTGCGGTTTGCACGATTTTTCTGTTGACCGGCGTATCGCTTTATGAAACGTATGTGTCGCCGGATGTGATCCGGCTGGTGACACCGCTGTTTGCGCCGCAAACCTAGCGGCGTTCGTTCCGTCATCAAAGTACCGGAAACGGTCATCGTTGTACGCTATCGCGTCGTCTCCCCTTGTGGTAAGTTCGGTAACATATGCGGACTGACGGGTAGGCACACGATGGGGGGCGGCAACATGCAGAGGGAGTCGAGCGAACGGCAGCTGGCGCTGGCGAAGGAACGAATCGCCGCCGCCGGCAAGTCGCTGACGGCGGCAGACGGCGAAGCGGGTCATGCCGCAGCGCTGGAAGTGGGCGGCCAGCGGCTGGAGCTGGCCAACTGGCTGCTGGCGAAAGCGTTGCGTTACCGGAGCGCCGACACGGACGCTTGTTTGCGTTTGGCGCGGCAGGCGGCGGAAGCGGCGGTCGACGCGTACTGTCTGTCGCTGCCAAGCAGGGCGGCGGAAGCGCGCGGGGCATGGTACCGGCCGAAGGAGCGGAACGCCGGCGAAGTGAAGGCGACGCTGGACCGGATGCAGGCAGCCGGCATGAACGAGTTGTACGTGGAAACGTGGTATTGGGGGTAAACGATATTTCCGAGCCGGACCGCGGCGGCGTTTGGTGTCGAGGCGCAGCACCCGGCGTTTTGCGGCTGGGACCCGCTGGAAGCTTTCGTGGCGGAAGCGGCCAAACGGGGCATTGCCGTGCATGCCTGGCTTGACGGCTTGATGGTCGGCATCGACAAATCGGGCGGGCCGGTGCTGCGGGTGCACCCGGACTGGTGCGCGCTGCCGCGTTGCGGCGCTGTTGCCGGTGTACCTGTTGCGCAGCGTGCGACGGGTTATTTCTGGCTGGACGTCACGAACCCGCAGGTTCGTGCGTATTTGCGCGGCATTATTGGCGAAATGATCGGCAGGTACGGGATCGCCGGCATCAATCTGGATTTTATGCGGCTGCCGCAGCCGCATGCCGAGGAAGGCGGAGACGATTACTGCTTCAGCCGCCATGCCCGCGATTCTTTCGCGCGCGAATGCGGCATCGATCCGCTCGCGATCGACCGCGGCGCTCAGCCGGAGCTGTGGCAGGCGTGGACAAGCTGGCTGACGCGCTGCGAGGACGAACTTGTCGCGAACGTCTATCGCGAAGTGAAGCTGGCGCGCCCGGACGCGGTCGTATCGGCGGCACCGGAGCCGGGGGCGGAAGCGGAGCACATCGGCCGCTGGGCCGAACATGTCGATGTCGTCATCCCGCAGGCTTACCATGAAACGGCGCGCGAGGTCCGGCAGTCGGTGCAAGAGCATCAGGCTAAGTTGCCGCCGGATATGCCCGTCTACGCCGGCATCTACCCGATGTATATCGGCCTCGGCGCGTTCGAGGCGGTGGAGCAGGCGGTTGCCGCCGGCGATACGACCGGCGGGACGGTGTTGTTTTCGCTCGGCCATGTGTCGGACGACACACTGCGGGCGCTGCGGCTTGGGCCGTGGCGCGCCCCCGCGGTGTCGCCCGGCGTGCGGCCGCTGGAAGCGGCGGCGACGACGGTAGCTGCGGCGCTGCCGGGTTTGTCGTCCGCGGGTGACGCCGCGGAGGCGGTTGGCGTCGGCATGCGGCGGCTCCATGCGCGGCTGCGCGAGGGCTGCGACTGCGATGCGGAGGAGCCGGACGAGTGGGCGGCGGCGACGATCGCGGCGATTGAGCGGTTGGCGGCACAGCTTGACGAGGCTCATGCCGCCGGTGTCGTTTCGTCCGCGTCGGCGCAGCAGGCGGCGCGTTCGCTTGCGGAGGCGAAGCGGTTTGTGTACCATTGGCGCATCAGGCAGTTGAAGTTACGGCAACTGCCGCAACGAAGGAGTCTACAGCCATGAACCTGCTCATCGTAGAAGACGAAGTGCGTTTGCGCAACTCGCTGGTCAACAACATCCCGTGGGACACGATCGGCGTCGAAGTCGTCGGTCAGGCGATGAACGGCGTCGAAGCGCTCGAACTGATCGACCGCAAGAAGCCGGACATCCTTCTGCTCGACCTGCAAATGCCGGAGATGGACGGGTTAACGCTGGCCCGGCACATCCGGGTCGTCGATCCTTTGCTGAAAATTATCGTGCTCAGCGGCCATGACGATTTTGTTTATGCCCAGGCGGCCGTTGAGCTTGGGGTGACGAAATATTTGCTCAAGCCGGCCGGGGATAAGGAAATATTGGAGACAGTGCGCGAAGCGGCGCAGCGGCTGAAGGAAGAGCTGGAGCATCGCCACAACATGGACGAGCTGCGGCTGCGCTGGCGGCAGCATTTGCCGCATTTGGTCAACGAGTTTTTCCAGGGATGGCTGGGCGGCAAATACGAGTCGTGGGAAATCGAGCAGAAAAGCCGCGACTTGCAGCTGGAGCTTTCCGCTTCGGACCGATACGCGGTGGCGGTGTTCGATATGGACCCGCTGCCGGAGGCGGAAACGCGGTTCACGCCAAAGGATGCGCCGCTGCTGCAGTTTTCGCTCGGCAGCATCGTCAAGGAATCGCTCGAGCCGTATCCGTGCTGGGTGGCAACCGATCCGGCGGGGTATACGGTCGTTGTGTTCCGGCTGCCGGATGACGAGCAGGCGAACGCGTCGCTGCAGAAAGTAAATGCGATCGCCGAAAAGCTGCTTCTCACCGTACGCAGCTGCCTGAAGCTGACCGCCAGCGCCGGCATCAGCGGCGAAACGGGCGACATCGGCGAGATGAACAAGCTGTACGTGCAAGCTGTGCGGGCGCTGCAAAACCGGCTTGTGCTCGGCAACGATCTGGCGATTCCGT
Source organism: Paenibacillus cymbidii (assembly GCF_004764705.1). Lineage (GTDB taxonomy): Bacteria > Bacillota > Bacilli > Paenibacillales > NBRC-103111 > Paenibacillus_AN > Paenibacillus_AN cymbidii. The sequence continues at coordinate 186,985 of NZ_SHLX01000008.1, read as the reverse complement.
ACCGCGGGGAGCGCGGGAGCGGGCCGGAGTTGACGATGCAGCCGAATTGCGAAAAGGCGCTCGAAATTGCGCTCGACACCGGCGAGGAGGCCAAAGCGCAGGCCGCGCTGAAGGCGTTGTGGGATGGCGGCATGGCCAAAGCGGAGACGGTGGAGGATACGCACGAGCACATTTTGTATTTTGCCGGTTTGTTCGTACGGCTGATCCAGAAGATGGGCTGGTCGGTGCGCGAAGTGGCGGGGAAGGACTTCGTCCACTTCCATCACTATCGCGATTTGGCTGCCAAGGAGCAAATTTGGGGCTGGCTGACGCGGATGATAACGGCGTACGTGGCGTATGCGGGCGAGCGGCGCAAGCTGGCGAGCCACGGTACGGTGAAGACGATTCTCGGCCTCGTCGAGAACGAAATCGACCAGGAAATGACGCTGCACGCCGTCGCCGACCGGCTGTACGTCAATTCCTCCTACTTGAGCCGGCTGTTCAAGGAGGAGACGGGCAAGGCGTTCTCCTCGTATGTGCTCGAGCGCAAGATGGAGCGGGCAAAAACGATTCTGCTCGACGGCGCGCGCGTTTACGACGCGGCATCGGCGGTCGGCTATCGCGACGTGAGCTATTTTACGCGCGTGTTTCGCAAGTATTGGGGCGTCACGCCCGGCGAAGTGCGCGCGTGAGCGCCGGGCGCACGGGGCTGGCAAAGCGGTGCCGGCCCTGCGTGCGGCGGCTGCGTCTGCACCGGTGAGGGCGTCCTCGCACTGGCAGCAGTGCCCGCATTATCAGTGACTGCGTGTCCTCCACGCGAGTAGCTGTGATCCGCCCCAGTAACCGGGTTTCCGCGCGAGTAGCTGCGATCTGTCCCAGTAACTGCGTCTCCGCGTCGGTATTTGAAAGCGCTTACTTCAAAACAGCAGCGGTACCCGCATTGGAGTACCATTCTCAACAAGCGATCTCCAGCTTAAACGTATTAATGCATTTAAATTGCCCAATTAGTGCCCTTTTCTTATGCTTAAATGCATTTATACATTTAACCACCTCAATTATTCTGCTATATGGATAAAATTGATTGTGTTAAATGCAGTTTTACACTTAAAAAGTAAAAACTGTTTCCCCGGTCATTTTTAAAAGCAAAATTGCACTTAAGTCCCCCGCCATAGCAAAAATGTCGCCTGCGAAACCGCCAAACCCCTGCCGCCGCAAAAAAGCGCGAGGAATGTTGTCAAGCTAACAGCAAAGAGAGTTTGCATCGTTTGGCATGAATGTCCGCATCTTTTGTACTGCGCGTCAACGCAGTCAGGCTGATTTCAGCCTTAAATTAGTTCGGGACAGCTGCCGTTGCTCAACCGACAACACTGGGTAGGCGCTCTGCGGCCGCGCGCTACCCGTTGTCGTGCAAAGCCTCGATTCGGGCGAGTACGGCGAATTCGTCCGGATAAAGCATCATGTATTCCGTCAATCCGACCATGCGGAACAGCTTCTGGTAATGCGGCGTTACGCCGTAGGAGAACGTCAGAAATCCGCTCTTGCGTCCGGAACGGACGATCCGGATCAATACGGCGATGCCGGAGCTGTTGATATACGGCACATGCGTAAAGTTGAGCACGAGATAACGCCGTCCGTCGCCAAGACCTCCATCCGGTCGGACGAGGGAATAAACGGTGTCCTCCGCCTGCTTGGTCAGATCGCCGGACAAATCGGCGATGACGCCTTCGGGGAACGGCCTTGTTTCAATCCGAAACGATGTTTCCATCTTGCAACCTCCTGTTCATGGCAAGCGGGGCGAAATGCAATTCGAGGCAAAACAAGCCGTCCACCCGATCCAGCCGCACTTCGTCGGCAAATGCGGAGATGAACAACAGTCCCCACCCGCGGGAGACGAGGTCGTCGCCGGAAGCGGACGAAACGGAGACGTCGCCGGACTCCGACGCAACCGGGGCGCTGCCGGAGCGGGGGGAGGCGGGCGATGCCGCGAGCGGCGGCGGGTACTCGAACCCGGCTCCTTCGTCGCAAATTCGCACCAAGCAGGAATCGGGCGCCGCCTCAATGGCGACATCGACCCGGCTTCCCGGCCGCAGCTTGTTGCCGTGCTCCATCGCATTCAAACATGCTTCGCTCACGGCGGTCAACAGCTCTTCGACGCGTTCTTCGCTCCAGCCCGGCTTCGTCAGGAGGATCCCGGAAATGGCCGCCAACACCGGCTTTTCCCGGCCGAATTCGCTGTGGATGCTCCAGCCCGCCCGTTCGGCATCGCTCAAATCCGTTCCCTCCTTTCGGTCAATGTTCCTATCCCCATATTACTTCCCGCGTTTGACAAAAATTTTGCAGTTACTGCTGTTCGCAAAATACGACTACCGCCGTTTCGTCGGTGTTGGCGTCGTCTGCTTGCCCGGCAGCGGCGATGCGGCGAATGCGGCCGGAGGCGAAGAGCGATACGCTTTCGCCGGGGGCAAGCCGCCAGCTTTCGGCGCCGCTGCCGTCCGACCGTGCAGCTTGCACATCGCCCGTTGCGGCGTCCAGTACCGCAACGCATACGGTGTAGGCCCGATCCTCCTGCATGACGGCGGCGAACTTGGCCGCCAGCCGGTCGAGCATGTCGCGCGGCGTCCCGTCCTGTCGCAGCTCCTGGCGGAGCAGCAGCAGCCCGGCCGACATAAGCAGTGCGGCCGGCATGCCGCTGCCGGGCGCGCGGCCGACGGCAATGGCAAAACGTCCGGCAGCGAGCGGCACGACGTCGTACCAGTCGCCGCCGATGCCGCCGTCCTGCCGCAGCCGCGCGGCGATCCGGCAAACGCCGGCCGTGTGCGCCGCATGCGGCAGCAGCCGATCTTGCACGGCGCGGGCCAGCTCCCATTCCTTGTTCAGCCGTTCGTACCGCAGCGCCAGTTGCCCTTGCACGGCGTTGATCGCTTCGGTCAGTTGGCCGATCTCGTCGCCGTTCACAACCGGGACGATGCCGAGCCGGTGCGGCAGCATTTTGCCGGACAATGCGCGCATGCCGTCAATGACGGTGCGCAGCTCCCGTCCCAACCCGGAGGCGAGAAGGGCGAAGATACCGAAGGAGAACAGCGCGTATATGGCGATCATAGCCAGCAGCGGACGAACGAGGATCGGTTCGCCGCTGCGATCATGCAAATGCTGCAGCGTTTCGATCAGCACGATGGCCAGGCAGGAGAAAAAAGCGAGCACGAACGGCCCGGCGATCGCCGTCCGGCGCATGCCTGCCGTATCGGCGAAGCGCAGCCGCAGCACATGGGGCCGCATCATCCGCCGCAGAAGCGTGTAGGCGACAATCGCCAACGTCAGGGCAAGCGCCTGCTCCGACAATATCATGTACAGAAAGTCGAGCAACGTGCCGCGGCTCCAGCGCTCTTCCGCGGGGACGAACAGTATTGCCTGCAACAGATGGTAAGCAAGCGACAACAGCAATGCAAACGCAAGCGTTGCGGCGAAGATGACAGACGGGAAGCGCTGCAGCTCCGCGAGCGCCAGCTGCCGTTGTGCCTGCAGGGCCGGCGAAGCCGGCGCTTCACGCCGCTCGCGGAGCAGCGGTGCGAAACGCCGCAAACGCCGCCAGCTGAGCGTCTGCAGGAACGCCGCGAACAGAACGCATCCGCCGCCGGTTGCCGGGATGGAATACGTCAACAGGTCGGCGAACGCGATATTCAGGACGAGCAGGTTGGAGCAGGAAATGAACACGATGCCGGTTGCAGCGACGAGCGCATAAAGAGCAAGCAGCCGGCTATAAAGGGAATATCCGCTCATCGCTTGCGATCCGCCTCCTTGTACCGCCCTACGATGACGACTGTCCGGTCGTCTGCGTAGCGGGCCGGCCCGTCTGCGGGCAGTTCCCGTTCGATCGCCTCGATTCCTTCTTCCGGCGCCGCCGCCGGATCGAGTCGGCGCAACACATCCTCCAGCCCGTCGAAGCCGAACATTTCTCCCGCCGCGTTGCCCGCCTCGACGATGCCGTCGGTGACCAAAACGAACTGTTCGCCCGGCCGCAGCGCGATCGTCCGCTCCGCATAAGGTTCGTCCGGATCGATGCCGAGCGGCAGCGAATGAAACTCGTGCATTACCGCCGTGCCGGCAAATACCGTGTAAGGCGCCAAATGGCCGGCGCTGGCGTAGCGGATCGACGCCGCACCGCTGTCGAGCACGCCGACGCCGAGCGTTACCATCATGTCGCCGCCGAGCGCTTCCGTCAGCTCGCGGTTGAGCTGCGCCAGCATGTCCGCCGGCGATGCGCCGCCCAGCGCCGCCGTGCGGAACAATGTAATGACGGCCGAAGTGACGAGCGCAGCCGGCAGTCCTTTGCCGGAGACGTCGCCGATCATGACGGCGCAGCGGCCTTCGTCCAGCGGCTGCACGTCGTACACGTCGCCGCCGACCTCGCCTGCCGGCACGCTGACACAGGCGATGCGGAACGGGCCGCAGACATGCGTTCGCGGCGGCAGCAGATGGCGCTGCACCCGATACGCCAGCGCCAGCTCGTCCTGCAGCTGGCGGTAACCGTCGGCGATATGCGCCTGCAGGCTGTTGAACGCTTCTGCCAACTCGCCGGTTTCGTCGCGGGCGAGAATCGGCATCGTGTCGTGCTTCCCGTCGACAACGGAAAGCAGGGAACGCAGGCGCCGCGTCAACGCGCGCAGCTCGCCGAGCAGTCCGGCAACCAGCGTTCGCAGCGCAAAATACCCGAACAGTACGCAGCAGCCGACAAGCGTCGTCGCAAACAGGCGGTTGAAACCGTTGTCCGCGTCCTTGTTGATGACGCTCCACAGCAAGGCAAGCACGATCAGCATATAAAGGCTGGCGAGCGCCGTCAGCCACTGGCGCACGAGCGTTGTGCCGGCGATGCCTTGCAGGTCGGAGCAAGCGATTCGTTCTGCGAAGGGCCGGATCATGATGCGCGCCGCTGTGCGGAACAGTTGCGAAACCGCTAGGCCATACACGAGCTCGATTACGATTTGCCGAAACGTCATCAGGTCGTATGGCCGCAAATAGAGCACGAACAACTCCAGTACGTGGTAAACGGCGGTAGACGCCAGCGATCCGGCGAGGACAACGGTCGCAAGCTCGCCCGGAAACGCGAGGAGTCTGCGCAGCGAGTCGCGATCGCTTGCGGCGTCCCGTGTGCCGAGCGGGATGCGAATCGCGGCGAAACGAAACGAAGTAAAACCGATCAAGGCACCCACAAGCACGGCGTGCGCCAACAGCACGAATTTGAAATCGACTCGCAAAACATGAGCCCATGGCGCACCGCTGACCCAGACGTTGTAGCCGTTCATGAATACGACGGACGCGGCGCCGAACGCCGCATATAACCAAACGAACCTGCGCTGCAGCACGCGGCGCGGATCGTTCATGACGGCGCACCGAAGGCGAGCCGGCGCGTTTCGGCCAGCGGCAGCGCCGCAAGTTCTTGCTCGCACAACTGCTCCCACTTGCGAAACCAAGCCTGCGCTTCCTCGCGTCGTCCGGCGCCGGCGAGCCGCGCAATTTGCGCCTGATGCGCCTCTTCCTGCAGCGGCCGTAGCCGCAGCCATTCGGCCAGGTGCGCGTCGGCGGCTTCGATCGCCCCGCAGTCGGACGCATGGCGGACAAGCCGCTGCAGCATCGTCGCTTGCCGTTCCTGCAGCATCTCGCGCACGGCGTGAAGCCAGTCGGCATCCGCAATTTCCGGCGCCAGCTCGCCATACAGCGGAACGGCCTGCTCGAACAGCTCCGCCGCCAGGTCGCGATCGCGCGCGTGCCACAGTTGTTCGCCTACCCGCCACAGCGTCGTATAATGCTCGACATCCAGGTAACCGACGATCGTTTCATCGAGCCGGATCATGCCTTCTTTCATCGCAACGGCCTGATCTGTTCCGAGCCGGTCGCGGCCGATACGCCGCAATTGGTGGACCGCTGCATACAGCGGCCCGGCAATCGTTTCGAACGGCACGTCGCCGAACAACGCTTCCGCAATGCGTTCGCGGGGCGCTTCATAGTGAGGCTGCAGCAACAAATAAACGAGCAGCTCGCGCGTTTTTTTGCGCTTCCAGGGGATGGGCCCGATCCGGCAATCGCCGCGTTCGAACGACAGCCGGCCGAAACAACGCACGCTCCAGCCGGCGGCTTCGGTATCATCGTCGCCGGCGGTGGTGCTGTCGGCTTGACGCTCCGGCGCCGGGGGAGCGGCAATAGGCTGTCGGTCGCGCTCCGCTTCCGCACAGGAGCGGATCAGCGGCGGCAGCGGCAGCCACGACACGAGCGTCCTGACGCGGCGAAGCGCGTCATCGGCTGCGGACGCATCGGGAATGGCGGCAAAGCAATGCCGGGCATGGCAGGCGAGCTGCCAGCGGCATTGCAGTTCCAGGTCGGCGGCGTGGGCGGCGATTGCCCGTTCCAGCTCGCGCCACTCCTCGGACGGACAAGCCCGGCCCGCGCGGATGGCGGCATGAGCATGCCAAATACGCGCCAGATGGGCGTAGTAGCTGCCGAACGGAGCTGTCGCAAGTGCGGCGAGTCGCGCGGCCGCTTCCTGCCAGTTGCCGCCTTGGAACTGTTCCGCGGCAAGCAGGTAGGCGGGATAATCGGCCGCGGCCGGGCCCGGTTGGAGCCGCATCATCTGTTCCGCACGGCTCGCGTACGGTTCCCAGCGATGCAACTGTTCCGGGACAACGAGTCCGGTCCACAGGTCGAGCAGCAGCTCGCCGTACGAAGCGAGATCGCGGCACGCGGCATATCGTTCGAATGCGGCGGCAACGTAACCGTCGAGCCGCTGCGGATCGCCGTGCAGCAGGGCGCCTTTGGCGAGCGCGTGCGGCACGGCCCCCGATTCGCCGTCGTCGCCGCGTTCGTAGTGATCGGCGAGGAAGCGCAGCAGCGTGCCGGCTTCCGTCAGTTCGCCCGTTTTGAGCCGCAGCAGCGCGCAATCGGCCATGGCCGCCAGCAGCGGCGCTTGAAGCTGCAGCGCGGCAAGCCCTTTGATCGCGCTTGCGAGCAGGGCGCCGGCCTCCGCCAACCGCCCGGCGCGCAGCAGCTTGCTGCCGTACGCTCCGGATAACAGCGGGGAGGCGGCAATGCTATCGTAAGGCAGCGTCTCCCAAATGGAGTCTGCCCGGTCGTCCCTGCAGAGCAGGAGGCGCTCAGCCTCCAGAATGGTTTCCGGCTTGCGCTTCCGGCTGTCGTGATAGGCGGGGGTCATGCCGTTCCCTCCTGATGTCGCCCGTAATCCTTGTCCCGATACCACTTCTACGCGCATGCCGGGAATCCTTGTTATCGGTCGGAAAATAAGAAAACATGCGCCAAATGCGCTGCGCTAAGCCAGCGGGAGCTGCAGCGCATGAAACAAGCCTACAGCTTATCGACTGTCTCGTTATCCATTATTTATGCATATAAAAACCATCCATCCGCTGCTGGCGGATGGATGGCGTTGCCCGAGCGAGCGGCATCAGGAGGAGGGAAGGGTGCGTTTTACTAAAACGGTCGAGCTGCCCGAGGCGCCGAACAGCTCCGCGACCAGCCGGAACTGGTACGACGTATCCGGGCTAAGGATGTAAACGGTAGCCGAATTCGACGCCGACGTAATCACAGGCGCCGGCACGGTCGGAGGATCGGTCGGGAGCGCGATGGTCGCCTCATGCCAGGTCGCTCCTTCGTCGGCGGAATATTCGACTCGGAAGCTTGTCCATTCGCTCAATCCGCTTAAGCCGGGCGGAGTGAAGGAGAGCATTACTTCCGATTGCGTCGACCCGAGCGATTCCAGCCGCATCGTATGGACGTCCGCCTCGGCCAGCGCAAGGTCGGCGAACTTGACGACCCGGTTGCCGCCGTCGACTTCGTACAGCCCGATATGCATGCCGGGCAGCACCCCCGTGATCGGCGTTCCCGCCGTATAAGGCACCGTCTGCTCGGGCGGCGCGGCGTTCAGCTCCGGCTGCATGCCGGTGAAGGAGAAGCTGCTGACCGACACGCGCAGCGAATGGCCGTCGGCCGGCGTATACGCGATCCGAGTGGCAAAATCGGCCTCCTCCGCAGCGCTCGCCGTCGCTCCCGTCAGAAGTTGAGCAGCCTGGGCGAAATACGTGCCGCTCAGCTCGGCGACGGCCAGCAAGTCGGCGCCGAATGCGGCGGCGAAGCTGTCGACATGCCCGTTCATCCAACCGTCGATAATGGCTTCGAAGGCGTCCGGGACAAGCGCCTGTTCGTTGCCGAGGGCGAACAGCTTGAACCGGTAGATGTGCGTGCCTCCCGCCGGATCGTTCGAAGCCGGCGGGTACGGGCCGATGTAACCCGATTCGTTCGGGTTCGAATTGTTGCCGAGCGGCGTGCTGCCGCCAGGAAGCGAGTCGCCTGCCACGCTTGCGGTCAGCGTCGTCGCGTCGCCCGGAATGTTGATGACGGCCCAATGGATGAAGTTGCCGGCGATCGGATGCGTGTCGTACATGAGCAGCGCAAACGATCGTGTTCCTTCCGGCGCGTTGCTCCAGGCGAGCGGTACGCTCATATTGCCGCCGCCCCGGGAATAAGTTTGGCCGATGGCGCCGCCGTCCGAGAAGGCGGTCGACACGAGCGCAAACGCCGCTTCGAGCCGAATATCGCCGGAAGGCGCGGACAAGTTGCCGGCGCTGTCTTTGGCGTACATCACATAAGTGCCGGCGGACAAGCCAGCTGTATTGATGCTTGCGTACACGCCGGCGCTTACGGTAACGCGCTGGCCGTAAGGGAGCTGCGACATGGCGGTCAGGTGCGGCTCGTACGTATAGGCGGTTTTCGGCACCAGATACAGCGTGCCCGCCTCGTTGCTCTGCCCGTACACATTATCGCCGACCGACACGGTGCCCGTTGTGGTGCGGGATAGCGTCGGCGCCGTTGTATCCGCCGCCGGCTCCGAGGGACCCGGCGAATTCGACCCGCTCGACCCGCCCGGAGTCGTCGCAGCCGGGCTTGGCGACGGCGACGGGCTGGCTGTCGGCGAAGGCGATGCGGCGCCGCTCCTGTCCTCCCGTTTGCCGGGCTCCCTTGCGAACGTCGATTGCCGAGCGCCGTCGGCGACAACGGCCGTTTCGATCGCGCCGGAGCCGAACACGCTCAGAGCCGCTTCCAGCACGAGCCGGGTAATCGTCGCCGCTTCGCCAAGGTCCAGCGTGGCGCCGGCTGCGCCTTCCACCGTCGTCAGCTGGCGGATCGTGCCTTGCGGCACGACAACCCGCACCGCCGCCGAGGAAATTTCGACGCTGTCGAAGGTGCCGGCCAGCGTCACCTGCGAGCCTTGCGGCAGCCGCTCCGACAGCCGCACGACGCCGAACGCGCCGCCGGCCTCGTCGGCCGTTTCCAGCCGGGCCCCGGACTGTACGGTGACCGACTGCACGGATGTGCCGCCTTCGGCGACAATGCGCACATCGCCGGTTTTCTTGTCGACGATGACGGTCACCAGCACTGCGTCGCGGAGATGAACCGAGTTCGCTCCGCCGCCTTGAACCGTCGTAGCGCCTTTGACTGTGACGCGGTCGAGCAGCACGTCGCCGTCGCCGATCGATTCGGCGAGCAGCAGGTCGCCTGCGATCACGGTGTTGCGCAGCGTGACCCCGCCGGCTGCAATCGTCACGTTGCCGATTATTGACGCGGTGCCGGATGCCGGGCCGTAAACGCCGGCTTCGTCATATACCGGCGAATGCCGGAGCACGGCCCGATCGAGCGCGACGACGGCTTCCGCACGAGTAATCGCACGGGTCGGCCGGTAAGAACCGTCCTCGTAGCCTTCCATCATTCCGCTGCGGGCTGCGGCGCCAACGGCGCCGGCGCTCCACGCCGCAACGTCGGCGGCATCGGCATAATCTGCGACTGCTTCGGCCGCGCCGTCCAGCCGCAGCAGCCGCGCGAGCATAACGGCAGCTTCCTGGCGGTTGACCGGCTGGTTCCAGCGGATTGTGCCGTCCTCGTACCCTTCGGCATAACCGGCCTTGACCGCCTTGCGCACGTCTTCGTACGCCCAATCGCCGGCCTTCAGGTCGGCGAACCCGACATCGGCCGCGGCCCCGTAGCCGAACGAACGGTTGACGAGCGCCATCCATTCGCCGCGGCTCACGGGAAGATCCGGTCGAAACGCCGCCTCCTCGTATCCATCAATCAGCCCTTTGTTTGCCCACCGGTCGATCGTCTTCTCCGCCCAGTGTCCGCTAACGTCCGCAAACGCCGCGACCGGCTTGTTTGTCGCCGGAATCGACGCTCCGGTTTCCGCCGGGGCGGCGCCGTATCCGTTTGCGGCGGCGCCCAGCACGCCGAGCGATACGAGCACGGCTGCGCCGACGCGCTTCGCTTTTGCCAACATGGCAGTTCCTCCGTTCCCATCGTCTGTTTTCCCCGCTTGCTTCCGGGTTGCTTTCACTTTAGCCGACGCATTTGACAAAAATTTTACACCTCGGTGTGACAGTGGCACTTGGCCGCATGAAAGCGGAGAGAGGCGGGGGAGGGAGAGGCAATGTTGTCAGTTAAGCGATTGCTGCTTAACATACGGGTTGTTCCGCTCCAGAGGAGGGGGAATGCGGGCCTGGCTCAAGCGACAACGTTCCCTGTCATTGCCGAGCCAGCATTGGTGCCACAGGAGTGTGTTTCCCTAGCCTCATCGTTCGGTTGGGGGCGAAATAGGCCATAAACAGAGGCTGTCGATTAACGGTGGATAACGAATGTCAGCCCCTCGCCAACATCACCATCGCCATCGCGCTCAAACGAACGACTTTGGGGAAACCATTCAAATAAGCCGGAAAAACCTGCTTATTTCGCCATTCCCTTGTTATTCCGCGTTAACCTGACAACATTGGGGGGAGAGGGGGCTTTTCGGAATCAGCCCTGTTTGCAGGCGATTGCGCATTCGCACAAACAAATGAAAGTACCAAAACAAGCAATCGTCGTCCAATTCGCAAAAATTCGTTCGGTGATACACTTGTTTTCAGACGCACAGCAAGAAGGAGGAAGCACCGTGAAAGGTAATGCGGCTGCGAATGGCGGCGCCAGACCGGAGCTTGCGGCGGGCAGGGGCGCGATGCGGAGGCTGCTGGCCGATATTCGCAAAGACTGGGATTTGTACATCGCGCTGATCCCTGGCATCGCGTTTCTGCTGCTGTTCAAGTATACGCCCATGTACGGCATCGTCATCGCGTTCAAGGATTTCAACATTTTCGACGGCGTGGCGGCAAGCCCCTGGGTAGGTTGGAAGCATTTCAACCATTTGTTCTCGTCGGACAGCTTTCTGCAGGTGTTTCGCAATACGCTCGTCATCTCCGTGTACAAAATCGTGTTCCTGTTCCCGCTGCCGATCATCATCGCGATCATGTTGAACGAGCTGAGGTCCATGTGGTTCAAGCGCAGCGTACAGACGGTCGTTTACTTGCCTCACTTTCTGTCCTGGGTCATCGTAAGCGGCTTGTTCATCGACCTCCTGTCGACCAACGGCGGCATCGTCAACAAATTTATCGTCAGCCTGGGCGGCGAACCGATTCGTTTTTTCCTCGACAGCGACATCTTCCGCACCGTGCTCGTGTCGACGGCGGGCTGGAAGGAAACCGGCTGGAGCACGATCGTCTATTTGGCGGCGCTGGCGGGCATCGACCCGGGACTGTACGAAGCGGCCAAAATCGACGGCGCAAGCAGGTGGAAACAAATCGTCCACATCACGCTGCCGGGTCTCGTGCCGATCATCCTGCTCATGTTCATCTTGCGCCTGGGCTATGTGCTCGAAGCGGGTACGGAACAAATTCTCGTCATGTACAACCCGAGCGTGTACAACGTCGCCGACGTCATCGGCACGTACGTGATTCGCGTCGGCCTGGGCGACCAGGATTACAGCTTCTCGACCGCCGTCGGCGTGTTCGAATCGGTCGTCGCTTTTATGCTGATTATTTCGGGCAACGCGCTCTCCCGCAAGCTGTTCGGGCGCAGCATCTGGTAGAAGCCCGCCGGGGACAGGCCACGAAGGAGGAAGACCATCATGAGCACGACAACCGCCCGGTCGAAGCGGAGCCGCGCCATCCGCACCTCGGTGCCGGAAAAAATATTCACGGTTTTCAATTACACCGTATTCGTGTTGCTCGGGTTGTCGACGCTGTTTCCGTTCGTCAACCTGATCGCCAAATCGCTCAGCAGCGAGGCGGCGGTCGTATCGGGAATGGTGACGCTGCTGCCGGTCGATTTTCAATTCGGCACGTATCGTTATGTCGCCAGCAACTCGCAGTTTCTGCATGCGTTCGGCATGTCCGTAACGGTCTTGGTGGCCGGCACGGCGCTGGCGCTGATCATGACGACGCTCGCCGCTTACCCGCTGTCCAAGCCGCGGCTGCGGGGACGCAAGTTTTTTATCCTGCTGTACTTGTTTACGATGCTGTTCAGCGGCGGCCTCATCCCGACGTACCTGCTGATGAACAACCTGGAGCTGATCAACAAGCTGCCGGTGCTGTTCCTTCCATTCATGATCAACGTGTACAACATGCTGATCGTCAAAAGTTATTTTGAAACGCTTCCCGACGGACTGGAGGAATCGGCCAAAATCGACGGGGCGAGCAACCTGACGATATTGTTCCGCATCATGCTGCCGTTATCGCTGCCGGTGCTGGCGACGATCGGGCTGTTTTACGCGGTATTTTTCTGGAACGACTATTTTACGGCGCTCATTTACATCAACTCCGCGCATCTGAAGCCGCTGCAGCTGTATTTGAAGGAACTGTTCGTTTCTTCGACGGATACGTTCCTGCGGACGAACATCGACGCTTCGCTGAACGTGTCGCCGCAGTCGATCCAGGCCGCGTCGATCATCCTCGCGACCGTGCCGATCGTGCTCGTGTATCCGTTTCTGCAGAAGTATTTCGTCAAGGGCGTGCTGGTCGGTTCCGTCAAAGGCTGAGGGCGGCATGCCCCTTGGAGAGGAGGTGGTGCGGCAAACGATGTCCCGCTTCATCCTGGCAGCAAGCAATCACAACATTCAGGGAGGTCCCGCTCAACCATGGTAAAAAAATCTTTGCTCACCGTCCTGTCCGTCACGACGCTGGCGGCGGTCGTCGCCGCCTGCGGCAACGGCGGCAGCGACAAAAACGCAAGCTCCGCTTCGCCTTCCGCATCGACGTCGCCAAGCGCATCCGCATCCGCAACGCCGAACAAGCCGAAGCCGGAATTCAAGGCGCTGCTGCAATACGGCCGCTTCGATCCGAACGCCGAAGTCGTCGCCAAGTTCCTGAACGAAAAAACCGGCTATAAAGTCACCTACGACATGCTGCCGGTCGAAAATCCGGACGACAAGCTGAACCTGCTCATGTCGAGCAAAGAAAACTATTCGTTCATGCTGCTCGGAGCCACGCAATATTCGAAGCTGGCTTCGTCCGGCGCGCTGGAGCCGATTGACGAGCTCGTCAACAAGTACGGCACGAACATGAAAAACGTCATTTCGCAAAAATCGTGGAACGGCGCGAAGCTGAACGGCAAAATTTACGGCATTCCGCAAACCGGCTCGGGTACGACCGTCAACTCGGACCTGATCGTCCGCCAGGACTGGATGGACGAGCTCGGCCTGAAGGCGCCGACGAACCGCGACGAACTGTACAACGTGCTGAAAACGTTGAAAGAAAAGAAAAACGTTATTCCGTTGTCCGGCGGCAAAACCCCGCTCGTGCCGGAAATTCTCCCGACGTTCGGCATCACGAATGTGTCCACAAACACCGGCTGGCAGGATGTAAACGGCAAGCTCGTGAACGCGGTAGAAAACCCGAACATGAAGAAATACCTCGAGTTCATGAAGAAGCTGTACAGCGAGAAGCTGATCGACCAGGAATGGTCCATCAATCAGTCGAACAAAGTGATCGAAAACTTTACGAGCGGCAAAGCGGCAATGATCTCGAACAACTGGGCCAATGCGCCGACCGTACAGAACGCGCTGCTGAAAAACACGCCGAACGCCAAAATTACGTATTTGCCGTTCATCAACGGCGACGACGGCAAGCCGCACGTCATGGGCACAGCCGGCATCAGCTTCTACGTCGGCATTCCGAAATGGGCGGACAACAAAGAGGAAATCATCAAGTATCTGGACTTGAAGCTGGACAAGGAAATCTTCAAGGAAGCGGCGATCGGCAAGGAAGGCGTGCATTACAAAGTCGAGAACGGCAACTTCTTCCCGATTTTGCCGAAATTCAACGACGAATATAACAACGCCTCCACGTTCCTGACCGGCGTCGACGAAACGAACTACCCGATCTACTGGCAAGCCCGCGTGCGCAAGGATCCGATCCTGACCGATGCGTTCACGAAGATCCAGGATATGGCCAAAGGCAGCACGCAGCTCGATCCGCTGGCGTTTGCGCCGCCGCTCGAAGCGATCGGCAAATACAGCCAGAAGCTGCAGAAGCTGATGGAAGACACGTTCCTGAAGTACATTACCGGCGCCGAGCCTCTGGAAAACTACGACAAGTTCCTGGCGCAATGGAAAGCCGAAGGCGGAGACGAAATGACGAAAGCCGCCAACGAGTGGTACGCTTCGAACAAATAAGCTCCGTTCCCCTCGCGGCTGTGCGCCGCGGGGGATTGTTTTGCCCCGGGAGGGGGAGGCGGTGTAAAATGGATCGGACAGTACAATCGACGGTTGAATTGAAGGAGGAGCATCATGATTACCATCGGCTTTATCGATTACTATTTAAACGAATGGCATGCGGAGAAGTACCCGGCATGGATTGAGGAGGCGTCGGCCGGGAGGATGAAGGTGGCGTACGCGTACGGTCTGGCGAATGTGCCGGGCCGGCCGAGCAACGCCGAATGGTGCGAGCGCAAGGGCATTACGCTGCTCGATTCGATCGCGGAAGTCGTGGAGCGCTGCGACGCGCTGGTCGTGCTGTCGCCGGACAATCCGGAATACCACGAGGAGCTGTCGCAGCTGCCGCTTCGGTCGGGCAAGCCGGTGTTTGTGGATAAGACGTTCGCTCCGGATCTGGCGACGGCGAAGCGGTTGTTTGCGCTGGCGGAAGCGCACGGCACGCCGATGTATTCGACGTCGGCGCTGCGCTACGCGGCCGAATACGGCGCGCTGGACATGGCCGGGGTCGGTTCGGTGCTCAGCTTCGGACCGGGCAAATACGGCAATTACGCCGTACACCAGGCAGAGCCGATCGTGGCGCTGCTCGGAACGGGAGCCGAGCGGGTCATGTGGACGGGAACGGCGGATACGCCCGCGCTTGTGATCGGGTTCGCGGACGGCCGCCAGGCGACGATGCATCTGTACGGCGACGGTTGTCCGTTCGGCATGGCGTTTCACGGCACGGCAGCGGAAGGCGGCGGGAAGTCGGCGTTTGTGACCGTGCAGTCGGACTTTTTCGCCGCGTTCATCGCGAAGCTGGTTGAGTTTTTCGACGGCGGCGAACCGCCGGTTGCGAAGGAGGAAACGCTGGCGATTGCAGCTGTCCTCGAAGCCGGCGAGAAGGCAGCGGCCGCTCCGTTCGAGTGGATCGCCGTGGCGAAATAGATTTGGCACGCGCAACAATAGCGCCATTCCCGCCCGTGGAGTGGCGCTATTTTCGTTTGTAAAGAATCTATTTCCTAATTGATAATGGTATAAATATCCATGTTTAGATGTGCTGCAGCGCATGAAACATGCGCTAAACGCGTTGCATAAGGCCGCGGCGGACGCTGAGTGAGCGCGTGAGGGTTGGGATTCCGATCGCTTCATGTTTTCCGAATTCTTCGCACGATGGCGCGCCACTCCCATCCGCCAACGAACACCTTGCAAAATAGGCCATGTTTTATTGCCTATTTCGCCAAAAACGGGCCGTTCATACGAAATAGCCAGTGATTTCACTGGCTATTTCATATGAAATGCCTATTTAAAGGCAATCCGGGGCAAATAACCAGTGTTTCCACTGGCTATTTCCGACGAGGCACCCGAAATGGTTCAAATAGGCCATTTTTCATGGGCTATTTGGGTTGCCGAGCAATCAGTCGGGCCACTCAGGGGGCGGCTCGTCAGGGTTTGCTCTTTGCAACAGCGTGCGAGTACCGCTCGTTTACGAAGCAGCGAAGCGGAAGCGCTGCTCTGGAGAAGCGGAGCGCTTCCTGTAAGAAAGCGGCTTCGGGTGATTAGGCTGCGTTCGCCTTTGGTTCCCTTGGCCCCATTTGATTCTCGGCATCCGAAAACTACAAGCGATCGGAGCAGCCCTTCCGCGCAGCGGCTGAAGCGTGAGCTTGGTTGCGCTTCACGCGCCACACCAATTACAAGAAGCGAATTTCTTCGCCTTTTTCGCTCGATTCGTAAACGCCGCACAAAATTTTCATCATTTCGACGCCGTCCTGTACGGGGGAAAGCGTCTCTTTGCGCCCTTGGCAAACGTCGATGAAATGGTTGATTTCATCCTGGAAGCCGGCGACGAAATCGAACGACAGGTTGTTGATTTGCGGTGTCAGGTTGAGGATGGTATCGTATTTTTCGGTGACGATGGCAAGCTTCGGCTCGAGCTCCGCGCCGCCTTTGTCGCCGTACAGCTTGACGGTCAGTTCATCTTCCTTGGCGTGCAGCGTGAAGCTGACGTCGACGAGCAGGGAGGCGCCGTTCTCGAAGCGGATCATCGCATTGGCCATATCCTCAACCGTGTTGTTCGTCGCATCGTAGTCGGCGGCTTTGTAGTAGGCAAGGTTGCGCACGTTGACGCGGTTGCCGAGCCGCTTGTACGTGTTGCCGGAAATCGACTTCACTTTCGGCCGTCCCATCAAATACCAGCAAAGATCGATCACATGGACGCCAACGTCGATCAGCGGCCCGCCGCCGGACCGATCAATGTCGGAAAACCAGCCGCCCGGATTGCCGAGTCTGCGGATGCAGGAAGCTTTGGCATAATAAATGTCGCCAAGCTCGCCGTTGTCGAGGAACGATTTGACGATGCCCGTATTCGAGGCGTAGCGGCGGACGAAGCCGACCTGCAGCGTTTTGCCGGAGCGGAGTGCCGCGGCTTCCACTTCCAGCGCTTCCGCCACCGTTTTGCACAGCGGCTTTTCGGTCAGCACGTGTTTGCCCGCTCCGAGCGCGGCGATGGAGATCGGCGCGTGGCTGTTGTTCCAGGTGCAGATGCTCACCGCGTCGATATCGGCGCTGGCCAGCAGCTCCCTGTAATCGGTATAGACGCGGCCGATGCCGTATTTGTCGGCTTTCGCCCGGGCGCGCTCCTCGTTCAGATCGCAGATGGCGACAAGCTCCGCTTCCCCGTTGTTCTGGTATGACCGCAGATGCATGTCGGATATGGAGCCGGCGCCGATGACGGCGATGCGTACTTTGTTCATAATAGGCAACTCTCCTTGTTTGTTTGGAAAAGATGATGTTACACCGGCCGGGTCGCCGGCCAGGCGAGCTCGATGCCGCTTGCGGTCAGCCGGCGCTGGAACGCGCGCAGCTCAGGCTCGCTTCCGCGCAAGCCGCGGGGAGACAAGCCGCGGTCGATGCAGCCTGCGGCCAGGTGGCCCGCCGCTTCGCCGATGTTCCATTCGACCGGATGGAGCCGGTAGCAGCCGTTCGTAATGTGCGTGACGCCGATGTTCTTGCAGGCGGCCAGCAGGTTGTTCAGCCGGATCGGAATCAGGCAACCGAGCGGAATTTGGAACGGCAGTGAAGAGATGTCGATATAGTGGCGGTTGCCCGTGCTGGGGTGCAGGTCGATTCGATAGCAGCCGATGCCGACAGAGTCGTCGAACGTTTCCGCTTTGCCGTCCGGTCGGCAGGCGGTAGCCACGTGCTGCTCGAGCACGGTGAATTCGGCCTTGATCCTCCGCGATTCGCGAATATACGGATACATCGCCAGACCGTCGTCGGTGCCGACGACATCCTTGCGAAGCCGCAGCCCCGGGTAGCCCTGGCCGCCGTCCGGCCGCGGCGCTTCCGTCTGCAGCCAGTACAGCAGCGACAAGCTGAGCTGCTTCGCGTCGTACAGGTGCCGCTCGCGCTCTTCGTCGCTGACGTCGATGACCGAGCCGAGCCAATAATCGTTCTGCGGCCAGTTGACCAGCGTAACGCTGCCGGGGTAGAAGCCGTCCGCAAAGTTGCGCTTGTCGACGATGCGCCGGTAGCCGAACAGCGAAAATTTGTCCGTTCCTTCAAAAAGTTCGTACGTAACCGGCTCCAGCGTATGCGGGCGCACGCCGGTCCAGCTGAGCAGCTTGTCCGGCCAAAAATCGGCCTTGTACTGCCGCCAGAACTCATAGCGCTCCGGCCGTTCGATCGTATGGTCTTCGCCCGGGATGTAATCCATCGCGAAGCAGTACGTAAAGCCCTGCATGTCCTGCGGCAGCGGCTCGCCCTGTACCGCGTGCGGCTCGCCGGTTTCGGCGAACGATTCGGCGCCGGTGACGTATTCCGCCCCGGCGAGCGGCAGCAGGTCGCCGCATTCTGTCGCGTCGAGGAAATACGCCGCGGCGATGGTCGTCAGTAGGCCGGTGCCGGCGTCACGCACCGTCACCGAACGAATGTCGTCGCCGTCGACGGAGGCGGCGACAGCGCGATGCCGGGTCAGGATCGTCAGCCGGCCGCTGTAAACATAAGGCGCCAGCATGTCCTGCAGCACGGCAAGCGCCGCGCGCGGTTCGTGGCACAGCCGCGAGACGCTGCCGTTGCCGGGGTTGAGCGCGGCGCGCGAACGGGCTTCGCTTGTCAGCGGGAACAGGCGGCGGTAGTAATCGCGCACCCCGTCGCGAAATTGCCGGTAGGTGCGGGTGCAGCCGAATTGTTCGATCCAGGGATGTTCATCCGGCGGAACGGCCTGGCTGGTCAATTGACCGCCGATCCAGTCGGTTTCTTCGGTCATGATGACGGTTTTGCCGGACTCGGCGGCGGCCAGCGCCGCGGCGCAGCCGCCCGTCCCGCCGCCGATAATCGCGATGTCGGCGCGGCGTTCCTGCGGTTGTCGTTCGTTCGATTGAGCCAACGGTTCATCGCCTCCTGAAAGGTTTTGCGGATGAATCGGATGCTGCCGCCGAATTGCGGTAGACCGATGCGCTTTTCCCATTGTAATATAGCGAAAGCGGCGCTACAGCGGAGGACGATGACTTCTTTTGGTACTCTCATAACTACTGTTCCCGGAGCCGGCAGGAATAGCCGGCAAGCGGACGAATTCATCCGCTATCGGGCGCATGCGGTGCGGCTGGGAAATCGATCCGCCCTCTAGGCGGCCGCGCGGAATCGGAATAAGATGAAATGATGGAGGCTACGGTCATGGCGAAGGAACGTTCGGGAGTCAACGCAACGCAATTGGATGCCAACATGCGGGTGCAGCAGACGCAGGAAAACGATGTGGTGTGGCATTCGCCGCAGGAGCAGCCGTTTCAGATCTCCGGCTTCGGCTGGTTGCGCGAAGAAGCGCGTTATCGCCGGCTGCCGTCCAAACCGGAATGGACGATTCCGGATGCGGTCGATCAATTGGCGAACTGTACCGCGGGCGGCCAAATTCGTTTCCTGACGAATACGGGCAAACTGTCGCTCAAAGTGAAGCTGGCCGGTCCGGCGAACATGTATCATATGCCGGCCACGGGGCAATGCGGCTTCGATTGCTACATCGACAACCGGTATTGCAGCACGACCCGCTACAATCACCAACTGACGGAATACGAATGCGTCCTGTTCGCCGATCACGAGCGCCGCACCCGACTGGTGACGCTGAATATGCCGCTTTACCAGGGCGTGGAGGAAGTATGGATTGGGCTTGACCCCGGGGCAATCGTCGCATCGCCGCCCGCCTACGACAACGAGCGCAAAATCGTCATCTACGGCACGTCCATTACGCAAGGCGGCTGCGCGATGCGTCCGGGCATGGCGTATCCGAATATTATGTCGCGGCGCATCAACCTGGAATTTGTCAATCTCGGCTTCTCCGGCAGCGGCAAGGGCGAACCCGAGCTCGCCCGGCTGTGCGCGCAAATTGCCGATCCGGCGTGCTTCGTGCTCGACTACGAAGCCAACTGCGTTTCGACGGAGCTGCTGGCGAAGACGCTGCCCGACTTCGTATCGATCTACCGCGAGAAGCATCCGCTGACGCCGATTCTTATCGTGTCGCGGATCACCTATTCGCACGATGCGTTCAATCCGGAAGGAGCGCGGACGCACGAAGAGCGCAAGCGAATCCAGCAAGGCGAGGTCGAGCGCAGACGGCAGGCGGGCGACGGCAACATTTATTTTTATGACGGCGACTTGCTGCTCGGGGACGGGGCGGAAGAATGCACGGTGGACGGCGTTCATCCGACCGATCTCGGCTTTCTGCGCATGGCCGATGGGCTGACGCCGGTGCTCAAGGAAATCGTTGGCGGCTAAAAGAGCGTGATACGGAACGCGAAAGGGGAGTCGGGAGATGAAGAGGCGCTGGGCCAAAACCGTCATACTGTTTGTTGCCGCGGGCTTCATCGTCTCCGGCTGCAGCCCCGGCTCCGGCGGAAACGGACGGAACGAAGCGGCGGGCGAGGGGAGTGCGGCGATTCGCATCGTCGTCAACAGCCTCGGCCAAACGTTCCCGGCGGGCATGGACGAAAACGCCAACCCCTACCTCGATTACATCGAAAAAAACACCGGCGTTCGGGTCAACGTGACGCTTCCGCCGCTGAACGGCTATGACGAGCGGCTGAACGTCATCATGACTTCGGGAGAACCGCCCGATCTGCTTAATACGAGCAACCCTTCGTGGTTCATGAACTATGTCAACCAGCAGGCGCTGACGCCGCTTAACGACGCGATCGACAAGTATGGCGCCAACCTGAAGAAGTACATCCCGCAGGAAGCCTGGGACAACGTGACCGTCGACGGCAGCATTTATGCGATTCCAAGCCTCAACGAAGTGCAAGGCACGGAAATCGTCTACGTGCGCAAGGATTGGCTGGACAAGCTTGGCTTGCAGCCGCCGCGCACGATTGCCGAATATACGAAAGTAATGGAGGCGTTCGCCAGGAACGATCCGGACGGCAATGGCATCGACGACACGTACGGCTTGTCGATCGTCGAACGGTTCGGGCGCACGTCGCCGTTTCTCGGCGCGTTCGGCACGCAGATGAACGCCTGGTACGAACGCGACGGCAAGCTGGCTTATGCCGGCATTTTGCCGGAAATGAAACAGGCGCTGGCGTATTTGCACGACTTGTACGAACGCGACATTCTCGATCCGGAATTTCCGCTGAACACGATCGAGGTGCTCGGCGACAAGGTGGCGACGGGCAAAGTCGGCCTTTATTCGGCGGCCTGGTCCGATACCCGGTCGTATATCGCCCAGAGCGCGAAAAACGATCCGTCGGCCGTCTGGGTGCCGCTCGAATATCCCGTCGGACCCGGAGGCAAAGGCGTGTACGAAATTGCCGTCGTCCGTTCCTACAATGTGGTGCCGATCAAAAGCCGCCGCGCCGAGGACGTCGTCAAGCTGCTCGATTTTATCGCCGGCCCCGGGTTCAAGACGCTGAAGCTCGGCTTCGAGAACGACGTCTGGCAAGCGGAAGCGGACGGCAAGCTGCGGATCAATTTCGAAGCGCATTCGAAGCAAGGCTACCGCGGCATTTACGGCGCGCTCGCCGACATTGCCGACCCGCTCATTACGAAGAACCGGCTGGAAGCGCTCGGCGCGCAATACCGGCTTTACGACAATGTGCGGCAAATTGACGCCAACCTGATGCCGAATCGGTTCGGCGGCCCGCCAACGCCCGCGATGGGCAAACATCTGGTGAAGCTGACGAAGCTGCAGGAAGAGACGTTTACGAAAATCGTCGCCGGCTTAAGTCCGCTCGGCGAATTCGATTCGTTCGTGAAGAAGTGGAAGGAAGCCGGAGGCGACGAAATTACCGGCGAGGTGAACGAATGGTGGCGGGCGGCGGGCCGGACGGGCGGGAATTGACGGGAGACGAAGGAGGAGGCGGCCGAATGTGAACATCCATGGAACGATCCGCAACCTGTTGCCGAAGCTGCGCAAGCTTGCGGCCGGCTATATTCAAATTCGGCTGACCTGGTATTTCCTGTTGATTTTACTCCCGCTTGCGGCCCTGAGCCTGTTCGCCATCGCCAAGTCGCAGGCAATCGTGCAGGACCAGACAAGCCAGCGGTCGGAAGGCGCGCTGCATACGATGGCCGACTACGTCGACTCGACGCTGCAAAATATTGAACAGCTGTCGACGCTGATCGCCTTCGACATGAATATCAACACAACGCTGCAAGCGGTAGGCAAGGTGCCCGGCAAACAGGCATACGTCCAGTTCGCGCAAGTGATGGACCAACTGACCAGCATGACGAGCGTCAATTTGATGATCGATCAGATCGCCGTCATTCATATGCCGTCGCGCACCGTCATTTCGACCAAGGACGGCGGGCGCAAGCTGCCGGAAGGCGCGGAGAAGCAGCTGTGGTATCGCCAGTTGATGGAATCGGGAGGCGGTACGATCTACTATTCGCCGAAGCCGGGGGAATCGTATTTGGACGCGGACAGCGTTCACCTGGTCCGGACAATGGATCCGTACAACCGCACGATTATCAACCCCAGCCTGCTGGTCGTATCGATCAAAAAAAGCTCGCTCGTCGAGCTGGCCAAACCGCTGCTGCCATCGCCACAAACGAACATATTCTTTTTCGGCAACGATGGGGGGCTGATTGCGGGTACCGGGCCCGGCGATCGATTGCCGGGCATGAGCGACGGGGAGACGACAACGATCCGCAAGGCGGCGGGAACGGACACGGACATGGTCACAATCAGCGTCAAATCCAAGTATGCCGGCTGGTCGCTGCTGATGGAGCAGCCGCTGCGGGAAATTCGCCGCCACACCGACACGCTGAAGGCGTATACGTACGGCATTCTTGCGGTCAGTCTTGTGCTGGCGGTAATGATTTCGTGGATCGTTTATCGCGGCATCTCCGCTCCGCTGCGCAAGCTCGCTTACGGGATGAAGCAGCTGCGCACCGGCCATTACGCGATCCAACTGGAAGAAAAGCGGGTGGACGAACTCGGCTACGTCGTCGAATCGTTCAACAAGCTGGCCGAAAACCAGAAGACGCTTATTCGCGACCATTACGAAAAGCAGCTGCTGCTGTCCAAAATGGAAATCAAATTTTTGCAGTCGCAAATCAATCCGCACTTTTTGTACAACACGCTCGATTCGATCTACTGGGCGGCCAAAAATTACGAAGCCGACGAAATCAGCGACATGGTTCTGAACCTGTCGAAGTTTTTCCGGCTCAGCCTGAACAAAGGCAACGAATCGTTCAGCGTCGCCGAAACGATCGAGCATCTGCAGTACTACATCAAAGTGCAGCAGCTGCGGTTCCTGGATCATTTTGTCGTGCGTTTCGACATTGCCGAGGAGAGCAAGCCGTACCACGTGCTGAAGCTGCTGCTGCAGCCGCTGGTCGAAAACGCCGTGCTGCACGGGCTGGAGAAACAAACCGGCGGCGGCGAGTTGGTGATCGCCTCCCGTCTCGAAGCGGAACGGCTTGTGCTGGAAGTGAGCGACAACGGCGCAGGCATGGGCACGGACAAGCTGATGTATATCCGCTCGAAGCTGGATGAAGCGTGGGAGCAGGCGGCGGAAGGCATTTCGACCAACCTCAAGGGAGACAAGGATTTATTCGGCTTGCGCAACGTGGTGACGCGCACGCGAATGTACTACGGCGCCGAATCGGCGTATGCGTTCGACAGCGATGCCGGGGCGGGAACCCGGATGACGCTGCGGCTGCCGCTGGACATATGCGCCAAATCTGCCGAAGATGCAGCGTCGTAAGCGACTCGCGGTACGGGGTCTTGCCTGAAAACGTTTGACTTTGTCTCGGCTGACGCCCTATAATGGAAACAAATGTGCGTCAGATGGGCACTTTCGAGCGGCGGCTGTTAGGGGGAAAAGGATGGAAGCGCGGATAGAAAAGATCAAGCAACAATTGCAATCGCAGGGCTTTAAGCTCACCCCGCAGCGGGAGGCAACCGTTCGCGTGCTGCTCGAGAACGAAGAGGACCATTTGAGCGCCGAGGACGTGTTTATGCTGGTGAAGGACAAGGCGCCGGAGATCGGACTTGCCACCGTATACCGTACGCTCGAGCTGCTCAGCGAAATGCATGTGCTGGAGAAGATGAATTTTGGCGACGGCGTGGCGCGTTACGATTTGCGCAGCGATAATTCTCATCATCATCACCATCATTTGATCTGCGTGCAGTGCGGTTCAGTCGATGAAATTATGGACGACTGGCTGTTGCCGCTGGAAGAACGGCTGGAGCGGGATTTCAATTTCCGCGTCATCGATCACCGGCTCGATTTCCAGGGCATTTGCCACCGCTGCAACAACAAGGAGAAGAAGCAGGACGAGAGCTGACCGGGACTTTGCCCGCTTGTGCCGCAAGGCGCAGCGGGCTTTTTGCAACCGGCTCGTCGGCGCGTTTTTTGCCGGACGGCTCATTTGACCGCATGCCTGCTCTGCCCCTATAATTGTAATCAGCTTAAAAAGGTTTGATTTCATTCCAACTCATAAGGGAGGTGCACCTATCGGCCTCTGCGGAGGAAGATAGGGAACGGTTTGGGTAGTGACCCGTTACCGATATGGTTAAGCATTATCATCGTGTTGATTCTTGTCGTTTTGAACGGATTTTTCGTCGCCGCGGAGTTCGCCATGGTGAAGGTGAGAACAAGCCGCATTGACGCGCTCGTACAGGAACGCAGATTCGCCGCGAAATATGCAAGCCGTATTGTCGGTAATTTGAACGCCTATTTATCCGCCTGCCAACTGGGGATTACGCTTACTTCGCTGGGACTCGGCTGGGTCGGGGAGCCGGCGGTGGCCGCAATGCTGAAGCCGCTGCTGTCCCGTTTCGACATGCCGGAAACATTGATGCACGTCATTTCGTTCCTTATCGGCTTTACGATCATCACCGCGTTTCACATTACGATCGGCGAACAGTATCCGAAGACGTACGCCATTCGCAAGTCGGAGCAAATTACGCTGATCGCGTCGATTCCGATGGTCGTGTTTCACAAAGTGATGTACCCGCTGATCGTTGTTTTGAACGGCGCCTCCAACTGGCTGCTGCGCAAATCCGGCATCGAGCCGGAAGGCGATCACGAGGACGTGCACTCCGAGGAGGAAATCAAGCTGCTCATGCACGAAAGCCACAAGAGCGGCCTGATCGACAACACGGAGCTGACGCTGGTCAACAACGTATTCGAGTTCGCCGAAACGAATGCCCGCGAGATTATGATTCCGCGGACGGAGCTGGTTTGCTTCTATGCGGCCGATCCGTTCGAACACATTCTCGAAGTGGCGACGAACGGCGTCCATACGCGTTATCCGCTGTGCGATCCCGATAAGGACAATATTATCGGTTACATTCATATTAAAGATTTGCTCAAGGCGCGCAAAGGGCTCGACGACATTCGCCGCATCGCCCGTCCGCTGATGAGCGTACCGGAGTCGATGCCGATCAGCTCGCTGCTGCGGCTGATGCAGAAGAAGCGCACGGAAGTGGCGCTGCTCATCGACGAATACGGCGGGACGTCGGGTCTGGTGACGGTCGAGGACATTCTCGAGGAGATCGTCGGCGAAATCCATGACGAGTTCGATAAGGGACGCGCTCCGATCGAGCTGGTCGAAGACGGCAGCTTCTCGATCGACGGGCTGCTGCACATTGACGAAGTGAACGATTACTTCCAGCTCGATATCGAGTCGGAGGATCACGATACGATCGGCGGCTGGATGTATTCGCAAGTCGAAGTGCCGCCGCGCAAAAACCAGCGAATCATGTACCGCGGCTTTTCGTTTATTATCGCCGAGGTGGACCATCTCCGCATTTCGCGCATTACCGTCATCCGTACGGCGCCGGAAGAAAGCGCGGACGAAACGGCATTGCAAGGGGCATCATAAAACGATTCGGAACCGCACCGGGCTCTTGTTGAGCCAGGGCGGTTCTTTTTTTGATCGGTCAGAACCGCTAATTGCTTTCCTCCTTTGTGGCGTTTTTTAGCGGCCATATTCGGCTTTCGTTTGGCGCACACTATGGCGCAAAAGGAGCGATGACAGGTGATAATCGGCGTGCCGAAAGAAATCAAAAACAACGAGTTCCGCGTCGCCTTAACGCCCGCAGGCGCAGATATGTTTGTCAAAGCGGGCCACCGCGTCGTGGTGGAGCGTTCGGCCGGCGTCGGCAGCGGGTTTGCCGACGAGGACTATGAGCGATCCGGCGCGGAATTGCGGGAAGAAGCGGCGGACGTGTGGGCAGAGGCGGACATGATCATGAAGGTCAAGGAGCCGCTGCCGGAGGAGTTCGGTTATTTTCGCGAAAATCTGGTGCTGTTTACGTATTTGCACCTTGCCGCTGCCGGCGATTTGACCGCGGCGCTTGTCGACAAAGCCGTCACCGGAGTCGCCTACGAAACGATCCAGCTGCCGAACGGCAGCCTGCCGCTCCTGACGCCGATGAGCGAAGTGGCGGGGCGCATGTCGGTGCAGGTCGGCGCCCGGTTCCTCGAGCGGTACAGCGGCGGCCGCGGCGTGCTGCTCGGAGGCGTGCCCGGGGTGCCGCCGGCAAATGTCGTCATCCTCGGCGGCGGCGTCGTGGGCACGAACGCGGCCAAGATGGCGCTCGGTCTCGGCGCCAGCGTCGTCGTGATCGAAAAAAGCGCGGAGCGCATGCGGTATCTCGACGACGTGTTTGGCGGCCGGCTGTCGACGCTTGCGGCGAATCCGTTCAATATTTCCGGCGCTACGCAGAAAGCCGATCTGCTGATCGGCGCTGTGCTCATTCCCGGCGCGAGAGCTCCCAAGCTGGTGAGCGAGCAGATGGTCGGCGAAATGAAAGCCGGCGCCGTCATCGTCGACGTCGCTGTCGATCAGGGCGGCACGATCGAAACGATTGACCGCGTGACAACGCACGACGAGCCGACGTATGTGAAGCACGGCGTGCTTCATTATGCGGTGGCGAACATGCCGGGCGCGGTGCCGCGCACATCGACGCTGGCGCTGACGAACGCAACGATGCCGTATGCGATGGAACTGGCGAACAAAGGAGCGAAAATGGCGGCGATGCAAAACCAGGCGCTGCTGCTTGGCTTCAACACGTTTCGCGGCAGCGTCACGCATCCGGCGGTGGCGGAAGCGGTGGGTCTGCCTTATCGGCCGCTGCCGGCGGGGGCCGAATGGTTGTAGCGTGCCCGCTCATAATGGGGCTGGGCTTGTCATACGAATAGGTAACGGCAATTCCGCCCCGCAAGAACGAGGAGGAGGCAGACTGACATGGTCGTTTCCGTACGCAAATGGGTGCAGCGCGCCAAGTTTATCTTATTGTTCGTATTGTTCACCTACGTACTGTATCAGATGCTGGCCGCCGTTTCGGCCTGGATGCAGCCGGACGAAAGCCGCTACCGGACACCTTCGGGCAAATCGGTCAAAGTGTTCCAGCAGGAGGCGGAGGACGACGGGAAGTTGACCATGGGCGACCGGTTGCGCCGATTTTACTGGTACGGCGAGCAATAACGGCCGTGCGGCAGCAGGAAAAGGCATCTTCGTGTGGAATGTATAGTTAACGCAATGAAAAGCCGCAGACTATACACATAAGGGGCACGAAACGGCATGAAACAGTTTCTGCAGACTTTTATCCATTTTTTATCGGTGGAACGAGGTCTTGCGATGAATACGCTTCATTCCTACGAGCGCGATTTGACGCAATACATCAACTTCCTGGAGAAGAACGGCGTCGCCACATTGCAGGAGTCCAGCAAGACGAACATCGCCTCTTATTTGCAGCAGCTGAAGAAGCTGGGGCGCTCCGGTTCGACCGTGTCTCGCTGCATGGTGTCGATTCGTTCGTTCTACCAGTTCATGCTGCGCGAGCGGTTCATGGATTCCGATCCGTCGCAAAATATGGAGACGCCGAAGCTCGACAAACGATTGCCCAAGGTGTTGTCCGTCCCCGAAGTCGAAGCGCTGCTGGAAGCGCCGAGCACGTCGACGCCGCAAGGCATGCGCGACAAGGCGATGCTGGAGCTGCTGTACGCCACGGGCATCCGCGTCACCGAGTTGATGACGCTCGATCTAGGCAACGTCAACCTCGGCATGGGCTTCGTTCGCTGCATCGGCAAAGGCTCGAAGGAGCGCATCATCCCGGTAGGCCGGACGGCAGCCGGCTGGCTCGATACGTACATACGCGGGGACAGGGCGAAGCTGCTCAAACCGGGCAAAGCCGAGGATGCGCTGTTCATCAATCATTTGGGAACCCGGCTCACGCGCCAGGGGTTTTGGAAAATCATCAAGAAGTACGCGAAGGAATCGCACATCCGCAAAGAAATTACGCCGCATACGCTGCGCCATTCGTTCGCCACTCATCTGCTGGAGAACGGAGCCGATTTGCGCGCGGTGCAGGAAATGCTCGGCCATGCCGACATCGCCACGACGCAAATTTATACGCACGTCACCAAATCGCGGCTCAAGGATGTATTCAACCGGACGCATCCGCGGGCCAAACGGTAACGCAAGCGGCGCCGAAGTCCCGCCTTTGACAGGAGCCTCCTGGCAGGGCGGGATTTTTTTGCTTGCAGGCTGCGGTCGTTTGAGCAGACCGTCGCGATTGCGATACAATAAGGGCACGACAAGGAGGAGGGGCATATGCGTTTTCGCAAAATCGCGCTGATCGTGCTGGACAGCGTCGGCATCGGCGCGCAGCATGACGCGGCATCGTTCGGCGACGCCGGAACCCACACGCTGGGCCACATCGCGGAGCGGGTGCCGCAGCTGGCGCTGCCGAACTTGCAGCGATTCGGGCTCGGCAATATTGCCGCGCTCCGGGGCATCGCGCAACAGCCTGAACCAACCGCCTATTACGGCAAAATGACCGAGGTGTCCGTCGGCAAAGATACGATGACGGGGCATTGGGAGCTGATGGGGCTGAATGTCGACATTCCGTTCCAAACTTACCCGCAAGGGTTTCCGCCTTCGCTGATCGAAGCGTTCGAACGCGAAACGGGGCGCCCGGTAATCGGCAACAAACCTGCTTCGGGGACGGAAATCATCGCCGAACTCGGCGAGGAACAGCTGCGCACGGGCGCCTGGATTGTATATACGTCGGCCGACAGCGTGCTGCAAATTGCCGCCCACGAGCGGGTCATTCCGCTCGCGGAGCTGTACCGCGGCTGCGAAATCGCGCGCCGGATGACGCTGTCGGGCGATGTCGTCGTCGGCCGCGTGATCGCCCGTCCTTATGACGGCGAGCCCGGCCATTTTGTCCGTACGTCCGGCCGCCACGATTACGCTGTCAAACCGCCGGCGCCAACCGTGATGAACCGGCTGAAGGACGGCGGGTTCGACTGCATCGCCATCGGCAAAATCAACGACATTTATTCCGGGGAAGGCGTTACGGCGGCTTATTCGACCAAAAGCAACGACGACGGCATAAGCCGGACGATCGCCGTGCTGGAGAGCAGGTTTTGCGGGCTGGCGTTTACGAATTTGGTCGATTTCGATTCGTTGTACGGCCATCGCCGCGATCCCGAAGGATACGCGGCGGCGCTGATGGCGTTCGATCGGCGGCTGCCCGAGCTGATGGAGAAGCTCGGCGAAGACGATCTGCTGCTGCTTACGGCCGATCACGGCAACGATCCGACGCATCCGGGCACCGATCATACGCGCGAGTTTGTACCGCTGCTGGCATGGGGCCCGGGGCTCAAGACGCCGGGGTCGCTTGGCATACGGGCTACGTTCGCCGACCTCGGGGCGACAATCGCCGATAATTTTGGCGTGGCGATGCCGGAGCATGGCGCCAGTTTTCTCGACATGCTGCGGTAACGAAAGAGCGCAAATAAGCGAGAGGAGCAACGACACTGATGAGCCAAGCATTGCTGCTGCAAGTAGAGGAAGCGGCTGCTTATTTGCGGCCGAAGCTGGCCGTTCAGCCAACCGTGGGGCTTATTCTCGGTTCCGGTCTCGGAGGACTTGCCGATTCTGTCATGGAACCGAACGTGATACCGTACGGCGACATTCCCCATTTTCCGCTGTCGACGGTGGCGAGCCATGCGGGTGTGCTGGTGGGCGGGCGGATCGGAGAGAACCCCGTGCTGCTGATGAAAGGCCGCTTTCACCGTTACGAAGGCTACCCGTACGAAATGGTGACGTTTCCGATGCGGGTAATGAAAGCGCTCGGCGTCCATACGCTGATCGTTACGAATGCCGCCGGCGGCATTAATGAACGGTACGCCGTCGGCGAGCTGATGCTGATCCGCGATCACCTCAATCTGACCGGCGACAATCCGCTGATCGGCCGCAACGAGCCGACCTTCGGCGTGCGTTTTCCCGATATGTCGGAAGCGTACAGCAAACGGCTGCGCACCCTGGCGCACGATACGGCTGCGGCGCAAGGAGTCCGGCTGCAGGAAGGCGTTTACGCTTCCGTGCTTGGCCCGTCTTTCGAGACGCCGGCGGAAATTCGCATGCTGCGCACGCTCGGGGCGGACGCCGTCGGCATGTCGACGGTGCCGGAGGTAATTGTGGCGCGGCATGCCGGCATGGAGGTGCTGGGCATTTCGTGCGTGACGAACATGGCGTCCGGCATGACGGAGCAGCCGCTGACGCACGAAGAAGTGATGGAAACGACGGAGCGGGTGAAGCTGCAGTTTATGCAACTGGTGGCGGGAATCGTCGAAGCGTTGTAACGATCGCGGGCAGGAGGGACGAAAATGGACGGGAATCATCTTTATGGGCGTCAAATCGAAGAAGCTGCCGCTGCGCTGGAGCGGAGACTGGACGGCCGACAACCGGAAATCGGGCTTGTGCTCGGTTCCGGTCTCGGCGATCTGGCGGATCAAATAACGGACGGTGTTTCCGTCGATTATGCAGACGTGCCGCATTTTCCAGTCTCCACGGTGGAAGGGCATGCGGGCCGATTCGTCGCCGGCATGCTGGAAGGAAGACCGGTCATCGCGATGCAGGGCCGGTTTCACTATTATGAGGGCTACGCGATGCGGCAGGTCGTATTGCCCGTTTATACGCTGAAAAAGCTCGGCATCCGCACGCTGGTGCTGACGAATGCGGCCGGCGGGATGAACCGGACGTTTCGGCCAGGCGATTTGATGCTGATCGCCGATCATATCAACCTGACCGGCGCCAATCCGCTTGTCGGGCCGAACGATTCGTCGCTTGGCGTGCGTTTCCCCGACATGTCGGAAGCCTACAGCAGTCGGTACCGCACCTTGCTCAAACGATTGGCCGCCGGCATCGCAGGCGCAAATGGCCAGCAGATGCGGCTCGTGGAAGGCGTTTATTGCGGCATCAGCGGGCCCGCTTACATGACGCCGGCCGAGTTGACGATGCTGGCGCGGCTCGGCGGCGACGCCGTCGGCATGTCGACGGTCGCCGAAACGATAGCGGCGCGCCATTGCGGCCTTGACGTGCTTGGCATCTCGTGCATTACCGATATGGCGATCGGCGAAGAACTGGAGCCGCTGACACACGAGCAGGTCGTGGCGGTGGCGAATCGCACGAAGCCGGCGTTTGCCGCGCTTGTGAAAGCGTTCGTGCGCGAAGCGGGAAGGAGCGACGCCCCGTGAACATGGTCGAGCTGATCCGCAAGAAGCGCCGCGGCGAGCCGCTGACCAAGGAAGAAATCGGCGGCTTCATCGCCGGCTACACCCGGGGCGATATCCCGGATTACCAGGCGTCGGCGCTGCTGATGGCGATTTGTTTCCGCGGCATGGATGCGCGGGAGACGGCCGACCTGACGCTGGCGATGGCCGATTCGGGCGACCGCATCGACTTGTCCGCCGTGCGCGGCGTCAAGGTGGACAAACATTCCACCGGCGGCGTCGGCGACAAAATCAGCTTCGTGGTGGCGCCGCTTGTGGCTGCCGCCGGCATCCCCGTGGCCAAAATGTCCGGACGCGGACTTGGCCACACCGGCGGCACGATCGACAAGCTGGAGTCGATCCCCGGCTTTCGCACGGAACTGCCGAATGAGCAGTTCCTGGACAATGTCAACCGCTACGGCATGGCGATTGTCGGCCAAACCGGCAATCTCGCACCGGCGGACAAGAAGCTGTACGCGCTGCGCGACGTCACCGGCACCGTCGATTCGATTCCACTCATCGCCAGCTCCGTCATGAGCAAAAAAATCGCCTCCGGCGCCGACTGCATCGTGCTCGATGTCAAAACGGGCAGCGGCGCCTTCATGAAAACGGCGGCCGAAGCCCGGCTACTAGCCGAAGCGATGGTGGCGATCGGCAAGTCGCTCGGCAGGCGCACCGTTGCCGTCATCAGCGACATGAACGAGCCGCTCGGCCGCGAAATCGGCAACGCGAATGAAATTCGCGAAGCGATCGCTACGCTGCGCGGCGAAGGGCCGGCCGATATCGCCGCCATTTCGCTTGCGCTGGCATCGCATATGGCCGTGCTCGGCGGCGCGTTCCCGGACTACGGCGCCGCGCACGAGCGGCTTGCCGCGATGCTTGCTTCCGGCGAAGCGCTGGCGGTGTTCCGCCGCTTCGTGCTGGCGCAAGGCGGAGACGCCGCTTGCGTCGACCGGCCGGAGCTGCTGCCGCAGGCGAAGCGGCATATCGACGTGCGCGCCGCGGCGGCCGGTTACGTCGCCGGCATCGACGCCGAAGCAGTCGGGCTGGCGGCGATGGCGCTCGGCGCGGGCCGGAGGCGCAAGGACGACTCCGTCGATCACGCTGCCGGCGTAACGCTGCTGCGCAAAACGGGCGAGCGGGTCGAAGCGGGCGAACCGTTGTGCGTGATGCACACCAACGGCGACAACGCGGACGAAGCGGCTCGCTTGCTGGAGCGCGCATATACGATCGGCGCGGACCGACCGGCGCCGCGCGAGTATATATTGGATACCGTCCGGTGAGACGGGCAAGGAAAGGAAGGAGACGGACTCATGACGACTACACCAGCGGCCGATCACGCGAATTGGGCGGCGGAATGCCGCATTCTCGATCTGACGGCCTCCGGCGCGGGCGAGCCGATTCTGACGCCGTTTGCGCGCGACGAGCTGCTTTGCCGCGCCGTTGGCGCCGGGCATCCGCCGGTCGTGCACCTGTGGCGGCATCCGCGCGCGGTGGTGCTCGGGCTGCGCGACAGCCGGCTGCCGCATATTCGCGAAGCCGCCGACTGGCTGCGGGCGCAAGGTTACGAGCCTGCGGTGCGCAACTCCGGCGGCGCGGCGGTTCCGCTTGACGACGGCGTCGTCAATGTTTCCGTCGTGCTGCCGATCGTGCCGCCGGCCGGCGATTTTCGCGCCGACTTTCCGCTTATGGCGGAGCTGATTCGCGGCGCCTTGAAGCGGCGCACCGATGCCGTCGCCTTTGGCGAAATCGCCGGCGCTTATTGTCCCGGCGATTACGACGTCAGCGTCGGCGGCCGCAAGTTTTGCGGCATTTCGCAGCGCCGTCAAATGCGCAGCTTCGTGCTGCATGCTTTCGTTGTCGCCCAGGGAAGCGGGCGGGAGAGGGCGGAGTTGGCCAAACGCTTCTACGATGTGGCGGTTGGCGAAGATTCGTTATCGGCCGCGTCGTGCGCTGTGGATGGCGGGGGGTTATGTTTTCCCCGCGTCGCTGCGGCGAGCACCGCCAGCATCGACGAATTGCTCGGCGATGGCGCGGGGGGGGCGTTTGCCGCCGATCTCGTAGGGCTTCTGCAGGCGGCCGGCGGCCAGTCGATGTCCGCCGCGGAACTGCCGTTTGCGACGGCGGAGGTCGAGCAGATGTGCGGCGAGCTGGAGCGGCGGTACGGAGCGCCGATCCGGCCGATTGCGGGCGGCGGCGACGCTGGTATCGCGCCGGCGCCAGGCGAAGCGGGGTAGGCAGCGACATTACCGGCCTTTTCCGGGCCTCGCATAAGGTTCCCTCCGAAATAGGCCATGTTTTATTGGCTATTGCGTGGAAAAAGGATGTCAGCAAGGAAATAGCCAGTGAAAACACTGGCTATTTCCTCGGAAAGTCCGCTTTTGGCGTCATTTGGACGGAATAGCCAGCGAAATCACTGGCTATTTTCGGCGAGGCGTGGCAAAAGGTGCGAATAAGCCATTTTTTATTGCCTATTTTAGGGAGGCGACTCGCGGAATCGTTTTTGCACCGGAGTGGGGGACTGGACCATCTGACTTGCCCGCCCACCATTCTCCTTCGCAGCGGCAAGATCGCCGGTACGACCAACCGCATAAGCCCGATTTTCAGAAATGGCCGACTGCCGTTTCTTTTTTTTGCCCATGAACATGTAAACGGTTG
This sequence comes from Paenibacillus cymbidii, assembly GCF_004764705.1. Classification (GTDB taxonomy): domain Bacteria; phylum Bacillota; class Bacilli; order Paenibacillales; family NBRC-103111; genus Paenibacillus_AN; species Paenibacillus_AN cymbidii. The sequence goes on along the minus strand of NZ_SHLX01000008.1, from coordinate 152,800 downwards.
CGTGTCGAGCGGCAGCGGAATTCGCCGGTTGAACGAGGCCTTTCAGGGGCACAATAGATGGCGAATGAAGCCGGTTTCGGTATCTGTTATAGTATAAAGTTTGAACTGTTATACAAGCGTAAGTGGCGGAAATTGTTTGTTTATTGTATGTATTGTGTAAATAAGAATTATACAGTATCATGATATTGATATAACAGGTACTCGACACAAGGGTACACGAACAGACATAAGCGAGGTGGCATCATCATGAGCAAAATGCTCGAGAACGAAACGAAAGTGCAGCCGGAGGCACAAGCCGGTCAAGAGAAGACGAAAGAGCAGCAAAACAACGCCTTCGCAACCCGCACGCCGCAGGAGCCTGCGGAAACCCGGACCAGTGCCGGCCCGTCGGCTGCAGCCGCTAACGAATATGAGGTCAGAACCGAACCGGTCAAGCCTTTGACCATTCTTACCCCGGACGGCAGCATCACAAACGAATCGCTCGTGCCGCAGCTCAGCGACGAGCAATTGAAGGAAATCATGCGCCGCATGGTATTTACGCGGACGTGGGACGAACGTGCGGTCAATTTGGGCCGTCAGGGCCGGCTCGGCTTCTATGCGCCCGTTTCCGGACAGGAAGCGGCGATGGTTGCCAGCGAATTTGCGCTGCGCAAGGACGATTTCATCTGCCCGGGCTATCGCGACATGCCGCAAATCGTTTGGCACGGCTTGCCGTTGTACCAGGCATTCCTATACTCCCGCGGCCATCAGCACGGCGGACAAATTCCGCAGGACGTGCATGTGCTCATGCCGCAAATCATTATCGGCGCGCAAGTGCTTCACGCTTCCGGGGTTGCAATGGCGTTCAAGAAGCGCAAGCAGGATCGTGTTGCGATCGCTTATACCGGCGACGGCGGCTCGTCGGAAGGCGATTTCTACGAATCGATGAACTTCGCTGGAGCGTTTAAGCTTCCGGTCATCTATTTCGTGCAAAACAACCGCTACGCCATCACGACGCCGTTCGCCAAACAAACGGCAGCCTTGTCGATCGCGCATAAAGCGGTCGCAGCCGGCATCGCCGGCGTGCAAGTGGACGGCAACGATCCGCTCGCCGTCTACAAAGCCGTAAGCGAAGCCGGGGAACGCGCGCGGAGCGGCGGCGGAGCGACGCTGATCGAAGCGCTCACTTACCGGTTCCGCCCTCACTCGATGGCGGACGACACGACGAAATACCGGACGAAGGACGAAGAAGGCGAATGGTCGGCCAAAGATCCGATCGTGCGGTTCGGCGCCTATTTGCAGCAAAAAGGTCTGTGGACGGAAGAGGACACGAACCGCGTGAAGGATGAAGCGAAAGCTGCGGTTGCCGAACACATCAAAAAAGCGGAAGAAACCGAAAAAATGACCGTTCCCGGGCTGATCGACAGCATGTTCGAAACGACGCCTGCCCATCTGGAGGAGCAAAAAGCTCCTTTCATGGCTAAGTAAACGAGGAGGCACCAGGCACAATGGCTCAAATGACGATGATTCAAGCGATAAAAGACGCGATGCGCGTCGAGCTCGAGCGCGATTCCGAGCTGCTGATCTTTGGCGAGGACGTCGGCAAGGTCGGCGGCGTATTCCGCGCCACGGAAGGGCTGCAGGAACAGTTCGGCGAGGAGCGCGTATTCGATACGCCGCTGGCGGAATCCGCGATTGCCGGCATGGCCGTAGGGCTTGGCGTGCAAGGAATTCGCAGCGTGGCGGAAATTCAGTTCGTCGGCTTCATCTACGAAGCGCTCGACCAGATGTGCGTGCAGGCGGCCCGGATGCGGTACCGTTCCGGCGGTCGCTACAACTCGCCGATCACGTTCCGGACGCCGTTCGGCGGCGGCGTGAAGGCGGCGGAGCTGCATACGGACTCGCTGGAAGGCTTGATGATGCAAACGCCGGGGATCAAGGTTGTCGTGCCGTCCAATCCTTACGACGCCAAAGGGCTGCTGATCTCGGCCATTCGCGACAATGACCCCGTCTTTTATATGGAGCATATGAATTTGTATCGATCGCTTCGCGCCGAAGTGCCGGAAGGCGATTATACGATTCCGCTGGGCAAAGCGAACGTCGTCCGCGAAGGCGGCGACGTGACGATTATCGCGTATGGCGCGATGGTGCAGACAGCGGTCAAAGCGGCCGAGGAGCTGGAGAAAACGCGCGGGGCCAAAGCGGAAGTGATCGATTTGCGCACGCTGATTCCGCTGGACATCGACACGATCGTCGCTTCGATCAAGAAGACGAATCGGGCGATTGTGGTGCAAGAAGCGCAAAAAACGGCGGGGGCCGCCGCCGAAATCATCGCCCAGATCAACGAAAAGGCGATTCTCCATCTGGAAGCGCCGGTGCTTCGCGTATGCGGTCCGGACACGGTGTATCCGTTCGCGCAAATCGAGGACGAATGGCTGCCGAACCCGGCGCGCGTCGTGGCGGCGCTGAATGAAGTGCTTGATTTTTAAGCTGCGATCCATACGATAGCGAGAAGGCGGGAGGAAACAGCGTGGCTACGTTTACTTATCCATTTCCGGAGCTTGGCGAAGGCATTCACGAAGGCGAAATCGTCAAAATCAACATCAAGCCCGGCGATACGATCAACGAAGACGATACGATTATGGAAGTGCAGAACGACAAAGCCGTCGTCGACGTGCCTTGTCCGGTAACCGGCAAAGTGCTCGAAGTGAAGGTGAAAGAAGGCCAGGTTTGCACCGTTGGCGAAACGGTGGCGATCATCGAAGTGGCCGGCGAACTGCCGGCGGCGGCGCAGCAAGCTTCCGCACATGCGGCGGCTCCGGCTCAGCCTGCTCCTGCAGCGGCGGCGTCCGCTCCGGGACCGGCGTCCGCTGCACCGGCGCCAGCTGCGGCAGCAGCGCAGGCGGAAGCGCCTGCCGGCGACGCGCGCAGCGTGCTGGCAACGCCAAGCGTGCGCAAGCTTGCCCGCGAGCGCGGCGTGGCGCTCGCAAGTGTGCCGGCGACTGGCCGTGGCGGACGCGTGACGCGCGAAGACGTGCTGGCGGCTGCCGAAGGCGGCGCGCCTGCGGCAGCGGCTGCGCCAGCCGAAACGGCGCAAGCGGCGGCAACAACGGCGCAAGCGGCGGCAACAACGGCGCCTGCAGCAGCGGCGCCGGCAACAGGCGATCGCGCCGAGGAGCGAGTGCCGTTCAAAGGCATCCGCAAGGCGATCGCCGCGGCGATGGTCAAGTCGATGTATACGGCGCCGCATGTGACGCTGATGGACGAAGTCGACGTTACGCGGCTCGTTGCCCTGCGCGAAAAAGCGAAACCGCTGGCGGAGCAGAAGGGCGTCAAGCTGACGTACTTGCCCTTCGTGGTCAAGGCGCTGGTCGCCGCTGCCCGTTCGTTCCCGATCGTCAACGCGGCGCTTGACGAAGAGCGCGGCGAAGTTGTATACAAGAAATATTACGACATCGGCATTGCCACCGATACGGAGAACGGCCTGATCGTTCCCGTCGTGAAGGACGCCGATCGCCGCAACATTTGGTCGATCGCTTCGGCGATCAAGGATTTGGCGGCTCGCGGCCGCGACGGCAAGCTGACGGCGCAGGAAATGCGCGGCAGCACGATCAGCATTACGAACATCGGCTCGGCGGGCGGGATGTTTTTCACGCCGGTCATCAACTTCCCGGAAGCCGCGATTCTCGGCACCGGCCGCATCACCGAAAAACCGATCGTCCGTGGCGGCGAAATCGTCATCGCGCCGGTTATGGCGCTGTCGTTCAGCTTCGATCACCGCCTCATCGACGGGGCAACCGCGCAGCAATGCTTGAACATGGTCAAGCAGCTCCTGTCCGATCCGGATCTGCTTGTAATGGAGGTGTAACCATATGGTAGTGGGAGACGCATCCCTCGATATCGACACGCTCGTCATTGGTGCAGGTCCCGGCGGTTACGTCGCGGCTATCCGCGCGGCGCAGCTCGGGCAGCAAGTTTTGATCGTCGACAAGTCCGAGCTTGGCGGCGTTTGTTTGAACCGCGGCTGCATTCCTTCCAAGGCGCTCATATCCGCCGCGCACCGGTACGAACAGGCGAACGACTCGGCGGATATCGGCATTTCCGTGGAAGGGGTCAAAGTCGATTTTGCCAAAGTGCAGGCGTGGAAATCGTCTGTCGTTTCGAAGCTGACCGGCGGCGTCGGCAGCTTGCTGAAAGGCAACAACGTCCAGGTGTTCCGCGGCGAAGCGATGTTCATCAACGAGCACGAAGCGCGGTTGTTCAACGAAAGCGAAGCGCCGCGATACCGCTTCAAGCATTGCATAATCGCCACCGGCTCGCGGCCGATCGAGCTGAAAGCTTTTCCGTACGGCGATCGGATCCTGTCGTCGACGGAGGCGCTGGAGCTGCCGCACATTCCGCAAAGCCTCGTAGTGATCGGCGGCGGCTACATCGGCATAGAGCTGGGGCAAATGTTCGCCAAATTCGGCACCAAGGTGACGATTCTTGAAGGCAGTGAAGCGATTTTGCCCGGGTTCGAAAAAGAATTGACCCGTTTCGTCGGCAAACATTTGGCGAAAGCCAAAGTCGACGTTGTTACCGGCGCGCTGGCGCAAGGATACGACAAAGCGGATAATGCCGTTACCGTCAAGTATAAGGTCGGCGAAGAAGAGAAATCGGTCACGGCCGAATACGTGCTCGTCACCGTCGGCCGCCGGCCGAATACGGACGGCGAGCTTGGGCTCGATTTGATCAAGCTGAAGCAAACCGACCGCGGGTTGATCGAAGTTGACGAGCAGTGCCGCACAAGCGTGCCGCACATCTTTGCAATCGGCGATATCGTCGCCGGACCGGCGCTTGCGCACAAGGCGAGCTACGAAGGCAAAGTCGCCGCGGAAGCGATCGCCGGGCAACCCAGCGCCGTCGACTACAAAGCGATTCCGGCCGTCGTGTTCTCCGATCCGGAAATCGCCGGCGTCGGCTTGAGCGAAACCGAAGCGAAAGCGAAGGGCTACGAAGTGACGGCAGGCAAATTCAACTTTGCCGTCAATGGCCGCGCGCTGTCGCTGGCCGCTACCGACGGCTTCGTGAAGCTTGTCGCGGACAAGAAGAGCGGGCTCGTCATCGGCGCGCAAATCGTCGGCGCCGAGGCGTCCAATCTGATCGCCGAGCTTGGCCTCGCGATCGAAATGGGCGCTACGCTCGAAGATATCGCGTTGACTATTCACGCGCACCCGACGCTCGGCGAAATCGTGATGGAAGCGGCGGAAGCCGCTCTCGGCCACGCCGTGCACCAGATGAACAAATAATTATTTGTCGATGCAAAACAGCATAGCCGTCCCTCGGGCCGCAAGGCGCCGATGGGACGGCTTTTTTCAATACTTTCGGGCCGGGTAACCTGAATAGCCATTGAAAAATGGCTTATTTGCCCGATTTCGCCTGCCTCCTCGAAAATAGCCAGTGAAAACATGGCTTATTTGCTCCGCCTGGCCCCGAATCAGCTGCTTTAGCTGAAATAGCCAGCGATTTCACTGTTTATTTCGGAGAGGCTGCCCGTTTTTAGCCAAATAGGCAATAAAACATGGCCTATTTGGCTGGCGAATGGAGAATGCTCAGCCTATGGCAGCGAAATGCGCTTCATCCTCGCTCCACCCGAACTTGTACTGCGCCGTACGCCCTGGCAGTCGCACGTCAAGCGTGAATGCCGCCAGTCCGTTCGGGCCGTCTGTACTGTCCGTCACTCGCACCGACAATGGCTCCCGGTCGTTATTGCCGCCGGCTTCGACCAAGGCGAACACATTGACGAAAACAACTTCGCCGTCCGTGCGGACTTGCTGAATGAGCGACTGCCGGCAGCCGGATGGCGGATTGTCCGGCGTTTCGGCCGTATACAGCGCGGCGTCGCGCGAACACCAGCCGCCTTGCAGCAGCAAGCCGTTTTTGACTGCCCATTCGATCGTTTCGTTCGGCTGCATCCGTTTCGTGCGCTTGTCGCCGAACCAGATCGCCTCCAGCGCGCCGAACGGCTCCTCCGTAGGCGACCATCCGTCGCCTTGCGCAAGCGTGCCGCTCACATGATAGTTCAGCTGAACGTAGCGCGCCAGGGGAACGGCAACTTTGACGATATCGATCAAACAATCGCCGCTCAGCGCATTGATGCGGCGGATCGACACCCCGTCGTATGCCTCCTCGTCCCAAGGGCACATTTCGGACGGAAGGATGATTTTGTCCTGCAAATAATAGCCCCTGCCGTTCCAGTCGACAGCGCTTTCCAGCCAGGCGCCCCACGGTTCTTCGCGAAATTGTTTCAACGTGCCGTCCGTCGGAGGCTGGTCTTTGCCGTCGATGTTGACGGTGTTGTGCGAATACGTGTGTTTGAACCAGCCGTAATGAGCGGGAATGCCGTAAGCGGTCGTTCCGACATCGGCGATGAGCGGGGTGCCGCCGGCCGTAAACGAAAGCCCGAGCCTGTCCATATGGTCGTGTTCGCCGCCAAAGGTGCCATGTTTGACGATCAGGTTCCAGCCCCGGTCGTTGGCCAGCTTCGTCAGTCCGCCCGAAACCGAAGCGGAATGGGTGCGGACCATCCGCGCAAGATTGAATTGGTCAATCGCCGTATCCGAAACCTCTGCTGCATCCGAATCCGCCGCATCCGCGCGCAACTCCCCGCCAAAAAGCAGCGCCTCGAGTGAACTTCTGGACACCGGCACAATTGCGGCGTGCGGGAACGCGTGTTGATGTTCGTCGTTTATGCCGTAAGCGCAGCGCAAATATTGCCGGTACAGATTGTCGCCATACCACTCGAGCGCAACCTCGTAAGCCCAGGCGAAGCTGTGCATCATCGCGTGGCGGCTGCCATCGTTGACGGAAGGAAACGAACCGTCGGTCAACAGGTAGCGCAGCGGAAAGACGAACATCCGTTTCAGCGCCGCGTGGCAGCGCAAATCCCACGGCGAACCTTCGACGATTTGACAGTATTTTAGAATCGGATGGAGCGCGTAGAAGTGGTAACCGAAGGCGCCTTCATACCAGAAGCCGTCGCCCAATACGCCTCTTTCGATTTGATCGAGCAAGCCGTACGGCCCGTCCAGGCCGGCGCGATGAATCGTTTCGTCCTCCAGCAAATAACCGAGCATGCCAATCGCGCTCGTAATGATGATGGCGTGATTATGCAGCTGCCGCTCCTTGTGCCCGATCAGAAACGCGGCGCACGGACGCAGCAAGCCGTCCGCAATCAGCCGTTTCTGCTCCGGATCAAGCCGCTCTGCGACACAGGCATAAGCGGCGGTCAAATTCATGATCCATTGCGCTTCGTCCAGCGTCTGGGCGAACAGCTTGCCGGGGCCGTTGTACGGAATGTCGCCGTGGATCGTATATCCCTCGTAGTGTTCCGCATAGGCAAGCAGGTCCTTGACGACCCGCTCCGCAAACCGATTGTCGCCGCTGATGGCGTACATATGCCCCATGCTCATCAAATTGCCGCATGTGATCCCATGCGCCGCTCCAAGCCAGGCGCTGTCGTAAGGCTCGCCGGTATATACTTTCCCGCAAGCAGGGCAAGTGTGGCGGCTGCGATCGTTCCAGTCGAACCGCAGACCCGTGCCGTCTTCGCAATAATAATAGTGGCCCCAGCCCGCCTGCTCGCCGGCGACAATCGGGAATTCTATGCCGAGCCCGGTGTCCGCCCGTTTGCGCAGCTGCTCCAATGCCGGCTGCAGCTCCGGCCGTTGCGCATTTGCCCGCAGCTTGTCGCGTCTTGCCGCATTCATGACCGATCTTCCTTGGCGTAAGCGGATGCGGCCGTTCCATAAAGCAAATCTTCGCGCAGCGGCGTAAAGGCATCCAGCAGCGCGCCCGGCTCGAGCGCCTTGACGCCGTGCGCGGCGCCGCCGGGGATGTCGATCGTTTCGCCTGCCCGAAGTCGGTGCACGACCCCGTCGATCGTAAAATCAAAGCTGCCCCGCAAGCAATACGTCATTTGCTCATGCGGATGGCTGTGCATGTTGCCGACCGCTCCCGCCTCAAAATGAACTTCCATCATCATCAAGCTGTCGCCTGCGTTTAGTATTTTTCTTGTTACGCCGGGCTCGGCTTGTTCCCAGATCCCGATTTTGCTCAATTCCGCCAGCTCCTTTTGTTCGTATTCCGTTCTACAGTATAGCTTTTGGGTCGCAGAGGGGCAAATCTTTTTTCCAATGTCGCCGGATCCGGCAAGGGCCGGTTATTTCGCAGCGCGAAAGGAGGGGCTGGAATATTTTACTGCAATCGGGGGAACAATGGAGAACGAATGGAAATGCCGATCCGTTACGGTGGAGGGATAATATTGATGAAAAAGTGGACGATCGTCCCGTTAATCTTGTTCATGCTGCTGCTTGCGGCCGGACCCGCCGCGTATGCGGAAGAACAAGCGCCGACAGTGCCGAATATGGCGCCGAACGCACGCTCCGCCGTATTGCTCGATGCCGATACCGGCACGGTCATGCTCGATAAGAACGCCGACGAAAAACTGCCCCCGGCCAGCATCACCAAAATTATGACGATGCTGCTCATCATGGAAGCGATCGATAAAGGCAAGCTGTCCATGGACGACAAGGTGCGCACGAGCGAATACGCCGCATCGATGGGCGGCTCGCAAATTTTCCTCGAGCCGGGCGAAGAAATGACGGTGCGCGATATGCTCAAGGGGATCGCCATGGCGTCCGGCAACGACGCGTCCGTAGCGATGGCGGAGAAGATCGCCGGCTCGGAGGAAGCGTTCGTGAAGATGATGAACGAACGGGCCAAGCAGCTTGGCATGAAAAACACCCATTTCATGAACTGCAACGGTTTGCCCGCCGAAGGCCACTACACGAGCGCGCGCGATATTGCGATCATGTCGCGGGAGCTGCTCAAGCACCCGGAAATTACCCAATTCACCAGCGCTTATCAGGATTACTTGCGCAAGGATACCGCCAAGCCTTTCTGGCTCGTCAATACGAACAAACTGGTTCGTTTCTACAGCGGCGCGGACGGGCTGAAGACGGGGTATACCGCGGAAGCGAAGTTTTGCCTGTCGGCGTCGGCGAAGCGCGACAATTTGCGGGTGATCGCCGTCGTGCTCGGGGAGCCGAACACGAAAACGCGCAATACGGAAGTGTCGCAAATGTTCGACTACGCTTTTTCCCATTACGCCAGTCATTCCATCTTCAAAACCGGCGACCCGATGGGCACGTTCCGCGTCAGCAAAGGCGAACAACGCGACGTGCCGTTGACCGCCAAACATCCGTACAGCCTGCTCGTCCGCAAAGGCGAAGCGGGTGATGATATTCGTCACGAGCTGCAAATGAACGACGGCCTGAAGGCGCCGATAACCGCCGGACAGCCGATCGGCAAGCTGGTCGTGTACCGGGGAGACAAACAAGTCGCCGAATTCCCGATCGAATCGCCGGTTAGCGTCGATAAAGCGGGCCTTTGGACGATGATGAAACGGACGGCCGCTCATCTGTTTTTCCTGGATTGACGCGCGATTTTCGTCGAACGGTCGCTTGCTTCCCGCCTCCTCATGTCGAGCCGCAACTAGTTATGGCGCATTGCTTCTAGTTTTGTCGGCGGTGCAGGAATCGTCTTCGCCCTCGTAGAATTCAGTGTTCATCAAGGCTGGTCGTTCGTCTGACGGCGAACTGCTCGCCCATGCATCCTGGGAGGAGCGAACACATGAGTCTGCAAATGGATTTGGAGCAGGGAAGGAAGGCGCTGATCGTCCGGCTGAAGGGCGAGCTCGACCACCATACGGCCGAAATCGTCAGGTCGCGGATGGAACAGGCGATCGAACAAGGGAATGCCGCTCATGTCGTGCTGAACTTGAAAGATCTTAGTTTTATGGACAGCTCGGGGCTCGGCGTTATTCTGGGCCGCTACAAGCAAATTTCCGGCAAAGGCGGCAAAATGGTCGTCTGCGACGTCAGCCCGGCCGTCTACCGGCTGTTCGAAATGTCCGGCCTGCCGAAAATATTGACGTTCCAGGATAACGAGCGCAGCGCGCTTTCGAGTCTGGGGGTCGTATCATGAGCGCCAACCAAATGTCGCTGCAATTTTCCAGCCGATCGGAGAACGAATCGTTCGCGCGGGCGACGGTGGCCGCTTTTGCATCCCAGCTCGACCCGACTGTCGCGGAATTGACCGACCTGAAGACGGTCGTATCCGAAGCGGTAACGAACGCGATCATTCACGGCTACGAAAACGATCCCGACGGCGTCATCACGATCGCGGCTTCCATCGAGGACGACAGCGTGACGGTTACGGTCATGGACAACGGGGTCGGCATCGCCGATCTGGAGATGGCCCGGCAGCCGCTGTTTACGACCAAACCGGAGCTGGAACGGTCCGGCATGGGGTTTACGATTATGGAAAATTTCATGGACGAAGTTCAGATCACTTCCGCACCAGGAAAAGGCACGATCGTCAAAATGACGAAGCGCATCGAGTCGAAGCGGGCGCTCGTGAATTAGGGGTCTTGAGCTATGGATGTCGACTTGAAACACGCCTCCCACACGTATTTGGAAGACGCTGAAGTGAAGCGGCTGATTGCGCTCAGCCAATCCGGGGACACGCTTGCCCGCGATACGCTTGTCAATTGCAACATCCGCCTCGTCTGGTCCGTCGTGCAGCGGTTTCTCGGCCGCGGCTACGAAGCGGAGGACTTGTTTCAGATCGGCTGCATCGGGCTGCTCAAATCGGTGGACAAATTCGACCTGTCTTACGACGTCAAATTTTCCACTTACGCCGTGCCTATGATTATCGGCGAAATCCAGCGTTTCCTGCGCGACGACGGCACGCTCAAGGTGAGCCGCTCGCTCAAGGAACTGGCGAACAAGGTGCGGAAGACGAAGGATGAGCTGTCCAAGCGGTTCGGCCGTCAGCCGACGATCAAGGAAGTGGCCGCCGAGCTCGGCATTTCGCCGGAAGATGTCGTCTTCGCCCAGGAAGCGAACAAGCCGCCTTCCTCGATTCACGAGACGGTGTTCGAAAACGACGGCGACCCGATCACGCTGATGGACCAAATTGCCGACGAATCGCAGGACAAATGGTTCGACAAGCTGGCGCTCAACCAAGCGATCGGCGCGCTGAACGAACGCGAGCGGTTGATCGTGTACTTGCGCTACTTCCGCGACCAGACGCAATCCGAGGTGGCGAGCCGGCTCGGCATTTCGCAGGTGCAGGTTTCGCGCCTGGAGAAAAAAATATTGCAATCGATCAAGGACCAGATCGCGCAGTAAGCGGTCTGGTTGCTTTCTTTTCCATATACTACCGTCTATACACAGGGAGCGCCGCGAGTAATCGCCGCGTTCTTTTTGCATACTACGGGAAAATGGCAACATTCGCCGGGACTGAGCAATCGAAGGAGGTGGTGCCGATGGATCGGCAAGCCGCAGGCAATGAAGCGCCTGTGCTGTACATTCGCCTGCACAAGCGGTTTCGGGCGAAGGCGGGCGAAACGATTCGGCTGCGCGACGTCGCCCAATTGCTTACCGAACCCGAGCTGCTGCCGCAGCTGTCCGCGCTTCCGCTCTGCACGCCGGGCAAACCGGACGGCACGCTGCTGCTGATCGACATCATGACGATTGTCGCCGCCGTGCGTCAAGCCGTTCCGGCCATCCAGATCGAACATTTCGGCGATCCGCACGTGCTGGTCGACATTTGGACGGACGAACGCAAGGCGCATCCGGTGCTCGTCGCTCTCGTCTGGCTGCTGCTGTTTATCGGCTCGGGCCTGGCGATCATGAACTTCCATGCCGACGTCAGCATGCTGGCCGTGCATCGCCGCATCTACGAGCTGTTGACCGGCAGAACGAGCGAACATCCGCTGTTGCTGCAAATTCCGTATTCGCTCGGCATCGGGCTTGGCATGGCGCTGTTTTTCAACCATATGTTCCGCAAGCGGTTTAATGACGAGCCGAGCCCGCTTGAGGTGGAAATGTTCATGTATCAGGAGAGCATCCATCGGTATGTCGTGACGGAAGAATATGGCAAGCAGCGTCTTAAAGTTGCGTCTGGCGAATTAGCGGCGAACCGGCCGCTTCAGGACGACCCGGGCGGAGATGGGGGAGGCGGCCGCGCATGAATGCCGCTTATGCGGCGGTGCAGCTGTTCATCGGCCTGGCGGGAGGAATCGCGGTCGGCAGCGGCATGGTCGCCTTCCTGATCGTCCTCGACATTATTCCCCGGCTGGCGCAGCTGTCGCGCTCCTACGGCAAGCTGCGGCAGTACGAAGCGGCTGTTATCCTCGGTTCGCTGGCCGGCAGCGCCGCCGACTTGTTCGATGCCCGCGGCTCGCTTTCCCCGCTGTCCGCGGCGATTGTCGGCTTGTTCGCGGGCTGCTTCGTCGGCATGCTGGCGGCGGCGCTCACCGAAGTGATCAATGTGCTGCCGATTTTGGCCGGTCGCATCGGCATGCGCCGCCATATTTGGCTGCTGCTGATGGCGATGATTTTTGGCAAAGTGGCGGGTTCGCTGTTCGAGTGGCTCGTTTATTAGAAGTTGCGCGATCATGTGCAAGGAGGGGTTTCGGTTGGCAGACACGCACGAACAAGGGCAAGGACAGGAACAAGGGCATGAACCCGGTCCGCCCCACGAGGCAGTGGCAAACGGCGGCGCGTACGAGCCGGAAAACGGGGAATGGCGCACGCAGGAAGAGCAAGCTCGGGTTCGGCAGAACGGCGACGACGCCGGAGCGCATGCGGGAGGCGACGCGGCTGCGGGCATGGCGGCTCCAACGGCGGCGGACAAAAAAATGGCGCAGCGGGAAAAGCCGAACGATCAGGAGGTGCTGACCGACGAGGAGAAGCGGTTCATGGAGGCGGCGGCCGTGCCGCCGACATTTGCGGAGTTGAAACGAGTGCTGGAGGAGAAAGTCGGCCTGAGCAAAAGTTTCGATATCGTGTTTCGCGAAATGGTGTTCGGTACGGTACATACCGGTTTGCTGTATGTCAACGGCTTCGCCAAGGATACGGTGCTGACCGATATCCTGACCCGGCTGACGTACGCGACGATCGGCGAAATCGCCGACCACCCGCTGGAGCGGCTGATGGATCATCTCATCCCGCACATCCAGGTCGAAGAATCGGAGAAGCTGGACGACATCGTGCTCAAGGTGCTGTCCGGTTCGGCGGCACTGTTCGTCGAGCAGCAAACCGGCGCCCTCGTAATCGATTCCAAAAGCTTCCCGGTGCGCTCGATCGAGGAGCCGGCGCTGGAGCGGGTCGTGCGCGGCGCGCGCGACGGCTTTACCGAAACGCTGCTGACGAACGTGTCGCTGGTGCGCAGGCGGCTGCGCGATCCGCGGCTGAAGCTGGAGATCCTGCAAATCGGCGCAAGGACCAAAACCGATGTGTGCATCGGCTACATCAACGACATTGCCGATCAGAACCTGGTCGAGTCGCTCCGCGACAAAATCAAGGGCGTCGATGCCGACGGCCTGCCGCTGGCCGACAAGCAGCTGGAGGAAGCGATCGTCCGCAAAAACTGGAACCCGTATCCGCACGTGCGGTATTCGGAGCGGCCCGACGTCATCGCCGCGCATCTGCTCGAAGGCTATGTCGTCGTATTCGTCGACACGTCGCCGAGCGTGATGATTATGCCGACGACAGTGTTTACGCTGATCCAGCATGCGGAAGAGTACCGGCAGACGCCGACGGTTGGCACATATTTGCGCTGGGTGCGGTTCATCGGCATGATCGCTTCGATTTTCCTGCTGCCGCTGTGGTACTTGATGGTCGTACATCCGGAGCTGAAACCGCCGACGCTGGAATGGATCGGCCCGCAGCAGCCGGGCCATCTGCCGCTGCTGCTGCAGTTTCTGTTCGCCGAAATCGGCATCGACCTGATGCGGATGGCGGCCGTGCATACTCCGACGCCTCTGGCGACGGCGATGGGCCTGGTGGCGGCGATCCTGGTCGGCGACATTGCGGTCAAAACCGGGCTGTTCGTCAACGAAGTCATCCTGTATTTGGCCGTCGCGGCGATCGGCATGTTCGCTACGCCCAGCTACGAGCTCGGTCTGGCCAATCGCATCGTACGCCTCCTGCTGCTGCTGTCGACTGCGCTGTTCGACGTCACCGGCTTTATCGGCGGCATCACCGTATGGGTGCTTGTGCTTGCTTTCACGCGTTCATACAATTCGCCTTATTTATGGCCGTTCATTCCGTTCAACGGCAAAGCGCTGCTTGCGATCATCGTGCGCAAGCCGTTCCCGACCGCCAAAACCCGGCTTTCGCTGACGAAGCCGAAAGACAAAACGCGCCAACCCGCCTGATGTCTGCCGGAGCGGCTGTCCGCATGCCGGGCGTCCGCTTCTGTTGTCATCGGCTTGTCGATATGGTACTTTAGTTAATAAAAGACGTTCGACAAATGGGGAGAGATTGCTTTGCATTTACACGGCACCAGTGCGATCAACGATCGCGGACATTTGCAAATCGGCGGCTGCGACGCCACGGAGCTGGCGGCGACCTTCGGCACGCCGCTGTACGTTATGGACGAGGCGCTTATTCGCCAGCGCTGCCGCGAATTTGTCGGCGCCTTCCGCGAGAGCGGCCTCGGCTTTCAGGTTGCTTACGCCAGCAAAGCGTTTTGCGTCAAAGCGATGTGCCGCATCGTCGAAGACGAAGGCTTGTCGCTCGACGTCGTTTCCGAAGGCGAGCTTTACACCGCGCTGCAGGCCGGTTTCCCGGCCGACCGCATCCATTTCCACGGCAACAACAAGACGCCGTCCGAAATCGAGATGGCGATCGACGCCGGTATCGGCTGCTTCGTCGCCGACAATTTCACCGAGCTGGCGCTGCTGAATGCCATCGCCGCGGAGAAGGGCCGCACGGTGCAGGTGCTGCTGCGCATTACGCCTGGCGTACACGCCCATACGCATGAATATATTACGACCGGTCAGGAAGATTCGAAGTTCGGCTTCGACTTGAAGAGCGGCGCCGCGTTCCGCGCCGTCGAAACGACGCTCGGCTTGCCGCGGCTGCGGCTGCTCGGCGTCCACTCGCACATCGGCTCGCAAATTTTCGAGCTGCCGGGCTTCCGGCTTGCCGCCGCGAAGGTGGTCGCCTTTGCGCTGGACGTACGCGCGAAGCTTGGCGCCACGTTTGCGGTGATTAACCTCGGCGGCGGCTTCGGCATTCGTTACGTCGACGGCGACACGCCGCTGCCTGCGGCCGAATACGTCGGCGCCATTGCCGCCAGCGTGCGCGAAGGATTCGCCGACAGCGGTTATCCGCTGCCGGACATTTGGATCGAGCCGGGCCGCAGCATCGTCGGCGACGCCGGCACGACGCTGTATACGATCGGTTCGACCAAGGACATTCCCGGCGTGCGCAAATATGTGGCGGTCGACGGCGGCATGACGGACAATCCGCGGCCGGCGTTGTACGAATCGCGCTACGAGGCATTGCTGGCGAACCGGGCGAACGACAAGGGCGAGGAAGTCGTGTCGATCGCCGGCAAATGCTGCGAAAGCGGCGACATGCTGATCTGGGACGCTTCGCTGCCGAAGGTGAACGCGGGAGATCTGCTTGCCGTTGCGTGCACGGGCGCCTATAATTATGCCATGGCAAGCAATTACAACCGCATCCGCCGTCCGGCCGTCGTATTCGTCAAGGACGGGCAGGCGGATGTGGCGGTCAACCGCGAATCGCTGGATGACATTTTGCGCAACGATGTCATTCCGGCACGTCTGGCCAAACAACCGGCCAATGCGGAAGCTTAGTCAATTTATAACCAAGGAGCGATTGCAACGATGAAAAAAGGACGCATTACCCTGGCAAACGGCAACGTAGTGGAAATCGACTTTTTATCGGAAGAGGCGCCGAATACAGTAGCCAACTTCGAGGAGCTGGCGAACAGCGGCTTTTATAACGGATTGACGTTCCACCGCGTCATCAAAGGTTTCGTCGCCCAGGGCGGTTGCCCGCGCGGCAACGGCACCGGCGGCAGCGGCAAAACGATCAAATGCGAAACCGCAACGAACACGACTAGACACGAGCGCGGCGTGCTGTCGATGGCCCATGCCGGCAAAGATACCGGCAGCTCGCAGTTTTTTGTCGTGTACGAGCCGCAGCCGCATTTGAACGGCGTACACACCGTATTCGGCAAAGTAACGAGCGGCATGGAGCATGTCGACGCGGTTAAAGCGGGCGACAAAATGGAGAAAGTTGAAGTGTGGGACGAATAGTCGCCGGTCTTCGGCGAACGGAAAATGGAAACGGGCAGAAGTGTCGGGCAGCCGTCATTTGTGCCCGTTTCGTCTGTCTTGACCAGGGCACGACGACGAAGAGGAGGAACTTCCGATGAAACTATGCCTGGATCGCTATCCGGGAGGCGTGCAGCGCGCGCTGACGATGAGTTACGACGACGGCATCGATTATGACCGCAGACTGGTCGACATTTTCAACCGACACGGCATTCGCGGGACGTTTCATTTGATTTCGGGCAAGCTGGACCAGCCCGGATTCGTCACTGCCGCGGAAGTGAAAACGCTGTACGACGGTCATGAAGTGTCGGCGCACAGCGTGACGCATCCGCACCTGACGCAGGTGCCGTTCGACCGGATTGCGGGCGAGATGTGGGAGGACCGCAAACGGCTGGAGGAACTGGCCGGTTATCCGGTCAAAGGGATGTCGTACCCGTACGGCTCGGTGAATGATACAGTGGCGGGCGCGCTTGCCCAGCTTGGCTTTGACTACGGACGTACCGTTGTGTCGACCGGCAACTTCGGCATTCCGCACGATTTGCTGCGCTGGAACCCGACCTGCCATCACGATAACCAGCTTATGGAGACGTTCGACAAGTTTCTGTCGGCCTGGCATCGCGACAACATGCTGCTCATGTATGTGTGGGGACACAGCTACGAATTCGAGCGGAACAACAACTGGCAGCTGATCGAACAGTTTTGCGCCGCTGCCGGCGGCCGCACGGATGTCTGGTTCGCGACGAACCGCGACATCGTGCGTTATTTGCAGGCTCTTCGCCGGCTGCAAACTTCGGCCGACGGCCGGATCGTGCACAATCCTTCGGCGATCCCGGTGTGGATCAGCGCGGACGGCGAACCGGTGCAAATCGGCGGCGGGGCGACGGTGACGTTGTAGCGTTTATTCCAAGCTTCACGCCTCATCCGCTCCGCTCCTTCGTGAACGAGCGTACGCGCGCGCTGCTGCAAGAAGCCTATCCTGGCGAGCCGCCCCCTGTGTGGCCCGATTGATTGCTCGGCAACCAAAATAGCCCATGAAAAATGGCTTGTTTGCCCAATTTGGGGTGGCGAGTCGGAAATAGCCAGTGAAAACACTGGTTATTTGCCCCAGGCCGCCTTCAAATAGGCACTTTAGGCGAAATAGCCAGTGAAATCACTTGCTATTTCGTAGGGGCGGCCCGTTTTTGGCGAAAAAGGCAAGAAAATAGGGCCTATTTTGCAAGGGGGAGTTGGCAGATGCGGGAATGGCGCGGTTGAAGCAAAGTGTCTGTTCCATGATAGGCGATCCTCTCTCACAAGGCAGGCCTTCCCTTGCATCGGCCCCGGCCCCGGCCCCGCTGGAGACTTGGCAGTTGCCGGCCAAGCCAGATTGAAAGCGCGGCATTGCGCTTGCCCCAATGGCCGCGGGGCAAAAAAAGCAGCCGCTTTCAGAATCCAAACTCAAAAGGACCGTCAGGGTGATTTTCCCTGACGGTTTTCTTACAGAATCAGAAAGTATAAGCTTCGGAGCGGAACTTCCTGATTCGGCATGAAAAGTTACCGCTAAAGCCGGGTCAACTTCTTCGAAGTGCTTCGATAGAAGCTTTTCTTATCCACATTAATATTTATCATGTTTAATTATTTTGTATGAAGGCAACAAGTGCTCGCGCTGATTTCATCCGACTAGTCATGCGGTGAAGGCATGCTGACGACAACCATTCGGGAAGAAATGACCTAAAAAGATGTCCGTTTCATGTAACCTTTTGGAAGGTTGGCTCGTCTACGAGAGTAGGGGGTGGAGATAGTTGGATATTTTCCAGTCGCCTTCCGGCGACGAGGGGGAGCGAAAACCGGCCGAAGACGATACGATTCTGGCGGTAACAGGGGTGGAACGGTCGTTCGTGGCGAACGGTGCCCGGCTCGACGTGCTGAAAGGCATCAACCTGACGCTTCGCCGCAAGCAGCTCGTCATGCTGCGCGGCCGTTCCGGCTCGGGCAAAACGACGCTGCTCAATCTGATCGGCGGACTCGACGTGCCGGACCGCGGCAGCATCGTCTTCAGCGGCAAGCCGCTGCACGAGTGGAACGACGAGCAGCGGACGGAGGTGCGGCGCAAGGAGATCGGCTTCATTTTTCAATCGTTTGCGCTGCTGCCGCTGTTGTCCGCTTACGAAAACGTCGAGCTGTCGCTGCGGCTGGCAGGCGCGCCGCGCGCGACATGGAAGGAACGCGCCGAGTTTTGCCTGGAGCTGGTCGGGCTCCGGCGGCGCATGTTTCACCGGCCGTTCGAGCTGTCCGGCGGCGAACAGCAGCGCGTGGCGATCGCCAAAGCGATTGCGCACCGGCCGCCGCTGCTGCTGGCGGATGAACCTACAGCGGAGCTGGACTCGCAGATGGGGGCGCAGATCATGACGGTGTTCCGGCACGTGATGGAAACCGAACAAATGACGATCTGCATGACTACGCACGATCCTACGATAATGGAGGTTGCCGATCATGTTTTCGAGATGGCGGACGGCAAGTTCGTCTCCGCTTAGGCGGCGCGTGGCGCTGGTTGCCGTGGTTGCCGCGCTGCTGCTCGCTTCCGGCTGCTCGCTGCTGCCGAAGGAAGGCGAGGAGGAGGCGCTGCCGACGATCAATCCGCCGAAGCTGTCCCAGAAACCAACGTACATAGTGAAAACCGAAACGCTCGAAACGAAAGTGCGCGGCAACGGCAAAATGATGTCGCTGCAGGAGGAAGAGCTGTTCTTCAAGCTCGAAGGCAAACGGCTCAAAAGCGTGGCCGTTCAAGTCGGCGACGCCGTCCAGGCGAGCCAGACGCTCGCCGAACTGGACGTCACCGATCTGGAAAGCCAGCTCACCCAGAAAAGGCTGCAAACGCGCAAGGACGAGCTGGCGATGATTCAACTGCTGCGCGACGCCGGCGACAAAACGTCGGAAGAAATCGAGCAAGCGCGCATCGATTTTGAACTGAAGCGGACGGAAGTGTCCGATCTGGAGGACAAAATCGCGCAAGCGAAGCTGACGGCGCCGTTCGCCGGCACGATCGTCAGCGTGCTCGCCAAAAAAGGCGACGCCGTGCAAGCCTACAGCACGGTGGCGGTGATTGCCGACGTAAGCAAGCTGACGGTGGCGGCGGCGATTCCGGCGGACGACGTGAAAAAAATCGCCGTCGGCATGGAAGCGGCCGTCGATATCAACACGGCGGGTCAGGTGAAAGGCAAAGTGAAGCAGCTGCCGGTGCCGAAGGACAATAACAACAACGGCGATCCGAACAACGGCAGGCCGAAAGATTCGCCAAACGATTACGTGCTGATTGAACTCGATTCGATGCCTGCCGGTTTGACTCGGGGGACGCCGCTGACGGCCACAGTCATCGTCTCGCGCAAGGAAAACGTGCTGACGATTCCACCTGCCGCGCTGCGTACCATTACGGGACGCAATTACGTGCAGGTCGTCGACGACAGCGGCGCCAAACGGGAAGTGGACGTGGAAGTCGGGCAAACGACGTCGACGGCGGTCGAAATCGTCAAAGGATTGACTGCCGGCCAGAAAGTCGTAGGTCGATAACGCGTATGGCGATGCTCCGGTTTCTTGCGCGCAAAATGTGGAACAACCGCTGGTTTACGCTGAGCGCGCTGCTCGGTTTGGTAGTTGCCGTGTCGTTCACGACGAGCATCCCCATGTATGCGGACGGCGCGCTCAAGCGGGTAGTCGCCAAGTCGCTCGAGCAGCAGGACAGCGCCGGATTGCCGGCGGGATCGCTGCTCATGCGGTACCAGGCGGTCGGCGCCGAAAGGGCCGATTACGAAGATTTTACGGATGTGGACCAATACATTGCCGCCGACCTGCCCAAGCAGATCGGGTTTCCCCATCTGACGTACGCAACCGTTCTGTCGCTGCGAGCGGCGCAGCTGACGCCGGACGCCTCGACGCAGGTGGACAGAAGCAAGCGGCGGCAAATGACGCTCGCCGGCCTGAGCGAACTGCCGGCGCATGTCGAATTGACCGGCGGCCGCATGTACGCCGATTCGAGTTCGGCAGCGGGAGGCGTTATCGAAGCGGTGGCGCTCGAAGACGCATTGTATCGCAACGACGTTCATATCGGCGACGTGTATTTGTACCCGGTTGCAGGGGCGCAGCTGAAGGTGAAGATCGTCGGTACGGTGCAGCCAAAAGACGAAGACGACGCCTACTGGTTCCAGGGCTTCGAAGGGCTGCTCGGCAGCCTGCTGGTCAGCGACAAGCTGTTTCGCGGCGAGCTGCTGCAGGCGAAGAAGCTGCCGCTTAACGCGGCGCACTGGTATTATGCGTTCGATTTGCGCGAAATCAAAACAAGTGAGCTGTCGCCGCTTTCCGGCAAGCTGCAACGGCTCGACAACACGCTATATCAGAAGCTGAAGGAAACGCGCGTCGATTTGTCCTTCCTGTCGATGCTGGACGACTTCAAGAAAACGAGCCTGCAGCTGCAATTGCTGCTGTTTACGCTTGCGGCGCCGATGCTGGCTATGGTCGTTTATTTTGTTGTCATGAACGCGCGGCAAACGCTGGAACGGCAGCGCAGCGACATGGCGGTCATCCGTTCGCGCGGCGGCAATACGCGCCAGCTTGTGCGCATGTATGCGCTGGAGGGCGCGCTGCTCGGACTGGCGGCGCTTGCGCTCGGGCCTGCCATCGGTTGGGTAATGGCAAAGGCGATCGGCTCTTCGAACGGCTTCCTGACGTTTGTCGACCGCAAGTCGGTTCCCGTCGGTTTGACGCTGGACGCCTGGTTGTACGGCATCGGCGCCGTCATTGTGGCGATTGCGGCGACGGTCGTGCCGGCGATCGCGTACGCCCGGGCTTCGATCGTCGGCTACCGCCAGAAGCAGGCGCGCAGCGACCGTTCGCCGTTTTGGCAGCGCTGGTATCTCGACATCGTTCTGCTTGCCGTGTCCGCTTACGGCTGGTATTCGTTCCGCGAGAACAAGCTGCTGTCGCTGCAGACGGGGCTGTCGGCCGATGAGCTGCATGTGCAGCCGCTGCTGTTTTTTGTGCCGGCACTGTCGATATTTGCGCTTGGTTTGTTCTTTCTTCGCGTTTTTCCCTGGCTGCTGCGGCTGTTCGGCTGGGCGCTGCGCCGCGTGCTTTCCGTGCCGCTTTACTTGACGCTGACGCAAATGTCGCGCTCCGCCGGGTCGTACTATCCGCTGATGCTGCTGCTTGTGCTGACGCTTGGGCTCGGCGTGTACAACGCCTCGGCGGCGCGTACGATCGACCTGAACTCGGTCGAACGCGTCAAATACCAATACGGCACCGATGTCATTATGCAGCCGGTGTGGGAAGGCGTTACCGACGATCTGCCGGACACAAGCGGCGGGCAAGGCAGCGGCCAAGGAGGCCAGGGCGGCAACGGAGGCGCTGGAGGCAACGGCGGCCAAGGCGGCAATGGCAGCAATGGAGGCGGTCAAAGCGGCTCGGGAGGCGGCCAAGGCGGAGGCCAGGGCGGAGGTCAGGGCGGCCCCGGAGGCAACCCGAACGAAGGACCGCCGGCGCCGATCCGCTACATCGAGCCGCCGTTCCAGGCGTTCGGCAAACTGGATGGCGCCCTTCACGCCGCCCGTGTGCTGCGGACGAAAGGCAGCGTTATCGTGTCGGGCAAGTCGGCCGGCCAAGGCAATCTGATGGGCATCGACAACGTCGATTTTGCCCGGGTGGCCTGGTTCCGCAGCGACCTGTTCCCGGTTCATCCGTACCGGTATCTCGACGCGCTTGGCCTGTTCGATGGGCAAGGCGTGCTGATCCCGTCCGGTTTTGCCGAAAAACAGCAGCTTAAGGAAGGCGATGTGATCACCATCGCGGTGAGCGGCCAGCCGATCGAATTTGTTGTCGTCGGCATCGTGCCGTACTGGCCGAGCGAATACCCGGACCAGGCGCCGTTTTTTATCGCCAACCTGGATTACATTTTTGACCAAAGTCCGCTTATGCCGTACGAAATATGGCTGAAAGTGAAGCCGGACGCGAAGCTGGCGCCGATGATCGAGGCGCTGAAGAAGCAGCACATTGAGCTTGCATCGAATCCGCGCGATGTGCGGAACGAGCTGCTGGCGCAAAGCAAACATCCGTCGCGAGGCGGCGTGTTCGGCATTTTGAGCCTGGGATTTGCGGTATCGGTATTCATTTCGTTGTTCGGCTATGCGCTGTACTGGTTTTTCCATCTGTCCGGCCGCGTCGTGCAATTCGGCGTGCTGCGGGCGATGGGGCTGAAGCGCCGGCAATTGACCGGCATGCTGTTGCTCGAGCAGGCGTTCACCGCCCTGCTGTCGATTGCGCTCGGCATCGGCATCGGCAAACTGATCAGCTACCTGTTCCTGCCGTTTCTGCAGACAGACAGCGGCGCAGCCGCACAAACGCCGCCGTTTCACGTCGTGTTCCTTGCGCGGGACCAGTACCCGCTGTACGGTACGGTTGCCGTTATGATGATGATCGGCACGGCGCTGCTGCTGCTGCACATTCGCCGGCTGCGCGTGCACCAGGCGGTCAAGCTGGGAGAGGAGCGTTGAGCGGATGATGATCGTATGCGACGGACTGGTCAAAATTTACAAGTCGGACCAACTGGAAGTCGTCGCCTTGCAAGGACTGAATATCACCGTCGACAAGGGCGAAATGATGGCGATCATCGGCAACAGCGGCAGCGGCAAGTCGACGCTGCTCAACATTCTCGGCGGGCTGGATCGCCCGTCCGCCGGGCAAGTGCGCGTTGGCGAATGGGATTTGCTGAAGGCAACAAGCGAGCAGCTCGACGAATACAAGCGCCGCACCGTCGGCTTCATCTGGCAGAATAATGCCCGCAATCTGCTGCCGTACTTGTCCGCGCTGGAAAATGTGGAAATGCCGATGATGCTGAGCGGCAAAGTCGACCGCGTTTACGCGCGGCAGCTGCTCGAGTGGGTCGGGCTGAAGGAGCGGATGAAAAACCGGCTGCAGTCGCTTTCCGGCGGCGAACAGCAGCGCGTGGCGATCGCCATCGCGCTTGCCAACCGGCCGGCATTGCTGCTGGCGGACGAACCGACCGGCTCGGTCGATACGAAGACGGCCGATCTGATTCTCGATATTTTCCGCCGGATGAATCGCGAATTGGGGTTGACGGTCGTTATCGTTACGCACGACATGGCGCTGGCCGGCAAAGTCGACCGCGTCGTCGCCATCCGCGACGGCATGACGAGCACCGAATTCATTCGCCGCAACCCGAATCTGGACGCTTCGGCAGAGCTCGGCCAACTGCAGGACGCGCACGAGGAATTTGTCGTGCTTGACCGGGCGGGGCGGCTGCAGGTGCCGAAGCCGTATTTGGAACGGCTCGGCATCGGCGGCAAGGCGACAATGGAAATCGAAGGCGACCGGATCGTGTTGAAGGCGCCGGCGGAACGGCAAACGAAATAATGCGACATGCCGCAAGGGCATGAATATTAATTAATGGAGGAGAAAACGAGCGTGACTACTTCAAAAGTCGTTTTGGCGCTTGCGGCGACGCTGCTGCTGCCGACGATTGCCGCCTGCACGCAGTCGGGCACATCAAAGGACGGCGCCGACCGGACGTTGCGAATCGCCACGATCAATTACGGGCCGGACGATTCTTATTTCCGCCAGCAATTTACCGAGGTGTTCGAGTACGCCAATCCGAACATCAAAATCGAAATCGTTTCTCCCGTCGACAGCGGGCGTTACATGTATGCGCCGATGCAGCCCGGACAGAAGCAGGAAGACCCGATGGAGAAGATGAAGGAAATGATGCAAGGGGCCAATCCGCCGGACATCGTGGTCGTCGATTACAGCCAGATCGGCGATCTGATCGACAACAACATGCTGGCGCCGCTCGACAATCGGATGACCAAAGACAAATTCAACACCGCCGACATCGTTCCCGCCGTGCTGGACGGGATCAAGGCGCTCGGCAACGGTGCGGTCTACGCGCTGGCGCCGACTTTTTCGTCCTCTGCACTCATCTACAACAAGAAGCTGTTTCTGGACGCCGGCGTATCGTTTCCGCAGGACAACATGACTTGGGACGAAACGTTCGACCTTGCCCGCCGCGTGACCAAACCCGATGCCGACAATCCGCGCTACGGATTCAATTTTTATTCCAGCGCCGGCGGCGATCTGTTCTATGGCTCGCAAATGTATACCCAGGCGCTGCAGCTGAACTTCATTGACGATGCCGGCGAGAAGCTGACGGTCGATACCGACAGCTGGGAGAAGGCGTGGACGACGTTGATCCAGTTGAGCAAAGACCATGTGATGCCGCCGCCGCCCGATTACAGCAAAATGAATAAAATGCAATCGTCCGATTCGTACAATCCGTTCATGAACGACGATTTCCTGTCCGGCCGGCTCGCCATGACGATCATGGACTACAGCCAGCTCAGCCAAATCTACAACGCCAACAAAAACGCCGAAACCATCAAAGGCTTTACGCCGATCGACTGGGACGTCGTTACGGTGCCGAGCGATCCGGCGGCCAAAGGCACGTCGACCGGCGTCTATTTGTCCGGTCTGATGGGCATCAACGCCAAGGCCGGCAATGCCGAAGACGCCTGGAAGTTCATTCGTTTCGTCAACGGCGACGATTGGGCCCGGCTGCGCGCGAACAGCATGTCGCAGCTCGTTTCGCGAAAATCGTTCAACAAGCCGAAGTTCGGCGACTTCCATCTCGAGGCGTTCACGAACGTCAAGCCGATCGCGACGAACAATCCATTAAGCAAGCTGGGGCGCGACAAACCGTATGTTTATCAGACGCAGGGGATCGGCCAGAACGAAATGCAGCAAGCTCTGCAAGGGAACAAGGGCGTACGCGAAGCGCTGAAGGCGTGGCAGACGCAAGGCGACGCGATGCTGCTGCAGCTGAAGAACGATCCGAATGCACAGATGAACGGCATGATGGGCGGCGGAACGGCGATCGCCGTTCCGGCCGGCTGATCAGGCTGAGGCTACCCGGTGACATATCCGGCGAAAAGTGCGTGTTCAAAAAGTCGGCTTTTCAGCACCGAGAAGATTGCGAGAATCCGAAGAAGGAGTAGCGGAGTTTAGGCAAAACCTAAATGAGCAACGGACTTCGAGGGTGAACGCAAGATTCGATGCCGAATACACTCCCTGAATAGCTTCGTGATCAAAAGTCGACTTTTTGAACAACCTCTAAAGGAGGATTTTGGCGTGAACCGTAAGAAACGATACCCGCTGTTGCAACTTCTGCTCGTTAGCGCGCTGCTGTTCGCGCTTGCGCCTTCGGTTATGGCGGACGATGCGTCCGAAGCGATCGCCGAACCGGAAGCAATCGGTTCGGTATCGCTCGGCGGCGGCAGCTATGTCGAGCTGAAAGACGCCGTCGTTGCGCCCGGCAACGGCGACGGCACATTGCTGTTTACGCTTGCGTTCCATAACGGCGGCGACCAGGAAATGCAAGCGATCGACTATTGGGTCCGGCTGGCGGGCAGCGGCGGCAAGTCGTACGCCGTCAGCCTGACGCAAGCGGACAAGGACAAAAACCGGATTCCGGCGCAAAGCGCGCTGGACCTGCATTTTTATGCCAAAGTAAGCGCCGGTGCGAAGCTGTCCGATTTTACGTTTACGGTTATCCGCTGGGACTTCAGCGTCTACAACTACGAACGCAAGCTTGGCGCCATCGCGGTCCCGGCCGACTATTCGACGCTGACGCCCGCGGGAACGAAACGGATCGTGACGATCGACGGCACGCCGCTAAGGTGGTCGGCGAGCAAATTCGATACGACCGCGATCGACGATACGACGCTTGCCGTCGTCCGGCTTGACGTGGAGAACGCCGGTTATCGCAGCGTAACGATGCCGGCTTACAGCTACGCGATCGAAACGGCGGAAGGCTACGTCTATCCGCTGGACGCGAGCGCGCTCAAGGATGCCGCGGTGGCGCCGCTGGCCGGCCAATCGTACCGGCTGACGGCAACGGTTCCGGCGAAGATCGAGCCGACAGGCTGGAAGCTGATCGTCACCCGGAACGACGAAGCGCTCAAGGTGCAGGCCCCGGTAGCATCGTTCGTGCTGCCCGAGCCCGGACAAGGCGGTGCGGCAACGCCGCCCGGAGAGAGCCGCACGATCGACCTGGCGTCGTCCGATACGACGCTGGCCGTTGCCGTGGGGCGCAAGGTCGTCGACACGAATGCCGACTCCTTGCTCGTTTCCGTCGTCATCACGCTTGAGAATACCGGATTGAAGCCGGCGGCGGTGCCGAATTACGGCTATTCGATCCGCACCCCCGAAGGCTATCAATACCCGTTGACAGCGGCTGGAGCCAAAGACATGACGATTGCGCCAAAAGAGAAGAAGGAGCTGCAGCTGAACGCGGCAATTCCGAACGCGGTGAAAGATGAGGAATGGAAGCTTGTGCTGACGGTCGAAGATGCCGCGGCCAAACTGACGGTTCCCGTGGCCATGTTCGAACTGCCGGAAGGCAGCGGCGATGCGGCGGCCGGCTCCAGCGAAACGATAACGCTGGACGCGGGCGGCAACAAGCTGGCCGCCGCGATCGCGCGCGTCTCGATGGGCAAGTCGGATGCGGGCAACTGGGTGAACGTGTTTTTCCGTATCGCCAATCAGGGGACGAAGGCGGCCGCCGTGCCGAACTACTCGTTCCGGCTCGTCACCGAAGGCGGCTTCGCCTATCCGCAAACTTCGCCGGCGCTGAACAATGTGACGCTTTCGCCGAAGGCGTCGCGGGAGACGCAGGTATCGTTCGCCTTGCCTGCCGAAGCGGGAGTTGCCGGCTTGCGGCTGCAGGTGCTCCCGCCCGCAACGGACGGTGTGGACGAACGTTTCCTGGTGCCGGTCGCGACCTTCCAGATGCCGAAGGCGACGGTCAGCGACGTTTCGCTTGGCGTCGATTACCCGTTCCAGAACAAGGCCGGCAGTTATACGGCCAAACTGAATGCGCTGCAGCGGCTGCCGCTCGACGAGGCGGACATCCTGACGGCGGAAGTGACGATCGGCAACAAAGGCTCCGCCTCGCTGCCGATTCCCGACTTGCAAGCGTACTTTATGCTCGACGGGGGCGTTAAAGTGCCGGCCGAGTTGTACAAGCTCGATCAGGCGATCGCCGTGCCTGCCGCTTCGGGGATTAATGTCGTCTTTTACGCCAAAATGCCTTACGCGACGACGTTCACCGATCTCAAGCTGGTGCTGCAGGAGAAGAAGGACGCGGATACGGCCGACACCGTCGTCGAATTCCGCCACAATGCCGATTTGCTGGCGCTTCCCGTCGTCGCCAGGGGCGACAGCTACAAGATGAACGGCACCGGCCGTTCGGCGTCGGTCGGCGCTCGCGAGTTGCGCTCGTACAGCGGCGTGTCCGGCACGCTCGCCTATGTCGAGCTGACGCTGACCAACCTGGAGAAGCGGCTTGCCGCGGCCGGCAAGCTGTTCGGCTATTTCCGCTCGCCGGACAACACGTACTATCCGCTGGCGATCACATCGCCAAGCGGCAAAATCGGCCCCGGCAGCCAAGCCGTCGTTGCGCTCTGGGGCGAGCTGCCCAAAGGGGTGCAGCCGGCCCAGCTCGAACTGCTGCTCGGCGAGGCGCTGCCGGGCGCGGCGGACGGCGGGCAGGCCGGCGCTTATGTGCGCGGCGCGCTGCTGCAGCTGCCGGCGGAAAGCACCGCATCCCAGCCGATGGACAAGCTGCGCGTTGCGCCGTACACGGTTGCGATCCGCAACATCCATTCGCTGCCTCAGGTGAACAGCTTCAGCTATTCGTTCGACTACACGCTGGCGAAGGAGGACGGACCGCTTCCGGAGCTGACCGTGCCGCACCGGCTCGTGCTGGAGCTGACCGATTCGCAAGGGCGCAAGTACGAACGCAGCTTCGACCTCGGCAAGGCGGCGGGCGCCGAGCAGACGCTGGCTGTCGGCTCGGGCAACGCAAGCTTCACGATCAACGACGCGGACCCGAACTTCTTCAACAAAACGATGCTGGCCCAAGATTATACGCTCAAAGTATATGACGAATTCGCCGGTTACCGGCGACAGCTCGCCACACAATCGTACAAGTGGATGAACATGGGGATTGACTGAAGCGATCCAACTGCATCCACATTCGCATTGCCGGACGCAGGCGGCCTGATATAATCGCGGCATTGCAACACACGGACGCGAAGCACGCGCCGCCTGTTCTCCTTGGGAGAATCGGGCGGCGTTTTGTTTATGGCGCCGATTGCTGTGGCTGTCGTTATGGTATAATTGGATTATTGGAGGATCTCGTTTGAACGAAACCAATATCCCGCCTAAACACCCGCAACACGACACGTCATTTCGGTACTTATTGTCCAGCAATATGATCGTGATCGAGTTGCTCCGGTCGTTCGTCAACCGGGAATGGGTGAAGGAAGTAAATGAGGAAGGGCTGGAGCAAATTCCCCGCTCCTTCATTTTGCCGGATTTCAAGCGCAAAGAGGCAGATATCGTATATCGGGTTTCCATTCGCGGACAAGTGGTGGTGTTTTACTTGCTCGTGGAACTTCAATCCAGCGTTGACTTTTCGATGCCGTATAGTCGCGGTTCGGCAATCAAATCGTCGATTTTTCCTACGTGCTGATCGATGTGGCCCGCTATTCCGAAGCGGAGCTGCTCGGGCTCGCCAATACGATCGGCGCCGTTTTCCTGCTCTACCAGACGAAAACCCGGCAACAGCTGGCTGATCGGCTGCGCAAGCTGCCGGGCGTCATCAACGAAATGCCGGAAGAGAAGCAGAAACCGTTTCTGACGTGGATGGCCAATGTAATCGCAGGCAAATTGCCTGCAGGCAGCGGAGATTTGGCCGTATGGATCGACAAGGACAAGAAAGGAGCGACGATGATGGGACTGGAAAAAGTGTTGGACGATATCAAGCAAGAAGGAAAACTGGAGGGCAAACGTGAAGGAATGCTAGAGGGCAAGAGAGAAGGCAAACGAGAAGGCAAGAGAGAAGGACAAAACGAAGAGCGTGAAAAAATCGCCCGCAACTTGCTCCGCTTGGGGCTCGCATCGGATATGATCGCCAGAGCGACCGGGCTGCCCGCCGATCGGGTCGACTCGATGCGTTCGTAGCCGGTTTATCCGGCCGCAGCGACAAGCTGCTCACCCGCGATATAGCAGTATGACCAGACGGGCGGCAGGTTTCGGAAGCTGGTTCGTTTATGCTGGAATAGTTGCATTTTTTATCCGAGAATGATACTATGCTTTCAACGTCGGTTCTTGCCGACGCCATATGTTTCTTCGGGGCGAGGTGCAATTCCTCACCGGCGGTGATCGGCGGCGCAACTTCGGTTTCGCTGCAGTCAGTCCGTGACCCGTGCCGATGCTTCTGCAGCGCGAGCTGCATTCGGCCGGTGGACTTGGTGCAACTCCAAGACCGACAGTAAAAGTCTGGATGGGAGAAGGAACAGGAGACCGGTTGTCGATCGGGATTGCATGTACTTTTTTTCACAATCGAATCGTCGGAACGCAAGTTCGGTGTGCGCTGTCTTTCAGCGACTGTTTGCAAAGGCGGCAAACCTTGCTTTTGTTTGCGGATGTGGTGCTTTGAAAAGCCGATGGCTTGTTTTCATGCGCCCGCAAGTGAAAAAAAGCTTTCACGATTGGCGCGACCGTTTGTTTTTTCCTGTTCATTACGCCCCTTATCGGCCGATAAGGGGTTTTTGTTTGTGCAAGCAAGCCTGAAGCCAAAGAGCAGATAGCGTTAGAGGAGGTCAGCCGAAACGATGGAGACGATGAACGCGGAAACGTATATGCGGCTGGCGCTGCAGCTGGCTGCGGGGGCGCTCGGGCAAACCGGGATCAATCCGGTCGTAGGCTGCGTCATTGTCAAGGACGGCCGCATCGTTGGGCTTGGCGCCCATCTGCAGCGGGGGGCGGCGCATGCCGAAGTTCACGCGCTGCAAATGGCCGGCGCCGATGCGGCAGGCGCTACGGCTTACGTGACGCTCGAGCCGTGTTCCCACCATGGGCGCACGCCGCCGTGCTGCGACCGGCTGATCGCGGACAAGGTGGCCAAAGTGGTCGTCGCCTGCGTCGATCCGAATCCGCAGGTGGCCGGCACCGGCATTGCCAGGCTGCAGGCAGCCGGCATCGAAACGGAGGTCGGCTTGCTCGGGGACGAAGCCAGGCGGCTGAATGAAATGTTCGCCAAATACATCGTAACCCGGACGCCGTTCGTGACGCTCAAGACGGCGAGCACGCTGGACGGCCGCATTGCGACGAACACCTTCGACAGCAAGTGGGTGACCGGCGAAGAAGCGCGCGCCTTCGTGCACACGCTGCGCCATCGGCACCAGGCGATCATGGTTGGCGTCGGCACATTGCTTGCGGACAATCCGAGCCTGACGACACGCCTGCCGGTACCGGCGCTGCATCCGGTGCGCATCGTCGTCGACTCGTTGTTGCGCACGCCGCCGGAGGCGCTGGCCGTCGCTGGCGGCGGCCGCACGATCGTCGCGACGACCGCCGGCGCGTCGCAGCAACGCCGCGAAGCGCTGCTTGCCGCCGGCGCCGAGCTGCTCGAAGCGGGCGACGGCCCGCGCGTCGATTTGGCGCTGATGCTGCGGCAGCTCGGCGAGCGCGAGATCGGTTCCGTGCTGCTCGAAGGCGGCGGTACGCTGAACGGCGCGATGCTGGAGCGGCGGTTGATCGACAAGTGCCACCTGCTCTTCGCGCCGAAGCTGATCGGCGGAAGCGGCCCCGGCAATTTCGACTTCCGCGGTTTTGCGCGGATGAGCGATGCGATTGAACTGGCTGACGTTGCGGTGGAAACGATCGGGCGCGACATTTGCGTGACCGGTTATCCGGTTTACGAAAGGAGCGGATCCTGATGTTCACAGGCTTGATCGAAGAAATGGGCACGATGCGGCGCATCGACCGGCAAGGCCAGGCGATGGTGCTGACCGTTGCCGCGAAACGCATACTCGAAGATGTGGCGATCGGCGACAGCATTGCGGTCAACGGCGTTTGCCTGACGGTGGTCGCCTACGACGAGGCGTCGATTCAGCTCGACGTCATGCCGGAAACGTTCCGGCAAACGAATTTGCGCCGCCTTCACATCGGCGACCGCGTCAACCTCGAGCGCGCCATGGCGGGCAAAAGCCGCTTCGGCGGCCATATCGTGCAAGGGCACGTCGACGGCACCGGCACTGTAACGGCCCGCAAGCCGGAGGAGAACGCCGTGGTGTTTACGATTGCGCCGGACGACCCGGGGCTGCTTCGTTACGTTATTCCGCGCGGTTCGATTACGCTCGACGGGATCAGCCTGACGGTGATTCGCGTCACCGAGACGCAGCTTGCGGTATCGATCATTCCGCATACGCTGGCGCAAACGATTTTGCAGACGAAACAGCCCGGCGACACGGTCAACATCGAATACGACGTGCTGGGCAAATACGTGGAGCGACTGCTTGGCTTTGGCGCAGGCGAAAGAGCAGGCGCGGCGGGGGCAGATGCTGCGCGAAGCGCCCGCGGCGGCTTGACGGCGCAATTTTTGGCGGACAACGGGTTTTGAAAGACGGCAGAGCGCATCCGAACGAACGGCATGCGCCGCCAATCCAGCGAGGTGACCGACATGAACCAGGACATCAAATTCCATTCGATCGAAGAAGCGATTTACGACCTGATGCTAGGAAAAGTCATCATCGCCGTCGACGACGAGAACCGCGAGAATGAAGGTGACTTCATCGCGCTTGCGGACAAGGCGACACCGGAAATCATCAATTTCATGATCAAGGAAGGACGTGGCCTCGTCTGCGCCCCGATTACCGAAGAGCGCGCGCACGAGCTTGATTTGCCGCCGATGGTCGCTCATAATACCGATTATCACGGCACCGCGTTCACCGTCTCGGTTGACCACGTCTCCACGACGACCGGCATTTCCGCTTCCGAACGGTCGGCGACGGTCAAGGCGCTGATCGACCCGGCGACGCGGCCGAACGAGTTTCGCCGGCCCGGTCACATTTTTCCGCTGATTGCCAAAAAAGGCGGCGTGCTGCGGCGCACCGGCCATACCGAAGCGGCGGTCGATCTGGCGCGCATGTGCGGGTCTTATCCGGCGGCGGTTATCTGCGAAGTGATCAAGGAAGACGGCGAAATGGCGCGGGTGCCCGATCTCGTGGAAATCGCCCGCAAATTCGACCTGAAGCTGATTACGATCGAAGATTTGATCCATTACCGCAACGAAAAGGAGAAGCTGGTCAAACGCGAGGCCGAAGTGAAGCTGCCGACCGATTACGGCGATTTTCGCGCCATTGCGTATTCGAATGAAGTGGACCGGAAGGAGCATGTCGCACTGGTCAAAGGCAAAATCGACAGCAACCAGCCGACGCTCGTGCGCGTCCACTCGGAATGTCTGACCGGCGACGTATTCCACTCGAACCGCTGCGACTGCGGTCCGCAGCTGGAGGCGGCGCTGCACCAAATCAACGAAGCCGGCACGGGCGTGCTGCTGTACATGCGGCAGGAAGGGCGCGGCATCGGGCTGCTCAACAAATTGAAAGCCTACGAGCTGCAGGAGCAGGGATTGGACACGGTCGAGGCGAATATTAAGTTGGGGTTCGCGCCGGACTTGCGCGAGTACGGCATCGGCGCGCAAATTTTGAAAGACCTCGGCGTGCGCAAGATGCGGCTTCTGACGAACAATCCGCGCAAAATCCGCGGGCTCGAAGGCTACTCGCTGGAAGTCGTCGAGCGGGTGCCGCTGCAGATCGAAGCCAATGCAAGCAACAGCAATTACCTGCATACGAAAAAAAGCAAGCTCGGCCATATGCTGCAATTTCCCGATACGGCGGAAGACTCTTCGATGCTGTAATCGATACAATTTTTGTCCAACAGGAAAAGGAGAATGGAACGATCATGGCAAAAACATACGAAGGCCACTTGGTATCCGAACAGGCCAAATACGGCATTGTGGTGGGCCGTTTCAACGAATTTATTACCGGCAAGCTGCTGGCCGGTGCGCTTGACGCGCTCAAACGGCACGGCGCAGGCGTTGACGACGTGGAAATCGCCTGGGTGCCCGGCGCGTTCGAAATCCCGCTGATCGCCCAGAAGATGGCCGAAAGCGGCAAATACGACGCCGTCATTACGCTCGGCGCGGTAATCCGCGGATCGACGCCGCACTTCGACTACGTGTGCAACGAAGCGGCCAAAGGCGTTGCCGCCATTGCGCTGAAGACGGGCGTGCCGACCATATTCGGCGTGCTGACGACCGATTCGATCGAGCAGGCCGTGGAACGCGCCGGCACGAAAGCGGGCAACAAAGGCTGGGAGGCGGCGACCGCCGCCATCGAGATGGCGAATCTCGTCCGCCAGTTGAAAGCGTAAGAAGCAAGCATCCGGTTTCCGAGGTGAAGCAATAAGCATGAAAGTTACTTTCAAGCTCGAGACGTTCGAAGGTCCGCTCGATTTGCTCCTGCATTTGATCGACAAGAACGAAGTGGATATTTACAATATCCCGATCAAGGAAATTACCGATCAGTACATGGAGTATTTGAGCCAGATGCAGGAGCTGGAGCTCGACGTCACGAGCGAGTTTCTGGTGATGGCGGCGACGCTGCTCTCCATCAAGAGCAAGATGCTGCTGCCGAAGCCGCCGGTCATCGAGTACGAGGACGAATGGGCGGACGACGACATGGACGATCCGCGCGCCGAACTCGTGCAGAAGCTGATCGAATACCGCAAGTTCAAAGGCGTCGCCGAGCATTTGCGGGGCATGGAGCTGGAGCGCAGCCTGCTGTATTCGCGGGAGCCGCTGGATTTGGCGCCGTACGTGCCGGATGTGAAGGACCAGCCGCTGGTCGGCCTTCACGTCGACGACCTCGTGCGCGCCTTCCGCAAGGCGCTGCGCCGGCTTGTCGGCCGCAAGTTCGTTGCCCGCATTCGCCGGGACGAAATTTCCGTCAAAGACCGGATGGCGCAGCTTGTCGATCTGCTAGACCAGCAAGGCGGCAGCCTGCTGTTCTCGAAGCTGTTCGACGAAAACGACATCACCCGGGACGATATCGTCGTGACGTTTCTTGCGGTGCTGGAGCTGATGAAAGTAAAACGGATCACCTGCTATCAGCACCGGCTGTTCGACGAAATCGTGATCCAGGCTCGGGAGGGGGGGACCTTTGATGGAAGCGGCCAAGCTGAAATCGATTATTGAAGGGCTGCTGCTTGCCGCCGGCGACGAAGGGCTGACAGCGAGGCAGCTCGCCGAAGTGCTCGACCAGGACAGCAAGCTGGTTGCCGATTTGGTGAACGATTTGAAACGCGATCTCAAGCGGCTGAAACGGGGCGTGCAAGTGGTCGAAATCGCCGGCTCGTACCAGTTGACGACGCTGCCCGCTCATGCGCCTTATCTGGAGCGGCTCGCCTATTCGCCGGCGAAAAACACGCTGTCGCAGGCGGCGTTGGAGACGCTGGCGATCATCGCCTACCGCCAGCCGCTGACCCGTATCGCGGTCGAAGAAATCCGCGGCGTCAAATGCGATCGTGCGATCCATACGCTCGTCGCCAAAGACCTCATTGAAGAAGTTGGACGAGCCGAAGCGCTTGGAAGGCCGATCCTGTACGGCACGACCAAATCGTTCCTAGACTATTTCGGCCTGGGCGGCATTGGCGAGCTGCCGGATTCGGCGGCATTCGAGAACGATATCGGGCTGGAAGAAGACACGCGTATGTTGTTCGACAAGCTTGGCGGGCAGCAATTGACGATCGACGACATTGCCGCGATGGACGAAGACGAGTTGGATGATGACGGCATGCAGGAGGGAGCGCTGCCGTGGCAGGATGAACCGACCGACGAGCCGCTGTCTCGCGACCGGACGGAATCCGCCGCCGCGCTTCAGGACGAGGAAAACGACCGCTAGCGGACGAATGGCGGGCATGTGACGGCGTTCGTACAGTTGAATGAAGCTCGGCGCCGCTTGCGAAGCGGCGGCGGGCTTTTATCGTTGAACGGAAAAGCAGGCAGACAGGAGATGATCAACGATGGGCCAATCGGCCAAACGCTCAACGCTTTCCTTTGTCGGAACCGGCGATTCGCTCGGAGTGCCGCGCGTATATTGCGACTGCCCGGTGTGCGCCGAAGCGCGCGCCACGGGGGCAAATCTCCGGCTGCGCTCGTCGGCGCTGCTGGAAACGCCCGAAGGGCCGCTGCTGCTCGACTGCGGCCCCGATTGGCGCCGGCAGATGGAGACGCTCGGCTGCCGGCGTACGGAGCGCGTGCTGCTGACGCACGCGCACATCGACCATATCGGCGGCTTGCCCGAATGGGCGGACGCCTGCCGTTGGCTCGGGACGAAGGGCCGCGCTTACGCTCCCGCGTCCGTGTTCGACATCGTGCGCCGCATGTATCCGTGGCTGGAATCGCAATTGAGCTACGAAGCGATCGACGACGGCTGGTCGTTCGGCGGTTGGCGCATCGCCCCGTGGCGCGTGAACCACGGCAAAAACGGCCACGCCTACGCCTATCGTTTCGAAGGATCTTCTTTCAACTGGGCGTACTGTCCGGATTCGATCGGCTTGCGAGCGGAGCAGAAGCAGCCGTTGTTCGGCCTCGATCTGCTCGTGCTGGGCACAAGCTATTACCGGGAGGAAGCCGCCTATGAAACCCGCTCGGTTTACGATATCGCCGAAGCGGCCGAGCTGCTGGCCGAAGTAAAGCCCGGTTTGACGCGCTTCACCCATATGTCGCACGGCATCGACGTGCGTGCGGGATATCCGCTGCCGCCAAGGGCGGCGCTTGCGTTCGCCGGCATGCGCATCGAATTGGCAGCTCGCTGACGATTTGGCTGGCCGTACATTTGTTGCCAGCCAATCGGCCATACTAGAGGCGATCATGTTACGTCGGGTTCGTCTGGAGGCTTTGGCGACAATGGGATGGGTTTATGCGGCTGCAGCGGCGCTGGTCGCCATCGCGGTGGCGCTCGGGTACAGCCAGGTACAGCTGTCGGTGTATTTCTCCCGGGTCGAATCGGACGATCGGTTCGAGCTGTCGGTGCGGGCATTGTACGGACTCGTTCGGCGCACCGTCCATGTGCCGGTCATTCAGTTCGAAGGATTGCTGCACGGGGTAACGATCAAGCAGGAAACAGGCGGCTTCGGCGCGGACTGCGAGGCTGACGACCGCTTCGATTTCGAGCGGATTCGCGGCATGTACCGCGATTTTCGCCTGCTCACGGAGCACGCGGACGATTTGCAGCGCTGGACGAGGCGGCTGCTGGCGCGCATTCGCTGTACGGAAATGCGCTGGCAAACACGCATCGGCATCGGGGATGCGGCCGCTACCGCTTTTGTCACCGGCGTCGTGTGGGGACTGCAATCGTCGGCGCTCGGCTTCGTCGCCCGCTACTTCGACTGGCGTGCCAAGCCGGAGCTTAACGTGCAGCCGCAGTACAACCGCGTCATGTTCAACACGGAGCTGAAGTGCATAGCCAAAATCCGACTGGGCAATGCTATGGGGGCGGCAATCCGTTTACTGCTTGGCATCCTAAAAGTGAAGGGAGGCATCAGAACGTGGCAGAGCATCCTATTCAAGGCCTCATGAAAGTAGCCATGGAAAATATCAAGGAAATGGTCGACGTCAATACGATTGTCGGCGATCCGGTGGAGACGCCCGACGGCAGCGTTATTATGCCGATCAGCAAAGTCGGCTTCGGCTTTGCGGCGGGCGGCAGCGAATTCGCTTCCCAGGGCGAACGCGAAACGACTCATACGGCGCACGGCGACGCGCAGCATGCGTCCGTTGCGCTTCCGTTCGGCGGCGGCAGCGGCGGCGGCGTCTCGATTACGCCGATCGCGTTTCTCGTCGTTGGCAAGGAAGGGGTCAAAATCGTGCCGCTCGACAACCAAACCCATCTGTTCGAGCGGTTGATCGATTCGGCGCCGCAAGTCGTCGACAGGCTGCAAAGCATGATGAAGGGCCGATCCTCCGTCAGCGCGTACAACGCGGCGGCGGAAGCGATCGCCAATTCGCACGACGACCATCGCCATTCCCCCATGTAGCGAATCATACGGCAACAAGCGGCTGCTCTTAGCGGGGCAGCTTTTTTGCGTTTCATGTTATAATGATTTATTGATCGATGCAATACAGCGAAGCAGGCCCGGCGCAAGTGGTGAAAATCATTGCCGATTGGACCTGTGGAGCGGCCCAATGCGGTAATTAGGAACGAAGTCGACT
Organism: Paenibacillus cymbidii; assembly: GCF_004764705.1. Lineage (GTDB taxonomy): Bacteria > Bacillota > Bacilli > Paenibacillales > NBRC-103111 > Paenibacillus_AN > Paenibacillus_AN cymbidii. The sequence goes on along the minus strand of NZ_SHLX01000008.1, from coordinate 115,460 downwards.
GGAGAGCGGGAGGAAAGATGGCATACAATCGCGTGCAACCGCAAAAAGGGTACGAGCTCGTCATGCAGCAAATCCGCGGCCGGATCGAAACGGGCGACATTATGCCAGGCGGCAAGCTTCCTTCGGTCGTCGATTTGGCGCAACAATTCGGCGTCGGCCGCTCGACGATTCGCGAGGCGCTGAGCGCGCTCAAGGCGATGGGGCTTGTGACGATCCGGCAAGGCGGCGGCACATATGCGGTCGAGGTGCTGCCGCAGGAGCAGCCGGCGGATGCGAACGATTTGTTCCAAACAGCGGAGTCTCTGCTGGAACTGCTGGAAGTACGCAAGGTGCTGGAAACCGGCTGTGCCCATCTTGCCGCGACCAAACGGGCGGCAGCCGATATGGCGAAGCTGGAAGCCATTGTCGGCGAAATGGAAACCTTTCTCGACGACGAGGACCTGGGCGAAGCGGCGGACGTGCGGTTTCATCTGCAGCTTGCGGCGTCGACGCACAATTCGCTGCTGATCCATCTGATGGAGTCGCTATCGGGCCGACTGCACGACAGCATGAAACGTTCGCGAAAATTGTGGTTTTATGGCGAAAGCTCTACCGCAAAACGGCTGCTTCAGGAGCACCGCGACATCGTGGACGCGATTCGCAAAGGCGACGGGGCGTTGGCCTCGGACAAAATGCGCGAACATCTGCAAAAAGTGGAAGATGTGCTCAGACGTGCGCAAATGTAATAAATTGTCACGTGTTAATGCGAAAGACATAGGGCCAATTTCCTAAATTTGCATTGCTCTTTTTGGCCTGCTCTTATATAGTGAAGAGAGACAAGAACGGAGCGTATCGAGAAGTTGATGTTCAAATAGTTGGCTTTTCAGCACGACCTCTAGAAGAGTGAGGGTTTTTATGCGACTATTACCGACCAGATCATGCCAGCCCGGCATGCGGCTAGGCAAACCCATTTTTAATGAGGACGGCGTCATTCTGCTTGGTGCGCAAGTGGAACTGACGCAAAATTTAATATACCGGCTGCAGCAGCTTGGCATCGACTACTTGTACATACACGATCCGGATACGTCCGACGTGGACATTATCGATCCGCTGTCCGATGAAACGCGGCTTCGCGCCATCACCGAAATCCGCACCAATTTTCGCAGCATGATGGAAGAGAACAGCAAGACGCGGGTGGCCAAACATCCGGTGCTGGGCAAATCGTTCAGCAACGTGCTCAATATGATTATCGACGACTTGGTGGAGCACAAGAATACGCTCATCATGATGATGAATATGAACGTCATGAACACGTACCTGTACCAGCATTCGCTCAACGTTACGATCATTACGACGACGCTTGGCATTATCCACGGCTATTCCCGCAACGATTTGTATACGCTTGCGCTCGGTTCGATGATGCACGACATCGGCAAGACGAAGATCCGCCAGGACATCTTGTCCAAGCCGGGCAGCTTGACGGAAGAGGAATTCAAGGAAGTGCAGAAGCATACCGTCATCGGCTACCAGATGCTGAAAGACGCGCCCGGCGTGCCGCTCATCGCCGCGCATTGCGCTTTCCAGCACCATGAACGCATGGACGGCAGCGGTTATCCCCGCGGCATCAAAGGCAATGAAATCCACGATTTTGCCCAATGGATCGCCATCGCCGACAGTTATGACGCCATGACGACGCACCGCGCCCACCGGCTCGCGATGCTGCCGCATCAATCGCTGGAAGTGTTGTATGCCTGTGCGGGTACGCTTTACGACCGCAAGAAAGTGGCGCTGTTCCGCGACAACGTGGCCATTTACCCTATTGGTCTGACCGTCAAGCTGAATACCGGCGAAAAAGGTGTCGTCGTATCGATCAATCCGGCGTATCCGCAGCGCCCGGTCGTTCGCGTGTTTCAATTGCCCGACGGCAGCCAGGCGGCGCCGATTTACGAAATCGACTTGTCGCAGAAGCTGACCGTGATGGTGGACAGCGTCGACATCTAGCCTGGCCCGGCGCAGGCAGCAAACTGCCGCAACCCGATAGAAACAAGCTCAAGTTCTTCCGAATCGATCGTCCCGGACATGTTCCCGGCAGGACCGGCATACACTTGTACCAAAGACAAGTTATCGCCTGGTCCGCACGGTTGGCATGCAGAGGAGTGGAACGATGGGAAGGGCTTTTTTGTTATTTCGCAAACGGGGCAAACGCCGCTCGTGGCGGAAGATTGCGCGGCGCCGCTGGCTGCCGGTCTGGGTGGCATTCGTTGTTGCGCTCATGCCGCTGCATGCGATAGCCGCGCCCGCGGCACCGGCGGTTCCGGCCGCTCCGGCCAACAACGCGCAGGCTGCAGCCGTGATGGATGTGCAGTCGGGACGGCTGCTGTACAGCAAGAGCGGGGACAAGCCGCTGCCGATCGCAAGCTTGACGAAAATCATGACGGCGATCGTCGCCATCGAGTACGGCACGTTGTCGGACCCGGTGACGGTAAGCTCGCGTGCGTTCGGCAAGGAAGGATCGTCGATCTATTTGAAGCTGGGACAGCAGATGAGCCTGAACGACATGTTGTACGGGCTTATGCTGCGCTCGGGCAATGACGCCGCCACGGCGATCGCCGAACATGTCGGCGGCTCGCTGGACGGGTTCGTCTACATGATGAACCGGGAAGCGGAGGCGATCGGCATGACGAATTCGCATTTTGACAATCCGCACGGCCTGGACAGCAAAACGCATTACGCCAGCGCGGTCGACATGGCGAAGCTGAGCGCCTATGCCTTGCGCAACCCGACATTCCGCGAAATCGTCAAAACGCAGGTGAAGCGGGTGCCGGGCGACAGCGGTAGCGGCGACTATGTCTGGTACAACAAAAACAAGATGCTCGCTCTTTACGAAGGCGCCGACGGCGTCAAAACCGGTTACACGAAAACGGCCAAACGCTGCCTCGTTTCGTCGGCGACGCGCGACGGCCGGCAAGTGGTCGTCGTGACGATCAATGACGGCAGCGATTGGGCCGATCATGCAAGGCTGCTGCAATACGGCTTCGACCAATACAAGAACCGGACGCTGGTCAGCCGCGGCGAAAGTGTGGCGGCCGGTTTCGTGGCCGCCCAGTCGTTTACCTATCCGCTGACGGAAGCGGAAGCGGCGCATGTCGGCCGCACGTTCGAGGCGGAGGCGCCGGAGTCGGCCAACGCGAGATTAGGCATATCGGGCAGGCTGCACCTGTTCGTGAACGAGCAGGAAGTCGGTTCGGTGCCCGTCGTGCCGGAAGGCGGCGCCAGGCTGACACTGCCGGCGAAAAGCGCGTTCCAGCCCAGCCTGGCGGCTCAGGCCGACTCCGGCGGTCGATTCGGGCATACGTTGCTGGCGCTGGTCAAACAGCTGTTCCGGATGGGAAGGTGAGCGGCATGGTGAACTGGATCTGGCTGCTTTTTATCGTGGCGGGATTCGTGGTTGCGGTTGTCCAGGGCAATGTCGAGGCTGTGACGGCCGCTGTGTTCGACGGCGCCAAAACGGGGGTGACCGTATGCTTCGGGCTGATCAGCATCCTGGTGTTCTGGCTTGGCATGATGCGCATTGCCGAGGACGCCGGTTTGCTGGAGAAGCTGGCGCGGCTGCTTCGTCCCGTCGTGCGTTTCCTGTTCCCCGGCGTGCCGGTCAATCATCCGGCCATGGGGTACATCATGTCGAACATGAGCGCCAATATTCTGGGACTGGGCAATGCGGCGACGCCGATGGGCATCAAGGCAATGCAGGAGCTGCAGAAGCTGAATCCGGACAAGGATGCGGCCAGTCCGGCGATGTGCACGCTGCTGGCGCTGAATACGTCCAGCATTACGCTCATTCCGACGACGTTGATCGCGATCCGGATGAGCTTCCATTCGGCGAGCCCCGCTGATATCGTTGGCACGACGCTGATCGCCACGTTTCTGTCGACGCTGGCGGCCATCGTCGTGGATCGCTGGTACCGCCGCAGGCACAATCCGCTCGGTCGCTGATCTTGTGCGATGCCAGTCTGTGTGAAGGAGGAATGGCCTTGTATGCCGTTATAACCGCCCTATCCGCCTGGGCGATTCCCGTCATCATCGTGTTTATTCCGCTGTACGCCGCTTATCGCAAAATTCCCGCCTACGAATCGTTCGTCGAAGGCGCCAAGGACGGCTTCGACACGGCGGTACGCATCATTCCGCACCTGGTCGGCATGATGGTGGCCATATCCGTGTTCCGCGCTTCCGGCGCGATGGACTTGTTCGTCGGCGCGCTTCGCCCGCTGCTCGACAAAGTCGGCATTCCCGGCGAGGTAATGCCGCTTGCCTTCCTGCGCCCGATTACCGGCGCCGGTTCGCTCGCTTTTACGACGGACCTGATCAAGCAGTTCGGCCCCGACTCGCTGATCGGCCGCATCGCCGCCACGATCCAGGGCAGCACCGATACGACGCTGTACGTCATCACGGTTTATTTTGGCGCCGTCGGTATCCGCAAAGCCGGTTATGCGCTCAAGGTCGGCCTCATTTCCGATGCCGTCGGCTTCGTTGCGGCTATCCTCGTTTGCTACCTCGTATTTGCCTGATCCCCGTCGCGCTTGTGATTTTACCTCGAGATCGTTATCATAAGCTTGAGGTGAAAACGCCATTATGGAACGTTTGCAAAAAGTGCTGGCGAATGCCGGCATCGCTTCGCGCCGCAAGTGCGAAGCTTATATCACGTCCGGACGCGTCGAAGTGAACGGCGAGAAGGTGACGGAGCTCGGCGCCAAGGTCGATCCGTCGCGCGACGAAGTCAAGGTGGACGGTCGCGTCGTCAAGCTGCAAGGCAAGCTGTATGTGATGCTGCACAAGCCGAAAGGCGTCATCACGAGCGTTACCGATCCGGGCGGCCGCAAGGTCGTGCTCGATTATTTGCCCGGCATCACGGAGCGCGTGTATCCCGTAGGAAGGCTCGACTATGATTCGGAAGGTCTGCTGCTGCTGACGAACGACGGCGAGCTCGCGAATTTGCTGGCACACCCGCGTCACCACGTACCGAAGACGTACCACGCGACGGTAAAAGGAGTTCCGCACGGCAGCGTGCTGGAGAAGCTGCAGAAGGGCGTCAAGCTGGAGGATGGCATGACGGCGCCGGCCGAGCTGGAGTATATCGACGTCGATCCGGAGAAACAGCAGTCGGTTATTTCCATTACGATATTCGAAGGGCGGAACCGGCAAGTGCGGCGCATGTTCGATGCGGTGCACTATCCCGTCGTGCGGCTGAAGCGGGTGCAATTCGGTCCGCTGCATATCGCCGGACTGGCGCGCGGCAAATACCGCCACCTGTCGAAGGACGAGGTGCAGGAACTGCGAAGCGCGGCGCTGGCGACACACAATGTTCAAAATGAAGAATAAGCGCCACAGCCGTTTTTCGCTATAATGGAACTAGCAAGAGCAGGGGCTGAAGGTGGGCGAAAATGGGGAAATACCGCAAAGCAATTCAAATCGGCATATTTGCAATCGTTATTGTCATTGCCGGTCTGACGATCGCCAACAATTTATTTTTCAAGGAGCCTGCGCAGCGATTGATCAAGGCTGGAGAATCGGCCCGCTCATTCGAGTTGCCGTCGCTTGACGGCAGTTCGATCAAATTGGCGCAATACGACGGCAAAACGGTGCTGCTCAACTTCTGGGCCAGTTGGTGCGAGCCGTGCCGCCAGGAAATGCCGGACTTGCAGGCGCAATATGACAAGTGGCGCGATCAGGGCGTCGTTGTGCTCGGCATCAACGTCGCCGAGAACAAGGTGACCGCGGGCGCTTATGTGCAGCAGTTGGGTTTGAATTTCCCGGTTGTGCTCGACCAGAATCAGGACGTGCGCAAAAAGTATGGCGTTTACAATTATCCGTCGTCCGTCTTTATCGGCGCCGACGGCAAGGTGGGCAAGGTGATTGAAGGGCAAATGAATGCAGCGATGATCGACAATGTGTTGACGGAGCTGACGGCGAAGGCAAAAGGCAAGGGAGTTCGCTCATGATCGAAAATACGAAATGCGAATGCGGCCACCAAAACCCGGTCGGAACGGTGCTGTGCGAATCGTGCGGCAAACCGCTCGAGGACGATCCGGGGAATACGGGGCCGCTTGAAATGCGATACGACGGCGTGGCCCGCCGTTCGCAGCGTACGAACCAGGGGCTGCTCGACCGGGTATGGAGCTTTTTTTCATCGGTAAAAATCGCCATTTACATGATTCTGATCACGCTTGTGCTTTCGATGCTCGGCACGATTTATCCGCAGGAAAACACGCTGCTCAATATCGGTCCGGACGAATTTTACGAGGAGCGGTACGGCACGTCGGGCCTGATTTATTACAAGCTGGGCTTAAGCCATACGTTCAGCTCCTGGTGGTTCATGACCTTGCTGTTCATGATCGGAACTTCGCTCATCGTTTGCAGTCTGGACCGCGTGCTGCCGCTGTATCGGGCGCTGTCGAAGCAGCAGGTGCGCAAGCATCCAAGCTTCCTGCTGCGGCAGAAGGTCCGGTACGAGGGGCAATTGCCGGCAGGCGACGGCGACGCGGCTTGGGTCGAGCAAATGGCGAAACAGCTCAGGAGCAAACGATACCGCGTGAATATCGACGGAACGGCGTTGATCGCCGAGAAGAATCGGTTCAGCCGTTGGGGCCCGTATATCAACCATATCGGTCTTATCGTGTTCCTCGGCGCCGTGCTCATGCGCAGCATTCCCGGCTGGCACATGGACGAATATGTCGGCCTGCTCGAAGGACAGGCCGTGCCCATCCCGAATACGTCGTATTATATGAAGAACGAGAAGTTCACCGTCGAGTATTATTCCGAAGCGGAAATGGACGAGAAGTTCAAAGCGCGCGACAAAGTGGTGCCGAAAATTTACGAAACGCAGGCCGTGCTGTACCGATGCGTAGCCAATTGCAACGTGCCTGCCATCGAGCCGCAGCTCGAGGAGCTGAAGCGGCAGTCGATTCTCGTCAACAAGCCGTTCGACTACAAGGGGTTTCAGGCGTACCAGTTCGATTTCGCGGAAACGCCGACGCTGCTTGCCGTCAACGCCAGCATCACGAACAAACAAACCGGCGAAAGCTTCGGGCCGTTTCGTCTTTCGATGACCAATCCGGAGAGCGAATACAAGGCCGGGCCTTACACACTGAAGGTGAAAGGGTATTACCCGGAATTCGGGCTCGATGACAAAGGGCAGCCGATCTCCAAGTCGAACAACCCGGATGCGCCGGCGTTCATTTTCATCATCACCGGACCGAACCTGGCCGCAAGCGGCGAGCCGTTCCTTTACTTCCCGCGCGAAATCGACAAGCAGGAGTTCCGCCAGAACGACGTCAACGGCGCGATCGGCGCCAAAGTCGAAATCGCCGCCGGATCGATGGAGAACGTCGAAATTGCCGGCTACACAAGCTATTTGAACATTCGCGTCGATAAAGCGATGCCTTATATTTGGACCGGCGCCGCCATCTCGATGATCGGTCTGATCATGGGCTTTTACTGGCAGCATCGCCGCGTCTGGCTGCGCGTCGACAAAGGCCATCTGGCGCTCGGCGGCCACACGAACAAAAATTGGTACGGCATACGCACCGAAGTGGCGTCTGCGCTGGGCAAAACCGGGATATACTTGGAACCGAAATCATTGATGGAAGCTGGGGGGAACGCTTCGTGACCGCATTATTCGATTCGATCAGCAAGCCGAGCAGCTCGTATTTCATTATCGCTTTCGCGTTATATTGCGTGGCGTTTCTGCTGTTCGTGCTGGCGATCGCCGGCAAAGTATGGAGCGGGCGCGACCCCGAGCAGCATCAGAAGCGGTGGGGCGCCGTGGCGTTTGCCGTCGCTGTCGCCGGTTTCGTCTTTCATTTGCTCTTTTTCTTCACCCGCTGGCATTTGGCCGGCCACATTCCGACCAGCAATATGTACGAGTTCATGACGTTCCTCGGCATGATGATCGTGTTCGCATTCCTGATCGTGTTCGCCATTTATCGCAAGCATATTATCGGCGCGTTCGCGCTGCCGGTCGCCATCATCATTCTGGCGTATGCCGCTGTCTTCCCGCAGGAAATCCAGCCGCTTATTCCGGCGCTGCAAAGCTACTGGCTGAAAATCCACGTCACCACCGCGGCGACGGGAGAAGCGTTTTTTGCCGTCGGTTTCGCCGGCGGGCTGATGCACCTGCTGCGGACGGTCAACTTCAAGGACGATTCCAAAACCGCGCGACGCGAAAAGCGGTGGCTGGAGTTTACGATCTTCTTCATCATTCTGATCGTCGCCTTCATCGGTTCGGTATTTACGTGGAATGCCACCGGCTACAAAGCGGTGTTCACCGAAGAAATAACCGTGCCGGGGCTGAAAGGCGCCGCCGACGAAGTGCGCACGGTCGAAGCGCAATACGTGCTGCCCCCGATCTTTAAGCCGCATGACGGGAAAATTGTCGAAATGAAGCCGTGGCTCGGCATCGAAGAACCGTTGTTCGAAGCGCCGTCATGGCTCAAGGGCGCCAGCGCGGGCCGCAAGCTGAACACCGTCGTCTGGTCGCTCGTGTCCGGTCTCGTGCTTTATGGCTTGCTGCGGCTTATCGTCCGCCGGCCGCTCGCCGCGTTTATCAGCCCGATGCTGAAAGGCATGGACCCCGAGGATCTGGACGAAATCGCCTACCGCTCGATTGCGATCGGTTACCCGATCTTTACGCTCGGTGCGCTGATCTTCGCCATGATCTGGGCGGCGGAAGCGTGGGGCCGGTTCTGGGGCTGGGATCCGAAGGAAGTGTGGGCGCTCATCACTTGGCTGTTCTACGCCGCTTACTTGCATTTCCGCCTGTCGCGCGGCTGGCAGGGCAAACGTTCGTCGTGGCTGGCCGTCATTGGCTTCCTGGTCGTCATGTTTACACTGATCGGCGTCAACCTGGTCATTGCCGGCTTGCACTCCTACGCGGGCGTGTAAGGCCGACACGCTGCCTGCCGGCAGGCGCAGCTGCAGGGTACAAGCATACTTTCCGTTGAAAGAGAGAGGTGTTGGACATGGAATCGAAAGCCCACATCCTGGTCGTCGACGACGAAGAGCGCATCCGCCGTTTGCTGCGGATGTACCTCGAGAAGGAAGGCTATCGGATCGACGAGGCGGAGGACGGAGAGTCGGCGCTGCAGAAGGCGCTCGACTACGATTACGATTTGATTTTGCTCGATCTGATGCTGCCCGGCATCGACGGGATCGAAGTATGCTCGCGGCTGCGCCAGTCGAAAGCGACACCGGTGATCATGCTGACGGCCAAAGGCGAAGAAGCGAACCGCGTGCAAGGCTTCGAAGCTGGCACGGACGACTACGTCGTCAAGCCGTTCAGCCCGCGCGAAGTCATTTTCCGCGTGAAGGCGATATTGCGCCGGGCGTCGGTGACGGCTTACTTGTCCAAGGATGCGTCGTCCGGCAACGATATCGTGTTCCCGCATCTGGTCATCGAGCACGACGCGCATCGCGTCAGCGCCGACGGCCAGGAAGTGGCGCTCACGCCGAAGGAGTACGAGCTGCTGCATTATTTGGCCGTGTCGCCGGACAAAGTGTTCTCCCGCGAGGATTTGCTCAAGGACGTGTGGAACTATGAGTTTTTCGGCGATTTGCGCACGGTCGACACTCACGTCAAGAGATTGCGCGAGAAGCTGAATAAAGTGTCGCCCGACGCGGCGGCGATGATTACGACCGTGTGGGGAGTAGGCTACAAGCTCGAGGTGCCCAAATAGTGAATATTTTCAAAAGCGTCGTAGGCAAGCTTTGGATGACAATCATCGGTCTCGTGGCGGTGGTGCTTGTCATCTTGGGCTTGTTTCTTTTTCAATATATCGACACCAGCTTTCCGAAAGAAAACGACCAGCGCGACAGCCTGCTGCGCCTGACGCAGAAAATCGCCGGCGAAGTGGCGCTGCATCAACTGGACGCCTGGCCGGATTCCGGGTCCGCCACCGCGGGAACGGACGAGTCCGCTTACGTGACGCTGACGAACGATTTTCTGCGCACGCAGGATGCCGCGCTGCTGATGACGCCGCTCGACCGGGCGGCCGGGGCGGCGGCGCTCCTGTTCGGCGGAGTTGGCATCGGCACGCTCGACCAGGCGTTGGGAGCCGCCGATATGCAGCAGCTGGCTGCCGGCAATACGCTCATTCACGCTTTCAAGGGGACGGACGGCAACGACTATTTGCTCGCCGCGGCGCCGGTGCAGAAAACCGGCAAGCCGGTTTCGGAGGCGGCCGTCGTTTACCAATCGAAGAAATCCGTCGAGAACATGCAAACGTATATCAAGAAGCTGTTCGCATTTGTTTCGTTCATCGGCTTCATTCTGACCACATTCCTGGCATTTTTCCTGATTACCCGGATCACCCGGCCGCTCGTGCGGCTGCGCAACACGGCCGACCTGATTGCGCACGGACAGTACGGCAACCGCGTGCCGGTCGTGTCCTCGGACGAAATCGGCGAATTGGCGGTCACGTTCAACCGGATGGGGGAACGGCTTGACGAAACGATCAAAGCGCTGCATTACGAAAAAGAAAATCTTGGCAGTGTGCTGCACAGCATGGCGGATGCCGTCATTTCGTTTGACGCGGAAGGCGGCGTCATCTTCACCAACCCGCACGGAGAAGAACTGCTCGAAGCGTGGAACCGCATTGGCTGGGACGAACAGGAAGGCCACGACAACAGTTTGCCAGACCTGGCCGGGAGCGACATGGAGGGGTATCGCGGCAACGGGCTAGATGCGCGGATGCTTGTGCCCAAGCGGCTTGTGCCGCAGCCGCTGCGGCATTTGTTCGGCGAGGTGGCAAAGGAAGCGCGGCAGGTGACGACGAAGCTGCACGTGCAGAGCGGCGTATGGTCGGTGGTAATGGCGCCGCTGTACTCGCGCGATCAGGTGCGCGGCGCTGTTGCCGTGCTGCGCGACGTGACCGAGGAGCATCGGCTCGACAAGCTGCGCAAAGATTTCGTAGCCAACGTATCGCACGAACTGCGCACGCCGCTGTCGATGCTGCAGGGCTATAGCGAGGCGTTGGTCGACGATATCGCGGCAACGCCCGAAGAGCGCCAGGAGATGGCGCAGGTCATCCACGACGAATCGCTGCGCATGGGACGGCTCGTGAAAGATTTGCTCGATCTGGCGCGGATGGAAGCCGGACATCTCGAGCTCAGCTTTGAAGAAGTCGAATTGACGCAGCTGCTGAAGCGGGTGCATCGCAAGTTTCTGGCACTGTGCAAGGAGCGCGGCATTCGGCTGGAGCTGGAGCTCGGCGGTGCGCCGCTTGCGCTCGCAAGCGCCGACGAAGACCGGCTGGAGCAGGTGCTGACAAACCTGCTTGACAACGCGATCCGCCATACGCCGGAGCATGCGGGCATCGCGCTGCGCGGCTGGACGGAGGGCGACGACGTCCTGCTGGAAATTGCCGACGAAGGCAGCGGCATTCCGCCGGAGGATTTGCCTTATATTTTCGAACGCTTCTACAAGGCGGACAAGGCGCGCACCCGGGGCAGCTCCGGCGGCACCGGTCTGGGGCTGGCCATCGTGCGGAACCTGATCGACGCCCATCGCGGCACGATCCGCGCCCAGAGTGCGCTTGGCAAAGGCACTACATTCACGATCTCGTTGCCCCGCGGCGCGGCGCCATTCAGAAAATGAGCGTTTCAAGGCAGGCGCTTCGAAGATAAGCTGATCTTTGCAAGGCAATCTTGATTGTGGTGCCATTCTGTTGTATTCTATTCACGCATAAAAACTATCGGAATGAGGAGTAATAACCATGGCTAAGGTACTTATTTTCGGTCACAAAAATCCGGACACCGACACAATCTGCTCCGCCATCGCGTATGCGGACTTGAAAACGAAGCTCGGCCAGGACGTCGAGCCGGTGCGCCTGGGCAACGTCAACGGCGAAACGCAATTTGCGCTCGATTCGTTTGGCGTATCCGCGCCTCGACTGGTTGAGGCAGTTGCCGGCGAAACGAAGCACGTCATCCTGGTCGACCACAACGAGCGCCAGCAAAGCGTCTCCGACATCGATCAAGTGACGGTAACGGAAGTCATCGACCATCACCGGATCGCCAACTTCGAAACGAGCGGACCGCTGTACTATCGCGCCGAGCCGGTTGGCTGCACGGCGACGATTCTGAACAAGATGTACAAAGAGAACGGCGTCGCCATCGAGAAGCCGATTGCCGGGCTGATGCTGTCGGCGATCATCTCCGATACGCTGCTGTTCAAATCGCCAACCTGCACGTCCCAGGACATAGCCGCGGCGCAGGAGCTGGCGGCTATCGCCGGCGTCGACGCACAAGTGTACGGGCTTGATATGCTCAAGGCCGGCGCCGACCTGAGCAAAAAGACGATCCAGGAGCTGATCTCCCTCGACGCCAAAGAGTTCCAGATGGGCGCGTCCAAAGTGGAAATCGCGCAAGTCAACGCCGTCGATGTAAACGACGTGCTGGCGAAGCAAGCGGAACTGGAAGTGGCGCTGAACGACATCATCGCGAAGAAAGGGCTTGACCTGTTCCTGTTCGTCGTCACCGACATCTTGAACAACGACTCGGTTGGTCTTGCGCTCGGCAGCGCGGCGGACGCCGTGGAGCAAGCTTACAGCGTCAAGCTGGACGGCAATCGGGCGATCATGAAAGGCGTCGTCTCGCGCAAATCGCAAATCGTGCCGGTGCTGACGGATATTTTCAACAAGCGGTAAATCGGCAAGTGCTGGCAGCATAACGAAACGGCATCCCGGCCTGGGTCAGGCGGCGGGGTGCCGTTTTTTCGGTGTTAAGCGGTGTTAAGCTCGAAATAGGCCATGTTTGATTGGCTATTTCGGGAAAAACGGGCTATTTTGAAGAGTTCCATCTCATCGAACCTTCGACATCGTGATAACCTCCGCTAAACGTGTTCACCCATCATTGAGGGACCCCGATAAAGACAGAAGCTAACCCCGAACCCCGAACCCAAACATGTTGTCAGGTTAAGCGAAGGGAACTGTTTCCCATCATAGTAAGGCTGAAATCAGCCATCGTTCGCTGACATTCCAAGCCATGCTAAAGTGGTTAACTGAAGTATGTGTTTGCTGGTTATCCCATTGGCTCAAGCTGGTGCGGCGGCGAGCGTGCATATATTCGGCAGAAGTTCGCGTCTGCCGGTTATCCCGTCTGCTCAAATTGGTGTTTGGATGTATCGAGTTTGCAGGGTATACCCGAATGGTGTCACTGCATCGCAAGAGGCACTTTTCTTGAAAAGGGATACAAGTTGTTGATGCTTGAGATTGAGTCAAGGGGATAGCGGGCAGAAAGGAAGTTGCGGAGAGGACAACTCCGTTCCAGTCTGAGCGAAGGGGATAGCGGGCAGATGGGGACTCCGGAGAATATATTCCGTTCAGGTCTATTTCGCAATTCAAAAGCTTTTCATGTTTTATGCTGACATATAGGGAAATATGTTCGGATATGCCTAGGTTTTGCGCAGCGTGATGCGGCAATTTGTCGGGAAAACGGGGGAGAAGACGAATAATCTTGTTGCTCGTGAAACAATCGCCCGCGCGAGAAGCACGGGCGATTGCAACAAAACCCAGATTTGGCTTACATCGTCAACTCTTTGACGTTCGTCAGCTCCTCGAGCTTCGACAGCTCCTTGACGACATTGTCCGTCGCCGGCTTGTCGACGACGAGCACCATGATCGCCGAGCCGCCGACCCCTTTGCGGCCGACCTGCATCGTGGCGATGTTGACGTCGATGCTGCCGAGCAGTGTGCCGACACGGCCGATGATGCCCGGTTTGTCGTTGTGCGAGATGAGCAGCAGGTTGCCGGCCGGCGCCACGTCGACCGGATACTGGTCGATTTGCACGATCCGTTCGCCGAAGCCGGCGAGCAGCGTGCCGGCGATCGTGCGCTCTTCCTGCTTCGTGCGCAGCTTGACGGTGACGAGGTTGGTGAAGCCTTTCGTCGCCGTCGACGTTTGCGTGACGATGCCGAGATCGCGCGATTTGGCCAAGTGCAGCGCGTTGACGATATTCACTTCGCTGCCCAGATGGTTGGAAAGCACGCCTTTCACAATATAGCGGGTCAGCGGCGTCGTGTCGACGTCCGCCAGCTCGCCGGAGTAGTTGACGGCGATTTCCTGCACAGCGCCTTCACTCATTTGGCCTACGAAGCGGCCCAGTTTTTCGCCGAGGGTGAAGTACGGCTGCAGCTTGCCAAGAATAGCGGCCGGCACAGGCGGCATGTTGACCGCGTTTTTGAACGGTTCGCCGCGCAGGATGTGCAGCACTTCCTCGGAAACGTCGATCGCCACGTTCTCCTGCGCTTCGATCGTCGAGGCGCCAAGGTGCGGGGTGACGATAATTTTCGGGTTATTCAGGAACGGATGGTCCGTCGTCGGCGGTTCGTCGACGAACACGTCGAACGCCGCGCCGGCGACGATGCCCTGGTCGATCGCTTCAAGCAGCGCGCCTTCGTCGACGATGCCGCCGCGGGCGCAGTTGATGATGCGCACGCCTTTCTTCATCCGCGCGAATTGGGCACTGCCGACGATGCCGCGCGTTTCGTTCGTCAGCGGCGTATGCACCGTGATGAAATCGGCCTGCTCGGCGATTTCGTTGACGGTGTGCAGCTTGACGCCGATCTTCTCGGCACGCTCCTCCGTCAGGAACGGGTCGTAGCCGAGCACTTCCATGCCGAACACTTTGGCCCGCTTGGCCACTTCGCTGCCGATGCGGCCCATTCCGATGATGCCGAGCGTTTTGCCGCGCAGCTCGACGCCGACGAACGTTTTGCGGTCCCAGACGCCGCTTGTCGTTTTTTTGTACGCTTGCGGAATTTGCCGGGCCACGCTCATCATCATCGCAAACGTCAGCTCGCATGTAGCGATCGTATTGCCGTCCGGCGCGTTGATAACGACGATGCCTCGCTGCGTGGCCGCTTCGAGGTCGATGTTGTCGACGCCGACGCCGGCGCGGCCGATCACCTTCAGTTTGCTTCCCGCTGCCATGATCCGCTCGGTCACTTTCGTCTGGCTGCGAACGAGCAGTGCGTCGTATTCGCCGATGATGGCGACAAGCTCATCCTCCGACAAGCCCGTTTTCTTCTCGACGGCGATGTCTCCGGCGTCGTACAGCTGCTGAATCCCCATATCGCTGATCGGATCCGAAACCAATACTTTGTACATGATTGAATGCCCTCCCTAGAGATTTGACCTGCCATGAAGCTATGTTTCCCGACAAAACAAAAAACTCCCAGCCCCATACGTATGCCGTATCAAGGGACGAGAGTCTGTTTCGTGGTACCACCCTAGTTCGCCGGACGCTTGCGCGGACGGCCTCATCGGTTAAACGCGCACGAATCGCAAGACTCGTGCCCGGCAGGTGCCGCCGCATCGTATCCATCATCGGAAACGATCGCGTCATCCTTGCCGCAACCGGGGACTGTAACGGCTCCTTGCCGGCCGGCGCCTACATGATTTCGTTCAGCGCGGCAGCTCCGGAATGCTCCACATCGTACATGCCGCCGGTTTCCACCAGCCACCGGCTCTCTGTCGGCGTTCGGATGTTTGGTTCCATCATCGCTTTTGAAAGGCTATAATGTGGTTACTTTACCATGCTCTTCGAAGGGGTGTCAATAGCGCAAACGCCGCTGTCCGACAAGTGTCACAAATTAATCTTAAAATGCGGCGGGCTTCCGTTGCGGGAAAAGTTGCTCCGTCGGCCGAATTTCGTTATTGTACGAGATAAGCGCTGGAGGAGAGGGTGGAGTCGCAATGGAACAGATCGATGCCGAAACGTTTCACAAGCGGTTGACGAACGGCGAGCTGCGGGAAGCGGCGATCATCGATGTAAGAGAAGCGGAAGAGTGGTCGTATTATCATCTGGAAGGAACGATCCATTTTCCGATGCAAACGATTCCCGGCCGGCTGCACGAATTGCCTGACGGCGTGCCGCTTTACGTCATGTGCGCGCATGGCGTCCGCAGCGCGATGGTATGCGATTATTTGCGCCGCCAAGGCTTCGGCAATGCCATCAACGTCGAAGGCGGCATGGCCGCCGTAGCGGCGCTGAACGGTTTCGCATACGACTGAAGACGCACTTAAAAAAATCCGCTTTCCGCCACGGCGTCGAACGCCCGGCAGGAAGCGGATTTGCGCTTGCTGCAATCAATTCGTGAAGAACGGCAACTGAGGGAGCGGTTCGTCCGTATAATACTTAGCCTTGCCGTTCAGGAAGTCGCCCGATCTGACGGCGCCGGTGCCGATCAACAGCTCGGCCAGCTGGGGAACGGAATCGGCGTTCATTTTTTTCGCCTGATCCGACTTGATCGTTTCGTCGATGCGTTCGGCGAGGTCCTGCGGCGTAAACGGCTGGAACTGCTTGTCTTTCACCAGCAGCTGCGCCAGGTACGCATTTTTCAAATTCAGGTTCAGCTTGCCCCAGTCGGCCAGCGACAGCTTGTCCGAAGCGAGAAGGTCGAGCCCCTTCAAATCGAGCGTAAAGCTTTCGTTCCATTTGACAATCGAGTCGTAAAAGCCTTTTTGCGCCAGCAGCGCGTAGTTTTTCGCTTCGGCGAAATTCGCGTCCTTGCCGAGCTCGTCCATCAACACGTTGCCTTTCAGCGCGTTGGCTTTGCTTTGGAAGCTTTTGGCCGCCTGGCTGAACAGCTTGAGGCTCTTCAGCACGTTTTCGTGCGCTTCCTTCAGCAGCGGCGACGATTCCGGCATCGACTGGTTTGCGACGGCGTCGTACTTGTCTTCCGCCAGCTTGCCGAGGTCCTTGATCGTGGCGGCCGGGTCGGACGTGCCCTTGCCCGTCTGCAGATCGTTCATGGCTTTGAACCAGGCGCTCTGAAAATCGCGATTCGGCAAATAGATCGTATGATAAAAGGAGACGAGATAAGTCTGGTGGTAGGCGGTAAACGTTTTGCTTGCTTCTTCCTGCGCCTTGACGGCGTCAGCGTGTTTGGCTTCCGTGCGGTTGGTCCCGACCTGGACGCCGTAGAAAAAAGCGCCGATCGCGCAGATCAGCATAAAAATGAACAGAAGCAAAAAAACAGTGTCGGATCTTGTAAGCCGCTTTTCCATAGTAAGCTCCTCTATCTATAAGTTTGAACTAGAACCCGCTTCCTCTTTGGCTGCACTTGGTTAGTATAGGGGAATCGCAACCAAATTGGAATACGATGACGGCAAAAGGCGGAAGCATGATGAAAAAGTGGGATTGGAAGCAAATTCGGCTCCGCAAAGTCGATATATCGGCGATCGACGACCGGATGCTGCTCATTAATTTGTATGTAACGCAAGCGCTCACTCTTATTATCGGAATGATCGTCCTCTTTTTTCAGCATAATCGCGACATCTTCGCGAGGTTGCGATTCGACGATCCGAAGGAAATCGTACTGTGGGGAGCCTGCTTCGCCGCCGTCGTGCTGATTGCCGACCTGCTGATCGCGCGCTTCGTGCCCGAAGAGGTGGGGGACGACGGCGGCGTCAACGACATGCTGTTCCGCAATCGGCCGCTGTGGCATATCGCCGTTATTTCGCTCGTCGTCGCCATTTGCGAGGAACTGTTGTTTCGCGGCGCCGTACAGCATGCGTTCGGCCCGTATTGGACCAGCATCCTGTTTGCGGCCATTCATATCCGCTATTTGCGGCATTGGTTGATGACAGGGCTCGTATTCAGCATCAGCTATGGCCTGGGTTGGATTTATATTCGGACCGGAAGTCTATGGACACCGATCCTCGCGCATTTTATGATAGATTTTGTAATGGGCTGCATCATCAGATACCGGAGGGATAACAAGTGAAAACCGGAACGGAGCGCCTGCCGCAAGGCGCGGGAAACGGGCGGGCGGCAGCGGTCAACGATGCCCGAAGCGAGTTTTTTTTGCCGCCGCGCGGCGCGGTGCACGAGTCCTCGAAACGAAAGTGGACCCCGCTTTTTTTCGGCGTATTGCTCGGCATGTTCGTCCTGCTCATTGTTGCAGTAATTGGCTGGTCGTTCTGGCTCGAAGGGTACCGATTGCCATGGTGAAGCGGTAAACTGTTATACTCCATAATACCGCTGTTATATATCTGAAATGAGGCGCAGCCGTCGGTCGATTGGCTGCGCATCCTTTTGTTGCATGGGGCCACGAGGGACGGGTCACAAATCTGTTGCCACGGAATTATTCCCCTGTTATAATAGTTGTAACGATTTTGTCACATTTCAGATGTCCTTGCGGCTGCGCGTCATGCGCCCGGTACAGGAAAGGGGAACGCACGGAATGTCCATACTGCCGAAGAAGAATGAATTGGGATTTTTCGAGATTCGGTTGGAATCGATCGGCGGGCTCGGCGCGAACCTCGCCGGCAAGATGCTTGCCGAAGCGGGGGTCGTCGGCGCCGGCCTTAACGGCGTCAGTTTCTCGTCGTACGGTTCGGAGAAGAAAGGGTCGCCTGTTAAAGCCCACATCCGGTTCTGCGATATCGACACGAACATTCGCGATACGTCGCCGGTAGAGCGGCCGCATGTCGTGGGCATTTTCCATGAAGCGCTTTCAAAGACGGTCAACGTCAGCAGCGGCATCTACGAAGACAGCACGGTGCTGGTCAACTCGACCAAAGAACCGGCCGAACTGAAAGACAAGCTGCGGATTGTCGGCGGCACAATCGCCGTCATCGACGCGACCGGCATTTCGCTCGAAGAGAAGAACCGCGCCAATATGGCAATGCTGGGCGCCTTGTTTCGGCTCTGTCCGTTCCTTGATCCGCAGATCATGAAGGATGTCATTCGCAAGTCGCTGGAGAAGAAATATCCGCAGGCCGTCGATCCGGCGCTGCGCACGTTCGACCGCGGTTTCAACGAAGTGAAATTCCAGTCGTACGAGCTTCCGGAAGGCGTCTCGATGCCGTCGTTCGTTCGGATGGATACGCCGGTGCTCGGTTACGCCACGCAGCCGATGGGCGGCATGGTGACGAACCCGGGCAACAGCATCCTGAAAGATTTGAGCATCTCCCGCTCGGGCATGATGCCGCACTACTACGAGGACAAGTGCATTCACTGCGCAGCCTGCGACAACGTCTGCCCGGATTTCTGCTTCGTCTGGGAAGAGCGTCCCGACAAGAAAGGCCGTCCGCAGATGTTCCTCGAAGGCATCGATTACCAATATTGCAAAGGTTGCTTGAAGTGCGTCGCCGCCTGTCCGACCGAAGCCCTGTCGGGCGAACGCGAAACGGACGGCTACGGCGAAACGCACCGCATTGCGCATCGTTTCGACCTGGCTGTCAGCAACGGATGACGTTCCGGCCCGTTCGTAAGGAACTACCTTGAGAAAAGGATGTGTGACCGATGGCGATTGAGATCAAGAGAGAGATCGGGCAAGGCAAAGTCGAGCAGCGGATGGTATACGAATCCGGCAACGAAATGGCCGCTTATGCCGCGCACCAGATCAATTATCATATTATGGGATACTTCCCGATTTCCCCGTCCACGGAAGTGGCCCAGTTTCTGGACTTGATGAAAACGAGCGGCCAGCACGACGTTGTACTGATTCCGGCCGACGGCGAGCACGGTTCGGCGGGCGTGTGCTACGGCGCCTCGACCGCAGGCGGTCGCGTATTCAACGCGACGAGCGCGAACGGGTATTTGTACATGCTGGAGCAGATGCCGGTGCAGTCCGGCACGCGGTTCCCGATGGTGCTGAACCTCGTATGCCGTTCGGTATCCGGTCCGCTCAACATTCACGGCGATCATTCCGACTTGTACTTTGCGCTCAACACCGGCTGGCCGATCGTAATGTGCCGCGATCCTCAAGCCGTATACGACATGAACATCATGGCGCTCAAGCTGGCGGAGCATGCGGACGTGCGCCTGCCGGTCATGGTCGCGTCGGACGGCTACTTCACTTCGCACCAGAAGCGCCGCGTCCAAACGTTTGCTAAGCGCGAGGACGTACACGCGTTCATCGGCGCGCAGCCTCCGGTCGGCTATCCGGACGTGCTTGACCGCAACAATCCGATTACGGTCGGCCCGTACATGAACGAGCCGGACTATATCAACAACTGCTACCAGCAATCGCAGGCGATGTACCGCGCCGAAGCGGTATTCGACCAGATTCGCCAGGAATACGCCGAACTGACCGGCCGCGACTATCCGATTCTCGATCTGTACCGGATGGAAGACGCCGAAGTTGCGGTGTTCCTGATGAACTCTTCGTCGGAAATTATTAAAGACGTCGTCGACCAGCTGCGCGAGAAAGGGATCAAGGCCGGCTCGATTGCGCCGAACATGATCCGTCCGTTCCCGCAGAAGGCGATCGCCGAAGCGCTTAAGAACGTCAAGGCGCTTACCGTCGGCGACCGTGCGGATTCGTACGGCGCTTACGGCGGCAACATGACGAACGAAATCAAAGCCGCGCTGTTCACCCACGGCAACAGCTCGACGATGGTTGTCAGCCGCATCTACGGCCTTGGCGGCAAAGACTTCTACGCCGAAGACGGCCATGCGATGTTCGAATATGCGCTTGACGCGCTGCACAAAGGCAAAGTCGAAGTGCCGTTCGATTACCACGGCCATACGCCGGGCGATCCGACGAAGGCGCCGAAACGGGTGCTCAACCCGATGAAGTTCGAGGATTTGAAAACCGGGCTGATTACGGTAACAAAGGATGAAACGACCGGCAAGCTGAACGTTCGGGTCCCCCCGCTGCGCGCGCTCACCGGCAAACCGAAGCGGATTGCGCCGGGGCACGGCGCATGTCCGGGCTGCGGCATTTTCTCCGGGCTTGAGCTGTTCTTCAAAGGCATCGAAGGCGACATCGTATCGCTGTTTCATACCGGCTGCGCGATGGTCGTTACGACCGGTTATCCGTACAGCGCGCACAAGGCGACGTATATCCACAACCTGTTCCAGAACGGCGCGGCCACGCTGTCGGGTGTCGTCGAGATGTTCTGGGAACGCAAACGCCGCGGCGAGCTCGACCATTTGAACTTGCAGGACGACTTCACGTTCGTCATGATTACGGGCGACGGCGGCATGGACATCGGTATGGGTCCGGCGATCGGCGCGGCGCTGCGCAATCACAAGATGATTATTCTCGAATACGACAACGAAGGCTACATGAACACGGGTGCACAACTCAGCTACTCGACGCCGCTCGGCCACCGGACATCGACTTCGAACGTCGGCAAGCACCAGGGCGGCAAGCTGTTCCATCACAAGGACACGGCCCAAATCATGGCGGCGACGAACATCCCGTACGTGTTCACCGGTTCGGAATCGTTCCCGCAGGATTTGGTCAAGAAGGCGGCTAAAGCTCAGTGGTACGCGCAGCATGAAGGGCTCGTGTACGGCAAAATATTGATCACGTGTCCGCTGAACTGGCTGTCGGAAGAGAAGGAAGGCACGACAATTATCGGCGCCGCCGTCGATTCCTGCTTCTTCCCGCTCTACGAAATCGAGCGCGGCGTAACGACGATCACGTACAACCCGGAAGAGAAGGGCAAACGCGTGCCGGTCGGCGACTGGCTGAAGACGATGGGCAAAACCAAGCACATGGTCAAGGTCGAATACGCAGAAGCGCTGCAAAATTTCGAGAACGAAGTGGAACGCCGCTGGGTGCGGCTGAAAGCTCGCCACGAAAACGAATATTTGTAAGAAGCCGGCGCTGCGTTGCGCCGCATGAATGGAAAGAGCCGCTGGCCCCTATCGGGCCGGCGGCTCTTCGTTTGCGAACGGCGGTATTACGGCGTTTCGATAGTCGCCGGATCGACGTAGCCATAACCGAGCGCCTCCAGCTTCGTCAACAGCTCGTCCAGCGCTTCCGTTGTCCAGGCGAGCTCGTGCATGAGAATGTTGCTTCCCGAATGAAGCTGGTCAAGCACCGACTGGATCACTCCCGCCGGCTTGTGCTGGTTGTCTGCCCAGTCGAGCGAGCCGTTGGACCAGTTCATCCGCAGCACGTGCTCCTTCGGATAACGTTCGTTCAGATGGTCGGTGGAAATGCCGTTCGGCGGACGGAAAAATACCGGCGTGATGCCGATCGTCTCGCGGATGATGCGCTGAGTGCTGTCGAATTCTTCATCGCCTTGGGCGTCGCTTAATTTATTAAGTTGGCTGTGCGACCAGGTATGATTGCCGATCGTATGCCCGCTGGCGTAAATTTGTTTCAGCAGGTCCGGATTTTGTTTGACCTTTGAACCAAGCACGAAAAAAATCGCTTTGGCTTTGTGTTTGCCCAGCGTGCCGAGCAGCGAGTCGACCATCGTTTTGTCCTTCGGGCCGTCGTCAAACGTGAGCAGCACGACTTTTTTGTTGCCGTTTGGGCCGATTGGCACCACATCGTAGTTTTTGTTCAGTCGGTATAACTTGGCCGCAGGCGATGGAGATGGCGTCGGTGTCGCGGCGCTTGCACCCGGAGCGATCGAAACAGCGGCGGACGGCGACCCCGCAGGAGTGGGAGTGGCGGAAGCGGACGGCGCGAGCGACGCGGAAACGGCTGCGGAAGCCGGCGCGGACGAGGCGCCGCCGCTTCCGGCGGGCGTGCTGCCGCAGGCGGCCAACAGCGTCGCAACGGTCAAGAGAGCCGCGCCTTGTTTGGTCAAGGAAACGAACGTGCTGTTCATGGATGGTTCCCCTTGTCTTGTTTTGTCGGTTTCCCTATTGTACCATGAAATGCCGAATTGCTTGCGGGGTTCGAATTTCCTATTTTTCGCTGGCATCAAGGAGCTGCCGTTGGCTAACAATACGTGCTAGATGCATCACAACGTCAGGAGGAGCCATGATGAAACTAGGTGCGTTTTTAGTTGGCGGCGTATTGGGCGCCGCGGCAGTCGTGATGTGGAATCGAAGCGGCAGGTCGCTTCGTTTTGCCGGATTTTCCAGTTTGGCCGATACGCTCGGCAGCATCGCAACCGATAAGATGGCGCATTATCGCGGGGATTCGAAGCCGGCGGAGCAGCAGCCGCGCGCTCCATTGAGCGAAACGGAGGCGAATTCCGCGTCGCTTGAAAAGGAAGTGCACAAATTCGCCAGCCGCGATCCACAGCTCCAGCAGCAAATCGACGATATTCTGGCGGAAGGCGCCGAAGTGTCGCCCATCAAGCAATAGCGTCTCGATCCCGCATCCGCTTCGCTGCAAAGCGCCCCACGGCAGTGGGGCGTTTTCCATGTTCGTTACTTTCGCATATACCGAAATTACATGCTATAATACTAGCAAGTAGTTTCTTTGCCGCATCAGCTTGCGCGGTCGCTCGTCCATGAGGTGCCTTTATTGAGGTATTCTCATTATTTTCCGCGTTCGGAAGAAACATTTGAGGCAGCAAACATATTTTATTAATGTGAAATGACGCAGCGAGAAACTGTTCGTGCAAGGAGGATCCCCTATGAAAATTGAACGTTTGACCTCGGACAAAATCAGGATTTTCCTCACGTTCGACGATTTGTCCGAACGCGGCATTCACAAAGACGACTTGTGGCGGGAGATTCCGAAGGTGCATGAGCTGTTTAGCGAAATGATGGAACAGGCTTACTCGGAGCTCGGGTTCGACGCGACAGGACCGCTTGCGGTGGAAGTGTTCGGCTTGCCTGCGCAAGGCATGGTCGTAATCGTCACTCGCGGCAAGATGGACGGCCCCCGCGACAACGAAGCGGAGCAAGAGGAAGACGAAGACGTTTACGAAATGGAAGTGACGCTGGAGCAAAGCGAACTCATTTCTTACGCGTTCCGCGACTTCGAAGATCTGGTGCGCATGGCCAATGTCATTCTTCCGTTGGTAGACGATGGAGGAACGTTGTTCGCATATAAAGGCTGCTATATTTTGCAAATCAGTCAAGAGGAGTCCGAGGAACGGGAAGGACGCTACGACGCGCTGATTGCCGTACTGTCCGAGTTTGGCGAAGCCACTTCGGTGACAAGAGCAGTTCTGGAAGAATACGGCAAAGTGGTAATCGCAGCAAACGCCGTACAAGTGCTTTGCGCCCATTTCCGTTGATCTCCCCGAACGATTCCAGGAAAGCATCTTCAAAAACGGTTTCGTTTTTGAGGTGCTTTTTTCATGAGCGGCCAAGGGGATTCCATACATAGGAAGCAGCAGCCCGGCAAACGATAAGCGATAATTGACCAAACCGACCTGCGAGGTCAGGGAAAGAAACGGAGCGATGGCGCGATGACCCAAACGGAAAACCGCAACGTGCTGCATGCGACACAAATCGTCATTAAGGAAGCGCTCGGCAAGCTCGGCTTCGGAGACGACATGTACGAACTGCTCAAGGAGCCGCTGCGACTGCTGACCGTTCGCATTCCGGTGCGGATGGACGACGGAACGATGCGCATGTTTACCGGCTACCGAGCCCAGCATAACGATGCCGTCGGACCGACGAAGGGCGGCGTGCGCTTCCACCCGGACGTTACCGAAGACGAAGTGAAGGCGCTGTCGATCTGGATGAGCCTGAAGTGCGGCATTGTCAATCTGCCATACGGCGGAGGCAAAGGCGGCATCATCTGCGATCCGCGGCAAATGTCGTTCCGCGAACTGGAGCGGCTCAGCCGCGGCTATGTGCGGGCCATCAGCCAGATGGTCGGCCCAAGCAAGGACATTCCGGCGCCGGATGTCATGACGAACGCGCAAATTATGGCGTGGATGATGGACGAATACAGCCGCATCCGCGAATTCGACGCGCCGGGCTTCATCACGGGCAAACCGCTCGTGCTGGGCGGCTCGCACGGCCGCGAGACGGCGACGGCCAAAGGCGTCACGATCATGATCGACCAGGCGCTGAAGAAACGGGGCAAGGAAGTCGCCGGCGCCAAAGTGATCGTTCAAGGCTTCGGCAACGCCGGAAGCTTCCTGGCCAAGTTTATGCACGAAGCGGGGGCTGTCGTGGTCGGTATTTCCGATGCTTACGGCGCTTTATACGACGAGCAAGGGCTCGATATCGAGGAATTGCTGGACCGGCGGGACTCGTTCGGAACGGTGACCAAGCTGTTCAAATCGACGATTACGAACGCCGAGTTGTTGGTCAAGCCTTGCGATATTCTTGTTCCCGCCGCCATCGAGAACCAGATTACGATCGACAACGCGGCGCACATCCAGGCCGGCATCGTAGTCGAAGCGGCCAACGGCCCCACGACGCTCGAGGCGACGAACATTTTGACGGAGCGGGATGTGCTGCTGGTGCCCGATGTGCTGGCCAGCGCGGGCGGGGTAGTCGTTTCTTATTTTGAATGGGTGCAGAATAACCAAGGCTATTACTGGACGGAACAAGAAGTCGCTGCCAAACTGCAAGAAGTCATGGAAAACGCCTTTGAAAATGTCTATAATATTCATAAGACCCGGCAAGTCAATATGCGCTTGGCGGCTTATATGGCCGGCGTTCGCAAAGTGGCCGAAGCCTCGAGGTATCGCGGATGGGTGTAGGCGACACACAGTGGCAGACTGGCGTGAAACAAGCGGAAGGGAGGGACGCCCCGCATGATGCTGTCGATCCTGATTGCGGCCATAGCGCCGGGAATCGCGCTGCTGTCGTATTTTTACTTGAAAGACCGCTACGAACCGGAGCCGATTTCGATGGTGGCGAAGCTGTTCGTATTCGGAGCGCTGCTCGTATTCCCGACCATGGTATTGCAACGTTCGCTGGTGCTGGGCATCGGCGGCGAGGGCGAACATCCGCTGCTGTTTTCGTTCGTCATCTCTGCGGTAATCGAAGAGTTTCTGAAATGGTTCATCATTTATTTCTTCATATACAAGCATACGGTATTCGACGAGCCGTATGACGGCATCGTGTACGCGGTGGCCGCGGCGCTCGGCTTTGCAACGATGGAGAACGTGCTGTATGCGATCGTCGGCTTCCCGAGCTTTTCTAATTTGTTGTACCGGGCGCTGCTGCCGGTTTCCGGCCATGCGTTGTTCGGCGTCATGATGGGTTACCATTTGGGCAAAGCCAAATTCAACCGTTTGCGCGAGAAGCGCTACCTCGTTTACTCGCTTGTTTTTCCGATTATATACCACGGCCTGTTCGATTACATTTTATTGATGAAGAAACAATATTGGGTGTGGCTGATTACGCCGCTCATGGCCTATTTGTGGATTCGCAGCATGTTGAAAGTCAAGCGCGCGAACGCAAGATCGCCGCTTCGGGTCGTCAGGCGGGAAGAAGAAATCAACATTTGATCGCAAGGGAGGGCAGGTATGACGGGAACGGGAACGGGGGTCAAAGTGATAATCCGGTGCAAACAATGCGGGGAACGGTTTATCCTGAAAGGCCGCAAGGAAAAAGGAAAAATCGAAACCGGGTTTCGCCAATGCATATGCAGCAACCAGCATGATTTTGAAATCGAGGAACAGTAAAGAGAAATAGGCTGCAACGCAATAACCCCGCCGAAGCGGGGTTATTTGTTGTTGCAACGGCCCTCCCGGTTGCTGCATAAAGAGGTTGCCGCTGGCGAAAGCTATGGGCAATACAGGCTATGCGCAAAAGGAGCGACTTACCCATGTACACCAGATTGAGCGCCATCCTGTTCCCGTTGACGCTTGTTGCGCTGATCGGGGCCGGCGTCTGGGGCTACCAGGAGAACCAGGAGAAAAATGCGATTCTCATCAAGGCGGAAAATCAATACCAGCGCAACTTCCACGATTTGTCCTACCATATGGACAAGCTGCATACCGAACTCGGCAATACGCTGGCGGCGGGCGGCGATGCGGGCGATTACCATCGCAAAGGGCTGGTCAACGTATGGCGGCTGACGAGCCAGGCGCAGAACGAAATCAGCGCGCTGCCGCTGACGCTGCTTCCTTTTACCAAAACCGAAGCGTTTCTCGATCAGATCAATAAATTTACGTACCGTACATCCGTTCGCGATTTGACCAAAAACCCGCTGTCGGACGAGGAAATGAAGGCGCTGCAGACGTTGTACGAGCGTTCGTCCGACATCACGAAAGAGCTGCGGGGCGTTCAGGCGAAGGTGATGGCAAACAATTTGCGCTGGATGGACGTCGAAGTGGCGCTCGCCTCGCAGAAGGAGAACCAGGACAACGTCATCATCGACGGCTTCCGGACCATGGACAAAAGCGTCGGGCAGTTTCCGGAGCTCAATTACGGACCGACGATGATGAACGTCATGCAGAAGCGAAGCTTACAGACGCTTGGCGGCGCCGACATTTCCGCGGATGACGCCAAGACGAAGGCGGCCAAATTTCTCGATCTGGCGGACCCGTCCGGACTTGCGGTTGTCGAGAACGGCGGCGGCACCGAATACAATACGTACAGCGTATCCGGCAAAGCGGCGAATACGGACGTCCAGCTCGATTATGCCAAAAAAGGCGGTCAACTCGTCTTTTTCATGTCACTTCGCCAGGTGGGCGGCAAGACGGTCGATACGCGCGCGGCGCGCGATGCGGCGGCGGAGTTTCTGGACAAGCACGGTTACGCGTCGATGACGCTCGTCAGTGCCGACGAATACCAGAATGTCGCCAGCCTGACGTTTGCCGGCAAGTCGAAGGACACGATCATTTACCCGGAGAAAGTGGTCGTCAAAGTGGCGCTGGACAACGGCGATATTATCGGTCTGCAGGCGACGGACTATTTGTTCGAGCATAAGGAACGCACCTGGCCGGCTCCGACCTTGACGCTGGAACAGGCGAAGAAGGAGCTGAATCCGGGGTTCCAGGTGAGCGGCAGCGAGATGGCGATCATTAAAAACGATCTCGACGAAGAGGTGCTCTGCTACCAGTTTACGGGGAAAATGAACAACGCCAACTATCGGATTTTTCTGAATGCGAATACCGGGCTGGAAGAAAAGATCGAAACCGTATAGGATGATAGTCCCAAGAAACCGGGACGTTTTTTCGGGGAGGAGTCGACAAACTCCTCTTTTTTTACTGTTCAATTCGCCGCAGCGTGTTATAATCGATTTATGTCCAAAACGCGAGAGGTGACGCGATTGCTTCCTAAGGTCAATCAGATCCTGTACCTGCAAGTCAATTCCATCGACGAGGAAGAAGCCAAAGAGGAGCTGAAATCGCGAATCGCCGACGTTCACGAGCAATATTTGACGATGGAAGTTCCGATCAGCCAGAAGACGGGACGGCTGAAGCGTTTATATGTCGGTGACGAAATTTCCGCCTATTTCATCACGGAAGGCGGCGTAAAGAATTATTTTCAAACTTCCGTGCTCGGGTTCAAGGAAGATGTCATCCGGCTCATCGTCATCAAGATGCCGGAATTGGAATCGATTACAAAGGTGCAGCGGCGCAGCTTCCTGCGCGTTCCAGCCGAGCTCGAAATCGCCGTCCGGCTGACCGAGCAGATTCAATTCATCGGCGTGACCGACGATGTCGGCGGCGGCGGCATTTCCTTTCTTTGCGACAAGTTCATTCCGCTGCAAATGGGCAACCAGGCCGGATGCTGGCTGCTCGTTCATTACAAGAACGGCCGCGTCGACCACGTGCCGTTCAAAGGCGAAATGGTGCGCGTCAAGCATTTGGAGAACGGCAAGCAGCTCGTGATGATGCGGTTCGTCGACATCAACGACCGCGACCGGCAGAAGATCATTCGCTACTGCTTCGAACGCCAGCTCGATTTCCGCAAGAAATAATCGTCATCCTTTTGAACGGCCTCCTTTATGGGCATCCTGAGATTAATGCCATTTGAG
This sequence comes from Paenibacillus cymbidii, assembly GCF_004764705.1. Lineage (GTDB taxonomy): Bacteria > Bacillota > Bacilli > Paenibacillales > NBRC-103111 > Paenibacillus_AN > Paenibacillus_AN cymbidii. The sequence goes on along the minus strand of NZ_SHLX01000008.1, from coordinate 86,877 downwards.
GGACCGGGTGATCGAAGGATGAACGGCAAACGTTATTCCCCTACATACGACAAACAGTTCTCGCTCTTTTCCGCCAGAATCGAACGTTATCTCCGTGTGGCGCTTGTTGCGCTGCTTCTGGCGCTGCTGATCGCGCAGGCGCTCCTGACGATTCCGTCCGTCCGTCACGTGGTGACTCGGATTGATCCGCTGGAAGGCGAACCGTTTCGACAAACGGCTTGGAGCGACGCCCGTACTTCCGGGACAGCCGGCGAATAAAGTCGATTTTGTTTCGATTGCTTTTTGCAAGCGGCGGGCAAATATGATATAATTTTCATCGTTCGCAGGCGCGTGCCTGCTTTTTTGTTCACATGGACGGGGGAGTGACCGGAAGTTTGAAACCTTTCAACATCGCGCTGGACGGTCCGGCCGGTGCGGGCAAAAGTACGGTAGCACGCATGGTGGCCGGCGCGCTCGGGTTTATTTATATCGATACCGGGGCGATGTACAGAGCCGTTACATGGAAGACGCTTCGCAGAGGCGTTTCGCCGGAGCAGGCGGATGAAGTGACGGCGATTGCGGGGGCCATGGACATCGAACTGCTGCCTGGCGCTCAAGGCCAGCGGGTCCGCGTGGACGGCGAAGACGTGACGGAAGCGATCCGGATGCCGGAAATCAACCGCAACGTATCGGCCGTCTCGAGCATTGCCGCCGTAAGGGAAATTCTTGTCGGCCTCCAGAAGGAACTGGCTGCGGGCAAGGGAGTCGTCATGGACGGCCGCGATATTGGCACGCGCGTGTTGCCGAACGCCGAGGTCAAAGTGTTTTTGACCGCAAGCGTGGAAGAGCGGGCCCGCCGCAGATTCGGCGAGCTGAGCAATCCGGACATCACGCTGGCGCAATTGGCAGAGGAAATTGCCGTGCGGGATCGCATGGACAGCGAACGCGAGGCATCGCCGCTGGCCCGTGCGGACGACGCCGTGCTGATTGACAGCACGGGCATGAGTTTGCAGGAAGTGGTTGACGCGGTGCTCGATCTTTGCAAAGCGAAGAGAGGCGGGGAAGAGTAAGCCATGCTGTACCGTATCGGACGAATCTTCTTTCGCATCTGGTATCGCATCGTGTTTCGATATACCGTCATCGGCAAAGAGAACGTGCCGCTGGACGGGCCGCTGGTCCTGGCGTCCAATCATATAAGCTTGTGGGATCCTCCGACAGTCGGAACGCCGCTCGACCGCAAAGTGCACTTTATGGCCAAGGCCGAGCTGTTCGACATTCCGGTGATCGGCACGTTGTTCCGGACGCTCGGCGCCTTCCCGGTCAAGCGCGGCGGGATCAGCAAGGAGTCGATCCGGCTTGCGCAGCAGCACTTGCGCAGCGGCAATGCCATGGGCATCTTCCCCGAAGGCAGCCGCAAGAACGCCGGAGGCATGGGCAAGAAGGGCGCCGCAAGCCTGGCGATCAAATCGGGTGCAGCCGTTGTACCGGTAGCGATTATAGGGAATTACAAGTGGTTCCGGCCGATGACGATCGTTTACGGCAAGCCGGTCGACCTGTCGCCTTATGCCGAAGCCACTTCCGATCAGTTGGACGAAGCGACGGAAGCGATCATGAGCGCCATTCGCGAACAGATTCGCCACTATGGGGTGCGCCGCAACAATTGATTGCCGCGCATGGAAATGGTATCTTGGAATTATACTATCGCATAATGACACGATTTCGGCTATTTCACCATTTGCAAGCAGGGTTGGCCGGTTCAATCGAGGAGGTTAATTCAAATGACAGAAGAGACAAAAGCGCAAGAATTGACAGAAGTGAACGAAACTGCCGCAGAAGCAACAGAAGCGGCAGCAGAAGCCGCAGCGGAAAGCGCGGCCCAGGAAGATTCCAGCGTGCCGGAGACGAGTCCCGATTTTGCCGACATCGTTGCCTTGAAGAAAGGGGCCATCGTTAAAGGCACCATCATCAAGGTAGATGCCGATCAGGCGATCGTCAATGTCGGCTACAAATACGACGGCATCATTCCGATTCGTGAGCTTTCCTCCGTTCAGCTCGAGAACGCGGCGGATGCGGTCCAGATCGGCCAGGAAGTGGAACTGAAAGTCGTTACGCTCGACGACGCGAAAGAAAGACTTGTCCTGTCCAAGCGTGCGATCGACAACGAGAAGGGCTGGGATCAGCTGCAAGAGAAGATGGACAACAAAGAAGTGATCGAAGCCAAGGTAGCCGACGTCGTCAAAGGCGGACTTGTCGTCGATATCGGCTTGCGCGGTTTCGTGCCGGCGTCGATGGTGGAGCGCCACTTTGTCGAAGACTTCAGCGACTATAAGGGACGCACGCTGCGCCTGCGGGTGAAGGAGCTTGACAAGGAGAAGAATAAAGTCATCCTGTCGCAGAAAGACGTGCTTGACGAAGAATTCGAAGCGAACAAAAAAACGATTATTTCCGGCATTCAGGCGGGCCAGGAGCTGGAAGGCACCGTGCAACGTCTGACGCCGTTCGGCGCATTCATCGATTTGGGCGGCATCGACGGTTTGGTGCACATTTCCGAAATGGCTTGGCATCATGTCGAGCATCCGTCCGAAGTGGTCAAGGAAGGCGATAAAGTAAACGTTCACGTGCTGAAGGTCGATCCGGCGAACGAACGCATCAGCCTGAGCATCAAAGCAACCCAACCGGGACCTTGGCAGCGTGTGGGCGGCGAACTGGCAACCGGCCAAATCGTGACCGGCGTCGTCAAACGCCTCGTTACGTTCGGCGCTTTCGTCGAAGTAGCGCCCGGCGTGGAAGGGCTCGTGCACATTTCGCAAATTTCGCACAGCCATATCGGCACGCCGCATGAAGTGTTGAAGGAAGGCCAGGAAGTGCAAGTGAAGGTGCTGGACTTCAACCCGGCAGAGAAGCGCGTCAGCCTGAGCATCAAGGATACGCAGGATGCGCCGCCGCAAGCCGAAAAACAAGATCGTCCGCGCGGACCGAAGAAAGACAACTCGTACGGCGATTATGTGCCGCAGCCGAACCAAAGCTTGAACCTGACGCTCGGCGAACGCTTCGGCGACAAATTGAGCAAGTTCAAATAAGTTGCTTCGCATGCGCGGCTCCCAGGGCGTGTTTGAATACTCCGATGACAGCAGATTGTGCCGAATTTTCGTTCCATGCAAGGAAGTTTTGTGCAGGCTTACCGGGGTAAGTCAAGCAAAACTGACGCAGCAGGGGGCGAAAAGGCGGTGCAAGATGCACCTGAGCGGGTGTTCAAACACGCCCTTTGAGGAACGCGCATGTGTTGTTTATCGGGAGCGAAACGGATGCGTATATCGCGGAAGATGGATCATGTGCGCCATGCGCTTGCGATTGGCCAGACTGGTGATCAGGGGCTGTCGGACATTCGTTTCGTTCCGAACAGCCTGCCCGAGACGGCAATGGATGAGGTTTCCTTGCACACCCGAATCGGCGAACTCCACTTGAGCTCGCCGATTGTCATTAATGCGATGACGGGCGGCTCTCCCGAAACGGAGCCGATCAATCGCGAGCTGGCGATAGCGGCGCGGGAGCGCGGTCTGGCGATGGCGGTAGGCTCGCAGATGGCGGCGCTGCGCGACCGAACGGTTGCCGCGAGCTACGAAATCGTCCGCCGGATGAATCCGCAAGGCGTGCTGTTCGCCAACATCGGCAGCGAAGCGACGGTGCAGCAAGCGCGCGATGCCGTCGATATGATCGGCGCCAATGGGCTGCAAATTCACCTCAATGTGATGCAGGAGCTCATTATGCCGGAAGGCGATCGCGACTTTCGCGGCATGACGGAGCGGATTGGCGCCATCGCCGCCGCTCTGGACGTGCCGGTCATTGTCAAGGAAGTTGGCTTCGGTTTGTCCATGGAGGCGGCGGTCAAGCTGCGTGGGATCGGCATCCGGATTGTGGATGTCGGCGGCGGTGGCGGCACGAATTTTGCCGCCATCGAAAATGCGCGGCGCCGCGCGCCGATGCCGTGGCTGAACGACTGGGGCCACAAGACGAGCATCGCACTGCTGGAGACGGCGGCGGTTTATCCGTCCGGCGGCGCCGGCTTCGTCATCGCCAGCGGCGGCATCTCGAACGCGCTGCAGATCGCCAAGGCGCTTGCGCTTGGCGCCTCGGCCGTCGGCATCGCCGGTGCCTTTCTGCGCATTCAGCGCGAGCAAGGCACCGCCGCGTTAATTGCGGCGATCGGGGCGCTGCACGACGACCTGCGCCTCGTGATGACCGCGCTCGGCGCCGCGGATATCGAATCGATATGGCGCGTCCCGCTTGTCGTCACCGGCGAAACCGCCCATTGGTGCACGCAGCGCGGCATCGATCTTGCGGCATATGCGCGGCGCGGCAGCCGGCTGCATGAGATGCCGTGATTTGCCTCATAATAGGGACATTGATTCGTAATGTCAGGTGAGGGCGATGAATCCGGGGACGATTTCGTTCGTATTGATCAGCGCGGCGCTGATTTTTGTGCTTAGCGGCTGGAAAGACGTGTGGCTGAAAGGGCTGTCGCTTCGTTTTATTTTGCTGTTTCTTGCGGCATGGAGCGTGCTGGCGTTTTTTGAACTGGATTTCGCCGGCTATACGATCCATCTTGCCGTGCTCCCGGTCGCCGCATTTGCCGCTGTGGCGGTAATGCAAGCCGGTTCGCCGGCGGCATTGGCGCGATATTGCGGTGTCGGCGGCATGCTGGGAGCGCTGCTGTTTATGCTGCACGAATCGACGCGGCTGGCGCCGGCATTTGCGATCGTGCATCAGGATCTCGATCCGGCGCTGCTGGTGTCGCTGCTGCTGGTGATCTTCTACCGCCAGCCGAAACAGCAGTTGACCGCTTTGTCGATCGGTTGGCTCGTTGCCGGTTTGTTTACCTTGATGTTGCATCGGCAGCAGCCTTCCGTTTCGCTCGGAGATTTGCATGCGCAAGACGAGTGGTGGCTGATGGCGTGGATGTCCCGGCTGATGGCGGTAACGGTCGAACAGACGTATAAAACGATGAAACGAACGATCGCCGGCTGGGCAACAAGGCGCAAATAGGGCGTTTCCCAAGCAGGCGCTTTTTTGTTACAATGATAAGCACGATACTATACCGGCATGGACGCATGGCGTCGTGCGGCGGTTTTGTTCTGCGCAGGTACGGTACGCGCAGAACCGGAATCAGGAAGCGAGAGTGAACGACAATATGGGCAAACCGATAGTGGCGATTGTCGGACGACCGAACGTCGGCAAATCGACCATTTTCAACCGGCTGATCGGCGATCGGCTGGCGATTGTAGAAGACAGACCGGGGGTTACGAGGGACCGGCTCTATGGCACGGGAGAGTGGCTGGGCCGTACTTTCCATGTCATCGATACCGGCGGGATCGAAATCGACGACGAAGACAAACTGCTTCGTTCGGTTAGAGCGCAAGCGGAGCTTGCGATCGAAGAGGCGGACGTCATCGTGTTTATGGTGGACGGCAAAGCCGGCATTACGCCGGCGGATCAAGATATTGCGCAGCTGCTGTTCCGCGCCCGCAAGCCGATTGTACTGGCCGTCAACAAGGTAGACAATGTGAAAGAGCAAGAAAACATTTACGAGTTTTACAGCCTTGGACTCGGCGAACCGATCGCTATTTCCGGCGCGCATGCCATCGGGTTCGGCGATTTGCTCGACGAAGCTTCCAAACATTTTCCCGAAGACACCGAAGATGATTACGGCGAAGATGTTATTCGCGTCGCCCTGATAGGCCGTCCGAACGTCGGCAAGTCGTCGCTCGTCAATGCGTTGCTCGGCGAAGAGCGCGTCATCGTCAGCGAAATTGCCGGTACGACGCGGGACGCGATCGATACGCCGTTCGAACAGGACGGACAGAAGTTCGTGCTGATCGATACGGCTGGAATGCGCAAACGCGGCAAAGTGTACGAAAACACGGAGAAGTACAGCGTTATGCGCGCGCTGAAAGCGATTGAACGGGCCGATGTTGCGCTCGTCGTCATCAACGGTGAAGAAGGCATCATCGAGCAGGACAAACATATCGCCGGTTACGCGCACGAAGCGGGCAAAGCGGCGCTGTTCGTCGTCAACAAGTGGGATGCCGTCGAGAAGGACGACAAAACAATGCAGCGGTTCACCCAGACTATCCGCGATCATTTTCTGTTCATGTCCTACGCGCCGGTGTTGTTCGTCTCGGCCAAAACGCGCCAGCGGCTGCAAAAAGTGCTTCCGGCCGTCATCGAAGCGGCGGAAAGGCATGCGATGCGCATCCAGACGCATCTGCTGAACGAGGTGGTGTCGGACGCCATCGCGGTGACCCCGCCGCCGACGGACAAAGGCAGGCGGCTGCGGATCAACTATGTGACGCAAGTGGCCGTCAAACCGCCGACCATCGTCGTGTTCGTCAACGACACCGAGCTGATGCATTTTTCGTATGAACGGTATCTGGAGAACAAGATTCGCGCCGCGTTCGATTTCACCGGCACGCCGATCCGCATTTTTGCCCGGCGCAAATCGTCGGGCGAAAGCTGAGACAAGCAAGATTTCAACCATTTTTGGCTAATTGGTAGTAGGGGGAAACGTGCCATGGCCTACGTTTGGCCGATTATCGTCAGTTATTTGCTCGGCTCCATCAGCTTCAGCTTCCTCGCCGGGAAGCTGCTTCGCGGCATTGACATTCGCCAGCACGGGAGCGGCAATGCCGGAGCGACCAACACGCTGCGCGTGCTTGGCAAAGGGCCCGGCATCGCGGTGCTGGTGCTGGATTTGCTGAAAGGCGTCGCTGCCGTAAGTTTGGCCTGGGTGGCCAAGGAAGACTCCGCCTGGCTGCCGGTGTTTTGCGGCTGGGCTGCCATCGCCGGGCACAATTGGCCGGTCTATTTTGGCTTCCGCGGCGGCAAAGGCGTGGCCACGACGATCGGCGTCATGGTGGCGCTCGCTTTCCTACCGGCGTTGATCGCCGGGCTTGTCACGATTGCCGTCATCGCGATTACCCGTTACGTTTCCGTAGGATCGCTGCTGTTTGCCGTCCTCATTCCGATTCTTGTCCTCGTTATGCATCATCCGATCGAAATTTTTTGGGCGACGCTGCCGATTGCGTTGTTTGCCTTCGTCCGTCACCGCACGAACATCGTGAAACTGGTGCAGGGCAAAGAAAACAAGCTCGGCGCCAAACGGCTGTAACCGTTAGTGCCGGAAGGAGATAGAGCCATGCCAGCGAAAAAAACGGCCGTGCTTGTCGCCGGCAGCTGGGGCACCGCGCTTGCCTCGGTGCTGGCCGATAACGGTGCGGAAGTTGCGCTTTGGACGCGGAACGCGGACCAAGCGGACGAAATCAACCGTCATCATACGAACGTGCGTTATGTGAAAGAAGCGGCGCTGCAACCCGCGATTCGGGCGACAACGTCGATGGCGGAAGCCGCGCGGGGGGCGGAGGCGGTGCTGCTTGTGGCGCCTTCGTCCGTCATGCGCGAGGTGGCTGCCCAATTGCGGCCGCACCTGCAGCAAGATACGCTCGTCATTCATGCGACCAAAGGGTTCGAAGCGGAAACGATGAAACGGATGACGGAAGTGATCGCGGAGGAACTGCCGCAACTGGACGCCGACCGTCTCGTCGTCTTGTCGGGTCCGAGCCATGCCGAAGAAGTGATCCTGCGTTCGCCAACAACGGTCGTTGTGGCGTCCGCTTCGCCGGAAGCGGCGGAGCAGGCGCAAGATTTGTTGATGGGCACGTATTTTCGCGTCTATACGAATCACGATGTGATGGGAGTCGAGGTGAGCGGCGCGCTGAAAAACATTATCGCCCTTGGCGCCGGCATGTCCGACGGCTGCGGTTTTGGCGACAACGCCAAGGCGGCGCTCATCACGCGCGGGCTTGCGGAAATTTCGCGCCTCGGCGTGGCGATGGGCGCCAATCCGCCGACGTTTTCGGGACTGGCGGGCATCGGCGATTTGGTCGTGACGTGCACAAGCAAGCACAGCCGCAACTGGCGGGCGGGTTACATGCTCGGCCAGGGCCGGCCGCTGGACGAAGTGCTGGCGACCATGGGCATGGTGGTGGAAGGCGTCAAAACGACCAAGTCGGCTTACGCGCTTGCCGAACGCTATCACATTTCGATGCCGATTACCGAAGCGTTGTATGCCGTATTATTTGATGGGAAAACGCCAGGCGATGCCGTCAAGGATTTGATGGGCCGCGACCGCGCCCACGAACACGATATCGGCGAATCGGCGGATTAAGGCAGGCGTTGGCGGAACGGCTGTGCACCCGCCTAACACCATTGGGACGTTCCTCTCATAAACTGCTTCTGTGCGGGAAAAAGGCCCGTTTCGCAGAAGGAGGTAGACCATGAGCGGGAAAGACTTATCCAAAGACGTGCTTGGCGCGGTGAAAAATAAAACCGGCAAAAGCGTATCGCCCAAATCGATCCAGAAGCTGGCAGAAACGGTGCAGCCTTCGACGATGAAAAGCGAGGAGCAGTTGCGCCAGTTGATCAAGCAGGTGGCCGGTTTGGTCAATTTGAACGTATCGGAAGAAACGACCCGGGAAATTATCCAGGCGGTCAAAGGTAGCAAAATCAATCCGAACAGCATGGAAAGCTTGCTGAAAATGATGAAAAAGTAACGGGCGTTTCGTTTAAGCAGCCGGCGGTTGTTCATTGCTTTCGGGCGATGGATGGCCGCCGGTTTTTCCGGACCGGGCCGGTATGCTATAATGATTTTATTGATCGAAGCAAATCGGCGGGGTCGGCCCGGCGCAAGCGGTAAAAATCATTGCCGATTGGACCTGGGGAACGGCCCAATGCGGTAATGATTCTATTGATCGAAGCAAATCAGACGTTGCGGTGGGGGAACCATGAACGGATTGACCAGTATGCAAAAGATGTGGGTGTCTTTTTTCGGCATCGGATTTATGCTGCTTGCTTCGCTATTGATTACATTTGCCCGGTACAAGCTGAAAAAGGGCGTTTTTCGGCTGATTGTTTCCGGTCTGGCATTCATCATTTTGTTGTACGGTTTGTTGTGCATGATTATTACCATCATGTGAGCTTCAGGGGGACATTATGGCAGTGGAACTAAAAGGCCGCCGCGTCAGCCGGACGGTGGATGCGGCGGCCGACGATACGATCCTGCAGCTCGCGCTGAAGCATGACGTCGATTGGGGCTTCAACTGCACGCGCGGCACGTGCGCTCGCTGCAGATGCCGCATCGACAGCGGCATGGAGCGGCTGAACGCGCCGACGGAAGCGGAGCTGGACCGGCTGGAGCCGGAGGAACTGGAGAACGGGTTCCGGCTCGCCTGCCAGGCGGCAGTGAAGGCGGAAGGGACGATTATAGCAGTGTGGAAGCCGTACTTTTAGATAAGGAAGGTTGGGGTGCACGATGCCGGACATCACGTTTATGCCGGATCGCCAGACGGTTCGCGTGCGTCCCGGCACAACGCTGCTCGATGCGGGCCGCCGCGCAAACGCGGGCATCCGCACGCGCTGCGACGGCAAAGCGGCTTGTTTGATGTGCAAGGTCATCGTCGAGGACGATACCGGGCTCGCGCCGATGAATCGCAACGAGCAGCTCAAGCTGGGCAGCTTGAGCGAGATGGGCTACCGGCTGGCTTGCCAGACGCGCGCATTCGGCAACGTGACCGTTACAGTGCCGGAGGATCCGCTCAAAGCGGCAGTCCGTGCGCTGCTGGCCAAACAACAGGAGGAGGACGGCATATGAAGGCGATTGGCACGCGGCGGAGGAAGACGGCTCTGGGCCGCCTGAAATCCGCCGCGGCTATTTTGACCGCTGCGGCTGCCTTGTGGACGTTGTCCGGCTGCGGCGTATATCGCGGCGAAGTAACTCGCATGGGGGCGCCTGCCTCCTCCGAATACGTGACGCTCGTTCAGGGCGCGGTCGACGGCTTCAAGCAGAAGACCGGCGTCCTGCCGATCAAGAACAGTACGGAAACGACGCCGATTTACGAAAAATATCCGATCGATTTCAAAAAACTGCAGGATGCCAACTTGTTGTCCGTCATTCCGACGAACGCGTTCGAAAACGGCGGCACCGCTCGTTACGTGCTGGTCAATGCCGAAACGAAGCCGGAGGTCAAGCTGCTGGACTTGCCGACTTATCAGGTCGTTGGCGACTTGCAAAATGCGGTGAACGATTACATACGCGGCCATGCGGGCACGATTCCGCAAGCGGACGAAGTGGCGGCGGGTTTTTATGCGATCGATTATGACAAGCTGAAGCGGAAGCCGCTGGAGCTGCGCAGCCCGTATTCGCGGCAGTTCGTCGGCGTCGTGATCGATCGCGGCGGCAATGTCGGCATCGACTACACGCAAGATATCAAAAATGCAATCGCGAAGAAAGGCGCCGCTCTCGATCTGCAGATCGATCTGCGCACGCTGCTTGTCGAGCAATCCGCCTTTGTGCCGGCCTGGTCGTTTCCGTATCGGTTGAAGGATGGCCAGCCGGTACTGAGCCAGACCTGACGCGTCTGCCGCTGCGCTGGCTCTCGAATCTCGCATTTTGCGAACATAGCGAATGAAAATAACGGACTCCCGTTCGCCCTTCTCTGGGCGGAGGGGAGTTTTGCATGTCGAGGCCCCCGATTTATGGGGCTGATTGTGCATATCGCCGGGCGGCGCGTCATATGTATCATTCGGGCGGATGCATGCGCGGGCTTCAATCACTGCCGAAACATTGTCGCGGGCAGCTGTCATAATCCTTTTAATCTCGCATATAGATAATACCAGTCCAAATACGTGTACATACCCGGCGGACGAAGGAGTGTCGATTGCCGGAGCCGTCGCGGAAGTAACGTTTATTAGGAGGAGAACAAATGGAAAAAATCGACATCTTCAAAGACATCGCCGAACGAACCGGGGGGGATATTTATCTCGGCGTCGTCGGGGCGGTGCGTACGGGCAAATCGACGTTTATCAAACGATTTATGGAAACCGCCGTTCTACCGAACATCCGCAGCGAATCGGACCGTATCCGCGCGATCGACGAGCTGCCGCAAAGCGCCGCCGGCCGCACGATTATGACGACAGAGCCGAAATTTGTGCCGAACAACGCCGTGCAAATTACCGTTACCGACGGCCTTAACGTAAACGTGCGGCTCGTCGATTGCGTCGGTTACGCTGTCGAAGGCGCCAAGGGCTACGAAGACGAAAACGGGCCGCGCATGATTACGACGCCGTGGTTCGACGAACCGATTCCGTTTCAGGAAGCGGCGGAAATCGGCACGCGCAAAGTCATTCAGGAGCATTCGACGCTTGGCGTTGTCATCACGACGGACGGCAGCATTTCCGAAATTCCGCGCTCATCCTACGTACAGGCGGAAGAACGCGTCATCGCCGAGCTGAAGGAAGTCGGCAAGCCGTTCATTCTCATCATCAACTCGATGAAGCCTTACAGCGAGCCGGCGCAGGAGCTGCGGACCGAACTGCAAAGCAAGTACGACATCCCCGTGCTTGCACTCAGCGCCGCCTCGATGGGCGAAGAGGAAGTGCTTGGCGCGCTGCGCGAGGTGCTGTACGAATTCCCGGTTCACGAAGTTAACGTAAACCTGCCAAGCTGGGTCATGGTGCTGAGCGAAAATCACTGGCTGCGCAGCCAGTTCGAATCGTCCGTCCGTGAAACGGTGCAGGACATTCGCCGGCTGCGCGACGTCGACCGTGTGGTGGGTCAATTCGCTTCGTATCCGTTTATTGAGCGCGCCGCGCTTGCCGGCATGAACATGGGGCAGGGCGTGGCGGAAATCGACCTGTACGCGCCGGATGAACTGTACGACAAAATATTGATGGAAGTCGTTGGCGTTGAAATTCGCGGCAAAGACCATCTGCTTCAGCTGATGCAGGAATTCACGCATGCGAAGCGGGAGCACGATCAGTTCGCCGAAGCGCTGGAAATGGTCAAAGCGACCGGCTACGGCATTGCGCCGCCGACGCTGTCGGAGATGATTCTCGACGAGCCGGAATTGATCCGGCAAGGCTCGCGTTTCGGCGTTCGGCTGCGGGCGACGGCGCCGTCGATTCACATGATCCGGGTCGACGTCGAATCGGAGTTTTCTCCGATCATCGGCACCGAAAAGCAAAGCGAGGAACTGGTCCGTTACCTCATGCAGGACTTCGAGGAAAACCCGCTGAAAATATGGGATTCGGACATTTTCGGCCGCTCGCTCCACTCGATTGTGCGCGAGGGCATCCAGGGCAAGCTGGCGATGATGCCGGACAACGCCCGCTACAAGCTGCAGGAGACGTTGGGGCGCATCATCAACGAAGGTTCGGGCGGATTGATTGCCATCATTTTGTAACAACAAGTGACAAAGAGCGCCAAACCTCGCGGTTTGCGCTCTTTTTTCGCAAATTTGTGACCAGCGACACTTGAATTTCAGACTTCGGTATATTAATATGAATTTGTTCGTTTTAATCGGGAACAGGTATAATTTTCGGTGAAACGGTAAACACAGGGTAGTAATAGCATTATTATCACGATGGGGAGGTGAAAGAAAATGAATAAATCCGAATTGATTAACAAAGTATCGGAAACTTCCGAACTTTCCAAAAAGGATGCAACGAAAGCGGTTGAAGCCGTATTCGAAGCAATCACCGAGGCGCTGCAAGGCGGAGACAAGGTGCAACTGGTCGGCTTTGGCAACTTTGAAGTTCGCGAGCGTGCAGCCCGTAAAGGCCGCAACCCGCAAACAGGACAAGAGATCGAAATCGGCGCCAGCAAGGTCCCTTCTTTCAAACCCGGCAAAGCATTGCGCGACGGGGTACAGTAAGAAGCGCCGTTCCTACATAAAGTCATTCGAACAAAAAGCCGTTCCGCTTCGCCATCAGGCAGGCGGGGCGGCTTTTCGCTTTCTCAGGGCCTTGCAGCGTATGAAACTTGCGTTAAAAGCTTCACCTCCGGTGTCGACGGATGAAAACCCTTTACAAGTTACAGTGCGCTGACTATAATAATCAAAGGGTATCGATGTCGGGGTATGGCGCAGTCCGGTAGCGCGCACCCTTGGGGTGGGTGAGGCCGTGGGTTCGAATCCCGCTACTCCGATTACGCTTGTTGGCTACACATGACACGAATTTCCCAGGCAGGACCACTTTCTTCGGTGTAGTTCAACTACATGCGAGGGAAGTGGTTTTTGTCATGCAGCCCCCAATTGGCGGCGTATTGGAATCGGAGATTTTAGATCAAGTTATAGTGGATTGCGGCGCTAACAAAAGCGGTAAATCGGAGGGAGACGAGACGGCGATGATGGAAGGCAACGTCTTTACGACCATTTACATGGTACGACATGCGGAGTCGCCCTTTGTTTTTGGGCAGGAGCGGGAGCGCGGTTTATCGCCGGAAGGAGTAGCGGACGCCAGACGGGTGGCGGAATGTTTCGCGGATCTTGACGTTCATTATATGGCATCGAGCCCGTACGTCAGGGCGGTCCAAACCATCCAGTTCGTCGCGGAGCAAAAATCATTGCCCATTGTGGAATACGAAGCGTTCATCGAACGCCCGATCAAAGGGCTGGATTACAAGTCCTCTTGGGATGTGTTGCAAGAAGCGATACGGACCTCTTTCACCGACCACGATTTTGCTATGGAGGGCGGGGAAAGTACGCGCAGCGCGCAGCGGCGAGCCATACCCGTACTCGAAATGATCCTGCAGCAGCATCAAGGTGAATCAATCGTCATCGGCACGCATGGCAATATCATGACGATTATGATGAACTATTACGATGCCAGTTACGGCTTCGATTTCTGGGAGAGCACCTCCAAACCCGATATTTATCGGATGACCTTTCAGCGGAACCGTTTGGAAAGCATCGAAAGGATATGGAAATGAGGGGCCAGATGGACGGATCAATTTACAAATTGTTTACAGATCGTCAATTTGCTTCTATAATGAAGGAGCCGACAACTTCAAAATCATAACGGAAGACATCGTCGCGTGCGATGTCTTTTTGGTTTCGTCCGATGAAACGGCGCACCGGCTACGATACGAAGGAGAGATTGCTTTGCTGCTGGACAAAATGAAACAACAGCTGCGCCTGGATTGGACGATGCTTGGCATCGTGGTGTCCATCTATTTGGTTTGGCGCATCGGCACGGTAGGTGGCTGGAGCGAAGGCTGCTGGATGCTGCTGCTGGCCTGTTTGATCGGTGTGCGCAAGGATCGCGTCGATGTGGATTGGAAGCGTTTTTTTGCGGTTGGCATTCCGCTGCTGGCCGTGTTTTATTATTTTTACGGCTCCGGCAACAGCATCTGGTGGGACATCGCTTACTGGATGTTCCGCAACAACCAGTATCCGTTTCGCTGGGACGAATACATGAACGCCATCCCGCTCAATACGGGCGGCTGGGCGCGCTGGATCGCTTCGCCGCGGCTCGACCGGCTGATGGTGTGGGTGTACAACTACGGCTTCGTGCTGTCGTTGTGGATTTGTTTGATTCGCAGTTACTGGACGCGCAGCGTGAAGAAGATGTTTTCTTACGCCCTGTCGGGCCATATGCTGCAGTTTCCGCTCATTTTGCCATTTTACAATTTGGTGCTGCTGCACGAAGTATGGTTCGTCAACGACCAGACCGATTTGCTGGCGCGGCAATGGACAAGTCAGAACGAGTTGCTGTATTCGGTAGCCAACTGTTTCCCCAGCATGCATACGTCGATCTCGTTCGCAATGCTGCTGCTCGTTCAGCGGGAGAAGGACATGATCTTCCGCACGATCATGACGGTGTATTGCGCGGCAATCATCTTCTCGACGCTGTACTTGCAAATTCATTGGCTGATCGACGTGATCGCCGGCATGGCGTTCGCCTACGGCGTGGTCAAGCTGGCCGATCTGCTGATCAAGTTTTTTTCCGTCCATATGCCGGCCGTCGTTACCCGTTTCTACAAACGTGGGTCAACGAAAGGAGCGGGCGGCGATTCGATGGCGGTTTGACGCCCGTTCGTTGACAGCGCGGCTGTTTATAAGGCATGATGATAGAAAGCGCGCCGCAGGCGCGAAGCGACAAGACGGGAGGCAGGGGCAAGCATGGAAACGAACCAGGGCGATTATTTCGTCATCAAGGCCAAAGACAACGGCGTTCACGTCATCGGCTTGACGCGCGGTCAAGATACGCGGTTTCATCATACCGAGAAGCTGGACAAGGGCGAAGTGATGATCGCGCAGTTTACCGAACATACGTCGGCGGTCAAGGTGCGGGGCAAAGCCATTATTATGACGCGGTACGGCACGATCGACACCGAACAATAAATCGCCATCCCGATGCAGGCATAGCCTGCATTTTTTTGTTGTACAATGATGATAAGCCGGCTTTTTCCGCCGGTTCTTGCCCCGGGAGGGATGGCCGATTGAAGCTGTTTCGTTACGTCGCCGCACCACTGTTTGCCTCGGCGCTTGTCGCGCTGCTCCTTGCCTTTATGCCCGGGCTTGACCGGTTATATCGGCCGGGCGGCGAGTCGCCCGCTTTTTCCCCGAAGAACCATTCGGCGCTCGGCGAACGCAATCTGGTAGAACGATTGCAGGCGCTGCCGCTGCAGTTGCGCATAACAAGAGTGGAATGGCAATCGTCCATACTGTCCGTCGACTTGCTCGTCACGCCAACAACGATGGCCAAAGATACGGTGTATCACGACATGTACGAACTGTCCCGCTTCGGTGTCACCGATACGCCGAACGTGAACCAGGTGCTGGTACGCATCCTTCGGCAGCCGACGAACAGCAAGCGGGACGCGGTACTGCTCGCGGCGCTCGACGCGCGCCGGGATCCGGACGGGGAGCGGGCGGAGGAAGCGGACGGCTCCGGCGTCACGGATGTCGAGCAGTATTTGGCTTCCAGATATCGTGTCACATACACGCAGGAATGGAAGCAGTTTTTTCGCATGTAGCCAAAACGGCAATCGGCGCCGATTCGCTCGCGCCTTAGCCCGGGCAATTTCGTGCGGTCCGTAGGCGATTGTGCTATAATAAAATGCTGATGCGGTCGACTAACGTTCGGAGGCTTTGCGATGACGAATTTCCCCATTCCCGAAATGGCGAAACCTTATTTGGAATACGATATGATTCAGAACCATACGGAACTGCCCGCGTTTCCTGAATTTCGCGCCAGGCTGCTGTACGCCTGCCTGCAATCTTCCGGCAGCGGCGAAGCGCCCGGCGACGAATTCCGGTTGCCTGCCGTCGGCGGTGTGCGCCGAGGCATGGACGAGCTGTATACCCTCGTCACTTCGCTTGTGCAGATGGGCCTCGATATCCACGACATGGTGCCTGAATCAAGCGATCGCAAGGAGAAGCGGGCCGCACGGTCGCGTCAGCTGAAAGTGCTGGCCGGCGATTATTTCAGCGCCAAATTTTATCATCTGCTGGCCCAGGCCGGCCAAATCGAAACCATCCGCCATTTGTCCGCGGCGATCTGCGAAGCGAACCGGCTGAAAGTGAACTTGTATATGCTGATGAAGCAGTGGAAGCTGACGGCGGAGGAGTACGTGCACCAGACGGTCAATATCCGCATGCAGCTTTTTTTGCCATTCCGCAGCAAGATGCAGGGCGTCGTCAGCGGCTTGTGGCCCGATGTGCTGCACAGCTTTACCCGCTGCGAGGTGCTGGCGCAGGAGATGCGCCGACTGGATTCGCCGCAGTCGCTGCGGGGCAGCTGGGCGTACTGGCACCTGTGGCAGGAAGCGTCGAAGGAGGAGCGCAAGCAGCTCGCCGCCGAAGAGCCGGACCCGCTCAAAATTCGTTCGCTGCTGCACAAATACAATGCCGGCGGCCATCTGTTCCATTTGCTTGAGGCGCAGGTTCAGCATGTCTGGAGCTGTGTCAAGCAGCTCGATTCGGACAAGCTGATGCAGGAGATCACGCAGCTGGTGGAGACGTTCGCCGCGCCGCTGCGCAAGATGAAAGTGCTAGAGGAACGATAGGAGAAGCGCAATGAAGTCAAAGGAACAGTTTGTGCATGCGGTGTTCGAAAGCGTGGCGCCGAAATACGATTTGATGAACGATATTATCAGCTTTCGCCGGCACAAAGCGTGGCGGCGTTTTACAATGGCCAAAATGAAGGTAAAGCCCGGCTCCACGGCGATCGACGTCTGCTGCGGCACGTGCGACTGGACGATCGACCTGGCGAATGCCAGCGGCAGCGGCGCGATTGCGGGGCTTGACTTCAGCCGCAACATGCTGGAGTACGGCGCTGCGAAAGTGAAAGGCCGCGGACTGGACGACCGGATTACGCTGGTCGAAGGCAACGCAATGAGCTTGCCGTTCGGCGACGATACGTTCGATTACGCCACGATTGGCTTTGCACTGCGCAACGTGCCCGACATCGCGCAAGTGATCAGCGAAATGCGCCGCGTCGTCAAGCCGGGCGGCCTCGTTGTTTCGCTGGAGCTGTCCAAGCCGACGTGGCAGCCGTTCAAGTCGATCTACTATTTATACTTTCAGCGCATACTGCCGATGCTCGGCAAGCTGATCGCCAAACGATACGAGCAGTACCGCTGGCTGCCCGAATCGTTGGTCAACTTCCCCGACCACAAGCAGCTTGCCGCCATGTTCGCATCCGCCGGCCTTGATGCCGTCGAGACGTACCCGCTGTTCGGAGGCGTCGCCGCGCTGCATATCGGCAGGAAGCCGATTCCGAAGATGGAGTGAAACTATGTTGCACAAGTTCAAAGTTTTTCTTGAAATGATCAAATTCGAGCATACCTTGTTCGCCCTTCCTTTCGCTTACATGGGGGCGTTGCTCGGCAGCGTCGTTGTGAACGACAAGCTCCCGTCGTGGGAGCAAATCGGCTGGATCACACTGTGCATGGTCGGCGCTCGCAGCGCCGCGATGGGACTGAACCGCGTCATCGACCGCGCGATCGATAAACGCAATCCGCGCACCGCGGGCCGCGCCATACCGGCCGGGCTGCTGTCATCCAAGGAAGTCATCGTCTTCATCATCGTCTCGTTCGCGGTTCTGTTCGTCGCCGCGTCCCAATTGAGCAAGCTGGCGATGGAGCTGATGCCGATCGCCGTTTTTATGACCGTTTTTTATTCCTACACGAAGCGGTTTACCTGGGCGTGTCACTTGATACTTGGCATGACGATCGCGCTTGCCCCGCTTGGCGGCTGGGTGGCGGTCAGCGGCACGATTGACGGAACGGCCATCGTCTTTTACATCGCGATTGCGTTCTGGACAGCCGGTTTCGACGTCATTTACGCTTGCCAGGACATGGAGTTTGACCGCAAGGAGAAGCTTCATTCGATACCGGGCCGTTTCGGCATCCGCGGCGCGCTGGCGCTGGCCCGAGCGTTTCATATTCTAACCGCTGTCGGGCTGATCGCGCTGTTCGCGATGACCGATCTCGGCTGGTGGTATTTTGCGGGCATCATGATCGCTTATCTCATCTTGTTCTACGAGCATTACATCGTGTCGCCGAATGACCTGTCCAAGCTGAACACCGCTTTTTTCACCATGAACGGGGTGCTTAGCATCGTTGTGTTCGCTTTTACACTCGTCGATTTGTTGGTCGCAACATGGTGAAAGGAAACTGGATCGTGGCAATGACGGGGGCGAGCGGAGCGATTTACGGCGTGCGGCTGTGCGAAACGCTGCTTGCTTCCGGCCGGGACGTGCATCTGATTATTAGCGATGCCGGCTGGCGGGTGCTGTCGGACGAGCTCGGCTGGGACGCGGCGCGGCGCAAGCAAACGCTGGAATCGAAGTTCGCCGGCTTGCCCGGCAAGCTGATCCATCATCCCGTGCAGGACATCGGCGCAAGCGTCGCCAGCGGCTCGTTCCGCACCGCCGGCATGGTCGTGGTGCCGTGTTCGATGGGCACATTGTCCGGCATCGCCCGCGCCGCGTCGGACAACCTGATCGAGCGCGCTGCCGACGTCATGCTCAAGGAATGCCGGCCGCTGCTCGTCGTGCCGCGGGAGACGCCGCTGCATGCGGTCCATCTGGAGAACATGCTGACGCTGGCGCGGCTTGGGGCGCGCATTATCCCGGCGATGCCGGCTTTCTACCATAAGCCGCAATCGCTTGCGGAAGTCGTCGATTTCCTCGTCGGCAAAGTGCTGGACCAGATGGGCGTCGATCACGATTTGTACAGAAGATGGGGAGAACCGGATGAACAACGCTAAGATACGCATCGGGAGAATCAGCTACGCCAATGTATGGCCGGTCTTTCATCATTTCGATTACGAACGGTTCGCCGAACGGACGACGATCGTCGCCGAGGTGCCGTCCGGGCTCAACCGGGCAATGGCGCGGGGCGAAGTAGATCTCGGGCCGATCTCGTCGTTCGCTTACGGGGAGGCCGGGGATCGTTACGTGCTGCTGCCGGACCTGTCGGTGAGCGCGTTCGGGCACGTCAATTCGATTCTGTTGTTCCATCGCCAGCCGCTTGCGCAAACGCTTGCCGGTACGTTTGCACTGCCGACCACCTCGGCAACTTCGGTCAACCTGCTCAAAATATTGCTCGCCAAGTATTACGGCGCGTCGCCAACTTATTTTGACGCGGCGCCTTCGCTGCCGGACATGATGGCGCAAGCCGACGCGGCGCTGCTGATCGGCGACGACGCGATTCGCGCCCACTGGGCCAACGACCGCAGCGGCGAATACCTGGTCACCGACCTCGGCGAGCTGTGGCGCCGCCATACCGGTCATTGGATGAGCTTCGCCGTCTGGGCGCTGCGCAAGGAAGCCGCCGAACGTTGCGGCGAACTGATCGCCGAGCTGCATGCCGCCTTCCAGGCAAGCAAGGAGCAGGCCAAACTCGATCCGGAAACGCTTGTGACGGAAGCGGTGCGCACGATTGGCGGCAGCCCGTCGTACTGGCGGCATTATTTCGCCCATTTGAGCAGCGATTTCGGCCGGGAGCAGCAAGCCGGGCTGCGCTACTATTTCGATTGCGCCTGGGAGCTTGGCTTGCTCGAGCGGCCAGCGGCGCTTCACATATGGGACGTCGATCTCAATAAGGCGGTACGGGTGAACGAATGAACATCATCGATATTTATGCACGCAAAAAAAGAGATATGGCCTACATCGAAAAGGAGCTGGAGCGCGGCGTGTTTTCCGAGCATGCGATGCTGCGGGAAACGTCGGTCCATCTGCTGAAGGCGGGCGGCAAACGAATTCGACCGATCTTCGTGTTGCTGGCGGGCGAGCTCGGCGACTATTCCACCGAAACGCTCAAGCTGGTCGCCGTGCCGATGGAGCTGATCCACATGGCTTCGCTCGTGCACGACGACGTGATCGACGACGCGGATACGAGACGCGGCCAGTTGACCGTGAAGTCGAAGTGGGACAACCGGATCGCCATGTATACGGGCGACTACATATTCGCCAAAGCGCTCGGCGTCGTGACGCAGCTGCCGAATCCGCTTGTGCATCAGATCATGTCCAAGGCGATCGTCGAAATGTCCATCGGCGAAATGGAGCAGATCCGTTTCTTCTTCCATACGGGCCAGACGGTGCGCGACTACTTGCTGCGCATCAAACGCAAGACGGCGCTGCTCATCGCCATCAGCTGCCAGCTCGGTGCCATCGCCGCCAATGCGCCGGAGCCGCTCGCCCGAAAGCTGTATTCCTATGGTTACAATGTCGGCATGGCGTTCCAGATCCGCGACGACGTGCTCGACTTGTGCGGTACCGAGCAGCAGCTCGGCAAACCGCCCGGCAGCGACGTCAGACAGGGCAACATCACGCTGCCGGTGCTGCTGGCCTTGCGCGAGCCGGACCGGCGCGAGCGGCTATTGGCCGAGCTGGACCGGATCCAGGCCGCCGACGGGCAGACGAACGTCGACACGTTCATCGGGCTGGTGCGCACCAGCGTCGGACTCAAACAGGCGGAACGGATTGCCGAACGATATATCGAACGGGCGATTCGTTCGCTCGACGCGCTGCCGGACCGGCAGACGAAACGCGATTTGATCCGCATCGCCCATTTCGTCGGCAGCCGAAGCAACTGATCGGCATAAAGCCGCTTGCAGCCCTTGCCGCAAGCGGCTTGCCGTTTGTAAAGGGCATCTGCGGAGTGGTATAGTGTAGCTAATGCTGATGCGAGCATAAAAAAGGAATGAAAGAAGCATGAAAGGAGATCGCACATGGAGAGAACGTTCCTGATGGTCAAGCCGGACGGCGTGTCGCGCGGGTTGATCGGGGAAATCGTCAAACGATTCGAACAAAAGGGGTTCCGGCTTGTTGCCGCCAAGCTGATGCGGGTATCGCAAGAGAAAGCGGCGTTCCACTATGCCGAGCATGAAGGCAAGCCGTTCTACGACGGGCTGATGGCGTTTATTACGTCGGGCCCCGTATTCGCCATGGTATGGGAAGGCGATCAAGTCATTGCGTTGTCCCGCGCCATGATGGGCAAAACGAATTCACTCGAAGCGACCGCCGGCACGATTCGCGGCGATTTCGCGGTACATACGCAGCGCAATTTGATACACGGCTCCGATTCTCCGGAGAGCGCGGAGCGGGAAATCGGCAACTATTTTACGCCGGACGAGCTGGTGACATACGACGAGCCGGTCAACCACTGGATCTAGTTCCAAGATTCGACGCAATCTGCTTGCAGGCAAGAAGGAAAATGCCCGGTCCTCATGGAATATAAACTCTCTGCGCGCGAAAATAGTCGCATAAGCCTATAAAAAGGCGCGGCGCAAATCGTCAGGGAGGCGTATTCGTCCATGGAGGACCGGGATTTTTCCCTTTTTGTGAGCAAAATCAAAGACTACACGACAATCGACTTGAACCAGTACAAAGAAGCGCAAATGAAACGTCGATTGACCACACTGCGGATGAAAAAAGGCCATACCACGTTCGCTTCCTATTTTGACGCGCTGGTGAAGGATAAATCGCTCCTGTACGAATTTCTCGACCGGATGACGATCAACGTTTCCGAGTTTTGGCGCAATCCGAACCGCTGGGAAATCCTCGAATCGCGCTTCATTCCGGACATGCTGCGGGCAAACCGCAAACTGCGCGTCTGGAGCGCGGCCTGCTCGACCGGCGAAGAGCCGTATACGCTTGCGATGATTTTGGCGGAGCTCAGGGCGCTGCAGGACGCTTACGTGTCGGCGACCGACATCGACGACGGCGCGCTGGAGAAGGCGCGGGCCGGCATCTACCTGGATCGTTCCGTCCGCGACGTGCCGCGCAAATACATAGACAAATTTTTCACCAGCGACAAAACGACGGCAACGTTCAAGATCGCGGACGAATTGAAGAAGGCCGTTACGTTCCGCAAGCAGAACCTGCTGCTCGACACGTTCGAAACGTCGTTCGACCTGATCGTTTGCCGCAATGTGATGATTTATTTTACCGAAGAAGCGAAACACATGCTTTATCACAAGTTCGCCCAGGCGCTGAGGCCGGGCGGCATTCTGTTTGTCGGCAGCACAGAGCAAATTTTTTCGCCCGGGCAGTACGGACTGGAGCCGGCGGATACGTTTTTTTACCGCAGGCGCTGATCGTGCATAACCGCTTCCAATAATTCCTATACTACCGGTATCAGGATCAGCGCTTGCGGAGCGCAAGCCGTTTGGGAGGAATGTCCGTGGACAAGCGCAAAGTGATATTCGCTTACCGGAGAGGGTTTATTACGTTGCAGGAGTGCGCGCAAATACTCGGTATCGATTCGATGCGCGTCATGGGTATGGTCGACGTGCCGCGGGAGGATATCGGTTCAAACCGTCTGCGCAAAGTGAAAGTGAACGGATAGCGCCCGCGGCTTGGCGGGCGGCCGCCCTTTCGGCGTGCCGACGCATGACTGGAAGAGCGCGCAACCCCACGCCGTGGGGTTATTTTGCGTTTCTTGTCAAATGCGGGGCGCTGTACTATAATTAGCACATACTTAACGCAGAAACGCGCTAAAGCGTACGGATCGCTTCGCTTCGGCGCCTTAATGGACGACGGATGAGGGTTGAACGGACGCCGCCACGCTCCTTTTCCGGGAGTCGCCCTGGCGGTTGTTGTTCGACTGGCGCGAATCTTGAACAGGGGGAAACAAGTTCATGAGATATTTGACGGCGGGCGAGACGCACGGTCCGCAGCTGACAGCCATTATTGAAGGAATGCCGAGCAATGTGCCGCTTCTGGCGGATGCGATAAACGAGCAACTGGCGCGCAGACAGAAAGGATATGGCCGCGGGCTGCGCATGCAGATCGAGAAGGACGCGGTGCAATTCGTCGGCGGCGTGCGCCACGGCCAAACGACGGGAGCGCCGATTGCGCTCGTAGTCGAGAACAAGGACTGGACGCACTGGACGAAAGTGATGGGCGCGGAGCCGGTGGACGAGGACAACGAAGGCCGCCGCCGCATTCATCGTCCCCGTCCGGGACATGCCGATCTGAACGGCGGGCTTAAATACAACCAGCGCGACCTGCGCAACATCCTGGAGCGTTCGAGCGCCCGCGAAACGACGGTGCGCGTCGCTTGCGGCGCGGTGGCGATGCGGCTGCTGCAGGAGTTCGGCATTCGTACGGCGTGCCATGTCGTGCGTATCGGCGAAGTGGAAGCGAAGCGGCCGGAACTGCCGATCGAAGAGCTGATCGCGCGTACGGAAGCGTCGCAGGTGCGCGTCGTCGACGACGAAGCGGAAGCGAAGATCATCGCGGCAATCGACGCGGCGAAGGCAGAAGGCAATACGCTTGGCGGCATCGTCGAAGTGATCGTCGAAGGCTGCCCGGTCGGCCTTGGCAGCCATGTGCAATGGGATCGCAAGCTGGACGGCCGGATCGCCCAGGCGGTCGTGTCGATCAATGCGTTCAAGGGCGTCGAGTTTGGCCTTGGTTTCGCGGCAGGCGCGCTGAAAGGCTCGCAAGTGCACGATCCGATCGAATATAAGCAGGGCGAAGGCTTCAATCGCGCATCCAACCGCGCCGGCGGCTTCGAGGGCGGCATGACGACGGGCGAGCCGATTGTCGTGCGCGGCATCATGAAACCGATCGCCACGCTCTACAAGGCGCTGCCGTCGGTCGATATCGACACGAAGGAAGCGTTCACCGCCCAGGTCGAGCGTTCCGACACATGCGCCGTGCCCGCAGCGGCGGTTATTATGGAAAGCGTCGTCGCCTGGGAAGTAGCGTGTGCCTTCCTGGATAAATTCGGCGGAGATTCGCTCGAAGAAATTCGCGCCAATTACGAAAGCTACAAGGCGCAAGTGGAGAGGTACTAAGATGCGGGAACTGACGGTCGATCTGGGAGAGCGGTCGTATCCCATCTATATCGGCGAAGGCATTTTGTCCGGCATCGCCGGCATTTTCGCACAGCACGGCATCAAGACGGCGTCGCCGCTCTTGATCGTCACCGATACAAACGTGGCGCCGCTCCATCTGGAAGGCGTGGCGGAAACGCTGCGCGGCGCCGGATATACGCTGGCAACGGCAATCGTACCGGCCGGCGAAAAGTCCAAGTCGCTGCGCCAATTGGAGGAAATCGTCACAGTTGCTCTGGAGAGCGGGCTAGACCGCAAGTCGACGGTCATTGCGCTTGGCGGCGGCGTCGTTGGCGACTTGGCCGGCTTCGTGGCGGCAACGTATATGCGCGGCATTCGTTTCGTGCAAATTCCGACGACGATTCTGGCCCACGACAGCAGCGTCGGCGGCAAAACGGCGGTCAACCATCCGCTGGCCAAAAACATTATCGGCGCGTTTCATCAGCCGGATTTTGTGCTGTACGACATCGCCCTGCTGAAATCGCTTCCTCCGCGCACGGTGCGCGAAGGGTTGGCGGAAGTCGTCAAGCATGGGCTTATTTGGGACGCCGCGTTCGTCGACTGGCTCGACGCCAATGCGGAGAAGCTGCTGGCGCTCGATACCGAGGCGCTATCCCATGCGTTGTACGAAGGCTGCCGGGTCAAGTCGATCGTCGTGTCGCGCGACGAACGCGAAAGCGATTTGCGCGCGATCCTCAATCTGGGGCATACGATCGGCCATGCGCTCGAAGCGGTAGCGAAGTACGGCGAGCTGCATCATGGCGAAGCAATATCGATTGGGATGGTCGGGGCGGCCAAGCTGGCCGTTCGGCTCGGCTACCCGCCACACATTTATACGGAAACGAAACGGCTGCTGCGCAAATACGAGTTGCCGGTCGCGGTGCCGGCGCATTACGATACGGATGCGATCATGGCGGCGATGAAGCATGACAAGAAGTTCAAGGAAGGCAATATGACGTTCATTATCCCGACCGAAATCGGGAAAGTCGAAATCAATCCGCGTATGTCCGCCGAATGGGTGCGGGAAACGGTGGAAGAGCTTAAAGGGGAGGCTTGACACGATGATGGTTCGCGGCATTCGCGGGGCGACGACGGTAGAGCATAACGAAGCGAACGAAATTTTACGGGCGACGACGGAGCTGCTGACGCAGATCGTCGCCGAGAACGGCACGGTGCCGGAAGACATCTGCAGCGTATTCGTCACGACGACGGAAGACATCACGGCGACGTTCCCGGCGCGCGCGATCCGGCAAATGCCGGGCTGGGAGCTTGTGCCGCTCATGTGTGCGCTGGAAATTCCGGTACAGCCTTCCTTGCCGAAATGCATTCGCCTGATGGTGCATGTCAATACGGAGAAACGGCAAAATGAAATTCGCCACGTTTACTTGAACGAAGCGAAAATTTTGCGTCCCGACATCGCGGGGCAATCGGCTTCGGCCAAGTGACGAGCCGGCTGCCGCCGCGTTGCGGCGTCGTTGCCGCGGATTGCTATTGACCAATGGCGCGACGTATAGTATAGTGAGGTCAGCAAAGTTGAGATGAGTCGAGTTTAGCCGAGGATAGCCGAGTTGAGACGAGCCGCACGACCGTTTTTCCCGCATGGGGCAAGCAAGTACGATTGCGTCGCGAAGACGATCGTTTCTTTGTTGTTGCCGCTGCTGGCGGAATTTGGCCTGTGGAAACCGAATTCTCCTATCCGTTATCGACCGCCTCTACTTTCGTAGAGGTTTTTTTTACCGCATTAGAATTTATAAGTTTCCGGATACAGCGGAAAAGTCAAATTCTAATCGGCGATAAAACCTACCTCTAAACGCGGTCGCTCATCCTGAGTGGCTTCGATAGAGGTTTTCTCATTTTTTAGCCGCATTTGGCCAAAGGAGAGGTGCCCATGTATACCCCCGAGCTGCAAGAAGTCATTCGCCTGTCCAAGCAGCACAACTTGATCCCGGTTGTCCGCAGCTTGCTTGCGGATACGGAGACGCCGATTCGCGTGTTTCAGCATTTCTACGAGGAACCGCGCGCTTTCCTGCTCGAAAGCGTCGAAGGCGGCGTCAAGTGGGCGCGGTATTCGTTCATCGGCACCGATCCGTTCCTGCTCGTCCGCTCCAAGAACGGCACGACGGAAGTGGAAGCGGGAGGCGAGCGCACTGTCGTGCACGAGAAGCCGATCGAAGCGTTGAAAGCGTACCTGCGCGCCTACTCCAGCCCGTCGCTGCCCGGGATGCCGCGCTTCACCGGCGGTGCGGTCGGCTTTTTCGGCTACGATCTGCTGCAATATTACGAACGGCTGCCGAAGCATCGCCGCGACGACCTGCAGATGGACGACATTCGGTTCATGTTCTGCGACCAACTGATTGTGTTCGATCATTTCAAGCAGCAGCTTAACCTGATCGCCAACGTACACATTCCGAAGCATGCGACCGACAGCGAAATTGCGGCAGCCTATGAAACGACATGCGCCAAGATCGACGCGCTCATCGAACGGCTGAAACGGCCGCTGCCGCTGAACGCGATGATGCACCGTTCGATTCCGGACAATGTCGATGTGGGCGAACTGACGTCCAACCTGACGAAGGAGCAGTACATCGCTAACGTCGAGCAGGCAAAAGAATACATTCGCGCCGGCGACATTTTCCAGGTCGTGCTGTCGCAGCGTTTCGAAATCGCCACCGACATTTCGCCGCTGCATGTGTACCGGGTGCTGCGCACGATCAATCCGTCGCCGTATATGTACTATTTGAAGATGGACGACGAAGTGATCGTCGGCGCCTCGCCGGAAATGCTCGTGCGCGTCGAAAACGACAAAGTCGACACCCGTCCGATCGCCGGCACGCGGCCGCGCGGGAAAACGCCGGAGGAAGATCTGGCGCTGGAACGCGAACTGCTTGCCGATGAGAAAGAACGGGCGGAGCATCTGATGCTCGTCGATCTCGGGCGCAACGACATCGGCCGCGTCGCCGAATTCGGCACGGTGCGCTGCGACTCGTTCATGGAAATCGAGCGCTACTCGCACGTCATGCATATCGTGTCGAACGTCACCGGGAAGATGCGCGAGGACAAAGACTTCTACGACGCGTTCCTGTCGTGCATGCCGGCCGGCACCGTATCGGGCGCGCCGAAGCTGCGGGCGATGGAAATTATCGCCGAACTGGAGAACGAAGCGCGCGGCGCATATGCGGGAGCGATCGGTTACCTCGGCTTCTCCGGCAATATGGACACGTGCATCACGATTCGTACGATCATTTTCAAACACGGCAAAGCGTATGTGCAAGCCGGAGCGGGGATCGTGTGGGATTCGGTGCCGGAGAAGGAATACGAGGAAACGGTCAACAAGGCCAAAGGCATGCTCAAAGCGATCCGCACCGCCGAAGCGGCGTTTGCGGCGGAGCCGGCCCGGACGATTACGAACCACGATTATTACATGCACGCGTAAGCGGTCTTTGACGATGAACGGAGGGGAACGGGAATGAACGAGCGGTTTACGATTCAGCAGGCGATCGCGCGCGTGACCGGGGGCGCCGATCTGACGCGCCGGGAAGCGGAAGACGTGATGGCGGTGATCATGGAAGGCGGCGCCACGCAGGCGCAAATCGGCGGCTTGCTGACCGCGCTGCGGATGAAAGGCGAAACGAGCGAAGAAATTGCCGGCTTCGCGTTTGCGATGCGCAGCGCGGGAGAGCGGCTCAGCACGCGGCAGCACCATTTGCTCGACACATGCGGCACCGGCGGTGATGGAGCGGGCACGTTCAACATTTCGACGGCGGCGGCCATTGTTGCTGCGGCAGGCGGCATTCGCGTCGCCAAACACGGCAACCGTTCCGCCTCGAACCGAGGCGGAGGCAGCGCCGACGTGCTGGAGGAGCTTGGCGTCAACATCCAGCTGAACGGCGAACAGGCGGCGCTTTGCCTCGAGCAGGCCGGCATCTGCTTCATGTTCGCGCAAGTGTTTCACCAATCGATGAAACATGCTGCGGCACCGCGGCGCGAGCTTGGCGTGCGCACGGTGTTCAACCTGCTCGGGCCGCTGACGAATCCGGCCGGGGCCGATCGGCAGCTGCTCGGCGTCTACGACCGCAGCAAAACGGAGCTCGTCGCCGAAGCGCTGCAGACGCTTGGCCTGTCGAGGGCGATGGTCGTCGCCAGCCATGACGGGCTTGACGAAATCAGCATTTCCGACGCCACGCGGGTGACGGAGCTGAAGGACGGCACGATTCGCACGTTCGACTTGACGCCAAGCGAGCTCGGCTTGCGCGCCGCCGGCATCGAAGCGATCAAAGGCGGCGACGCGGCAACGAACGCGGCGATCATCCGCGACATTTTTGCCGGCTCGCGCGGCGCCTACCGCGACATCGTGCTGGCGAACGCGGGCGCTTGCTTCTACGTCGCCGAGCGCAGCGGCACGCTGCAGGAAGGCGTCAAGCTGGCGGCGGACGTGATCGATTCCGGCAAGGCGGCGGAGAAGCTGCAGCAACTAGTCCAATGTACGGGAGCGTTCAAACATGTTTCTTGATAAAATCGTCGCCACCAAACGGAAGGAAGTCGAGGCGCTGGCGGCCGGGTTCGACCGGGCAGCGGCCGAACGCACGATCGCCGCAATGCCGGCATGCCGCGGCTTCGTGCGGGCGCTGACGGAAGGGCGCAAGCGGCCGATGGGGCTGATCGCCGAAGTGAAGAAGGCTTCGCCGTCCAAAGGGCTTATTCGCGCCGATTTTGATCCGATCGCGCTGGCTCAGGCGTATGAAGCGGCCGGCACGGATTGTATTTCGGTGCTGACCGATACGGATTATTTTCAAGGCAGCAACGCGTATTTGACCGCCGTTCGCGAAGCGGTAGGAGTGCCGCTGCTGCGCAAGGATTTTACGATCGACGAGCGGCAAATTGTCGAGGCGCGGCTGATCGGCGCGGACGCGATTTTGTTGATCGCGGCGATTTTGACGACCGAGCAGATGCGGGACTTTTTGGCGCTGGCGGGGGCGCTCGGCATGGACGCGCTCGTTGAGGTGCACGACCGCGAGGAACTGGAGCGGGCATTGACGCTCGATGCCAGACTGATCGGCATTAACAACCGCAATTTGCATACGTTCGTGACCGATTTGAAAACGACCGAGGAATTGGCTCGTCTCATCCCGGCGGACCGCACGATCGTCAGCGAAAGCGGCATTTCCCGGGCGAGCGAAATCGGCTGGCTGCAAAGCGTCGGCGCAGAGGCGGTGCTTGTCGGCGAGCATTTCATGCGCCAGCCGTCGGCCTACGAAGCCGTGCGCGAGCTGCTTGGCGCTCCCGCGGCGGAAGGGACGAACTGAGCCATGGCCACGGTCAAAATATGCGGCATCCGCGCGCCCGAAACGGCGCGCGAGCTGAATCGGCTGCAGCTGCCGATCGACCACGTCGGCTTCCTGTTCGCGCCGAGCAAACGCCAGGTGACGCCGCGCCAGGCCGGCGAGCTGATTGCGCTGCTGCGGGGCGACGGCGGTGCTGCCGCCGGACCGCTGGCAGTCGGCGTGTTCGTTGAGCCGACGGAGGAGCTGCTGCGCGAGACGCTGGCGGAAGCGCCGCTCGACGTGCTGCAGCTGCACGGCAACGAAACGCCGGCGTTCTGCCGGCAAGTGCGCGAAACGTTCGGCTTGGCGGTGTTCAAGGTAGTATCGGTCGCTTCCGGCGGGGAGCCGGAAGCCGATCCGCTGGAAGCGGTGGAGCCGTACCGCGGCGCCGTCGACGCGATTTTGCTGGATACGCACGATCCGCTGCTTGGCGGCACGGGACGGACGTTTGCCTGGGAGCGTATTCCCGCTTACGCCGCGTGGGCGGCTGACGCCGGCGTCAAGCTGCTCGTTGCCGGCGGCTTGCGGCCGGACAATGTGGACGAGCTTCTGCGCGAATACCGGCCGGACGGCGTCGACGTGTCGAGCGGTGTGGAAACGGACGGTCACAAGGATATTGCAAAAATCAAACAATTCGTCGAAAGGGTGAAACGGTGATGAGCACAACGGTACCCGATCAGCACGGGCGGTTCGGCATTTTTGGCGGCCGTTACGTGCCGGAGACGCTGATGAACGCGCTGTTCGAGCTGGAGGAAGCTTACCGGCATTATTCGAAGCAGCCCGATTTTATCGAGGAAGTGGGGACGCTGCTGCGGCAATATTCCGGCCGGCCGACGCCGCTTTATTACGCGCAGCGGTTGTCCGAGCAGCTCGGCGGCGCCAAAATTTATTTGAAGCGCGAAGATTTGAACCATACCGGCGCGCACAAAATCAACAACGCGATCGGCCAGGCGGTGCTCGCCAAACGGATGGGCAAACGCAAGGTGATCGCGGAGACGGGCGCAGGCCAGCACGGCGTGGCCACGGCTACGGTAGCGGCGCTGCTCGGCATGGAGTGCAAAGTGTTCATGGGCGAAGTCGATACGAAGCGCCAGCAATTGAACGTGTTCCGCATGCGGCTGCTTGGCACCGAAGTCGTGCCGGTGACGTCCGGCACGCGCACGCTTAAGGACGCCTGCAACGAAACGCTGCGCTACTGGGTGAGCAACGTCGAGGATACGTACTACATCCTCGGTTCGGTGACGGGGCCGCATCCGTACCCGATGATGGTGCGCGACTTCCAGCGCGTCATCGGCGACGAATCGCGGGCGCAAATTTTGGAGGCGGAAGGCAAGCTACCGGATCTTGTTATCGCTTGCGTCGGCGGCGGCAGCAATGCGGCCGGGATGTTTTATCCGTTCGCGGCGGATGAGGGCGTGCGCCTGCTTGGCGTCGAAGCCGCGGGCAAAGGCATCGACACCGCGGAGCACGCGGCGACGATGACGAAGGGCACGCACGGCGTGTTCCAGGGCTCGTTTAGCTACTTGCTTCAGGACGCTTACGGCCAGGTCCAGGAGGCGCATTCGATATCGGCCGGGCTCGATTACCCGGGCATCGGGCCGGAGCACGCGTACTACAAAGATTCGTTGCGTGCGGACTACGTGCCGATTACCGACCGCGAGGCGCTTGACGCGCTGCAGCTGCTGAGCCGCACGGAAGGCATCATCCCGGCGCTCGAAAGCGCGCATGCGATCGCGCAGGTGCTGAAGGAAGCGCCGAAGATGGCGAAAGACCAAACGATCGTCGTAAGTTTGTCCGGCCGCGGCGACAAAGACGTGGAAGCGATCCAGGCATATCTCGGAGGTGACGGCGATGAATCGCATTGACGAACGGTTCGCCTCGCTCAAGGCCAAAGGGGAAACGGCGCTTATCCCGTTTCTGACGATCGGCGATCCCGACGCGGACACGTCGGTTTCCATCATCCTGCGAATGGAAGCGGCCGGCGCCGACATCATCGAGCTCGGCGTGCCGTATTCCGACCCACTGGCCGACGGACCGGTCATCCAGCGATCGTCGGAGCGGGCGCTGGCGAATAAAATCACTATCCTCGACTGCATCGGCGTCGCGCGCAAGTGTCGCGAAGCGGGCAGCGAGTTGCCCTTTATTTTGTTCACCTACTACAACCCGGTGCTCCAGCTTGGGCTCGATCGTTTCTTCCGGCTGCTCGGCGAAAACGAAATCAGCGGCGTCATCATCCCCGATCTGCCGATCGAAGAGAATGCGCCGGTGCGTGAATTGTCGCTGCGCCACGGCATCCACTTGATCCCGCTTGTGGCGCCGACGTCGAACGAGCGTATCGCCCGTATCGCCTCGGAAGCGGCCGGCTTCGTTTATTGCGTGTCGTCGCTCGGCGTCACCGGCACGCGCAGCGAGTTTTACGGCGGCATCAACGATTTTCTAGCCGCCGTCAAGCAGGCGACCGACGTGCCGGTCGCCGTTGGCTTCGGCATCTCCACCCGCGAGCAGGTGGAGAAGTTCGCCCGCTTGTGCGACGGCGCCGTCGTCGGCAGTGCGATTGTGCGCCGCATCGAAGAGGCGATGCCGCTGCTGCGCGACTCGGCCCGCCGCGAGGAAGGGCTGGAGGCGATCGGAACGTTCGTCGCGACGTTGAAGGTGAAGGCGTAGCGGTGTTGTTGGAGGGGAGGCCCGTGCAATGGTGCGCGGGTCTTTTTGTTGTTCCAGGCTATTGCCGCGACGACAGGGGCAGAGGGATGCGAAATAAGCCCGGTTTTATTGCCTATTTCGGTGAAAATGGCAGTCAGCGGCGAAATAGCCAGCGATTTCACTGGTTATTTTGCTGAAATGTGCGATTTTGAGGCGATTTGGCGGCAATAGCCAGTGTTTTCACTGGTTATTTTTGATGAACCATCGGAAAATGGGGGAAAAGGCCATTTTTTATGGGCTATTTTATGAAGAAGAGTTCGGGGATTGGAAAAACATGCTAAAATAGTGGAGGCATGATCGAACGATGAAAGGGTGATTGCCTGTTGGAACTGTTAGTAGTCAGACATGGCCAGTCCGTTGCCGATATTGAAGGCAGATTCGAAGGAAGAGCAGACTTTGCATTGACCGATCGAGGAGTCGAGCAATCCAAACGGGTGGCTGACTGGATCAATGATCACTATAAGCCGGATGCAATATTGTCCAGTCCGTTGAAGCGGGCGAAAACGACTGCCGAAACGATTGGTGCTCGGTGCGGAGTGGAAGTTTCGATCCGGGATGAAATCATGGAATGGAATAATGGTTTGTTAGCCGGATTGAAGCGCGAAGAAGGGATAAAGAAATTTCCGCTTCCTCCAGGAGGGAGAAAACCGCATGATACATTTGCCGAAACCGAATCGCTGATCCAATTTCGCGCAAGAGCGGAAACGTTTTTGTCCCAATTGCTGGATGAGCATGGGAGGGAGAGCGGAAAGCGAATTTGTTTGGTTTCCCATGGGGGATTTATCAACATGCTGTTTCGAAGTTTTCTCAGACTTCCGCTGGAGACGGAAATATCGATCACAAGCGGGGATACGGCGGTACATCTCTGGCAAGCAAACGGTCGGGACAGAAGGATCTTATTTAACAACTATCAAGCGCATCTATAAAATCAACCTTCGCCATCTCGTGATGGTATGGGATTGTGGGGAGAAAGTGTTGACGACGATTGGCGGGAGACTGGAGTACACGAAATCTTCGCAAGAAGGGCCGGATCGAGAGGCGTTGGAGCGGCGGGGATTGTACTAGCGGATGAAGGGCAAACCAACTGGAAGAAGCGGCACCAACCGCCAGCAAAGGAGCAAAACCATGAACCCACCCAAACATATCGTTTCGGCAGCCGCCGTTGTCATCAACGAGCAAAATGAACTTTTGCTGATCAAAGGGCCGAGAAGAGGCTGGGAAATGCCCGGCGGGCAAGTGGAAGAAGGAGAGTCTCTGAGTCAAGCTGCGATAAGAGAAACGAAAGAAGAATCCGGCATCGACATTGAGATCGTAGCCTTTTGCGGAATGTTTCAAAATGTCGGCCTGTCGATTTGCAACACGATGTTTCTGGCGAAACCGGTAGGAGGGCAATTGACGGCATCGGCGGAAAGCCTGGAGTGCGGCTTTTTTCCGATAGAAGAGGCGCTGGAGAAAGTGAAGTGGAAAAATTTTCGGCAACGAATCGAATACTGTCTGAAGCCGGAATTGCATCCGTTCTGTATTGAATTTCATGATGATAGCAACATATGATGAGCAGTCAACAAAGACAAACCCATGCATGAGCGCATGGGTTTATACTTATTCGGCGCCGATTTGCGTGATTTGCAGCGCCAGCGCGTTCAGGTGCTTCTTGTGAATTTTTTGCAGCAGCGGCAAGTTGCGTTCGGTGATGTATTGCAGAATGAGCCTGTGGTCGTTGTTCGTGATCCGATGGGACTTGTTCATATACGAATCCGGTTTGGTGCTCGCTTGCTTCTCGCGCACGTACAACGTAAAAAAATCGCGCAGTATCGTGTTCACGTTGTTGATGAACGTGTTGTTGCAGCATTCGACCATCGCCTGATGAAACTGAAAGTCGAGCTCGGCTATTTCGCTTCCGTCCTCGATTCCCCGGTCGATCGCCGCGATGATGTCCGCCAGCTTGGCCAAATCCTCGTCGGTGCGGCGCTCCACGATCACCGGCAGCAGCCCCTGCTCCATCCATTCCCGCGCTTCGCACAGGCTGCGCAGCTTCTTGTCCTCGACGCGCAGCGAATAAGGCACGAATTTCGTCAGATCGGAGATCGAGAAGTCTTTGACGACGATGCCGCTGTGCTGTTTCGTTTCAATAATGCCGAGCAGCTGCAGCGATTTAAGCGCTTCGCGCAGCGTATTGCGGCTGATGCCGAAGATGTCTTTCAGCTGATGTTCCGCCGGCAGCTTGTCGCCTTCCGTCAAGCCGTTGACGATAATGTAGTTGAGCAGCGAATCGATCGCCTGCTCGTATAAATTCGTTTTTTTCAACGTGCCCAGTTTCCCCATCGATTGTACCTCGCTTGATTGACAATGTACGGCTAGAAGCCTTCCATGCAGACGAACTTGCCTATGCTCCCCATTATAAAACAATTCCAGCCAATTGACACTATTGTTGAATGGTTATATTATAGAATTGTAGGATAAATAAACAAACCGAACACCAATATCGCAAAAGGAAGTGTGGCCAGTGGGGAACAGGCTGACGGACGAGCAGAAACGCTTTTATGAATCGGAAGGTTATTTGAGCGGTTTGCCGGTCGTCTTTGACGAAGCGGAAGTGAAGGAGCTGCAAGCCGTTTACGAAACCGTCGTATCGATGCTGCACGAGGACGAAATTCCGTCCGACATCATGCAGTGGCACCGC
Source organism: Paenibacillus cymbidii (assembly GCF_004764705.1). Classification (GTDB taxonomy): domain Bacteria; phylum Bacillota; class Bacilli; order Paenibacillales; family NBRC-103111; genus Paenibacillus_AN; species Paenibacillus_AN cymbidii. Next base: position 52,009 of record NZ_SHLX01000008.1, on the reverse strand, counting down.
ACGAGCAAGCGGCTGTACGACCTGTGCACGCACCCGCAAATTTTGGATTATGTCGAAGGCATTCTCGGGCCGGACTTTTTCCTCTGGGGCAGCGAATTTATTACAAAATCGCCGCATTCCGACAGAACGGTAGGCTGGCATCAGGACGCATATTACTGGGCGCTTGCGCCGCACAATTCGGTGACGGTCTGGCTGGCGTTCGTCGACGTCGATCCGGAGAACGGGGCGATGCAGGTCATCCCTGGCTCGCACAAGGCGGGGCTGATCAAGCATCAAATTTCCGACGAGCAATCGATCCTGTCGTTCGAACTGGAGCAAGGCTCGTTTAGCGCGGCGGATGCGGTTACGCTTTCGATACCGGCCGGCGGCATGACGCTCCACGACGACGCCATCGTGCATGGCTCGCAGGCCAACCGCTCCGATCGCTGGCGCATCGGCTTCGTCATTCGGTATTCGAGCACGGAGGTAAAAAGCGACATGGAGCGCAACCCGAATTTCCTTTCCTATATGGTGCGCGGCACCGACCGTTATGGGCATAACCCGCAAGGAGCGATTCCGACGGAACCGTTCGCGCGGCCCGACTATTCGAAGCGTATTCGCAAAACGAAGTAGAGTAGCGCCGCAAGCATCGTGTCAAAAGCAAGGCAGGCTGCTGCCGCCGGTATCCGGCGCAGGGCCTGCCTGTTTTGTCGTTGGCATCCGGTGTGGGAAGGGCCTATTTTGCCGCTGGAATCCGAGGCGCGATTGCGCTAGAATAAGAGTTACGTTCACGTGGCCTGCAGGCCATCAACCCGAAAACGAGGTGCGCCACTATGATTCCAAAACAGCAAATCGTGCATTTGCCGGTTTACCAGCCGGGCAAGCCGATCGAAGAAGTAAAGAAGGAATTCGGATTGACGGAAGTGACGAAGCTGGCTTCCAACGAAAATCCGTTCGGCTGCTCGCCGAAAGCAAAAGAAGCGATTATTGCCGAAATTGAACAAACGAGCTTGTACCCCGACGGCGGTGCGGTCAAACTGACGGCGGCCGTAGCCGAATTTTTCGGCGTGGAGACGAACCAGATTGTGTTCGGCGCCGGTTCCGACGAAGTAATCCTGATGCTGGCCCGCGCCTATCTCGTCCCTGGCGACGAAACGATCATGGCGACTCATACGTTCCCGCAATACAAGCACAACGCTCATATTGAAGGCGCAACGTGCATCGAAGTGCCGCTCAAGGACGGCACTCACGATTTGCCCGCCATGCTGGCCAAGGTGACGGATAAAACGAAGATTGTCTGGATTTGCAATCCGAACAATCCGACCGGCACGATCGTTACGCACGCGGAAGTGAAACAATTCCTCGAAAGCGTATCCGAGAACGTGTTGGTCGTACTTGACGAAGCGTATGCCGAATACGTCGATCCGGCGACTTCGCAGTTCCATGACGGTCTGGCCTTGCTCAAGGAGCACAAGAACGTCATCCTGCTTCGCACCTTTTCCAAAATTTACGGGCTGGCGTCGCTTCGCATCGGTTTCGGCATCGGCCATCCCGACGTCGTGCGCTGCGTTAATCAAGTACGCGAACCGTTCAACACGACGCGTTACGCGCAAGCTGCGGCGCTTGCCGCGCTTGGGGATCAGCGCTTCATCGACGATTGCCGGCAAGCGAACAGCGAAGGCATTGCGTTCCTGAAGGAAGCGTTCGACCGGCTCGGTTTGCCGCATTATCCGGCGCACGGCAATTTCGTGATGGTGGACGTGAAGCGTCCGGCCGGACCGGTATTCCAAGGTTTGCTGCGCAGAGGCGTCATCGTTCGCGGCGGCCATCAGCTCGACTTCCCGACCTGGCTGCGCGTCACCGTGGGCAGCCGGGAGCAGAACGAAACGTTCCTGCGCACGCTGGAGGCCGTACTGGCCGAAGCTCCGGTGAACGCCTGATCGTGCCGGTTGCGCGATTACCCGCATTTATCCCCTGGTAAAAGGTTGATTCGATGACTACGATAGCAATTTTCGGCGTCGGGCTGATGGGCGGCTCGCTTGCGTTATGTTTCAAAGGAAAGCCGGGTTTTCGAGTTGTCGGCCATTCGCCCAGGCAGGCCTCGGTGGACAAATATGTAAGCCGCGGCGTTGTCGATCATGCGACCACGTCGATGGCGGAAGCGGCGGCGGACGCCGATTTCATCTTCCTGTGCGTGCCTGTTGGCAGCCTCGAAGCGTATATGCTCGAGCTGCAGCGGCTGCCGCTGAAGGAAGGCTGCATCGTCACCGACGTCGGCAGCACAAAAGGCGGGGTCGTCGCCGTAGCCGAACGGTTGACGCTGCGCGGCGCCCATTTTATCGGCGGCCATCCGATGGCCGGCGGCGAACGCTCCGGCGTCGAAGCGGCTTCGTCGCACCTGTACGAAAACGCCATCTACGTGCTGACGCCGCTAGCGTCCACGCCGGAGTCGGCATACGCCAAGCTGGCCGAGCTGCTGCAGCACACGAAGGCGCAGATCATCCGCGTCGAAGCCGGCTTGCACGATCGTGTCGTCGGCGCTATCAGCCACTTGCCGCACGTCATTGCGGCGGCATTGGTCAACCAGGTGCGCGTCTACGACGAGGCCGACCCGCTGTACAGCAACCTGGCGGCCGGCGGCTTCCGCGACATAACGCGCATCGCCTCCAGCGATCCCGAGCTGTGGCGCGACATTCTGCTCAGCAACCGCGACGTAATGTTGCGGTTGATCGACGATTGGAACGACGGCATCGAGCGGTTTCGCCGGCTGATCGAGACGGCCGACGGCGAAGGGATCGAAGCGGAATTCCGCCGCTCGCGCGAATTTCGCAGCGGACTGCCGGAGCGGCGCAAAGGCATCTTGACGGCGCAGTACGACATCTACATCGATGTGCCGGACCATCCCGGCATCATCGGTTCTGTAGCCAGTCTGCTCGGCAACGAGCGCATCAACTTGAGCAACATCCAGATCATCGAAAGCCGCGAAGACACGCCGGGCGTGCTCCGGCTGTCGTTCCGCAGCCAGGCGGATCTGGACCGGGCGACGGCGGTGCTGAAGCCGCATTACGCCGTGCACGTGTAGCACAGAGAGGACAGCGGGCAGTCGACGCTGTCCTTTTCTATCATCATGCCGGGTAACCAGAATAGCCAATGAAAAATGGCTTATTGTCCCGATTTCACCCGTCTCATCGGGAATAGCCAGTGAGAACATGGCTTATTCGCTCTGCCGGGCCCATTCTGGGGCCGATTGAGCATATTAGCCAGTGATTTCACTGGTTATTTCGGAGAGGTGGTCCGTTTTTGGCGAAATAGGCAATAAAACAGGGCCTATTTAGCAAGGCGCTTCATCGGAGTGCAACACGAAAGCGATTTTGTTAGTTGGCGGAAGGATCGGAAGGCGGTATCCCAACTTTCGCGCACAGCGGGAGCCGGTTTCGCAGGATGTTCAAAAAGAGCAAAAAAAAACCACCGGAAACCGGTGGTCGCACAGAGTGCAAATTCGGATAGGAGTGGAGAGAAACCATACTGTACTTTTATTATATGTATCCGTTTACATTTTGTCAACGGTTTTTTTGCAAGCGATTTCTTTTGCCCGCTGGCGCGGTTTTTTTGCCATTTTGCGGAATGGGCCGGGTTGCCAGCAACTTATTGGGCGGTTGAATCGTCTATTACGGGTATTGTATTGGCCGATGCAGCATATTTGTAAATAAACCCAACCCGTTCCAATTTTTTTGGCGTTTTGTCGAAATAAGAAGGATTTTTGCGAAGCGCAAAGAATTATATCGAAGATGGCATAACGACTGCAACGATCGAATTTATTTTCATAGAGAGTACCGCAACTTTTCCCCCCCGGCTGAAGTATACACAGGTAATCAATCGGCTGCGGGACGGGGAAACGCAAGGAGGGTCGCTTGCATAATGACCGATTCCCAGTTGATTCGAGAAATCAAGGACGGCAACGTAGAGCTTTACGCCGAACTTGTTCGCCGATATGAACGGAAAATATACGCCTTTATTTTTCACATGCTGAAGAGCTCGCGAATGGAAATGTTTGCCGACGACCTGAGCCAGGAGACGTTCTACAAAGCGTATCGCAGTTTGCAGACGTTTCGCGAGGTCGAAGCATCGTTCTCCACCTGGCTTTACACCATTGCCAGGAATACGGTGCTGAGCGAGCTGCGCAAGCAGAAGCATGTCAACGTTTCGCTGGACCAGAGCGGCCTGACGCCGCAGACATCATTCGATTCGTTGCCCGAGCAGAAGATGCTGCGCAACGAGAAGGTGTCGATGGTGCGCGAGGCGATCAACAATTTGCCCGAGAAGCAGCGTTCCGCGCTCATTTTGCGCGAATACGACCAGCTCGATTACCAGGAGATTGCCAACATTCTCGGCCAAACCGTCAGCAGCGTGAAGTCGCTTTTATTTCGGGCCCGCGCTAGTGTGAAAGTACAACTGGAACCGTATTTTGTCGATCCTATCTTTGACGAGTACGAAGGGATGAACCAGAGATGAAATGCAGTGACGTACAGGAACTGTTCGCGGACTACTTCGATATGACGGACGGCGATCTACATAAGCAGGCAATCGACGGACACGTCGCCCGCTGCCCCGTTTGCCGCGAGCAATTGGAACTGTGGACGGAAAGCGCGAAACTGATACAGACCGACCGGATTGTGCCGGACTTACATATGAGATCGAATCTGATCGCCGATGGCGTCATGAACCGCATCTACCGCGACGAATCGTGGAGACGGCCTGTGGCGACCCGGATCTATGCGATTCCGTACAAGATGAGAAGAAACGTTACGGCGGTCATCGCATTTTGCATCGCCTTGTTCGCCGGCAGTTTCCTGTACATGTGGATGGGCAGCGGCAGCGAGGAGGTAGTACCGACCAAGTACGGCTTCCATCAGGCGGCCAGCGCAAGCAACACGGTGCAGACCGCGTCGCTGAGCGCCCGTTCGATGTCGAGTTCGACCGTAGCAAGCGCATCCGGCTTCATCGAGCCGATCAAGATCGCGTCCATTCACTACACGCCCAATTATTTGCTCGCGCTCAGCCTGCTCGGGTTCACTTCTACGCTCCTGATTATGAACTGGCTATCGCGCACGCGCTCCTGATTCAGACGAATAAAGCAGCCTTGGGGGCTGCTTTTTCCATGTGCCGAAGAGCAATCCGCGCTTTCTTCATCCGTTTGCAATGTCGCGAAGGAAGGCGAAGGCGCGCTTCGTGTATTCTTTTTTGGCGCTGTTGTACAGCAATTCATGCCGGCCGTTCGGGAGCAGCCACAGCTCCGAGCGGTCGTTCATTTTCTGCTCGGCGTAAATGGCTTCCGCGGTTTGATATGGCGCGAGCTCGTCTTCCTGGCCGTGAATCAGGAACAGCGGGATGGAAAAGTCGGTGGAGACGACTTGCTGGTACGGGATCTGGTTCAGCGTCATGCCGCTCCATAACGAGGCGAACATGCGAATGAGCGGCAGCGACGGGTAACGCGGCAAATCGACGTAACGCTTCACGTTTGCGTATAACGTATCGGGCGTGAGCAGGAACGTGCTGTCGAGAATCATGCCGCCGATCTCCTCGTTGCCGAGCGCCGCCTGCAGCGCCGTTCCGGCCCCCATGGAAAATCCCCAAATGTACACATCCGAGGCCCCTTTCGCTTTGGCGAAGCTGACGGCATCCCGCAGCTCCTGCGACTCGCGCACGCCTCCGGTGACGAACCGATTCGGGTCACTTACGTAGCCGTAATCGAACATCAACACGTTATAGTGGCGGTCGTGCAGCGATTTGGCCAAATCGTACAGCGGCACCCACACTTCTTCGCGATTGCCGCCGTAGCCGTGGGAGAACACAACCGTGCGGCTCGTTGCCGCGGCTGGGATGTACCAGCCCTGCAGCGTTTCATTGCCGCTGGCGAAGGCAACGTCCTCGTAAGGAAGCTGGACCGCCTGCAGCGGATTGCTTGTCAGCGCGGCGATGGCCGGTTTGCTGAGGTGCCAGGCGATATATGCGTGAAACAGCAGCAACGGGACGATAATGAGCATCGGTATAATTACGCCAAGCGCCCAGGAAAGGACGCGGCGCATCGAATGACCTTTCGTAATGACAGCGCTTTCAAAAGGTTCGGACACGATAGCAGGGGCGGTGATGACGGGTGTTTCCATACGTAACCCTCCAATCGGGAATAAGAAGATGGCGGGGGTGATCGGTGCCATATCTTCATGATGAAGCCGGGCTCGAACAAAGTCAACGACCGGCGAAAAATGTAATCTCGCCGTAATTCTCTTGTAATCAATGGGCGAAATTGGGTGCTGCATATTTTATGGGAAATGAAACCATAATGGGTAGTATACAGCGTCGTCTGACCGGACGAACGGCTTCCACGCGGAGGTGCCACATGAATTTAACCGAAATGCTGAGCTATGCCGACATTCGCGAGCTTGACCGGATTGCGCGTCATTACGACTGCGAGTGCGGGGGCCATTCCAAGCACGAATTGATCCAATCGATCTTAACGGCGCTGAACCGGCGCGACCTGTTCGAACGGCAAATCGAAGGGATGCCGGTAACGTATATCCGGCTTCTCGATTCTCTGGCCTCCGACAAGCGGGAATCGTTCACCTTGGAGGAACTGACGGCGCGGGTCAAGATGGCCCACTGGGATGCGGATCCGGCGCCGGCGGCATCGCCGCGTGACATTATCGCCGATCTTAAGCGCAGGGGATGGCTGTTCAGCGGCTTCTCGGAGCAGACGAAATATTTGTTCCAGGTGCCCGATGACATGAAGCGGCGGTTTACCGAGGTGCTTGCCGGTCATTTTCGCCGTACGCTGGTCATGCCGACGAGTTCGCCGGCGGTATACCGCGACGAGCAGCAGTTGTTTGGCGAAGATATGCTGCAATTTCTGCGGCTTCTGGCCCATGAGCCGATGCCGCTTGCCGATACCGGCTCGCTTTACAAGCGGCAGCTGCAGCTTATTCTCGATTCGTTTACAGTCGAAGAGGAACAGGTCGCCCGCACCGCATTCCGTTTCGGGTATGGCCGCAGATTCAAGGAGTATCCGAACCGCTTCTCGCTGATGTACGATTATTGTTATTACAACGGGTATATAGAAGAAGACGGACCGCTGCTCAAGCTGGGCGAGCGCGGAGACCGGCTTGTCGCATCCGGCCAGAAGCCGGGCATCGTGCCGATGTTCCGATTCTGGCTGCGCCTGTATAAAGGTCCGGTAGCGAGCATCGGTTCCGTGGCGCGCTGGATCGAACGGCTGGCGAAGCCGTGGACGACCGTCGTTTCGCTTGGCGCCGAACTGATGCCGCTGATCAAGCCGTATTATTACGATACGCCCGCTTCCATTTTCGAGCAGCGCATTGTGATGCCGATGATGCACCTCGGGCTGCTGCGAATCGGTCAGGACGAGGAATACGGCCAGGTCGTGCAGATGACGAAGCTCGGCAGCGGCGTGGTGGCCGGCAGTACGGCCGACGAAGAGGAAGCGATCCGGCTGGATCTGCCGGAGGACGGGGCAACGTCTCGATCGCGGTACGATCGTTAACAGGCGGAAACGGTGGTTGTTGCCGCATCGGAACGTTTCCGTTCACGATTTGGCTCGAATGAAGCGTACGGCGGGTGGATATATCTGCAAGGTGCCGAATACAGGCAGGAAATTCGCTGAGACGCGTCGAAATCGATGAGGATTGGTTATCACCACATCCATGGAGGAAACGCAAGTGAAATTCAGCGAAATCAAATCGGATCAATGGGAGTCGCTTCGGCCGTATCTGGATACGTGCCTGCTGCCGCTGACCGGGCTTAGCGGAGCCGAAACGCCCGCACAGACGACGGAGGAGCTGGTGCGGCTGCAAACCGTGATGGACCGGGTGGAAGCGCCTTACAAAGGAAGGGTGGTCACCTATCCCGCGCTTCATTATATGTTCGTCGACGGGCGGTTTGCGGAGCGGGTCGAAGCGTTGTGCGCGTCGATCAAGGCGGGCGGTTTCCGCTTCGTCATTCTTGCAACGGCCAATGCCGCGATCGGCGGGATGACGTTCGCGAACGCGGACCTGCTGCTGACGGAAACAATGGCCGGCGAAGGCCAGGCGACCGTCGCCCGCGCGATCGATGCGTTGTGGCATTCGCCCCAACCGCCGCAGTCGCCGCCGCAGTCGCCGCCGCAGCCGTAAAAATCGCGAACCCGCGTATGGCAGCGCCGCAATTGGCAAACGCTAACGGCAAAGGAGAAAAACAGTTGTGACAATTTCGTTACATATGTTTGCCTAGCGCTTCATTCCTTCCGCCAATTGAACAGCCGCGTTCTTGACGCTCCCATAGACGTAGGCTATTATTAGTAATGTCCTAGTAAGCGGTGGAAAGTAATGTCGAATTGACATGCGATATGACTGGCAAAAGGGGGTAGAACACATGAGCGATCACACGAACCACGATTATGAATCCGGGCATTCGTCCCACCAGTCGCCCGGCAAACGCGAGATGTCGCGGCGGCAGTTTCTTTCCTATACCCTCGGCGGAACGGGCGGATTTTTGGCCGCGGGCATAGTGATTCCGATGATCCGGTTTGCAGTTGATCCGGTGCTTCAGCCGAAAGCGAAGGCCGATTGGGTGAAGGTAGTCGAAGAAAGCAAAATTACCGACAAGCCCCAAGCGTTCAAATTTCCGGTTCATCAAATCGACGGCTGGTACGAAAGCGACGTAGAATTGGAAACGTGGATCACGAAGGGCAGCGACGGCAAAATTTTCGCGCTCAACCCGACCTGCAAGCACCTTGGATGCACGGTCGACTGGAATTCGAATCCGTCCTTAAAAGATCAATACTTTTGCCCATGCCACGGCGCGCATTACACGATTGACGGCAAGAACCTGGCCGTTGCGCCGGCGCCGCTTGACGAATACGACGTCAAAGTCGAGAACGGCTTTGTGTACGTCGGCCAACTGCACGCGAACCATCGGGTATAGAAGGGAGGCGTTAACTGACCATGCTGAAGAGCGTTTATAACTGGATTGACGAACGCCTCGACATTACGCCGCTTTGGAGAGACGTGGCCGACCACGAAGTGCCGGAGCACGTCAATCCGGCGCACCATTTTTCGGCGTTCGTTTACTGTTTCGGCGGATTGACGTTTTTTATTACCGTCATCCAAATTTTGTCCGGCATGTTCCTGACGATGTACTATGTGCCGGATATTCTGAATGCATACAAGAGTGTCGATTTTCTGCAAAGCAAAGTCGCTTTCGGCGTCATCGTCCGCGGTATGCATCACTGGGGCGCCAGCCTTGTCATCGTGATGATGTTCCTGCATACGCTGCGCGTCTTTTTCACCGGCTCCTACAAGGCGCCGCGCGAAATGAACTGGGTCGTCGGCATGCTCATTTTCTTCGTCATGCTGGGCCTTGGCTTTACGGGCTACCTGCTGCCATGGGACAACAAAGCTTACTTCGCGACGCAGGTCGGCATCCAGATCGCGGCATCGCCGCCGATCATCGGCGAATACGTCAAGACGTTCCTGCAAGGCGGCGATATCGTCGGCGCGCAAACGCTCACCCGTTTCTTTGCGCTCCACGTATTCTTCCTGCCTGCGGTGCTGCTCGCATTGCTGGGCGGACACTTCTTCATGATTCGCAAGCAAGGCATTTCCGGACCGCTATAGGAGAGGAGGCGCTTTTACGTGGCACACGGTCATAAATCAGACGAAAAAGTAGTATACGTCGGCGACTCGCGCGTCCGTCAGAAATCGAACCGGCCTTTGCCGATCGATTACTCCGCCTATCCGGGCAAATCGGAAGCGTTTATCCCGAACTTCCTGCTGAAGGAATGGATGGTGGCGGCGGTATTTCTCGTCGGCATCCTCGTACTTGTCATGTCGGAACCGGCGCCGCTTGGCTATCCGGCCGATCCGACGAATACGCACTTCATTCCGATGCCGGACTGGTACTTCCTGTTCATGTATCAATTGCTTAAATATCCGTACACAGCGGGCGATTACAAAATTTTCGGTACGCTGGTTATTCCGGCGATCATGTTCGGTTCCCTGCTGCTTGCTCCATTCCTTGACACCGGCAAAGAAAGACGGTTTTACCGCCGTCCGATCGCGTCGATGCTCATGTTCGTATCGCTGATCGCAACGATCTACCTGACGGTGTTCTCCTGGCACCACTACCAGAAGGAATTGGACGAAAAAGGGATTATTCCGGAGCACATCGAGCGCCGCGAGGCGATCGAGGAAGCGAAGAAATCGGGCAAGCCGCTGCCAAGCGCAAGTAATGCGCTGCCGGCGCTTGTCGCGGCGGACGATCCTGCCAAAGACATTTACGCCAAGGCGACTTGCGTTTCCTGCCACGGCGCCGATCTGAAAGGCAACAAAAGCGCCGGTTTCCCGGCATTGCTCGGCGTAGGCGATACGCACGACAAGGCGGCGATCCTCAAGATCATGAAAGAGGGCGTCGGCAAAATGCCGGCCGATCAGTACGAAGCGAGCAAGAAGATGGGCAACTTCACCGACGCGCAAATGGAACAGTTGGCCGATTGGCTCGCGAAGCAGAAAAAACAATCGTAATCGAACACATACGAACAGAACCTGACCGTTAAGCTGCGGTCAGGTTTTTTTGGAGGAAATTATGGGAAACAACCGGGCAGCCATCGCCTTGATGTGGAGCAAATCGTTTCTGACCTCGCGACCGATTCTTTGGGCGCTCTTCTGGGTGAATGCGCTTGGAACCGCTTACGGATTTTACTGGTATGGCGAACAATTGCAGACGACGGCGGCGGAAAAGCCATTCTGGATGGTGCTGTTCGTGCCCGACAGCCCAACGGCCAGCATGTTCTTTACTCTGGCGATCGCTTGGATGCTCGTTACTCGCCGGACAAGCCGGGAGGAGCCGTGTACGTTCCGGCCTTCGTCCATCGTTCGCGGCATTGTGGAAACGATTGGCGCGGTGACGTCGTTCAAATACGGCATTTGGGCCGTTTGGATGATTGTGTGGGGCGGGTTGCAAGGCGACACCATCGTTTGGCAAGATTGGATGCTGTCGATCTCGCATCTTGGGATGGCGGCGGAAGCGCTCGTGTTCGCCCGCTTCTTCCGCATCCGGCCGCTGTACGTTTATGCGGCAGCCATTTGGGCGCTCGGCAATGATTATGTCGACTATCATTTCGGCATTTATCCGTGGCTGCCGGACGAACTGGCCGACGATTTAACCGCTATTCGAATCGGAACGATTCTGCTGAGTTTGACCGGTTGCCTGGTGTTCGCCGCATTCGTCAGGCGGCGCATGGTGGACAGACAGGCGGTCTAATCGGGGACATCCCTCCATATGTTGATAAGGAGGAGGGATGTCCTGATGAAGACAGCCTCAAGGCGAGGAGCGGCAATAATGGTTGTGCTGTTGTTCGGTATTGCTGTTTTTGTCTGCGGCTGCGCCGGCGGTGCGGATGCAGACGTCTGGAAACCGGCGGACGACACGGCGGCAGCGAACCAACTTCAGCAGTTTGCCAAGCTGGCGGACGACGCCTACCAGAAGACGGTGAGCGGCCGATACGCGGAAGCGCGCGATGTGTTGCTCGAACTGGGCGACATGATGCCCAGCCTGACGCTGAAAGGCGCAACGACGATTGAAGGCGTGCAGGCGCTGTCGGAAACGATCCTGCAAGGGCAGCTAACGTTTAATGCGGTGCGGCTGCAGCCGGACGAAGCGCTTGCCGCCGCAGGCCGGATCATGCTTGCCGTTGACGCGCTGACGCACAAGCACGAACCGATGTGGCGCCAATACGGCAAATTGATGCGCGAAGACGCGGCGGCGTTGGAGCAAGCGGCGGCCAAAGGGCAAGCGGTTGATGCCAAAGCGGCGCTCGACAGCTTGTTGGTCCGCTACGCGATGATTCGCCCGGCGGCGCTTGTCAGCGGCAAATCGGAGGACGTCGAGCGGCTTAAGTCGCTGTTCGGCTATTTGCAACCCAAAGCGGAGCAGAAGGCGCTGCAAGGAAGCGGGAGCGCCATCAAACAGCTGCGGGACAGCATCGGCCGGCTGTTCGACGACCAAGGCGAGCAAGCTGCCTATTTGCCGCTGGAGACGACGCGATATCCGCTGCTGTTTTCGCTGCTGATCGGCGCAATGATCGCCAGCGTGCTCGCTTACGCGGCCTGGCGCATGCTCCGTTCGGGCGGTACGGGCGGACCGCCCAACCCGCATGCGCGCAAAGGGTGGTAGTACAACGTTTCGTGGGAACGACCGCTGCTTGTCGGCATGTGTGTGCCGGGGCAGCGGTTTTTCTCATGCGACGAAACGCATTCATTTGGTTTGAAAGCCTTCGCCGAGCACGTCGTGAACGTCGCTGATCACGATGAAGGCGGCAGGATCGGTCGTCTTCACGAGGGCGCGCAGTGACCTTGCTTCCGAACGCGACACGACGCAGTAGACGATCTGCTTGGCGCGCTGCGAATATACGCCGATCGCGGGCAGCAGCGTAACGCCGCGGCCCAGCTCTTCGGCGATCGTTCGCGACAGCGTTTCGCCACGTTCGGATACGATGGTAAACGCTTTGGCCGCATAAGCGCCTTCGGATAGGAAGTCAATTGTTTTCGAAGCGACGAAGACGGCTACGATCGTATACAGCACCTTGTCCATAGTGATGTAAAGGAGCGATACGCCGATGATAAGCGCATCGATGGTCAGAATGATTTGGCCCATACTCCAGCCTTTCCACTGGTTAAGGAAGCGGGCGACAATATCGGAGCCTCCGGTCGTGCCGCCGCTGCGAAACACAAGTCCAAGCCCGGCGCCGATTGTGACGCCCGCGTACAGCGAAGCGAGCAAATAATCATGCGTGGCGAACGGCTCCAGCCAGCCGCGGCGAATCGTGCTTTCCATGATCCACAGGAAGCCCGACAGCGACAACGTGCCGATCAGCGTGTACAGCATGGCGCGACTGCCGAACTTTCGCCAGCCGGCAACGAACAGCGGAACGTTGATGATCAGCGTCGTCAACGACGGCGGCAGCTTGGCGGCATAATACAGCAGCAGCGCAATGCCGGTGACGCCGCCTTCCATCAACTCGTTCGGAATGACAAACATATGCAGGCCGAAGGCGTATATCGCCGTGCCGGCCATAATCAGCAGAAAGCTGCGGATGACGGCGATCGGTTCGTTTTCGTTCACAAGGATCGGTTCCTTTCGGCCGAAAGTTGGCAAAACATCCTATCGCTAGTATTCCCCAATTTGTCCGAACCTCTCTTTGGGCGTGTCTGAAAACCCGCTCGAGGTCATCTTGCACCGCCTTTTCGCCCCCTGCTGCGTCCGTTTTGCTTGACTTACCCCCGGTAAGCCTGCACAAAACTTCCTTGCATGGAACGAAAATTCGGCCCAATCTGTTCCCCTCGGAGTATTCAGACACGCCCTAGCCATGTTCGTTTCATTTGTTTTTCGCCTACGCTTCGGTTAACATGAAGAAGAAGCAAGGCAAACCGCGTAACGACGAACGGGAAGGGATGCGCATGACAGACAAGTCGCTTAAAGCGATGCAGCAAGAAGTCGACCGCTATATTTCGCAATTCAAAGAGGGGTACTTCCAGCCGCTCTCGATGCTGGCTCGAATGTCCGAGGAAGTTGGCGAACTGGCGCGCGAAGTGAACCATCATTTCGGCGAAAAACCGAAAAAACCCGGTGAAGCGGACAATTCGATCGAAATGGAACTGGGCGATATTTTGTTCATTACGATCTGCTTCGCCAATTCGCTGGGCATCGATTTGACGGCGGCGCACGATCAGGTCATGCATAAATTTCAGACGCGAGACGCAAACAGATGGACGAAAGTGCACACCGAACCGGAATGACTCATATGCTGTACCATCACCCGTCGGGATGGTGAACGGCTATGAGCGGCGAGCATCATATTAAAAAAGCCTATGAATCTATTTTGCGCAACGACTTTGAACAGGCGATCGCCTGGTTCGAGCTCGCCATTCGCAACGAACCGGACAATGCGGACTATCACTACCGGCTGTCGGTTTCGTGCGCGCGCAGCAACCGGCTCGCCAAGGCGATCGATCATGCGCTGCGGTCTGCGGCGCTTAGTCCGGGCAACGAAACGTACCGGTTTCATCTGCAGCGCTTGCACGCGCGCAAGCTGACGGAAGAGGCGGAGAAAGCGATCGCGCAGCTTCGCCTGCACGACGCGGAATCGATGCTGCGCCGCGCGACAACGCTCGACCCGCTGGCGTTCGAGGCTTATTTGATGCTGGCCGTCGTATACGACAAACTGGGCGATCCCGCGATGGCGCTCGCCGCCGCGCGCGAAGCGCACCGGCTCGATCCGCAGCACGAGACGGCGCTTAAGCTGGTGGCGCAATACGAATCGGAATGGCGAGCAAGCCGCAACGGCAACAAACAATTTCATTAGCGAACAAGGGACAGGTGAATCAGGTTGAGTACAATCATCAATGTAGCGGTAGCGGGCGCAATCGGCAGAATGGGACAAGAAGTGGTCAAGATGGTGCTCGCCGATCCGGAACTGAAGCTGGTGGCGGCGATCGACCGCGCATCGGAAGGGGCGGATATCGGGCGAATCGTCGGCAAGGAGGAGTGCGGCGTTGCCGTATCCGGCGATCTGGAGCAAGCGCTGCTGTCGGGACAGGCCGACGTGCTGGTCGACTTCACGACGCCGCATTCGGTCGTCGCCAATGCCAAGATCGCCATCCGCAACAAAGTTCGTCCCGTCATCGGCACGACCGGCTTTACGCCGGAAACGATCGAAGAGTTGGACAAGCTGTGTCTTTCGTACGGCATCGGCGGCATCATTGCGCCGAACTTCTCGATCGGCGCCATTCTGATGATGAAATTCGCCGCCCAGGCGGCCAAATATATGCCGCATGTGGAAATTATCGAATATCACGGCGACCAGAAGCTGGACGCGCCGTCCGGCACCTCGATCAAAACGGCGGAGCTGATCGCGCAAAATCGCCAAGAACTGCGCCAAGGCAACCCGAAGGAAGAAGAAACGATCGAAGGCAGCCGCGGCGGCTACTACAACGGCTTCCGCATCCATAGCGTACGCCTGCCGGGCGTATTCGCGCAGCAGGAAGTCATCTTCGGCGGCGACGGACAAACGCTGAAAATTCGCCACGATTCTTACGAGCGCTCAGGCTACATGCCGGGCGTCAACCTCGCCGTCAAAAAAGTGCAAGGCGTCTCCGGCATCGTGTACGGCTTCGAGCATTTTATCGATTAACCGGCAACAACGTTCGAGAGGGGAAAGAGGCTGTCACATGGGGATCAACATAGCGCTGATTGCACACGATCGCAAAAAAGAAGAGATGGTCAATTTCGTCACCGCTTACGAGCAGGTGTTTGCGGACGGGCACCAACTGTATGCGACGGGCACAACCGGACAACGCATCATGGAAAAGACGGGCCTGACCGTGCACCGCTACATGTCCGGGCCGCTCGGCGGCGACCAGCAAATCGGCGCCCTTGTGGCGATGAACGTGCTCGATCTGCTTATTTTCCTGCGCGATCCGCTGATGGCGCAGCCGCATGAGCCGGACATCATCGCCTTGTTGCGCTTGTGCGATGTGCAAGGCATACCGGTAGCGACTAACATCGCCACGGCGGAAATTTTGGTCAAAGCCGTCGACAGAGGCGATTTTGCTTGGCGCGAACTGGTACATAAATACAAGCCGGGTGAAGCGTAATGAGCGAAACGCTGGATCTGCTCATATTCGGCGCGCATCCCGACGACGCGGAAATCGGCATGGGCGGTACGATTGCCAAACATGCCGCCTCCGGTTTGCGTGTGGGCATTTGCGATCTGACGAACGCGGAGATGTCGTCCAACGGCACAGTTGAAACGCGCCGCAAGGAAGCAGCCGACGCGGCCGACGCGCTTGGGCTGGCGATGCGCAGCAACCTCGGCTTGCCGGACCGCGGCCTCACCGGCAGCCGGGAGCAAATCGACGCAATCGTAGGCGAGATTCGCCGGCTCCGGCCGCGTATCGTGTTCGCCCCGTATTGGGAAGACCGGCATCCGGACCATGTGATGTGCAGCAAGCTCGTGCAGGAGGCGGTATTCAGCGCCAAGCTTCGCCGTTACATGCCGGAGGTCCCGGCCGTTGCCGCGGAGCAGCTGCTTTTTTATTTTATCAACGATACGGCGGAAGCGGATTTGCTGGTGGACGTGACGGACGTGTACGAGCGCAAGCGCGCTTCGCTGCTTGCTTACCGCACCCAATTCGAGCCGGCGGGCGCTTCCGGCGGCGAGTTCGTGCCAACGCCGCTCAACCAAGGCTATTTGGCCAATGTGGAGGCGCGCGATCGGCTGTTCGGGCAGAAGAAGCTGATTCCGTATGCGGAAGGCTTCGTCACCAAGCTGCCTTATACCGTGAATTTATTCGTATAGCGCGCCCACCGGCCGCATATCCTTATCGCGATGCTAACGAGAGGAGGCGATGCGCCCATGAACGAACGATTGAAAATCGGCATCACCTGTTACCCGACGCTCGGAGGATCGGGCGTCGTCGCAACGGAGCTCGGCAAGCTGCTCGCCGAGAAGGGACACGAGGTCCATTTTATTACGCACAGCATGCCGTTCCGGCTTGGCAAATTCGATCGCAACATCTTCTACCACGAAGTCGAAGTTAGCGATTATTACGTGTTCCGTTATCCGCCGTACGATCTGTCGTTGGCAAGCAAGCTGGCACAGGTGGCAAACATGGAGCAGCTGGATTTGCTGCACGTCCATTACGCGATCCCGCATGCCGTATGCGCGCTGCTGGCCAAACAGATGGTCGGCGACCGGCTGAAGGTCGTGACGACGCTGCACGGTACCGACATTACAGTGCTGGCGCAGGATCAGTCGATCAGCGATCTGATCCGCTACGCAATTAACCAAAGCGATGCCGTAACTGCCGTATCGGCGGATCTGATTAACGAAACGCGGCGTACGCTGGCGATCGAACGGCCGATCGAGCTGACCTACAACTTCGTCGACAAGCGCATTTATTACCCGCGCGACGTCAGTGAGCTGAGAGGCGAGTTCGTCGCCCCCGGGGAAAAGCTGCTGATGCACATTTCCAATTTCCGTCCGGTGAAGCGGGTGCTCGACGTGGTAGACATTTTCGCAAAAGTGAACGACAAGGTGCCGTCGCGGCTCATGTTTGTCGGCGAAGGACCGGACTTGTCGAAAGTGATTCATCGCATCAAGGAGCTTGGTCTGGCGGACCGCGTGACGTTCTGCGGCAAACAGGACGACGTGGCGCAAATCATTTCGTTGGCCGATCTTATGCTGCTGCCTTCGGAGAAGGAAAGCTTCGGGCTCGTGGCGCTGGAAGCGATGGCTTGCGGCGTGCCGACCGTCGGCTCCAACGCCGGCGGCATCCCCGAGTTGATTACGCACGGTCAAACCGGGTATTTGGCGTCGGTTGGCGACACGGAAACGATGGCCGCCCACGCCATCCGGCTGCTGCAGAACGAAGCGCTTTACGCCGATTTCCGCGCGGCATGTATCGATCGTGCGCATCGCACGTTCTGCAACAATACGATCGCCCGCCAGTACGAACGCATTTATTACGATGTGCTTGGCCGTCCGGCGCCGGAAACGGAGTCGTCCCGCCAAACGTGCCTGAGGTGAGCGGCGTGCCGGGCATGATGGAGCAAGAAGCGATATCGGTGCTTGATGCGCTGACCGCCGCCGGCTACGAAGCTTATCTGGTCGGCGGCTGCGTTCGCGACGCCGTCATGAACCGCAGCATCCACGACTTCGACATCGCCACCTCGGCGCTGCCGGACGAGGTGCTGCGGTTGTTCCCGCATACGGCGCCAACCGGTCTCAAGCACGGCACGGTGACAGTAGTAATGCGGCATGGGGCGTACGAAGTGACGACGTTCCGCACGGAAAGCGATTATGAGCAATACCGCCGCCCGAAGACGGTGGCGTTCGTAACCGAACTGAAGGAAGATTTGCGCCGGCGCGATTTTACGATCAATGCGATGGCGATGGACCGGGAACGGAACGTGATCGACCCGTTCGACGGTCGCGGCGATCTCGCGCGCGGGCTGCTGCGCTGCGTCGGCGATCCCGTCGAACGCTTCCGTGAAGACGCGCTGCGCCTGCTGCGCGGCGTCCGCTTCGCAGCGGCTTACGGGCTCGCAATCGAGCCGGCGACGTGGCGGGCGCTGCAGGAACAGGCGCCGCTGCTGCGGCATATCGCGATGGAGCGAATCGGCGCCGAACTGATGCGCATCGTCTGCGGCGACGACCCGGCGCGCGGCTTCGAGCTGCTTGCCGCAAGCGGCTTGCTTGCGCATATGAAAGTGCCGCTGGCGCCCGCGTTGGCAGGCATGGCGCCGGAGCGGCTGCCTGCAGGGCTGCGCCGGATCGGCGAGCTGGAAGCGCCGGCGCAGCGCTGGGCGCAGCTGTTGCTCGCGCTGGGCGCCGGCGCCGCGGATGCGCGCGAAGCGATGCTTGCGCTTGTGTACCCGCACGCTTTCGCCGCAGAAGTGACGGCGCTGCTCGCGTGGGACGAGCGCCTGCGCGAGCGCTTGGCCGCAGGCGAAGACGTGCGCCGCGCCTGGCAGTTCGGCGCGCTCGACTACGGCACCGCCGCGCTGCGCGGCTGGCTGCCGCTTGCGCGCTTGCGGCTGCGCGGCGAAGCGTCGCAGCAAGAGGGCGCGCTTGCGCGGCTGCTCGCCGAAGGCGAAGCGTGGCTCGCGGCGATCCCGGCGCTGCAGCCGCGAGAGCTCGCCGTCAGCGGCGCGGACGTAGCCGCGTGCGTCGGGCGCGCGCCGGGGCCGTGGCTGGGCGCGCTGCTGCGCCGGCTGCTCGAGCTGACGGCGACCGGCGAAGCCGTCAACGAGCGGAGCGCGCTGCTGGCGGCGGCCGAACGCGAAGCGAAGCGGTTCGGCTGACGCCCTAGATGGGGATATCAGCGGAGGAGAGAATGCGATGGGATATTTGTTGCCCTATTACCGCAAACACGGCAAACTGTTTTATCTCGCTATTTTGTTCGTTACTTTGGAAGCGCTTGCCGATCTGACGCTGCCGACGGTAATGGCCCATATTCTCGATTCGGGCGTTGCCGCCGGCAACCTGCACGTCGTCTGGCGGCTGGGGGGCCTGATGCTGCTCATTACGGCCGGGGGCGCCGTTGCGGCGGCAATGCGCAATATCGTGGCGAGCCGCGTGTCGCAGAAGTTCGGGGCGGAGCTGCGCGGCGACTTGTTTCGCAAAATCCAGCTGCTCGGCTTTCGCAATATCGACCGCTTCGAACGGGCGTCACTCATCACGCGGCTTACCAACGATGTGACGCAGGTGCAAAACTTCGTCAACGGCCTCATGCGCATTTTCGTCAAAGCGCCGCTGCTCGGCATCGGCAGTCTCGTCATGGCGGCGCTGCTCAACCCGCGACTGGCGATCGTGCCGGCTGTCGTTGTGCCGATCGTGGCCGTGCTGATCGCGCTCAACATGAAGTTCGGCTTCGCCCGCTTCCTCGGCGTGCAGAAGGCGCTCGACCGCGTCAATGCGACGATGCGCGAATATTTGTCCGGCGTGCGGGTCGTCAAGGCGTTCAACCGCTTCGATTTTGAAGTGGACAAGTTCGAGGAGTCGAACCTGCAATACCGCGACCGTTCCATTCGCGTTATGCGCATTATGGCCGCTTTCAACCCGGCCGTCATGCTGACCGTCAATTTCGGCATCGTCGCCGTCATCTGGCTCGGCGCCTTGCGCGTCGACAGCGGCCATATGCAGATCGGGCATATCGTCGCGTTCGTCAACTACATGACGCAACTGCTGTTTGCGCTCATGACGGTGTTTATGGTATTCAACATGCTGGTGCGGGCGCGCGCCTCGCATACGCGCATCGGCGAAGTGTTCGCCGAGCGGGACGCCATGCAGACGGCGCCGCTGGAACGCGAGCCGTCGCCTGATGCCAAGGGCGGCATCTCTTTCGACAATGTGACATTCGCTTACGAAGGCATGGAAAACGCGGCAGCGCTCAAAGGCGTCACCTTCGACGTGCTGCCGGGCGAATCGATCGGCCTGATCGGCTCGACCGGTTCGGGCAAAAGCACGATCGCTTCGCTCATCCCGCGCTTCTACGACACGTCCGGCGGCGTCGTGCGCGTGAACGGCGCCGACGTCAGGCAAGTCGATCCGCGCGAGCTGCGCGAAACGATCGCCATCGTGCCGCAGAAGACGGTGTTGTTCACCGGCACGATCGCCGAAAATATCGGCTGGGGCCGGGAGTCGGCGTCGCGCGAGGACATCGAGCTGGCGTCGCGGCTGGCGGAAGCGCACGAATTCGTGTCGACGCTGCCGGACGGGTACGAAACCAGGCTCGGCCAACGCGGCGTCAACTTGTCGGGCGGCCAGAAGCAGCGGGTGTCGATCGCCCGGGCGCTGGTGCGCAAGCCGGACATTCTGATCCTCGACGATTGCACGAGCGCGGTCGATACGGCGACCGAGTCGCGGATCAAGCAGGCGCTGCGCGACTACGCCCAAGGCATCACCTGCCTGCTGATCGCCCAGCGGATCACGTCGGTCATGGATCTCGACAAAATCGTTGTGCTTGACGAAGGGCAAGTCGTCGGCATCGGCAAACATGAAACGCTGCTGCGCGAATGCGAGGTATACCGGGAAATTTTCCAATCCCAGGTGGGAAAGGAGAGTCGTTCGAATGTCAAAGCCGAATGAAGCGGGAACGCAGCGGGCGCCGGGCGAAACGGATGTCGCGATGATGGGCATGCCGGGACGGCCGGGCGGTTTCGGCAGACCGGGCGGCCGCGGGCCGGTCGTCAAGCCGAAATCGTTCTCCGGAACGATCCGCCGGCTGTGGCGTTATTTGGGCGAGGAGAAGCGCAAACTGACGGTGATTTTCTGCTTCCTGCTCGTAAGCGCCGCCATTTCGCTGCTGGGGCCGTATTTGATCGGCGTAGCCGTCGACGCGATCGCCGATTCCGGCGGCGTCGATTTCAATCTGCTCGGCATCGTACTGATCGCGCTGATTGCCGCTTATGTCGCCGACGGGGCGATGTCGTTTCTGCAAAGCTGGATGATGGCGGGCATCGCCGCCCGCATCGTGGCGAGCTTGCGCCGCGCCTTGTTCGCCAAACTGCAGAAGCTGCCGCTCGCATACTTCGATTCGCGTCCGACCGGCGAAGTGATGAGCCGGCTGGCGAACGACATCGACAACGTCAGCAACACGATTTCGCAGTCGACGACGCAGCTCATGTCCGGCATCATCGCCATCGTCGGTTCGCTAGTGATGATGCTGATCCTGAGCCCGACATTAACGCTTGCCGCGCTTGTGACCGTTCCTCTTGTCTACTTTCTGGCGCGAACGATTACGAAGCGGACCGGGGCGCTGTTCAAGGAACAGCAGGCGCAGCTCGGCCGGTTGAACGGCCATATCGAAGAAACGATATCCGGCCTGCTGGTCGTAAAGGCGTTCAATCACGAGGAGAAGGCAATCGCCGATTTCGATAAGGTGAACGACAGGCTGTATGAAGTGGGGCTGCGCGCGCAAATATGGTCCGGGTATTTGATGCCGCTGCTCAGCGTGATCGGCAATATCGGCTTTGCCGCGGTGGCTGTAACCGGCGGCGTGCTGGCCGTAAACGGCCATATTACGGTCGGTGTCATCGCCAGCTTCATCAGCTATTCGCGCCAGTTCGTGCGGCCGCTGAACGATTTGGCCAACATGTTCAATACGCTGCAATCCGGCGTCGCCGGCGCGGAGCGGGCGTTCGAGGTGCTCGACGAAAAAGAGGAAACGGAGGACAGGGAAGGGGCGGCCAAGCTCGCCGACGCCAAAGGCGACGTCGTGTTCGACAACGTCAGCTTCGGCTACCGGCCGGACGTGCCGATTCTGCAAGGCGTTTCGTTCCATGCGCCGGCGGGCAGCAGCACCGCGCTGGTCGGTCCGACCGGCGCCGGCAAAACGACGATCGTCAACCTGCTGACGCGCTTCTACGACGTATCCGGCGGCTCGATCGCCATCGACGGCCGCGATTTGCGCGAGTACACGCGCGACAGCCTGCGGCAAAGCTTCGGCATCGTGCTGCAGGACACGTACTTGTTCGCCGGCACGATTCGCGACAATATCAAGTACGGCAAACCGGATGCGACGGACGAGGAAATGGCGGCGGCGGCCGAACACGCGAACGCGGCGGGCTTCATCAACCGGCTGCCGCTGAAGTACGACACGGTGCTGACTGAAAACGGCGGCAACTTGAGCCAGGGACAGCGCCAGTTGCTCGGCATCGCGCGGGTCATGATTGCGAGCCCGTCGATTCTGATTCTCGACGAGGCGACCAGCAGCATCGATACGCGTACGGAGCTGCACATCCAGGAAGCGCTGCTGGCACTGATGAAAGGGCGAACGAGCTTCATCATCGCGCACCGGCTGAATACGATTCAGGGCGCCGACCGCATCATGGTAATCGACCACGGAGGCATCGTCGAGCAGGGCAGCCACGAGGAACTGCTGCAAGCGCGGGGCGTTTACTATCAAATGTTTCAAAATCAGTTCAAACATCTCGGAGGCACCGCTTCGGCTTGAGTGCCTTCCGGGCAAAAAGCGAACGCATCGCCGTTTCCGCTCACCACGCCAGCAGCACGATGCCGGCGGTGATGAATCCGGAAGCGGCGATTCTGCTTGCGCCGCGCGATTCCTTGAGCCAGAATATGCCGAGCAGCGCGCCGAACACGGTGCCGATTTCGCGCATCGGCGCCAGATGCGAAACGGGAGCCAGCTCCAGCGCTTTCAGGAACAGGACGTATCCGCCGGGGGCAAGCAGGCCGCCCAGTACGATTGTCGGCCAATGAAGCCGCCATTCCTTCACCATCGCGCCGGAGCGAAGGGCGATCGTGGACAGCGCCAGCAGGTTGCCGACATTGGACAGCCAGTTGAGCGTGATGGCGGGGAGATGGGCGAGCGCGATTTTGTCGACGACGGTGTAGCCGGCGATCATCACGCCGACCGCCATGGCGAGCGGCAGCGTGCGATTGGCCGCGCTGCGCCGCCCGCGGAACAATGCCCGCCAATCGCCGGTCAGCGCAATGCCGCCGACGATCAGCATAACGCCGCACCAGCCGGTCCACGGCAGCCGCTCCTGCAGCAGCAGGACGCCTAGCAGCGGCACAAGCAGCGGGCTTGTGCCGCGCATGATCGGGTACGCTTGCGACAAGTCGCCGGCCGTATACGTTTTGGCGAGCAGCAGCACGTAGACGCCGTGCAGCGCGACGCTCGCCGCCGCGAGCAGCCAGCCGACCGGCGAAACCGGCTGCAGCACCGCAAGCTCGCGGAGCGCAAACGGCAAGAAGACGGCGATCGCCGCCCACTGGCACCACCAGAGAAACACGGCTTTATGCCCGCTTCGTTTGGCGAATACGTTCCAGATGGCGTGGACGAAGCCGGACAACAGCACAAGAGTCAGCGCCGCCGCGGGCATCGCGCTACGGCCTCGCCTGCGGCAGCCGCTTCAAATACCGGTCCGGCTCGCGCACGAACCCGTACTGCTCGTACAGCCCGTGCGCGTCGAACGTGCCGAGCAGTCCGGTCATGCCCTGAAACATGTCGGCGGAAACGATCGTTTCGACCAGTCTTTTGCCGATGCCCCTGCCTCGATGTTCCTCCTGCACGAACACATCGCAAATGTAATAGATCGTTGCGTAGTCGCTTACGACCCGCGCGAATCCTACCTGCCTGTCCCCATCGTACACGCCGAGGCAATACGAGGTTTCGATCGCTTTGACCGTGCGCTCATGCGGCCGCTTGTTCGCCCAGTAGCTTCTGGACAGGAAGCCGAGCACCAGTTCCTTGTCGATGCGTGATTTGTCGTCGGATATGACGTAATGCTGGTGGTGGATTTCCATTTCGGTTCGTACCTCCGTAGTGCGCCGATTCCGTCGGCGTTTGACGATCTTGACATTGAATTCGCTGCCCAAACGAATTCTCCTTGTTTCCCTTCGCGCCAAACGGGGGAATAAAAAGCATAGAAAACCGAAGGAGTGGATTGCCATGGCAACAGCAGCAAACCAATCGAATCTTTATGAACGTTTGGCGCAGCTTTCCGAACAGGAGTTGAAGCTGGTGACGGAGCTGGTCGATCAATTGGCGCAACGTCGCCTGGACAACGCCGGTTCCCAGCCGGCCGCCATAACGGCGCCGGACCGCGAAAGCGCCAAAAAGCTGAAAAAAATGGCGATGCGCGAAGGGGAGCTTGTGACGCTGAACAGCACGGAGCCGCCGCAGCGGCAGTGAGTGCAATACGGAGAAGCGCCGGCCGCAAGCCCGACGCTTTTCCTCTTTTCAGGCGAATGGTGTCGATCCATTGGTTGACAAAAACGCGGCGGAAGGAGAAAATGGCATCGACGGGCAGGAATCGGGAGGATCGCGATGGCATTGAAACAACGCATCTTGGAATTGCTGCGCTCGGCCGGCGGCGACTTCGTGTCCGGCGAGCAACTGAGCGAATCGCTCGGCGTCAGCCGCACGGCGATCTGGAAGCACATCCGCGCGCTGCGCGAAGAAGGCTATGTATTCGAAGCGGTATCGCACCGCGGCTACCGGCTTGAACAGGAGCCGAATCGGCTGACGGCAGCGGCCTTGATCGCGAACTTGCGAACCAACGTGCTTGGGCGTCAATTGACGCTGTTCGACGAGGTTGACTCCACGCAGAACGTGGCCCACGAGCTCGTCCGCCAAGGCGCCGAAGAAGGCACGCTGATCATCGCGGAGCAGCAGACGCAGGGGCGCGGGCGTCAGGGCCGGGCCTGGCATTCGCCCAAAGGCAAAGGCATTTACATGAGCCTGGTGCTGAAGCCGCGCATTCCGCTGCATTTTACGCCGCAGCTGACGCTGCTGGTGGCGGTTGCGTTGTGCCGCACGATGAGTCAATATGTCGGAGACAGGGTCGGCATCAAATGGCCGAACGATTTGCTGATCGAAGGGCGCAAGGTGAGCGGCATTCTGCTCGAGTCGCGCGCGGATGACGAACGGCTGCATTATGTGGTCGCCGGCATCGGCATCGGGGTCAATTTGACAGCGGAGGATTACCCGCCGGAACTGCACAAGGTGGCCACTTCGTTGCGGATGGAAACCGGCGTAGAAATCGACCGGACGGCGTTTATTTGCGCATTTCTGGCCGAACTGGAAGAGCTGTATGGCTTGTACCACCGGGAAGGCTTCGCGCCGATTCAGGCGCTGTGGGAGGCGCGTTCGGTATCGTTGGGCAAAAGGGTGACGGCGGTCGCTGCAACGGGGACGATAACCGGCGTCGCCGAACGGATCGACGATAGCGGAGCGTTGATGCTTCGGCTCGATGACGGAACTGTGTTGCCGGTTTATTCCGGCTTGCTGGAAACGTAGGGCGTGCCGAGACTTCCGGGGCAGACACGCCCTCGCGCAAATGTGTCGAATCGTGTATCGCATCAGGCCAATGTTTGATATAATGGCAGCAAGGGTGGCAAAGGTTGTATCGCTTATGCGGCGAACGGCACTTTTTTACCCGAATGCACATAGCCGGTTTTTAAACAATCTCGTGTTAGGCAACAATACCCGCGAGCGAAATTGTGCAGTCTGCGGGTCAACGAAGTGACGGATTCTGCTCTGAGCCTCTAGGTAGGACCGAGACAGAAGGATCATGGGATACAATTGCATGCTATTGTATTTGATGACCTTGTGCGTTCGGCGAAGGTCTTTTTTTGCATTCATTCCGGCATTCGCCGCAAGAAGCGAAGCCAACAAGGGAGCGGAACGCGCATGGAAAAACAGGCCAAACCGGTAACGACCGCCAAGTTTCAAAAGATGAAAAAGGAAGGGACGCCGATTTCGGTCATCACCGCCTACGATTACCCGTCCGCCAAACTGGCGGAGGAAGCGGGCGTCGACGCGATTCTCGTCGGTGATTCGCTGGGCAATGTCGTGCTGGGCCACGAATCGACGCTGCCGGTGACGCTGGACGACATCATTTATCACACGCGCGCCGTTACCCGGGCCGTAACGATCCCGCTCGTAGTGGCGGACATGCCGTTCATGACGTATCACGGCAGCCGCGACGAAACGCTGCGCGGCGTGGCGCGGCTCATGCGCGAAGGGCTGGCCAAAACGATCAAGATGGAAGGCGGCGCGGAAATTGCCGAAACGGTGCAAAACTGTGTGCAAGCCGGCGTGCCGGTGATGGGACATCTCGGATTTACGCCGCAATCGGTGCATCGCATCGGCGGCTATTTTATCCAGGGCAAGACGGAAAAGGACGCGCGCAAGCTGATCGACGACGCGATTGCATTGGAGCAGGCCGGCGCTTATGCAATTGTGCTGGAGCTGATGCCGGAAGAGCTTGCGGGGGAAATTTCGCGGCGGCTGTCGATTCCGACGATCGGCATCGGCGCCGGCAGCCAGTGCGACGGCCAGGTGCTCGTGTTCCACGATATGCTGCAATACGGTTCTGGCATTCCGCCCAAAAAGTTCGTCAAGCCGTATGCCCGCATCGGGGACATGATGAGGGAAGGCATTGCGCAATATGTGAAGGAAGTCAAAAATCGTTCGTTTCCCGACGAAGCGCACAGCTTCCACGGGGAACAAACGGCGGTAGGCGCCTCGTACGGAGCGGAGGGAGCAGCGAAATGATCGTCGCTACAACGATCGAACAATTGCGCGACGCCCTCGCCGCCGGCAAGAAGGCGGCAACGGGGCGCGGCGGCAAAGGCGAAGTTGGCCTCGTGCCGACGATGGGCTATTTGCACGAAGGGCATGCCAGCTTGCTGCAGCGGGCGCGGCTGGAGAACGACGTCGTGGCGCTCAGCATTTTCGTCAATCCGCTGCAGTTCGGGCCGAACGAAGATTTCGCCCGGTACCCGCGCGACGCGGAGCGCGATTTGGCCATTGCCCGCAAAGAAGGAACGGACGTGGTGTTCATGCCGGACGTGACCGTCATGTACCCGCGGCCTTCGCAAACGACAGTCAGCGTCTCCGGCTTGACCGAATCGTTGTGCGGCGCCTCGAGGCCGGGCCATTTCGACGGCGTGGCGACGGTCGTGTCGAAGCTGTTCCATCTGTTCGACCCGGATCGCGCTTACTTCGGCATGAAGGATGCGCAGCAGGTGGCGGTGGTGCGGCAGATGACCGACGACCTGAACTTTCGCGTCCGCATCGTGCCGTGTCCGACGCTTCGCGAGCCGGACGGACTGGCGATGAGCTCGCGCAATGTGTATTTGTCGCCGGAGGAGCGGGAACAGGCGCTTGTATTGTCCCGGGCGCTCGGCCGCGTCGACGGCTGGCTGGCCGAACCGGGCATCACGGGGGCGCGGCTGCGCGAGCGTATCGTCGATACGATCGGCACGGCTCCGCTGGCCGTCGTCGATTACGTCGAAGCCGTCACGTATCCGGGCTTGCTGCCGGCCGGCGATTGGCAGCCAGGTGACGGAACGCCGCTGTTGCTTGCGCTCGCCGTCAAATTCGGCCGCACCCGGCTGATCGACAACAAGCTGATCGAATAAGGCAAGCTCCAGGGGGAGGAATTGGCGATGTTCCGTACGATGATGAAAGCGAAATTACACCGCGCTACCGTAACGGAAGCGAATTTGAACTATGTCGGCAGCATCACGATCGACGAAGATTTGCTCGATCATGTTGACATGCTCCCTAACGAAAGGGTGCAAGTCGTCAACAACAACAACGGCGCCCGCCTGGAAACCTACATCATTCCCGGTCCCCGCGGCAGCGGCGTCATCTGCCTCAACGGCGCCGCGGCGCGCCTCGTGCACCCGGGCGATACGGTCATTATTATCGCTTACGCGCTAATGAGCGAAGAGGAAGCGAGATCGCATGTGCCGCGCGTCGCTATCCTGGACCGAAACAACCAGATCGTGCGCACGCTTGAAAATGAACCGCATTCCACTGTGTTGTAACGCTGCTTTGTGAAGATACGGTCCGCCTTGCGAAACGTTGGAACGGAGAATGAAACCCGCCGCCGCAACAAAGAATGTAGGTACACGAACGGCAGCGGCGCCGATCCGGCCGCTTCATCTTTCAACGGCAAGGTGGGATCCAGGCCATGTTCAAACATTTGTTTGCCGCCATGCACGAGTCGCTCGAACAGATCGCAGCGCGATATCCGAACGCTTCCCCGAATGAAAGGAAAGAGCTCGACCGGCAAATGTCCGCACTCAAAACGATGAGCGACGTTTGCGTCGAAGAATGGCTGCAGTTCGAAGAGAAAATGGCCGCCGTGCTTGCGCTGCCTACCGGATCCGCGGAGAATCAGGCGCAAGCCGCGTCGGCGAAGCCGTCGGTTGCCGCTTCCGCGTCGGCGGCATTGCCGGCCAAATTGTCGCAGACAGAGGAACAACAGCCGTCCGAACCGTTTCCGGTTCAGCACCATAACCCGCAGCCGCCGTCAGACCCGGAAGACCTCGAAACGTTCGAACGCGGGCAAGGCTACTACAAGCTGGCGATGTTTGACCGGGCGGCGGAGCATTTTGCCCTCCTGGCCCGCAAGCGCCCCGACAACATGGTGGTGCGCATCCACCTCGCCATGTGCCACTTGCGACTTGGCGATTACGCCGAATCGTACCGGCTGCTGCAATTTGTGCTCCCTCTGACCGACAACCATAAAATCAAGGCAATCGGCTATAATGCCATGGGCTGCATTCAAGCCCGCAACCACAATCTCGATAAAGCAATGGAATATTTCCGCAAAGCGTACCGGTCCGACCCGGATGCGATGGAAGCCGCGCTGACGCCCGCCCCCGGAGGCAGACTGTAACGGTGCCAGCAAATTCGGCTTTCCTTCGTTCCCCTCCTTTTGGTATGCTTAAGGGAAGGAGAGAAGAAGGGGAAGAGCCGAAACATGAAATTTGCTGTGCTCGATTTTGAAACGACCGGGAGCCAGCCTGGGGACGAAATCATCCAGGTCGGTCTCGTCACGATACAGGACGATGAAATCGTCGAAACATACGCTTCGCTGATTAAACCGACCATCCCGGTGCCGGCGTTTATCACGGCGCTGACCGGCATTGGCGATGCGATGCTAGAGGATGCGCCGACAGCCGAAGAGGTGCTGCCGGAAGTGGTCAGGCGGCTGGAGGGCAGCGTGCTTGTCGCCCATAATGCCGGCTTCGACGTCGCTTTCCTGCAGCGGACGCTCGATTATTGCGGGTATTCGCCTTTCAGCGGACCGGTGCTGGACACGATGGATTTTTTGCGCATCGCGTTTCCGTCGCTGCCCAGCCTGCAGCTTGGCGCCGTTTGCCAGTCGCTCGGCATCGGGCACGAAAGGCCGCACCAGGCCGACAGCGACGCGCTGGCAACGGCGCATATATGGCTGGCGTGTTTGAAGCGGCTGCGCGCGCTTCCGCTGTTGACGCTGCAGCGGATCGTTTATTTGCTGTCGCGGGATACGTCCGACACGGCCGCCTTCTTCAGCGAGCTGCTGCTGCGCAAGGAAAGCGAAGGCGCGTCGGACGATGACGGCCAGCGGTATTATCGACAGTTCGCGCTGAATGTCGACGATTGGGGCGACGAGCAGCCGCTGCGCGAAGAGGAAGATGACGCAAAGGAACGGGTCTCGCTGCCGTTTGACGCCTTCTATGCCGTGTTCAAGGAAAATTTGCGCGCCAAATTCGCCGGCTACGAAGACCGCGAAGCGCAGGAGCAGATGATTCGCGAGGTTGCGCTGTCGTTCGCCGAAGACCGGCATTTGCTGATCGAAGCGGGCACCGGAACGGGCAAGTCGCTCGGTTATTTGCTGCCGGCGCTTTACCATGGCATCAACGCGGGCCAGAAGGTCGTCATCAGCACGCATACGATCAACCTGCAGGAGCAGCTGCGCCAACGCGACGTGCCGCTGCTCAGCGAGCTGTTTCCCGTGCCCTTCCGCGCCGCGGTGCTGAAAGGCCGCAGCCACTATTTATGCTTGCGCAAATTCGAGCATAAGATCGAAAACGAAGATTTCGAATACGCGGTAGGCGACCGGCAAACGGCGGCGCAAATGCTTGTGTGGCTCGGCGAAACGAAGCACGGGGACGACGAAGAGCTGTTTTTCGCCGGCCGCGGCAACGAGTTCTGGCAGACGGTATCGAGCGACGCCGAGTCGTGTCTGAACCGCGCCTGCCCGTGGTTCAAGAAGTGTTTCTACCACCGCGCGAAACATGAAGCGAACATCGCCGACGTCGTCATCACGAACCATTCGCTGTTGTTCACCGACATCAAAGCCGATCACCGGCTGCTGCCCGGCTATAAGCATCTTGTCGTCGACGAGGCGCATCATTTCGAAGATGTGGCCAGCAAGCATCTCGGCATCGAGCTGCATTACCATGCGTTCGCCCACGCGCTGCAGGCGTTGTACCGCGATGCGCGAAGCGGCCAGCTGCCGGCGCTGCGCGCCCGTTTCGGCCAGGCAACCGGCGAGCTTGCCGAACAAGGCGCCGCTTGGGCGAGCCTGATCGATCAGCAGCTGGAGCCGCTGGTCGCCGTCAAGGAGATGTGGGACGAGTTGGTCTTCCTGCTCTACGAGCTTGTTTCTTCCTCGCAGCAGGACGCCGAAGGCGGCGGCCAATATGTGCTGCGGATCAAGGACGAGCAGCTGCCGCGGCGGTGGACCGAACTGTGCGACATGGAGGACAATTTGCACATCAAGCTCGGCGGCGTGTTGCGCAAGCTAGAGAAGGCGATGGCCGATTGGAAGGACGTGCAGGACGACTACGACGTGCAGAGCCTTGTCACCGACGTGGGCGGCACGCTCAAGGAGCTCGGGCGTCATCGCGACGCGCTGCGCTTCTTCATGAAACGGACCGATCCGAGCTATGTGTACTGGCTGGAAGCGAGTGCGCAATTCAAAGCGAAGTCGCTGCTCATTACCTGTGCGCCGACCGATGTCAGCCCGATGCTGCGCCAGTATTTTTTCAATGAGAAAAAGAGTATAATTATGACATCCGCGACGCTTTCCGTCGATCGCACGTTCGATTATACGCGCGAGTTGCTCGGTTTGACCGACGAGAAGGACGAAACGAAGCTGAAGGCAGTCATTTTGCCGTCGCCGTTTCAATACCGCAAGCAAGCGCTTGTCGTTATTCCGCGCGATTTTCCGGGGATCAAGGGGCAGTCCGGCGACGCTTATTTCGTTTCGTGCCTCATCCAGTCGCTGAAGGACGTGGCGATCGAAACGAAAGGGCGCATGCTCGTGCTGTTCACTTCGTATCGCATGCTCAAGACCGTTCATCCCGAGCTGCGCGAGCTGTTGCAGCCGCACGGCATCGAAGTGCTTGGCCAAGGCATCGACAGCGGCAACCGCAGCAAGCTGACGAAGCTGTTCCAGGAAAGCTCCGCCAGCGTACTGCTCGGCACGAGCAGCTTCTGGGAAGGCGTGGATATTCCCGGCGACGCGCTCAGTGTGCTGGCGATCGTGCGTTTGCCGTTTCAGCCGCCGAACCATCCGGTTGCCGAAGCGAAGAGCGAGCTGATCAAGAAGGACAACAAGAATCCGTTCATGAAGCTGTCTGTGCCGCAAGCGGTCATTCGCTTCAAGCAAGGTTTCGGCCGGCTCGTCCGCACAACCCGGGACAAGGGCATCGTCATCGTTTACGATACCCGCGTGATCGATACGCAGTACGGCAAACATTTTTTGTACTCGCTGCCGGGACCGAAGATCGAGCATATGCGCACGAACCAGCTTGTGCCGCGCATTTCCGAGTGGATGGGCGAGGCTGCGAAGGAGGAACCTTGTTGAAGCCGGCGAAAATTTCCGAGGCGGTCGTAAGAAGGCTGCCGATTTATTTGCGTTATCTCAAGGAATTGTCGCTTCGCCATGTGCAGACGGTTTCTTCGCAGGACCTCGGCCAGAAGCTGGATCTCAATCCGGCGCAAATTCGCAAGGACCTGGCTTACTTCGGCGACTTCGGCAAAAAAGGAATCGGTTACGACGTCGCCTACCTGATCGAAAAAATAAGGCAAATCCTGAAGCTCGACCAATTCATCAACGTCGCGCTGGTCGGCGCGGGCAATCTGGGGCGGGCGCTCAGCAATTATAATGCCTACTTGAAAGACAATATGAAAATTGTCGCCATCTTCGACGCCATGCCGAGCAAGATCGGCGAAACGATCAACAATTTGACCGTGCAGCCGACAAGCGAAATGGCCGAAACGATTCGCAGCTACAACGTGCGCATCGGCATTATTACCGTTCCTGCAATGGAAGCGCAGAATGTGGCCGACCAATTCGTAGCGGCGGGGGTGGAAGCGATTCTCAACTTTGCCCCGGCGACGCTCAAGGTGCCGACGGAAATCCGCATTCATCACGCCGATTTTACGACCGAATTGCAAAGTCTCGCTTATTATTTGGACAAAGATAAGGATTAGGAGTGGAGCAAATGGCAAAATGGGCGATCACGGGTGGCATGTTCGCAACCGCAAGCGATACGGCGCCGTTTGTGACCGGAAGTATGGTCGTCGAGGACGACCGCATCGTATCGGTAGGCGGCGAGCTGCCGGAACCGAAGGAAGCATACGAAACCGTTATCGACGGCAAACACCGGCTGTATTTGCCGGGGCTCATCAATACGCACGGCCATGCGGCGATGTCGCTGCTGCGCGGCATCGGCGACGATCTGGCGCTGCAAGTATGGCTGCAGGAGAAGATGTGGCCGAACGAAGCGAAATTCACCGCCGAAGATGTCAAATGGGGCACGCAGCTCTCGATTATCGAGATGCTGAAAAGCGGCACCACGACGTTTGTCGACATGTACGATCATATGCATGAAGTGGCGTTGTCGGTGGAGCAGTCCGGCATGCGCGGCTGTTTGGCGCGCGGCGTCATCGGGCTGTGCCCGCCGGATGTGCAGACGGCGAAGCTGAACGATGCGATGGGCTTCGCCCGCGACTGGCACGGCAAGGCGGACGGCCGCATCACGACGATGATGTCGCCGCACGCCGCTTACACATGCCCGCCGGATTATATCGAACGCATCGTGCAAGCGGCTCACGATCTTGGCCTGCCCTTGCATACGCACATGTCGGAAACGGCGCGCGAAGTGGCCGACAACGTCGCCCAATACGGCAGCCGCCCCGTGGCGCATCTGGCCAAGCTTGGCGTGTTCTCGCGGCCGTGTCTGGTTGCGCATGCGGTTCATTTGACCGACGAGGAAATCGACCTGCTTTGCCGGTACGATGTGCGCGTCTCGCACAACCCGGGCAGCAACCTGAAACTGGCGAGCGGCATCGCCCGCGTGCCGGAGCTGCTGGCGGCCGGCATTCTTGTGTCGCTGGGTACGGACAGCTCGGCCAGCAACAACAACCTCGACATGTTCGAGGAAATGCGGCTGGCGGCGCTGCTGCACAAAGGCGTCAGCGGCGATCCGACGGCCGTTCCCGCGGCGAAAGCGCTGCAGATGGGCACGCGCGATGCGGCGGCATCGATTTGGCTGAATGGCGTCGGCACGTTGGCTCCGGGGATGAAAGCCGATGTGATCGGGATCGATATCGACCGCCCGCACTTCTTCCCGCGCTCCGACATGGTGTCGCACATCGTATATTCCGCGTCCGGCGCGGACGTGCGCGACGTATGGGTCGACGGCCGCCGGCTCGTGCAGGACGGCGCTTGCCTGACAATGGACGAAGAACGGATCAAATTCGAGTTCGAACGGCGGTATGAGCAGCTGATGGGAGCAGCGTCGGCATGAGGCAACGCAAACGGCCTGCCGTCGGCATGCGGGTCAAGGTCGGGATGACGGCGGCGCTGGTGCTCGCGGCGATCGTGGTGCTGTTGCAGATGTTGTACCGGCAAGTGCACGCGAGCGAATGGACGATGCAGGACGCGGCGGTGAAGCAAGCTTACGAACAAACGATATTGGCCAAGGCGGAGCGTGTGGAGCCGTTCGTCGGCGAATTGGCGTACGAAATCATCTATGGCACGGACAAGCTTGGCCAGCGCATCATCGTTTGGATGGCGGACGGCGATGTGCATACGGAGTACGAAACCGACGGCGTCGCAGAAGATGCGATCGTCAAGCAGCTCCGCACGTCCAATCCGAAAGCGCGGCTGATGCGGGTATCGCCGGGCAAGCTGCTGAACGATTATGTGTGGGAAGCGTTCTACAAGCAGAAGGAAGACGACGGTGTGTTGCGTTACTATTATAACTACTATCGGTTCGCCGACGGCGAACTGCTCGATACGTTCCGGTTGAGTTTGCAATGAATGACGCCTTCACCGGGCTCCAGTGCTGCAATCTGCAATAACAGGAAACCCTCCTGTTATTTTCGCTGAAAATAGCCAATAGTTCGATTTAACGGGAAAACCTCACGTTATTTTCGCTGAAAACACGCCAATTGCGGGTTTTGGGCCAATATAGCGGGAGGTTTTCCCGTTATTTTTCGGCATATCGCCGAAAACGGGAAAATTAACGGGAGGTTTTCCTGTTACGACAGAAGCATGGCTGGCAAGCGCCCGCTTCCACACATTGCATCCGCGATTGTGTATATCGATGTGCTATACTGTGCATATAGAAAGTTTCGATATACGTTAGAGCGTGTCTGAATACTCCGAGGGGAACAGATTGGGCCGAATTTTCGTTCCATGCAAGGAAGTTTTGCGCAGGCTTACCGGGGGTAAGTCAAGCAAAACGGACGCAGCAGGGGGCGAAAAGGCGGTGCAAGATGACCTCGAGCGGGTGTTCAGACACGCTCAAGTATAGAAAGGGGACATCGGGGCATGAAACTGCGATGGTTACCGATCTTTTTGACAATCATCGGCACGTCCGCGCTCCTGTTCGGCGGCTTGTTCGTCTATCGCAGCGTGGCGATGGAAAATCCGCTGGCGCATTTGACCGACGGGTTGGTCGGCGTGAGACAGGAGAAGCCGCAAATCGGCGGCGACCGCGTCGACGTCGAGCTGAAGCTGGCCGATGGCGTCGGGCTGCGCGATTTGTACGCCACGGTGCAGGACCGTGCAGCCGGCATCATCGGCAAACGCGTGCTGCAGCTGAAGGTGACCGGCGATTCGACGCCGGAGCTGGACAATTGGTGGGCGAGCCGCTTGTTCGATGTCGCCGAGGCGATGGAAACGAAGCATTACGCGCAAATTCCGGCGACGCTGGACAGTCATGCCGGCGAATTGCCGGGTCTGACCGTTGCAACGGAAATTGACGACAACAACGTGTACGTTCGGCTGAGCAAGGACGGCCATGCCAAATACGTCGTCTTGCCGCGCGTCGCCTCGCAAACGGGGGTGTGGCCGAATGAGTAAATACGGCAAAGAAATGACGATCGGCGCGATTCCGGTCGTGCTGGTTTTCCTTTTCTATATCGGCGTCAATATTATTCCCATCCTGCTCATGCTCATTATCGGCGGGTCGATGTTCTACATGATTCGGACGCGCGGCATTACGACGGGCAGCGGCGGCGGGGGCAGCGCGCGCAAAGCTCGCACGCGTCAGCCGGCATATATGACGTTCGACGATATCGGCGGGCAGGATCACGCCAAGGGCGAGCTGAAGGAGTCGCTCGATTTTCTGATCCGTGCGGACGACATTAAGCAGCTCGGCATCCGGCCGCTCAAGGGCATTTTGCTCACCGGGCCGCCGGGCACGGGCAAAACGCTGATGGCCAAAGCCGCGGCGCACTACACGAACTCCGTGTTCGTCTCCGCATCGGGCAGCGAGTTCGTGGAAATGTATGTCGGCGTTGGCGCGAGCCGCGTCCGCGACTTGTTCAAGGATGCCCGCGCCCGAGCGCAGAAAGAGAACAAGCCGAGCGCGATCGTGTTTATCGACGAAATCGACGTGATCGGCGGGCAGCGCCAGGGCGGGCAGCATCGCGAATACGACCAGACGCTGAACCAACTGCTGACGGAGATGGACGGCATTCATACCGACGAAGAACCGCGGCTGCTCATTATGGCGGCGACCAACCGCAAGGAAATGCTCGACAGCGCGCTGCTTCGTCCGGGCCGGTTCGATCGGCACATCCAGGTCGACCTGCCGGACAAAAAAGGGCGGATGCACATCCTGAACATCCATGCCAAAAACAAGCCGCTGGCCGCGGACGCGCAGCTGGAGCAAGTGGCGGAGCAAACGTTCGGCTTCTCCGGCGCGCAACTGGAAAGCGTGATGAACGAAGCGGCCATCTATGCGTTTCGCGAAGGCGAGGCGAACATCCGCCAGGCGCATATGGCGCAAGCGATCGACAAAGTGATGATGGGCGAACGGTCCGACCGCGAAACGACGCTGGAGGAACGCGAGCGTGTCGCTTACCATGAGCTGGGGCATGCCATCGTCGCCGAGCTGGTCAAGCCCGGCACGGTATCGCAAGTGGCGCTCAGTCCGCGCGGCCAGGCGCTTGGCTACGTGCGGCACAATCCGCCGCAGGATCAATATTTGCACACGAAGCGCTATATCGAAGAGCGTATCATGATTGCGCTCGGCGGTTCGGTCGCAGAGGAAATGTTTTACGGCGAGCGCAGCACCGGCTCGCGCGGCGATTTTGACCAGGCGCTGCAGATGGTCGCAACGATGGTCGACTCCGGCCTGACGGGGCTCGGCATCGTCGACCGCAGCATCGTCACGAAACAGGAGCTGATGAAGGAGAACGCGGCCATCCTCGACGGTTTGACCCGGCAAACGCGCGAGCTGCTGGAAAGCCGGCGCCACGCATTCACCGAATCGCTGGCGATTCTGCTGCAGGAAGAAACGTTGTCCGGCGACCGGTTTCGCGACATTCTGTCCGACTCGCTGGAGCGCCATTCGGCGTAAACAAAGGCTGTCCCGCGGCAGGAAACTGTCTGCGGGGCGGCTTTTTGCGTTCGGGCGCAACAAAAAACCGCCTGACGGCGGCTAGACTTTTCGGATGCGGTACATATCGGATTCGAGTTTGCTTGTTCGGTGGCTAAGGTCGTCCAACTTATCGTTCACTGTCTGAAATCCGGTGATCATGGTGGTTTCGATACGATTCATATTGGTTTCAATACGATTCATATTAGTTTCAATACGATTCATATTGGTTTCAATACGATTCATATTGGTTTCGATACGATTCATATTAGTTTCGATACGGTTTATGTCTTGTCTCATATGCGTTTGTTCGTCTTGAATTGCCGTGATTTTTGCGGACATGGTTTGAATATTGGTTAAAATTGCGCTAAGCATCTCGCGGTCCGACATTTCGGCCATTTTATTCGTTCCCCCTCGCAAATTGCTTTTGTAGTTTCTTTCATTCGCCCGAGTCTTGTTTGTTTCTCCATGCTATCAAAGTTGGTGCGAACGGTCAAGGTTAACAGGAGGAAACCCAAAGACATTCTATTTATCGGTCGCAGTATGGTAGAATAGGGGCAGTGACTTTTGCGAGAGTGAGATCAGATGATGGAGGGTGAAGCGATGCGTCTAGACGAAGGGGCGATTCGCCCCGGGGACAAGCTTCAGGAAGCGATCCGCTTCGGCATCGTTTCGTTGCCGGAACTGCTGTTGCGGCTGTACCCGCGCATCGGCTTGTCCGACACGGAAGCGATGCTGCTGCTTCATCTGCTGTCGTTTGCGGAGAAGGAGCGCAAGCCGTTCCCGACAATTGAAGAGCTGCAAGGGAGAATGGCGGCGGCGCCCGGACTGGTTGTCAGCTCGCTGCGGCGGCTGGTCAAGGACGGCTACATCCGCATCGACGAGCAGGAGACGGCGATCAGTCGCGTCCGCTTCGAAACGTACAACTTCGAACCGCTGCAAAACCGGCTGCTCAGTGCCTGGCAGGCGGACGGGCAGCTGCAACCGGCGCCGGACGAACCGAAACAGCCGGATGCCGGAGCCGCGCGGAAAACCATTCGTTCTTCGGCGGGTATGGCGGCGCCGGAGCGCAGCGATTTGTTCACGACGTTCGAGCGCGAGTTCGCCCGGCCGCTGACACCGATGGAGCTGGAAACAATCGCCGCCTGGATCGATAAGGACGGGTACAAGGAGGAGCTCATTCGCGCAGCGCTGAAGGAAGCCGTTTTTGCCGGGAAGGTGCATTTCCGTTACGTGGACCGCATCTTGCTCGACTGGGCCCGCAACCGGGTGGCGACGGCGGAGCAGGCGAAGGAGCACGCGCAGCGATATCGCGGCAAATGAAAGGCGGGGAGCTACACGCTCTCCGCCTTTGCATATGACTCGCCGCCGACGATGGTACGATTTTTGCCTCCGCGTTTGGCTTCGTAAAGCGCCGCGTCGGCGCCTTTGAACAGCGCCTCCTTGCCAAGTCCGGTCTCGTATGCGCAAACGCCGATGCTGACCGTCACCGGATGTCCATTCAACTCGTCGTGACGTTCGCCGGCAATCGCCAGCCGGATGCTTTCCGCCGCGCGATAAGCCGTTTCGTCCGATTTGTCCGCGACAATGACGGCGAATTCTTCTCCTCCGTAACGTGCGGCAAAATCGTCCGCCGCAAGCGAATGACGAATGCCGTCCGCCACCCGCCGCAATATCAAATCGCCTACCCAATGGCCGAAGGTATCGTTGATTTTTTTGAAATTGTCGATATCGATCAACGCCAGCTGCAGCTTCATGCCTGTCCGTTCGCTTTGCTCGATCAGCTTGTCCAGATAGCCATGAAACGTTTTGTGGTTGTACAGCTCGGTCAGTGCGTCGGTTTTCGACAGCTTCTCCATCATCGTATTGCGGACGAGCAGCTCCTGCTGCTCCTGCATGGTGCGCACCAGGTAGCGCTGGATTTCCGCGCCGCGGCTCATGATGCCGAGCGTAAGCACGACGCCGCACGTCATGACGGTCAGCGCGCTGACCATTTCGCGCCAGTCGGCCGTGTACGAATACGATTGGGAGAAACCGAAGATCACGAGCACCGCGAGCACGTTCAATCCGTAGGAGAACAGTACTTTGCGCCATTGAAAATAAAACACCGACGCGAGCAGCGGCAGGATGAACGCCAGATGAATGCCGTTCACCTTCGGTTGGATGGCGACATATTCGGCCGCGATGACGGTTCCGGTAGTAATGAGCCAGTAGTTGCTCCAAGCGGGTACGCTGCGGTTGATCCATTCGGCAGCGGCAATCGTCACGGTGACGACAGCCGTCGGCAGCAGCAGGGAATACAGCAGGTATTCGCCCAGCGGCCGCGATTGTTGTACAAATATGAAAAGCGCCCCGGCCAACTCGCCGACGATTGAAATGATCAGGACGAGCCAGTAGGCGTTTAATATTTTCCGGTTCCACTGGTGAAACTCGATGGCGTTGAGCGTATCGTCCATCTTGGGCATGCGGCGATCGACTCTCCTGAGGCAGGATATCCATCAGTATAACACATGAGGATAGATTTCGTTACATACCCCGTCCGCCCTCGACAAAAAAAAGACGCGCTCTACTTGGAGAGCAGCGCCATCCGATACACATATTCGAACAAAAATTCGAACGCCTCCAAATGTTTCCTCGCTTCGAACGCGTTGGCTCCCCAAGCGTAGATGCCGTGTTTGCGCAGCACGATGCCGGGAATGCGCGGCACGATCGCCCCTGCGACCAGCTCGGCGATGCGGGGAATGTCCGCATAGTTGGGCAAAATCGGCACCTCTATCGCCGCATCCTCTTCCCAAATGTTGAATGCTTTGATCAGTTCGACGCCTTCGATTGGGATGGAGCCACGGCTGGCGTACAGTTCGCTGACGACGTTGTTCCAAACCGTATGCACGTGGAAAACGGCGCCGCAGCCGGTCAGCCGGTAAATTTCGCAATGGATTTTGGTTTCGGCGGAAGGCTTGAGCCGGGTCTGTTCGATCGGTTCGCCGGCTTCGTTCACGAGCAGGAAATCTTCCGGCGTGCTTGCCGCCTTGTCCTTGCCGCTGGCGGTAATCGCAAAGGCGAAACGGCCGTCAGCAAGGTCGCCGACGCGTTGCGACAGGTTGCCGCTTGTCCCAGGGAACCAGCCGCGTGCGGCAAGGTTCGCTTTCACTTCCGACAGGTCGGCGTAAGCGCGTTGTTTTTGTTCCAGCGTAATGGTGGGAGTCATGGGATTACGGTTCCTCCTTCAACATCCGCGCCAAGGTGTCGGCTACGGTATGGAACGTTTCGAACGGGACGTAGGGCATGCCCAGCTCGGCACACTTGTCGATCAGATGCGAGCGGGCAAAGATAAGGTCGGCCAGCTTCGCGCCTTCGAAGTCGGTGACGCTGTCGCCGATCAGAATGCGCGTGTACCGGTTCTGCGGGAAGCGGCGGATGATGCGCGTTTTGCACATGCCGCAGCCGCCCCCGGCACATGCTTCGTCACAAGCATGCGGCCACGTAATAAGGATCGATTCGCCGCCGAAGTCGCTGCCGTTGCAGTAAATGTCGCCGGATTCGATCGCAAACGGCGCCAGCGTCGGCTGCACGAAAAAGTCGATGCCGCCGCTCGTCACGAGGAAACGAATGCCGCGCTCGCGGCACAGCTGGAGCAGTTCCGCGAATCCGGCGCGAATCCGCATGTTGTCCAGTGCGAATGCGACGATTTCCTCTCGCCGGGATGTGGGCAGCAGCGCAAACAGTTGGCCGACGCCATGCTGGATCGTGATGCGCTGGGCGATAATGTCGGCAACGATCGTTTCCCACCCGTCCGGGCGAAAATGCTTCATGATCGCGATAATATTGTCGTTTTCGGTAATGGTGCCGTCAAAATCGCAAAAAATGACCGGCTGTTTGCCGCGGATGAGGTTTGTATCGCTCGTGTTGCCGCCGGTCATTCCCGCACCCCCCAGATGTCGATGGCCGCTTGCAGCGCCGGCCGGCCGGCGGCGTAGTCGCGCAGCGGAATCGCCCGGCAAGCCGCTTCGATCGCTTCGCGGAACGCCCGTCCGCCGGCTGCGGCGCCTTGAGGGTGGCCGTGAACGCCGCCGCCGGCGTTGACGATCGTGTCCTGGCCGAAGTCGCGCACGATCAGCGGCACGAGGCCGGGATGGATGCCGGCCGACGGCACCGGGAAGCTCGGCTTAAACGTCAGCGGCGCCGGATCGGCGGCAGCGCCCGCAACGGGCGGCGACACGTAGTCGGCCGCCCAGTCGGTCGTGACCAGCGCGCGGCGGATCGCCATGTTGTCTTCGCGCGGCATGACAACCGAACCATATGGCGATGGGAAAAGCACGATATCGGCGCCGGCGAGCCGCATCAGCTTGCCGAGCAGCACGGAAGCGGCGATGCCGTAATGCGGCGACGGGTACAACGCACCGGCCATCGCCGGGTGCGCCATGATCGGCACCGTGATGTCCTCATCGGCGGCAAGCTCGCGCAGCGTGTCGAAGCCGTAAGCTAGCACATTAAACAGCAAGGCATTGGCTCCCGCGCCGATGGCGCGCTTCGCCTGGTCGGCCAGCTTTGCGGCCGGACCGGTGACGTTGACCGCATATAGCAGCTTCTGCCCGGTTTCCCGCTGCGCTTCCGCCGCTGCGAACATACAAGCTTCCACCCGCTTCTCGATCGGTGTCAGCGGATTTTCGAACAAGATTTCATCGTCCTTGATCAAGTCGACACCGCCGAGCGCCTGCTGCAAAAATTGCTCGCGCAGCGCCGGCAAGTCGTGGCCGATGACCGACTTGAAGATGCTCATCAGCAGCGGCCGGTCGTGTACGCCGACCAGCTCGCGAACGCCTTGCAGGCCGAACTTCGGACCGGCGAAGTTCGCCAGAAAGCGCGGCGAGAAGTGAAGGTCGAGCAGCTTGACGCGGCCGTCCATCGACAGTTTGCCGAAGACGGTGACGAGCAAGGCGGGAATGTCGCCGCTGAAATTGATGTCGGGGTAGGCGATGCGGATGTCGGCATACCGTTCACCGGATGCTCCCGGCTCATGCGCTTCGACGCTGACGACGAGGCCGAGATGCGGCTCCATTGCGGCTTGTTTGGCAGCCGGCAGGTCGGTCCAACTTCCGACCGTCAGGCCAACGGCGATGCCAAGCGCTTTTTTGTGAAAATCGGCTTTTTCGTCGAAGACGCGATACGTGGCGATACAATATCCGTTCATTCGGTCGCTCCTTTGCTTTGCGACAGCCGTTTAGCATCGGCGCCAATGGCCGCGCCGAGCTCGCCGGCGCGTTCGGCGCAGCGGCGCATCGCGGCGCCGAACGCCGCGCCGACGCCGGCGGCTTCGAGCGTTTCGAGCGCGGCTTGCGTCGTGCCGTTCGGCGATGTCACCTTGCGCCGCAGCTCGGCCGGAGCTTCGCCGGTCGTTTGCACCATGGTCGCTGCGCCAAGCGCCGTTTGTACGGTTAATGTGCGCGCGTCCTCCGGCGTTAATCCGCCGGCCACGCCGGCGGCGATCATCGCTTCCATTATATAGTAAAAATAAGCCGGGCCGCTGCCCGACACGCTGGTGACGACATCGAGCAGCGGTTCATCGACCGTGGCGACGATGCCCGTGCCGGCGAACAACGCCAAACCAAGCTCGCACTGTTCGGCGCTTGCGCCGGCGGAGAAGCTGATGCCTGTTGCGCCGAGTCCGATCGTGCTTGATGTGTTCGGCATCGTACGCACGACAGTCATGCCGGTGGAGACGAGCGCGTCGATCGTGGCGATCGGCATGCCGGCGATGACCGACACCAGCAGTTGTTCCCGCCGCAGCAAACCGCGCAGGTCGAGCAGCGCTTGCGCGGCGTCCTTCGGTTTCATCGCCAGCACCACGATGTCGGCGGCGCGCACGGCCGTCTCCTTTTCGTCGTCGGTCGTTGTGCGAATGCCGTACCGTTCCCGCAACTCGGAGAGCCGCTGAGCGTTGCTGCGGTTAACGGCGGTTATATGGTCGGCGGGGGCAATCCGGCCCGCGACCAGACCGCGGATGATCGCTTCGGCCATCGATCCGGCGCCGAGAAAAACAATTTGCCGCGAAGCAAGCGAATGCGTCGCCATCGGGTCACTCTCCTTTATCAGGCGCGAATTTGCCCTGCGCCTTGCACGATATATTTGGTCGATGTCAGCGCCGGCAAGCCCATCGGCCCACGCGCGTGCAGCTTTTGCGTGCTGATGCCGATTTCCGCGCCGAAGCCGAATTCGAAGCCGTCGGTGAAGCGGGTGGAAGCGTTGTGGTAGACAGCCGCCGCGTCGACATCCTGCAAAAACTTTGCCGCGTTGTCCGCGTTTTCGGTGACGATGCATTCGGAATGCATCGTGCCGTAACGGGCGATGTGGGCAAGCGCCTCGTCGATCGTGTCGACGATTTTCAGATTCAAGATGTAGTCGTTGTACTCCGTCGCATAATCGGCTTCCGTCGCTTCGCGCACGTCGGCAACACGTTCGCGCGTCGCCGCGTCGCCGCGCAGCTCGACATTCGCTTCGCGGAAGCGGGCCGCAAACGCCGGCAAGTGTTCGTCGGCAAAAGCGCGGTGCACGAGCAGCGTTTCCATCGAGTTGCAGACGGATGGCCGCTGCACTTTGGCGTTGACGGCGATGCGCAGCGCCATGTCCGGATCGGCGCCGGCGTCGATGAACGTATGGCAAATGCCGGCGCCGGTTTCGATCACCGGCACGGTGGCATTCTCGACGACGTTGCGGATGAGCGCGGCGCCGCCG
The DNA here is from genome assembly GCF_004764705.1 of Paenibacillus cymbidii. Lineage (GTDB taxonomy): Bacteria > Bacillota > Bacilli > Paenibacillales > NBRC-103111 > Paenibacillus_AN > Paenibacillus_AN cymbidii. Next base: position 8,532 of record NZ_SHLX01000008.1, on the reverse strand, counting down.
CGCGGAATGACGACGTCGAGCAAACCGTTCAGCCGGAGCATTTCGTCGACCGAGGACCGGTCGGCGCTGGCGACAAGCTGAATCGCGTCAGGCGGCAGCGCCGAGGCGGCAAGCGCCGATTGAAGCACTTCCACAATGCGCGTGTTCGTCGACAGCGCATCTTTGCCGCCGCGCAGCAGGGCGGCATTTCCGGATTTCAGGCACAGCCCGGCGGCGTCGACGGTCACGTTCGGCCGGGCTTCGTAGATGATGCCGATCAGCCCGAGCGGCACGCGTTTTTTGCTAATGTGCAGGCCGTTCGGCCGTTCGTATGCCTCCAGCTCGTCGCCGATCGGATCGGGCAGCGCCACGATTTGCCGCAAGCCTTCGGCAATGCCGGCGATGCGGCCGGCGTCCAGCTTCAGCCGGTCGAGCAGCGATTTCGTCATGCCGCCGGCTTCGCCGCGGGCGATATCGTCGCCATTGGCGGCGATGATCGATTGCTGCTCGCGCACGAGCGCGTCCGCCATCAGCTGCAGCGCTTCGTTCTTCTGCGCCGTTGTGGCGCGGGCGAGCGCGGTTGTCGATTGTTTGGCGGCGAGCGCTTTCGTTTTTACTTCACTCATGGGAGTGCCTCCTCGCATTGGGATTGTCGGGTGCAGCGGTTGGCGGCCGATTGCGTCAAGATGTCAAAGCGTCAAGGCGTCCGCGTCATCCATTCGTCGCGGTGAATCACTTCGATGCGCGGCACGTCGATGCGCTTGCGCACTTCATCGGTCGTCAGTCCGGCTACCGCGCGGATTTGCCACGAGGCGTAGTTGACGACGCCGCGGCCGATTTCGTTGCCGGCCGGACCGCGCACCGCCACAATGTCGCCGGAATGGAAGTCGCCGTCCGTTTCGCGGATGCCGGCGGGCAGCAAGCTTTTGCCGCCGCTGACAAGCGCCTGTTCGGCGCCGGCGTCGACGACGATAAAGCCGGCCGGCTGGGAATGGAAGCCGATCCATTGTTTCTTCATCGGCAAGTTGCCCTGCTGCGTATCGAAATAGGTGCCTTTGCCGCTGCCCGCCGCTGCGGCTAACAAGTCGCCGCTGTCGTTGACTCGGCCGACGAAGACGGGGATGCCGCCGCGGGTGGCGATGCGGGCCGCTTCCACCTTGGAGCGCATGCCGCCGGTGCCGACCGAAGATCCGGCGCCCCCCGCCATGCGGAACAGTTCTTCGCCGATCGAGCCGACGCGCGGGATCCGTTCGGCGGCTGCGTTGCGGCGCGGATCGTCGGTGTACAGGCCGTCGGTGTCGGTGACGATGACGAGCCGCTCCGCTTTGACGAGATTGGCGACGAGTGCGGATAAGGTATCGTTGTCGCCGAACTTCAGCTCGTCGACCGACACGGTATCGTTTTCGTTGATGATCGGGACGACGCTATGCTTCAGCAGCTCTTCAATCGTCATCAGCGCGTTGTTCATGCGTTTGCGGTTGGCGAAATCGGGCCGCGTCAGCAAAATTTGCGCGACCGACAGACCATGCGCCGCAAACGCTTCGTGGTAAGCCTGCATCAGCAGCGCCTGCCCGACGGCTGCCGCCGCCTGCTTCTCGTGCAGCGTCTTCGGCCGCTCCTTGTAGCCGATGGAGCGGAAGCCGGCGGCCACGGCGCCTGAGGTGACGAGCAGCACGGGAGCGGCTTCGCGTGCAAGCCGGGCGATTTCGGCGGCGAAGAAACGGATTTGGTCTCGGTTCAACCCGCCCTCATCCGAGGTAAGCGAGCTGCTGCCGATTTTGACGACGATCGGTTGGCGCATGATGGGTCTTCCTTTCAGTTGCAATAAAGTCAAGCCGGCTTGCGGCGTTTGCAGCCTCGACAGGCGGCACGGGTTACGCGACGCAAAAAAACTTCCGCCCTCGAATAAGGACGAAAGTTAAACTTCCGCGGTACCACCTTAGTTGATGATTGGTTCGATCATCCGACTCGGGACCCGGTAACGGCGGGCGCCGTTCAGCTCGTCGCTGACCGTTCGGGGGCGGGTTCGGCAAAGGTTCGCGGTAAATTATCGCAGCGGTTAATTTACTCTCTGGACGCGACCGTCTTGTCTACTATTCCCCGTCAACACGTTATCTTCTTTTTAGAATATCATCGCGATTGCGGTTTGTAAAGGAAAGCGGACGGCTAGACAGGGCAATCGCTTACGAAAGTAAACCCAAGCTGGAAAAAGACAAGGGGAGTTGCCGTTGATCAAACAAGCAATGAAAGCACCTGCCCAATCTCAAAAGTTGGATAGTAACGATTGATGCGATGCGCACTCAAAAAGAGATTGCAGCCACGATCGTCGAACAAGGGGCCGACTATGTCCTGCAAGTCAACGATAAAAACGATGCGAGAAGACATGGCGGATTACAGGGAACACGAAGTGCTCCCCAAGCGAAAGCGCCGTTGCAAGCCGCGGGACAACGGGAGCCCCATCGGTTGAAACCAGCTATTTCATTCCCAGTGAAAGGGACAACCGCCGAGCCACTCTTGCAGGTACGCCGCAGTCACCGGAGGATTGAAAACACCCTGCACGAGACGCTGGACATGACCTGCGTGAAGCTGAACACGTCCTCCAGCTTCCTGAAAATGTATCGTTACGATTCACAGCCAGCCTTAGTCCCGGGCCTCAAAGACACCTTGGAGCAATAGCGGAACCAACTTCCGCTAAGGCGTGTTGGAAGGCCAACGTTGGAGGAATAACGGAACCTCCTTCCGCTATTCGGAGTTAAACAGGTAACGATGGCGATATAACGGAATCTCCCTCCGCTATTCGGTGATCAACAGCAACTTTGGAGCAATAGCGGAATCACCTTCCGCTATTCGGCGCACAACTGGTAACGATGGCGTTATAACGGAACCTCTTTCCGCTATCCGGTGCTCAACAGCCAACTTTGGGCAATTGCGGAACCTTCTTTCCGCTATTTCATGGAATCGTGTCTCAGGAGCAGGGTGACGGTGAATCGTAACCATTCGTAAGCGATTGCCCTGAACCGCTAGAACAGCCCCAGCTTGCCGATGCGCGCCGCTGTTTCGCGGAGCCGCTCTTCCGGCGCGAGCAGGCCGAGCCGCACGTAGCCTTCGCCGTGTTCGCCGAAGCCGATGCCTGGCGCCACGACGATGTTCGCTTCCTGCAGCAGCAGGTCGGCAAGCGACGTGGACGTATGCCCTTGCGGCACCGGCAGCCAGCAGAAGAACGACCCTTGCGGCGGCGCCGCCCGCCAGCCGATGTCGGCCAGCGCGGCGTACAGCGCGTCTCGTCTGCCCGCATAAGCGGCGCACAGCTCACGCACGCAATCTTGCGGCCCGCTCAGCGCTTCCGCCGCCGCTTCCTGGATGCCGCCGAACAAGCTGCAATAATAATGGTCCTGGATCAGGTTGATCAGCCGCACGATCTCGGCATTGCCGATCGCAAAGCCGACGCGCCAACCGGCCATGTTGTAGCTTTTGGACAAGGTATAGAACTCGACGCCGACTTCCTTGGCGCCCGGCTGGGCGAGGAAGCTGACCGGGGCTTTGCCGTCGTAGCCGATGGCCCCGTAAGCAAAATCGCTGGCGACCACGATTCCGTGTTTGGCGGCGAAAGCGATCGTATCGCGGTAGAACGACTCCGGCGCGCAGGCTCCGGTCGGGTTATTCGGGTAGTTGATGAACATCAGCTTCGCCTGCGCCAGATCGGCTGCCGGTATGGCACTGTAATCGGGCAGGAAGCCGTTCGCTTCGCGCAGCGGCATAAACGACATGCGGGCGCCGGCCAGCGCAACGCCGGACCAGTAGTCGGGGTAGCCGGGATCGGGCACGAGGCAGACGTCGCCGGCATTCAGCAGGCATTGGCTGATTTCGACCAGACCGGTTTTGCCGCCGAACAGGACCGCGACCTCCGTATCCGGGTCAAGCGTGACGCCGTAATCTTCGAGGTAGCGCCTCGCCACGGCCTCCTTCAGAAACCGGAATCCGCTGAACGGCGGGTATTTGTGATACAGCGGATTGGTTGCCGCTTCCTGCAGCTTGCGCACGATATGGGCCGGCGTTGGCATATCCGGATTGCCTTGACCGAGATTGATAACGTCATGCCCGTCCGCGGCGCGGCGGGTTGCTTTCTGGACGAGGCTGGCAAAAAACTGCTTGGGCAGCGAATCCATACGCTGCGCCGGTACGATACGAAACGGCTTGGTGTCGGCCGGATTGGATCGGTTCATCATGTTCACACTCCACGGCGGGTTCGATTCATTTTGTTCATTAATGTAACATGACGGGGGCGATTTTGTATAGCCGAGTTTGCCGCTCGTAATTTAGGGCTATTGGAATAACACATATTGCGGCAAACGCGGCTTTCGGGTAGGATGAAGAAAACCTGCGAAGGAGCAATTCCCATGACTCAATCGTCGCTGCGCATCAGTTTGGTGCAAATGGATATCGCCATTGGCGAGCCGGAGCGCAATTTTGCGCGCGTGCAGGAACAATTGGAGCGGCTGGCTTCGGCCGAAGTGCGGCCCGACGTCGTCGTCCTGCCGGAAATGTGGAACACCGGATACGCCCTCGATCGTATTCAAGCATTGGCCGACCCGGACGGGGAGCGGACGAAAGCGTTCATCGGCGACTGGTGTCGGCGTACCGGCATCCACGCGATCGCCGGGTCGGTTGCCGAACGGCGCGGCACGGAAGTGCGCAACACGATTTACGCGTTCGACCGGAGCGGACTGGCGACGGCCGATTACTCGAAAATTCATCTGTTCCGCCTGATGGATGAGGAGAAGCATCTGACGGCGGGAGACAAGCTCGGCACGCTGTCGATCGACGGCATACCGGCCGGCATGATGATTTGCTACGACATTCGGTTTCCCGAGTTGGCCCGCAAGCTGGCGCTGGACGGCGCCAAGCTGCTGATCGTGCCGGCGGAGTGGCCGCATCCGCGTCTGCACCATTGGCGGACGCTGCTGACGGCGCGAGCTATCGAAAACCAGATGTACGTGGTCGCATGCAACCGCGTCGGTGCAAGCGGTTCGACAAGCTTCTTCGGCCATTCGCTGATTATCGACCCATGGGGAGAAATTGTCGCCGAAGGCGGGGAGGAAGAAACGGTGGTAACCGCCGACATTTCGCTGGAGACGGTCGATCGCGTGCGCCGGACCATACCGGTATTCGAGGATCGGCGTCCGCCTTTGTACGGCAATCATGCATAAATCGTCAGCCGGCGTCATGGACACAAAAAATTATTCGTATTCGACAAGGTTTCGCGCCAAATTGTAACATCAATCGCACGTCCCTTCTGCTAAGATGATACAAATAGTATCCATCTTTTGCAGGAGGGATGTTATGTTTCGCCTTAAGTTGCGGCGCTGGATGTTATTCGTCTTTGTGTTGCTGTTAATTGAAGGAACCGTTTCGGCAGTTGCCGACAATAAACCATATGTGTCAGGGAACGAGCGCTCGCTGACGGCGGCGAGCTTGTCCGCCGAAGCAACCGTGGCTGCGGTTGAAGCGGCATCCGTGCAGGAAACGGACATGCCGACTCCTGTTGCCGCCCAAGCGGCGGCTCCCGCAACCGTCGGACGCGTCACGGACGTGCAGCTGACGCCCGCGCTCGGCAAAGCGACGGTGCGCTGGCGCGATCCGCAAGACCCGGCTTTCGCCGGGGTGCATATTTATTGGCGTCAATCGGGCGCGACGGTTTTCAAAGGGTGGCTCGCCGCGAAGCCGGGCGATCAGCAGGCGGAGTTGACCGGGCTGACGAATGGCAGCACGTACGAAGTGAAAGTCGCTGCGGCCGATTCGAACGGACGAGAGTCCGTTTCGGTTGCGGGCACGTTTCTGATGCCGCAGGGCGTGAGCGTCACGCGAATCGGCGCCTCCGCCGATGGAGGCAAAGTAGAGGCGGCGGAAACGAAGGATGCCGCGGTAAAGCCGCTGCCCGAGCTGGATATGTCCGGCGACGGCCGGTATGTCGCGTTTACGTCGGCCGCCGCGCTGATGCCCGGAGCGGAAGGCGACTTCGTCAAGGTATTCCTGTACGATCGAAGAAAGGATGAGCTGCTATGGATCAGCCGGCCGCCGGCCGGCGGCTTGGCGTCGGCGAACAGCGGATCGCCGCGCATTAGCCGGGACGGTCGTTACATTGCGTTTCAATCGGCGATGAATTTAACCGACGGCGACAACAACGGCGTGGACGACGTGTTCCTGTACGATCGCGACGCCGACGCCAACGGCGTATTCGACGAAAGCGGCGAAACGGAGCTGCGGCGCATCAGCGTGGACCCGGCTTCCGGCCGCGAAAGCCAATCGGCCAGCATTGCGCCGGTCATCAGCGCGGACGGCCGCTATGTCGCCTTTACGAGTTGGGCGGACGACTTGGTGCCGAACGATCGCGATATGGCGACCGACGTTTATTTGTACGGCGTTGCCGATCGCAGCTTGACGCTGGCCAGCGCGGGCAGCGGGATCAAGGGCGATGGCGCCAGCTGGAGCCCGTCGATCAGCGCCGACGGCGGTGTTGTCGCTTTTGTTTCGGTGGCGCGCAATCTGGATCCGGACAAAAGGTCGAATTCCGCCGACCTGTTCGTCTACAACCGGCTTTCGCGCTCTGTCGAACGCATTACGGCCGACGCGCCGGATGTCGTCGATCCGATCGTCAGCGGCGACGGCCGGCGCATCGTGCTGGCCAGCGGCGGCCGCGGCTATTTGTACGATCGCGACGCCGGCGCGCTCAGCGAACTGATCGTCACGTTCGAGCAAGGGTACCAGCTTGCTCCGAACACAGCGACGTGGCGCTGGAGCGGCGACGGAGACGCGATCGTGTTTTCGGGCAATCATCACGGCGTCGGCGGCACGTATCGGTATGACTTCGCAAGCGGCAGGGCGACGCTCGTCAGCCGGACGTACGAAGACAAGCCGAGCGGCGATGACGACGGGCCGGCTGCGGTCAGCGGCGACGGGCAAACGATTGCGTTCGTCTCGCGACAGCCGGGCATTGTTACCGGCGACGGCAACGGGGCGGCGGACGTGTTCGTGCGTGCGCTTCGGCCGGACAGCGCCGCGGGAAGCGCCGCGTTCGTCGACGTCACGCATCACTGGAGTCGGCCTTATTTGGAATGGCTGGCGGCGGGAGGCTGGGTCGAAGGAGACGAAGATTTCCGCTTCCAGCCGGATTTGGCGATTACGCGCGCCGAGCTGGTCAAGCTGCTCGTCCGGCTTCCGGGAACGTCGCCGGCAGCGGCCGAACCGGCTTCCCGGCCGGCAACGCTTCCGAAGCCGGCGGCAATTAAAGCGACGTTCTCCCCGGTCAAACCGACGTTATTCGGTTTGCCGTTTCCGACGTTGCGTTTGCCTGCCTTGCGAGCCATCGGTCTTCCGCCGTTGGCGGCGTTTACGGATGCAGCGGCGCCGACAGCTGTCGCAGCCGCCGGTGCGGGCGGGGAGCCGGCATCGTTCGCCGATGTGCCCGCGGACGCCTGGTACGCGTCTTACGTGCGCGAAGCGCAGAAGCGGGGGCTTGTGGAAGGGGACGGCGACGGCAACTTTCGTCCCGATGCCAGCGTCAGCCGCGAGGAAATGATGACGATGCTGTATCGTTGGCTGCACGGCAGCGGCTTGCAGCCAGAGGCGGAGACGGGAGCGAAGGCGGAGGTGTCCGCTTTGGCGTTCCGCGATGCCGGGGACATCGACGGCTGGGCGATGGAAGCGATGGCGTACGGCGTCGGTTACGGTTATCTCGAAGGTATGGCCGACGGCATCCTGCTGCCGCAAGCGGCCGCGTCGCGCGCCCAGGCGGCAACGCTGATTTGGCGGGTGCTGCACCGGCAGGATGCCGAAACGGAGTCGGCGTACGGAAAGGTGCGGTCGGCCCGCTAAGGGGTCGCTCGCATGCGCTTGCGCACGGCCGTATACGCGGTCAATTGGATAATCAGCAGCGGGAGGAACAAGTTCCACAAACCCGGCAATGCGGCCAGGCCAAGGTAAAGTCCCGCCGGCAGCGACAACGCATACAGCACGAACATGAGCTTGCCGGGGCGCATCAGGCACGCAACCAGCGAAAGCACATTCGGCAGCGCCAAAGTCAGCAGCACGATCTGTTTCGTATCGGCACTTGTGTCGCCGTAAGGATTGGCGTACAGGAACACGCCGGTAAGTGCAAGGACGCCCAATGTCGCCGCAGCCGCGGCGGCGATGCCTGAACGGGCTCGATACGTCATGGAATCACTCCTCGCTCGCGGCTATTCGCCTCACCGTGATTGGAGAACGCTGCGATCGGAACAAGGTTAACCCTGCCCTAGGGGGATGCTTGATGGCTATAAACGACAACTCCAATGATGATTGGTATCCGGTGCCGCTTCAGCGCATGAAATATGCGCTAAACGCGCCGCGAGGGGCAGCGACGGACGCTGCAGCGCATGCAACATGCGCTATGTACCTTTGTCAAGAAAGTAGACACACAATTTAAGCGATCTGCTGTTGCTCGTAGTACCTTTTTTCGCATAAATGCGGGGTGAGGTAACCAATTGACGAATGGATGCGAGTGCGATTGTAATCAAA
>NZ_SHLX01000081.1 GCF_004764705.1 Paenibacillus cymbidii | reverse complement strand
CGTTTGAACTCCTCATCAAAATGTTGGCGGATATTTCCCATGACACACCTCGACCTTTCGTTTGTTTGTATTGTATCAGGTCGCTGTTACAGTGTGTCTACTTTCTAGTCTAAATTCAATAGCCAGCGAAAACACTGGTTATTTCTTTGGAATATTCGATTTTGGGGTGACTCGGTCAAAATAGCCAGCGTTTTTGCTGGCTATTTTCGACGAAAGCAGCAAGATGGAGCGAATAGGCCATTTTTTATGGCCTATTTCGTTCCCAGCTGGATGATACAAACGGGGAGTATTAAACCAATTTAGTGAGGACAAAGAACAAAGTTTGTGTTGTTTGGACTGTTAGCGAAATAAGGCTGATTTCAGCCTTACAGTGGCGTTGATGGTAGCGTCGGGCGAAATAAGGCTGATTTCAGCTTTACAGCGGCGTTTCGGTGAACGACGGGCGAAATAAGGCTGATTTCATCCTTACAGCGGCGTTTTGAATTTAGACTAGAAAGTAGACACACTGTAACAGCGACCTGATACAATACAAACAAACGAAAGGTCGAGGTGTGTCATGGGAAATATCCGCCAACATTTTGATGAGGAGTT
>NZ_SHLX01000080.1 GCF_004764705.1 Paenibacillus cymbidii | reverse complement strand
TCAAGTAGATCATGGAATGCTTTTTCCGCTATAGTAGTCATCGAGTAGGGTTCCTTTCTTGGTGACTTTGACCATCCCGAGAATACCCTACTTTTTTGTTGCCTGGCTAGGCTCCAAATCTTGGTTAAACACACTATTGTACGTCATCGCTATTGCAGGCGGACCGGGCGATTGGGGGCAAATAAGCCATTTTTCATGGGCTATTTGGGTTGCCAAGCAATCAATCGGGGCGCTTAGGGGGCGGCTCGCCAGGATCGCATCATTTTAGCCGCATATGGAATATCAGCAAGAACCTACACCGCTTACAACAGCCTCTGCTTCTATCTCCACTAACAGTCTTGGGTCGATAAGTGCTCTAACTTCAACCATTGTGGCAACAGGTTGAATATCTTTGAAAAACTCTCCATGTGCTTTCCCAATCTCTTCCCATTTGGAGATGTCGGTTACAAACATTCTTGTTCTCACAACATCGGTTAAATTTGCTCCCACTTGATGAAGTGCTTCTTCTATGGTTGTTAAAATGGTTTTCGTTTGTTCGTAGGCACTTCCTGCCCCAATAACTTCACCCTCTTTCATTGCAGTTGTGCCTGCTACTTCAACACGATCCCCTACACGAATGGCTCTGCAATATCCAACAACCGGCTCCCAGGGAGAACCAGTAAAAACTCTTGTTCTTTCGGTCATTTCAGACTCTCCTTGTATGCTAAGAGCAGCTACCGATTGGTGGTTGCTCTTGAATATTTTTTTAGACTCTTTAAGACAGTGATCTTTGAAAAATGAATCGAAAGTGTTTCCCGGCTTGCGGACGTAGCCCAAG
>NZ_SHLX01000007.1 GCF_004764705.1 Paenibacillus cymbidii | reverse complement strand
TTTTCCGCTATAGTAGTCATCGAGTAGGGTTCCTTTCTTGGTGACTTTGACCATCCCGAGAATACCCTACTTTTTTGTTGCCTGGCTAGGCTCCAAATCTTGGTTACACACACTATTGTACGTCATCCCAGATTGCCCGGTTTGTCGGAAATAGCCAGTGAAAACACTGGTTATTTGCCCGTGAACGTCTTCAAATAGGCCCTTCAAGCGAAATAGCCAGTGAAATCACTGGCTATTTCTTATGGACGGCCCGTTTTTGGTGAAATAGGCAAGAAAATAGGGCCTATTTTGCAAGGCAAGCCAGATTGCCCACGCGGCATTGCGCTTGCCCCGATGGCCGCGGGGCAAAAAGCAGCCCCTTTCAGACTACAAACCCAAGAGGACCGTCAGAGTGATCTTCTCTGACGGTTTTTTCTCATTCCGCAACACGGGCAGCGCGTTGTCGATGGCGATAATCATTTGAATACCAGTTGGGAGGCATGTCTATACTATAGTTGGTATTTTTGTTAAAATAAACAATATTTCACAAATAATAAAATGGAATCATGAACCACACACTGTGGGAAGAGGAGATGCAAGATGAACAAAAGGATCATGCGGGCGGTTGCGATCCTGCCGCTTGCGCTGCTCGTGATCGCAACCGGCTGTTTCGGCGCCAAGCCGGTCGACAAGCCGGAAGCGTCGACAACGTTGACGCTATATTCGACCGACCCGGGAGGGCCGGAAGTTCAGGAGGTGCTCGATCGCGCCAAAGCGGCGTTCGAGCAAGCGCATCGCGGCGTGACGGTCCATTACGCTTTTACGACGCTGGATCGTTACTTTACCGACCTGGACAAGCTGGTGCAAAGCGCCGAGCCGCCGGATCTGATCATCATGGGACAGGCGGAGTTTGCTCCGTTCGAGGAGAAAGGCTATTTGCAAGATTTGCAACCGCTTGCCAAGGCGAACGGGGACACCTTGAGCAATTACTATGACGAAGCCATCGTGAAACTTGGCGTCGTCAAGAACCGCCTGGTGGCGCTCATGATCAACGTGTCGCCGGTCGTTGTCGCTTACAATACGAAAGTATTCGCGCAAGCCAACCTGCCGGTGCCGAAGGACAGCTGGACATGGGACGATTTTGCCAATACGGCCAAGCGGTTGCGGGACACCGTCGGTGCCGGTCGAAATAATTTCCAGGCTGCCGCATTCCCGCCCGGGGAGCGGTTGTTGGCACCTTTGGTGCTGGGCCGCGGCGGCAGCTATACGTCGCCGGACGGGACGACGGTGAAAGGTTATCTGGACGGCAAAGATTCGGTCTTGGTTTATGAAGATGCTGGCGCTAGAGAAAAACGACATTACAGCCGACATGCTGAGGCTGACGCTTAACGCTTCGAAGCCGGTCATGGCCGAGAAGGCCGACGATCCGTACATAAAGGTCCAGTTGTCCGAATACAAATACGTGCAGCGCGATGTGATGGATATGAATATGGACTGGGTAAAGGTGCTGGCATTGTTTCAGAACGGACTGGCGAGGAGCGTGCTTGGCAGGGACGACCTGCTGACCTCGTTATCCTGGCTGGCGACGCAAACGGACCAGCAATTGCTCGCTTTCCGCAATGCCCGCCAATGAGAGACGGTTGCCCCGGCACCGATCCAGGCTGTCTCATGTTGAGACAGCCTGTTTGGCGTTCATCGACGCTGACTTGCGGGACTGTACAACGACGTCGTCTATAACTAACTAAACTGATGGGAATTAAAGGAGTAAGCGGTCGATAACCGGAATAAAACGCTTTCATTCTGAACAAAATCCAGTTCACCTGAACAATTTCATGCCGGCTTTCCTAACGGAATCATTGTTTTCGCATAGGATACGGTATTTTTTTGCCGCCGCAGTCGGTAGTGTGGAAAGGGAAAGCGGCCATCCGCGATCGACTGCGCCCAATCGGATCGACAAAGGAGGGTTTGATCATCGTTGTGGAGAAATCCGCTTCCGGTTACAAGCAACCGGCGCCGCCCGTAAGTCGGAAGGCGATTTACGAAGTGCTGCGCAAGCTCGCCGGCAGCAAGCAGCTGTACGTGATGATGCTGTTGCCGATTTTGTATTTTGTGATTTTTCAGTACGTGCCGATGTTCGGCATCCAGATCGCGTTCAAGAAGTATATGGCCGTGCGCGGCATCTGGGACAGCCCATGGGTCGGGTGGAAAAACTTCCGCAAGCTGTTCGACTCGTATCAGTTCTGGCAAATTATTCGCAATACGCTGGGGCTGAGCTTTTACCAACTGCTTGTAGCGTTCCCGATTCCGATCGTCCTGGCGCTCGCCATCAACAGTGCCAACAGCCGGCGCTTCCGCAAAATCGTGCAGATGACGACTTACGCGCCGCATTTTATTTCGACTGTCGTGATTGTCGGCATTGTCGTGCAGTTTCTGAGCTTGCGGCTCGGCATCGTCAACCGTCTGATTGAAGCGTTCGGCGGCAAACCGATCGATTTTATGGGCAAAGCGGCTTACTTCTCGTCGATCTATGTCTGGTCGGACGTGTGGCAGAACAGCGGCTGGGGCACGATTATTTTCCTTGCCGTGCTGGCCGGCATCGATCCGCAGCTGTACGAATCGGCGATTATCGACGGAGCGAGCAAATTTCGCCGCATCCTGCACATCGATATTCCCGGGATCATGCCGACGGTCATCATTTTGTTCATTCTGAATTTCGGCCACATCATGCAGGTCGGCTTCGAGAAGGCGCTGCTGTTGCAAACGCCGCTCAATCTTGATTCGTCGGAAGTGCTGCAGACGTACGTCTACAAGGTCGGGCTTGCCTCGACGATGACCGACTATTCCTATTCGACGGCTATCGGGCTGTTTACGTCGGTCGTCAATTTCGCGATGATCGTAATCGTGAACCAGATCGCCAAAAAGATCGGCAACGTCAGTTTATGGTAGGCGGCAACGAAAGCGGCGAAGGTGAGGGTAAGCGGCATGCAAGCCATACGCGACAGTAGAGGCGACCGTACGTTTAACGTGGTCAATTATTTGTTTTTGACGCTGTTTTTTGCGGCGGTGCTGTATCCGATCATATACGTGCTGAGCGCGTCGTTCAGTTCGCCAACGGCCGTGATGGAAGGAAAAGTGCGGCTGCTGCCGATCGGTCCGAGTCTGGAAGGATACCAGGCGGTATTTGCGTATAAGCCGATCTGGACCGGTTACTTGAATTCCGTCGTGTATACGGCAGCGGGGACGTTCGTCAACGTTGTCCTGACGATTCTGATCGCTTACCCGCTGTCGCGCAAAGATTGCTACGGCCGCAATGCGATTATGCTGTTCATCGCGTTTACGATGATTTTTCATGGCGGACTGATCCCGACATACTTGGTCGTCAGCAAGCTGCACATGATAAACTCGATTTGGGCGGTCATTTTGCCGAATGCGATTTCCGTGTTCAACGTGATCGTCACGCGCACGTATTTCCAGAGCACCATCCCCGACGAGCTGCTCGACGCCGCCAAGATGGACGGCTGCAGCGATTACAAATTCGTTTGGCACGTCGTGCTGCCGTTGTCGAAGGCGATCGTCGCCGTCATTACGCTTCTCTACGCGGTTCACCATTGGAATGCGTTCTTCGAAGCGCTCATTTATTTGCGCGACAAAAGCAAATACCCGCTGCAGATGTTTCTGCGCGACATTCTGGTCATCAACTCGGTCGATACGTCGATGCTCGGAGGCGATGTGGACGAGAAACAGAAGCAGGAAGGGCTGCGCGAGCTGTTGAAGTATGCGGTGATCGTGCTGTCGAGCCTGCCGGTGCTTATGTTGTATCCGTTTGTGCAAAAGTATTTTGTCAAAGGCGTCATGATCGGTTCGATCAAAGGGTAGATCCCACATTCCGTTCCAATCAAGGAGGGGCATCGATGAGAAGAAAAACACAGGCCATCATCGGCACAGTGCTGTGCACGGCCATGGTTGTGGCCGGCTGCACGAGCAAGGAAGAGGGCAGCGGCAGCCCGTCGCCCAGCGCCGGTACGACGGCAAGCAGCACGCCGGATCCGAACAAGCCGGTCGTCGAGAACGGCATCGAGCTGACGCCGGCCGGCACGTATCCGATCACGAAGCAGAAGGTGACGCTGCGCGTGTTTGCGCCGATCGACGCGTCGATCGAAGATTTGAACACGAACGAACTGACCAAGGAATACGAAGCGAAAACGAATGTCCATATCGAGTGGATGCTGGTGAGCGACAAAGACCTCGAGCAGAAAAAAAACCTGCTGCTGGCGTCGAACTCGGACATGCCGGACATCTTCCTCAACGCCAAAATCACCACGTCCCAGCAGGCGCAGTTCGGCGCGCAAGGCGTGCTGCGGCCGCTGAACGAGCTGATCGATCAATACGGCACGAATCTCAAGAAGCTGCTCGAATACGACTCGCTGCTGCGAAGCATGATGACGGCGCCGGACGGCAAAATTTACGCGCTCCCTGCGAGCACGGAGACGTATCATACCGTCTTCGGACAGAAGCTGTGGATCAACCAGGCGTGGCTGACCAAGCTCGGGCTGAACGCGCCGACGACGACGGACGAATTTTTCGATGTGCTGAAGGCGTTCAAGGAGCGCGATCCGAACGGCAACGGCAAGCCGGACGAAATTCCGTTTACCGGCGCTACGAACGGGTATATGCTGAATATTTTCGGCTATCTGATGAATGCCTTCATCCAGAACCAGGGCTTCGACCAGAAGCCGTTTCTGCTCAAGGACGGCAAGGTGTCGGTTTCGTTCGACCAGCCGGAGTGGCGGGAAGGGCTGCGCTACTTGAACAAGCTGTATAAGGCCGGCTTGCTCGATCCCGGCGCGCTGACGCAGGACAACAACCAGTTGAAGCAGCTGGCGGCGAACAAGGACAGTTTGCTTGGCGCCGTATCGGCGGGCGCGATGACCGGCTTCCTGACGAACGGCGTCGAGCGGATGAAAGACTACACGGCGCTCGCTCCGCTGAAAGGGCCGGCAGGCGTGCAATCGACCGGCTATTATCCGTATCAGGAGGATTTGACCAAGTTTGCGATATCGAGCGCCAGCAAATACCCGCAAATCGCCATGCGTTGGGTCGACTGGTTCTACAGCCAGGCAGGCACTCTGCGCGCCAACGCGGGCCGCGAAGGAATCGAATGGCGGCTGGGCAAGCCGGATGAAGTCGGCATGAACGGCAAACCGGCGACGTATGTCCGGATGCTGCTGTTCGGCAAAACGCAAAATGTGCACTGGAACCAGATGACGCCGCTGTTCATGACTCGCGACTTCCGCAATGGCGTCATCTCCGACCCGACGAACCAGGAAACGATTCTGTACAACGAAACGAAGAAAAAATACGAACCTTACCAGCCGAAGGAAGTGCTGCCGCCGGTGTTCATGACCGCGGAGGAAGCGGAGGAGTTCAACGGCATCGACGCTTCGATGAAGCCTTATCTCGTGCAGGCGGCGTCCAAATTCGTCGTCGGCGATCTCGACCTCGACAAGGATTGGAACAGCTACTTGCAGCAGCTCGACAAGATTGGCCTGAAACGGTATATCGCGCTGACGCAATCCGCTTACGACCGCGGCTACAAGAAAAAATAAGACGCGCTTGCAGGCGCGGAGACGTCCGTTGTCTCTGCGCCGCCGCGTATGGCGGAAAGGATGAGGCGCGATGGGCGCAAGGCCGAATTTCCTGTTCCTTTTTCCCGACTCGCATCGGGGAGACTGGATGCCTTACGGCGCGGCGGAGCTGCAGCTGCTCGGGATGGAGCGGCTGCCGCTGCGCATGCCGAACATCGAGCGATTGATGGCGCAAGGCGTTACGTTTACGCAGGCGATTACGCCATCGCCGTTATGCGCGCCGGCGCGGGCTTGCCTGGCGGCGGGCGTGCGCTACGAACGGTGCGGCGTGGCCGACAACGGCGCCGACTACCCGCCGGCGCAGCGGACGTTCTACAATGCGCTGCGCGACTGCGGCTACCGTGTGGGCGCCGTCGGCAAGCTCGATTTGCACAAAGCGTCCTACACGTGGGGGGAAGCAGGCTGGAGCGACGAGCTGCAACAGCTTGGGTTCACGGACGCGATCGACAACGCCGGCAAAATCGATGCCGTCGTGTCCGGCAAGGACGGGCCGCGCGACCCGTACATGAAATATTTGTACGACCGCGGCCTGGCCGGGATACATATCGCCGACATGACGCGGCGCAAAGGGCAGGGCACCGAAGCGACGCCGCTGCCGGAGGAAGCGTATTGCGACAATTGGCTGACGCAGAACGGCATCGCCATGCTGGAGCGGTTCCCGCGCGGGGAGCCGTGGTTTCTGATGGTCAATTTCACCGGCCCGCACGGGCCGTGGGACATTACCCGGCGAATGAAGGACGACTGGCAGGACGCCGCGTTCCCGCCGCCGCTCGGCGGAGCGGCCGAACCGGAGCGGGCGAACGCCATCCGGCAGCATTATGCCGCCATGCTGGCCAACATCGACCGCAACATCGGCTTGCTGCTGGACGCGGTGCGCGGCAGGGGCGAAGCGGACAACACGATCGTCGTTTACTCCTCCGATCACGGCGAGATGCTCGGCGACTTCGGCCGCTACGGCAAATGCGTGCCGTACCGCGGCTCCGTGCACATTCCGCTCGTGATCGCCGGCCCCGGCATCGCCCGCGGGAACGTTTCCGCGGCGCTCGTGGAGCTGCAAGACCTGGCGGCGACGTTCGTCGATTATGCCGGCGGCACGATGGCGGAAGCGACGGATTCCGTGTCGCTGCGGCCGCTTCTGGCCGGCGTTGCCGCCGATTCGCCGCACCGGACGTACCAGACGTCCGCCTTGCACGCCGACGGCAAACACAACAAGACCGGTTGGAAGCTGGTCGCGGACGAGGACGGCAAGCTGATTCGTTGCGACGGCCGCGAGCCGGAGCTGTACGAATGGCGGGACGACCCGTGGGAAACGGCGAATGTTGCCGGACACCGGCCCGAGCTGTTGTCGCGATTGTTGTCCTGTTCCAACTAGTAGGGCGGCGGAGCGGATGATGCTTGGCGAGGCGTAACGGGGAAACGAACAAGCGGAGGGATGCAGATGAAGCAGAACGAAAGTGAAGCGAAACTGGCGTGGTGGCGCGAAGCCCGGTTCGGCCTGTTCGTCCATTGGGGGCTGTACGCGGTGCCGGCCGGTGTTTGGGACGGCGAGCCGCAACCGTCCGTCGGCGAATGGATCATGAAGCGGGCGCGCATTCCGGTGAAGGAGTACGAGCGGCTCGCGGAGCGATTCAACCCGGTTCGTTTCGACGCGCAGGAATGGGTAAATCTGGCCCGGGAGGCGGGCATGAAATACATCGTCATCACCGCCAAGCACCACGACGGCTTCGCGATGTTCCGCTCGGCAAGCTCGGGCTTCAATATCGCAGACGCCACGCCGTTCGGCCGCGACCCGCTGCGGGAGCTGGCCGATGCTTGCGCGACCGCGGGCATCAAGCTGTGCTTCTACTATTCGCAGTACCAGGACTGGCATCATCCCGATGCCGCCGGCAACGACTGGGACTATCCGGACGAAGCGGGCAAACGGTTCGACCGCTATATGGAGGAGAAGGCGCTGCCCCAGATGCGGGAGCTGATGACCGGCTATGGCCCGATCGGCCTGATCTGGTACGATACGCCGATGGCGATAACCGCCGATCAAAGCCGACAGTTTGCCGCAGCGGTGCGCGAGCTGCAGCCGGATTGTTTGCTCAACTCGCGGGTCGGCCACGGGTATCACGACTATGTATCGACCGGCGACAATCAGGTGCCGGCGGACGTGTTCGACGTCGATTGGGAGGTGCCGGCGACGATGAACCACACGTGGGGCTACAAGGAACGCGATACCCAGTGGAAGCCGGCGGCGGAGCTCATTCGGCTGCTTATCGACGTTAACCGCAAGGGCGGCAACTTCCTGCTGAATGTTGGCCCGCGCGCCGACGGGACGATCCCGGAAGCGAGCGCCGACATCCTGCGCGAGATCGGCCGATGGCTGAGAACGAACGGCGAGGCGATTTACGGCACTGCGCCTTGTCCGACGTTTCCCTATAAGCTGCAGTGGGGCGAGATGACGTACAGGCCGGGCAAGCTGTATTTGCACTTCTTCACGTGGCGACCGGGCGGCATTGTCTTGTTCGGTTTGCAGAACAGGGTGAAGCGGGCGTACCTGCTGGCCGATCCGGATCGGGAGGTGAACGTGCAACAATTCCCGAGCGATGCGACCCAGAAGCTGAACCGGATGCGCATCGATCTGCCCCCGGAAGCTCCGGATCCGGCCGTTTCCGTAGTGGTGCTCGAATTCGAAGGCGAGCTTGGCGTCGACAAGGTGCAGGCGCTGCTTGGCTGATCGCTTGCTGCCGGCCTTACCCATCCTCTTATAACGAAAGGTGGTCTTGCGATGACACACCGACTGACAGGCTCCGCGCTGCGCAAGCTGTATCTCGACGACGTGTCGCTGTATGACGTATTCGAACAATATGAAAAATAAGCCGAATATCGTACTTGTGATCACCGACGATCAAGGCTACGGCGATTTGGGCTGCCACGGCAATCCCATTCTTCGCACGCCGCATCTCGATCGCATGTTTGCAGACAGCGTACGTCTGGCCGACTTCCATGTCGGTCCGACGTGCGCGCCGACGCGGGCCGGCCTGATGACCGGCCACGACCACAACAGCACCGGCGTCTGGCATACGATCGGCGGTCGTTCGCTGCTGCGCGAAGGCGAAGTCAGCCTGGCCGATCTGTGCCGGGCGAACGGCTACGCCACCGGCTTGTTCGGCAAGTGGCATCTCGGCGACAATTACCCGTACCGCCCGCAGGACCGCGGCTTCGACGAAGCCGTCGTGCACGGCGGCGGCGGCATCGGGCAGACGCCGGATTATTGGGGCAACGACTATTTCGACGATACGTACTACGACCGCGGCGCGCCAAGGTCGTTCGAAGGCTATTGCACCGACGTCTGGTTCCGGCTGGGCCTCGAATTTATCGAGCGCCGTTGCCGTGATGACGAACCGTTTCTGTGCGTGATCGCTACGAACGCGCCGCACGCCCCGTTCCAGGTCGAGGAGCGCTACGCGGCGCCTTACATGGGCCGGGTGCCGGAAGACCGGGCGAAGTTTTACGGCATGATTGCCTGCATTGACGACAACTTCGGCGTCCTTCGCCGCCGGCTGGAGCAGCTGAACGCGGCAGACGATACGATCTTGATCTTCATGACGGACAACGGCTCCGCCACCGGCTGCGAGCTTGATCAAGGCGGCTTCGTTGCAGAAGGCTACAACGCCGGCATGCGCGGCAAAAAAGGGTCGCCGTACGAAGGCGGCCACCGGGTGCCGCTGTTCATGCGCTGGCCGGCGGGCGGCATCGGCGGCGGCCGCGATGTCGGCGAGCTTGCGGCGTACACCGACGTGGTGCCGACGCTGCTCGACCTGTGCGGCATGGCCGCGCCGGAAGGGCTCGCCTTTGACGGGCGCAGTCTGGCGCCGCTGCTGCGCGGGTCGCAGGAGCCGTGGCCGGCGCGTGCGCTCGTCACCGATTCGCAGCGCGTGCCGGTGCCGGTGAAGTGGAAGTCAAGCGCGGTGATGCAAGGCAAGTGGCGGCTGATTAACGGCAGCGAGCTGTACCGGCTTGACGCCGACCCCGAACAGCGCGACGATGTGGCCGGGCGGCATCCGCAGCTGGTCGACGAGCTGCGGCAAGCGTATGATCGGTGGTGGGAGCGGGTGTCGCGGCAATTCGGCGAAGAAATTCCAATTCGCATCGGCAGCCCGCACGAACCGGTGGCGCGGATCACGTCCCACGACTGGCGCGGCGATGCAAACGACTGCGCTTGGAATCAGGGCCAGGTCCGCGCCGGCAAGCGGTGCCACAGCTATGTGGAGGTGGCGGTCGAAGCGGCGGGCCGCTATCGCTTCGAGCTGCGCCGCTGGCCGGAAGAGGAGGACCGGGCGATGACGGCCGGCATTCCGGGCGAACTCACCGGCTGGTTCAGCGGCGGCGTGGCGATTCCCGTCCGCCGGGCGACGCTGCGCATTGGCGGCGTCGAAGCTTCGACAGCGGTGACGGATGCCGACAAAAGCATCGTCTTCGAGCTCGAACTGCCGGCGGGACCGGCGCATCTGCAGACGGATCTGGAAGACGCCGACGGTGTCGTCCGAGGCGCGTATTACGTGTATGTCCGCCGGCTGGCCTGAACCGAAACGAACATCCGCACCCGGTTGGACGATTTCCCGCTTTCCATGGACCGCTAAGCGCCGGGAAAGTGTTATAATAAACCTATTATTTTGATCCGACCGGGGTGCGGCGTTTGAAAAGGAGCTTCGGCAAAACGTTTTCGAGGTTGCTCGTTTCGTATCTGGTCACGATGGTAGTGACGGTTTCGATCTGCATTTATACGTATTACGCCGCCATTCGGGTCGTGGAGCGGGACGCGGCCGATTCGAACCTGTCCATGCTACGGCAAAGCAGCGAAGTGATCAGCGCTCACCTGAAGGACGTCGAAAATGTAGTGGCCCAAATCGGCTTCAACCCGATCGTCCTGTCGTTTCTGAGCAACAACTCGTTCAACGAATTGACCGATTACTACAAGGCGATCGAAACGTGGAATTATTTGCAAACGTACCGGTTTACGAGCGATTTTATCGACAATTTTTACGTCATCTTCAAGAACAGCAGCATTATCATGTCGCCGAAAAACATTTCCTTGCGCGTGCCGATGTTTTACGAGCGGTCGATCCATTACAACGGGCTGTCCTACGACCAGTGGATGGCCGAGTTTACGGAGAAGTACCACAACGGCGAATATTTGCCCGCAAGCAAAATCGAAATCGACGGCAAAAACGAATCGTACCTCACCTATATCCAGACGCTGCCGTACGACTTGCGCAGCAATTTCAAAGGCGCGATGTTCGTGCTGATTCCGGAGTCGCAGCTGCTGAAGCTGCTGTTTCAAGGCAATTTGCCGCAAGGCGGCTGGTCTTATATCGCCGATGCGAACGGCAACATCCTGACTTCCGTGACGTGGGACTACCGCAAGGTCGAAACCGTCAGCAGCCTGCCGTCCGGCCCGGAAGGGTACCGGCAGCTGGACATGAACGGGGAACGCATGCTGGTCAGCTACTACACGTCTCCGACCAATCGCTGGCAGTACGTATCCGCGATTCCGGTCGAAGTGGTCATGGCCAAGGCCGATTCGATCAAACGAACGAATACGTTCATCATTATCGCCGGGCTGCTGGCCGGTTTGCTGTTCGCCGTCTTCTTCGCCAACCGCCACAGCAAACCGATCCGCACGCTCGTTCACAGGCTGGAAACGACGTTCAGCCTCGACAACGAACACGCGTCCAACGAATACCGGCTGCTCGACCATTCGATCTCCCGCCTGATCCGCAGCAACGAGGCGCTGCAGTCGGAGATCGAGCAGCAGGCGCCGCTGCTGCGGGCCGCCGTGCTGGACGCCTTGTTTCGCGGCGAATTCAGCGACGCGGAAGAGCTGGCGGCGGCGCTGGCCGATGTCGGGCTGCCGATCCGCGGCGTCTGGTTTGCGGTGCTGGTGCTGCAGGCGGAGCGGCACGAGGAGCGTTTGCCCGGCGAAAACGCCGACAGGGAAAACGTCCGGCGGGTCGTCATGAAAGATTTGTTGTACCAGGAGCTGCGGGAGAGCGGGTACGTCCACGATTTGCGCCGGGGGCGAATCGCCATTCTGCTCAACTTCTCGTTCCCGGACAAAACGACATGCGAGCTGACCGCGGAACAAATCGCCGCCGGCATACAGGAGCGGTTCCGCCAGCAGGCGAATTTGCCGGTGCTGATCGGCGTCGGCGGGTGGTACGACAGCGGGCTCGACGTTTATCGTTCGTTCCAGGAAGCGGTCAAGGCGCTGGAATGGTTCGACGCCGAATCGGGGGAGACGATTCTCCGCTACGAGCAGATGGCCGTTAGCGACAGCGGCTATCATTACCCGCCGGAAATCGAACAGCGCATCGTCAACCTGGCAAAGTCGGGGAACCGCGAGGAGTTGGCCAGGCTGCTGCAGGACATTCGCGCCGAAACGGCAGGCCGCGGAAGCGGTTCGCCCGCGATGCTGCAGCTGCTCGTCGGCGACTTGTCCGCGACCGTCTACCGGCTCATTCACGAAACGGTGGCACCGGGCAAAAGCGGGGAGGCTCACAAGTACCGCCACTTTGTCGAACGGGTGCAGTCGTATGCCAGCTTTCAGGAGGCGTACGCGTTTATTGGCGCCACGCTGCTCGACTTGTGCGAGTATGCGAACAGCCAGAAAAAAAGCCACAACGTGGCGCTCAAGGACAACATTATCGGCTACCTGCAGCAGCATTACAGCGACGGCGGTTTGAGCCTGTCGAGCGTGGCCGACCGATTTGGCATCAGCGAGGTGTATTTGTCGCAATTTTTCAAGGAGCAGACGGGCGAAAACTTCTCCGCCTACATGGAGAATATTCGCATGAACGCCGCGCGCGAGCTGCTGCTGAGCGACCAGTTGACTGTGGACGACGTCGCCAAGCAGGTCGGGTATTTGAACACGAACACGTTCTACAAGGCGTTCAAGCGGGTGGAAGGAATTAGCCCCGGCAAGTTCCGCAGCCGTTAGTTGGCCGGGCCGGTGGCGGGGCATAAGGAAACGGCCCCCGTGCGCTTGATGCGCCGGGAGCCGTATGGCGTCAGGAACGTTCGCTTGCGTCGTAGCTGGCCCAGTACGCCTGGCCGAGCGGGTGGGCGGCATCGTCCCATTCGTCGCGGAAGGCAACCAGCAGCTGCCGCAGCCGCCGCACGTTCGACTCGTATTCCGGCCGGCCGTACAAATTGGTCAGCTCCAGCGGGTCTTCCGCCAAATCGAACAACTGCGTTTGCCGGCAGCCGCCGGCGTATTCGATCAGCTTGAACCGCTCGTCCTTCACGCTGCGGATGAGATCGTTGTAGGCAAAATACAGCGTTTCGCGCAAGCGCGTATCCGGCTGCTCCATCAGCGGCCGCAAGCTGGCGCCTTCGACGGAAGCGGGAATGGCTACACCGGCAAGCTCGCACAATGTCGGGAACAGGTCCAGCAAATAAGCGTAGCGGTCGACCGCAAGGCCGGCCGGCACGCCCGGGCCGGCTATCACCAGCGGCACGCGGATGCTGTGCTCGTAATGGTTTTGTTTGCCCATCAGGCCGTGCTGCCCGACGGCAAGGCCGTTGTCCCCGGCAAGCACGACGATCGTGTCGTCGGCGCGGCCGGTTTGTTCCAGCGCAGCAAGCACGCGGCCGATCTGCTCGTCGAGATGGCTGAGCATCGCGTAATAGTCGGCGATATGCCGCTTGATTTCGTCTTCGGTGCGCGGGTATCCCGCGAGAAGCTCGTCGCGGATTTCTTCCACGCCGAAACGGAACGGATGCTCCGGCATGAAGTTGGCTGGCAGTTCAATGTCCGCCGGATCATACATGGTACGGAACCGTTCCGGCATCGTCCGCGGATCGTGCGGCGCCAAATACGAGACATACATCAGGAACGGCTGCCGCCCGTCATGTCCGTTGATGAAATCGACGGCGGCGTCGCTGATGATTTCCGACGAATGTTTGCCGGTCGAATAATAGTCGCAATGCACCTGCATCGGGTGGTTGCTGTGCTGGAAGTCGGGCGTGTACGGCACTTTGTTGTCGTAGCGGCCGGTGACATCGTAATGGCACAGCGGCACGCTCCAATGGTCCCACATGCCGCCGAAGAAGATCGCTTCGCCGTCCGTGAAGCTGCGCGCGTAAGCGGCGGGCCCGTTGTGCCACTTGCCGGTGCCGAACGTGCGGTAGCCGGCCTGGCGGAACGCTTCGCCCAGCGTCGTATGCTCGGGCGGAATTTGCTGGCCGCTGCCTTGCAGGTGAAACAGCGTGCGCCCCGAATGCAGCATGGCGCGGCTCGGCATGCAGATCGCGGCGGACGTGCCGCCGGGAATGTGCGCCTGCGTGAATGCGGCGCCGCCGGCGACAAGCCGGTCCATGTTCGGCGTGCGGACGGCACGATTGCCGAGCGTATGAATCGTATCGAAGCGCTGATCATCGGTAAACAAGATGACAATATTCGGTTGGTGCGGCATGGTTACCTCCAGTAACGGGGAGTTCGTCAAACACTCGTTTGATTCCCAGTATAGCGGCGGAGCCGGCCAATAAAAATGGAGCGGGTGGGCACACACATGTCAAATCTGGATCATGGGGCGGAGAGCGAAACGACGGCGGCGGAGCGGTTGAAGCGGCTGCTGGACCTGATCCCCGCTTCCGCCTATGCGAAAATTCACGCCTGCTATCATTTGCAGGTGCCGCCGCACTGGCAATTTGCCGACCGCATCAACGACGATTTTCATTTGATTTATATCAAAGGGGGAGAGGGCTCGTACACGATCGAAGGCAACCCGGTCGCGTTCGAGCGGGGGAAGATCATCTTCGTCGGCAGCGGCACGCAACACGAGGCGCGGCAAAATCGGAACCGTCCGCCGCAAATTATTCCGGTTCGTTTCGGCTTGTGCGATTCGGCCACCGGCGAGCCGGTCCGGATGGAGAGGGGCCCGTTCTGGTTCGAGCTGGCGGATGAGCCCGGGCAGGAGCTGCTGCGGCTGTTCGAGAAGCTGCATCGCCGGTTTGCCGCGGGCAACGATCCCGAGCTGGCGGTCGCCGGTTTGATCGTCACCGAACTGCTGTTCGCTTGCTATATGCGGCTGATTGGCGGCGATGACGCAGCGCCTTGGGATGCGCGGCTGGAGAAAGCGAAGCTGGCGATGGAAGCCGCGCCGGGCCGGCGGTTCGATCCGTCGGAGCTTGCCGCGCTGGCCGGCCTGTCGGAAAAATATTTCCGCACCCGGTTCAAGCGGCAATACGGCCTGACTCCGGCTGCCTGGATGACCAAAGTGCGAATGGAATACGCGCGCTTCCTGCTGCTTGAAGGAGGGCAGAGCGTCAAGCAGATCGCCGAACAACTTGGCTACCCTGATCTGTATTCGTTCTCCAAACAGTTCAAACAGGCGACCGGACAGTCCCCGCTGCGCTGGCGCTTGTCCGCTGCAAGCTCGTCCGCCGGCTCGCCAAGGGGAACCGGCCCGCGGCCGCAATGAAGCGGCTGCCGGTCATCACTCCTGCTCCAGCACCGACGCTTCGCGGCCGCGCAGCGAGCGCCGCAGCTCGTTGGCGATTTCCCGTGTAATGTCGCCGCGTTCGTACAGCGCCTGCACCTCGTCGCGCTCCGCCTGGATCGCGAGCCAGTGCAGATCGCGCTTCACTTCCTGGTTCAACTTCTGCTCGCTGCGCCGATACAAGGTAGGCTCCCGCAGCTTGTCGCGGACTTGTACGTAATGCTCGATCACTTCGGACACTTCGCCGTCTTTCCCTTTGCCAAGCTTCTCGCCATTGGCGATTACCGCGCTGCAGGATTGCGACTTCATTTTCCGCATCGCCTCGTAGTCGTCCTGCGACCAGGGCATCGACCGCTGCGGACCTTTGCCCGTCAACCCGCCGATCAGCGCTTTGGCCAGCACAAGCCCGAGCCGCGAACGGCGGGACAGCACCATTTCCAATTGGTCCAGGCTTTGCATGAACATGGCGGCGCGTTCTTCGCTGATCCGCCCGTCGGCCAGCGCGCGGCGCGCCCATTCGCGCTCCAGACCGATCGCTTCGAGCCGGATGCCAATGCTTTCCTTGCGCTGCCGCCGAGTGCCGCGCCATTGCCGCCCGTTCGCTTCCGAGAACCGGATCCACCGGTCGTAATCGGCGAGCACGGCTCCCGTCTCCGCTTCATTGTCCGTGGTGGCCGCCTGATGGATGGCGTGGATGGCGGCCCGCATCATTTTGATTTGGCCGGCTCGTTCCATTTCGACCAACTGTGCGCCGTCCTCTTTCTCTTCGCTCTTGGCGATGAGCGGCAGCACGATGCTGGCGGCAAGCAAGGACAGCAGAATGACGACCGCGGCGAGAAAAATGACGAGGCTCCGCTCCGGAAACGGATCGCCGCTCTCCAGAAACAGCGGAATGGAGAAAGCGCCGGCCAGCGTTACGGCACCGCGCACGCCGGACAATGACGTCATGGCCAGCGTCGCCAAGCTCGGCTTCGGTTCCGACCGGTCGCCGCTGCCGAACATTTTGCCGCCTTTCGAGAACACGTATGTCCAGACGAACCGCAGCGCCAGCAGCAGCGCAAAAATAATCGCCGCGTAACCGAACACTTGGGCGTTGTTGAACGCGGGGTTGCTCCAGACGGTGTGAATGACGTCGGGAATTTGCACGCCGAGGATGACGAACACGAGCCCGTTCAGCAAGTAAAGAATGACGGACCACGTATTGTTCGCCACGTCGTTCGGACGCGGCTGCAGTTGGTACATGCGGTCGCGTTCGACCGCGTGCATGACGCCGCCGGCGACCGCGGCCAGAATGCCGGACACCCCAAGCTCCTCCGCCGTCAGGTACAGCGCGAACGGGGTGAGCAGATGCAGCAGCATGTGCATCGTTTCGTCCTCAAGCCCGAGCCGCCGCAGCCAGAGGCGGATGACGGTGATGACCGCGGCGACGACGACGCCTACCGCAAGGCCGCCGATGGCGATAATAAGGAAGCTGATGCCGGCGTGGGCCAGCGAAAACGTGCCGGTGACAGCGGCGGCGATGGCGAATTTGAACGCGACGAGGCCGGAAGCGTCGTTCATCAGCGCTTCGCCTTCGAGCAGATGCATCAGGCTCTTCGGCAGGCGGATGCGCCCGGCCAGCGAGCCGACGGCGACTGCGTCCGTCGGCGACAGAATCGCGGCCAACCCGTAGGCGACCGGCAGCGGAATCGACGGGATCAGCTTGTGGATGATCGGCCCGACCACGAAGACGGTCGCGAACACGAGCCCGACCGCCAGCAGCAGAATCGGCGCCCTGAGCCGCCACAGCTCGCTGCGCGGCGTATGTTTGCCGTCGTTGTACAGCAGCGGCGCGATGAACAGCAGGAAAAACAGCTCCGGCTCGAGATGCAGCGCGTGCATGCCGGTCGGGATGATGGCGACCGCCATGCCGAGCGCAATTTGGATCAGCGGAACGGGCGCGAACGGGATCGTGCGGTTGATGACGTTGGAGACGCCGATCAGGGCAAGAAGAACAAGGATTGCGATGAACAGTTCCATGCGGCAGCCGCTCCTTTTGGCTTGCAGTAGCTTTGACGTTGCATGCGGTCGTTTCTGAATGGTAGGATAAATACAACCCTATGTCAGTTCTGAATGTTCTTATAAGGAGAAAGCAATGATTGTAGAATTCTCAACTACCGTTCAAATCACGCTGCTGCTGGTTGTGGGAATTATAATGGCGATAGGCAAAAAAGGCCACTTTTTTACCTTTCAAACGGTTGTGCAACTGGCGTTCGTTTTTTACCTCATGCAGCCGGTTGTTCGATCCGGACGATTTGCTGCTGAATACGATCGGCACCTTGCTGGGATATTTGGCGTACAGGGTGGCAACATTAATGTTGGATCTGTTCGTAAGAAAGAGAAGTCAAGTGTCCGCATAATTAATATTCGACAACATACGAGAAATCGCCTTCTGCGGGCAAAGCCCGGCAGAGGGCGATCGTCAATTAATGGCAATCAGTAGTAGGCGGCGCCAGTTTGCCCGATTTGGCATCGGCCAGCACACGCTCCAGCCATTCCTGTTCCGTTTGGCTGAACATTATCATGCCTTCCATCAGATGGATGGAGCCGCGCGGCAGCCAGCTCGCTTTCAGCGCCAGCACCGCCCGGATATGTTCGATCCGGCTGCGGCAAGCTTCGAGCTGATCTTCCAGCAGATGGGCAAAGCGGTCCGGCTCGCCATGCTGGACGAACGGCATGCACATGAACAGCGGATGCTGCGGAAACGCCGTTACTTCCATCTGGCTGTACAGGCAGCCGAGAAAGTCGGCTTTGCCCGCTTCGGTAATCCGATACACCGTTTTGTCCGGCCGGCTGTCGCCGTGAACGGGAATCGTTTCGGCGACTTCGATCAGCCCTTGCTCGCGCAATTGGTCAACGGCGTAATAGAGCGAACCGTCGCGCACTTTAAAAGTAAGATGCCAGCGCCTGTTCTGGATCGTTTGGCGAATTTCGTAGGGATGCCGGTTTTTCTCCATGAGCAGCCCCAGGATCAACAACCGCATCGACAAGGAATGTCACCCCCCGTGGAACGAAGGGGCGGCTTGATCGGCGCCGGGCGCTCCTTGTTGGCCTTTGGCTTCCGGCGTACCGGGCGCGCCAGGTCCGCCAGGTCCGCCTTGTGCTCCCTGAGGTATTTGGGCGCGCGCGCGTCCCATCAGCAGGATGAATACAAGCGCCAGCACGGGCAGCAGCACCGACCATTGAAAAATGAACAGGATCGAATCGGACAATTTGCCCAGCATGACGGCGACCGCTTCTTTGGACAAATGCATTTGTTCCTGCACGACGGGATCGAGCAGCGCCTGACCGCCTTTGATTCTCTCGGCCATTTCCGGCGCTAGGTTCGGAATGTTTTTCAGCCCTTGCTGGAACTCGTGCTTCTGCAACGAGCCGAACACTGCAATGCCAATCGCCGATCCGATGGTCCGGAAGAACGTAATCAGCGAGGAGGACGAGCCCTTGAACTGCGGCGGAACGGCGTTCAGCGTGGCGATATTCAGCAAGGAGAACGATACGCCCATGCCGAGGCCGATAATAACCATGAAGATAATAATCAGCCATTCTATCGTCTGCGGGTCCATGACGAACCCGAGCAAATAACTGCCCACGATCAGGAACAGGGCGGAGAAGAGCATCGTGTCGCGATAGCGCAGCTTCGTGGCGACGCGGCCGCCGATCTGGCTGCTGAGCACGACGCCGAGCATCATCGGCGTCAGCACGGAGCTCGTTTGCGTCGCCGTGCGGTGGAAGACGCCTTGAATGAAGAGCGGAATATACGTCGCGCTGGCCATCATGACGCCGCCGTACAGCAGGCTGATGCCCATACTGCTCGTAAAGACGCGGCCGCGGAACAATCCGAGGTGAATGATCGGATCCTTGACTTTCATTTCCGCGATCAGGAACAGGATCAGCAGCACGCCGGAAGCGACGAACAGCGAGATCGTCTTCATCGAAGACCAGGCCCAGCCGTCGGTGCCGCCGAGCTC
This sequence comes from Paenibacillus cymbidii, assembly GCF_004764705.1. Classification (GTDB taxonomy): domain Bacteria; phylum Bacillota; class Bacilli; order Paenibacillales; family NBRC-103111; genus Paenibacillus_AN; species Paenibacillus_AN cymbidii. Next base: position 291,643 of record NZ_SHLX01000007.1, on the reverse strand, counting down.
GAGTCCGAACATCAGGCACAGAATCGTGCCGGTGAGCAGGATGGCGCCGAGCCAGTCGATGTTTTGCTTTCGTTTATTGAGCGATTCGTGATAAGCGGCAAGAATGAACAGGAAGGAAAGAATACCGATCGGCACGTTGATGTAAAATATCCAGCGCCAGCTGAAATTGTCCGTGATCGCGCCGCCCATGACCGGGCCGAACACGCTGGAAAGACCGAAGACGGCGCCGAACAAGCCCATCATTTTGCCGCGCTTCTCCATCGGGAACAAATCGAAAATGATCGTAAACACGATCGGCATCAGCGCGCCGCCGCCGATCCCTTGAAGCGCGCGGTAAATAATCAGTTGATCCATGTTCTGCGCGGTTCCGCAGAGAATGGAGCCGACCATGAACAGCATCAGACCCATCAGAAAAAAACGCTTGCGTCCGAACATGTCGGACAGTTTGCCGAAAATCGGCGTCGATACGACCATGGCGATCATGTAGGCGGAATATACCCAGATGAAGCTTTCCAGCCCGCCCAGCTTCTTGATGATCGTGGTCATCGCCGTCGATACGATCGTCTGATCGAGCGCCGCCATGAACAGCCCGAGCAGCAGGCCGGCAACGACCAGTTTGATGTTGCTTCTATGTTTATCCACTGCCAATCTCCCTTCTATCCGCTTGCGGATATGTACTCAAATTTGAATACCCGATCACGATTATATACTCTAATTTGAGTAAAAGGCAACGAAAATATTCGTCAAGCTGTCCGAGCCCGGCTTCGCACCGTTTCGTGCCTCCAGCCTGCATAATCGGTGCGGCAATTGTCGGGAGGCGGCGGACTGTCTTTGATACGATGAACATGTGAAAGGGGGAACGACAATGAACACGCTGGAGCATTGGAACCGGGCGATGGCTTATATCGAACGGCAGCTTGGCGGCGAAATCGACTTGCAGGAAGCCGCGCGACTTGCTTTATGCTCGGAGTATCATTTCAAGCGGATGTTTTCGTTTCTGGCCGGGATGCCGCTGGCGGAGTACATTCGCCGCCGGCGTTTGACGCTTGCAGCCGTCGAGCTGCAAACGAGCCCGGCGAAAATTATCGACATCGCGCTGACCTGCGGCTACGACTCGCCGGACGCTTTCGCCCGGGCGTTTCACGCGCTTCACGGCGTTACGCCGTCCGGGGCGAGAGCGGGCGGGCAGCCGCTCAAGGCGTTTCCGCCTATGACCTTTCAATGGACCGTACAAGGAGGAAGCGAAATGAATTATCGTTTGGTGGAAAAAGGGCCGTTTGCGATCGTTGGCTTCATGAAGCGGGTACCCCTCGTATTCAGCGGGGTGAACCCCGCGATTGCCGGTATGTGGAGCAGCCTGGATATGGAGACGATTTTGCGGCTGAAGATGTTGTCCGACATCGAACCGATCGGCCTGCTCAGCGCGTCCGTCAATTTTTCGGAAGGGCGCATGGACGAACAGGGGGAACTCGACCACTATATCGGCGTCGCGACGACGGCGACCGAGGCGGCTAACCAACATGGAATGGCGCGGCTCGAAGTCCCGGCATCGACTTGGGCGGTATTCACCGCGGTGGGCCCTTTTCCGGAAACGTTGCAAAACGTATGGGGGCGTATTTACGCCGAGTGGTTCCCGTCGACGGGATACGAGTCTACGGGCGGGCCGGAGCTGCTGTGGAACGAAAGCAAGGATATGTCGTCACCGACTTACAAAAGCGAAATCTGGATCCCGGTTCGAAAGAGCGAAGCCGCACGATGAAAGAAGCCGTTCTTGTTTCGATAGCGAGATCGCCGCGGCGCTCGTCGCTTTATCATTTCACTCGGGCCGGCAATTTGCCGGCGATCGCCGGCATGGATGCGCTGTTGTCCAGCCGGAGCATCGATCCCGCGTGGACGGGCGAGCGGCGGCAGGCCGCCAAGGAAGTACCACTTGGCGGCCGCGGCGCGACGATCAATGCGCATCTGCGCATCCCAGACCGGATGCTGGCGGACGGCGTGACGCAAGCGCAATTTCGCGCGTGCCTGGACAGGCACGTGTTTTTTTGGCCTACGTGGAGCGACTGCCGGCACATGCTCGACACGTATACCCGAAGGGAACCGCAGACGTCGTTTGCCGTGCTGCAGTTCGATACCGTGTCGTTGTTGCGGGAGCATTATGAAGCGGCGAAGCTGAGCAAATACGATTCGGGCAGCGCGCCGCGGTACGCCGCTGCTTGCACGTACCGCAAAAGTCCGGCGATGTTTTTGCCGCTGCGCGAATTCGGACGGACGGTCGACCGGTTGGTGCCGCGGACGCCGTCGGAAATTCGCGAAGTGCTGATCGAAGACCGGGCCGAAGGTTTGTCGCGTCATTTGACGGCCGTTTATGCCGATACGGTAGCTCTCGTTCCGGACCAATGGCGCGACCGTGCGCAGCCGCTAGCTGATTTGCGGGCGCGGGAGAAGTGAACCGCCTCTCAAATTAGGCCATAAAAAATGGCCTATTCGTCCCTTTTCACCCGCTTCGTCGAAAATAGCCAGCGAAAACACTGGCTATTCGGCTCAATCAGCCTCCAAATCGATCATTTCTACGAAATAGCCAGTGAAATCACTGGCTATTTTGCTGTTGCCCCCTTTTTGTGCGAAATAGCCAATCAAACAGGGCTTATTTTTTTGAAATCGGAAAATTTCCATGTCGAATTTCCCGTTGCCCGTTCGTTGTCTAAATGAAAGCGAAACATTCATGAAAAAACGAATCGGGAGGATGAACGAAATGATGAAAGCAGGATTGGAAATGGAGACGAGTACAGCGGGGGAAGCGAAGGGCATTGCAAAAAGGAGAGGGGCCGGAGCCCGTCTGTGGATGGCCCGGATCATGAGTGCGCTTGTCATCTTGTTCATGCTGTTCGACGGAATCGGGAAACTCGCCGCCTTGGCGCCGGTCGTAGACAGCACGCTCGCCCTAGGCTATTCGCAGAAACATATGCTCGTCATGGGGATCTTGGGACTGCTGGCGACTGTCTTATACGCGATCCCCCGCACTTCGATCGTTGGCGCACTGCTGCTGACCGGGTTTTGGGGCGGTGCGATGGCGGCGCAAGTGCGTGTAGACGCTCCGCTGATTGCGTCGATTTTGTTCCCGGTGTATCTGGCGGTCTTGTGCTGGGCGGCATTATGGCTGCGGGATGAACGAGTGCGCAAGCTGCTTTGATTGTTATCGCGACCCGCATCAGGACGCGCCGGACGACCTGATCCTGCGGCGAATCAGCGCGGCGGCGAAAATGACCAGCAGCGGCAAACTGTACGCCAGTGTGTTAAGCAGCGGCCACGTAATATTGACGATTTCCTCCATTTCCGCTTCCTTTGTGTAGGTGGTCAGAGACAGCAGCAGGCAAGCAAAGGCAGCGGGAAACACGATTAGCCGTTCGTTTTCCAGCCGCAGCAGCCCTTTCAACGTTTGCAGCAAAATCATCAGCAGGATGGATGCTTTGAAATAAAAGCCGATAATAAGCGAAAAGCCGATCACCGACTCGATTCGCTCGATAATCTCCTGAATGAAGATCAGCCTGGCCAACTGGTACAACGAATATTTCAGGTCGCCGGACAGCGGGCCGAGCACCATGACGCTGCTGACGACCGAAGCGATCAGCATCGCGGCATTGAGCGCAAGCGCGGCATACAGCCGTTTCCCGAGCCCGTTGTTGTCCTGGCGGCGCACCAGGTGCAGGATGACGGCGAACACCGTCAGCTCGGAGAAAGGGAACCCGTAGACGACATAAGCGGCATGCAGCACCGGTCCGATCCCTTCCGGCAGGACGGGAAGCAAATATTCGGGGTGATAGAGCGGTCCGACCAGGATCCAGATCAGCACGATGAAGCCGAACATCAACCCCAGCAGCACAACCGCCATCCGGGCCATGACTTCGATGCCCGCCATCACCGTCAGCGCGATCGTCAGGAACAGCAGCGTATTGACCGCATAAGTCGGCGTTTCCTTCAGCATCGTGCTTTTGAAGAACAGGCCGATCTCGATGACGATTCCCGCCACATTCCAGAACATAACGCAAAGGAACGGGATGAACAGCGCAGCGGTCAAGGCGTTGCCCAGCAGCAGGCGGCTTTGCTCGATTAACGAAAGGTTCGGGAATCGGTTGTGGATATACAGAATGCCCGCCAGCAAGGGAATGCCTCCAGCCATGGCCATCAAGAGCGAGATCCAGGCCCCGTTGCCGGCAATGTTCGTGAGCGGGGCAGGGACGATGACGATCGAAGAGCCGGTCATGAAGAACAGAAACAGCAAAGTCATTTGAGCGGAGCTGATGCGGTCTTGACTGGTCATGATTTCCCTCCCAACGATTCAGCTGCTTGCCGGGTCGAGCCAGTGTACGATCAGCCGGGCCGGGGGCAGGAACAGATTGAACAGCGTGTCCAGGTTGGGCCACGACTTGCTCCATACGAAGAGAACGCCAAGGTATACAAGCGGCGCCAGCATGGCCCAATAAATCGCCCGTTCGCGGGAGCGAATCCGTTTCAGCTTCGGAATGTCATGGATCAGCATGGCAGCGGCCAGCAGCAGGAAGAGAACCAGTTTTCCGTACACGATTATTTCTCCTTCGTTCCGAACGGCGTTCCCACATTCATGCTGGTGCTCAGGACGCGGGTCGTGACGCCAACCTGGAAATCGATTTGAGCGAATCGTTGCTTCCATTCGGGCTCGAGGCGTTTCCAAAGCTTCGGATGCATGCGGTATATTCGGCTTGCGATGCCGATCGCATCCAGCTCATTGCGCTTGAACCGCTCAATCGTTTGCCGCAGCTGACGTTCCACCGTATCGTCGATCATCCGCTCGAATCGGGCTACATCGTCCTTCGTCTTCAAATGAGAGCAGCGCAGCTCGCCAACTGTGCCCTCGATCCGAATCTTGACGCGAACCGATATCTTGTCGCCTGCTACCGTCGGAACCGTACTGCCGTTCAGCGTGACGACTTCGAACGATTCCTTGGCGTTCGTGTGTTCCTTGCCGTTCTCCAGGCAAGGGAACTCGATGACGCCGCTGGTATAGCGGCCCGTCAGCATCAGGAACGCTTCCGTATCGCTTTCGTCCAGAATATCGGCCAATTTGCCGTTCCGGATGATCGCCACGCCGGAGACAGTCGCTTCTTGCGGCGCGACGCCTCGATGCAAATAGGGAAGCTCGGCGGTTTTGGACGGCCCTTTCAGCTTGATGGCAAAATCGTACAGCGGAATGTCGGACGAATCGGCGGAATAACGGGCGCCGTTGTTTTCCATCTTTTTATACTGCTGGCCGATCGTTTGTTCGACGAAAGGCCGGACGTCCAGGAAAGGGCCGGCCGCCTGCTCGGCAATCAGCGGCAGTACCGTGCCGCGCGGCTCATGGTCCCGCGAGAAAAAATCGAGCACCTCGCGAACATTTTCGGTACGGGCCAGCTCTTCTCCCAGCAGGATGACGCGCATATGGTCCCACTTGGCCTTGCGTCCCAGCGCGGTTGGAATATCCCGGATCGCTTCCATGATGGTTTCGCCGCTCGTCGCAATATTGATGCCTTTTTGCACGGGTTCCGTGTTTCCGCCGACCTGGTTGTTCTTATTGGCAGGGTTGTAGAAATGGGTCGTCACCTGGATGAGACCGTCGGTTCTTCGGTCGATCGCCACCGCCTGCACGTAACCGTACTCGTCGAGTTCGCTGTTGTCCCAGCAGCCGGCAAGGAGAGTGAACACAAGCGCAACGGCGAGCGCGGAAACCGGCGGCTTCATGGCGCTTTCTTCCTCTCCGCGTTTTCCGTGTGCCGATCCCGAGGCGAGCGCGCAAGCAAACGACGGGGCAGCACGATAAGCGCATCGCGCAGCTTCTGCATATCGAACGGCGAGAGCGAAGTCAGGTAGGGCTGGCCTAACGAACGCAGCGTGCACAGGTGCAAGTAAATCAGAATAAAGCCGGCCATAATGCCGAGCCCTCCGAAGGTGGCGGCCAGAAACATAAGCGGGAAACGCAGTATCCGGATCGCAATCGCCATATTGTATTGGGGAAGGGCGAAAGAGGCGATGCCTGTCAACGCAACGACAATGACCATAACAGGCGAAGCGATCTGCGATTGAATCGCCGCCTGGCCGATGACGAGCGCTCCGACGATGCTGACGGCCGATCCGATCGGCCGTGGCAGCCGAATGCCCGCTTCCCGCAGCAGTTCGAAAAAAAACTCCATGATGAGCGCTTCCAGCACCGCCGGGAACGGGATGCCTTCCCGCGAATTGAGGATGGCCAGCAGCAGCACGGTCGGAATCAGTTCGGAATGGAAGGTGGACAGTGCGATATAGGTGCTGGGCAGCAGGATCGCCATCACGAAGGCAGCCAATCGCAGCAACCGAATCAAGGAAGAATAGATCGTGCGATAATAAAAATCTTCGCTGGTCATGAAAAATTCCGTAAACACGCCGGGGCAGATGAGCACCGACGGGCTTCCGTTCACCATGGCGATGATTTTGCCGTCGAGCAGCGCAGCGACCGCCGTATCTGGGCGTTCGGTATACCTTACTTGCGGGAAAGGAGAAAACCTGTTGTCGCTGACCCACTCTTCCAGATACGAAACCTCCAAAATTTCTTCCGTGCCGATCCCGCTCATACGCTGCTTGAACGCTTGCACAATTTCCGGCTTCACCGCGCCTTCCAGGTAACTATAGGAAACCATCCGCCTGCTTTCCGCGCCGGCTTCGAAACATTCCACCTTCAACCGCGGCGATTTGAGCAAACTGCGAATAACCCCGATATTGCTTTCCAGCACTTCGATAAAACTTACGTGCGGACCTTGCACCGTAGGCTCTGTGATCGGTTCGGAAGCTTGCCGATGCTCGACCTCCAGGGCCATATAAGCGACAGCCTGCTGCCAGCCGTTGAAAAAGAGGAGCATTTTCCCGTCCAGTACCCTGTCAATCGCTTGGCCGATATCGTCCAGCAGTTCAGCGTGAGGAGAAGCGACGCCGGGGCTGCCGGCAAAACATTGCTTCAGCATTTCGAGCGTAATGATTCCCATCGGTCCGAGTTCCTGCGCCATCAGATGCTGCCACGTTTCTTTCAGGTAGTCGGGTGGAACGGACTTGGTCAGCGTATGTAAATAAACGGTGAACGCCGCTTGCTCCGGCTCCGGTCCGTAGTGCCAGCGATGAATGGTCAAGTCTGAGCAAAAGTCGAACGCCTGTGTCAACATCCGCAAATTGTCTTCCAGACAAGAGGAAATGCCCGTTCCCTTCGTATCGGACGCTTCCGCCGGAGAAGAGGGGGAAGCAGGCAAAAATCGTTTGCTGGAAGACCATTTGCGCATGATGATCTCATCTCCGTCAGGGATCACATATGACAACAGCATTTCCCAGGAGGAGAAATTGTATGCAGGACAGTAGTGCCAAGTGTGTGCTGCGTCACAGTGAGAAGGCGACATCGGACCTATACTGGAGGAGAAATGACATGTTAGGGAGATGAAGCCGAAATGAAGCAGCATTTTAGCGGTGAAGAAAAGGTTGGTGCCATTGTTTCGGATTTTCCGGGAGCCAGCAATTTGTTCAAGGAAGTCCGGATCGATTTCTGCTGTGGAGGAGACCGCAGCCTGCTGGAAGTCATTCGTCAAAAAAACTTGAATGAGCGCGAGATTTTGCACCGTTTGAACGAAAGCTATGCCGAAATGCAGAACAAGAATGAAAATCGTGGAACGGATTGGCGAGCCGAGCCGACCGCCGATTTAATCGACCATGTCGTCGATCAACATCATCGTTTTCTGCGCAAAGAGCTGCCGTTGCTGAGCGAATTCGTTACGAAAATTGCTCGCGTTCACGGTGACGCCCACAGCGAGCTTGCCGATCTATACCACCTGTTCCACCAAATGAAGTCGGAATTGGAGCAGCACCTGGTGACAGAGGAAGAGGTGCTCTTTCCTTTGCTGAAACAATATGCGCTCCATCCGACGACCGAGCTGCATGAACAGGCCGTAATGGGGTTGCATGAACTGGAGACGGATCATAGTTCGGTCGGAGACTGCCTGAAGGAGATGAGAGCGATCACGAACGAGTACGCTTTGCCGTCGGATGCATGCCGCACGTACATGATCACCTTTCATAAATTGGGCGAACTGGAGTCGGATCTTTTTCAGCACATTCATTTGGAGAACAACATTTTGTTCCCGCGGATCGAAGAACAGGTCGTATAAAGGAGGAGATTGGATATGAATACAACGACGTTCGGTTGCAGCGGAATGCACGGCGGCGAACAAAGCAGGCCGGATTTCCAGCTTTGCCCACCGTTGCAGCAGTTGAAGCAGGAGCATATCCCTTTGCGAATCGCCATGAACGCTTTTCATGCGACGGCCGAAACCTTCCTGTCAGATCCGGGAACGGCACGCAACGATAGTTTTGCCGCATTGTATGGTCAAGTCGCCGAATTTACCGAACAATTGAAAAAACATTCCCGCAAAGAAGACGACGGATTATTCCCGCTGATGGCCAAATATATCGGAAGCGTTGTTGGTCCGATTGCCGTCATGACATACGAACATGAGCAGGCCGAACAAAATTTGCAGCGGTTCCTGGATGCCGCCGGCGAGCGCGAGTCGGGAAGCGAAAATGAAGATGCGGCAACGATTGCCGGGTACGCCGTTCAGGCCTACTCGATTCTGACCCAGCATTTCAACAAAGAGGAACAGGTGCTGTTTCCAATGGCTGAAAATATCTTGTCCCCCGAAGATAAAGAACAACTGGACAGCATCGTACAGGAGCAATAGGATGCGCCACGAGAGCCCCAAAGCTGCATGGCGCCCGGGCTCTCCAATCCTTATATGACTACTTCAGCTCCCGTTGTTGCTTCAACGCATCGAGGTCGATGATGACAATTCGGTTCCGATCGACTTCAAGCAGCGCTTCCTTGCCCAGTTGATTCAGCAGCCGATTGATTGTCTCTCGTGTCGTACCGACGGCATTGGCAAATTCCTGATGGGTCATCGGCAGGTTAATGGTAATTTTGTTCCCGTTCATATGTCCGTGTTGTTCGGCAAGCTGCAGCAGGAAAGACAGTACCCGATGTTTGACGTCTTGCCCGGACAGAACTTGAAGTTTTTCCTGCAGCTCCCGGATTTTGTCCCCCATGACGCGCAGCATCTTGATCGCGATCGTTGGGGTGTTTATCATCAATCGTTCGAACAATCGGACGGGAATGGCCAGAAGGTTCGTATCGACTATCGCTTCGGCCGTTGCCGGATAAGGATGTTGATTGAAGAACCCCGTATGCGGGAACATATCGCCGGTCTTCAGAAAGGAAACGATTTGCTCGTGTCCGTTTTCATCCGTTTTGTACGTTTTGACTAATCCGTCCAGGATGAAGTAGACCGTTTCTTTTTCGCTGCCTTCCGTAAAAATGATCGCCTTTTTGGAAACAATACGGGGGATGGTGATTTCCTCGACACGTTCCAGCTCCTGTGCATTCAAATCGTGGAATAAAGGTGCCTGGTGCAATAATACGGATGCTTTTTCTTGTTTCATTGCAGTCCTCCTTTCGTATTCCTTCTTACGTACTTGGTGGCTGCCTTAATCGTATATTATAGCCGAAGTTGCAACTTCGTGTCCTGCTTTTCTGCTTTGATCCCGTTATAGTGGAGAGTGATGTCCTGCCGTGCAATTTCAACCTTATGAAAACAATTTGCCGATGAACCGTCCGTAGGGACGGTTTTTCTTCGTCCTCGGATTCAACCGCCGGTAGAATGAATCGGTTGCTGTGTTCAACTGCTGCTTGATAGGATATTGCAGCTATTCATGCTATTCTAATCCCAACAGCGCGCACTGTATGCGGTTTCAACAAGGGAGGGATGAAGTTGCTTGATGTCAAAAAAATTGGGGGTTATATCTCGAAGCTGCGAAAAGACAGGGATATGACCCAAATGGAGCTGGCCGATCAATTAAATGTAAGCCATCAAGCCGTATCGAAGTGGGAGCGCGGAGAATCGCTGCCGGATATCGGAACAATCGTGGTCCTGGCTCAATATTTTGATTCGACGACTGACGCACTTCTGAGCGGCGGGGGCGGGCAAACGGCAAGGCCGACGCAACCATCTATCAGCCAGATGGTGGAGCGAATTGCGGAGAATAAACCGGGCCAAGTTGCCGAGATGATCAATCTCGGACAGATTTACATCGAAGATCTGATCGAATTGGCTCCATTGGTCAAGGCCAGCACGCTTCATGAAGTAACGGAGGGCGTCAGCCAAACCTACATTCACCTGGACATGTTGGAAAGCCTGGCTCCGTTCCTCGGAGCGGAGGCTCTGGGAGATCTGGTGCTGCAGGTCCCGGATGAGGAATGGAAGTGGAAGGGGATTCTTAATCTTGCTCCCTATATTGGCAACAGCTGTTTTAATCAGCTTCTGGACCGAGCCATACCGGATAAACTAACCTTCCCGATCCTGATGGGCTTCGCGTCATTCTTAACTTCAAATCAAGTGGAGCGGATGGTGCTGCAGCTTGATGAAACCAGCCTGAACTGGGATGTTGTCGGGGAGTTGGCCCCCTATTTAAGCAGGGAAGCGTTCGATAAGCTGGCGAGCAAGGTCGGGACTGGCAGCATCTCGGCAAGCCGCATCATCAGTTTAGCCCCCTTTCTAAGTAAAGAACGCATTCTAGCCTTGATTTCAGGGATGGATGCAAGGCAACTCGATCCGAATTTCATGGCGAATTTGGCGCCTTTTATGAGTAAAGAGACATTGAGCAAATTTGTCTTGAATATTGCGAACCATGTGAAATGACAAGGAGGCAGAAATGATGGCAACGTTTTTGTGGATCTTGGGGATGATTGCGCTGCTGGCGCTTGGTGCATTTATTGTGTTCGCTATCATAAGTTCCGTTCGGATCATCCCGCAGCAAAAAGTCGCGGTGATCGAAAGATTGGGCAAATACCTTCGCGTATTGAATCCCGGATTCCATCTGATCATTCCGTTTATCGATCGAGTAAGGAAATTGCATGATTTACGGATTCACCAAGCGGATGTTCCAGCCCAAATGGTAATTACGAAAGATAATGTTCAAATAAAGATCGACACGGTTTTTTTCTATCTGGTTCACGATGCGATGGCGGCCACCTACAGTATCAACGATTTTGTAAAAGGCATTCAAAATATTACGGCCGCGAATATTCGGCAGGTGGTCGGGAATATGGAGTTGGATGAAACGCTGGCCGGCCGTGAAAAAATCAGCTTATACCTTAGGCATTCTTTGGAAGCTGCGATCGGCAAGTGGGGGGTAAGCATCGAACGAGTAGAGATCATCGATATCCATCCACCGCTCGAAATTCATCATGCGATGGAGAAGCAGATGAAAGCCGAGCGGGAGAAGAGAGCGAATATTTTGCAGGCGGAGGGGGAACGGCAATCCGCTGTCCTGCGTGCAGACGGGGAGAAACAAGCCGAAATTTTACGGGCAGAAGGCGCCAAACAATCGATGATCTTGCAGGCAGAGGGGCAGAAAGAGTCCAATATTCGAGTAGCGGAAGGCAATCAAGTATCTCAGGAATTGGATGCGATGGGAAAAGGCGCGGCGATCAAAATAATCGCGGGGGCAGACCGGCACAAAATTGAAACCATAGCGGAGGCTGAGAAAATCAGAATCAATAAAATCAAAAGCGCGGAGATGGACCCGCAGTTTCTCAGTTATAAATCGCTGGAGGCTCTGGGGGATATCGCAAAAGGCCAGGCGACAACCCTGTTTGTTCCGACCGAAGCAGTAAACGTATTTTCAAGCGTGGGGTCGCTGTCCAAAATCGCGAATGCCCTGAACAAGCAAGCCCCAACAGACTGACGAACGGGCAAAGGGAGGGAGCTTGTTGAAAAAAACTTTCTGCGCGTTGTTCAGCTTCCTGTTGATATTGGCGTCGATCCTAAGCGGATGCGACAAAACAAAAGAGGCAAAAGAGCCGAAAAGCAATCTTTCCGGAGAAATTACGCTGCATGTCATGTGGGGAGGAGAGAGGGTAAAAGAAAGATGGGAGAATGGGATAAAGCAGTTTGAGAGTGAACACCCGAATACCAAAATCAATCTTCAGTTCAATACAGACGTGTACTACAAACAACTGCAGGAATTTGCGGATAGCGGCCGGATGCCAGATGTATTTCAAGGAGATGCGGCTATTTTTAAGGATTTGAATGCCAAAGGTCAACTGAAAGACATCGGCATGCTTGCAAAAGTAAACGGGGCGAATGCCAATGCATATTTTGAACGCGCGCTGCTTGATTATTCAACCGACCAGGGCAAATTAGTAGCGCTTCCCGCTTTTATCGTGACTCCGAAGCTGCTATACAGCAAATCGTTTTTTCAAAAATGGGGATTATCCGAGCCGACGGACGATATGACCTGGGAACAATTCGCCGAGCTTTGCAGAACGATCCACGATAAAACAAACGGGACGAACCCCTACGCCGTATTGTTTCCGCTGCAGGTCGAACTTCTGTCCGCGCTTGTGTTAAGCAATGGAGGCTCCTTCACGCCGGATGGCAAAGCGTTCCACGGATATTTGGACGATACCGGGAGCGTGGACGCAATTGGCTGGTATATGGATTTGGCCAGGAAATGGTTGATCAATACGGACTTTATTGAGGAGTCGGCGCATTTGCTGGCGACCGGGGCCGCGGCTATGTTTATCTCATACGGGGTGCCGGACTCAAAGGAACGGGAGCAGATCGGCGTTGTGCCTTTCCCTCATTTTGCTGCCGGGACTCGGGCAGTGAACAGTATTTATCGAGGAATGGCCGTCTCGGAAACGACCCAAAACCCGGATTTGGCATGGGCGCTCCTGAAATATATTGTGATCGACAAAAACGAAACAACGACCGAATGGGCCAACGCAGGGGTATGGGGAGCTTCGAATCCGATGAACACATGGCTCAAGGATGACAAGTTTTACAACATGAATCAGCAAATGTATCCTTATGTGAAAAAAGACTTTTTCGATTGGAACGTCAATGTTTGGAACGTGTCGTATGCCAAGATCTATCTTCAACTGAAGCAGCTTGCGCTGGCCACCGATTATCGAAATGAATTGACAGACATTGCGCAGCTGTTTGAACAAACCTTGCAATAGCTCCTTTACTGGGTGAATAACTTTGTGAGTTCCTATTGTGATGACGGGTACAATAGCGCGGCGATGGAACCGATCCATCGCTTGTTTTCGTTTCTAAGTGCTTCGTTAGTTTGGATTTTGCTTCATGATTTCAATGCATCCCCCTTATTCGGCGGATCCGTAAGGCTGTTTGTCGGACTCATCCAGCGAGATCACGAAATTGTCCGACGTATAACGAATATTCGAACGATTGTAGGGGAGTGTCATGTCCTGTTGACGATCGTCTGCCAGCGGCATCTTATCAAATGTTTGCAATATCATGTTTTTGTACGGTTGATCGAGGAATAGCCCGTCAAGCAGCTCTTTTGAGAATGGTCGCGCCCCGTTCGACATCGACAACGAAACGTTCGTGATCTGGTTGGATTGAGCGAAAACGAAAATATGCAAATAGAATTCAGGCCCGGCGTTCGAAACAACGGATAGTAATTGATGAATACTCCCATCATTGCTGACTTCCCTGCTTAAAGACGACTGCTTCACTTCGTACCCGTATGCAGAAGCGAGCTCCCGAACGGCAGTCTTGATGTTAGTAATGGACAAGATTCGATTGGCTTCCATCGTTTGCGTAACGGCCAGCAATTCCTTGTTGGCATTGTTCTCTTTGAAGTTTCGAAGCAGAGATACGGCTTCCGCTCTTGTCAGGAAGTCGATTGAAGCAAAACCGGAAACGGTCAAGGCGAATTTGCCATTCGAGAAGTTGCGGTTGTACATTTCCCAAATTAATTCATCGGGGGAGTCAACCTCCTTGCCGATGGCATTCAACAAAATCATGGCCGCTTCCAAACGAATGAGCGGCTTTTCGGAAGCAAGCGTGCCGGAGTAGCCAACCCGATTCTGTTCGACCTCAGGGAGCCCCGAAACATCCCATTTATGTGCAGACGCAAATCGGTAGTACTCGTCATACCAATGCAAATCCCCTTGTTTTGACAAATCGCCAGCGTATAAGGAAATGAGCATTTTCAAAAATTCGGCTTCCGTAATTTTTGCGCTTGGTGCAAACGTGCCGTCGTCGTATCCGTTGACCATACCGATTTTGACCGCCCATGCGACGTCGTTGTAAAACCAGTCGTCCGGTTTGACATCCGTAAACCGCTGCTGATCGGCGAGTGGCAAGGAGGGAGGCGTAAAATTTGCTTGTTTTTGATTAAGAATCATTATGGCTTGATCGCGAGGGAACTGTTTCGACAATTTCATCAGCGCCAAATCAGGAATCCGGTTTTCGTAAAGACTGATCTGTTTCAATTTGGTTAGCTTGTACAACGGCGATATGTCCTGAATATGGTTGCGATCCAGATTGACAATCTCCAGCCGATGCATTGTTGCGAGGGCGGATATATCTTCGATCTGATTTGAATACGCGTACAATTCTTGCAGATTTTCCAATTCTGCCAAGCCGGACAGATCGGAAATTCCGTCTTCGGTAATCCATAACGTTTTTAGGTGAATGAGACCGTGCAAAGGCGAAAGATCGGTGATATTCGGATTGCTGCCGATGGCAAGAACCTCCAATGATTGCAGCGCGGCCAACGGTTGCAGGTTGGAGAAATTATTTTGCATCAGTTCCAATTGCTTGAGATTGGGCAGATGGGACAACGGGCTTAAATCTTTAATGCTTGTAATGCTAAGATTCAGAAACTCGATTTGGTGCAAATTTGTTAAAGGGGTTAGATCGGAGAGCGGATGATTGGCAGTAAATGAAACGGATGTTAATTGGGACAATGCCGCAATGGGTGCGATATCCTCAATCCAGTTTGAGTCAAAATTAATCGTTTTGAGCTGATTCAAATTTTTAATCGGGCTGATATCGGTGATTTGATTGAACGGCAGCGAAATTTCTGCTAGCTGCGTCGCATATTGAAGTCCTTCGATACTTTTGATTGCTTTCTTTTCGCCTTTTAGTTGCCTGACTTGTTCGAGGTCCATCGGTGTTAGTGCGCCTTGCGGTTTATTGATCGTATCTCGGATGAGCTGTTCGAGTTGAGGATCTGGAATGATTCGTTTGTCAAACTCATCCGCCGCGTGAACGAAATTCATGAAACACAGTTGCATGACGAATAGAAGAGAGATGGTCAGGCTTCGCTTGTGAAGGATAAGGAAGTGTAACATGCGGTTCTCCTCCCGGGTTCAAATTTCGCATTACAATCTATATCGGAAATGTATGGTGTTTCCATTAGTAACTCCTCCTCGCAGAACCACTTCAATGCGTGCCATTAGCTCCATAGCATGTTCCATCAGAAATGAGTTTTTTCCGGGCAAAGATACCAAAACGTTTAAGATTTCATTAAGAATTCCGCGAAAGGGCAGTTGATATAATATTCAAAGCTAGGAACGTATCATCTCCTTGAAAGTGGACGGCACCGTCGGGTACGGGGAAGTAACATCCACTACGAGCGGATCATTATTGACTGATCGGATTATGACGGTTCGATTGGACATTCACTGAATAGACATGGTTGAAATGGTGATGTCGATTGGAGGGAAACATTGCGCGAATATAGTAAACGCCGATCCGGCAACAGAACGAACCATTCTGGAAATACGCATATACAGAGGCAAACTATTGGTGCGGACAAGATGTCGCAATTGCATGGTCTGCACCGATCGATCGGCAATCAGGCGGTAGGTCGATGGTTGCAAAGCGGCGGTGCAGATTCATATATGGCGGCACCTTCATCACGCTTGCAGATGAAGCAAGAACCGGTGGCACTGGGGACGGAGTACCAGGCGGTCGAATCGCAAGCAGTCGAGCAATCGGCGGTTGAGCAATTGGCGGTGGAGCAGCCGGTAGTCGAGGAACCGGCAGTGGAGCAGCCGGTGGTGGAGCAATCGGTAGTGGAGCAATCGGCAATGGAGCAATCTGCGGTGGAACAACCGGCAGTCGAGGAACCGGCAGTGGAGCAGTCGGTAGTCGAGCAATCGGCAGACGAGGAACCGACAGCCGAGCAGTCAGCAGTGGAGCAATCTGCGGTAGAGCAATCGGCAGCTGAGCAGACGGTAGTGGGGCAATCGGCAGTGGAACAACCGACAGTGGAGCAACCGGTAGTGGAGCAATCTGGGGCAGAGCAACCGGCAGCCGAGCAGCCGGTAGTGGAGCAATCAGCAGTCGAGGAACTATCGGTGGAGCAGTCGGCAGTCGAGCAGCCGGTTGTGGAACAGTCGGCAGTGGAGCAACCGGCAGTGGAGCAGCCGGTAGTGGAGCAGTCGGCAGTGGAGCAACCGGTAGTCGAGCAATCGGCAGCGGAACAACCGGCGGTCGAGCAGCCGGCAGTGGAACAACCGGAAGTCGAACAACCGGCAGTGGAGCAGTCGGTAGTGGAGCAACCGGTAGTCGAGCAATCGGCAGACGAGCAGCCGGCAGTGGAGCAGTCGACGGTGGAGCAACCAGCAGTGGAGCAATCGGCGGTGGAGCAACCGATAGTAGAGCAATCGGCGGTGGAGCAATCGGCAGTAGAGCAACCAGTAGTGGAGCAGCTGGCGGTGGAGCAGTCGGCAGTGGAGCAGTCGACGGTGGAGCAACCGGCAGTGGAGCAGCCGGCGGTGGAGCAGCCGGCAGTCGAGCAGCCGGTAGTGGAGCAATCGGCGATGGAACAACCGGCAGTGGAGCAGTCGGCAGTGGAGCAATCGGCCGTCGAGCAGCCGGCAGTTGAACAACCGGCAGTGGAGCAATCGGCGGTGGAGCAACCGGCAGTCGAGCAGCCAGCAGTGGAGCAATCGGCCGTCGAGCAGTCTGCAGTGGAACAATCGACAGTCGAGGAACCAACAGCAGAGCAATCGGCGGTCGAGGAATCAGCAGCAGAGCAATCAGCGGTTGAGAAACCGATCGTGGAGCAATCGGCGGTTGAGGAGTCAGCGGCAGAGCAGCCGGCAGTCGAGGAGTCGGCGGCGGAGCAACCGGCGATCGAGGAATCAGCGGCGGAGCAGCCTGCGGTAGAGGAATCAGCGGCGGGGCAACCGGCGGTCGAGGAATTAGCGGCGGAGCAGCCGGCGGTTGAGGAACCAGCAGTGGAGCAACCGGCAGTGGAACAGTCGGCGGTGGAGCAGTCGGCAGTCGAACAGCCGGTAGTGGAGCAATCGGCAGTCGAGCAGTCGGCAGTCGAGCAGTCGGCAGTCGAGCAGTCGGCAGTCGAGCAGTCGGCAGTCGAACAGTCGACGGTGGAGCAACCAGCAGTGGAGCAATCGGCGGTGGAGCAACCGATAGTGGAGCAATCGGCGGTGGAGCAATCGGCAGTAGAGCAACCAGCAGTGGAACAATCGACGGTGGAGCAACCGGCAGTGGAGCAGCCGGCGGTGGAACAACCGGCAGTCGAACAACCGGCAGTCGAGCAGCCCGTAGTCGAGCAATCGGCAGTGGAGGAACCCGCAGTCGAGCAATCGGCAGTTGTGCAGTCGGCAGTAGATCAGTCGGCAGTCGAACAACCGGCAGTAGAGCAGCCGGCGGTGGAACAATCCGCAGTTGAGCAATCGGCGGTGGAACAGCCGGTAGTCGAGCAATCGGCAGTAGAGGAACCCGCAGTCGAGCAGTCGGCAGTGGAACAGTCGACGGTGGAGCAACCAGCAGTGGAGCAATCGGCGGTGGAGCAACCGGCAGTGGAACAACCGGTAGTCGAGCAATCGGTCGTGGAGCAAACCGCAGTCGAGCAACCGGCAGTGGAGCTGTCGGCCGTCGAGCAGCCGGCAGCGGAGCAACCGGCCGTGGAGGAACCGTCAGTCGAACAATCGGCGGTGGAGCAGCCGGCAGTCGATCAATCGGCGGTGGAGCAGCCGGCGGTGGAGCAGCCGGCAGTCGATCAATCGGCGGTGGAGCAGTCGGCGGTGGAGCAGCCGGCAGTCGAGCTACCGGTAGCGGAACAACCGGCAGTCGAGCAACCGGCACTCGAGCAGTCGGCAGTGGAGCAGCCGGCAGTCGAACAACCGGCAGTCGAGCAGCCGGTAGTGGAGCAATCGGCGGTGGAACAACCGGCAGTCGAGGAACCGGCAGTGGAGCAGTCGGCAGTGGAGCAATTGGCCGTCGAGCAGCCGGCAGTTGAACAACCGGCAGTGGAGCAATCGGCGGTGGAGCAACCGGCAGTGGAGCAATTGGCAGTCGAGCAGTCTGCAGTGGAACAATCGACAGTCGAGGAATCAACAGCAGAGCAATCAGCGGTTGAGAAACCGATCGTGGAGCAATCGGCGGTTGAGGAGTCAGAGGCGGAGCAACCGGCGATCGAGGAATCAGCGGCGGAGCAACCGGCGATCGAGGAATCAGCGGCGGAGCAGCCGGCGGTTGAGGAATCAGCGGCGGAGCAGCCGGCGGTTGAGGAATCAGCGGCGGAGCAGCCGGCGGTCGAGGAACCAGCAGTGGAGCAATCGGCAGTCGAGGAATCAGCGGCGGAGCAGCCGGCGGTCGAGGAATTAGCGGCGGAGCAGCCAGCGGTTGAGGAACCAGCAGTGGAGCAACCGGCAGTGGAACAGTCGGCGGTGGAGCAGTCGGCAGTCGAGCAGCCGGTAATGGAGCAATCGGCAGTCGAGCAGTCGGCAGTGGAGCAATCGGCAATCGAGCAACCGGTAGTGGAGCAATCGGCGGTCGAGCAACCGGCAGTGGAGCAGTCGGCAGCGGAACAACCGGTATTCGAGCAATCGGTCGTGGAGCAATCCGCTGTCGAGGAACCTGTAGTGGAGCAGTCGGCAGTGGAACAACCGGCGGTCGAGCAGTCAGCAGTCGAACAATCTGCTGCCGAGCAACCTGCAGTTGATCAACAGGCAGTGGAGCTGTCGGTGGTGGAGCAATCCGCAGTCGAACAACCAGCAATAGAGCAACCGGTAATGGAGCAGTTGGCAGTGGAACAATCCGCAGTGGAGAAATCGACGGTGGAAAAGCCGGTAGTCGAGGAACCGGCAGTGGAACAGTCGGAAGTGGAGCAGCCGGCGGTGGAACAATCCGCAGTGGAGCAATCGGCGGTGGAACAGCCGGTAGTCGAGGAACCGGCATTGGAGCAGCCAGCAGTGGAACAACCGGTAGTCGAGCAATCGGTCGTGGAGCAATCCGCAATCGAGCAACCAGCAGTGGAGCAGTCGGCAGTCGAGCAACTGGCAGTGGAGCAACCGGCGGTAGAGGTACCGTCAGTCGAACAATCGGCAGTGGAGCAGCCGGCAGTGGAGCAATCGGCAGCGGAACAACCGGCAGTCGAGCAACCGGTAGTCGAGCAAGCGGCGGTGGAGCAGCTAGCAGTCGAGCTACCGGTAGCGGAACAACCGGCAGTCGAGCAACCGGCAGTAGAGCAACCGGCAGTCGAACAACCGGCCTTCGAGCAACCGGCCGTCGAGCAGCCGGTAGTCGAGCAATCGGCGGTGGAGCAGCCAGCAGTGGAGCAATCGGCGGTAGAGCAATCAGCAGTCGAGCAGCCAGTCGTGGAGCAATCGGCAGTCGAGCAGTCGGCAGTCGAGCAACCGGCACTCGAGCAGCCGAAAGTGGAGCAACCAGCAGTCGAACAATCGGCTGTCGAACAACCGTCGGTGGAGCAATCGGCAGTCGATCAACCGGCCGTCGAGCAGCCGGCAGTGGAGCAACCGGCAGTGGAACAACCGGCAGTGGAGCGGTCGGAGGTGGAACAACCGGCAGTCGAACAACCGGTAATCGAGCAACCGGCAGTCGAGCAGCCGGCAGTCGAGCAACCGGCAGTAGAGCAGCCGGTAGTAGATCAGTCGGCGGTGGAGCAACCGGCAGTGGAGCAGCCGGTAGTAGATCAGTCGGCGGTGGAGCAACCGTCAGTCGAGCAATCGGTAGTCGAACAACCGGAAGTGGAGCAGTCGGCGGTGGAGCAGCCGGCAGTCGAGCAACCGGCAGTCGAACAACCGGTAGTCGAGCAGTCGGCGGTGGAGCAGCCGGCAGTCGAGCAACCGGCAGTCGAGCAGGCAGTGGAGCAACCGTCAGTCGAGCAATCGGTAGTCGAACAACCGGAAGTGGAGCAGTCGGCGGAGGAGCAGCCGGCAGTCGAGCAATCGGCAGCGGAACAACCGGCAATGGAGCAACTAATAATGGAGCAACTGGCAGTTGATCCTCAGGCGGCGGAGGAACTGGCAGACAAGCAGTAGTCATTCGATCGACAGTCAGCGCATCAGGGACACAACTTCTAACGGGATGATCTCGCTGGCGATTACAGTAACGTAAAAACATGCCAGAAATACAACTTTTTCGATAGGAGCAAAGGGGAGGACGGGCAATCCACTAACGGGCCGGCTCCGAAATGTTCATTCAGGTGTTCCGCAATATTATGTTGAGGAATAATCTTGCCACAAGGCTGTCCCGACCAATGGGGCAGCCTTGTGGTTGTTTCGAGCGCCGCGGCCATTCACCACATTCTTGTCTGCAAAGTCTTACGTTTCTTGCGGAATGCGTCGAGTTGAAATCAAGCAACAATCGGGAAATCATTTACGTCCTATGGGAGAGGTGATGGGGAATGAAACGTTTTTTTCCGCTGCTCGCGCTGGCATTTCTTGTGATACTGGCCAACTGCCAGTCCGGCAAGCCGAAAGAAGCGGCGCGATTTGCTGTTAGCACGGCTTCTCCTGCTGCAAGCGTTATTCCGGGAACACCGCAGGTGATAATCAGCCGCGGCTTCGATTTTGGCAGTGTGAACCCGAAAGCTTATGGTGTGTTTGATGCCAAAGTGGATATCGACGCGTTTGCCGATGCGGTTCAGAGCGCGAAACGCATGAAGGGGATACTGGATGTCCGCAATCCCGACTACGACGCCGTTATCGACAATGGAGGGAAACGGCAATCGATTCATTTGTGGCTGGACGCGAAGGAGACGTTTGGCATGTTCATGTACACGTCAGACACCGGCACGGGCTATACACTGACCGAAGCGGCAACCAAACGATTGCGCGAGCTCGTGCAGTCCATACGATACGGACCGGAGCAGGCGGAGAAAAACGGGGACGTTGTGTTTGCTCTGAACGGCATCAAGAACGGGAATGTCTGGACCGATTTCCTGCAACAAGTCCAAAATAGAAGCAGTCAAACGGTACAAATAACCGCTTATACGATTGAAGGGGATCCGATTTTTTACAATCTCGATTTTGACGGTGCCGTCATTCGCTATCGCTACGATACGTCTCATGACCACTTCGGCACGCCACTCAAACAAACTGATTTTTGCCGCAAAATCGAAAAAGACGTCAGCAAGCTAGGGACAGTGTATTATTTGGAAGGATGCGGCGAGAACAATGCCAAACGCAACGAAACGTTTGCCCTGAAGTGGAGGTAGTCGAACAGTCAGGTTGATGACGAATGGGCATTCAGCGTGTCAGCGGAATCCCCGACAGCGCATTTTTCTGCCCGCCCCTCTGTAAACTAAGATGAACTCAATTTAGGCGGGAGGCGATTGGCTTGGGGCATTTTCGCACCACTATTAATGGGAATGGAGAGTCATTTGACACGCTGGCAGATATACTCCCTGAATCCGGAAGTCTAAATATCCTCATTGTGGCGAAAGTTCCGGCGCCGACCAGTGTTGCAATCGGGCATTACTTTCAGGGTCATCAAGGACAAATGTTTTGGAGCGGATTAACGAAAGCCGGACTGCTTTCGACGCTCCCCGATGAATTCGAGGATGAAGCCCTGATGCGCCATCGAATCGGGCTAATGGACATCGTGAAAAAGCCGAAGGAGTATGGAATCGAGCCAACGAAGGAGGATTATCGGCAGGGAGTGGACCGCATCATGCGTGCCGTGTTCACGTACCAACCAGAGATGTTGATTTTCGTGTATAAGAAAGTGCTTGATCAGATCCTCAAACATGGATTCCGGGAGCAGATAAAAACCCGGTACGGACTAAACGAGCACCTTGACCTTTTGTTCCGATCAAAGGTATTCGTGTACCCGATGCCTGGTGTTGGTAGGCTTAACAAGGAAGCAATCGATCGGGCGATGGACGAACTGGTGCGAGAATGTTTGCAACGGTAAAGGAGATATTCTCGGAATACCCGGACTGCTCGAAAAAATGGATCCTTATCGTCCCTACCGGCCCAGTTCGCCTGGGGCGGCAATGGCCTTCGAATAAAAGTGATTATTCCGATTATTCGAAAAATGATCGCGTTTTTTCATAATTGATCGCACTCCAAGGAGGAATTATTATCGACATGTAGAATTAGTCCTTTTCACCATCCAGGCTGTCGTCGCGGGAGGGATTATTGTGAGCGGAGTTGGCGGAATTCAAGAGTTAGTAGCGGAGTCGCGGCAATTTTGCAAGGAAATAGGGATGGACCCGAAGGATATTCCCTTTCCGCAAGTGGTTATGACATCCGAAGAGCTGGAACGTAAGCGCAAAGAATACGAGGAAATTTTATCGGTGGTGCAATTTTTTGGAGACAAGGTGCTGAACTCGCTGAAAGGTACCCCGCTGCTTCTTTCGGTTACTAATGAAAGCGGGTACATTTTGCACATGATGGGTGACGAAACGATCCGGAATATGGTCAACCAGCTTGGCATTCGCCCGGGGATCCAGTTCACGGAAGAGATTATGGGGACCAATGTAGTCAATTTATCGCTTAAATATCATGACCGGCCGATTCAATGTATCGGTACGGATCATTATCACGAATATTTGCACCAGACAGCCTGTTACGCGGTTGCTTTCCATAACTGGGACTTGAACCAGCTGCTGGGAAGCGTCGTTATCATGACAGGCATTCAGTTCCAGAATCCGCTGATGGTGACGATGCTCTCCACAACCGTCGATTCCATCGAACGGGAACTGATGCTGCGGAAGCAAAACCGCTCACTCGATTTTTTAAATCAAATCTTGATGGATAATGCGCGCAACGGCATTGTATTGACGGACCGGAAGGGCGAGGTAATCGGATTCAGCCATTCCGCCCAGATCATTACCGGAGTGCCCAAGGAGCGCATCATCCATCAATCGGTACAAACGTTGCAGCCCATGGGCGCTTTTATCAGCGAAGTTCTGCGCAATGAGCAGAAATATGAGGATATCCAGATCGAAATCGAGGAAAGCAACCTGGTGTGCCTGTTCGACGCGTTCCCGCTTTATGACGAGCACAAGCAATTGACCGGCGCTTTTGGGCAATTCCGGGACATTACGGAACGTTACGAGGCGCAAGAGAAATATAATTATTTGGCCAATCATGATGAATTGACCGGTTTGCCGAATCGGCGGTATTACAAAGAAAGGGCGATTGCGCTCCTGCAAAAAGCCAAAGAGGAGGAAATGAACGATCCGATCGCATTTATTTATCTAGACCTGGATCGATTTAAAATCGTCAACGATACGCTAGGCCACTCTAATGGCGATTTGCTACTGAAACAGGTGGCGAATCGACTGGTCGGATGTCTGGAACCCGGTGATCTCGCCGCCAGGATGGGGGGTGATGAATTTATGTTTCTTCTTCCCCGCGTCACAGACCCCGGTCAAGTGATTCAGCGTGTTGACCGCATGCTTATGCTGTTCCAGCAGCCGTACAGCATGGATGGCTATCAATTCCATATCACGGCGAGCATCGGAATCTCGCTCTATCCTGACGATGCGCAGGACATCGAAATGCTGATGATCCATGCGGACACAGCCATGTACAATGCGAAGCGGCGCGGCAAAAACCGGTTTGCCATTTACGCGGCGGAGATGAATACCAAATCGCATGAAAAAATTATGATGGAATCGTCGCTGCGACTCGCACTCGAGAACAACGAATTCCGGCTGTATTATCAGCCTCAGATCGATATCAAGACAGGACAAATCAAAGGCGTCGAGGCGCTGATTCGCTGGCTCCATCCCGAGCGGGGGATCGTGCCGCCGTCCGAATTCATTGCCTTGGCCGAAGAAACCGGACTCATCATTCAGCTTGACCAATGGGTGCTGCGCACGGCGTGCCTGCAGCAAAATCTGTGGCGGGAGAAAGGGCTGCCTCCGATTCGGGTTTCGGTCAATTTATCATCGCAGCAATTTACCAGTGATGCGCTTGTGACATCGGTGCGGGAAATTTTGCAGGAAACGAACCTGGATCCGAGCTTGCTCGATCTCGAAATAACAGAGACCATGACCATGGATGTGGAATATACGATCCAAACGCTTCAGCAGCTGCACGAGCTCGGCGTGCAGATCAGCATTGACGATTTTGGCACCGGTTATAGTTCGCTCAACTATTTGAAACGGTTCTCCATCGATCGGCTTAAAGTCGATCAATCGTTCGTAAGGGATATTTTGTCCGACACGAACGATGCCGACATTGTCGGCACAATTATCGCCATGGCCCATAACCTGGGGCTGGAGGTCGTGGCCGAAGGAGTGGAAACGAAGGAGCAGCTCCGTTTCCTGCAATACCAGAAGTGCAACGAGGTGCAAGGCTATTACTTCAGCAGGCCGATTCCGCCGGAAGAAATCGAGATGAAGTACTTGAACATGCTCGATTTGGTTAAGAAAATTTATTGACGAGCGAAGGGCGCTGATCGAATTTCATGCAGACCGTAGCGAAGACGTTGGTTCAACATTTGAAGCAATGGCAAATCACGCATGTATTTGGCATTCCGGGCAAGCCGGTGACGCCGCTGATTCTGGAGATGGATCGAAACGGCATTACGTTCGTGCTGTGCAAGCATGAATGCGGAGCGGGATTCGCGGCAGCCGGATATGCAACGGCCAAAAGAACGCTGGGCGTTGCGCTCGGCACAGCAGGTCCGGGCGGAACAAACATGCTTACGGCGGCCGGTCAGGCCAAGGCGACGCATACGCCGGTGCTATTCTTGACAGGCCAGCCGCCGATCAAAGAAATTGGCAAGGTGCTCGGTCAAGACAGCACGATGTTCGGCACCGACCTCGTTCGCATGTTCGAATCGGTAACCAAATTCAGCGCGCGGGTGGAGCGGTCGGATTTGCTGGAAGTGTATCTGAGGCATGCGATCGAACAAGCTTGTACCGGCGTTCCCGGCCCCGTCCATCTGTCGATTCCGCTCGACGTACTGTTCGAGGAAGTTCCGGCTTTCCGGCTGGAAATGCAGCCGCAAGCTCAGCTGAAAGCTTCGAATTTGGACGAAGTGGTGGAAATACTCGATTCGGCCAGACGGCCGATCATTCTGGCAGGCATCGGCGTACATACTGCGCAAGCTTATCGCGAATTGGAAGCGTTTGCGGAACGCTGGAACATCCCCGTAATGACGACCCCTGGAGGCAAGGGGACGTTCCGCTCCCGGCATCCGTTGTCGCTCGGACCGTTCGGCCTTGGCGGTTGTCCGGAAACGGAAGTGTACATGCAGGATCGTATCGACGTGATGCTCGTATTGGGCAGTCAGCTTAGCGACCTGGAGGTGCCGGGCCTGACTCCGGCCGTTTACCCGCGGACGCTGATCCATTTCGATCACGACCTGCGTTTCATCGGCAAGGCGATCGACGTTCCGACCATTCCGGTGCTTGGCAACCTGAAAGCGAATCTGCAGGCCATTCTGAAACGCGACCAGGGAGCGCACGGCAGAATACAGTCGATTCATCTGAGTGCAGCCACCCAAGAGAATGAGAGCAAGCCGACAGGCAACGGTTATATGTCCGGGCGGCAAGTCATGCATACACTTCGCGAAGCATTGCCCGGAGAAGCGATTATGTTTGGCGATGCAGGCAGTCATTCGTTTTATGCGATTAAACATTATGAGATCGAGGAGCCGGGTACCTTCTTTTTTGAAGAGGTATTTGCCTCCATGGGGCGGGCGATCGGGTATTCGATTGGCGCTCAAATCGCCAAACCGGACCGGGTTGTCGTCTGTTTGACCGGCGATGGCTGTATGTTCATGAATGGCACCGAAGTGTCGACTGCCGCCAACTACGGAGCGCCTGTGCTGTTCATCGTGTTTAATAACGGAAGTCTGGACATGGTGGACAAAGGGATGGCGCGTCATTTGGGCCGGGCCGTCGGAACGGTATATTCGCCGCCGCTCGATGCGGCAAGATTCGGGCAGTCGATGGGCGCCGCCTCTTATCGATGTACAACGGAGTACGAACTGCGTCAGGCGGTCGCCGCGGCTTTGCGCGAACAACGAACGGCGGTTATCGACATCATCGTCGATCCGAACGAAATTCCACCGACGATGAAGCGGGGATAAAAGGAGAGGGGAGCGACGGCGATGAGCGAACTGGTCGATGGGCAACAAACGACAAAGGAGCGTTATGCGCGCGGCAAACAAACGTTGATCCGTATGGTTGGAGAGGAGGGCGCCGACAAAATCGAGGAGATCCGGCGATATTTTCCCGAGTTCGGACAGCTGCTTGTCGCTTTCGGGTTCGGCGATTTGTATTCAAGTCCCGTGTTCGATCTTAAGCAACGAGAAATGATTACGCTCACGTCGTTGATTTCGCAAGGAGCGACAGAGCAGCTTCCGTTCCACCTGCACGCAGCGCTTAATGTAGGGCTGACACCCGACGAAATTTTGGAAATTGTCCGGCACTGCGCCGGTTATGTAGGATTCCCCAAAGCCTGCGGCGCCCTTGATGTCGTCCGGCGAGTTTTCGCCGAGCGCGGTGTGACTGGATGTACATACGCTGACTGACGAAATGAATGGATAAAGCAAATAAGAACTCAGAGCTGAGTGAAGGCGGCTTTGGGTTCTTTTTTTGCCTGCGGTGTCCAGAAAATGTCTAGAATGGCCGTCTAGAATGTAATGAAAGTAAAGAATAATGATTGCTCCGAGGTGACGGTTATGCTGATGAAAGAAAAAAGATGGTATTGCGGGTTTTTATCATTGATGCTCCTGGCGATGAGCTTGTCCGGTGTGGGTTGGGCCGGAAGGGCAAGCGCCAACGGGGGCGGCAGTGTCATGCTGCAGAATGTGACCGCCTTGGCTGCCAATGACAGTGCGGAGTTAAAGGCGGAAATTCTCAGCTACGACACGAACAATCGAGTGGTGGAAACAGGATTCCAGATCTGGCTGTCTTCCGCTGGGGCCACGCCTCCGGCAAGTCCGGCCAATGTTCCGGGGACCATCGATTCCGACGGTTACATTTACGGTTATGCTACTGGACTGGCCGACAATACGGAATATTACTTTCGACCTTATGCGAAAACGGAGGACGAACTTTTCAGCTACGGCGATCCGACGACGGTAACAACGGCCACGCTGGCGGCTATGAACGGGCAGAAATGGATCACCAGAGCGTCGGGCTTATCAAAAATAACACTGGAAAACGGGACGCCAGCCGCCGATATCGAATGGCCTGACGAGGTCGAATTTGTGTTCACCGACGGGAGCAAAAAGAATTCTCCCGTTACCTGGGAAGACAAGGAAAACTATGATTCGATTATGGAGGACGGAGGGCAACTCAGCTTCGAAGGCAATATCGTGCTGCCGAATGGCAGTACAGACGTCATTCACCCTTCTTGGAACGGCCATTTGTACTTTGCGGTCACGATAGTAGTCAAAGCGTCGAATATCGTCGCCGTGGACGAAATTGCCGAGACAACGGTGCCGGTAGGGGCGACTTTGCAGCAAATGACCGACAAGCTTCCACGCAATATAGACGTTGATCTGGCCAACGGCAAGCGGAGAACGGTTTCGTTGGAATGGGATTCCGGTTCTCCCGCATTTGTGCCGGATACGCCGGGCATGTATACATTTACGGGAACGCTCACCAGCGATGGCGAATTGCGCAACGACGACGAAAGGAAAGCGGTCGCGATCGTACATGTCGTCCCTTATCTGTGGCAGTTGGTTGGCCCGGCAGGCTTTACCGCGGGAGAAGTGACATCCGTCTCTTTCGTTTTCGACAACGCGGGCACTCCCTATGTCGCTTTCAAAGAAAGTACGGGCAGCTTGATTCATATCATGAAGTTCAACGGAACGGACTGGACAAGTGTCGGCGGTGCCGGCTTATCCGGCGGAGCGGGGAATTCGGTGTCGCTCGCTTACGATGACATGGCCGACAAGCTCTATGTCGCCTATTCGGACGGAGAGATGAGCGGAGCAGTGACCGTAAGGGTGTTCGATTCGGGTGCGAACCAATGGATTCCCGTCGGTACTGCCGGTTTCTCCGGCAATGCGGCGGCGGAGATTTCGCTGGCGGCGGATTCGAACAACAACATGCTGTTCGTCGCCTACGCGGATGGCGGCCAACAGGGGCGTGTAACGGTCATGAGCTATGACGGGAGCGCTTGGACGGTCGTCGGGACGCCCGGATTTTCCGTGAATCAGATTCGTGCGGTGACGTTAACGGCGCTCTACGGCAGCGTGATGCTCACCTATGAAGATGCCGCAGCGCCGCATGCGCCTTACGCATGGCTTAAGGAAGTATATCAATCCGCGTTTAATGCCCAGCCTCAGCTGACATCCGCTTCTTCGTATTTGGCGCATGCTGCCGGCCAATATCAGAAGTACGCGATTTTCGAAGATTCGCAGGGCGTTCAATACAAGGAATTTTATTATGGCGCCTGGCAGAACGGACCGGTTACTCCCTTCACGGATTATCCGGTGCACACGTTGGACATTATCGAGGTGAAGACCGGGGACTATAGTTATGCTCCATACCTCGCTTATACCGACAGCGCCGATGGAGACAAAGTGACGGTCAAACGATTGCAGGACGGCGAATGGCTGGCGATCGGCAGTACGGCATTCACTGCCGGCGCCGCGCAGGAATTGAAGCTGCGCTTCGCGAACGGCATGCCATATGTCGCGATCAAGGACGGGGCGCAGGGCGGCAAGCTTACCGTGCTTCGATATGCGCCTGTCCTGTTGCCGATCATTCAGACGACAGCCGCAGAGAACGTCGGGACAACGACGGCGGTCATCGGCGGGAACATGACAGCGGATGGCACGCCTACCGCGACGGAACGAGGCGTAGTCTACTCGACCTCGCCGAACCCGGCGCTTGGCGGCCCCGGCGTCCATACGAAGACCGATGCCGCAATCGGCATCGGCATCTACAAGCTTAGTTTGTCCGATCTGTCGCCTGGCACCACCTATTACGTGCGGGCCTATGCGATCAACTCGAGAGGCAGCGTTTACGGAAACGAAGTGACCTTTACGACAGCGTCTGTCAATACGGACAACGACTCCAACACTGGCGCAAGCCCCGGGCCGGGCGCAAATACAGTCGCTACGCCTGTGCCGACGCCGACGCCGATGAAGCCGAAGAGTCTGAACGTTACGGTCAGCGACGGGGTCAACGGCGCGGCGCAGCCGGCCGACACCGCTGTTACGCAACGGATCGGCGGTTCGTTGGATCTGAAGGCGAAATTGTTTGCTCTGGACGGCAAGCCGATTGATGTTCCCGAATTCACCGTGAAGAATGGAGAAGCCTTCGAACTGCCGAACGTACCGGCCGGACAATACAAAATGCTGCTTCAGGTCAAGGCTCCTTCGGGGGAAACGCTTGTCGGCACGATGGCGACATTGACAGTGGCGGCGGATGGCAACGTAACGATCGTGGCGGAATTGATCGATCCGTACGGGATCATTACCGATTCCGTGACGGGCAAGCCTGTGGACGGCGTCAAAGTTACGCTGCATTGGATGGATACGGAATTGAATCGGTCGAAGGGGCGAACGCCGCATGAACTGATCGTGTTGCCTGTTCTGCCGGACTTCGCTCCGAATCAGAACAAAGACCCTCAGTTCAGCAGAGATGGCGGGCAATACGGCTGGATGGTTTTCCCCGATGGGGATTACTACATCTTGGCCGAGAAGGAAGGTTACGAGCCGTACGACAGCCGGAACGATTCGCACGAGGCGACATTCGGCGAAGACAGCTTCATCCGGGATGGCAATATTCACGTCGGACGCACGATTGTGAAATACGACTTCGAGATCGATCCCGTTCTGAAATCAACCGGAGAACATAAGCCTTACATGCTAGGCTATCCGGACGGCAATTTCCTCCCCGAATCGGGTATATCACGGGCGGAAGTGGCGGCGATTCTGAGCCGAACGATGGCACAAGACGACGGCAAAGCAACCGAATATGCCGGCTTTGCCGATGTGTCGTCCGGGCATTGGGCGGCTAAAGATATTCGCACCGCATTCGCAAATGGTTGGATGAAAGGCGGTACCGAAGGTTCGTTCCAGCCGGAGCGCAAACTGACCAGAGCCGAATTGGCGCAAATTCTTGTGCGGCTGCCCGGTTGGCAGACAAACGGGCAAGCCGCGGCAACCTTTACGGACACGAAAAGCCATTGGGGTGCCGCAGCGATAGAGAATGCAGCGGGGACAGGCTGGATTAGCGGGTTTCCGGATGGCTCGTTCCGACCGGATCAACCGATTACTCGCCAGGATACGGTTCGAATCTTCAACAAGCTGCTGGGCCGTATTCCGCAAAAAGACGGCATCGCACCTTACTGGCCGGATGTCCCTGCTACTCATGAAAATTTTGCCGACATTATGGAGGCGTCCATCGCGCATCGGTACGCATTGTATGAGACAGGAACAGAGGTTTGGTTAGGGCATTAACCCATCAAGAAAGCTCCGGTACTCCTGCGCCATGCAAGGGAGACGGGGCTTTCTTTGCATTTGTCGCTATCCCAATTCGCCGCTCCGGAGTATAAAGGGAAGTGCGGGTGCAAGTTGCCTGTGCTCTTCTTTGTTTACAGCCTTATTCATGTCGTAAACGCCTGCTGGCGGTTTATCCCCAAGTAAACGAATTGGGAGAACGAGGGATTGGGCGCAGGCACACCATTGATGCGGATAGAGCCTGGTAGGAGCGCAGCTTGTTTGGAGTTGAAATGGCTCAAATCTATGGATTTGTTGAGTCTTATTATGATACTGAAAGCGACATTTGCCTCTGTCACATGATACGTCATGAATAGTTCTGCATAGTTGAATGGAATGTGTACAGGATATCAAATCATTTCTGAGACAGAGATGTAGGTATTGGAAAATAAATTAAAGAAGTATGCCACGACAGATCCGTTAACATCGTTATATAACCGAAGGTTTTTTGACCAGAAGCTGAAGGCGGAGATGCTTCACGCCAAGCGTCATCAACGACCACTGTCGATCCTATTGGTCGATATTGATAATTTCAAAGAAAGAATAGTTATAAATCGGTTCTTTAACAATAATAATAATAAGTATATACGGGACAAGCGGAGGCGGTAATCATGTCTTTGGCCATTGTAGTGTTTATTATTGTTGTTTTATCATTTTCCCTTTCAGGGTTATTATTTCCGATTGATCGACAATGGTATCGTACATTAAAAAAGCCTTCCTGGACACCTTCGGGTAAAGTAATCGGTATGATTTGGGCGGTGTTATATGTCCTGATTGCTCTGTCCCTTGCCATCGTTGAGTATAAGGTTGGTTTGAAGAATACGAGTATCGTTTACATCGCGTTATTGATCTTCTTTGCGACTTTGCCTTACTCTACTCTGGCAGCCCTATTGTTAATTCCTTATGTTCTATGGTCTGTTATCGCCACTTATTTGGCTTGGACGATTTCTAGATACAATCCATCGTATAACGTGCGTGTATAAGATAGTTTCCGGAAGTGTGGCCAATGCTTTCACCTTCCTTTATGGACACTCTTGCCGTGAATGCCCGACTGTAAACCTCCGAACGGATACGGGGGACTGCATGATCGAGCTCCTCTCTACAAGGCCGATCGTTACTTGCAACGTAGCACAGTGGGACGAGCCATTAATAGAGCGAGATTGGTAGTTTGGGCATGTACTCCGTCGCACGCGCCGAACGATTAGCCTCTATCTGAACAAATCCATGGATATGTTGAGTCTGCGTTTTTGCCCTTTCATCGGGAGCATTTCTTTTTTGGATTTCGGGCAGCACGAATTGTTATAATGGAGATAGCAGTATATTTCCTGAAACAACAATGAAAGGGTGCTTCCTGATGAAGGAATTCCTTACTGACCGAGACCGGAAAGCCAACCGGCTAATCAATGAGAAATCCCTCTATCTGCTCCAACATGCTTATAATCCTGTTAACTGGTATGAATGGGGAGAAGAAGCGTTTTCCAAAGCGTCTAGGGAGAGCAAGCCGGTATTTTTGTCCATCGGTTATTCCTAGCTTCGGCTAAATAAAATAGGAAAAGTGACTTTTATCAACCTGCCATTGGTGAGATGTTCGCATAAATCATTATTTTTTTGCACATAAGAAAAGTAGCCGCGTATGACAATATCATTTGGTATAATCAAATTATTACAACCAAAGTAGGTGATTATATGCTCTGGACGGAAGTGCGCGAGTTGTTCCCGAATCAATTCGTATTGCTGGAAGAGTTGAAATCGCATTACGAGGACAGCAAGCTTCATATAGAGGAAGTGGCGGTCATCAAGCCGATTCCGGATTCGCAAGAAGCCATGAAAGAATTATTTGCCGCTAAAGATGAACGTTTTGTTTACCATACGTCTAATGAAAATATTATCGTCGAAGTTAGATCCAAGCCGATGCTTAGGAGAATCCCTGTTGATGAATCTTGAATACAAGAATGGACTGTTATTCTCGTCAATAATGATTATTCATCGAGGGCACATCATAACAATACCAGATGTAGTTGTAGACACAGGCGCGGCTGAATCGATTCTATCCATTGATGCGGTTGAGCCTCTTTTTGATTCTTACGAACCAGAGGATCAATTGCGGTTCATGTTCGGTATTGGTGGGAGAGAAGCCTCAATACGCAGAAAAATTGAACAAGTTACATTCAATTCATTCTCCAGTTCTGACTTCTATATTGATTTTGGAAAAATCGGAGAATATCCAGGAATCAATGGTTTGATTGGACTGGACATATTGATTTCCGGTAACTTCGTTATTGATCTAGCGGAACTGCAGTTGCATTCCCTAAATAATGGGAAACTATAAGTGGATGAAACAACAATACAAAAAATGAATGGATCGATATAGTCTGGCAAAAGGCGGTTTCACGTTTTGCGACTTTCGATAAAAATATTAAGAAAAAATCGGAGCGTTAACGAGTGCTCCGATTTTTTCATTTTGTTTAAAAACGACGACCGATTTAAGTATTATGTTGGGAATAAATTATTTTTTGATTATCCATTTAACTCAGGATGCTCTTTCGATGCGAATGTAAGTTTGGTAAAAATGAATCAAACGTATGTTCGGGAGTGGTTTTGGTGGCTAAAAAAGAACCGATGAATCTAATTCAGTTTCAAAAAGCATTCCAAACGGAAGAGGCATGTCATAATCATCTCATGAAAATGAAGTGGCCTGAAGTTTTTCGATGCCCAAAGTGCCAACATGACAAGGCTTATGAGATTACAACACGCAGCTGCCATTATTTGAATGCGTCCGTTGTGGCCATCAAACCACCGTCATCGCAGGCACGATTTTCGAGAAGACGCGCACTGACCTCGTGAAGTGGTTTTGGGCCATCTTTCTGATCGCTCACGATAAGCGGGGCGTTTCGGCCGCGTACCTATCGGAGGAGCTCGGCATAGCATATCAGACCGCATGGACGATCGTAGGCATTCCATTCGGCGTAAGGATCGCGACGAAAATCACGGCCCCAACCTCGAAACATGCTTGTGTAGCCTTTTTGCAAAGCGTGGCCGTTAAGAACAAAGCAGGTACGGGCACCGTTATTAATAAAATTGCGCACAACGGCAAATTCCTTCAATATACGTCGCCCCGAGAATGAAACGACGAATACCTATTTAATGAAAAAATAGTATTTTGATTCAGAACTCGTCTAGAAAGGGTTGAAAATTGAGTGAATCGAACGCACGTTTGAATATATTACACCAACATTAGTTCGAATATTTGGAGGTTCCTGAGCAAACTGGAGAATCAAAATTTTTATTTATAAATGACACTGAAAGCCCAGGTATAAAAACCCGACATTCATTTAACATGAGTGTTGTGGGTTTTTCTTTTTGTTTTGGAGTATGATAAGCTCAACGCAAAGACAAAGATATCCATAACTCAAGGAGGTGATGCCCCATGACAACGCAAAGCAAACCCAATAGATTAGCCAACGAAAAGTCTCCGTACTTGTTGCAGCATGCGCATAACCCGGTCGACTGGTTCCCTTGGTGCGAAGAAGCTTTTGACAAAGCTAAGCAGGAGAATAAACCTGTCTTCCTATCTATTGGGTATTCCTAGTGCGATTTTAGTCCACATGCCATTGGTGCCACGTAATGGAGCGAGAAAGCTTCGAAGACGCAGAAGTCGCTGCGCAGTTAAACGAACATTTCGTTGCGATTAAAGTCGACCGCGAGGAGCGGCCGGATGTCGATAATTTGTACATGGCGGTCTGTCAGGCGATGACCGGGCAGGGCGGGTGGCCGTTGACGGTGCTGCTGACGCCGGAGAAGAAGCCGTTTTTTGCCGGGACGTATTTCCCGAAGCAGCGCAAGTACGGGCGATACGGGCTGATGGACATCCTCGGCCAAATCGCCGGGAAATGGCAGGACGAGGAGGAGCGCGAGCGCATCCTGGACATCGGCGAACAAGTCGTCGCGGAAACGCAGGCGCGCATGTTGTCCAACATGGAAGGCGAGCTCGACGACAACGCGCTGGAACGCGCGTTTGAGCAATACGAGCGCACGTTCGATGCCGAGAGTGGCGGGTTCGGCGCGAAGCCGAAGTTCCCGACGCCGCACAATTTGTCGCTGCTGCTGCGGTATCACCGCCGCACGGCCAACGCCAAGGCGCTTGCCATGGTCGAACAAACGCTCGACGCGATGTACCGCGGCGGTCTATACGACCATATCGGCTACGGCTTCGCCCGCTATTCCACGGACGAGCGCTGGCTGGTGCCGCACTTCGAGAAGATGCTGTACGACAATGCGCTGCTGGCGATGGCTTACATCGAAGCGTACCAAGTGACCGGCAAGGAAGGGTACGCGGAGGTGGCGGAGCAGATTTTCGCTTATGTGCAACGCGACATGACGCACCCGGAAGGCGGTTTTTATTCGGCGGAGGACGCCGACTCGGAAGGCGTGGAAGGCAAGTTTTACGTCTGGACGCCGGAAGAGGTTCGGCACGTGCTTGGCGA
The DNA here is from genome assembly GCF_004764705.1 of Paenibacillus cymbidii. Classification (GTDB taxonomy): domain Bacteria; phylum Bacillota; class Bacilli; order Paenibacillales; family NBRC-103111; genus Paenibacillus_AN; species Paenibacillus_AN cymbidii. The sequence goes on along the minus strand of NZ_SHLX01000007.1, from coordinate 256,560 downwards.
AGAGGACGGCGAACTCGTCAACGAGCTGTTCGATATTACGCCGGAAGGCAATTTTGAAGGCGCCAGCATCCCGAATCTGATCGGCGCGTCGCCCGAGCAGTTTGCCGCGCGCAAGCGGATGCCCTTGGAGCAACTGGAACGGCGAGTGGAGGCAGCGAGGGAGAAGCTGCTCCGGCATCGCGAACAGCGCGTGCATCCGCACAAGGACGACAAGGTTCTTACGTCGTGGAACGGGCTGATGATTGCGGCGCTGGCCAAAGCGGCGAAGGCGCTGGATCAGCCGGCCTATGCCGCGGCGGCGGCGCGGGCGGCCGACTTTATTCTCGCGAAGCTGCGCCGTGAGGACGGAAGGCTGCTGGCGCGTTATCGCGACGGCGATGCGGCATACCTCGGGTATGTCGACGACTACGCGTTCCTCGTCTGGGGGCTGATCGAGCTGTACGAGGCCACGTTCGAGCTGCGCTACATGGAGGAAGCGATCCGGCTGAACGCCGACATGCTGCGGCTGTTCTGGGACGACGAAAAAGGCGGCCTGTTCTTCTACGGCTGCGACGCCGAGCAGCTGTTCACACGGCCGAAGGAAAGTTACGACGGGGCGATGCCGTCGGGCAATTCCGCAGCAGCGCTCAACCTACTCAAGCTGGCGAAGCTGACGTACGACGCGGCGCTGTCGCAGCGCGCCGACGAGCAGCTGCGCGCGTTCGCAGGCGCGCTGCAGCGGTACCCGGCCGGCCATGCGCTGATGCTGGCCGCGCTCGATTTTGCGCAGAGCCCGGGCAGGGAAATCGTGATCGCCGGCGATTCGGCCAAAGAGGAGACGCGCGAGATGATTCGCGCCTGTTACGGCCGGTTCGCGCCACATGCGGTCACGATCCTGCATCCGCCGGGCGACGCCGGGCAAGCGGTGCGCAAGCTGCTGCCGCTGGCCGAAGGCAAGCCGGCGCTCGGCGGCAGGGCCACTGCGTATGTGTGCGAAAACTACGCCTGCCACTCGCCGGCGGCGGATCTTGGCGAACTGGAAGAGGCGCTGATGGCGGAATAGCGCTGTGACAGCGAAGTGAATAAGGTAGCGAAACAGAGGCAATGCTCCTAATTCGGGGCATTGCCTCTTTTTGCGTGCAGCCGCAGTTTCCGAGCTTTACGATGAATTGGCGAGATTCATTTGCATCGGTTACCATACGTTTTTTTAGATTGGCGACGAAACGACCGGTATTCTAAAGAATCGTATTCCCCTCGGAAGAGGTGTATCTTGTGCGCCTGGAGGGGGCTTTGTAAGATGGGGGGGGAAGCGCGACGAAAACGCTGCCATCATTGCCGCAGCGGCATGGAGGCTTTGGCGAAGGCGCGACAGAAACGAATCAAGAAAGGAGAGGAAGCCATTGAACCATGCAGCGCCCCTTGTCAATGATCCGGCGAAAGGACGGAACGGCTGGACTGCAGCGGTCAAAAAAGGATGGGCGCGCTCCAAGTATCTCCATTTATTGGCGTTGCCGGGGGTTCTGTTCTACCTGATTTTCAATTATGTTCCGATGTACGGTGTCCTGATCGCGTTTCAAGATTTTCAGCCGATGAAGGGGGTATGGAGCAGCCCCTGGGTCGGTTTCGATCAGTTCGCTGCATTTTTTCAGCACATGTACTTTTGGCGAGTGATTCGCAATACGTTGCTGCTAAGCGTTCTGGAGCTATTGTTTGTTTTTCCGCTGCAGATCTTGTTTGCCATCCTCCTGAACGAGGTACGAAGCCGGTTCTACAAACGATTCGTGCAGACGGTAAGCTATTTGCCGCATTTCATCTCGCTGCCGGCGATCGTCGGGATGTTGTTCATGTTCCTCTCGCCACAAGACGGTCCGATTAATATGCTGCTGGTGAAATGGTTTCATATGGAGCCCATCAACTTTATGGGGCAGTCGGCTTGGTTTCGGCCGCTCTACGTCGCATCCGACATTTGGACGCAGCTTGGCTGGGGCGCCATTATTTATTTGGCCGCTCTGACGAACGTTAACCCGGATATGTACGAGTCCGCCTCGCTCGACGGAGCCAATCGCGTGAAGATGATCTGGCACATCACTTTGCCCGCGATTCAGCCTACCATCATGATTATGCTGCTGCTCCAGATCGGCAAAATGATGTCGCTCGGTGCAGACAAGGTGCTGCTCATGCAGTCTCCCATCACGTACGAGGTATCGGATGTCATCAGCACTTTCGTGTATCGGCGCGGTCTTGAGTTCGGCGAATACAGTTTCGCGACGGCGGTCGGATTTTTTAACTCGCTGATCAATATCGGGCTGTTGCTCAGCGCCAACTGGATCGTCAGGAAGACGACCGACAACAGCCTGTTCTAGGGGAATTCAACGCCAAGTCAAGGAGGTGAATCCATGATCCTCGATCGATCGCTATCGTCGAAGCTGCTGGATATTGTCGTGCATGTGGCGATGGTTCTGGTGCTGATCGCAACAATCTACCCGGTGCTTTATGTATTGTCCGCATCGCTCAGCAGTCCGACCGCCTACAACCTCGGCAAGGTGTCGATTGTGCCGGTTGATGTTACACTGAAGGCATACCGTCTGATCTGGAATGCCGGCACGGTTCCGCGCTCCTTCCTGAACTCGGTTGTTTATACGACGCTTGGCACGGCGATCAGCATGCTGCTCACGACTTCGCTCGCTTACGCTCTCTCGCGGAAACGATTGACGTTGCGGCGCTTCTACATGGTGTTCGTGCTCATCACGATGTATTTCAACGGCGGGATAATCGCCAACTTCCTGCTCATCAAAAATCTGGGGTTGTACAATTCGCTTTGGGCCATCGTTTTGCCGACGGCGGTGTCCACTTATTATTTGATCATCATGCGCTCCTACTTCCAGGCGATTCCCGAAGAACTGAATGAATCCGCTTACCTGGACGGAGCCAACGACCTTGTCATTTTTCTGCGCATTACATTGCCATTGTCGATGGCGGCGCTGGTCACGATCGGTCTCTTTTACGCGGTGAACTATTGGAACGCCTGGTTTTCCTCGCTGCTGTACTTGAAGGATACGAACAAATACCCGCTGCAGATGGTCCTGCGCCAGATCATTATCCGCTCGGAACTGCTCATGCAGTCGATCAAGGCCGGCGAGGCGTCGGCCAGCGAAATGGCCACCACGGACGTCACATCGATTAAATACGCCACGTTGTTCGTGTCGATCGGCCCGATGATGATGTTGTATCCGTTCATTCAGAAATATTTTGTCAAGGGCGTCATGATCGGTTCGTTAAAAGGGTGAAAGCATACAAACCAAGGGGGATTCAGCATGTGGAACAAACGAATAACGCTTGCCATGACGACCGTCTTGCCGCTTACTCTCGTATTCGGCTGCACCAAAAGCAGCGACAAGCCGTCGACTTCGCCATCTGCGGCACCTGCCGCAAGCGCAAGCGCGAAGCCAGCTTCCAAATACGACAAGGAATTGACGATTACGGTGTCCAGAGCGATACTGGACGCCACGAGCGTGAAAGATGATTTGGAAGCCAAAATGCTGAAAGAGAAATTCAATCTGGTGTTCAAAGCGGAGGATTACAGCCGCAACGACTGGCCGACCAAAACGACTTTGCTGTTCTCCACCGGAGACGGCCCCGAGTTCATCCCTTATTCCCGCGATCAGTGGAAATCGGTCGAGTGGATGTCGGCCGGCTACCTGCGCCCTTTCGAATTGGACGAAATCAAGCAAAAGCTGCCGAACTATTTGAAAATCTGGAGCGAAGAGGAATGGAATACGGTATTCAAGTCGACGCGCTTCTCCGACGGCAAGCTGTACTTCTTGCCAAACAAGCGGTCGATTCCGGTTCAGACGGCATGGCAATATCGCAAGGATTTGTTCGACAAATACGGGCTGAAATTCCCGAAAACGCCGGATGAAATGATCGACACGCTCAAGACGCTCAAGGACAAAACCGGATTGGTTCCGTTCGTATCGCCAGGCAACACGTCGACTCCGTTATGGGCGATCAGCACGTTTTTCCAAATGTTCGGCTTCCCTGACTTGCTGCTGAACTGGAATTCGTACGCAGATCCGGTCACCAAACAGTTCTATGCCTATCCGCTTGCTACCGATCAAAGTCGCGACATTCTCGTTTTTCTTAACAAAATGTACAAAAACGGTTTGTTGATCAAAGATTTCGCCACGGCCACAGCCGACCAGACGAACAAACTGATCGCCCAAGGCAATCACCTCATCGCCCAGACGATCAACGATCCTTCGTATATGGACGGCCTGCAGAAGGCTTCCGCTCCGGAAGTCAAATGGGCGTGGGTCGACAATTACGAACATCCGTCCAGCGACCCGAAGAAAACGATTTACAAGAAGGAAGCGTATTATTCGTTCTGGGGACCGGCAATCAAAAAAGGGACCAGCCAGGAGAAGGTCGACCGTTTGCTGGATTATTTGAACTGGGCCGTCTCGGATGAAGGACAGCTCTGGTACACGTATGGCAAGCAAGGGGTTACGTACGAGATGAAGGACGGCGTCCCGACATTCCTGCCGACGATGAGCACGCCGGTTCAGGCGCAAGGAGACAAGCTGTCGAATTACGGCATCAATATCGGGGTGATCGGGCTCGGCGGCTTCATTACGCCATTCAAGTCATTCGACCAAACCTTCAACAAAGCGAAGCTGGAGATGAGCACGATTATTCCGGGCAAACCGGGCTATTATGGGCCGATCGAGCCGATCTTCCAATTCAGCGACGCCGACCGGAAGAAACTGGTCGGACTCGAAACGACGCTCAACGGCGTGCGCGACGAGTACTGGCTGAAATTCATCACCGGGGCGCTCGATCCGGCAAACGATGCGGATTGGAAGAAGTTCATGGACGCCGCCAATAAAGCCGGGCTGCCGGAAGTGGTGAAGCTGCGGACGGACGCCTACAACAAGGCGAATCAATAGGCAGCCTTACAGTTCCTTGTAGGACGATGGAGACACCCCCATCGTCCTTTTGAACGCGCGCCGGAATGAAGGCGTGCTGTTGTAGCCGGCCTGCACCGCGATATTGTCGATGGATAACGAGCCTTGCGCAATCAGCCGGCATGCAAGCGAGATGCGGAGTTGCTCCAAGTATGAGCTGAACGTTTCCCCGGATTGCTCCTTGAAAAACTGCGACAAATACGATTCCGACAAATTAAAGTGGGAAGCGATAGCGTACAAGCTGAGATTCGCGTCTTGAAAATGTTCGTTGATATGGGCCACGATCTTGTCCATGAGCTGCGTATTCCGGCTCTTCTTGTTCCTTTCGCTCGAGCGGCAAAGGGATTGGAATTGAACGAAAATATCCTGCAGAATGGGATCGACACCGGGCAAGTCCGGGGCGGGTCTCGAATCGTTCGCTTCCATGATGCCGTTGCGGCCGATATCATCCGTCAGCTTGCGCTCCGTCGCTTGCAGTTCGCCGAGAAGGTACTGCTTCGAAACGGCGGACAACGTCCGGGTCACGAAGTTCTCGTCATGCAGATGCCGCAAAATATGCGCCAGCTCCGCGGCATTTCCCGCCTTGATCACATTCATGAGGCGGATTTCCACTTCCGTCGGGTAATAATAGCTCGTCTGCTCCTTGACCATCCGGGCATGCCACACGGGAGCCAGCTCGTCGCCGCCCGCCGTTATGCCGCTGCTGACGGCCAGCTTCGCCTCCTGGAACGAGTAGTGCACCTCGAGCAGGTCATCGTAGATGCCGCCGATGCCGATCATCGGTACGATCACGTACCGCTTTTTGACGTCCCGGTTAATCCTGAGGAAGAGGTCGTCCAGGACAGCGACAAACGCCGTCTTGTCCGTTGTGTTCGATCGAATCAGGATCGCCAGTTCATTCTCGTGCATCGTGTGAATATATCCGCTCTCCCGGAGGTGTTCGCGAATGATTCCTTCCATCAACGTCCGGAGGATGTTCAATTCTTCCAGGCTCTCGGTATCGAGCGCTTCGTTATGCTTGTAGATGCGAAGTATGGCAATGACAAAGCCGGACCCTTGCATATCGAGACCTGCGTATGCCAACATCGCATGCATCTGTGCGCGGTCCTCGAACTCGCCCTTGAACAGGCGCTCAATGAACACGTTCTTGAGCGTATCCGCCTGTCGCTGCAGCATTTGCCGCAGCGACTGGTTGTTATCGATCAACCGGGTGATGCTCGTCTGCAAATAATCGACCTCATTCGGCTTGTCGGGCTGCTCCGGTTTGCTTCCGGGCTGGTCGCTGCTCCAGAACGCTTTCAGCACCGTGACAATGTCTTTCCACGGCTTGGAGTGGCGATAGGCCATCCACAACGAAATGATAATGCCGACGACGAGCGTCGCGGCGGCGACGGACCAAGCGATCGTGCGGATGTAATACACCTTGCCCATCACTTGTTCGATCGGCAAGGAGGCGACATAAGTCCAGTTGTTGTATGCCGATCGGGTGTAGACGAAGAGATGATCTTTTCCGTCAATTGACGCATGCAGATGGCCATGCCGATCGGCCGCGCCTCGGATTTGTGCCGGAATGGGCACGTCCTTGTTTCCGGCGACGACTTCCCCCGTATTATCCAGGATAGCAAACGTATGACCGTCGGCTTCCTCCGCCTCGCCGATTCCGACGAGCTTCATCATATCGTTGCCTTCAATCGCGAACACTACTACGGCTTGTATTTCCTGGTTCGTGCCAAGCGGCAGCGAGGTCATGTACGTGATGACGGACTTCTCATCTCCGTTCAGACGGGCGTTCCGGGACGATAGCACATCGCGGAAGTGCGGCCGGTCGAACAGAAGCGCGTGCCACTCCTCGTACGACATGCCGTCGTACTGAAAGGAGTCTTGATAAAACGTTTTCGAAGAGTCGGTCGTCTGTTCTTTGGAGAATACAAGGTCGCTATTCTTCAACACAACGAAAAACGTATTCGTGAATGCGCTTCCCATAACAGCCGAAGAACGAAAGTCTTTATAGTAATTCCAGATATCGAAGAGGGCGGGGGAGTTGCCGAGCGGCGCCTGCAAGTGATAAAGACCCATCAGACGGGAGTCGAAGGACAGCTTGATCGCCGCCTCGTCCATATCGGCCCATTGCTTGTCAAGCGTATCCCGGGCCTGTTCCAACACGTACAGCTTGGCTTCGCGGGACTGCGTTTCGACGATTTGAACCGCTTCGTAGTAGGTAAAGCTCGACAGTACGATCGGGATGATCAGCGTGAACAAAAAAGAGACAAGGAAGCGCTTGAATACATTGCTTTTGTTAGGCTTCCCGCGCATGAGCATCCGAATCACCTCGGCGATAGTCATTGTTCACGGGCTATTGTACCACATCGCAATCCTGATGCGAAACCAAAGAAGCCGCGGCGCACGGTTGAAAAATGGCGGTGCAGGGAAAGTCCCCGCACCGCCATTTCAAGTAATATTATGATGCTACGCCGCACCAAGCTTTACTTCTTCTGCGTCGCCTTCCACGCATCAAGCTGTTTCTGCTTCTCGGCGATGATGGCGTCAGCGCCGGCATTTTTCAGCTTCTCGAGGAATTTTGGCAGCTCGACGTCCGGATCGACGGCGCCGATGCTGAGCGGAATCCAGTATTGCGACACGACGGTCGCTACGGTAGCCAGTTTGTCGGCGACTTTCTCGCCGTTGAAGTTCCAGCCGAAGATCGGCGAAACTTGCGCCTTGGCCAGCCAATCCTGCTGCAGCTTCGACACGCCGAGGCTTGCTTCGCTGCGTTGGTACGCGTTCCACGGATCGCCGAACATCCATTCCAACTGGTGCGAGTAACCGTTCGCCTTCGGATCGACGCCGTCCGGGTCGCCGACAAGCACCTGGTCGGGACGGTCGCCGACCTTTTTGATGATTTTGTAATGCTTGCCTTCGATGCCGAAGCCAAGCAGGTTGTAAAGCACCGGATCGGTGTTGACGAGATTGAGGAACATCATTGCGCGTTCTTTGTTTTTCGATGTTTTGCTGATCGCCGTCATCGAGGAGAGCAGGCCGGTCGACGTCGCCAGCGGCTTCTGTTCGCGGTTCTCCCAATACACCTGAACGAGCGGATGCTTCCAGCGGGAGCCCATGCCGGCATCCCAGCCGGGCGCAACGCCGGCGAAGTTGGAGGCGTATTTGCCGGCGATAAAATCCTGCTCCGGATCTTTGATCGCTAGCACGTCTTTTTTGAAGTAGCCCTTCTGGTACCAGTCGCGGGCGACTTTGAGCGCTTCTTTCACTTCCGGTTGATCGTACTGGTTGACAATTTTCAGATTCGGATCGTCCAGACGAATGATGCCGACCGTATTGAACGCGCCTTCCTGCAGCCACGTCGGGCTGAATAGATTGACGAATGAACCGCCGTGCGTGTTGTCGGTGCCGATCGCAGTTACGTCTTTTTCGTTTTTGAGCACCGCGTCATAGAACGGCTCCAGATCGCGCAAGCTTTTCACCTTGGACGTATCGAACTTGTACTTGTCGACAAGATCCTTGAACAGCACCACGCCTTGCGCTTGCGGCACGGTCGTCAGGTTGAACGGGATGCCGTAAATTTTGTTGTCGATTTTGATTGCGTTCCAATACTTTTCCAGCTTCTTGTTCAGCTCGGGGGCATATTTCGGCAGCAATTCGTCCATTTCGGCAAAAGAGCCTTTGGCGACGGCGCGGGTAAAGTCAAAGCCCCAGTTGGCGGTCCACGCCATGTCGAATACTTCGCCGGTGGCGGTCATCGTGTTCATTTTGGATTCGTAAGCGCCAAAATCGATAAAGTTGAGCTTGATGGTGGCGTTGATTTTGTCCTTCAAATACTTGTTGATTTCCGCTTCGACCAGCGCGGTGTCCTTCTGCGGGCTGATCGGCAAATACCAGCTGAGTTCGACCGGCGGCAAGTCGGTCTTTTTGCCGCTGTCGCTCGGTTTGGCGCTGCCCGCGGCCGAAGCCGACGGTGATGGCGAAGATGAAGCGGAATTGCCTTTGGATTCATTTTTGGAACAAGCCGACAACAGAAGCGAAAGCGCCACGACTGAAGCGATTGCGACGCGCGTTGAAGCGATCCGTTTGTTCACTTGCATTTCCTCCCCGTTTGATCGATCATCGTGTTCCTGCTCTGTATATGTGCAATCGGTCCGCGGTACCGAATTGTCACCGGAAGTAAGCGGTCTTACCCTTTGATGGAACCAAGCGTCAAGCCTTTGACGAAGAAGCGCTGCACGAACAGGAACGCAAACATGATCGGTCCGGTCGCCAGCACGGCCATGGCCATTCGCGCCGTTTCGCCGGGCATGACGACGTTGGCCGCCATCGGCATCGCCTTGATCATGTTGAGGTTCTCCATGACGGCGTACAACAAATATTGCAGCGGGTACAGGCTCGATTTGCCGGATACGTACAGCAGGGCGAGGAACCAGTCGTTCCAGTACATCAGGATGATGAACAGCCCCACTGTGGCCAGCGCCGGAAGCGACAGCGGCAAGATGACCGAGCGGAAGATGCGAATTTCCCCGGCGCCTTCGATCTTGGCGCATTCAATCAGGGAATCGGGAATTTCGGTAAAATAGGTGCGCAGCAGCAGCACGAAAAACGGCATCACCAAATACGGAACGATCAGCGCCCAGACGCTGTTGCCCAGATGCAGCATCTTGGTCATGACGAGATAGGTCGGCACAAGGCCGCCGTTAAACAGCATTGTAAAAAACACGTAGAACGAAAAGGCGCCGCGGAATTTGAAATCCTTGCGCGACAGCACGTAGGCAAGGAGCGACGAGATCAGCAGGCTGAGCGCCGTGCCGACGACGGTGACGAAAATCGTGACGCCGTAAGCGCGGACGATCTGCGTCGGGTCGTGCAGCAAATATTCGTAGGCGAAGGACGAAAACTTCGACGGCCACAGCGTATAACCGTGAATGGCGATGTTCGTTTCTTCGGTCAAGGAAGCCGAAATGACGAGTATGATCGGAATCAGACACAATAACGACAGCACAATAAACAGCAGATGGATGAAGGCGCGGGCGATTTTATCCGGCATGGTGGTCAACAGCGGCACTTCCTTTCATTTAGAACAACGCCCGGTCTTTGTCGAACTTGCGCACCAGCCAGTTGCAGACTACGATCAGGAAGAAGCCGACAACCGATTGGTAAAAGCCCGCCGCCGACGCCATGCCGATGTCCCCCAGCTTGCGCAGGGCGCGGAAGACGTAAGTATCGATTACATCGGTCGTGCTGTACAGGATCGGATTGTTTTGCGTGACGTTGTAGAACAGGCCGAAGTCGGCATAAAAAATGCGGCCGATCGCCAGCAGCACCATGATGACGATCAGATGGCTGACGAGCGGAAGCGTGATGCGCGTCATTTGCTGCCACTTGCTTGCGCCGTCGATGCGGGCGGCTTCGTAATATTCGGGATTGATGCCGATAATGCCGGCAAAGTAGATCAGGCTCGTATAGCCGGTTGTTTTCCAGAGCGAAACGAGCACCAGAATGGCCGGCCAGTCCTTCGGCAAACCGAACCATTGCACCGATTCGGCGCCGAATGCGTTTAAGGTGCTGTTGATGAAGCCATTGTCGTAATTGAGCAGCGCGAACACAAAGTAGCCGACGATGACCCAGGAGAGGAAGTAAGGGAAGAACAGCGTCGATTGATAAATTTTGACCGCCAGCTTGCTGCGCACTTCGTTCATCAGAATGGCGACGACCAGCGCCGCAATCGTGCCGGTCGCGATGAACAACGCGTTGAGGTACAACGTGTTGAACGTGATGTGCCAGGCATCGTTGTTGGCGAACAAAAATTTGAAATTGTCGAAGCCGACCCAATCGCTGCCCCAGATGCCTTTATCGCTGCGAAACTTTTTGAACGCGATGACCAGGCCGAACATGGGCAAATACGAGATGACGAGAAGCGCGAGCAAGCCGGGCGCTGCCATGAACAGCAGCCATTTGTTTTTGCGCGATTCGCGGACGATGCCGGCAAACGCGGCAACCGCTCCGGTGAACAAGGTCGGACCGGTTCGCGCTGGCGTCTGTCCGCCGCGGGGTACTGATTTCATCTGACGTTCCACCTTTCGCTGTTTCGCCCGGCCCAACCTGATCCGGTTCCGGCTGTGTCAATCGTGCCGGTCCGGTCCGGCGGGGCTCCTTTATCATGGCAAAAAAAAGCTGCCCCCGACAAGTTTAAATGGGAGCAACGTTGTTTAAGATCCGGGTTTTCGCCGGTTTCCAAACGGTTTTACTGGTTTTTGGAGGGCGGGGAGCCTTTGTGCATCGCCCGGTATTCGCTGGTGGTAACGCCGAACTTGGCTTTGAACTGGGTGTAGAAATAGTTTTTGTTCTCCCAGCCGATCCGTTCGAGCAGGTCGGTCAAGCTGCCGTCTTCGCTGGCCAGCATGGCGGCTGCCTTGTTCAGCCGGGTTTCCGAAATATGTTCGGCAATCGACTTGCCGTACGCTTCCCGGAACAGTTTGCCCAAATAATCTTTGGAAATGTTAATCGTACCGGCGATGCTTTCCTGGCACAACGTTTTGTCGGCATAGTTGGCCATCACGATGCCGGCCACTTTTTCGGCGAGCGCGTGTTTGCGCACGTATTTGGTTTGGCTCGCGCTTTCGCCGATGCGCGTAATCAGCTCGATGAACGGGCCGTTCATCTGCTCGAGCGTTTCCGCGGCAAAAATCAGCTGTGTAAACCGCGCGTAATCGAGCGTTGTGCCGTGCGAATCGGCCAGGCCGAGTTCATTCGCTTTGCGGTACACCACATAGGCGAGATGCAGCGTGTATGTGGTGATGACGTCGTAAGAGTAGCCGGACACATAGGCGATAATTCGCCGGTACGTGTCGATCGCTTCCTCGCTTTTGCCCAGCGTCAACTGGTCGTCGAGCTGCTGCTCAAGCGACTGCGGCGGCACGAAGCCGTCGTGTTCGACTGTGCTCAGCGCTTCGGGAGACAGGATCGAACCGTGGCCGTACAGCAGCCGGTAGCGCGATACGTTGAGCGCCTCCTGGTACGATTGCGCCAGCTCGGTCAGGCTGCCGGAGACGTAACTCATCGCCGCGGACAAGCTCAGCTGCAGATGGTTCGCCGACCAACACTGGACTTGCCGCAGCGCCTCCGTCAGTTTGCCGAACTGCTTGTCCGCCGGCCCTGACGGCTGCACGACGACGACGATTTCCTGCTCGTTCATGACAACCGCCTGCTGCAGCAGCACTTTCATCGCCGCCTCGCACGCCACGTTGCCGATCGCGAAGCGCAGCAGCTGCTGGTCGGAAGTGCTGAAACGCCGGCTGAACGCGGCCGCATCGTCGATCTGCACGAGGAACAAAATATGCGGCAGCTCCGGCGACAGCGGGATGTCGTACTTGGCGAACACGCGGGCCATCTGTTCGGCCGTCACCGTCGCGTCGGTCAGCAGCGCCCGCAGCGCTTCCTGGCGCTGAATCGCCTGGTTCTCGCGCTTGAGCGCCTCGCCGGCTTGCGCCTTCTCCACGCTGCCTTCGAAGACGCCGGTCAGAAAGCGCAGTTCGTCCGGTCCCGTCTCATGTTCGTTCACGCCGGCCAGCTTGGCGATGCGGCGGGTAAAGACGCGGATCGGCGCGTACAGGTAGCTGGCCATAATGGAAGCGAGCAGGAAGCCCGCGGCCAAAATAATCGCGCACACCCACACCGTTTGCCGCTTCATCCGTTCGATGTCGCTGATGACGTCGCGGTACGGCGTGACGTTGACGAACCGCCAGTTCGTTTCGTCCGATACGGCGTAAGTGACGAGCACCTTGTCGCCGTCCCTGTCCGAAACGTAGTAGCCGGCATTCGTTTGCGCCGCGATCGCTTGCCGCAGAAACGTTTCTTCGGTCGGGTCGCTCCAGTCGTAGGAGGCGTTCGTTTGGGTGAACAGCTTGCCTTCTTCGTTCATGATGTACGTTTCATTCGGCGCGACCGACGTTTTGGCCGAAAGCGCGCTGACCATTTGCGCTAAATAGTCGACTTTGACGTTGATGATGATGGCGCCCTTGATTTTCTGGTTATCGTCAAAAAAATCGTACAAAAAATAGGTAAACGCGTTGAACGTATAGTTGCTGTCGGGCGTATAGGCGTTCATCGGCAGCTTGCGCAGAAACGGGCGGAAATGTTTGTCCGCGGTCAGCGCGCCGCTATGGATGACGTTCACGAGGCCGCGGTCGGTAAAATCGCGCTCGTCGCTCATCATCGTGCCGCGGGTCGAATAAAACCGTTCCAGCGTGCCGTTGTAAACGTATACGGAGTTGATGTACGGCGAGCCGCCCGCGATTGTCGTGATCGTTTTCATCTGCGCGACGACGCTGTCGAAATTTTCGCTTGTGCCGTACATCAGCGGGAGGTTGGCCGGGTCCAGGTAGATGGAGGCGGCAAAGCTTTTGACGGTGTCGTTCATGTAGTCGGCGCTGTAGCTGATCTGCGACAATGTCGACAGCTTGGCGTCCGAGACGAGGCGAACGCCGATTTTTTCGAAATTGACGTAAAGCACGAACGACAGCGTCAAAATAACCGACACGACGAGCAACGTGGCCGAGACGATAATTCTTCTGAAGATGCGCCCGTTCGCAGGCGGAAATTGCCTCATGTCGTTCACCTCGGTGGTCGGATGGATGCAGGCAGCGCTCCTATTTTACCACAACGAGGGCATGGCGATTTCATCGATTTTCAGGCATGGGGTATAAAAAACAGCACTGGCGCATTTGCGGCCCGCCTTGGCATCGCGAAACGATCCGTGGTACACTGGAACAAACATATGTTCTGGCGGTGACGGTTTTGACGAATCAACCTTTGATAACATGGACCCAGTATCAGCAGCATTTTTTGACCGAAAGGTCTTGCCTGGAGTATCTGTTCCGGTTGAAATGGCCGGAAGGGTTCCGCTGCGCCAAGTGCCGCCATACGGCTTATTATGTCATTACCACGCGCACTTACCCGCTGTACGAATGCAAGCGCTGCGGCCGGCAGACGACGCTTACCGTCGGCACGATATTCGAAAAGACGCACACCGACATCACCACATGGTTTGCGGCGATTTATTTGCTCGTCCAGGAAACGGAAGTTCGAACGGCACGAATCGCCGATCAACTCGACATCAACTACGAAACCGCCTGGTCGATGGTGCGCAAAATCCGGCAGGCGATTGCGAATCCGCAGTGCGTTGCCAGTGCCCCGAGGCTCGATATCGGGTAAGCCGCCGCGTCCTGAGCCGATCCGATAGGAATTTGCCGCCGGGCCGCTATAATAAATGGAGGCAACCATCGCCAATTCGCGGATCGCGCGCGAAACGAAGGAGGAGGCATGAAAGCCGCCAAGAAGGAAACGAAACTAGAACCGCCGCAATGGCCGGCCGAGCTGCCGAATGTGGCGCTGGAAGGAGTCCGGTTCCGCGCGAAGGATGACTTTCAGCTCGGCAGCGTCAGCGGCATTACGATCGAAGAGCAGGAAGCGCACAAAGTATCGTTCGAGCAATTTATTTTTCGGCATGTAACGTTCACGTCATGTTCGTTCACCGGCATGGAGCTGACGGATGTCTTTTTTGATAGCTGCGATCTGTCCAATACGGTGCTGACCGAATCGTTCCTTCACCGCACGGTGTTCCGCAACTGCAAGCTGATCGGGACGGACTTCACCGGGAGCAAATTCCGCAACGTTCGGTTCATCGATTGTGTCGGCGATTACGCTTCGTTCCGGTTTGCCGATTTTCGGCAAGCAACGTTCGAGCGCAGCTCGCTGGTCGGCGCCGACTATTTTCATGCCGGCCTTGGCAAAACGACCTTCTCCGCCTGCCGTATCGACCAGGCGAATATGGCGGGAACGAAGCTGGCAGGAATCGACCTGAGCGATTGCGAGTTTGCGGGTATTAAGGTCGACATCGAAAATGTGAAAGGCTGCATCGTATCCGCGCAGCAAGCGGCCTCGTTCGTCGGCTTGCTCGGCGTTGTCGTCAAATAATCGATCGGAGGCATACGGATGGAGCGGCATATCGAACAACATTTTGACGCGGTCGATTTCAGCGGGCGGGACCTCCGGGAAAGCGAATTTATTCGCTGCCAGTTTGAACAATGCAGGTTCGCCTACGCCTCCCTGGAAGAGATCGGCACCACAGGCTGCCGGTTCGTTAAATGCGATTTCCGCGGCGCTACGCTGAACGCATCGGTACACACGGAATCGGCGTTTGAAAACTGCCGGTTCGCCGAGGCCAACCTGTTCGTCGCCCGTTTCGTCGACTGCAAGATGACGGGCTCGGATTTCTCCCGGGCGAAGCTGGACGGCATCACGCTGCTCAAAGGCGACTGGTCATACACGAACCTCCGGCATGCGCGGTTGGTGAAGCAGGATTTGCGGCACATCCGTTTTGTCGAAGCGGATCTGTATGAAAGCAACCTGGGCAAGTCCGATCTGCGGGACTGCGACTTCACACGCGCCGTTCTGGCCAAATCCGAGCTGCAAGGGGCCGATCTGCGCGGCGCAATTCTCGACGGCGTTGACTTCAAGTCGTTTGACGTCAAGGGCACCCGGATGGATGCCTCCCAGGCGGTCGTTTTCCTGCGCGCGTACGGCGCAAAGGTGGAATGAGCGGTGTCGAACGGTGCCGATAGCCGAAACGGTCCTGGCTGTAGAAGCCGGGACCGTTTGTGTTCACTTGTCGGGACAGAAAGTATAAAATCAAGAAAAGCGCCGCCTATTACCGGAAGCTGCAGCCTGACGTGATCGTCTCCGACCACTTCGAACCGTTATGGGGGCGCGCGACTTTTGGACCAGTTGGAGGAACGGGTGGTGGCGTTGGCGAGATTGCATACCGAGCTGCTTCCGCTTGGGGAGACCGACTTGGGCGCCGAAGGTTTCTCCGCGCGAATGAAGCACTTATCAACTGACGGTAGCAAGACCGGGACGAATTGCCGCGGATGTGACCGTTGGCGGCCGACGTTTCGGGTAACAGGCGGAAGCTCTGGTCAATATTCGCTGAAGCCACAGATAATGAGAACTGCCAAGCCGCCAGTGGGGCGGGCCGGTGCGAGGGGGGCTGGCCTTATGAGGGAGGCCCGACTGTCATGGTCCAGACACTTTGCTTCATGCGCGCCATTCCCCCATCCGCCAACGAACAAATTCGCTTTTGTGCCGCTCCGATCAAGCCCCCTGAGCAATTGGCCATATTTTATTGCCTATTTCGCTAAAAACGGGCGGTCCATAAGAAATAGCCAGTGAAATCACTGGCTATTTCTTTAAAAAGGTCGATTTTGAGGCTTCAGGGTTGAGATAGCCAGTGTTTTCACTGGATATTTCCGACAAGGCGGGCGAAATCGGGCAAATAAGCCATTTTTCATGAGCTATTTGGGTTGGCCGCCTTCGCTTACGCCATCTCGATCAACAGCACCCGGCGGCCCTGCAGCACCGCCGTCTTCTCCCGCAAGATGACGCGATACACCGTATCGCCCCAGTTGCGCCGCAGCCGGGCGTCGGCCAGCGGAATCGCTTCCCAACTCAGCGCCAGCGCATCCGCGTTGAAGCCTAAACGCACCGGCCGGCCGACTTCCGGCGCAAGGACGAAGCTGCCGATGCCGTCCGACAGCGGCTGCCAGGGAGTCATCAGCGTGTAGTCCACCACCGCCGGCCGCTCCAGCGCAAACGTGTCGTCGACGACGATCGACGCGCCGCTCCCGTCGCCGGAGTCGCCTTCGTCGTTGCCTTTGCCGCGTTCGAGCCGCAGCTTGCGCCGCCACGACACGATGCCCGCTTCGGCCGGATAAGCCGCCGCCATCTCCAGCCGCAGCTCCGCATGGGCGGCGTCAAGCGCGCAGGCGACTTCCTCCGCGCGGAACTGCTCGCCAGCCATCTGCATCGCGCCGCCTACGGTCGGCACATTGTGGTAGGCCGATTGCACATACCACAGCTCGTACCGCTGCGGGCCGAACGTCTTGGCCGTGTAGTTTTCGGTGCCAAGATCGATCAGCACCGGCAGCCCGTCGGCGTAAACGATAAAATTGCCGATGTCGTTATGGTTGTGCGACTCCGCATTCGTACCGCCTTTGGCGGCGAGATACAAACCGCGTGCGCTGCCTTCGCGCTCGCGCGCCGTCATGACGTGGCGGTCCGCCATCCAGGCATCGCGTACGTACGGCGCCGATGCGCCGAGCCGATTGATTTCCTCCCGCGCGAACCAGTCGAGAAGCAGCGTCGACGGGATGAACCACTGGTAGCGGTCCGGCCGGCAAAACGGCGCCGTCGCCCCCAGCTTCATCAGCGCCTCGTCGCCGATCCGCTTGCCGTACAAGTAGGCCATGCTCATGACCGTCAGCTTGGCGTCTCCGTCCGCAAACGAAACGAAGTGGCTGTCGTGGATGTGAACCCGGTAATAATAGCGGCCGATCTCGCCGATGAGCGGCTCGGCGAACACGTTCAACCGGCCGTTCGTCGCCCGCTGCATCAGCTCCAGCGCCCGCATCAAAGCGCCGCCCGCGCCGCCCCAGTACATCGGCCCTTCGTCGCAGCAGCCGTCCGCCGGGAACCGGCGAATATATTCGTCCAGGCTGCGCAGCGCCTTGCGGATGCCCGCCACCCGGCGAGGCTCGTCCGTCTCCAGCAGCAGGAAGGCGAGCAGCACGTTGCCGTTGCACCACGGGTTCCAATTGTTCAGCGGCTTGTCGTCCGCGAAGCCCATCCACCAATAATCGTCGAATTCCATAAACGGCTCCAGCAGGCGCCGGCGTACTTCCGTGCCGATGCGCGCGAGCACCCGTTCCCCGCCGACGGCGAGCAGCGGCTCGCGCAGCAGATAAGCCGTCACCGCAAGCAGCGCGGCTGTTTCGGAACTGAACAGCTCGACTTCGTGATCGCCTTCGTCCGGCACGCTGGCGCCGCTGCGTTTCATCCGGCCGTTGTGGTGCGGGACGACCCACGTCGTTTCTTCGCAAATAACCCCGATCCCGTTGACGATTTGCTCCAGATAGCGCCCTTGCCGCTCGATGCATTCCGCGAACAGCAGCGTGCCGAGCGCGCTCCGCCTTTCCCAATAGGCGTGCAAATAATCCATGATGACGCCTTGTTTGGCATACGTGGCATACAGCTGCATCGTCAAGGCGGGCCAGGCGAAGCCGGCATAGGCTTCCGCTTCGGCGAGCCACATGCGCGCCGCCTCCGGGTCGACGGCCGACCAGCCCTCGCGGTCGGCCGCGTCCGGGAACGGCCGAAACCGTTCCCGCGGCAACAAATCCCCGGCGGCGACGGCCCGCTCGAACGCTTGCGATAACATGAATGAGTTCCTCCCGATCGGCGCTGTGCACCGTGCTGCGAATCCATTCCCTAGCTTAACGAAATGGCGGGCGGGCAGCACTATCGTTTTGTTAACCCAGCTTATCTTCTGTTAACTATTTTGCCGCCGAATGCGATCATCGTTATGTCGTTTTCCGAAGGGAGCTTGGATTTCCGCAACGGGTGAGGTAGATTGAAGCTACATGACCGGTTCCCGAAAGGGGAGGGGGAAACGCATGCCGCGGTGGTTCAACTGGAAATTTTCGGTTTTTTACAAGCTGGTGCTGGCGTTTCTGCTTGTCATTACGCCGCTGACCTACATCAGCCTGCATTTTATCAAGAGCGGCAAACGCAGCGTGGAGGAGGAACTGCAGCGCTCCATCGATTCGCGGGTGCAATATTACGCCAACCTGCTGGAAATCGATATGGCTCGCATCTGATGAACGTGCCGGGCCTGGCGATCGTGCTGCTGTTCAGCTACGGTCCGATGGCGGGGATGGCGATCGCGTTTCAGAAGCTCGATTTGACCAAAGGGCTGTTCGTCTCGCCGTGGGTCGGCTTCGACAATTTTACGTATGCGTTCAAACTTCCCGGCTTCCAGCAGGTGCTGTGGAATACCGTCTTCGTCACGCTGATGAAAATCGTCGTCGGGCTGGTTGTGCCGATCGTGTTCGCCTTGCCGCTTAACGAAGTGGGCCGGGCGGCGTTCAAGCGTACGGTGCAAACGATCGTTTATTTGCCCCATTTCCTGTCGTGGGTTATATTGTCCGGCATCTTCCTTGACGTGTTGTCCCCGTCCAGCGGGCTGGTCAACCAGGCGCTCGGCTGGTTCGGCGTCGAATCGATCTTTTTTGTCGGCAATGCGGACTGGTTTCCGTATGTGCTCGTCGCGACGCACAGCTGGAAGGAATTCGGCTGGGGCACGATCATTTATTTGGCGGCGTTCACCGGGATCAGCCCGTCGCTGTACGAAGCGGCGATCATGGACGGCGCCGGCCGGTGGAAGCAAACGATCTACATTACGCTGCCCGGCATTCTGCCGATCATCGTGCTGATGGCGACGCTGAGCCTCGGCAACGTGCTGAACGCCGGCTTCGATCAGGTGTTCAACCTGTACAGCCCGTCCGTGTACGAAACGGGCGATATCCTCGATACGATGGTGTACCGGCTCGGTTTGATCGATTACCAGTTCGGCGTGTCGACGGCTGTCGGCTTTTTCAAATCGATCGTTTCGCTCGTGCTGATGTCGGTTTCGTATGCACTTGCGTACCGGTTTGCCCATTATCGCATTTTCTGACGTTGTCCGCCCGGAAGGAGAAGTCGCATGAACAGGCCATTAAACGTGGGGTGGACGATATTCGTTCTTGCCAATTATACGCTGTTGTCCGTGGCGACCTTTCTTTGCTTCATGCCGCTGCTGCAAGTGCTGGCGATTTCGTTCAGCTCAAGCGCGGCGGCGCAAGCGGGCCGGGTGGCGTTATGGCCGGTCGAGTTTACGGTCAAGACGTATTCGTTCGTGTCGGAGAAGCCGGAGTTTTGGCGGTCGATCGGCGTTACGCTGCAGCGCGAGCTGATGGCGGTGCCGCTGTCGCTGCTGCTGGTCGTGCTGATCGCTTTCCCGCTATCCAAGGAGACGAGGGAGTTCCGATTCCGCACGGTGTATGTCTGGATTTTCGTCAGCGACCGGACCGTACGGGCGGCGCAAATTTTTCTCGGCACGCTGCCGATCATGCTCGTGTATCCGTTCCTGCAGCGGTATTTCATGAAAGGCATCGTGCTCGGTTCGGTCAAAGGGTAAGGGAGGCGAGCGGGGATGCAAGGGAGGCAGGGAGTACGGGGAAAACCGAATGTGCTGTTCGTTACATCCGACCAGCATCGCGCCGATACGCTCGGCTGCGCCGGCCATCCGTGCGTGCGTACGCCGCATCTGGACAAGCTGGCGCAGATGGGCATCCGTTTTGACCGCGCTTACGCGGACTGTCCCGTGTGCATACCGGCGCGAACGACGCTGGTCACCGGCATTCAGGCGCACGTGTACGGCAAGCCGGACTATGCGATCGATTACCGGATCGAGCGGAGGCGCGAGCTGTTCCTCGGCAGCTTGCTGACGCAGGCGGGCTACCAGACGCAGATTATGGGCAAAACGCATTGGCATACCGAGCCGAGCTTTCGCGGCGGTTTCGAAGGCGTTGTCGGCGAAAACCAGTACAACGACTAGGCGCGGCTGCAATTGAAGAGCGGGTCCGGTATCGGCATGAACGAACCGTTCCCGGATTGGAACCAAATGCTGGCGGAATGGACGATGACGCACTGGCTCGTCGATCATGCGATCCGGTTCCTCGACTATCGCGACCGCACGCAGCCGTTTTTTCTCTGGCTGTCGCTGATCGATCCGCATCTGCCGAATACGGTGCACGAGCCGTACTATTCGATGTACGACGACGAAGACGTGCCGGCGCCGGTTGTGCCGTACTGGATTTATACGGACGCGTGTCCGTACGACTTGCGCAAGCACCGGGAAATGTGGAACTCGGTGAGGATGAAGCCGAAGGCGTTGCGCAAGGCGCGCGGCGTGTATTACGGCATGGTGACGCATCTCGATCACCAGCTCGGGCGGCTGCTCGGCAAGCTGCGCAGCGTCGGCGCGCTGGACGACACAAGGATCGTGTACGCCAGCAACCACGGGGAAATGCTCGGGGACATGGACGATACCGGCAAATCGACCTTTCTCGAGCCGTCGGCGAACATTCCGCTGATCGTCCTCCCGCCGAAAGGCGAAACGTTTGCGGCCGGGGGGACGTGCGATGCGCTGGTCGGGCTCGACGATTTGTTCGCGACGTTCTGCGGCATCGCCGGCTCTCACGTTCCGCCGGACATTACGGGGCGGAGCCTGCTGCCGCTCGTGCGCGGCGAGGCGCAGGCGGTGCGGCGCGAGCGGCATGGCCAAATCGGCCACTCGCATATGCTGCACACGGGTGGGTACAAATATATGTACAGTGCCGAGGACGGCAAGGAGTTGTTATTTGATGCCGTTAACGATCGCGGCGAATTGGCACCTTTGCGGGATCGGGCGCTGCTGGCCACGCTGCGTCGGCAGTTGATCGTGCATTTGGCGGCGGAAGGCAATCCGCATGTGTTGGGCGGCGAGCTCGTCAACCTGAACGTGCCGCAGCTGTCCGACCGCGAGCTTCGCGCGCACAATACGTACGGGTGGCATTAAAGGGGGAGCGGACTCGGAGGGATTCTCCTTCGATCGCTTGTTGTTTTCGGATGCAGCCCTTCCGCTTCGCTGCTTCGTGAACGAGCGCTCTCGCGCGCTGCTGCAGGAAGCAGATCCTGGCGAGCTACGCTCTGAATGGCCCGATTTATTGCTCGGCAACCAAAATAGCCCATGAAAAATGGCCTATTTGCCCCTTATCGCCCGGCTCGAAGGAAATAGCCAGTGATTTCACTGGTTATTTGCCCGTGATCGCCTTCCAATAGGCATTTCAAGCGAAATAGCCAGTGATTTCGTTGGTTATTTCGTATGGACGGCCCGTTTTTGGCGAAATAGGCAAGAAAATAGGGCCTATTTTGCAGGAGGTTAGTTGGCGGACGGGGGAATGGCGCGCATGAAGCAAAGTGTCTTTTTTCGTGCTGTCTGGGACGGCCACGATGAGGATTGACGGGAAAAGCATTGTGCTTCACGAACTGGAAGGCATCGAAATCGCTCCGCTCCTGGCACATCAGATGTGCAACGAGCCGGGGAGACCGATTCGCGGTGGAATGAAGGAAGGAACTCGTATCCATTTGGCGAAATGGTACGGGGGAGGGGATACGGTGAACATTCGCGTATTGAATGAAAACGACGTTGAAGCGTATCGGCAGCTGCGCTTGCGCGCATTGCAGCTGAATCCCGAGGCGTTCGGATCGACGTACGAGCGGGAAGCAACTTTTTCGCTGGAATTCGTAGCTGACCGGGTTCTGGCTGCGGAAGGCAAATTTACGCTGGGCGCATTCGACCGCCAAGGCGCTCTGGTCGGCATCGTGACGTTTGTGCGGGAAAGCGGCGTCAAAACCGCTCATAAAGGAAACGTCTACGGGATGTTCGTCGCGCCGGAAGCGAGAAGCCGGGGCGTTGGCAAGGCGATGCTGCTTGCGTTGATCGAACGGGCGAAACGGCTTGACGGCGTGGAGCAACTCCATCTGGCGGTCGTGTCCGCCAACGATCGCGCTCATCGGCTGTATGAAGCGCTTGGCTTTCGGAGCTATGGCGTCGAAGTACGCGCTTTGAAATACGAAGGAAACTATTCCGACGAAACGCTGATGGCGCTGCCGCTGCTGCGGGAGCAGCCGTAACGGGGAAAGGAACCGCAACCGAATGCAAGCGATGCAACCGAACGAATCTGCGCAAACGTTCCTCGTTTCTTATCCGATCCCGTTTTATACGCAGATGGTCGATTTTGCCGACGAACACCTGCAGGGCTTCCGCAGCAAGGAGGACGCGGAACACTGGCAGGTGCGCGGCTGCGGAATCGCTTCGCTGAAGATGGTGATCGACGGCTTCCGGCGTCATTGCGGCGAGCCGCCAAGCGAAGCTTATGGCGAGTTGGTCTACCGGGGCGCGGCAAGCGGCGCCCATTGCGATAAAGGGTGGATCCATCAAGGGTTGGTCGAGTTGGCCGCCGGCTACCGGGTCCGGGGGAAGTCGATCCGGCGCAGCGGCGCTCGCGACGTGCTAGCCGAACTGGAGCAGAACAGGCCGTGCATCGTTTCGGTTACAGCGGGCTTTAACGGCGGGAAACGGAAGCCGGACGGCGCTCTCCTTGCGCCCGGAGGGCACCTCATTGTGGCGCTCGGTTATGTGATGGCGGACGGGGAGCTGCAAGGTTTTATCGTCCACCATCCGTCGTCTTATGCCGCGTACAATTGGGAACGGCATTTCGTCCGGTTGGATGATTTCGAGCGCTCGTTTTCCGGCGCGTTCCTGTCGTTCTGGCTATGAGCGCAAGCAGAGACGGTGCTGCGTCCGCCAAATAAGCCATGTTTCAGGGGCTATTTCGCTGAAAATGACCGGCCACGGCAAAATAGCCAGTGAAATCGCTGGCTATTTCATTGAAATGTGCCATTTTGGGGCAATTTGGTCAGAATAGCCAGTGTTTTTACTGGCTATTTTTAATGGAGGGGAGCAAAATGGATGAATAAGCCATTTTTTATGGGCTATTTTTCCAAGAGGTCCTCGAGGTTCGGCTTCCCGGCCTACCTCATCGCGTCGTGAAATTGCCGTTCAGCCTGCGAAAAGCCAGGATGCGGCGGTACATCGTGCGGTCCGCCAGCTTGCGGAACGGGATGGCTTCCGGTCTTGTGTTGACTTCGAGAATCCAGCTGCGGCGCCATCCGTCGACGGCAATGTCGAAGCCGAGCTCGTTTAGATGCGGGAAGGCGCGCCGGAGCGTACGCGCCGATCTCAGGCCGAGCCGGCGCAGCCCGGAGATCAGGCGAACGCGATCCCTGAAGCCGAGCGAGCCGGCCAGCGCCGCGTCGCAAGTGCGGATGGTCGCCCCCTGCGAGCCGTTCGTCACCGCTTTGCCGGGATGGGCGACGCGCGCTAGCGCGCCAGTAACCCGCCACCTGCGATTGCGGTCAAGCTGCGTCACAAGACGAATGTCGAACTTGCGGCCCCGATGCCGCAACAAATTAATGCCCCGCTGGATCAAATACGTTTCTCTGGAAACGTGGGGTCTGAGCGCGGCCAACAGCGCTGCCAGGCCGAAGCCTGTGCGGCGCGACGATCCGATATGAACCGAGTAGGCGACGACGCCTGCCCGGTTTTTATGTTTTTCGACGCGAATGACGCCGCGGCCGTGCGAACCGCGGTTCGGTTTGACGTACACCATGCCGTAAAGGGCAAGCATGCGCTGAAGTGCGGCGCCGCTGTACCGCATCGTAGCAGGTATGTGCGGTTTGACGGTGCGATTGCGGTTCAGAATGTTCGTTTTGGTCCATTTATCATGCGCCAACCGCGCGTAGCGCCCAGCCTTTTGCCCCATCGTATCATCCCTTTCTTCTAATCTAGCGTATGAACGCACATCCTGCGGGGAGTGGGCAAGAACAGCGACGCAAGCAACTATTTTGCATAAGATGCTAGTATTGGAACGGCGCAAGGAGGGAAAGGAATGGAAGCAACGGGCATCGCCGCGCCAACGGACGAATCCGTAAGCGCGAAACTGGAGGAAGTGCTGGCGCTTCACCCCTGGTACCGGGAACTGACAACAAGCGGCGCTGATTGGAGCCAACTGCCGCTGCTTACCCACGACAAGCTGATGCCTTATTATGAGCGGTCGGCGACGATGGCCGGCGGGGGGCTTTACGTATACCGGACATCCGGCACAAGCGGCGGCATGCGCAAAGCGATTGTGTATGACGATGCGGACGAAGCGGCGTATTTGGCGGCCAAAACGGAGCTGTTCACCCGGCTGCTCCAGCCGTATCCGGCAAGGAGGGCGCTCAGCGACATGGGCACCGGCCATGCGGCGGCAACGGCAATTGCCGTGTTCGAACAACTTGGCTTATTGACGGCAAGCATCCCGTTCCACGAACCGGTGGAGCGGCATTTGGCGGCGATTGCGGACTTCCGGCCGGATGTGTTGTACACGATGCCATCGCTGCTCGACAGCATGCTGGCCGCGGCCGGAGATTCGTTCGATTGGGGCGTCATGTGCGTCATGCTGGTTGGCGAAGCGGCGCCGCCCGCCTGGCGGAAGCAAGCGGCAGCGAGGCTCGGGATCGGCGCCGATGCCGTCATCGACACGTACGGCAGCATCGAAATCGGCACGATTGCGTACCGCGATGCGGCAACCGATCGTTATGTGCTGCTTGACGGTTTGTTCGCGGAAGGGGCAACGCCGGCAGAAGCGGGACTGCCCGGCATGGAATTGCCGGAAGGGGAATCCGTGCTGGTGTTGACTTCTTTCGTCCGGCGGCAATTTCCGGCGCTGCGGTTCGTGACGTACGATGTGGTGCGCGATTTGCGCGCGATGACGATCGACGGGCGTGAACGAATGACGTTCGCGGCGTTGGTGAAACGGATCGGACCGGAGCTGAAGCACGGCGAAAAAATCAGCGTCTACGACATCGAACATGTCGTGCATACGTTTGCGCCGCCCGGTACGGAAGTGCGGGTCGCCGTGGAGCATAATCGCATGCGCGTTTATTTGCTCAGCGAAACGACGATCGACGAGGAAACGATCGTCCGGATTCAAGACGGCGCCTGTGACGCGATTCCGGCCATCGGCGATATGATCCGCGCCGGTTTGCTGGCGTCGATCGACGTGCGGCAAGTCGATGCGGACAACGAAGCGCACTATCGCGGGCTGGCGGGAACGGCAGCCGTCAAGCGCAAGAAGCTGTACGTGACCGGCCAGTGACCCGGCAAGGAGGGCGATTATGAGCGCCTGCGACGATATTATGGGAGCGATCGGCAAAACGCCTGCCGTCAAGCTGGCGAGACTGTTTCGGGATGCGCCGTTCGCGGTGTACGCCAAGCTGGAGATGCTCAATCCGGGAGGCAGCGTCAAAGATCGGCCGGCCATCGACATGCTGCGAGCGGCACAGCACGAAGGCAAGCTGAGGGAAGGTTCGGTCGTGGTGGAGTCGAGTTCGGGCAACCTGGCGATCGGCTTGGCGCAAGCTTGCAATTTGCTCGGCTGCCGCTTCGTCTGCGTGGTCGATCCGCGGACGACGCAAGCCAATTTGCGGCTGCTGCGCGCGTATGGCGCCCGGATCGATCTTGTAAGCCGGCCCGACCCGGCGACGGGCGAATTCGTCCCGGCGCGTCTGAACCGGGTGCGCCGCTGGCTGTGCCGGCTGCCGGACGCGTTCTGGCCGAATCAATACGCCAACCCGCACAACGCGGCGGCCCACCAGCGCACGACGATGGCGGAACTGGCCGCCGATGTGCCGGCGATCGACTATTTGTTTCTTGGCGTCAGCACATGCGGCACGCTTCGCGGCTGCATCGATTATATCCGCGAGCATGGCCTGGCTACGCGCGTGATCGCCGTCGACGCTGCGGGCAGCGTCATTTTCGGGCGGCCGAACGCCGGCGTGAAGCGGCATTTGCCCGGCATCGGGGCGGGTATTGAGCCGGCGCTTAAGCCGGCTGAAGGCGTGCACGACGTTGTGACGGTCGGCGACCGCGACAGCATTCGTTATTGCCGGCTGCTGGCCCGCCGGGAATCGATCGTCGCCGGCGGTTCTTCCGGCGGCGTTGTTGCCGCTGTTGCCGCGTACCGGGAGCGGATCGCTCCGGGCAGCGTATGTGCGGTGCTGCTGCCGGACCGCGGAGAGCGGTACCTGGATACGATTTATGACGACGGTTGGGTGAACGCCACGTTCGGACCGGCTTATCTGGCAACGCTTCGATCAGGCAGCACGAAAGGAGACAACGATCCGTGCGATATTTGAACGACCGGGATTTGAACGCCGTCGGCATGCCTTGGGGTGAACTGGCGGACGTCATTGAGGCGGCCGCCGGCTCTTACGCGGCGGGGGAGTGCGCACAGCCGCTGAAGCCTTACTTGCAATACGGCGATCCGGCCAACCGGATCATCGCGATGCCGGCGTATGTCGGTCGTCCGGTCAGGGCCGCCGGCTTGAAATGGATTGCCAGTTTCCCGGCCAATGTCGCTTCCGGTTTGCCGCGTGCTCACGGCGTCACCGTGGTGAACGATCCGGACACGGGCATACCGCAGCTGCTTATTGCCGGCGGCATGCCGAACGCGGTACGCACGACCGCTGTGAGCGCAGCGCTGCTGCGCAAACTGTTGCCGTCTGACGGCCGCAAGCGGCAGGCTCTTGTCATCGGCGCCGGTCCGATCGGCAGCATGCATGCGCGCATGCTGGCCGAGTTGTTCGGCGACACGATCGCGCGTATTGGCGTCTACGACAAGCGGGCGACGCTAGGGGAAGGGACGCCATTAGGCGGCGACGAGCGTATCGTGCGATGCGGCGAAGCGGAGTGGCGCGAGGCGTACACTGGGGCCGACGTGGTGGTGACGTGCACGGTGGCGACCGACCGCTACATCGAGCTGACGCCGAAGCGCGATGCGCTGCTGCTGCACGTTTCGCTGCGCGATTATTTGCCGGGGGCGCTGGCTGCCGTCGCGACATTTGTCGTCGACGACTGGAACGAAGTGTGCCGCGCCGACACGGATATCGAGCGGCTGCACTTGGGCGGCTTGCTTGAGCGCGGGCAGGCGCTGGCGTTTCCGGCGCTCGTCAGCAGCGATGCGGCGAGGCTGCAGCGGCTTCCGCGGCCGCTGCTGTTTGCGCCGATGGGGCTGGCGATATTCGACGTCGCCATCGCCGCCTGGTACGGCAAACAAGCCGAACAACGCGGGCTTGGCGTGCTGCTGGAGCTTTAAGCGGCAGGAAGAGGCGGCTTATCCGGTCTATGGGACGAAGTTTCGACATAAATTTGGGAAGGAGTCGGGAGATCAAGCGGCAGCGGGAGGAATCGGCGTGATTGTGAAAATTCGGCATTGGGCGGTAGACGTCAAATATGCGGCGGTTTCGTTCGTATCCGTATTGCCGGCGCTGCTGTTTCATCTGGTGCACTGGTTTTCCGCGCCGATGCTGCTGAGTGCGGGCGAGATGGGCGCGCACCATCACGCCGCTGCCGGCAATACGGCCGGCGGGGGATGGATCGCCGGGCTGATGCCCGCCATCCTGCTGCTGAATGTCGCCAGTATCGCCCTTGCTCTTGCCCAACTGCGCAAAGCCTGGAAGGAGAAACGCCGCAACGGCCATGTGTATGCATGCTGCGCGGTGTCGTTGGCCGTGCTTGCGATCAGCGTTTACAGTTTGGCCGACATCGCGCTGGCGTAACGGTACCGGAGCCAACCCAACGATTATACTCGAAAAATCATACAGAATGAGCGGCATCGGCCCCCCAACCCAACGATTCTACCCGTCGGCTGACCGGCCGACTCCTTTCCAAACTACGTTTCGTAAAGCACCTGACCCGTCTGCGTCAAATCGTAGCCGCCCATTGCCTGCAGCTCGCCGCGAAACGAGTCGGAGCGAAGGATGCGCAGCACGGCTTCGATCCACTCGGCGTTGCCTTTCTTCAGCATGACCAAGTCGACCCGCTCGACCGCGAGCGGGATGAACGAGATGCCGCCCACGAGCCGGGCGGCTTTTTCATGGCCGACGCCGAAGTCGGCATCGCCCGAGGCGATGCAGCCGGCGACGCCGAGATGGTTCGTATGCTCTGTTTCGTAGCCGAGCAGGCTTGACGGCTCAATGCCGTGCAGCCGCAGCTGCTCGTCGAGCAGTACGCGCGCGCCCGCGCCGCGCTCGCGGTTCGCCACGCGCAAGCCGCTTCTGCCGCGCAGGCTTGTCCAATCGGCAAGGCCGAGCGGGTTGCCTTCGCGCACGTAAAAACCGGCCCGCCGCGCAAGCAGGTTGACGATCGTCCAGGACGAGCCGATCAGCAGCTTGCGTACATACGGGATGTTGTATTCGCCGGTATCGCCGTCGAGCAGATGCGTGCTGACGATATCGGCTTCGCCGCGGTACATGGCGACCAGGCTGTCCATGCTGCTGGCATAGGAACGCAGCGGCCGGTAGCCGGGCGCCGCCTTCTCAAGCTGCCGGGCCAGCAGGTCGAGGCTGACGTCCTGGCCGGTGATGACCAACTGGCGCGCCGCCGAAGGCGCGACGGTTGACAACCCGGCAGCGGACAGGCTGCCCGGCGCAGGAGCGGACGCATAAGCGGAATGGCGCGCCCGTTTGCTGCGCCTCTTGTAGGCGTCCAGGTCGACGTTGTCGACGCGCATTTGTTTGCCGACACGATAGGCGGGCAGTTCGCCTTTTTTAACCAACTCGTAAACGGTCAGCTTTGAAATTTTCAGCAATTTGGCGATCTCTTCCACCGTGTACGAAACGTCGCTCATCGCCGGTATCCTTTCTCCCGCATAGACGAGTATTTTTTACAGAATCAGAAAGTATAAACTCCGGAGCGGCACTTCCTGATTCGGCATGAAATGTTACCGCTAAAGCCGGGTCAACTTCCTCGAAGTGCTTCGATAGAAGCTTTTCTTATCCTCAACATGCATCTGGATGTACAAGCTTCCGAACGGCAACGATTGTTTCATTGTAGCACAAAAGTCGTCCCTTCGCCGCGGGAGGAACCGGTCAGGGCAATCGCTTACGAATGGTTACGATTCACCGTCACCCTGCTCCTGAGACACGATTCCATGAAATAGCGGAAAGAGATTCCGCTATTGCGCCAATGTTGGCTGTTGAGCACTGAATAGCGGAAAGAGATTCCGCTATTGCGCCAAAGTTGGCTGTTGAGCACCGAATAGCGGAAGGAGGTTCCGTTATTTCTCCAACGTTGCGAGTTGCATCAATCGTGACGATACATCTTTTGAGATCGAGCAGGTGCTTTCATTGCTTGTTTGATCAACGGCAACTCCCCTTGCCTTTTTCCAGCTTGGGTTTACTTTCATAAGCAATTGCCTTGATAAACCGGTTCGCCGGCTAGCAATCGTTCATGGAATTGCCACGTTGCCGCGCAACTCCGTATTTACAACGTTAAACCGACACCGGTATAATCAAACATGTCTAAACATAACGAAATAAAACCAAACAGAACGAACGAAACCATGGGAGGGTGGAAAATGAAACGTTTGTATTTGACTCTTTTGATTGCCGCAATGGCAATCGCCATCGCCGCATGCGGGTCCAAGGACGACACCAAATCGGCATCGTCGCCGAAACCGGGCGCCATGGCGTCGGCATCGCCGGCCACTGCGTCGCCGACTCCGGCAAGCGCGTCCCCGTCTGCTTCGACAACGCCGGCGGCCAAGGTAGAGCTTACCGTTTCGGCGGCCGCCAGTTTGACCGACGCGCTGAACGAAATCGGCAAAAAGTACGAAGCCTCGCACGCGAACGTGAAGCTGGCGTTTAACTACGGCGCCTCCGGTACGCTGCAGCAGCAAATCGAACAAGGCGCGCCGGCCGATCTGTTCCTGTCCGCCGCCAGCAAAAATATGAAGACGCTTGTCGACAAACAATTGGTAGACGCGGGCAAGCAGCGCAACCTGCTGAGCAACGAGTTGGTCGTTGTCGTGCCGGCGGACAGCAAGCTGACGCTGACCGGAGTCGCCGATCTGGCCAAGCCGGAAGTAAAAGTGCTGTCGGTAGGCATTCCGGAAAGCGTGCCCGCCGGGCAATACGCCAAGGACGCGCTGACGAACGCCAAGCTGTGGGACTCGCTGCAAAGCAAAACCGTTCAAGCCAAAGACGTAAAAGCCGTGCTGCAAACAGTGGAAACCGGCAACGCCGAAGCCGGCTTCGTGTACAAATCGGATGCGCTGACGTCGACCAAGGCCAAAATCGCGTTTACGGTTACGCCGGGTACGTACGGCGCCATCGAATACCCGATCGGTATCGTCAAGGCGACGAAAAACGCCAAAGAGACGGAAGAATTGTACAACTACTTGCAATCGAAGGAAGCGCTCGATATATTCGTGAAATACGGGTTTGTCGTGCCGAAATGATAAACGGGCCGCGCAGGCTCGCATGAGAAAAGGGGGCGGAAGGCATGAACGGGGACGAGCTATGGCATCCGATCCGCCTTTCCGTCCAGGTGGCGCTCGTGTCGAGCGTGCTGGTGGCGGTTCTCGGCATCGCGGCGGCCTGGTGGATGGCACGGCGCAAGTTTCCGGGGCGGACACTGCTCGATACCGCGTTCATGCTGCCGATCGTGCTGCCGCCGACGGTCGTCGGCTTTCTGCTGCTCGTCCTGCTGGGGCGTAGGAGCGCCGTAGGCAAGCTGGCGGAATGGCTGTTTGCCAAACCGATCGTGTTCACCTGGTGGGCGGCGGTGATCGCGTCGGTCGTCGTTGCGTTCCCGCTCGTGTACCAGACGATGAAAACCGGCTTCGCGCTGGTCGATCGCGACCTGGAAGACGCGGCGCGGTCGTCGGGCGCCAGCGAATGGGCCGTCATCCGCTACATCAGCCTGCCGCTGGCGTACCGCTCCGTCATCTCCGCCTACGTGCTCGGCTTTGCCCGCAGCCTGGGCGAGTTTGGCGCCACGCTGATGATCGCCGGCAATATCCCCGGCCGCACGCAAACGATCCCGACCGCCATTTACGTGGCGGTCGATTCGGGGCACCGAACGACCGCCTGGACGCTGACGGGGGCCGTGATCGCGCTGTCGTTCGTGCTGCTGCTGTTCACCGGCCGCTTCGGCGGCAGGGAGAAAGGAACGGCCGGCTCCGCTCCCGCCAAAGGACGCTGAACCGGCCGCGAAACCTGCCTACTCCGGCTTGCGCCGCTTGCGATATTGCAGCGGCGTTTGGCCGGTCTTTTTTTTGAACAGGCGATTGAAGAAGGTGATGTCCTGATAGCCGCAGTCGCGGGCGATAGCCGACACGCTGTCGCCGGTGGCGAGCAGCCGTTCGCAGCTGCGTTCGATGCGGAGCTTCTGCACATAGTCGGTGAACGTCATCCCGGTAAGGCGCCGAAACCTCCGGCTGAACTGGCGTTCGCCGAGCCCTGCCGCAGCCGCCAGCTCGCCGAGCTGCAGCGGCTCCAGCGCCCGCTCCCGGACCGCGGCCACGATTCGCTCCAGCGTGTCGTCGCGCGGGACCGCCGCCGCTGCGGCCGGCGCCCCGCCGATCGCGCCGCTGCGGCGCAACAGCACGAACAGCCGGATTACCTCCGCTTCCGCGAGCAGCAGGTAGTCCGGCTTCTGCTGCGTCAGTTCGTCGCGAAGCGTTTCGGCGATGCGCTGGAACGAGCCGTCCTGATCGCGCAAGTGCAGCCACGTCTGCGCCGGGCTGGCGGTTTCCAGAAACCGGCGCATTCCGTCGCCTTGCGGGAATTTGGCGGCCAGCCGGCGCATGATCGACGGATGCAGCAGAATGTTGTAAACGATCAAATGCTTGCGTCCGGGGGCGGGGGAACTGGGGCGGAAGACGTGCGAGGCGCCAAGCGGCAAATAAAAAAGATCGCCTTTCGTCACCGGCAGCACGCGGCCGTCGATATGCTGGAAGCCGCTTCCTTCACTGACGTAATTGATTTCGACAAATTCATGGTTGTGCAGCTCCAGCTCGAACGATTCCGACACCCGGTTCACATGGATCGGCCGTTCCGGCGTCACGTATAAACGGGCCGGCGTCGTGCCGACATAAGGGTGAATGGCCACCGGGTTTCGCCTCCTTGTTGTTGTCCGAATCATCCGTAGTTCATGTCCGAATCGACCGTAAAAGCTCGCGTGATCTTACTCTAAAATAAAACCGACGACAAGTAAAGCGGGAGGATGGAGCACAAATGAACGAGCAGCGGCAATGGCAGGCGGAATGGATATGGGGAAGCGGGGAAACGAGCCCGCGCAACGAATGGCGCTGTTTCCGCGGGCAATTCCCGGCGACGGCGACGCAATACGACAGCGCTTCCATCGCGATTACGGCGGATTCGCGGTATGTGCTGTTCGTCAACGGCGTGCAGGTCGGTCGAGGCCCGGTACGGTCATGGCCGTTCGAGCTCGCTTACGACGAATACGACATCGGCCATCTGCTCCAGCCGGGCCAAATGAACACGATCGCCGTGCTGGCGCTCCATTTTGGCGTGTCCACGTTTTATTATTTGCGCGGCCGAGGCGGTTTGCTGGCGGAAGTGACGGCCGGGACGGACGACAGGCGCGAGCTGCTGCTGGCGACCGGAAGCGATTGGACGACGGCTGTTCACCTCGGCCACGATATCCGTTCGCAACGGATGTCGTGCCAGCATGCTTTCAGCGAAGCAACGGATGCCCGTCTGTGGGACGAGGCGTGGACGCAGCCGTTTTATGATGCTGCCGGGTGGGAGCCGGCGTCTGTGCTCGGACCGGCCGGCATGGAGCCGTGGACGAAGCTCGTGCCCAAATCGATTCCGCACCTGACCGAAGAGCCCTTCTACCCGGTGCGGGTGGAAAGCTTGCGCCGTGTCGAACCGATCGCATGGGCGGCCGCATTCGATCTGCGGAGCGCGTTCCGTCCGGACAGCGGATCGCACGCCAACAACGTGGAGCTTTCCGGTTACTTGAGCACCGTGATCCGGACGGCTCGCGGCGGCAAGTTTACAATCGGCATTCCCGATGCAGGCAGGCTGTTCGGGGCAGCGGGCATCGGCGGCGTATGGCACGAAAAAGCGGCGTTTCGCGTCATCGACGACCAGTTCCGGCTTGATGTGGAGCTGCCGGGCGGCGACCATTTGCTTCTGCTGGACGTCAGCGGCTCTACCCATGGCCACGCATACCATCTGGCGATAGACAGCGAATCGCCGTTCGAACTGTTATCGCCGCTTGCCGGCTCTGCCGGCGAAGAAACAACGTTTGCGATCGTAGGCCCTTTTGCGATTCGCGAGGTCATCGATCATCAGGCGGCAGCGCCGATCGATCGCGCCACGCCGGCGTTTGCCGGCATTCGCGGCGTCGCGACCGCAGCCGAGCTGGCGCAAACCGCCGGTGCATGGCTGCAGCCGGTCAGCGCGGCGTACATCAGCCGCGACGACGTTTATGCCCGCTGCGTCTGGACGCGGCAAGCGGAGCCGCTGCCGGTGCCGCTCGGGCTGCAGCAAGCCGTCGTCGCCGGCGGCAACGCCGCGACCGTGCCGCTGTTCCCGAACGGCGACACCGAGTTGATTGTCGATTTTGGCCGCGAATTGACCGGGTTTCTGACGTTTGAAATCGATGCCGCGGCCGGCACGATCGTCGATATATACGGCTTCGAGTACATGCGAGAAGGCTGGCGGCAAGATACGAACGGGCTCGACAACACGCTGCGCTACGTTTGCCGCGAAGGCCGGCAATCGTATGCGTCGCCGGTGCGCCGCGGGTTGCGGTATGCGATGATTGTCGTCCGGCAAGCGGCGCGCCCGCTGCGTGTCGTCCGGCTGCAGCTGATCCAGAGCAACTATCCGGTTGCCGATATCGGCCGGTTCCAATGCGCCGACCCGATGCTGAACGACATCTGGCAAATCAGCCGGCACACGACCCGCATGTGCATGGAGGACACGTTCGTCGATTGTCCGGCTTACGAGCAGACGTTCTGGGTCGGCGATGCCCGCAACGAGGCGCTCGTCAACTATTATTTGTTCGGGGACACCGCGATCGTCGATCGTTGCCTGCGGCTTGTGCCGGGCTCGCGTTTCCAAACGCCGCTGTATGTCGACCAGGTGCCGAGCGGCTGGAACAGCGTCATTCCGAACTGGACGTTCTTCTGGGCAATTGCCTGCCTGGAGCTGTATCGTTACGGCGGCGACCGCGATTTTGCCGAACAGATGTGGCCTCATGTGAGCTTTACGCTGGACCATTACTTGCAGAAGCGCGACGAACACGGCTTGCTGAACATGCACGGCTGGAATTTGCTCGACTGGGCGCCAATCGATCAGCCGCGGGAAGGGATCGTCACGCACCAGAACATGTTCCTGGTGAAGGCGCTGCGCGCCGCCGACGAGTTGGCGGCCGGCCGGGACGGGTACGACGGTCGTTATGCGTCCGCCGCCGCAGCGCTGCGCCAGTCGATCAACGCTAGGTTATGGTCGGAGGAGCGGCAGGCCTATCTCGACTGTATCCATTCCGACGGACGCGTATCGACCGTATTCAGCATGCAGACGCAAACGGTCGCTTATTTGTGCGGCATCGCGGAAGGAGAGCGGCTGGGGCGGATAGAGCGGTACTTACTGCAGCCGCCGGCGGATTTTGTCCAGATCGGCAGTCCGTTCATGTCGTTCTTCTATCATGAAGCGCTGGCCGCGTTGGGCCGATTCGATGTGCTTGTGGGCGACATCCGCGAGCAATACGGCCAAATGATCGACAACGAGGCGACGACGTGCTGGGAGATGTACCCGAAGGGCGACGGCGGGGGAAAAGCGGACTACATGCTGACACGCAGCCACTGCCATGCGTGGTCGGCAGGGCCGGGTTATTTTTTCGGCGCTTATGTGCTTGGCGTGCAAGGGGCGGATCCCGGCTGGTCGAAGGTGCGCATCGCACCGCAGCCGGCGGGTCTTTCGTGGGCGAGAGGGGCGGTGCCGCATCCCGGAGGCGGCCGCATCGATGTCGGCTGGAAGCTCGACCCGAGCGGCAAACGGATGCATATTCGCGTCGAAGCGCCGCGCGGCGTGGAGCTGAAGGTCGTCGCTCCGGCGAATGTGGAGGCGACCGTCGAGCAACACGCCGTCGGCTAAAATACGAGGGAAAGGCGGATGTTATTCATAGTAAGCTTCCGCCGATCCGATCGAAGTACTCAATTTCAACTGGGGGTGCAGGCCGGATTCGTTCCCGCCGGCGATCAGCTCGGGCATCGTTTTGTTGCCGATGCTTGCCGACAAGTCGAAGCGGTAGTCGCTGCTTGGCGGCACTTTTGCCTGCACCAGCCCGATTTCACTGCTGAGCGTCCAGTTCGCGGTAGGCTCGCCTTGTACGGCGACGCGTCCCAGCGAGTTGGACGCTTCGATTTTGCCGCTGAAGCGGTTTACTTCGATGTCGCCGATCGACATCGACACCTGTACGTCACCTTGCGAATCGTTCAGCTTGATCGCGCCGATCGACGCGTGCAGCGATTTGACATTCGTGAACCCGTTCACTTCAATGCTGCCGATTTCGGTGCGGCTGTCGAGCTGGATATCGGCCGGCGCTGCGATCAGCAAATCGACGGCGGCGGTCGAACGATCGAACAGGCGCGTGTTGGTTTTGTAGTCTCCGCCCTGTACGGCGGCGCGTATTTCGTTCTCTCCGGCGGCGACTCGCACCGGCGCGGCCTCCTTCAATGCTTCCAACGATTGCTTCTTCCACGAACGGTACGTAGGCGTTACCGTAATGTTGCCGTCGGTCGACGGCACTAGCTTGATGTTGCCGACGTTGCCGGTGACGACAAGCTTATCGGTGCGTTCCGCGGCGACAACGGTCGGCGTGTCGGTGACGGCGTAGTTGCCGTTCTGGCCGATCAGCGGCAGAACGCGGCTGTACATCGCGCCGGTGGCGACAGCCATCACGAGCAGCAGCAGGAACAGGCCGGCGAAGTCGAGCTTCGCTTTGCGGCTGCCGCTTTTGCGCCAGACGTATTCGAGGCCGTAGCCGATCAGCAGCACCGGCCACATCGAGCGGCCGGCGTTCAGCCAGCCTTCGGGCAGCGAGTCCGGCATGGCGATGCCGGCGCCGGCCCAAACGAGCGCGGCTCCTGTCGTCAGCCGGCCGATCTTGTAAGTTGCGTCCTGGCGCGGCACGAGCTGGCGGATGATGAAGAACAGGCCAAGCGCCGCAATCGCGGCTCCAATCGCAGTCGCGCCGATCAGATCGTACGAATCGCGCAGCAGGTCGGGATTTACCCAGTTGACCAGCGCTGCCGCGCCAACCACGATCAGGGCAATGCCGAAGAATCGGCTGCCGCGCTTGCGTTTGGGCGGCTGTTTGCCGCCTGCGGGATGCGTCGAGTTGGCGGCGTTTGTTGCTGCGCCGGTGGTTGTATTTGCTTTGGTCGCCGGCTGCGGCGGGATGTCATAAGGCGGATTGGCGGCCTCCGGCTGCGCGTCGTCATTGGCCGGTTCGGGTTTAGCGTCAAGCAGCTCCTGCAGCTGCGGCGGTAGTTGCGGTCGTTCCATGATTGTCGTTCCTCCCATGATTGCTGTATGACTACAGTGTAGACGAGAAGAACGCCGGCTAAAACAGTCTGCGGAACGTAGTCATCACTGGACCTTGGTCGGGGGGCGGGACGGTCTGCAGGTGCAGATGCGGCGGGAGCGGGCTGGGCAGCGGGTGAAATAAATACTAATTAAATTGATGAGATTTATACTAATAATAAGCATTATGATTCTCGTAAAAATCGCCTAATTATCATATAACATGAGAATATTTGGTATACATACGATGTAGTTTGTAGTATAGTGTAGTATGTAAATGAAAAATAAGGGGTTAAATGGATTGCAATATTCTTGAGTAGAAGCTGGCCAGCTCTCTATATACTAAATTCAAGGAGAATGAATTTGAAAATGAAGTTCTATTCTAGCTTCAAGACTATGCTCTCTTTCGTTTTATCATTAGTTGTTGCGTTTAGTGCTATTGGCACATCGGTTTTTGCATCTGAAAAGCAAAGCGGTACTGAGGTACAAACTTTTAATCAATCTAGAGAATTACATACATCAGACGGGGATTTGCTAGGTACAGTTCAAGAAACCACTATAATTGAACGTAAAGAGATAAAAGGTTCTGTTGAATATATTTTGAGACAAAACAAGGATTATACTCTTGTATCTCCATATGCTGAAATTCCAGCATATCAAACCAAATTCCAAGATGGCAGCAAAATGACAAACTATTCTCTTAAGGATGGTAATAAACTCTATAGAAACGGCAATCTTGTCAAGGATCCTACTGCAACTTCTATTAAATTGAACTCAGCCGGAGGAATTCAAACACTATCAGATACGGGGGGACTTCCAGGCCTCTGTCATTACTACGACGCAAGTGACTGGTACAATTATCATTTTGCATGTTACGAAGATATGGATTACACAGGGCATTACTATGGAGTTGCTGCCGGTGGGAATGTACAAAAAGATACAACGGCCGCTCACTATATGTTTGCAACGGCTAAGGCAGAAGTCGATGCATTCGAAAATTATTATAACGATTTTCGTATGCATCATCTTGCAACGGAAGCCTTGGCAGGTATCGCAGTAATCACTTGGGTAAATTTACTCGCCTTTATCGGCACTGGAGCAGGAGTTGCATATGAAGCATTACAAACAGTAAACAGTTGGAATGATGCAGATGATGCAATTAATGATGCATATCACTACATCGAACAATTTTAGGTTATAATTTATTTCAATGATTTATAAAGATGGAGAGAAGCATTCTCTCCATCTTTATGTTAGAAAGGAGATTTATGACAATCTATATACCGATTGGTTTCTTCTTGTTTTTTTTAGGCTTGGTTTTGTATGGAATATGTCGCAAGAGCAGGTTTCAACAAAATAACCTAGCCAACATCGGATTGATCTTGATGTCTATTATTATAATTATTCCCACAAAATATGATTACAAATTAATATTGATCTCACTTTCAATATTTATTCTGATTATTTATATAGTTGGAGTTGTATACAAATCTTATAAAAGTTCGAAAAATTGAATTAACTGTCGGACGGTTCTTACCAGGGGAGTAGAAATGTTATCAGATTTGTGCCTGCATCTTGGCTCCACTTGCAACAACTAGCTATTGTTCTTACCTCGCAACCGCGCCACCAAAGTCGCTCCGACGATCGCATCACCGCCGCAATGTGTCCGGTTTTACCCCAGCTGCCCTTTTAAGGCTGGCGATTGATGGTGTAGGCGTCAGTTCCGGCAAAATAATGCTGCTATGGCTGCTATGGCACGAAGTGACGAATAGTTTGAGGGACGGTTCTGAGAGCGCCTATTGCTTGAAAAATGCCGCTTTTGAACAGGTAACGGTTCCAGGTGAGCTTATTTGGGAAAAATCGCGTTATTTCCGGAGAAATTCGCCTCATAAGCACGCTCAGAACCGTTACAAGTTGAAAACGGGCTTTTTCAGCGAAATAAGCCCCGTCAGAACCGTTAGAGCGCGTCGATTGCAAGTAGAGGAGCTTCCCATCGAACCGCCGCGGCTAACCCGGGCGATGCGGGACGACCAACGCGGCGGACCCGGAGGATGCGGCTCGCAAAGCGCAGCCGTCTTTGCCGGCAAGCTTATCGGGGAGCCGCCGATTTTCGCACGATCAGCTCGGACGGGAGGATGATTTTGTGCCAGGGCGCGGCATGCGTTTGCGACTGGATGCGGTCGACCAGCAGCCGGATGCCGATGCTGCCGAACCGGTACGCCGGCTGGGCGGCGACGGTAAGGAACGGATCGAGCGCGGCGGGATGCTCCAGTTCATCGAAGCAAACGACGGAGATATCGTCCGGCACGCGCAAGCCGGCGCGGGACAGGGCGCGAATGGCACTGGCCGCAAGAAAATTGTTGGCGGCGAAAATCGCCGTCGGCGGGTCGGGCGCACCCAGCAGCTGCCGCACCGCAGCGTCCGCCCAGTCGTTGGAAGCGCTGATGTAGCCGCCTTCGACGACGAGCCGCTCGTCAAAGGCGATGTCGTTCAGCTTGAGCGCCTCGAGATAGCCGGTTTGCCGGTGCCGCGCGGTCGAAACGCCCGGCGAGCCGTTCAGCAGCGCAATGCGGCGATGACCAAGCGACAGCAAATAGTCCACCAGCCGGCGCGCGCCTTCCTTGCTGTCGCCCAGCACCGTGTCGGCTTCGATGCCGGGCACTTCGCGGTCGATCAGCACGAACGGGATGCGGTGCAGGCGCAGCTTCTCCAGATGCGGCAGCGAGGCGTCGCCGGCCGGCGCAAACAGCACGCCGTCGACGCGTGTCGACACGATCATGTCGACGTACGCTTCCTCTTTGGCGATATCCTCGTCGCTGTTGCTGAACAGAATCTTGTAGCCTTCGTTGTTCGCCGCATCCTCGGCGCCGCGGGCCAGTGTCGTATAGAACGGGTTGGCGATATCGACGATCAGCAGCGAAAACAGCTTCGTTTGCTGCAGCACCAGGCTGCGCGCCGTCGCGTTCGGCACGTAGTTCATTTCGTCCATAACGCGCTTCACCTTAAGTCGCGTTTGTTCGCTGATGCGTCCGGTGTTATTGATAACCCGGGAAACCGTCATGGCGGAAACGCCGGCCTCTTTGGCGATATCGTATATGGTAACCATGGTACCTTCCTTGAAACGCAATGGTTGAAAGTGTGTTGAAGCTTCGTGTCGACTACCATTGTAACGAACAAAACGATTGACAGCAATCGGGAAATGATTTACCGTAATGTTATCGGTAACCCAATCCAACTTCGCTCGATCGAATTCAATCCTACGTATCAACCGGATCGGTCCGAGCTGGTAAGGCCATTTCCCGAGAGGAGTCAACCGTAATGGCAAGATTGCATAACCGCGTCGCCCTCGTTACCGGCGGCAGCCGCGGCATCGGCGAAGCGATCGTGATCCGTCTGGCCGAAGAAGGCGCGCATGTGGCGATCAACTTCACGTCGAACGGCTCGCGGGAGAAGGCGGAGAACGTGAAACGCAAGGCCGAGGCGCTCGGCGTCAAGGCGGTCGTCGCGCAGGCGGACGTCGGCATCAAGGAGCAGGCCCGGCGCATGTTCGCCGAAGTGGAGCAAACGCTCGGCCCGATCGACATTCTCGTCAACAACGCGGGCATCGCGCCGTTCGAAGCATTCATGCACGTGAGCGAAGAGACGTGGGACCGGACGTACAACACGAATGTCAAATCGATTTTCCTCTGTTCGCAGCTTGCAGCGAAAGGCATGATCGAACGGCGTTACGGCAAAATCGTCAACGTGCTGTCGACCGCCAGTCTCGTCGTCACAAGCCCGGTCATCCCGCATTACCAGTCGTCGAAAGCGGCGGCGAACATGCTGACCAAAGGCATGGCGATCGAGCTGGGCAAATTCAACATCAACGTCAACGCAGTTGGCCCGAGCACCGTGGCAACCGACATGTGCACCGATTATTTGGCCGACCCGGCGATTCTGCAGAAGGAAATCGAAGCGAATCCGATGAAACGGCTCGGCACCGAACGTCAGATCGGCGACGCCGTCGTGTTCCTCGCTTCCGAAGAAGCGATGCAAATCAACGGCCATCTGCTGATGGTCGACGGCGGGCTTACCGTCAAGGCGGCGCAGCCGGACGATCATATGGAGCACTAGGCACGATACATGCAACTATAGGGGGAATACGATGACACGCGATCGGTTCGAGTACCACATCAGCACGAATCGCGCCGCGATGGCCGAACTGGGCGAAGACGGCTGGGAGCTTGTGTCGGCGGCAGTCGTGGAAGGCGTCGAAACGTTTTACTACAAGCGGCCGGCGCCATCGCTGCGGGAGCAATTGACGTTGTCGCAGCGAGAGCAGGCGCTGCGAGAAACGGAGGGAAGCGCATGAAACGCGGCGGCATTCTGAACCCGGCGCTCAGCAAGCTGCTGGCCGAAACGGGGCATACCGACATTCTGACAATCTGCGACCGCGGTTTTCCGGTGCCGCCGGATCAACAGCGGCTCGACCTGGCGCTTGTCGACGACATTCCGACGGTGCTGGACGTGCTGCGCGCCGTTCATGCGGAGTTCGTCATCGACTGCATCATCGTCACCGAAGAAATGGCCGCGGCCAGCCCGGCGCGGTATGCGCAGTTGCAAGCCGAGTTTGCGGGATTACGCTTCATGACGGTCAGTCACCAGCGCTTCAAGCAATTGGTGCCGGAATCGCGCGCGGTCATCCGCACCGGCGACACGGCGCCGTATGCGAACCTGATGATCGTTTCCGGCTAAAGTGGCCCAAGGCCGAAGATGGCGTGCAAATGGAAAGTTCATTTGCTCGCCATCTTTGCTTTTGCCGGGAAACGAGTTTGCGACAATCTTGGATACCTCGGCGAGGATATGATACGATAAGCGAAGCTTGGCAGCCGCCGGGACAACGCGTATTCGAAAAAGAGAGAAGCGATCCAAAAAACAGCGAATCGCGTCGGAAGCATTGCGGCGGCAGGAGACCGGCGTTACAATAGGCAGCAGAAGGCAGCGTACCGCAAGGTGGGGAGCGGCTTTCACGGCGGCGCGTCGTTTAACGCCGCAGCTTCCTTGTGACAACGCTTTCGGGAGGGGCATATGAGGAACATCGGGCGCGTATGGAACAGCTATTTCATTCGTCTCGTCTTGTCGTACAGCATCATGGCCATCGTATTGATCGCCGCCGTAGGCGGTTATTTGTTTTCGCGGGCAAACGGACTGATGGTCGGGGAAATGACGCGCGAAAGCAATTCCCGGCTGACGACGGCCGAAGACTATCTGGAGAAAAGCGTGCTGCGCAAATTTGTCGACGGCATGACGAGCCACTATTTTATCGGCGTGGAGCCGGATTTGAAGGTGACGTTGTACAACCTGCTCGACAGCGGCTGGGACGGCCATATGTCGAACATCGTCACGCTCAATAAACACATGAACTTCATTCTTTCGGCCAACGAAGGAATTGCCAATTTTACCGTCTTCTTCAAGCAAGGCCATTATGTCGTCGACCAAAAATATTTTTACCCCAGCCCCGCCGAAACGCCGGATCAACCGTTCATCAACGGGCTCGGCACGGTAACGAAGCAGCGTTGGATGGAACGGACGCTGCCGGACGGACGCAACGTGCTGACCTATGTGCTCAATCTTCCCTACGGATTTCCCGATGAGAAGGCGAAGGGCTTCATGTTCATCGACATCGACCGGGCTTATTTGTCCCGCGCCCTGACCCAGGTCATGAATGCTCCGTACGAACGGCTGTATGTGTTCGGGGAAGACGGCCAGCCGCTGCTGCAGACCGGGCCGGACGACAGCACCGAGACGGAGCATGTCCGCAATGCGCTGCGCTCCGCGTCGGACGGGAAAGTAACGATCGAACGCGCGTCCAGCGGCAACAAGATTATCGCCACTCTGCGCGCAGGTTCGATCCAATCCGCTTCATTCCAATACGCGATCGTTCGACCGTTCGACACGTTCGTGCTGTCGTCGCGGCAATTCCAGCAGCAAGTCATCCTCAGCTGCGTGCTGATGCTGCTGCTCGGGCTGCTGATCGCCTTCGTCGTGTCGAAGCGGTTCTATGTGCCGCTCAAAGCGCTCGTCTCCACGATCCGCGGGCTGTACCAGCCGAATGCGATTCCCGCCAAAGGGATCAACGAGTACCATTTGATCGACCACACGCTGCATTATTTGGACGATAAAATCGCCACACTCGAATCGCGGGTGAAAACGAATCAGTTGACCAACTACTTGCACGGCAACGTCGCCGAACTGCAAAGCATGAGTCTGCTGCCGCACGATTGCGTATATGTGGCCGCCGAAGTGTTGATGGTGAAGGGCGATGGCGAGACGTTCCGCCGCGCTTATCTGGACAGCGGACATGCCGTTTCGGCGGAAGTGGCGGTAACCGGCGCCGATCGGGCGGCCGTCGTCTTCTTCTTCGATCCGGGCGAGACCGACCCGTACGAGCAGGTCCGGGCGGAGCTGACCAAGTTCCGCAGCGTGTCGCAGCTGGCGTTTGCCGCTTCCATCGGCAGCGCGGCTTCGGCGCTGGAAGATATTC
Source organism: Paenibacillus cymbidii (assembly GCF_004764705.1). Classification (GTDB taxonomy): domain Bacteria; phylum Bacillota; class Bacilli; order Paenibacillales; family NBRC-103111; genus Paenibacillus_AN; species Paenibacillus_AN cymbidii. The sequence continues at coordinate 213,162 of NZ_SHLX01000007.1, read as the reverse complement.
AGGCTTCGTACCGTTCGGCGAACGAAGGGCTGCGCTATACGTACCTGCTCGGCCCCGGGATGATCGTATCGGCGGCGAGCCTGCAGGAGCTGAGCAAAGCCCCCTATCCGTTTGCTTACGGCCAGCTGAAGAACGCCATCCGCGCCGGTCATGCAGCCGAGGCGCAGCGGTTCATCGCCGACTTCGCCGCCCGATCGGGCGAATCGGTCCGGCTTGACGTAGTGGAGCTGTCCGTGATGCAGCTGCTTACCGCTTTGTCGGAAACCGTCATCGAGCTGAATTTGAACCATATCGTTACGAGCTCGGAGCTGTTCCGCACGGAAAAGAAGCCGACATTCGCCGAAACGGTCGAATGGATTCGCACGCTGGCCACCGAAATGGCCGACTATGTGCAAGCCGGCAAAACCAAAGGGCATCACGATATGATTCACCGGTTGAAAACATACATCGACGAGCATCTGCACGAGGAATTGTCGCTCGATGTGCTGTCGGAAGTTGCGAATTTGTCGACCTCGTATATTTCGACCTTGTTCTCCGACGTGTTGCAAATCTCGTTTACCGAATATGTGACGAAGGCGCGGTTGAAACAAGCGGCCGAATTGCTGCGGACGCAACCGACGATGACCGTCGCCGATATTGCCACCCGGGTCGGCTACCGCAATTCGCAATATTTTTGCACCAAGTTCAAAGCCAAATACGCCGTTACGCCGATGCAGTACCGCAATTCCTGGGCAGGAACGTCCGCCCCGGAGCTGGAGACGGAATAAACGCCGCGCCATGATACGAAACACTCGCCGCACACGGTTCGCCGTGGGGCGGTTTTTTTATTGTTTCCGCAGTATGACTGGCTTTGCCCGCTGTTCATTATTTTTCAATCCGGCGAAATCGAATGATTGTATAATGCCCCACCTCAAAAAAACGAATCATTTTGAATGATTATGGAATAGAAAAAGAAGCGGTTCACGGCTAACATGAAGCCACAGACATACGGAAGGAGTGAAATTCGCTTGAGACAACAACAGCCAGCGCCGCAAGCCGCGACCGGAACGACAGCCGGGCTCGCGAATGCCGGATCGAAAAAAGCTCGCCCCTCCGTGTGGAAGGAATATGTAAAAACCCGCTATTTGTTCCTTCTGTTGGCACCTGTTCTTATATGGTACGCCATCTTCGCATACGGACCGATTTACGGCATCCAGCTCGCTTTCAAGCAGTATCAAATTATGGACGGCATTTCGGGAAGTCCGTGGGTCGGATTCGACAATTTCAAGTATTTGTTCGAAGCGTCGCCCGACTTCTGGAAAGTGTTGTCCAACACGCTTCGCCTGAGCTTGTACCACATTGTATTCGGATTTCCGGCCCCGATCATTTTGGCGCTGCTTTTCAACGAAATCCGCTTCAACGCATTCAAGCGCATTACCCAGACGCTGACGTATTTGCCGCACTTTTTGTCCTGGGTCGTGCTTTCGGGCATTTTGTTCATTATCCTGTCGCCATCGACAGGCGTCGTCAATTTCCTGATGCAGAAAGTGGGCATCGAACCGATTTATTTTCTCGGCAATGGGCATTACTTCCGCTTCACACTTGTCGTTTCCTCGATCTGGAAAGAAGTGGGCTGGGGCACGATCATTTATTTGGCGGCGCTTGCCAGTATCGATCCACAGCAGTACGAGGCGGCGATCATGGACGGCGCAAGCCGGTGGAAGCAGACGCTTCATATTACGCTGCCGGGCCTGCTGCCGGCGATTGCGATCATGTTCATTCTGCGCATCGGCGGCATTCTCGACGCCGGTTTCGACCAGGTGCTGAACTTGTATACGCCGGGCGTTTATTCGGTCGCCGACATTATCGACACGTACGTGTACCGGATGGGCTTGACGCAAATGCAATTCAGCCTGACGACAGCCGTCGGCCTGTTCAAAAACGTCATAGCCTTCGCGCTGGTGTTGATGACCAACTTCTTCGTGAAGCGGGCAGGACAAGAAGGTCTGCTGTAACATTCGCCCTAATCATTAGTCTACGAAAGGTGTGAAGTTTGATGCGCATGACAACGGGCGAAAAAGCGTTTCAGGTTGTGCTGATCGTATTTATTACGCTGCTGTGCGTCGCCATGCTGTATCCGTTCGTTCATGAACTGGCCGTATCGCTCAGTTCGCCGACGGAGGCGATCCGCCAAGGCATTCATATCATCCCGCTTGAATTTTCGCTGGACGCCTACAACCAAGTGCTTTCCTCCAAGGACATCTGGACCAGCTTGTACAATTCCATTTTCCGGACGGTTGTCGGCACGATCCTGATGTTGATTATGATGACGATGGGCGCCTACCCGCTGTCCAAAAAGTATTTGCCCCATCGCAGTTATTATACGATGTTCATCGTCATTACGATGTTTTTCAGCGGCGGCCTGATCCCGACATACCTGCTGGTCAAAAACCTGCATCTTGTCGATTCCAGCTGGGCGCTGATTATTCCGGGGCTCATCAGTACGTTCTCGATGATGATCATGCGCAACTTCTTTATGGGCGTGCCGGAAGAGCTTGAGGAATCGGCCAAAATCGACGGCGCCAACGATATCCGCATCCTCGTGTCAATCGTTGTTCCGCTGTCGATGCCGATCATGGCGACTGTTGGCTTATGGTCGGCGGTCTACCACTGGAATGCCTGGTTCGATGCGTTGATCTACATCCAGGACATCAAGAAGCAGGTGCTGCAAATTTATTTGCGCAAGCTGGTCGTCAGCAACGAGGACACGGCGCTGCAAGCGTTGATGAATCAGACAGTGACGCAGGAAAGCATCAAAGCGGCGGTTATCATGTTCGTTACGCTGCCGATTCTGATCGTGTATCCGTTTCTGCAGAAGTATTTCGTCAAAGGCGCGCTGATCGGTTCGTTGAAAGGGTAAAGGCGGTTTAAACGAAGCGGTTAGCGCCGCTTCGTCTAAATAGATATACTACTCTTATAAGGGAGGCAAAACACGAATGAAAGTGAAACAAAGCATGTCCGTAGCGCTGGCGGTTGTTGTAACCGCTACCTCGCTTGCCGCTTGCGGCGACGGGGGCAGCAAAGGAGCGAGCAGCCCGTCGCCCAGTGCAAGCGGTTCCGCATCGCCGAAAGCATCGGTCAAAGAGGCCCCGATTGAAATTACATGGACAGGCCGCAATCCTCCGACCTCGGACGACAATGTGGCGCAGAAGTATTTGGAAGAAAAGTTTAATGTCAAAATCAAAAACATCAATCTCGATCCGACGACTTGGCGCGACCAGCTCAACGTCAAAATCGCCGCCGGTGAAATTCCCGACGTCATCACCCAGGACGCCGGTCTCGACCTGATGCAGCAATGGGCCGATCAAGGCGTGATCGCCAGCATTTCGGTGGACGAAGCCAAAAAGTACATGCCGAAATATACGGCCGATATGCTGAAGCTCGATCCGAACATCTTCGACTTCGGTTTGTACAAAGGGAAATACTGGGGATTGCCGAAAGTATACCTGGAAGGCAAGAGCCCGTTCCTGCCGGCATACAACGACGCCTGGATGAAAGCGGTCGGCGTGACCAAAATACCGGAAACGCTGCAGGAAGTGGAAGATCTGTTGTACAAGTTCCGCAACAACGATCCGGACGGCAACGGCAAAAAAGATACTTACGGTCTGTCGGGCAGCGGCAAGGACGCTCCGGTGCAGCTGTTCAACTCGGTATTCGCGGCATACGGCATCAAACGTCGGGGCTGGAATCTTGGCGCGGACGGCAAAGTCGTTTACGGCATGATTACGGAGCAGGCGCGCCAAGCGTATAAAACGCTTGCCAAATGGTATAAAGACGGTCTGATCGATCCGGAATTCGCAACCGACGACTGGATCCGCAACCGTGCCAACTTCCTTGGCGGCCGTACCGGCATGGAAGATTCGGGCATGTGGTATCACTACCACGAGACAGGTCCGGTAGGATCGGAATGGAAAGCGAAAGGCCAGACGTTTACGGTCGGCAAAGGGCTGATCGGTCCCGGCACGAACGGCAAACCGTTGTCGATGGCATCCAGCACGATTCCGCAAGCGCCGCAAATGTTTGGTGCGCAGTTGATGAAAGACGACAAAAAACGGCAAAAAGTGTTTGAAATCCTGGAAGCTATCGCAACGGACGATGAAACATACCTGATTACGGGCAACGGACGCAAAGACATCGATTACAAAATCGAGGATGGAGCGGCCGTCCGGATCGGCGCCGGTACCGACCCGGTCAAGCTGGCGGCAGCAGCCGGAGCAGGCATCTGGTTCAACCACGTAAAAGGAAATGTACCGACTTTGTACAAGTATGAATACTCGAAAGCCCTGCTGGATTACAAGGAAAAGGTTAACGGCGGCATCGAGATTACCAAGGATCCGATCAACCCGGCGCTGCTTCCTTCGACGGCGCAAGTATCGGCGACACTCAACAAGCTGGTGGACGAATACAACATCAAGCTGATTATGGGCGAAACCGATACGGACAAAGGCTTTGACGATTTCGTCGCACAATGGAAAAAAGCGGGCGGCGACCTGCAAACGCAGGAAGCGAACCAAATTTATCTGGAACGTCAAAAGAAATAGCGGTTGAAATATGAAGTCATGGAGCGGGATGCGGCATCTCTCGCTCCATGAGTTTTTCCCATTTTATCCGGCCAGGAGGCTAACGAGTCATGCAGAGAAGTGTAGGGGCCGTCTATTATGTAGCGACGGAGGGAAATGACGGGCACAACGGGTTATCGGTCGAGACGCCGTTTCGTACGATCGGCCGGGCGGCGGCGCTGATGCAAGCCGGCGACACGTGCCTCGTGCGCGAAGGCGTGTACCGCGAAACCGTGCGCCCGGCGGCGTCCGGCACGGCCGGGGCGCCGATCCGGTTCGCCGCCTATCCGGGCGAAACGGCGACGATCAGCGGCTGCGACCGGATCGAACGCTGGGCGCGCAGGGAGGGCGACGTTTACGAAGGCGAAATGCCGTGGAGCTTGGGCGAAGGCAACGGCAACATCGTGTTCGTTGACGGGGAGCTGAGCCATGAAGCGATGTGGCCGGCCATCGCCGATCGGCTCGACCGCTCGCAATATGCCGTCGTTGATGCCGCAACGAATACGAACGAAAGCGGCGCGATCTTCGACGAAGATTTGCTGGCGTTTCCCGACGGGTATTGGGACGGCGCGATCATCGCCTGCGTGCACGGCGTCAGTTATTTTATTTCGACCGCGCGCGTCACCCGGTTTGCGGCCGGCACGCTTTATTACGAGCAGTGGGTCAGTTCGGCGCCTTATTATCATGCCGGCAAAGGCAATTATTATTTCCTCACACGCACGCCGCAGGCGCTTGGCGCAGCGCACGGCTGGTTATACGAGGAGGCCGGCGGCAAGCTGCTGTGGCAAGCGCCGGCCGGCGAACGGCCGGAGCAGCACGAAATCGAAGCGAAGCGGCGCGACTACGCGTTCGACCTGCGCGAGCGCTCGTACGTCGAAGTATCCGGCTTTCATTGCCGGGCGGCTTCGCTGACTACCGAGAGCGCGGAGCACTGCCGGCTGGAGAAGCTGCGGCTGGTTGGCATCGACCGTTATTTCGGCTCGCGCCAATCGATCTACGGCCGGACGAAAGGGGTCGAGCTTGGCGGCACGAACAACGAGCTGCGCGACAGCGAAATTTCGCAGTTCGAAGGGATTGGCGTCAATTTGTCCGGCGCGCGCAACCGCGTCGTCAACTGCTATATCCACGACGGCAACTTCGAAGCGTCGTATGCGAGCCTCGTCTGGATCCGGGGCGCGGAGCATCTGGTCAGCCGCTGCACGATTACGCGAGCCGGCCGCACGTGCGTATCCGGCGTGTTCGGCCGCACGGTCATCGAATATTGCGACATTTCACATGCCAACTGTTTGACCAAAGATTCCGGCATCGTTTATTTGTTCAATCACGATTTCGACAATACGGACATTCATCATAACTGGCTGCACGACAACGAATCGGACCATCTGAGCTTCGGTTTCTACATGGATGCCTGGACGAGCGGCGTCAACTTTTACCGCAACGTCGTCTGGAACATCCCGCACCACGCCGTGCACATGAACCGGCCGATCCAGCGCTCGCTGCTGTACAACAACACGTTTCACCGCAGCGCAACGACGAATTCGTCCGTGTTTTGTCTGGACGATATGAGCGGCGTGCAGGTCGTCAACAACATTTTCGCCGACAGCCGAATCACCGACTGGGGTGAAGACAGCCTCGTTTCGCACAATATGTTCGAAACGGATCCGCGCTTCGTTGACGCCGACAACGGCGATTACCGGCTGCGCGAGGATTCGCCGGCGCGCGGCAAAGGCCGCCGCATTACCGGCTTGACGGAGCCGGAGGCGGGGGATACGCCCGACCTTGGCGCTTACGCGTACGGGGGCGAGCACTGGGTGCCGGGACACGATTTTGCCCGCGAGACGCAAGCCGAGCTGCAGGTTGACGATTTCACCAGCAAAAGCAAGCTGTTCAACTGCGGCTTCGAAACAGGCGCGCTCGATCCGTGGCGGACGGCAAGCGGCAGTCCGACTCTGGCGTGCGAATGCGCCTGGGACTACAGCAGCTACGGCTACGCATCGGTCGTACGCAGCAACCGTTATTCGGCGATGCTCGCCGGCGGCGACGCGATCGAACAAACGGTGACCGGCCTTGCGCCGAACACGACGTATACGTTCTGGGCGAACGTGCGCACCGCCGGTTTGTACCGGCAAGCGACGCAGCACGACGAGCGCCATGTCGCGGGCGAACTTCACCGCGCGCCGGACGGCGGCGATCCGGTGTATCGCGACGCCGCCTATGTCGGACCGCTGCGGGAGGGCGACTGGCTGCGGTTTGCCGCAATCGATTTTACTGGCGGGCTGTACGATGCGTTCGCTGTCGGCGTCACGAAGGTGGCGGCGCCGCTCGTGCTGGAAGCGCGGCTGGACGGGCCGGACGGCAAGCTGCTCGGCACGGTGTCGTTCGCGTCGGATTACGACAACGTGTGGCAATATTTTGCCGGCGAGCTGCAGGCGGCAAGCGGCGTTCACGATTTGGTATTCGTGGTGAAGGGGACGGGGCGCTGCCTGTTTCAAGGCTTCAAGCTGTTTCACGCGTTTCGCGGCAGCCCGGTGCGGATCTCGGTCAACGGTCACGGCGGCGAAGAACGGGCGAGCCAGTTCATTCGCCTGAACTGGGACGCGCGGCCGGACCGGATCGCATTTACGACCGGGCCGGAGTCGACGAGCGCCGTTGTTGCGATCGCCAACAAAGGCAAGTACACTGTATATGTGGACGATTGCGGGTTGTGGAACCCCGATGTATCGTAAGCCGCCTTTCGTTCGCATGGCGAATAGTTAATTGCATTAAATAAAAAGGTTGTATTTTTGGGAGACGGAGAGGAAGAACCACCATGACTACCCTCACACGGGAGCAATTGCCGGCAGCGGTCCGACAGATCGTCGCGGCGCAGCCGATCACCGACATGCACACGCATCTGTATCCGCCCGCGTTCGGCGCGAACATGCTGCGCGGCGTCGACGAACTGCTGACGTATCATTATTTGGTCGCCGAAACGTTGCGATGGTCGACGCTGTCGCCGGAAGCGTTCTGGCTGCTGAGCAAACGCGAGCAAGCCGATCTTGTCTGGCAGGAGCTGTTCCTCGCCCGCTCGCCGATCAGCGAAGCGTGCCGCGGCGTACTGACCTCTCTGCAGCTGATGGGGCTCGATACCGGCACGCGCGACTTGGCGGCCTATCGCCGCACGCTGGAAGAGATGCCGGCCGAAGCGCACATCGATCGGGTGTTGGCGCAGGCGAACGTGGAAAGCGTCGTGATGACGAATGACGCGTTTGGCGACGAACGGGACGTCTGGCTGAGCGGCGCAGCCGTCGATCCGCGGTTTCACGCCGTGCTGCGGCTCGATCCGCTGTTGAACGACTATCCGCGTTCGCGCCGCAAGCTGATCGAGTGGGGCTACGCGGTAGAAGAAGAGTGGACGGAGCAAAGCAAGGCGGAAGTAAGGCGTTTCCTGATGGATTGGGTCGGTCGGATGAAGCCGCTGTACGTGGCGGTGTCGTTTCCTTCGACTTTCGTGTTTCCCGACGATTCGGACCGCAGCCGCCTGATCGCCGATTGCATCTTGCCGCTGTGCCGCGACACGAATATGCCATTCGCCATGATGATCGGGGTTCGCGGCAAAGTGAATCCGGCGCTCGGCGACGCGGGGTACATGGTCGGCCGCGCCGATTTGGAATCGGTGACGAATTTGCTGCAGCGGTACCCACGCAACAAATTTTTCGTCACGATGCTGTCGCGCGAGAACCAGCACGAGCTTACCGTGCTGGCGCGCAAATTCGGCCAGCTGATGGTGTTCGGCTGCTGGTGGTTCCTGAACAATCCGGTGCTGATCGGCGACATGACGCGGATGCGGCTCGAGATGCTCGGCACGAGCGTCATTCCCCAGCATTCCGACGCGCGCATTCTCGACCAGCTGTTGTACAAGTGGAGCCATTCGAAGCGTCTGATCGGCGAAATCCTGATCGACAAATACAACGACATCGCGGATACCGGCTGGCGCATCGAGCGGGCGGAAATCGAACGCGATGTGGCCGATCTGTTCAAGGACAACTTCTGGCGTTTCCTGAAGAAGAAGCTGTAGCGGGCAGGATTAGCAAAGTAAAGGCGGCGTCCGGCGACGCCGCCATTCTGGACTTTCACGCTCTGGAAGCGCTGAAAGAAAGCATCGTTTCACGCCCGAGCCGCTGCGCGGAAGGGTTGCTCCTCCGATCGCTTCTTGTTTTCGGATGCCCGGAATCAACGAGGCCAAGGGAACCATCCGAAAACAAAGGCGAACGCTAACGCTTCTCCAGAGCAACCCTTCCTCTCCGCTTTTTTGCGTGAAGGAAGCCCCTATTGAGGCCGCGGCATTATGCCGGGCCGGGCACCAACCAAAATAGCCAATGAAAAATGGCTTATTTGCCCCATTTCGGGTGCCTCGCTGGAAATAGCCAGTGAAAACACTGGCTATCTCAACCCTGAAGCCCCCAAATCGACCTTTTCAAAGAAATAGCCAGTGATTTCACTGGTTATTTTGAAGGGACCGCCCGTTTTTGGCGAAATAGGCAATAAAACATGGCCTATTTTCAGAAGGCTTGATCGGAGCGGCTCAAAAGCGAATTTGTTCGTTGGCGGAGGGGAGAATGACGCGTTTTGCGGAACGTGACTGCTTTGTGATGTTTAATCAAGGGGCGAGGGGCGGGAGGGGAGAGCGGGGGTTGGGATGCAGAAGCGGCAGCGTTCGCTTTTGTTTTCCGGATTCCTCCCTGGCCGTTATCGTTCCAAGAATCCGGAAAACAAGAAGCGATCGGAGTCCCAACCCTCGCGCGCAGCGGGAGCCGTTTCGCGGATGTTTACGGTTTGCGCATGGTCGAAAGCTATTTTTCCCCGATCATCATGTTCCAGAAATCGGCCGACTCGTACCCAAGCCGCCAAGCGGCAACGCCGGCGAGCTCGTACTTTTTGGCTACGTCCAGTCGCGCTTTGACGGTATCTTCGTTCTCCAGCCAGAACACATGCCGCTTCCCGCCCTCGGTATATTCGACCTTGTATTGATTGAAGCTTGGATCCCAAGTGGCGGTAGCGCCGCGCGCTTTCATCAGCGCCGGCAAATCCTTCATATACAGCGCCTTGTTCGACACCAGTTTGCCGGCGTCGTCGAGCGTCCAGTCGCGGATGTAGAACGGAATGCCCAGCATCAGCTTCTCCCGCGGTATGCCGTAAGCGAGAAACTCCTGCACGCCTTCTTCGACCCATTGCAGCCCGGCTACCGAACCCGGCGTCGTACTGCCCGACCAATATTGGTCGTACGCCATTGTCATAATATAGTCGACCATCGGCGCCAGCTTCTCGTGATCGAAGGCGGACAGGTGGTTCCATTTGACGCTGCCCCGCGGCAGATCGATCGACACGACGAGGCCATGCGCGTGCGCGTCGTCGGTAAGTCGTTTCATGAAAGCGGTGAAGTTGTTGCGGTCCGAGCCGGCGACCGACTCGAAGTCGATGTTGAATCCGTCGACGCCAAGCGCCACGCAACGATCGACCAAAGCGCGAATGAACTTCGTCTGCGCGGCTTCGCTTACGAGAAAAGCCGTCGTCAGCGGTCCGCTGAACTGGTTGCCGACGAGCGGGTGGACGGCGATGTTCTGACTGTGCAGCCAATCGACGCTTTCTTTATTCGAGTTGTCTTTCAGGCCGCCCTCCGCATTGTCCAACAGGAACCAGGACGGGGAGTCCATATCGAGCCCCTTGGTAATCGAAGCTTGCTGCTTGACCGTAGTTGCGGCGGAACTGCCGTTCCAGCCCCAGTACAGCAAGTTGCGGATATTGTTCCAGATTGAGCCGTCGCGCGGCGTGCGGATCGAAGCGTTGCTGTACTGCACGGCGTATGCGAGCGCTTGAGGCAGCGCCTGGAATTCGCCGATCGGGTTCGTGCCTTGCAGCACCGTATATGTCGGCGTGTTCGTCCAGATCGGCCGCCCCTGGAGCCGCACGGTCGTGTGCGCGTAGTAGGAGGCATAGGCGATCGCCTGATCCAGGCTCGTATAGGAGTCGAGCCGATTGTCGTTCTGATATACCTCGTAGGGCTTCGCGTTTTCGAAAATGACATTGTCGCTATTGGCGCGGTTGACTACGGTGGCGCCGCCCCAGCGGAGCGCTTCGTTCACCGCATCCTCCAGATAGGCAAAATTCCAATCCGGCGCCGAATATGTACCTTGGTAAACCCGATAGTTGGCCGGACCCGAACGGGCCTCCGCCTTGTCCGCCGCGTTCAGATTGTCCCACACCCAGCGGTTGTCGGCCAAATCGATAATGTGCGCGCCCGACCAACGTTTCGCTTCGGTTGTCGCTTCGCCCAGCGTGGCAAACGTCCAGGAATCGAGCGTATTGTCGCCTTGATAAACGCGGTAGCGCGGATAGTTGTTCCACACCCAGCCGGGTTTCTGCAAATCGCGCACGCTGGCGTAGCTCCACTTGCGCGCCTCGGCAATCGCGTCGTTCACGTGCGTAAATTCCCATTCGGGCAGCGACTTGTCGAGTTGGTACACTACATACCGCGGAAAATTGTCCCATAGCCATTTGCGCGTGCCGATTTCTTCGACATGGCTGTGCGTAAAGCCGCGAGCATACGCTTCGGCCATCTTCCGGTCGGAAAATTCCTGCAGCAATCGATCGTTCTGGTACACGCGGTATTTGGTCGTCTTGTCGGCCGCGTAAGCAAGCGGTGCAAACGCAGCGGACGATGCCGACAGAATCAGCATGCCGGCGAGCGCGAATGAAAGGGGGCGAAGCTTTTTGCGCATGAACGTTCCTCTTTCCCTCGTAATCTACTATACTATTAAACGAGAGCTCGAATGAATAGTTTCGCAGGAATAAAATGGGAGAGGGTACGCATCATGAAACCAGCTGTTTTTGTAGCCCGGCCGATCCCGGCCGCAGTGGAAGCTTTTTTGAGGGAACATTGCGAAGTGAGGAAATGGGATTCGTACGAGCCGATCGGGCGCGACCGTTATTTTGCGGAGCTGGCCGCCGTGGAAGGCTTGATTACTTCCGGCGGACTCGTCAACCGCGAGCTGCTGTCGCATGCGCCGAAGCTGAAGATCGTCAGCAACATCTCCGTCGGCTATAACAATCTAGATATCGAAGCGCTGCGCGAGCGCGGCATCGTGGCCACGCATACGCCGGGCGCGCTCGACGAAACCGTTGCCGATCTCGTGTTTTCGCTTATTCTTGCCACCGCCCGCCGCGTGCCGGAAATGGACAAACTGGTGCGTGCCGGCGAGTGGCGCAAAGGCGACGACCGTGTGCTGTTCGGCGTGGACGTCCATCACAAGAAACTTGGCATCATCGGCATGGGGAGAATCGGGGAGGCGATTGCCCGGCGGGCGAAGCTCGGCTTCCGGATGGACGTTGCCTACCACAACCGTTCGCGCAAGCCGGAAGTGGAAGCGGCGTACGGCGCCGAATATCGAACGCTACCGGAGCTGCTGGCCGAGTCGGATTTTATCGTGCTGATGACGCCGCTGACGAAGGACACGGAGCGGCTCATCGGACGCGAGCAATTCGCGGCGATGAAGCGCAGCGCCATCTTCATCAATGCGTCGCGCGGGCAAACGGTGGACGAGCAGGCGATGATCGCCGCGCTGCAGGACGGCACGATTCGCGGCGCGGGGCTCGACGTGTTCGAGCAGGAGCCGGTATCGCCGGACAACCCGCTGCTGCAGCTGCCGAACGTCGTCGTGCTGCCGCACCTCGGTTCGGCGACAACGGAGACGCGGGACGCGATGGCGATGCTGGCCGCCCGCAACCTGATCGACGGCTTGGAGGGGCGGACGCCGCCCAACGTCATTCCCGAGCTGCGCGCGTAACCGCCGCGCACACAGAACAACGGCTCGTCAGCCTTTCGGCCGACGAGCCGTTCCTTTTCCCGGATGCCGGAATCGTTATCCGGCGTCGCGCACAATGGCAAACATTTCGTCTTCGACGTCCAGCTCGATCTGGCTGCGAAACACCCGCTTGTCGTACGTCGTCAGCAGGTAACGTTCGAGCGCTTCCAGCATCGTCGCTTCGATCAGAAACTGGCTGCGGCCTTCCGCCGTCGCTTCCGCGGAAAACCCGAGCTCCTCGTCCCACATCAGCTGCACATCCACCTGATCGGGACGAAGGCCTTTGCGGCTGGCGATATGCATGCAGACGGCGTTGACAATTTCCTGCTCGGTCAGCCGCATCGGTTAGTACCTCTTTTGATTCGTTTTGCGCTTCTGCATGAAATAGCCGATCACGTTCCGCAGCAAAATGAATATGGCCACAATGGCGAACACATTAATCAACAGGCCGAGCAAATTGCCGAGCATGCCCATACTGCCGAACATTCCGCCGAACAGCATGCCGGCCAGGCCGCCGACGAGCATGCCTTTCATAAAGCTGCCGCCGCCGAAAAATCCGCCGGTTTTGGCGCCCGTAGTCGTTTGACCCGGTGTTTTGGTCGTAGCGCCGCTATTCGAATTGCTGACGTCGCCGCTCTTCGGCGTAGTCGGCGTGTACGATTTGGAAGGCGATTTGTAGCTGGTTTTCGGTTTGGCGTCCACGACTGTCGGCGCGGCGGTAAAGGCCAGGAACAGCATGCCGGACAGGACGACGAGCAGAAGCTTCTTCATGATATCCTCCTTGGATGGTGAGAAAATAACGGCGGCGTCCGCCTTGGTTGTTATTACGTACTACTATCGGCGGTGGTTTCACAATTTATTCGACATTTTGGCTTCCTTTCTAAACGAATAAATTCGATTGTGGTAAAATGAAGGCAATTCAAACAAGAACGAGGCGAAACTGCCATGTTGCCATACCCGCAAGCGTATTTGGACTATCTGCATTATTTTATGTACGAACGCGATTATTTCGAGTGTCACGAGGTGCTGGAAGCCTACTGGAAGGAACATCCGAACAGCCCGCTGAGAACGGTTTGGGTCGGTCTGATCCAGGTTGCGGTAGGCGCCTACCATCATCGCCGGGGCAACCGGGCCGGCGCGCTCAAGATGACGGCAAGCGCCGCGGAGAAATTGACGCCCGAAGGACTGCGCGAGCTCGGCATCGACGCCGAACCTTATTTGGCGCAGCTGAACGACCGGATCGAGCAGCTGCGCCGCGATCCGCTGGCGCCGTATCGGGCGATGTCGATTCCATTCGCCGACCGGGAGCTCGAGGCCGCTTGCTTGCGACGCTGCGGATTGGCCGTCTGGCCGCCGGCGGACCGCCGGATCGCGGACGACCTGCTGCACAAGCACACCCGCCGCGACCGAAGCATGGTGATCGGCGAACGCCGCAGCAGCTTGCTCGCCAAGCAGCTGGAACGAGGGGGGCAACGATGAGCGGGCTGGAAAAAATATTGGTGGTGGAAGACGAGCCGAATATTGCCGAGGTGGTGCGCCTGTACCTGGAGCATGCCGGCTACGAACCGCTGCTGCTGGCCGAAGGCAAGCAAGTGGAGGCGACGGTGCAGCTGTATGAGCCGGCGCTCGTGCTGCTGGACGTGATGCTGCCGGACGTCGACGGCTTCGAGCTGTGCCGGGCGATGCGGGCCATGCCCGGCGATGCGTCGCATACGCCGATTATTTTGCTGACGGCCAAGGGAGAACCGATCGACAAGCTGCGCGGATTTAATCTGGGCGTTGACGATTACATTGTCAAGCCGTTCGATCCGAACGAGCTGATCGCGCGGATCAAGGCGGTGCTGCGCCGTACCCGCTCCAAAGCGGGGGTTGCCGAAGCGGCGCCGGAGGGCGAATCGGAAGCGCGCCGATCGGCAGGCCGCCGTCGCGTGCTGCAGTTCGGCGTGCTGACGATCGATCCGGTGCAATTCAAAGTGTCCGTCGGCGGGACGCGGGTCGATTTGACGCTGAAGGAGATCGAGCTGCTGTACTGTCTGGCGGAAAATCCGGGCCGCGTCTACTCGCGCGACGACTTGCTCCGCCAGGTGTGGCATTTCGATTTCAGCGGCGGCACGCGGACCGTCGACGCGCACGTAAAAAATTTGCGCAAGAAGCTTGGCACAGATCCCGCCTGGTCGATTCAGACGATGTGGGGCATCGGTTACTCCTTCGAGGTGAACGAAGATGCTTAACCGGCTTCACGCCGTGTTCAGCCGGTTTCTGTCAAGCGTCTATTTGAAAATATTCGCGTCGTTTCTCGCTACGTGCGTGCTGTTTTTTATCGCGCTGGCGTTGTTCTGGAACAACATCTTCAACGATATGTTCTACAAGGACAAACGCGAGCTGCTGCAGGCGAGGGCGGGCGACGTGGAGCTGGCGCTGAAGCAGATGCAGGAAGGTTCGATTTTCAGCCGGGAGCTGCGGTTTGCGCTGCGGTTTATCGCCCGGGGCATCAACGGCGAAATATGGATCGCCGGCGAGGGCGGCACGATCTTGTACGGCAGCGAGCCGGACGTGGAAGGGAAGCTGATTCCGAAGCGGTTCGACGATAACTTCGCCAAGGCGCTGCGCAGCAAGAGCGACTATTTTATCGGCCATTTGCGCGACGCCGGCCCGAGCATGGACGAAAGCTATTTGACTTATTTCGTGCGCGTGAAGCAGAACAACCAGTCGTACACGATTTTTCTTCATGCGCGGGTCGAAGACATTCGCGACGCGGTGACGGTCGTTCGCTACTATATTTGGGTGCCGCTTTTGTTTTCGCTGGTAGCGGTTGGGTTGATCCTGTTTATTTTGTCGCGCCGGCTGTCGCGGCCGCTGCGGCACATGAACGAAGCGGCGCTGGCGCTGGCAAGCGGCGACTTTTCGGCCAAGGTGCCGGTGAGCGGCAATGACGAAATCGGCCAACTGGCGCACAGCTTCAACTTCATGATCGATCAGCTGCAGCACTGGGAAGATACGCGGCAAGATTTTTTGACCAACGTTTCGCACGAGCTGCGTTCGCCGCTGACGACGCTGCGAGGCATGATCGCGGCGCTCAACGACAAGATCATTCCGGAGCCGCGCATCCCGCACTATTTGCAAATTTGCGACCGGGAAGTGCAGCGGCTGCAGCGGCTGGTCGGCGATTTGCTCGATCTTGCGCGCATCCAGAACGGCGCCGGAGCGTTCCATACGTCGCGCATCGATGCGGTGCGCACCGCGCAGGATGTGATCGACCTGCTGGCGCCGGCCATTGCCGAAAAAGGGCTGAAGCTCCACGTCTGGGTGCCGGACGAATCGACGCCGCCGGCGCATGTGCAGCTCGATTCGGATCGTTATGCGCAGGTGCTGAACAATTTGCTGTACAACGCGATGCAGTTTTCGCCCGCGGACGGTTCGATTACTGTCTGGATGGGCGTCTCGAACGGCAAGTTTACGGTCCGCGTCCGCGATACCGGGATCGGCATGAGCGCCGAGGAGCAGAAGCGGATTTGGGAGCGGTTCTACAAGGCGGACCCGTCGCGCGGCGCCCGCACGGAAGGAACGGGGCTCGGGCTGACGATCGTGAAGCATTTGGTGGAAGCGATGGGCGGCTCGATTGAAGTGTACAGCGAACCCGGCAACGGCAGCGAATTTACCGTGCGTTTCCCGTTACTCCGCGGGAACGCGGCCGCAGAGGAATAGCGCCGCCGGATCGGGCTCGATCCCATATTTTTACACGTAACGTTTCAATCGGACTATCGCTTAATGCCTGAAATGTGTATACTCGTCTTATAAAGTTGTCGCGAGCGAAGCACGCCGCCTGTACCCATTACGCTGGGTTCTGGCGGCTGTTTTCGTTTATACCTCAAATTACGAAGGAGATGATACGATTGAGCATATTTGAAGATACGTATCGGAGTTGGTTACAAAAACATATCACGACCAGTCGTGGAGAACGGCTAAGGAGGCTGAAGGAACGGCACGGCTTTGGGGAAAAGTGTTTATTACAGCACGGATGGTGGCCAGTTGTTGGCAGTTTGGCGGATTTGCATCCGGAATATCCATTTGTCACGCCGAATGGTAACCACATCTCCATGGATATCGCATATTTGCGGGCGCCGAAGCCTACATGTCTTGAAGCTGACGATTTCGGCTCACACGCCCGCGATGCGGATCGCGGGAGTTTCTCGCGGGGACTGGATCGCCAGAACGAAATCGTTTTGGCTGGCTGGAACATACTTCGTTTTTCGCTCGACAAGTTAAAGGGAAAACCGCTCGAGTGTCAAAACCATATTCGCCGTATGCTCTTGGAGTGGTACGGACACGAATCATGCCGCATTATTGGATCTGTCGGTTTACGAACGAGAGATCGTCAGGCTGGCTGCGCGAACGAATACATCGATTACGCCAAGAGATGTAAGTCAACTACTCGGAAAAAGTGACCGGTCCGCGCGCGATCATTTGCACAACCTTGAGATAAAACAATTGCTTGAGGCAGCAAGCGGAACGAGGCGCAAGCGTAGCTACAAGTTATTCAATAGCGGAAGCGGGTTCCGCTAACAGCTTAGCTGGCGAGCTCGAGCACGCAATAGCGGAAGCGGGTTCCGCTAGCCCTAAGCAGACTCTCCACAGGGGGACTTTGCACTTTATGATCAGTGATGTAAATTAATGGTGCACTCTCGGTTTATGCACCCAAACGAAAATGTATAGTTGCATTTAAACTGAGGTCGCGCCTCGACGCTCCTCTCCTTTGCCAAGCCCGTCCAACTGATGCCTCGCTGCCCCACGAACGCACCATTTTACACTTTTTTCACATTTACCGCATCGTTTGTTCACGATTGTCCTTTATGCTGTTCCTTATAGGCAGGAGTCTCATGATGGAACGCCCGCGCAACGGATAGGACCGCCGGATGGCGTCATGCCTTGTGATCCTCACGTTTGCGCCAGGGAAGGAGGTTCCGCGGTGACAAGCAGAAGAAGGAGTGTGATCGGGCTTTTGCTTGTGCTGCTCGTATGCGGCGTTTTCGCCATGTTCGTCGCATGCGGCAGCAAGCTGGCCATTACGGACCGGCAGGCGGCGGCCGCCGAGCCGACGGACGCGGCAGCGGTCGCCGTGCAAAGCGTCAAGGAACGCGAGCTGGTGCTGCTGTTCGGCGCGCTCGTGCAGATGGACCGGCAGGCCAATCTGCGCATCAACCCGTCGCAGGCGATCGGCATGCTGCCGCTCGTGAAGAAGGCCGTCGCCGATGGGGAATTAGGTGCCGCGGAGGCGGCGAATTTGCAGCATTTGCTGACGCAGGAGCAGTTGCGGTACTACAACGACTTGTCGGACCGGCTCGCGGCGCGCTGGAAAGAGCTTGCCGGGGAAAACGCAATCGAACCGGACAGCTTGAGCGACGAGGAACGGCAGCACATGCTGGATGAAATTATTCGGCGAAACGTTCGCCGCGGCACAGGCCCGCCGCCGTCGCAATCGGCATCGCCGAGCGAAGCAGCAACGCCGGAAGGCGCGCCGGACGAAAGCCGGTCGGATAGCGGCATGCCGCCGCCTTTTGCCGGCATCCGCTCGGAAACGAACATTGAGCAGCAATTGCTCGAATTGCTGGAAAGCCGGGCGCAAACTTAAGCTGTTTGCAGCTGAAAGCGTCCAGAACGATAGGAGGACGGAGACTAACGATGAAATGGATCGGAAGGAACAAACGCTGGATTTCGTTTTTGCTGGTGGTCATTTTGTGCGGAGGCGGGACGTTCTATTATTTGAAATACGTCAAGCCGGACAATGCGAGCGCATCGACCGAAGTGACGACAACGGTCAAAAAAGGAACGATTCGTTCTTCCGTGACCGGTTCGGCCCAGCTCGAGCCGAAGGAAACGAAAATTTTGACATCGCCTTCGGACGGCACGATCAAAACGATCAAATTGCAGCGCAACATGGACAATGTCAAAGCGGGCGACGTGCTCGTCGAGCTGACGAACGCCACGCTCGATTCGAACATGACGAAGGCGCAAACGACGCTCGCTTCGCTGCAGAAAAGCCTGGACGATACGCAGGATCAAATCAAAGCGCTTACCGGCTACGCCCCGATCAGCGGAAAAATAACACTGTCGGCCAACCTCGACACCGGTTCGAACGTGCAGAAAAACGCCAAAATCGCCACGATTTCGGACAACAGCAAGCTGACGGCAACCATTGCGTTCAAGCTGGAGGAAGCGGCCAATCTGGCTGTCGGCGATGCGATCGACCTGTCGTTCGACGGCTTCCTGCTGACGAAAACGGGCACGATTGATTCGATCAGCAAGGAAGCGAAGCCGGACCAAAAAGGCGGCAAGCTGATCGAAGTGACGGTCAGCATCGTCAACGATTCGACGCTTGACGCCGGCATGAAGGTCAGCGGCTCGATCGTCAAAAACGGCGTAACGTACACCTCGCAAACGAAAGGCACGCTCGCCTACGCCAAAGTGGTGAATGTGCTTGCCGGAGCCGGCGGCACGATCGAATCGCTGCCGTTCGCAACGAATGCCAACGTTGACAAGGGGCAAGTCATTTTCACCATTTTCAACGATACGCTCAAGGACGATCTGAAATCGAAGCAGGACAGCATCGACCAGCAGAAACTGGCGATTCAGGACATTCAGGACAAACTCGATCTGCTTGTGCTCAAGGCGCCGTTCGACGGCACGTTCTCGACCGACTTCGTCAACCAGCGGACGAACATTTTGACCCAATTTACACCGGGAACCAAGGTAACGACATCGACCCAATTCGGCGGCATGGCCGACCTCAAGACGATGATGCTGACGCTGCAGGTCGACGAACTCGACATGGCCAACGTCAAAACGGGCATGAGCGCCGAAGTGAAATCCGATTCGATCGCGGGACGCGTGTTCCAGGCCAAGGTCGATCAAGTGTCGACGGTCGGTACGACCAGCAATGGCGTCACGACTTATAGCGTCGTGCTGTCGATCGACAATTCGCAAGGCACGCTCAAAAACGGCATGTCCGCAACAGGTGAAATTTTGTTCCAGAACAAGGAAAACGTGCTGACGATTCCGACGGAATTTCTGCAGCGCAGCCAAGGCAAAACGTTCGTAACGCTGAAGAAGGATGACGGTACGCTCGAAAGCCAGCACGAAGTAAAAACCGGCATTCGCAGCTCGACGCAAATCGAAATCACCGAAGGCTTGAGCGAAGGGCAAACGGTCGTCATCCCGGTAACGCCGAAGCAGCAAACGCTCAACGAGCAAGACATCAACCGGCTGCGCCAGCAATTCCAGGGCGGCACCCAGGGCGGCCAGGGCCAGTTGCAAATTTCGCCGGAAGACGCGCAGCGGCTGAGACAACAATTCCAGCAAAATGGCGGAGGCGGCAACTTCGGCGGCGGTAACGCGGGCGGAGGAAATGCTGGCGGAGGAAATGCCGGCGGCGGAAACGCCGGAGGCGGCAATGCGGGCGGCGGCGCGGCGCGCACCGGGGGCACCACAACGGGCGGCGGTGGCCGGTAATGCGACGGCAATCGCTTAAAGGGAGGTGCGACTACGCATGGACATGATCCGGCTTAATGAAGTGGTCAAAATATATCATCGCGGCGATCAGGAGCTGCAAATTTTGAGAGGCGTATCGCTCTCCGTTTCCGAAGGCGATTTTGTCGCCATTGTCGGTCCGAGCGGATCGGGCAAGTCGACGCTGATGAATATGATCGGCTTGCTCGACGTACCGACTTCGGGCACGTATACGCTGGACGGCGTCGATACGCAAGGGCTGTCCGACAATAAAATGGCGGCTTTGCGCAACGAGAAGATCGGCTTCATCTTCCAGCAGTTCAATTTGCTGCCGAAGCTGACGGCGCTGGAAAACGTGGAGCTGCCGATGATTTACTCCGGCTTGTCGAAAAGCGCTCGCCGCGAACGGGCCATGGCGATGCTCGAGAAGCTCGGCATGGCGGAGCGGTCGCATCACAAGCCGAGCGAGCTTTCGGGCGGCCAGCAGCAGCGCGTCGCCATCTCGCGGGCGCTGGCCACGAAGCCGGCGCTGATCCTGGCCGACGAGCCGACGGGAGCGCTCGATTCGCGCACCGGCCAGGAAGTGCTGGAGCTGATCATGCAGCTGAACGAACAAGGCAATACGATCGTGCTCATCACCCATGACAATCATATTGCCGAACATGCGAAGCGCATCGTCTCGATCCGCGACGGCGAAATCGTCAGCGATATCGTCAATGCGACGCAGCGGGCGAAGGAGGCGGTGCGGGCATGAAAATTCTCGAACTGATCGGCATGGCGCTGCGCACGGTCATATCCAGTCCGATGCGCACGATGCTGACGATGCTGGGCGTTATTATCGGCGTCAGTTCGGTCGTTACGCTCGTCTCGTACGCGCAAGGCACGTCGTCGGCCGTGGAGGAGCAAATCTCCTCCCTCGGCACGAACCTTGTCGTCGTCAACCTGCTCGGGGCGGGCCGCGCGACGCAGCTTGATTACGACGAACTGATGCAGTTCGAACAATTTCCCGAGTTCAACAAGATCGCGCCGGTCGTCACCCGGGCGAATTCCAACGTCCGGTACGACCGGACGACCGCTTCGTACACCGTGATCGGCACGAACGACCGGTACATGGAAATGAACAAGGCGGAGCTGGAATCCGGGCGCTTCCTGTCCGAATCCGATCTGGAATATCGCAGCAACGTCGTTGTGCTCGGCAGCGACGTCGCCAAAAAGTATTTCGGCTTCCTCGATCCGACCGGCGAACAAGTCAAAATCGACGGCGTTGTATTTACCGTCATCGGCAAGCTGGCGCCCAAAGGCAAAAACATCAGCGGAACCTCGATCGACTCGACCGTCATCATGCCGCTGGAAACGGCCAGGCGGCAATACAAGCTGGGCGGCATCAGTTCGACTTACATCGAGGCGGCATCGAAAAACGATATCGATACGGCGCAGGCGACGATCGAACAGTATTTGAAATACAAGTTCAAAATTACGTCCGGCGATACGTCGGCTTACTACCAAGTGCTGAACCAGAACGAAATGGTCGCCACGCAAAATTCGGTCTCGCAGCAAATGAACTATTTGCTGATCGGCATCGCCTGCATCTCGCTGGTCGTCGGCGGCATCGGCATTATGAACATCATGCTTGTTACCGTCAGCGAACGGACGCGCGAAATCGGCATTCGCAAATCGATCGGCGCCAAACGGCGCAGCATTTTGTCGCAATTTCTCGTCGAATCGGCCGTGATCAGCGGACTGGGCGGCATCGTCGGGCTCATTCTGGCGTATGCGATTTCGACGGCGCTGCCGTATTTTGTCGAAAGCATCACCACGAAGCTGGAACCGGCCGTTGCCGGCGGGGCGTTTCTGTTTTCGGTCGTCGTTGGCGTCATCTTCGGCTTGTACCCGGCGTACAAGGCGGCAAGATTGCGTCCGATCGACGCACTGCGTTTCGATTAACCACATTGGGAGGCTCGACTTTCATGATCAAACGAATGGGACGCAAGGGGCTGCTGCTTGCGCTTGCTCTGGCGACGCTCATCGGCGTGCTCTGGACGGGGGGCGCCGGAAACACGGCACTGGCGGGCAAGCCGGGCGTTTTTTTAAACGGCAGCACGTATTTCCTGCTGGATAAAGCGGTTTATTACGCCGGTTCCGATACGGGCTCGCTGCACTTTTCGATCCAACTCGTCAACGGTTCGTCTTCGGCGGTCGATTTCAACAATTACGGCGTTCGCGTGACGAACGCCGCCGGCTCCAGCTACAGCGCTACCTTGACCGAACAGACGTCGGCGCGCGTTCAGCCTGGCGCGACCCAAACCTACAGTTATACGGCGGACATACCATCCAGCGAAACGATCGACAAGATGTCGATTACGTTTTTCGCCTGGAACATGAATGCCGCTTCGTATATGGACGATCTCGGTTCGCTTGCGCTCAGCGAAGTGCTGCAGCCGGTATCGGCCGGCGGCAAGGCGGCCCGCTTGAACTTGAAAGATTTTGATTCCACGCTTTCCGACGATACTTACGTCTCGATCCAGTTGTCGCGCAGCTACAAGGCGCTGGCGAACGGCACCTGGAGCTTGTATACGGACGTGCTGCTCAAAAACGAGGGGTCGGCATCGATTAAAGTTCCCGCCTCCTTGCTGTTCCGCTACAAGGACGAAAACGACGTTTCTTATATGGCGAGCGCGGCCTATACGTCGGATCAAACGATTTTGCCGGGACGCCAGGCGCTGATCGTGGTGCAGGCAAGCGTAGGCGGCAGCGGCGATACGGACCGCTATAAGCTTGATTTTGTCAAAACCGCAACAGCGGCTGCCGCTTCGCCAAGCCCATCCGGCGCGGCGGGAGCAACCGGCCAGACGAGTGCCGGCTCCGGCTCAAGCAACACGGATTATATCCTGCTTGGTTCGATCGATCTGCAAGGCTCGATGATTCGGGCAAACGTCGGCGATCCGGTGCTGTATTCGTCGAAAGACGCCGACGCGCTGACGATGGAGACGGACAGCGTCACGTACCAGACGAAGTCCGACGGCGTGCACATCGATGCGGCGTTCGTTTTCACCAACAACAGCAAGAGCGTCTTGCCGGTACCGGGCATCGCCGGTTCGTTCCAGCTTGGCCAAAGCACGTATTTGCTGCCGGCTGCCGAGTCCGCGACGCATCCTGCGTTCCTGTCGCCGGGCGAGTCGACGACGTATCACTTTACGGCGACGTATCCTCAAGGCATCGACCCGGGGTCGGTTCAGCTCGTCGTGATGGAGAAGCGGGCGACGACGCCGGTCGTCAATACCCCGATCCAGATCACGAAGCTTCCGGCCGGCAACGCGGGAGGAACGGTCGTCGATCCGGCTTCCGGCATTGCGACAAGCGTCGGCAAGCTTGGTCTGGCAGCGCGCAATTCGTACCGGTTGTCGACGGACGGCACGGATGACGTCATCATGACGGAAATTCAAGTGACGAACCTGGAAAGCCATCTCGTGGCGCTTCCGGCAGCGGCATCCTTGTACGGTGGCCACTCGATCGGCGATTTTGACGCCGGCGGCAAAGCGATCCGGCTGCAAACGTCGCCTTACCTGAATCCGGGCCAATCGACGATTCTGTACGTATACACGAACGTACCGTTCAACACGACTGTCGATCAAGCGATTGTTTATCTCGGCGATGGCACGTACAACAGCGCAAGCTCCAGTTGGTCGGCCAAAACCGAGTGGGCGGAGCTGCCGGTGACGCTCGGCACGACGGCGTTCGGTCAGGCGAACGGCAACGAATGGTTCATCGCAGACGCCGGCCGCCAGTCGACCGGCAAAGTGGTGGACAGCCAAGTATACGATACGGGCACGCAGAAGCTGGTGGCGGTTCGGGTGCTGCAAACGAACAAGGAAGTGCGCAGCGCTTCGATTATTCCGTACACCGGATATGCGGCGACGGCGGACGGTTCCGTGTTTGCGCTCAGCGCGACGGACGACTCTACGGTCAAATCGTGCCGCGACTGCGGCGCGCTGACCACGCTGTGGACGAAGCTGCCTTCCGGCATGACGCCGGATCAGATGCAATTCATGTTCGGCCAAAAAATCGACGGCCAGGCGTTCGCTTCGCCGCAGCAATACTTGTATTTGCCGGCCGCGGCGCCGACGTACAGCGTCAGCAATGTGCAGCTGTATCCGTACACGATCAGCGTGAACAATGCGAAGATTGCTTCGACCGTTGCCAATAATAAACAAGCCTTTACGATCACTTTCGATTACAATCAATCGAAATCGGCGGATATTGCCGGCGCAGCCAAAAACCGCGGCCTGCAGTTCGAGCTGGTCGATGTGACCGGCAAGTCGATCAACAAGTGGGACACGGTGTATCCGCTCGAAAAGACGGGGTCCGTCAATCCGCTGACGATCGGTTCGAATACGCTCACGACGATGCAAACGATTGAAATCAGCGATTTGAACAACCTGCTCCAATATTCCCGTTACCTCAAAGTGTACGAATCGTTCGAAGGCGCAACGCGTCTGATCGGCACGCTCGATCTGTCGTTCAACTAAGCGCCCGCCCGCACGAACAAGGCCTCCCGATCCGCCGAATGGCGGGAAGGGAGGCCTTCCTTTGTTTCCAAAATAACCAATGAAAAATGGCTTATTTGCCCGATTTGGCCTGCCTTGACGAAAATAGCCAGTGAAAACATGGCTTATTCGCTCCGCCAGGCCCCGAATCAGGCATGTTAGTCGAAATAGCCAGTGCTTTCACTGGTTATTGTGGAGAGGTGGCCTGTTTTTGGCGAAATAGGCAATAAAACATGGCCTATTTTTCAATTGGTCCGCCTACTTGCTTGCCGGCTGCGCGTTTTCCAGCACGAGATCGAGCTGGCCGGTGTCGGGATGGATGAGCAGTCCGTGAACCTTCACGTCGTTCGGCAGCAGCGGGTGATTGCGGACGATGTTCACGCTTTTGATGACGGCGTCCTGCACGTGATCGAAGCCGGTCAGCCAGCGCGACAAATCGATGCCGGAATGGTCGAGCGTCGCCAGCACGTTGTCCTGCACGCCGCGCTTGCGCGCCTTGTCCAGCACGGAGTCGGAGTTCAGGCCCGTCATGCCGCAATCGTGGTGGCCGACAATGATCACTTCGGATGCGTTAAGCTCGTAAATCGCCACCAGGATGCTGCGCATGACGCTGCCGAAAGGGTGGGACACGATAGCGCCTGCGTTTTTGATAATTTTGGCGTCGCCGTTGCGCAGGTTGAGCGCTTTGGGCAGCAGTTCGACGAGGCGCGTGTCCATGCAGGTGAGGATAACCATCTTTTTGTCGGGGAATTTGTCGGTGCGGAACGATTCGTATTCCTTGTTGGCTACAAATTGGCGGTTGTACGCCAGCATTTCATTAATGACGGACATCGGTCTTCCTTCTTTCTTTCATTAGTTTGCGAGTGGATTCTCGATGTTCAGCATCGAATGGTAAATTTGGCAATCGCTTTTCAGCAGGAAGGCCGGTTGGTTCCGCTTGACGTCCAGCAGCAATCGCTCCTCGAAAAAGACGACATGCCGCCTCTCGATGATAAAGGTGATCCCGCCGGCGCCGATCGTTTCCATGGCCAGCTCGGCATCGTCGCCCCGGCCCGTTCCCGCCGCCAGCGGAACGTCTTGCGGCACGAGCCGCAGCGCCGGAACGCCGCTGACCGCACACCCGCAGCCTTCGGTGTCGTAGTCGAGCTTGATTCGCAGCGGGCCGCTGCCGAACCGTTCGCGGATTCGTTCGTTTGCCGGATTGCTGACCGTCATTTGCATGGCACGCCACTCCTCGCCTTGTTCATTCGCTTTCGCCTCTATGTTGATTATAAAGGTCGGAACAAGTAATATCAAAGAAAGACGGCGCCGGCACGGAAAATAACGGCCGGAGCCGGGCGCAAGCTGCCCAAATGGACGCGTCCAAGGAGGTTTCGCGATGAACGAATGGGAACAGAAGCTGACCGGTTACCGCAACCTGGTCCGCAAAATCAAAAGCTATGAAGAAGCCGTCGGGCTCATCTATTGGGATATGCGCACCGGGCTGCCGAAGAAGGGCGTGCAGGGCCGCTCCGATGTGGTCGGCGTGTTGTCCGGCGAAATGTTCCGCCTTTCCGTATCGCCCGAAATGGGCGAATACGTCGTTTATTTCAGCGAGCCGCAGCATGCGGAGCGGCTGGACGAAACGACGCGCGCCATGGTGCGGGAGTCGGCCAAAGACTACGAGCGCAGCGTCAAAATACCGCCCGACGAATACGAAGCGTACGTCGTGCTTACTTCGAATGCGGAAGCGGTATGGGAGGAAGCGAAACACGCGTCCGACTACGCGCGGTTCCAGCCTTATTTGGAACAGATTGTCGCGACGAACCGGCGGTTTATCGAACTGTGGGGCTACGAGGGGCATCCGTACAATACGCTGCTCGATATGTACGAGCCCGGCATGACCGTGACGGAGCTGGACCGCGTGTTCGGCGAGCTTCGCGGCAAGCTGGTTCCGCTCGTCAGCGCCATCCATTCGTCAGGCCGCAAGCCTGAGACGTCGTTCCTGCGGCAGTCGTTCGCCAAAGCGAAGCAGCGGGAGTTCAACCTGTACATCTTGCGCCAAATGGGCTACGACTTCGATGCCGGACGGCTTGACGAAACGGTTCATCCGTTCGCAACCGGGCTCAATCCCGGCGACGTGCGCATCACGACGAAGTTCGTGGAGAACGATTTGGCGACGGCGCTGTTCGGTTCCATTCACGAAGGCGGCCATGCGCTGTACGAGCAAAATATCGACGCGGCGCTGATCGGCACGAACCTGTGCACCGGCACGTCGATGGGCATTCACGAGTCGCAATCGCGCTTCTGGGAAAACATGGTCGGGCGCAGCCGGCCGTTCTGGAGCCGGTATTACGGCGACCTGCGCAGCGCGTTCCCGGGCCAGCTCGACGACGTATCCGTCGAAACGTTTTATGCGGGCATCAACGAAGTGCAGCCGTCGCTCATCCGCATCGAGGCCGACGAGTTGACGTACAACCTGCACATCATGATCCGCTACGAAATCGAAAAGGCGCTGTTCGACGGAACGGTGACGGTAGCGGAACTGCCGGCCTACTGGAACGACAAATATACCGAATACCTCGGCGTCACGCCGCAAAACGACGGGGAAGGGGTGCTGCAGGACGTACACTGGGCGGGCGGCTCGTTCGGCTATTTCCCTTCGTATTCGCTCGGCAACATGTACGCGGCGCAGTTTCGCGTCACGATGCAGAAGCAGCTGCCGGACCTGGACGGCTTGATCGGGCGGGGGGAACTGCTGCCGATCAAAGAATGGCTGACGCAGCACATTTACCGTTACGGCAAAGCGCAAACGCCGGCGGAAATCGTGCGCAGGGTAACGGGCGAACCGCTGAACCCGGCGTATCTGGTCGCGTACCTGGAGGAGAAGTACAAGGACGCGTACGGGTTAACGTGATTGAACAAGCCGGTCTTATCGTCGTTGCCGGCGGCGGCAGCCGGCGCATGGGCCGCGACAAGAGGCTGCTGCCGTTCGCGGGCGAGCCGCTGCTGGCGCGGACGCTGCGCCTGCTCGCCGGCTCCTTCGCGGAAGCGGCCGTTGTCACCGCGGGGGACGGCGCCGCAGATGCCGCCGCCGAAGAAACGATCCGGCGCATTGTGCGGCGGTTCCCCGGCGTGCGGCTGCTTGCGGACGCCGAGCCGAACGCCGGGCCGCTTGCCGGCCTGAGCGCCGGACTTGCCGCCCAGGCGGCGCCGCTGCAGCTGGCGATTGGCGCCGACATGCCGTTTCCGTCGCCGGCGCTGGCGGAGGCGCTGCTGCGCTTGTGCCGCGACAGCGGCGCCGAAGCGGCGCTTCCGGAAACGGCCGGACGGCTGCACCCGCTGTTTGCGGTCTATCGCCGGACGTTGGCGGCAGCGCTTGGCGCATACGTCGCCGGCGGGGGACGCAAAGTGACGGACTGGACGCTGTCGCTCCGCCATGTCGTGCTGCCGGAGGCGGAAGTGCGTCGTGTTGATCCGTCCGGTCTGGCGCTGGCGAACATGAACCGCCCGGAAGATTACGCCGCGGCGCTGCGGGCGATCACTCCGGAGGAGTAGCTTCCGCAGCGGGCTCGGGAGCGGAAGGGGCCGTTCGCTGCGCCAGCTCGGCGATGCGTTGCGGGTGGGAATACACGTTCAGCTTGTCGCCGCGGATGAAGCCGACCGCCGTAATGCCGAGCTCGTCGGCCATTTGCAGCGCCAGCATCGTTGGCGCCGATTTCGACAGGATGATGCCGACGCCGATTTTGGCCGCCTTGAGCACAATTTCCGACGAGATGCGGCCGCTGAACGCAATCGCCTTGTCATGCAGCGCGATGCCGCCGCGCAAGCAATAGCCGTACAATTTGTCGAGCGCGTTGTGGCGGCCGACGTCCGTGCGCACCGCCACGATACCGCCGGCGTCGCACAGCGCGGCATTATGGACGCCGCCTGTTTCGTGGAACGTGGACGAGCTCGTTTGCATCAGCCGCATCAACCGCCCGGCGTCGGCGGCCGACAACACCGTATCGCTCGTTACCGGCAACGCCGTCCGGGCATCGTTGAAATAATAAAACGACTGCCGGCCTTTGCCGCAGCAAGACGCGATATACCGCTTGTTGTAAAATTGCTGGTTGATCGCCGGCGTTCCATTCGTTTCGACGTAGGCGAACCCTTGACGCTCGTCGATCGTAATGGCGACGATTTGATCGGCGCGGCGCACGATGCCTTCCGAAGCAAGGAAGCCGGTCGTCAGCTCCTCCAGATCGGTCGGCGTGCAAACGAGAGTCGCCAGCTCCTCTTCGTTGACGAATACGGTCAACGCGTATTCCGTCACGATTTCGTCGTCAAGCTCGGTGATCGTGTCGCCCTGGAATCGATAGATGCGTCTTGTTTCGGAAATCGGCAGTTCCATGGGGTTGTTCCTCTCTGCATGTCATTACGACCATCATACCACGGCTGGAAGTCCGTTGGCGCCGTCCAAGCGTTCCTACCCCTGAAACGGGCTGGCGTAAGCCGGCACGCGCGACAAAATCGCTTCCGCCGTTTCGTCGCTCATGGCGCCGAAGCGGTTCACGGCATCGACGATCTTCGGCAACAGCCGGGTGTCGCCGGCGCTGGCAAATCCGGCGATCTCCGGCCGCCGCAGCACGAAGTGAACGCACGCGTCGATCGCGGCCTGCTCGTCGAACGGCTCGTACCAGGTGGCGTAACGCCGTTCCTCGCCGCTCGGCCACGGTCCTTTGGCAATCGCCTTGATGACGCGCAGAGCGACGTCCTGTCGGGTCGTCTCCGCAGCCAGCGCGTCAAAGTCGTGCCGGTAATCCGGCATGGCGTACAGCTGGTAATTGAACGGGGTCAGCACCGCATCGAACGGATAGCGCCGCAGCGCCTCCAGATGCGTGGCCGGCGCCTGGTGGCCGTGGCCGGTAATGCCGATCGCCTTGACCAGCCCCTCTTCCTTCGCTTCCAGCAGCGCCTCCAGCGCGCCGCCCTTGGCGGTGCACTGGTCAAGCTCGGCAAGATCGCCGACTGCGTGCAGCTGCATCAAGTCGATCGTGTCCGTCTGCAGCAGCTCCAGCGACCGCAGCAGCTGTTCCTTCGCTTCCTTGCGGGTGCGTTGCCCCGTTTTCGTGGCGAGGAAGATGCGCTCCCGCACCTTCGGCATCCACGGCCCCATCCGTAGTTCGGCGTCGCCGTAGCTGGCCGCCGTATCGAAATGCGTAATGCCGTGCTCAAGCGCAAACGCGATCGATTCGTCCGCAGCCGCCTGTGTCACTTGCCCCAGGCTGGCGGCGCCGAACATGACCACGGAGCGCATTTGCCCGATCCGTCCCAGTCGACGGTCCATCATCGAAATCCCTCCCGAATGTCGCCTGCGTATTCCGGCGTTCCCTTGCATTATATCGCTTTCGCCGACAATTGCGAAGGGGAGGCCGCATCCGGCACGGCAAACGAAAAACCGGTCTGCGGTTCAATCGAACCGCAGACCGGTTTGGCGTCTTGCTTCGCCCCCGCGTCAGAACAGCGGGAACACATAACGAACCAGGAAGTAAAGCAAGCCGAAAAATACGATCAGGTAAGCCGCATATTTGATGCCGGCCGCCGCTACTTTGCTGGAATCGGAATGTTTTTCGACGGTTCGATTTTCCACCTCGATGTTGCGGTGTTCGTTCGTTTGCATCTCTATCCACTCCTTTGGCGAAACGAGATTATGGGTTGGTTTTCCCGGTACCCGGCGCTAACCGGGCTCCATTCATCGGTAGCGCAAGCTGCCGCTTTGCGTCACGATCTGTTCCACGTGGCCATGGCTGCAGCGCAGCGCCTGCACTACGCTGTCTACATCATCCTCATCCACCCGCAGCGACAAGGCGTGCCTGAGCTCGCCAAACTTGCGAACCGGCTTGGCGTCTGCGTCATACGTCGGCACGGCGACGACGGCAGGTTCGCCATAACCGACGACTCCGGTCGCCGACGTACCGTCCATACCTGCCGTTCCCGCCGCGAACGGCGCGAGCAGCGCCACTTTTTTCGACGGGGGGGACTCGATCGGGCCGATGTCCAGCAGTTTGGCGCCATAAGCCTCCACCTTGATTTTGGCCGACTGGGCCTGATTTTCGTTTTCGAAATACGCCTGCACGATTCTCGACATCGTCGTGACCTCCTTCATGGATTTGAACCGGTCTGCCTCTTTTTACCCTTGCCTGCGGCGAGTGAAACGAACCATCCGGACCGCGCCCCGTCCGATCCTGCAACAATCGGCCAAAAACGCGGCTTTGTCTGGCGACGGAGAACGTTTTCATGCTATACTGGGGAAGCGGGTATTGACACGGGATAGCGGGCTGTCACCGGTTTCTGCTCCGCAGGTTAGCGAATCGAACAGCATGCTGGTGCTTGGCAGCGCTCCTGCTCAAGACTAACCGCTGCACATTCCCCTGATCATGACACGTCTATCGCGTTCATGAAGTTAGGCGGTGTTGTGGCGGTTTTATTTTTGCTTACGGGGATGAAACGCCATGAACAAATACGAAGCGGAATTCAGCAATTTGGTGAAGTCGTTCCGCAAGCGCCATATGGGGAAAGGGCCGGAAAAAATCGTCACGACGTTTTGCCGGCATTGGGCGATTTGCGAAATGGAAGGCAATTTGTCGCCGGTGGAGAAGTTTATCGCCGCCGCCGACGGCGGCAAGCAGATGCTGCGCGCCGCCCGCACGGAAATGGTCAAAGACATGTACCGCAAACACCCGCCCGAAGAAATGGAGCGGTTTCTCGGCGCACGATTCGTCGACTTGTTCGTCGATATCGATATCGAACGCGATTTCGGCATGTCCGTTTTCGTGTTCGACATCAACCTCGAGGAAAAATTCGGCAGCGGCCGCGACAAACGCGGCGGCACCTTGTTGCCGGGCGACAATTCCTGAACACTAGGGGCGGTTTGGCGGAAACGAAAGGAACGATTGCATCATGGGGACAACGAAGCACACGGGGCCGATTCGGCTGAACACGAAGCCGAAGCCGTCGCTTTGGGCCAGTTACATTCCGTTCGGACTCGGCAAAATCAAGCCGCATCACATTCGCGACACGATGAAAGTGATGCTCGACAACCGCGACAATCTCGGCTACGCGATGCGCATCCTGACGAAAGGCGTGTGCGACGGCTGCGCGCTTGGCGTTTCCGGCTTGCACGACCAGACGCTGTCGGGACCGCATCTGTGCACGACGCGGCTGAACGTGCTGCGGCTCAATACGATGCCGGCGCTCGATCCGAAGCTGCTCGGCGACGTGGAGGCGCTGCGCAAGCTGGACAGCACGGCGCTGCGCAAGCTGGGACGTATTCCATACCCGCTGCTTCGAAGGCCCGGTGAAAACAAGTTCACGCGAATCAGCTGGGACGATGCGCTGGATCGCATCGCGACCAAAATCCGCGCCGTCGATCCGAAGCAGCTCGCCTTTTATTTGACGGCGCGGGGCATTACGAACGAAGTGTACTACACGGCGGCGAAGATGGCGCGTTTCCTCGGTACGAACAACATCGACAACGCGTCGCGCATTTGCCACTCGCCGAGCAAAACGGCTTTGAAACGAACGCTTGGCATCGGCGCGTCGAGCTGCAATTACAAGGATTGGATCGGCACGGACGTGCTCGTGTTCTGGGGCTCGGTGGCGGCGAACAATCAGCCGGTGTCGACCAAATACATGTACGCAGCCAAAAAAGCCGGCACGAAAATCATCACCATTAATCCGTATCGCGAGCCGTCGATGGAGCAGTACTGGATCCCGTCGATAGCCGAAAGCGCGCTGTTCGGCACCAAAATCGTCGACGACGTGTACCAGGTCAACATCGGCGGGGATATCGCATTCATGAACGGCGTGATGAAATGGTGGTTGGAGATGGAGCGGCAGAAGCCGGGTTCCGCCATCGACCACGCTTTTGTCGCCGCGCATACGAACGGCTTCGCCGAGCTGAAGGCGCACGTCGAGCGGCAGGAATGGGAGCCGATCGAACAGTCGAGCGGCTTGACGCGCGAACGGATTCGCGAGTTCGCCGAGCTGCTTGCCGGCGCCAAGTCGGGCGTGTTCATCTGGAGCATGGGCCTGACGCAGCATAAATTCGGCACCGACAACATTACCCAGGTGGCCAATTTGGCCATGCTGCGCGGGTTCATTGGCCGCGAGCATTGCGGCGTCATGCCGATTCGCGGTCACAGCGGCGTGCAGGGATCGGGCGAGATGGGCGCCGAACCGATGTCGCTGCCGGGCGGCATCCCGATTACCGAAGAGAACGCCGCTCGTTTCGAGCAGTTATGGGGCTTTGACGTGCCCCGCTGGAAAGGCGACATTATTGGCGTAACGCTGGAAAACGCGCTGCTGCCGGACGACAATGAGCGCCGCACGCGGCTGCTGTTTACGAGCGGCGGCAACTTTCTCGAAACGATGCCGAACCCGGCATTCGTCCGTTCGTGTCTGGAGCATGTCGAGCTGCGCGTGCACCAGGACATCGTGCTGAACACGTCGACGCTGCTCGACGCGCGCGAGGAAGTGATCGTGCTGCCGGCGATGACCCGTTACGAGCAGCCGGGCGGGGGGACGTCGACGAGCACCGAACGCATGGTGTATTTCAGCCCGGAAATCGAAGGCCCGCGGATTGAAGAGGCGCGCAGCGAATGGGAAATATACGTCGACCTCGTTAACCGGGTCGATCCGGCGCGCAGCGCGTTGTGCCGATTCGACAACGCCGCGCAAATCCGCAACGAAATTGCGGTTGCCGTGCCGTCTTACGACGGTATCCAGCATTTGTCGAATGAAGGAGACGTCTTTCAGTGGGGAGGCGCCTGGCTGTGCGAAGGCGGTGTCTGCCCGACGCCGGACGGGCGCGGCAGCTTGCTGCCGATCGACCAGCCCGATCTGCGCCGTCCGGAAGGGCGTTACTACGTCACGACGCGCCGCGGCAAACAGTTCAACTCGATGATCTTCAGCGACAAAGATCCGTTCAATGCGGCCGACCGTTACGATGTGCTGCTGCATCCGTCCGATGCCGCTGCCGTCGGCGTGCGCGAAGGGGAAGCGATCACCGTGTTTAACGAACACGGCGCCATGCACGGCACGGCCAAGTTCGCCGACACGAAGCCCGGCAATATCCAGGTGCACTGGCCGGAAGGCAACTGCCTGATCCCGAAAGGCGTGTACGAGCCGCATGCGGGCATTCCCGAGTACAACACGAGTGTCGGGGTGCAGCCGTCGGGGCAATACGTGGCGGCGATCGACGCCAAATATACGAAGAAGAAAAAACGCGGGTCGGACGACGACGTGTAAACGCCTCGCGGCGGTTATTTCATCGGGCCGCGGTGCTTCAAAGCCACTTTGACGGATACGGTGATATCCGCCGCGGCCATCGCTTCACCCCAATTCGCTTCCGTTTGTTTATAGGCCGGATAGGCATAAGCGCGCGCACGAATCCCGAACCCGATCGGATCGATGCGAAGCGCTTTTATTTTGTCGATCAGCGTTCGGAATCGTTCTTCGAGCCGCTTCGACACCAGCTGTTCGAGCCGGGCATCGTCGCCTTCGAGACTCAGCGGGAAAAGCGATTCCGTCAACGCCACGTCCATCCGGATCGTGACCTTGAAACGAAACCGGTCCTCGCGGTAAGAAGTGCCGTACTTCGAGCGTACCCGGATCGCGTCGAAGCCGATCGTGTCCGCGGTAAAAGGGTTGCCGTCCGCCTGCGGCTCAAGCGGCAGCACGAAGCTGAACGGTGTTTTTCGGCTGCCCTGAAGCAGAAGCAGCAGTGTAGTTTCCTCCGCCGTAAGGGAGGCGACGTATTGGCCCTGGCGGTTTAGCAGCGCCGTGCCAGTCAGCATCACTTCGTTTCCGGTTTCCAATTTGGCTTCGGTAATGGCAGGCGTTTGCCCCTTTTCGTACATTTGCCGATGGAAGTCGCGCAGCGTCGTTTTCAGCGATTCCGAGCGCCGGCTCTTCGTTTCAATCATGCTGCGCAGCATGAGCGGAAGCAGCGGCTGGTCTTGCGGCTCCGTCCGCACGAACGCCGGCATTGGGCCGTCCACCGCAACGATTCTAGTCGTCAGCGAATTTTTGGAATCGCGGAACACAACGTCCAGCAGCGGGAACCAGTTTTCCTGCTGGAGCAGCTTTTTGCCGATCAGGATGATCAGCGTCTTGCGGCCCAGTACGGAGCCTGCTGCACGGGCATCCAATTGCTCGCGCGATTGCCGAAGCGAGTCGGCTGTCACCGTTATTTTTCGCGAGCGTTTGTTCTCGTTTTGGCTGAACTCGGGCTGGATGGCGTATACGATCAGCTTTCCGTTCGCATCGAGGTCGTAGCCGGTCAAGAGCGGCAGTGTCACGTCTTCCAGATCCATACGGTCGTAGCAGCCGGCCAGCAGAGGCAGCAACAGCAGCACGAGGCCGGTCGCGCGCAAGCGGGCGTTCATGCGGAACCCCTCCGGATACGGTGTCGAAACAATGCGGCATACAACAACAGCACAACGGGCAGGGCGTAGCCGATTCCCAGCTCCATCCAGACGAGCACCCGCTCCATGCGGTCGTTCTGATGAAAGCCGGGAATATAAAAGAAGGTCGCGCCAGCAAGCAGCAGGCACCAGACTCGCAGGTGCGCGCGATGGTCCTGGCCGCCGAACAGCCTTGTGGTGCAGTAAACAGCCAGATGGGCCGTCGGAATCCAGGTGAGCGAAAAAATAATCAGGAAATAAGCGAGAAACAGCACTTCGATCCGTTCGACGAAGTTGAATTGAATCGTCTTGAGCACATTGACGACCGGCTCGTTGTATACCGTAATTTCGTCCGGACTGAAATAAACGAAGCAAACGACAGTGGTGAGGACGAAGGTGAACAGCGACAACGAATTGGACACGATTACGCCTGCGGCGGCCTTGCTCTTGTCTTTCAGGAATGGATACAAAAGAAAGACGGCGCTGATGCCTGAGAAGGACAGCGGCGTTATTTCAAACGCGGTAAAAATAGGCTTCCATCCATCCTTAAGCACCGGAAACAAGTACAGCCAATGCGCATCCTTCAGCGGCAGCAAGTAAACGAGCGGCACCCAGAAGCTTACCGTGACGATGAGCTCGGCGTAACGGCCGACTACGCGCAGCCCGCCCCGGGCGATCGTATAGCTGGGCACAATCAGCAGCAGCATCGTGATGTACATTGGCGTTTGCTGCAGCAGCCATACTTTTGTGTACAGAATGGTTCTCACCAGACAAGTATAACTGTAATAAAACGCCCACAACGCGAACAGTACATATACCGCTTTATATGCCCATTTGCCGAAGAGGAGAGATAGTTGCTCGGGAAAGCTGCCTTTCGGCAGCGCCTTCATCGCCGTCACGATGAGCAGGCTGGCGCCCGTCGACACGGTCCAACCGAGCAGCAGACTGATCCAGCCGTCCGTACCTGCTCGTTCGGCCAGCTCTTGCGGCAGGGCGAGCAGTCCGATGCCGACCTGCAACCCGAACAGAAGGGCGACAAATTGCACAAATGTAATCTCATTCAGCGCAGCCTGATTGGTGGACAAGACAGTCGCTCCTTTCGCCGGGTTTGTTCGGGTCTTGCCCGTACGGCTAATCGATGGGTCCGTCGCTGACGATCGACGTGCGGACCGAAACGTCGACGACGGCATTTGAAAAGGCGTCGCCCCAGTCGTTTTTCACCGCTTGAAAGTGCCGATACGCATAGGCTCGCGCATACAAGCCGAATCCGAACGGATCCAGCTTGTCCTGCTGGATGCGGCGGATCAAGCGGTCGATCTGCGCCTGTGTCTGTTCCCCGATCGTTCGCTCCAGCTCGTTGTCGCGATGGGCGCTGTCGAATGGAAACAATCGCTCCGTCAGTATAATCGGCATTCGGATGCGGACCGCGAAGCGGAATCGCCGGCCGCTTTCCGTCAGCCGAATGCGGGTATGGATGCGCTCGGAATTGAAGCTGAGCCGGTTGCGGACGAATGGCGACCGGTCCGGCTGGCCCGGGATCTCGACCGTAAATCCTACGGCGTTGCGCGCTTCCTTCTGAAGCACGCGCAGCAAGACGGATTCCTGCAAGCCCAGCGAGGCGGCGTATTTGCCGCGATGGTCGAGCAGTGCGGTGCCGCTGAGCATAATCTTGTTGTGTTCGTCGAAGCGGAACTCCGCGATCGCCGGAGTCACCGCCGGATCGTCCATTTGCCGCTTCAGCTCGAGCAGCGAGGTGTTCGCCGTTTCCGCGCGTTTGCTCCCCGAATCGATCATGCCTTTCAGCAGCAGCGGAAGCATCGGCTCATCCGACGGGGTTTCCCGCATCAGGTCGGCCAGCGAACAGTCGCATACGGCAACCCGCTGGTTAAGCGCGTCGCGGGAATCGCGGAAGAACGCATCCGTCAGCCGGAACCAGCTGTCCTGCTCCAGCACGCGTTTGCCGACCAGAACGATTTGCAGTTTTCTTCCGTTGAAGATGCCGCTCGACCGGATGTCCAACTGCTCGCGCGCTTGCCGCGCGGTTTCGGAAGGCACACTTACGACGACGGACGTTTGTTTCGCGTGCGGGGAGAAAACCGCACTGATCGCGTAGACGCGCAGCCGCTTGTCGTCGCCGATGTCGTAACCGAGCGCAAAAGGCGTCGACGCGTCTTCCAGGTCGATTCGGTCGCCGCAGCCGGCAAGCAGCAGGGCGATGGCGGCAAGCGGCGCAAGCAGCCGATGCGCTTTCATGCGGACCGGCTTGCCGCGATCCGGTCGCGCAGCCAGACGATGGCCAGCAGCGACGCCGGTGCGACATATTCGACGTAGAAGCCGGCTTTGCCGAGCCAATTGTTCAGCTGTTCGCTTTCTTTGGCGGTAGGCATGTAAACGAATGTAGCCGCAAGCACAAGCGCATAAGCCGCCAGAAGAAAAGGCCGGTGATTGCGTTTGCCGAACAAATAACCGATGCAAAATACGGCGGCATAAGTGGAAGGAATCCAGGACAACGAAAAAATGAACATGTAGATGGCGATGAACAGAACCTCGATGCGATCCACATACTTCATTTCCAGCGTTTTCAAAATCGTGATCGGCGGTTTGTCATAGTCGGTGAACTTGTCCGGGCTGAAGTAAACGAAACAAACGATCACGATAAACAGAAAGGCCAGCATCGCAATCGTATTCGAAGCGACGACGCACCACTCGGCCCCGCGTTTGTTGCTCAGAAACGGGAAAAAGACGAACGACGTGGCGAAGCCGATAAAATAATAGAACGTTGTCGCCACGGCGCCCATTACCGGCGACCAGCCTTCCTTAAGCACGGGAAGCAAATACAGCCAATGCGCGTTCTTCAGCGGCTGCAGGTAAAAGATGAACACCCAGATCGACAGTGCAAACGCCATTTCGGCATAACGGCCGACAATGTGCAGCCCGCCGCGCACGATCATGTAGGACGGGACGAGCAGCAGGAACATAATGACATATGCATGGGTGCTGGAGAGCAGCCATACTTGCAGCGTGAGCACCGTAGTTACCAGACAAGCGTAGCTGAAATACAGGAAGTAAAGCGCGATAACAAGCGCTGACGCTTTGCCGGCCCAGGCGCCGGCATAAGCCGCCAGCAGGTCCGGCAGCGTGCCTTCCGGACGCCGTTTCATCAGACGGACGAGAACGACGCTTGCCAGAACGGCAACCGCCCATCCGGCAAGAAGCGCAATCCAGCCGTCGGTGCCGGCTTTTGCCGCAAGCGCCTGCGGCAGCGTCAGGAATCCGATGCTGATTTGAATGCCGGCGTTCAGCAGAATGAATTGCATGCGCGTGATTTCGTTCAACCCGAACGCTTTCATGATTCGTCTCCCTTGGGGCGGTTGTCGCCCTGCCGCGTGTCCTGCACAGCCCGGGCGCTGACCGGACGCTGCTTCATTCGCCAAAGCGGCAGCCGCACGATCGAATCCTTCCAATCGGCGAACCGTCCCGGCGCGAACGGGCTGCCATAAGGGGTGCCAAGCGATTCGAGCGCAATCAGATGGCCGAGCATCGTCATCATGCCGACGACGATGCCGACGATGCCGAACATGGCGGCGGCGATCATCATCGCGAAGCGGATCAGCCGGGCGGCGGCGACCATGTCATAGTTCGGCAAAATGAACGAAGCGATGGCGGTGAAGGCGACGATGATGACCATCGTGTTGCTGATCAAACCGGCCTGTACGATCGCTTGCCCGATGACGATGCCGCCGACGATGCCGACGGTTTGGCCGACGGGGGCCGGCAGCCGCACGCCCGCTTCGCGCATCATCTCCAGCGTAATTTCCATCAGAATCGCTTCGACGAACGGCGGGAACGGCACCCGGCCGCGAAACTCGCCGATGGACAGCAGCAATTTGATCGGAATGATCTCGAAATTGTAGGAAATGACGGCGATATAGAATGCCGGCAGCAGAATGGCGACGAAAAAGGCGAAAAAGCGCAACAGCCGGATAAACGACGAAATC
This sequence comes from Paenibacillus cymbidii, assembly GCF_004764705.1. Taxonomy (GTDB): domain Bacteria; phylum Bacillota; class Bacilli; order Paenibacillales; family NBRC-103111; genus Paenibacillus_AN; species Paenibacillus_AN cymbidii. The sequence continues at coordinate 174,251 of NZ_SHLX01000007.1, read as the reverse complement.
ATCCAGCGGAAGCTGTAATCGTCGAAGCTCTGGAAGTACGACATGAACGTTGTCGGCGCGACGAGCACCGTCGGCGAACGGTCCACGACGACGACCAGCCTTCCTTGCAACAGCTGCGAAGCGGCGGCGTCAGGCCGTTCGGTCAGAATGAATTGCGGGAACGGCGAAAACGGATTGTCTTCGATATATTCGGCCAATTCGCCCGTATTGAGGATCGCGTCGACATCAAGCCGCCGGATGCGGTCTTCGAGCTCCTGCAGCACCTCGGGATGGGCAACGTCGGCCAAATACAGGATCGATACGTTCGTTTCGCCGCGCCGCCCGACGATCAACTCCTTCGTTTTCAGCTCGCGCTTCGGGATATACCGGCGCAGCAGGGCGATGTTCTGACCCGACGTCTCGACGAAGCCTTGATGGGCGCCGCGCAGCGAAGCTTCCAGTTGCGGGTCTTCCAGCGCGCGCTGCGGCCAGCCCTGGGTATCCATGGCATAAGCGCATGCGCTGCCGGCGATGAACAGCAGACAGGCGCCCCGGAACAACGCGGCGTCAACAGCGTTCCACGTCGACAGCTCGTTGATCTGGCCGACGGAAACCGTAAACGGATAGGGGCCGTTCGGCTCGTTCGTTTCAAATTGTAGCGGGCGCAGCACATTGTTGTTGATCGCGTTTTTGTCGACCAGGCCGTTAAAGTAAACGAGCATGGCGCGTTCGCCCGATTGTTTGACGATCAGGTGCCGCACCTGCAAGTCGGGCGTAAGCGCGAAGCGCGTCTTCAGTTCCTCTGCAATGCGCGCCAGATCGCCGGCGATCCGGTCGTCGGCCGGTTTGCTTTTTCCGCCGCCGGCGCGCGGACGATATTTCGAGATGCCGAACCATTTTGCCAGACGCATAGTTCCTCCACATTCGCCGCTCGCCGCTAATGGCCGCTTGACGTTATGGTTTCCACCTTGTCCCAATTTCACTCTCAAGGAAAAGAAAACGATTTTAGTCTTGAAAATTGTGCTCGTTCAGACGATAATGTCATTGATATGTAAACAATCATGACATCATGACGGAAGGGGCGGCATCATGATCATTCGTGTCATCAAAATGGCAATTGCGGCACTGCTCGCTGTTTATGCGGCGGAATGGGCGGGACTCGCCTCCGCGCCGTCGGCCGGCTTGCTCGCCGTAATCGGCGTCGACGCGACCAAGCGGCGCAGCCTGAAGGGGGCGGCCGCACGGCTGCTCGCTTCGGTGCTCAGTTTATGTTTCGCCTCGCTGCTGTTTATCGTCTGCGGCTTTCACATTTGGGTGATCGCGGCATTCGTACTTGTCGTCTATCCGCTGCTTGTCAAGGCGAAGCTGCAGGACGGCGTCGTTTCGGCGCTTGTCGTCATGCTTCATCTTTATGTGGCGCAGCGCACGGATTACGATATGCTTGCGGGCGAGCTTTCGCTGCTGCTTCTCGGACTCGGAATCGCTACGGTCGTCAATATGCTGTACACGCCGAATGCGGACCGCAAGCTGCTCGTGCTGCGCAAGCAGACGGAGCGGTTGTTCGGCCATATATTCTATGAAATCGGCGGCTACTTAAAAAACAAAGATCATCCGCTGTGGGACGGGCAGGAAGTGCTGCAGGCGGAGGAAACGATTCGGAAAGGGACGGAGCTTGCCCGGCATAACGAAGAAAATGCGCTGTTCCGCCCGGAGCACGATTGGGCCGTCTATTTTGCCATGCGCAAGCTGCAGTTCGAATCGATTGAACGCATGCTGGAGCTGTCGGCGCAAGTAACCGAAACGCTGCCGCAAGGGGCGGCGGTGGCGGAGCTGTTCGAGCTGTTGAACGAGGATGTACGTTCCGATTATTATACGGGCAATGCCGAAACGAAGCTGGCGGAGCTGGAGCACGCATTCAAAACGATGCCGCTGCCGGCCGCGCGCGCGGAGTTCGAGGTGCGTTCGGCGCTGCTGCAGCTGTGCATCGAACTGCGCAACTACTTGTCCATCGCCAAGCGGCGCAAGAAACGAAAAGCGTAGTGCTAGGTCCAAAAATAAATGAAATAAATAGCACACTAGACGAATGTCCTGCATACAATTTTATTGAATGATTGTATGGAGGAGGTTGAGAAGATGTCGATCGCAGATAGAGACCTGCAATGTCGGGAGATTATAACAAAAGCGGTATGCGGTAAAGGTCGCAAGTTCAGTCAGGTGAGCCATACGATTTCTCCGTCTAACGCTCCAACCAGCATCCTGGGCGCTTGGTGTATCAATAATCAATACGAAGCCGTCAAATCCAGCGAGGGCGTTGAGGTCATCGGTACTTACGACATCAACATTTGGTATTCGTACGACAGAAATACAAAAACGGACGTTGCCAAAGAAACGATTTCTTATGTTGATGTCATCCCGCTATCCTTCTTGGATAAAAAACATAAGGTTGCGACGGCGGAAGTGTCCGCCGTGGCGACGCAGGAGCCGAACTGCGTCGAAGCGAGCGTGTCGTCGCGCGGAGACGGCGTCCTGATTCGCGTCGAGCGGGAATTTCAAGTCGAGATGATCGCGGAAACGAAAGTGTGCGTCGTCGTGTGCAAAGGGGGCTGCGGCGAATTCGGCGACAAATCGTACGATTTCGACGGCGGCGATGCCGGCGACTACGAGGATCTCGATCCGAGCCTGCTGGAAGACGAAGCGGATTGATCGTTTGTTAGCAGTATATGAGCGGAGCGGGTATTTTGTTGAGGGCATTCGCCCTCTTTTTTGTTGAAAAATGAGGCGGATGCGCGGGAAGGTGGGGGCGATGGACGTTTATTTGTTGCATGCGGGAGAGCCGGACGCCGTCAAGCTGGCGGACATGCTTGCAGTGAAGCACGGCAGGTCGCTGCCGCAAGGAGAAGCGCCGGAAACGGTCATTCGTTGGGGCGTTATTGCGCCGGAGCCGGGCGAAGGCCATGTGATGAATCCGCTGGCGGCGGCGCTGCGCTGCATGCGGCGCGCTTCGCGGAACGAGCTGCTTGCGCTGCACGGCTTGAAGCCGGCGCCTCCGCCGGACAGGCAGCCGGCCGGTTTTGCGCATGAGTTTTTCGTGCCGGTGTTTCATTTGCAGGCGCTGGCGCTGTATGAACGGGAACGCCCTTCGTCGCTCGTACTGGTCGGTCCGACGCGGCATCCGGGACGGTTTGCGGAGCGGATGGAGTTTCCGTTGCGGCACGACGGCGGCGCGTTGCCCGTTGCCTTTGCGGAAGCGGATTCGGCGGAAGCGGAGGGGGAGAAGCTTGGGTTTCACGGCAAACGGGCGGTGCGCGAAGCGGTCAAAGCTTTGTATGCGCTTGGTCTGGACTACGGCCTGGTGAGAATCGGCGTCACGCCGGAAGGCCGGACATGCGTCGCCGACGTGTTGCCGTTTCCGCGGCTGACGAAGCGGCTGACCGCACTGTTCGCCGAAGCGATCGGCTTTTACGCAAGCGAGCTTGCGGAAGACCGGCGTCGCGGCAGCCGCGCGCTGCGGCTCGGTGCGGACCCGGAATTTGTGCTGATGCGGGGCGGCAAGGTGGCGTTCGCCTCGCGGTATTTGGACAAGGAGGGGGAGGCCGGCTGGGACAACGTGATGCTGCCAGGCCGACAGACGATTACGCCGCTCGCCGAGCTTCGTCCGGAGCCGAGCCCCGATCCTCGCGAGCTGCTGCGCGGCATCCGCCGGGCGATGAGGATCGCGGCGGAGCGGATCGGCGACCCGCGCATCCGCTGGCTGGCCGGGGGCATGCCGGTGCGCGGGCTGCCGATCGGCGGGCATGTGCACATCAGCGGCATAACGCTCAGTTCGCGGCTGCTGCGCCTGCTTGACAACTACACGGCGCTGCCGCTGGTCCTGCTCGAAGGGGCGGGGGCCGGACGCCGCCGGCCAAAGTACGGCTTCCTCGGCGACTTCCGCCGGCAGCCGCACGGCGGCTTCGAATACCGCACGCTGCCGAGCTGGCTGGCCGATCCCGAGCTGGCGCTCGGCGTGCTGGCGCTCGTTCGCGTCGTTGCGGCGCATCGCCGCGAGCTCGGCAAACGGCCGCTGGCGCATCCGGACGTGCAGCGCGCCTATTATGCCGGCGACAAGGCGGCGCTGCTGCCGCATGCGCGCGAGCTGTGGCGCGACCTGGAAGCGACGGGCGAGTACGCGGCTTACGCGGACGCGCTGGAACCGCTGAAAGCGCGCGTGCTCGGCATGCAGGCACTGGACGAAAGCGAAGACATTCGCGTCAAGTGGGGGATGGACGGCGTGCCGGCGGGGCGGCGACGGGGGTAGCTGGCAACCAGCAAATGAATTTACATTGCCAGGCATGAATGCCCGTCCCCCCGTACATGAACGGTCAGGGAGATAAGGCTGAAATCAGCCTTGCAGCGACGAATTGGCGCGTGGCGAGCGAAATAAGGCAGAAATCAGCCTTGCATCGGCGAATGGGTGCGTGACAAGCGAAATAAGGCTGAAATCAGCCTTGCAGCGGCGAATAAGTGCGTGACGAGCGAAATAAGGCTGAAATCAGCTTTGCAGCGGCGAAATGGTGAGTGGCGAGCGAAATAAGGCTGAAATCAGCCTTGCAGCGGCGAATGGGTGCGTGACAATGCTGATAGCTCGGAGCTACGAGGTCGAAGTAGGCAGTGGGTATTTGAGCGTAGTGCGGGTACCAGTAAAATGTTCACGCTCCATTTCGCTTACATGCAAAAATGCACGAAAAGTCAAAAAACAGCCAAAGTTTACCGATTGCAACCTACACTTACATTAATGCAGTTAAACAAATTCGATTTACCTAGTTCGCCGGCCTCATGCGTCACATTTTAGCGCAGGTTTCCTGCGCTGTAGCCCCGTGGCGGGTGCGTGCGGCACAATTCTGATACCAAAAATCCTTCCATTTGATGGGGGGATTTTTTGGTTGTCGAAACGTGAGGCGGTTTATGCCGGTTTTGCCGATTCGTGCTATAATAGGCGATGTATCGCAAGCGGATGTGGAGGATCTCTATGACGACCAAATATACGCCGATGATGGAGCAATATTTATCGGTGAAAGCGACTGTGCCGGATGCGTTTTTGTTTTTCCGGCTGGGCGATTTTTACGAAATGTTTTTCGACGACGCGCTGCTGGCCACCAAAGAGCTGGAAATTACGCTGACCGGACGCGAAGCGGGTGCGGAAGAGCGCGTGCCGATGTGCGGAGTTCCCCATCATGCCGTGGAAACGTACATAGCGAGATTGATTGAAAAAGGGTACAAAGTCGCGATTTGCGAACAAGTCGAGGACACGGCGGAGGCGAAAGGCGTCGTACGCCGCGAAGTGGTGCGCATCGTTACGCCGGGCACGCTGATGGACGGCAAGCTGCTGCAGGAAGGAGCGAACAACTATATCGCCTGCGTGGCGGCAGCGAACGGCTTGTTCGGCTTCGCCGCCTGCGACATTTCGACCGGCGAGCTGCATGCGGCAAGCGTGGCGATGCCGTTGGAGCAACTGACGGACGAACTGTCCATCTTCGCCCCGGCCGAGCTCGTGGCTGCTGCGCCGGTCCTGGAGCTTCTGAAGGCGCAGCCGGCTGCCGGATTGCGCCCTTATGTCTCCACGGCATGGGATCGGCCGGCGGACGCCGCTTTGTTTTTCGGCGACGAGCGCGAATTGGTCGAGTTGGAGCGGCTCGGGGCCGCATCGCGGCAAGCGGCGCTGCAGCTGCTCGGCTATCTCGGCGAAACGCAGAAACGGTCGCTATCGCACATTACCCGGATTCGTCGATACGAGCCGAATCAATATATGACGATGGACCCATTCACCCGGCGCAATCTGGAGCTGCTCGAGACGGTGCGCGACCGCGGCAAGCGCGGCTCGCTGCTGTGGCTGCTCGACGAAACGGTGACGGCGATGGGCGCGCGTCAGCTGCGCAAGTGGATCGAGAAGCCGCTGCTCAGCGTCGCCCGCATCGAGGAACGGCTGGAAGCGGTCGAAACGATGTACAAGCAGCTGATTGTGCGCGACGATATCCGGACGCAGCTCAAGGACATGTACGATCTGGAGCGGCTCGTGGCCAAAATTTCCTATGGCACGGCGAACGGACGCGATCTGTTGGCGCTCAAGCTGTCGCTGCGGCAGCTGCCGGAACTGCGCGCCGTGTGCGCCGCTTCCGGCTCGGCTACGCTGGCTGCGCTTGTCGCGAAGCTGGACGACTGCGCCGATATCGCGGCGTGGATCGACGCCGCCATTGTGGAGGAGCCGCCGGTATCCGTGCGTGACGGCGGGATCATCAAGCTCGGCTACCACGAGCATCTCGACAAGCTGAAGGAAGCGGACCGCGGCGGCAAGAAGTGGCTGGCCGAGCTGGAATCGCGCGAGCGCGAGGCGACCGGCATCAAGTCGCTGAAGATCGGCTACAACAAAGTGTTCGGCTATTATATTGAAGTGACGCGAGCCAACCTGGGGCAATTGCCGGAAGGCCGCTACGAGCGCAAACAAACGCTGGCCAATGCCGAGCGGTTCGTGACGCCGGAACTGAAGGAGCAGGAAGCGCTTATTCTCGAAGCGCAGGAGAAGATGGTCGACATCGAGTACGGCCTGTTCACGGAATTGCGCGAACGGATCGCCGGCGAAGTGCATCGGCTGCAGCAGGCGGCGAGCATCGTGTCGGCGGTGGACGCGCTGCAGTCGCTGGCCACGGTCAGCGCGGCTCACCGGTTTTGCCGTCCGGCGATCGGCGACGGGTATGATTTGCGCGTTGTTGCCGGCCGGCATCCGGTTGTGGAAGCGACATTGCCGCAAGGCGCTTTTATCGCCAACGACTCGTCGCTCGGGGAGAAGAGCGGGCACGTGCTGCTCATCACCGGACCGAATATGGCGGGCAAAAGCACGTACATGCGCCAGGTGGCGATCATTTGCGTGATGGCGCAGATCGGCTGTTTCGTTCCTGCCGACGAAGCCGAGCTTCCGCTGGTCGACCGGATATTCACCCGGATTGGCGCCGCGGACGATCTGATCGGCGGGCAGAGCACGTTTATGGTCGAAATGGCGGACATTCGCGTCATGACCGAAAAGGCGACCGACCGCAGCCTCGTCATTATCGACGAGCTTGGGCGCGGCACTTCAACCGGGGAAGGCATGGCGATCGCCCAGGCCGTCATCGAATATTTGCACGATCATATCGGTTGCAAAACGCTGGTTTCGACGCATTTTCACGAATTGTCCGGCCTTGAGACAAGCTTGCCGCATCTGCGCAACGCCCGCATGGCGGTCAAGGAAAACGATCGCGAAGTGACATTCCTGCGCAAGCTGGTGCCCGGTGCAGCCGACACGAGCTACGGCATTTATTGCGCCAGAATCGCAGGTTTGCCGGAGACGATCATCGAACGATCGTACGTGCTGCTCGGCGCCTTCGAACGAAGAGCGGCGCTGGCGGACGGCGCGGCTGGGGCTGTCAGCGCAGTACCGAAGCGGGAGCAGCCGCTGATCTTGCGCGAAACGGCAGCCGCCAAGGATGCGGTGCAGCTTAGCCTTTTCCCTGACGGGGCGGACGATGCTCACGGAGGCGTAAACAAGGCGCGCAAGCAGGCTTCGCGCGGCGAACAGCAGGCGGCGCAGCTTGCCGAGCAGCTTCGCACGGCGGATCTGATCAATATGACGCCGATGCAGGCGATGAATTTGCTGTTCGACTGGAAGAAGAAGTACAGCTCGTGAGGTTACGCCATTATACAAGGGAGAAGTGATCCCGATGGGAAACGGACTGAATGGCGAGAGTTTCGCCGTCACGCGCAAGACCCGCTCGCGCTCGTCCCGGGTAACCCGCTTCGGAACGAAGCTGGCAGGTTTGGCGCTGGCTGCGATGCTGCTGATGCCGCCTGCTGCGGCGTTTGCGGCCGAGCCGGAAGGGAGCGGCGTTTCGCCGGCCGTCGGCGAAGTGCTGGATTGGCTTTCGCGCGTCCATGTCAGCGGCACGGATCGAAGCGCGCTGGAGGCAGCCGCGATCAAGGGCATGATCGACTCGCTCGGCGATCCGTATACGCAATATATGACGGCGGCGGAATGGAACCAGTTCGAAAGCTCGCTCGAGCAGCGTTATGTCGGCATCGGCGTTCGGCTGGAGCAGGATGAGCGGGGGTTTCTGGTGATCGAAGTGTTTGCCGGTTCCCCCGCCGAAGCGGTCGGCATGCGTGCCGGCGATTACATTGTCGCCGCGGACGGCAAGTCGTATGCCGGCAAAACGATGAATGAATTGACGGCGGCGATTATGGGGACGGCCGATACGAAAGTCGATGTGACGTACGTGCGCGACGGCGATACGAAAACCTCGACCATGACGCGCAAGCCGGTCGCGATTCAGACGGTGAGCGGTTCGCGGATGGAGGGCGGCGCCGGGTATATCCGGATCGACAGCTTCTCTAGCGATGCGGACGAGCTGTTCGCCAGCAAGCTGGACGAGCTGGAGAAACAAGGGATCACGTCGCTGATCGTCGATTTGCGCGGCAATCCCGGCGGTCTGCTCGATTCGGCGAGCAATATCGCCAAACGGTTCATAAAAGATGGCGTCCTTATCCATACAAGCGACCGCAATCATGTCGACGACCCGATCCGGCTTAGCGGAGGATCGACGGTAGCTTATCCCGTCACCGTGCTCGTCGACCAGAACAGCGCCAGCGCATCGGAAGTGTTGTCCGGGGCGCTGCAGGACTATCGTGTCGCCACGATTGTCGGCACGGTAACGTACGGCAAAGGCAGTGTGCAGACGATCTATTCGATTGCCGGCGGCGGTATGCTGAAGGTAACGATCGAAGAGTATTTGACGCCGAACAAGCACAAGGTGAACAAGGTCGGCATCAAGCCGGACGTCGAAGTGACGGGCGAAATCGCGCAAACGATCAAGGCGGTTCACTTGTCCGGCGTGGCGGATGTGACGATCCGGCAGCAGCCGGGGGGCATTGTCGTCAACGGGACGCCGTTTCTGGAACGGCTGAACGTCATCCGCGACAAAGGGCGCGTGTATGTGCCGTCCCGCACGCTTGCAGCGCTGGTTGATGCCGATGTCGCCTGGAACGGCGACACGAAGTCGGTCAGCATCGCCGCAGGCGGGTTTTCGGCTTCGTATGCTACCGGCGACGACAGCGGCAAATTTGTCGACGGCACGATGTATGTGGCGCTCGACGCTTTCGCCTACGCGTTCGACGATGTGACGTGGAGCGACGACGCCGGCGTGCTGACGCTTCACGGCGTTGGGTCGAGCCGTCGCTGATGCTTGGGCGGCCTGTCATCGTGAAATTGGCCATGAAAAATGGTTTATTTGCCCGTTTTTACGCGGCACGTCAAAAATAACCAGCGAATACGCTGGCTATTGTGCTCCGATTGCTCCGAAATCGAACATTCCAACATAATAGCCAGCGATTTTACTGGCTATTTCATTAGTAGCTCGCCGAATCGGCGAAATAGGCCATGTTTTCACTGGCTATTTTTCGGCGAGGCTGGTGAGGCTGATCATGAAAGCCTTGTTTTGATGGCGGTGCCCGGCAAGCGTTTGTCGGATATCGCGTCGATTGCTGCGGTAGATGAAAGTAGGGAATGGGCTGCTTAACTGACGGCTGGATGCGGGAGGGATGGACGAATGGGCATCATTCAAGTGCTTGACGATCATATTGCGAACCAGATCGCGGCGGGCGAAGTGGTGGAGCGACCATCCTCGGTCGTCAAAGAGCTGGTGGAAAATGCGATCGACGCCGGCGCCGGCCGAATCGACGTGACGATCGAAGAAGGCGGCTTGACTTACATCCGCGTGGCCGACAATGGCAGCGGCATGGCGGAGGACGATTGCCGTACCGCTTTCTTGCGCCATGCCACGAGCAAAATCGCCTCGGGCAAAGATTTGTTTCGCATCCGCACGCTGGGATTCCGAGGCGAAGCGCTGCCTAGTATCGCGGCGGTGGCAAAAGTGGAATGCCTGACTTCGTCCGGTGCGGACGGATCGGGCTGGAAACTCGTCATCGAAGGCGGCGAAGTACGTTCGTTTGCGGAGGCGGCAGCGTCGCGCGGCACGGACATTCAGGTGCGCGACTTGTTCTTCAATACGCCGGCCCGGCTCAAGTACATGAAGACGATTCAAACCGAACTCGGCAATGTGTCGGATTATATGAACCGGCTGGCGCTTGCTTTTCCGGCGATTGCGTTTACGCTGCGGCATAACGGCAATGTGCTGCTGCAAACGTTGGGCGGCGGCGACTTGTTGCAGGTGATTGCGGCGGTTTATGGAAGCGGAGCCGCCAAGCAGCTCGTCAAAGTGGAGGGGGATAACCTCGACTTTGGCTTGACCGGATATGTGTCGCGGCCTGAGCTGACGCGTTCGAACCGCTCCGCCGTGACGGCGATTGTAAACGGCCGCTATATCAAAAACTTTGCGCTCGCCGGCGCCGTTTTGAACGCTTATCGGACGCTGCTCCCGCTGCATCGGTTTCCGCTGGCGATCCTGCAGCTGACCATGGAGCCGAGCTTGCTCGACGTAAACGTCCATCCGGCGAAGCTGGAAGTACGATTCAGCAAGGAACAGGAGTTGATCCTGTTCGTGGAGGAGTCGATTCGCCAGGCATTGCGCGGCCAGGTGCTTATTCCGCAAGGAAACAAACCGGCTTCGGCGCGCCCTGCCGTCGTCCAGGAGCAGCTTGCGCTCTATCGCGCCGAAACGCCGGTTGACATGCCGTTCGGCGGCGCTTCAGCAGCCGCTGCGCCTCCGCCAGCGCGTTTCGCGCCTCCCGGCCCCGCCGCAGCCGCTGCGCCTTCGCCAGCGCGCGTCGCGCCGCCCGGTCCCGGCTCCACCGCAGCCGCTGCGCCTACTCCCGCGCGCTACACGCCGCCGCCCGGCCCCGGCCCCGCCAGCGCCGCTGCGCCGACGCCGCAGCGACCGGCGGCTCCGCTGCCGGCGGACAAGCTGGCGGCGCTGCTCGAGCCGGCGCCGGACGCTCCGGCGGAGCTGCCGCAGTTCCCGCGGCTGTCGCCGATCGGCCAACTGCACGGTACTTACATCGTTGCGCAGAACGAAACCGGGCTATATTTGATCGACCAGCACGCCGCACATGAGCGGATCAATTACGAATATTTCTACGCCAAATTCGGCGAACCGGCCGACGCAAGCCAGCAATTGCTGGTGCCGATCACGCTCGACTATACGCCGGGCGAAGCGGAGCAACTGGCGGCCAAGCTGCCGCTGTTCGAGCAAGCGGGCGTTTATCTCGAGCCGTTCGGCGGCAGCACGTTTATCGTCCGGGCGCATCCGTACTGGATGCCCGAGGGCGACGAAAAAGAAATCATCGAAGAAATGGCCGAGTGGATCCTGAGCGAACGCAAGCCGATCGATCTGTCCCGCCTGCGCGACAAGTCGGCGGCCCTGTGCTCCTGCAAGGCGTCGATCAAAGCGAACCAGAGCTTGAGCATCGCCGGCATGGAAGCGCTGCTCGACCGGCTGGCCGCTTGCGGCAACCCGTATACGTGCCCGCACGGAAGGCCGATCGTTGTGAGCTTCTCCAGTTACGAGCTGGAAAAAATGTTTAAACGCGTCATGTAACGGAAACGATAGCGAACAATCGCAACTGCTGCCGGAAAGCGGCGTATTATATAAAGGGTGTTTATTCATGCTGGTTACTACATCATACGAACCGTCCCCGGAGCAGTTGGACCGGGGACGCCGGCTGGCTGCCGAAGCCGGCGGCACGTTCGTGCCGCGCAAGCGGCTCACGCTTCCCGGCATGCGGGCCAAGTTCGGCACGCCGGGAGGAGAAGCGCCCGCCATTCTCGTCGCGACGGAGCGCGAGCTGAAGTATTACACGCCGGAAGGAACGGCGCTGTTCTTCCATCCGAGCACGGCGTCGATTCGCGCCAAACGGCTGCTTCGCGGCGAAGACGACATCATGCTTGCCGTCACCGGCGTCATGCCGGGCGACCGGGTGATCGACTGCACGGCCGGGCTCGGCTCGGACGCCATCGTGTTCGCTTTGGCAACCGGCCCACTGGGCGCAGTGACCGCACTCGAAAGCGAACCGGCCGTCGCCTTGCTGCTGCAGGAAGGGCTGGCCGTTTACGTCAGCGGCATTGCGGCGCTGGACGAAGCGATGCGGCGGATCGACGTGCGTCGCGTCGATCATCTCGCTTATCTGCGCGAGCAGCCGGACAACAGCGCCGACATCGTTTATTTCGATCCGATGTTTCGCCGACCTATCGGCGCCTCGAGCTCGATTTCGCCTTTGCGCGGTATGGCCAACGACGGGGCGCTGTCGCCCGAAGCCGTCGCCGAAGCGGCCCGTGTCGCCCGCAAGCGGGTCGTGCTCAAGGAGCACCGCGACAGCGGCGAATTTGCCCGCCTCGGCTTCGAGAAGAACGCGCGCGGCGGCGCGACCAAGGTCGCTTACGGGGTGATGACGCCATGACGGACAAGCTTCCTTTAATGGCGATCGTGGGCCCTACCGCCGTCGGCAAAACGAAGCTCAGCCTTGCGGTCGCGCAGGCGCTCGGCTGCGAAATCATTTCCGGCGACTCGATGCAAGTGTATCGCGGCATGGATATCGGCACCGCCAAAGCGACACCGGAAGAGCGGGCGATCGTGCCTCATCATCTGATCGATATCGTTTCGCCGGACGAGCCGTTTTCGGCAGCCGATTTTCAAACAAGCGCCCGCGAGTTGATCGCCGCCATCCACGGAAGAGGCAACCTTCCGCTCATTGTGGGCGGGACGGGCTTTTACATCGAGTCGTTGTGTTACGACTTCCGGTTCAGCGAGGCGGGGGCAGACGAAGCATTCCGCGACGAGCAGCAACGCTTCTTGCGCGAGTTTGGCGAACAGGCGCTGCACGATCGGCTGCGCGCCGTCGATCCGCAAGCGGCGGACCGGCTGCATCCGAACGATTCGCGGCGGGTCGTGCGCGCGCTGGAAATTGCCCATTTGACGGGCGTCACCGCAACCGAGCATTTGGCGTCCCAGACGAAGGAACCGCGATACGATTTGTGTCTCGTCGGGTTGACAATGGATAGGTATTTACTATATAAACGAATTGAAGCGCGCGTTGACGCGATGATGGCCGAAGGCTTGCTTGACGAAACGAAACGGCTGCTCGATCAAGGTTATGACAGCTGCCTCGTTCCGATGCAAGGGCTAGGCTACAAGGAAATGTCCGGCTTTCTGAGCGGCGGGCTGTCGCTTGAGGAGGCGGTGTCGCTGCTGAAGCGCAACACGCGGCGCTATGCCAAACGCCAGCTGTCCTGGTTCCGGCACATGGACGATATCCACTGGTTCGACGTTACCGATCCTGCGGAAGAAAGCAATATTTTGCAAACAATTATCCATCTGGCAGCAGGAAAGTTTGCGCGGCATGCGGAATATACATGAGAGCCGCGCATTCCAACATTCGTCGGTACACACCAATCAGTAGGGGGTTTTTTGATGAACAAGTCGATCAACATTCAGGACAATTTTCTGAATCAGCTGCGCAAAGAGAGTATTCCGGTTACCGTGTACCTTACGAACGGTTTTCAAATACGCGGCGTCATCAAAGCATTCGACAATTTTACGATCATCATTGACAGCGACGGCAGGCAGCAGATGGTTTACAAGCACGCGATCTCCACGTTTACGCCGCTGCGCGCGGTATCGTTCCTGCAGGACAACAACGCCGAGAGCTGATGGAGTCGAAACCTTTTGACAGGCTCACGCGTCTAATATCATACGCAAGCGAGGAACAACCCGGCTTTCGGGTTGTTCTTTTCGTAGAAACAGGATCGACGCGCTATGCATGCGCGGACAAGGATCCAAAACGCGATTCGGAATCGGTCGCAGGCGGGTAATGGAGAACGTTCCGGAACGCGACTGACAGGGGTGAGAGAGAATGGCCAAACAATCCGAGCATCAAGGAAGTCCGTCTTCGAGCGGAAAGAATGGATCCAAAAGCACCGCCGGCAAAAAACGCAAGCGCAAATGGAAGCCCGCCCGCATTGTGATGTGGTCGTTGGCCGTCGTGGCTGTCGGCGTCATCTGCGCGCTGGCCGGGTACATGTTCATTTTGTTCAATGGCGAAAAGCAGTACAACGCATCCGTCGACAAACTCGAAATGACCGAATCGACCAAATTTTACGGCCTCGATCTGAACAACAAGCCGGTGGAGGTGGCGACGCGCGCCTCGGGGCAAAACCGCGAGCTGGTCGATTTCAAGGAGATACCGCCGCTGCTGGCGGACGCCTTCATCGCTACCGAGGACAAACGGTTCGCCGAGCACTCGGGCGTCGATTTTATTTCGATCGGCCGCGCGCTCGTCAAGGACGTCATCAACCGCAGCGCGGTCGAGGGCGGCAGCACGATCACGCAGCAGCTGGCCAAAAACATGTTTCTGAACGCCGACAAAACGTTGTTCCGCAAGGCGACCGAAGTGTCGATCGCGATCGCGCTCGAAAATCACAACACAAAAGACGAAATTCTCGAAATGTACTTGAACCGGATTTATTTCGGCCAGTCGGTTTGGGGGATCAAGGCCGCGGCGAAGCTGTATTTTGGCAAGTCGAACCTGAACGACCTGAAGCTGTGGGAAATGGCCACGTTGGCGGGCATTCCCAAGGCGCCGTCCGTGTACAACCCGATCACCAACGCGGAAAAATCGAAGGATCGCCGCGCGACGGTGCTCATGCTGATGAACCAGCAAGGCTACATCACCGACGCCGAACGGGCAGAGGCGGAAGCGGTCGAATACGTGGCGCCGGTGCGAACGGACAGCAAAAAAAATTATTTGACGTTCCTCGACTACGCCGCGGGCGAAGCGGCCCAGGCGCTTAACATCGACGAAGATCAGCTGCTACGGGAAGGCTACAACGTCTACATGACGATGAACCCGGACGCGCAGCTGGCGATGGAGCAGTCGTACGAGAACGATGCCTTGTTCCAGAAGGATACCGATCCGCAGCAGAAAATCCAGAGCAGCATGGTCATCCTCGATCACCGCAACGGCAACATCGTGGCGATGATCGGCGGCCGCGACTATGTGAACAAAGGCCTGAACCGCGTCGATGTGAGGCGGCAGCCGGGTTCGTCGTTCAAGCCGATTGTCGTCTATGCGCCGGCGATCGAAAAGAAAGGCTTTACGCCTTATTCGATGCTGGAAGACAAACAAGCCACGTACGGCTATTATTCGCCGCGCAACTACGATGGCGTGTACCAAGGGCAAGTGACGATGTTCGAAGCGGTGCGCAAGTCGATAAACGCGCCGGCGGTATCGCTGCTGAACACCATTAAGGTGGGCACCGGAATGGACTTCGCCGAGAAGCTCGGCATCACCTTCGAACGTCCCCAGGACGAAAACCTCGCCATCGCCCTCGGCGGCATGACGAAAGGCGCGTCGCCGCTGGAGATGGCCAAGGCGTACAGTGCGTTTGCCAACAACGGGCAGCAGTACGAGCCGCATGCGCTGCTGCGCATTACCGACAAGGATGGCAAAGAGGTGTGGGCGACCAAGGATACGAAGCCGAAGCAAGTGATGTCGGCCAAAACGGCCTGGTACGTCAACTTGCTGCTGCAGGGCGTCGTCGACAGCGGCACCGGCACCGGGGCGAAGATGAACCGTCCGGTCGCCGGTAAAACGGGCACCACCCAGCTTGACCTGAAAGGCTTGGAGAAATACAACCGCGACGTCTGGTTCGTCGGCTTTACGCCCGAATGGACGGCCGCCGTCTGGGAAGGATTCGACAAGACGGATGCGAAGCATTACGTCACGTCCAGCGGCGGCCCGGACAAAATATTCAAGGACGTCATGACGAAGGCAATGGCCAAAATGCCGGTGAAGCCGTTCGTCAAGCCAAGCGGCGTTGACGACCTGAAGCAGGCACCGGATAAGATCACCGACCTGCAAGCGACGTATGTGCCGGAAAATCGCAAAGTGGAGCTGACCTGGACGTCGATGGGCGGCGGCTCGTTGTATCAGGTGTACCGCAAGGGCAGCAAAGATGAAGACTACAAGCAGCTCATTATTGTGCAAACGAACCAGTTGAACGACATTACGATCGTGCCGGGCGAGAAGTACGAGTATTACGTCGTCGTCGAAAAGCCGGACTCGGACGGCGTATCCGACAAGTCGAACACAGCGACGGTCGAAATACCGCCCGACGGCACCGGATCGCCGAGCCCGAGCGGCTCCGGAACACCTACGCCTTCGCCGTCCGGCAGCGTCTCGCCGACGCCAGGCGGCAGCGGATCGCCGAGCCCCGGCGGCAGCGGCAAACCTGGCGGAACGGCAACGCCAACGCCCACGCAGAAGCCGAGCGGCGGCGGCAACGGCACACAGTCGCCGGGCAAAACGCCGACGCCAACGCCATCGCCAAGCAACTCGCCGGCAGGCGGACAAAGCAAGCCGCCTGCCGGCAATAACGGCAATAATGGCAATCAACGCTAACGATGTCGCCACTTCGCATAACGCCGAAACGATTTCATTCGTTTCGGTGTTTTTTTGGCTTTTTATGCAGCGGTAGGAAAATGTCATATCGCGTCGAATACATTCAAGTGAATGTTCAAAAAGACGGCTTTTCAGCACCGAGAAGGTTGCATGAGCCTGCAGAAGGAGTAGCGGAGTTTAGGCGATACCTAAATGAGCAACGGACTTCAAGGGGGAATGCAAGATTCGATGCCGAGTTCGCTTCCTGATTTGCTTCGTGATCAAAAGTCGACTTTTTGAACTACCTTTACAAGTAAACGATACGAATGGATGTTTGGCGATGACAGTATGGACGAACTGGAAACCGCGCAGCTTCCGGTTCCGGCTGCTGCTTTATTTGTTCGTCGTCGGCTCGATTCCGCTGGCGCTGGCGGCTGTCGTCTTCTACCGCGAATCGTCCGGCTACTCCCGCGGCGAGTTGGGCGAACATACGAGAATCGCGCATATTGCCGCCGTTGCCGATCTGCAGGGCGTGCTGCAGGAAATGAACGCCGACGCCGCGATTGTCGCCGCGGATACCGTGCTGCGGCATTTCAATGCCGGTACGCCCGGGACGGATCGCACGACGGCGTTCGCGCGCATGCGCGAGCTGCGCGATACGATCGTCGGCGCCAGCCGCTATATTACCGATATATGCCTCTATATCGACAAGGACGGCAGTATGTTATGCGGCAATACGGAAGCGTTTGCGAGCGATTCGTCATCGCGTATGTTCATGAAGAACGAGAAACGTTACCGGATTGCGGCGTTTCGCGGCTTGGCGGGAGACGGACGCAACTACAGCGCTTTCGTGCTGAATACGGCGCTGGCGGAGCCGGAAACCGGCGTCGTTTACGGCCAAATCGCCGTAATCGCCAACGCCGGCGAGCTGCTGCGCGACATCGCGGCGCGTTATCCGGCCGCGGCGAAGCTAACCGTGGCGGACGGCGACATCGTCGCCGGCACGTCAGGATCGGCGCCGATGGAGACGGACGCGGCCGATTACGTCAGCACGATGCCGGTGGACGCCGGAGGCGCGGCGTGGTCGTCGACGCTGACGATGCGGGGCGACGCGATGACACAGGGATGGCGTTCGCTGCGCAACTCGCTGATCGCCTTGCTCGTGGTGCTGTTCGTCCTGTCGCTCGCCAGCGCGATCGTGTTCAGCCGTTTCGTCACCAAGCCGCTCGAAGCGCTGCGCAGGTTGATGAAGCGCGCCCAGGCCGGCGACTTGCGCGCGTACTGGACGGAGTCGAGCACGGCCGAAATCGACGATGTCGGCGACAGCTACAACGAGATGCTGTCGCGGCTCGACGAGCTGTTCCGCCGGTTCAAGCGCGAAGAAGCGCTGAAGAAGGAAGCCGAAATCGAAGCGCTGACTTATCAGTTGAACCCGCATTTTTTGTACAATACGCTGAATACGATCAAATGGGTGGCCAAAATGCACCGTACGCCGCAAATCGCCGACGCGGTCAGCGCGCTGGTGCGACTGCTGCAGGCGAGTCTCGGCAAGAAGGGCGAGTTTCTGACCGTGCGCGAGGAAGTGTCGCTGATCGGCGATTACATGGCGATCCAGACGTTCCGATACGGCGACCAGGTGCGGTTCGACGCGCAAATCGACCCGCTGTCGGCGCGTTGCCTCGTGCCGCGGATGATCCTGCAGCCGCTGGCGGAGAACGCAATCCTGCACGGGATCGCGCCGTCCGGCCGCAGCGGTACGGTTACGGTGCGGACATGGACCGAACGCGACATGCTGCTCTGTCAGGTGGAAGACGACGGTGTCGGGCTGCATCGCGCGGAACCGGCGGCACCCGCAGCAGCCGCGCGATCGGCACAGGCGCCGGACGGCGAGAGAGAGAAACTGAGCGGCATCGGGCTGGCTCATATCCGCGAGAAGATCAAGCTGTATTACGGATCGGACGCGAAGCTGTACGTTTTTGCCCAAATCGGAGGCGGCACGGTCGTCAGGCTGACGCTGCCGATCCATCTCGGAGAGGAGTAGCGGTACATGAATATACTCGTGGTGGACGACGAGCCGATCATTCGCACCGGGCTGCGCACGATGGTCGACTGGCAGCGGCACGGCCTGACGCTGTCGGGCGACGCCGCCGACGGCAGAGAAGCGCTGGAACGCATTCGCGAAGGCGGCATCGACATCGTACTGACCGACATCCGCATGCCGGTCATGGACGGGCTGGAGTTGATCCGCACGGCGCGCGCGGAATATGAGGACATCGGCTTTCTTGTGCTCAGCTGTCTTGACGACTATTCGTTCGTGCGCGAAGCGATGAAGCTGGGGGCCAGCGACTATATGCTGAAGCCGACGATGGAAACCGACGATTTGGTCGCGATTTTGCTTGATATGAAGCGCGATCTCGAACAGCGCCGGGAAGAGCGGCAGCGGCTGCGGCAATGGCGCAGCGAACGGGAGCAGTCGCGGCAATCGCTGCTGGCGGAGCGGGTGCGGCAGGCGATCGCAGGCGAACAGGGGAACTTGGCGCAACTGGATGCGGAGCTGTTCGGCCGTTGCCGGACGTTGCATGCGCTTCATTTGATCGGTACGGGACACGCGCTTGCCGCGGCGGAGCGAACGGAGGCGTACATGGCGGCCGTTTGCGCGCTGCCGCAGCCGGGCGGTTTGCTGCTGCTTATGCCGCTGCCGGAAGGGCGCTCGGCGCGGGAAGCGTACGAGATCAAGTACGCCGAGGCGCAGCAGCTCGCCTCCCAGCTCGGCCTGTTGGCCCGGGACGGCGATTGGACGGTTGCGGCAGGACCCGAGCTGACGCGTATCGCGCAGCTGCCGGGTGCCGTCGATTCGCACAAGCGCCGGCAGCGGGCGCGCTTCTACGGGACGGCAACGACCGTCGTCATGGCCGCTCCCGAAGAATGGCCGGCGGGACCGCTGCCGTTCGATATCCGCGGCGATTTGCTGCGCTCCGCGGCCAACGCCAACTTCGACGGCATGCGCCACCACGCCGATCGATTGTGCGAAGCGATCCGCGCAAGCAAGCCGGATGTAGCCGCGCTGCGCGAGTTTATGCGCGAGGTTGCCGGCATGTTGGCCGGTTTCGCCCATGGCGGCGAAACGGAAACAGGGGAGAACCTGCCGCAGCGGGAGCAGGCAGGCGGCTCATGGCTGGACGTTATGGATGCGGAGGGAATGTGCGCCCGTTTCCTTAATCACATAAATGATATAGGCGGCGAAAGACCGCCGCAAACGAGCCGCGCGGCGGCGAACAATCCGTTCATTCGCAATGCGCTTCGTTATATGCAGGAGCATTACCGCCGCAATATCGGCACGACCGATATCGCCGCGCATGTACGCCTGAGCCGAAGCTACCTGAGCGACTTGTACAGCCGCGAAGCGGGCGAATCGCTGATCGAAACGCTTACGCGCATCCGCATCGACAAGGCGAAGGCGCTGCTTCGTTCCGGCGAGATGAAAGTGTACGAAGTGGCCGGCGAAGTCGGTTTTCTCGATCCGAAGTCGTTCGCCAAAACGTTCAAGCGCATCGTCGGCTGCACGCCGAAGGAATACGAGCTGAAGCGCAATTGACGCGGCGGTTCGAACAGATAGGCACTTTTTCCAACAAATGCAGTCTACTTTTGGCCCGGGTTCGGCGTTACCCTGTATATAGGGCGTGTTTGAACACCCGCTCAGGTGCATCTTGCACCGCCTTTTCGCCCCCTGCTGCGTCAGTTTTTGCTTGACTTACCCCCGGTAAGCCTGCGCAAAACTTCCTTGCATGGAACGAAAATTCGGCACAATCTGCTGTCTTCGGAGTATTCAAACACGCCCTAGGGCAATCCGAAGCCGCAAGCAAACCAGAAGGCAAACGTGCCCGACCGCTGTTGGGCACGTTTTCAAGCGGGCGACAGCAAAGAAGCCGTCTCCTTCGATTCGATTCGGTCAAACATCCCGGAGGTGGCGTAGTCACATGTTAGTAGCGGAAGAGCAGGAGCCAATCGTCAAGGCGGTTGGCGTCAAGCGGGTGTTCGGCCGCGGCGGCGGCGCCGTGCATGCGCTCAAGGGAGCGCATCTGTCGATCCCGTACGGGCGCCTCGTTGCGCTGAAAGGACGGTCCGGATCGGGCAAAACGACGCTGATCAACTTGCTCGGCGCGCTCGATTTGCCAACGGACGGCGCGATTTATTTTCGCGGGCAGGAAACGTCGGGCTTGTCGGCCAAACAAAGGGACGAGCTGCGGCGCAAGGAGATGGGCCTCGTGTTTCAGTCGTTCGCCCTGATGCCGCTGATGTCGGCTTACGAGAACGTCGAGTTCGGCTTGCGCATCGCCGGCGCGGACGCCGGGCAATACCGGGCGATGGCCGAACAGGCGCTCGATTTTGTCGGGCTTAAGCCGCGGATGAAGCATCGTCCTTATGAGCTGTCCGGCGGCGAACAGCAGCGCGTGGCGATCGCGCGGGCGATTGCGCACCGGCCGAAGCTGCTGCTCGCCGACGAACCGACAGCCGAGTTGGACAGCCGAATGGGGCTGCAGGTCATTAAGGTGTTTAAAGATTTGGTCGAGCAGAGCGGCATGACGATCGTCATAACGACGCACGACCCGGCGATCATGGAAATTGTCGATCATGTGTATGCACTGGAGGATGGCCAAATTGTCGATCAGGGGTAAATGGAAATCGGCAGCATTCGCAGCAATGTTCTGCACGCTGCTCGTTTCGTCAGGCTGCACCCTCATCCCGAAGGAGGAAGAGGTGCTCAAGCCGCCGCTCGTCAAACCGCAGAAAGAAACGTACCAGCTTTATGAAGTCAAGCCCGGCACGATCATGAAGCAGATTATCGGCACTGCCGTGTTCGAATCGACGGCGGTCAAATACGAGCAGTTCACCGCGGTATCCGGCAAAATTTCCGCCGTCAACGTCGGCGTGGGCAACATGGTCAAAAAAGGCGATGTGCTCGTGCAGCTCGATGTGGACGGTCTCGACATCAATGCGAAGGAGAAGGAGCGCGACGTACTGAAGGCGAAGCTGGCGCTGCAGCAGGCGCAGCAGAACGGCGACACGCAGATGTTGAACATCCGCAAGCTGGAGCTCGAGATCGCGATGGCGCGGCTGGACGATGCCTACAAACAAATCCAGGGCAAGGCGCTCGTCGCGGAAATCGACGGTGTCGTGACGAGCATCGAAGCGATGAAAATCGGCGACATTATCCAGCTGTCGAAAACGTACGTCACCATTGCCGACCCGAATCAAATGCGGCTCGTGTATTCCGTCTCCGGCGGCGTCGACGTGTCCGATGCGCAGGTCGGCATGACCGTCGAGCTGGGCATCAAGGACCAGAAGCTGAGCGGAAAAGTTGCCCAGACGCCGGCTTCGGCGCCGAAGACGGACAACAAGCAGCTGGCGGACAAGTACGCCCGCTCCATCTATATCGAACCCGCGCAGCTTCCGGCCGGCGTAGGGCTCGGCACTTCCGCGGACATCAAAATTACGCTGATGAAGAAGGAAAACGTGTTGGTCATTCCCCGTTCCGGGCTGGGCACGTATTTGGGCCGGACGTTCGTGAAAATTTTGGACGGGGAAAGCATCAAGGAAATCGACGTGGAGAAAGGCATCGAATCGCAATCGGACATTGAGATCGTCAAAGGGCTGAAGGAAGGGCAGAAAGTCATTTTGCAGTAAGGAAATGTCCTGCCGAGAGGGGAACAGCAAGTTGGCCATATTCGTGATGATTTTACGCAAAATGTGGAAAAACAAGTGGCTCGAGTTCAGTCTGCTGTCCGGCCTGATCTTGTCCGTGGCGCTCGTCAGCAGCATGCCGATCTATACGAACGCGATTCTGCAGCGAATGCTCGTCAAAGACCTTGAAGTGATGCAGAAAAACTCGCAGCAATATCCCGGGTCGATCTGGTCGAGCATTTATTTGACCGACGAATCCGTTCAGGACGCGAAAGCCAAAATCGCTTACACCGACTCGTTCATGCAAACGAAAGCGGGGCCCGGTTTTGGGCTTCCGATCCTGCATTACGTGCGCACCCGTGGGACGACGACGTACAAATTCGCGCCGGCGGACACGGGAAAAATCGACGGTACGGTCAATCGCGCCGCGGAAATCGATGCGCTTGAAGGGATCGAGGACCACATTCGCCTCGTCGACGGCCGATTGCCGGCGAAGGAACCGGTGAACGGCGTCTATGAAGCGCTTGTGCTCGAAAGCATGCTGACGAGCTTCAAAATGGTGCTGGGCAACGAGTTTGTCGTCCAGGACGATAAAGTCAAGCAGCCGGTAACGATCAAGCCCGTCGGCGTATTCGAGAAAAAAGACGACAGCGATGTGTACTGGCAGGATACGAGCCTGTCGGGCTTCCGTTCGTCCTTCCTTATTCCGTTCGAGCTGTTCGAGCGGGATATGACGACGTCGAAGGTGCTGCCGATCCGCAGCAGCGGCTGGTACTTTGCCCTTGATTACAGCAATATGGACCTGCGCAACGTATACAGCTTCATCAGCATGAACGAAGCGATTGTCGCGCATACAACGATGTATTACTTCAATCATGGCGAGAAGGCGCCGGCGCTTACGACGATCCAGACGTATTTCGACCGCGCGGAGAAGCTGCGCGCCATGTTATGGTCGCTCAACGTGCCGGTGATGATCATGCTTGTGTTTTATTTGTTTATGGTCGCCAATCTGATCACCGAACGGCAGAAGACGGAAATCGCCGTCTTGCGCAGCCGCGGCGCGAGCCGGCTGCAGGTGCTCGCCGGTTATGCGGCGGAAGCGCTGCTGCTTGGCGGCGTCGCCTTCGCCGTCGGCCCGTTCGTCGGCATGTGGCTGACGAAGCTGCTCGGCTCGTCCAGCGGCTTCCTCGAGTTCGTCCAGCGATCGGCGCTTCATGCCGAAGTCGACGGGGAGGCGTTGCGGTATGCGCTGTATGCCGTCGGCTGCTCGTTCGTCACAATGCTCATTCCGGCGTTTCTCGCCACACGGACAACCATTGTCGGCCACAAGCAGCAGCAGGCGCGGCAAAATCGCAGCTCGTTCTGGCACAAATTTTTTATCGACATCGTGCTGGTGGGGGTTTCCATTTACGGCTTGACGACGTTCGAGCGGCAGCGCCAAGACATGCTGTCGCTCGGCATCGACAGCTCGACGCTGACCGTAGATCCGCTGCTGTTTCTCGTACCGGCGCTGTTCGTGCTCGGCATCGGCCTTCTGCTGCTGCGCATTTATCCGTGGTTCGTTCGTTTCGTTTACTGGATCGGCAAAAAGTGGTGGCCGCCGTCGCTGTACGCTACATTGATTCAAGTGGGGCGTTCGGGCGTGCAATACCAATTTTTGATGATTTTCCTGATTATGACGATCGCCATCGGCCTGTACAGCGCCAGTGCGGCGCGAACGATCAACCAGAACACCGAGGACAAGATCATGTACGCGAACGGCACGGACATGATTCTCAAGACCGCTTGGGAGAACGACGCGCCGCCGCCGCCGATGCCGGGCGCTCCGGAGCCTGCCCCGACCGCGGCGCCGAAACGGATTCAGTACACCGAACCGCCGTTTACGCCATTTACCCAGCTGACCGGCGTGGAGCACGCGGCCAAGGTGTTCGTCCGCAGGGACGCGGTTGCCAGTTCCGGCAAAGACAGCGCGCAGATCAGCCTGATGGGCATCGACACCGACGATTTTGGCCGCACCGCCTGGCTGCGCGACGGGTTGCTCGACCACCATTTATTCGATTATTTGAATTTGCTGGCCGGCGATTCCAAGGCGGCGCTCGTTTCCCGGACGTTTGCGGAGCAGAAAGGCGTGAAGCCGGGCGATACGATCTATATCAACTGGGTAGGCACGGAATCGCGCACGTTCATCGTTTACGGCGTCGTCGATTACTGGCCGACGTTCAACCCGAACCCGCCCGCTCCGGTTTCGTCGACGAGCGCCGCAGCCGCGTCCAACAAAGACAAAAAGCCGGTCGCGCCGATGTTCGTTATCGCGCATCTCGATTATATTCAAAGCTCCATTGCACTGGAGCCGTACGACGTCTGGATCAAGCTGGCGCCGGATGCGCAGCGGCAAACGTTCTACGACGAAATCGCCGCCAAGAAGCTGCCGGTCACGTCGATCGTCGATACCCGCGAGCAGTTGATTAATGCACGCAACGATCCGTTTCAGCTTGCGGTCAACGGTGTCATGACGCTGGGCTTCCTCATTTCGATGGCGATCAGCTTCTTCGGTTTCCTGTTGTACTGGGTGCTGTCGCTCGGCGGACGCATTCTGCAGCTCGGAATCCTGCGGGCGATGGGCATTTCGTTCCTGCAGGTGATCGGCATGCTTGTCGCCGAACAACTGCTGACAAGCGGCGCTGCGATTGCGATCGGCATCGCCACCGGCAACGTGACGAGCGAGTTGTTCGTCGGTTTGTTCCAGATTACGTTCAACCCGGCTACGCAAGTGCCGCCGTTCCGCGTCACGTTCAAGGGAATCGATTCGCTGCGCATCTATGTCATCGTGACGGTGATGATCGCCTGCGGCATGACAGTGCTCGGCGTACTGCTGTCGCGGATCAAAATTCACCAAGCGGTGAAGCTCGGGGAGGATTGACCGGTGATCCATTGCGAAAATTTGGTGAAAATCTACAAGGTCGCCGATCTCGAAGTAGTCGCCTTGCAAGGGCTCGATTTGCACGTCGAAGACGGCGAGTTGATGGCGATCATCGGCAACAGCGGCAGCGGCAAGTCGACGCTGCTCAACATGCTGGGCGGGCTCGATCGTCCTTCGGCAGGGCATCTCGTCGTCGACGGCAAAAACTTGCTTAAATTTACCGAACGCGACATCGTGCGATACAAGCGCGAAACGGTCGGTTTTGTCTGGCAGAACAACGCGCGCAACCTGATTCCGTATTTGACCGCCCAGGAAAATGTCGAATTGCCGATGCTGCTGTCCGGCAAACGCCGGAAGCAGCGCGCGCTTGAGCTGCTGGAGGCGGTTGGGCTCGGCCACCGCGTGCGCAACAAGCTGAGCGAGCTGTCGGGTGGCGAGCAGCAGCGCGTGGCGATCGCCATCGCCCTGGCCAACCGGCCGAGGCTGCTTCTGGCCGACGAGCCGACCGGCTCCGTCGACAGCCGCATGGCGGATCAAATTCTCGATTTGTTCCGTGATCTGAACCGCAACATGGGGCTGACGGTCGTCATCGTGACGCACGACCCGCAGCTGGCGAAAAAAGTGGACCGGGTGGTGGCCATCCGCGACGGCAAAACGTCGTCCGAGTTCATCCGCAGCAAATCGTATGCCGAAGAGCTGGCGGAGCTGGAGGCTGGCGTCGCCCAGTCGCCGGACGCCCATATCGAATACGCGGTGCTCGACAAGGCGGGGCGGCTGCAAATTCCGGGCGACTATTTGAAAGAAATCGGCGTCGACGGAACGAACAAGGTGCGCGTGACGATCGAAGACGGCAAAATCGTGCTGCTGCCGCCGGAGAAGTAAAGGACAGGGCGTTTGTCGGGCGAATTCCGGATGTGCTATACTATCAAAAACATGTAGCCATCGGAGGGAATTCGTTTCATGGGCAAACGCCATTTTTTATTATTGCTGCTTCTTACGCTTGCGCTTGTGACCCTGGCTGCCTGCGGGGAGAAAAAATCGGCCTCGCCCGGCCAGTGGAGCAGCGCCCCGGCGATGCAAATCGACGCCAACAAAACGTACACCGCCTCCTTCGACACGAGCAAAGGTTCGTTCAAAGTCGAACTGTTCGCCAAAGACGCACCGAAGACGGTCAACAGCTTTGTCTTTTTGGCCAAGGAAGGCTTCTACAACGGGCTGACGTTTCACCGCGTCGTCAAGTCGTTTATGATCCAGGGCGGCGATCCGCTGGGCAACGGGACCGGCGGCCCCGGTTACACCATCGAGGACGAAAAACCGAAGGTTAAATACGATCCGGGCATCGTGGCGATGGCGCGCACGTCGGCGCCGAATTCGGCGGGCAGCCAGTTCTTTATTTGCACCGGCGCGTCTTGCGCAAATTTGAACCAGTCGCCGACCTACGCCGTATTCGGCAAAGTGATTGAAGGCATGGACACCGTGATGAAAATCGACTCCGTGCCGGTCAAGCTGAATCCGATGAGCCAGGAAGTAAGCACGCCGACCGAAACGGTCAAAATCAAAAAAGTGACGATTTCCGAAAAATAAAACGTGTAAACGGACAGGGGAAATGTGGCGTTGACGGGAAATCGCAGGAAGCTGCTTCGGCGGCTGCTCCTTCTGGTCGCCTGCGGCATTGCGGCGTTGGCAATCTGGACGGGTTACGCGCAGTGGCGGATCAATACGTTTCCGTCGTTCGCCCCCAAGGGCGCCGATCAGGCGCATTATGACGTTGGCATTGTGCTCGGCGCGTCGCTGTGGGGAGAAGAGCCGAGTCCGGGCCTGAAGGAGCGGCTGGACACCGGGTTGAAGCTGTACCGCGGCGGTGTTGCGGCGAAGCTGATCGTCACCGGCGCCGTCGATGCCGGCGGCACGATATCGGAAGCGGCCGGGATGAAGCGTTACCTGGTCGCGCAAGGCATGCCGGAGCAGGATGTCGTGCTGGAGGAGCAGGCGCGCAGCACGCTGCAAAATTTGCAATTCAGCAAAGCGATCATGGACGCCGCCGGCTGGAAGTCGGCAATCGTCATCACGCACCGCTATCACGGCTCGCGAGCGCTGGAGATCGCCCGCACGGTCGGGCTCGACCATCCGGCGGCGGCGACGACGGATTCCACCGTGCTGCACCTCGGCTTCCACAAGACGCGAGAAACGCTGGCGCTGGCCAAGTGGAAGCTGGAGAAGCTGCTCACCTTTGGCAAGCTTTAGCGAGGCGTTGTTCGGCAAACGGCAACTGGCAACCGCGTACCTGTTCGGCAGGGAGGCGGTTGCTTTTTGTTTCGGGGCGCCGCAGATGGCAGAAGCTTCGGATAACAGGAAGCTGCTCGCACTCACCGGAATAGGACCTTTTTTATAGCTTATTTCCCCGAAAATGGACTGTCCTGTCGCCATAAAATAGCCAGCGATTTCACTGGCTATTCACGTCAATCTGTCCCGATTGGTGCCATTTGACCCAAATAACCAATGATTTCACTGGCTATTTCCGGTGAGGCGGGCGAAATAGGGCAAATAGGCCATTTTTTATGGCCTATTTGCGTGTCCCGTCCCGTTGACCCGCCGGGTATCCATTACCGCGCAGCTTCAAGGAGCTACGCGATAGTGGAAGCCGTACAGCCGCGAGAAGCCGAGCTTGCGGTACAGCCGGTTCGCCGTCTCGTTGTCATCGACGACCTGCAAATACAGGTTGTCCGCGCCGTTCGCCGCTCCCCATTCGACCAATCCGGCCATCAGTCGTTGCCCAAAGCCCAGCCCGCGCCGATCCGGCGCTACCGCGATATTCGTGAAGCCGGTCCAGCCTTGTTCGGCGATTGCGGTGCCGACGGCTGCCGGCTCGCCATGGCGGAACAGCGTCGCAAATACGGCCTGCGGCTCGATGCCGGCAAAGATGCGGCGGTACACCGGAAGCCGGCTCTCGGGGAACAGCTCGAAGGCGATAAACCGGGCCAACCACGTTTCGTCGGGAGCCGGCAGGCATTCCAGGCGCCAGCCCGGTTCCGCGCCAATGCCGGCGTATGCGGCGCGCGCTGCCGACACATCGCCGGTTAGGACGCTGCAGGGGGCGACCTTGGCAAAGCCGCGCGCTTCCAACTCGTCATCCAGGCCGGTCGGCGATGCGTCGCTGATCTGGAACACCGCCGGAAGCCCACGCGCTTCATAAAAGCGGCAAACGGCGCTAAACCAGTCGACCGTCTCCGGCCGTTCGCCGCAGGCGAGCACGCTGTTCGCCCGTTTCGTGACGCCGTCTGCGGCACGCAGCGTCCAATGCCCAAGGGGCGCCGATTCCGGAGCCGGCCAGGTGCGCGCCGCGAGATGTTCGATTTGATGGTACAAGGAGGTGGGTTCCATCGACTACCTTCTTTCATCCGTGAATATTGATCGTTGTAGATCGAAGCAAAACAGCGCAGCAGGCCCGGCGCTCTAGATAGCTATCATTGCCGGACGAAGCGAAGAACGCCTCGTTGCAGTGAATAGCAATAAATTATATATAATTATACAATATAATGTATATAAATTCAGATGTCTACGGAAAGTCACCAGGGGATCGCTTACGAATGGTTACGATTCACCGTCACCCTGCTCCCGAGACACGATTCCATGAAATAGCGGAAAGCGGTTCCGCTATTGCGCCAAAGTTGGCTGTTGAGCACCGAATAACGGAGGGAGATTCCGTTATAACGCCATCGTTACCAGTTGAGCACCGAATAGCGGAAAGCGGTTCCGCTATTGCGCCAATGCTGGCTGTTGAGCACCGGATAGCGGAAAGGAGGTTCCGTTATTCCTCCAACGTTGCACATCGCATCAATCGTGACGATCCCTCTTTAGAGATCGAGCAGCTGCTTTCATTGCTTGTTTGATCAATGGCAACTCCCCTTGTCTTTTTCCGGTTTGGGTTTACTTTCTTAAGCGATTGCCCTGAGAAAGTCACGGCAAAATCAGGGTTGACGAACAGGGAGTCGGAGCGGTATAGTGAACTCGGAAACGTTTCCGAGCGAACGGAGGAGAAGATGAAAGAAACGAAAGTAACGATCAAGGATGTAGCCAAACACGCCGGAGTAGGAATCGGCACCGTTTCGAGCGTCATCAACCGTTCCCGCAGCGTCAGCCCGCAAGCGCAGCGCAAGGTCGAGGAAAGCATTCGGGCGCTCGGCTACACGCCGGATGAACTGGCGCGCAGCTTCCGCACACAGCGGACGCAAACGATTGCCTTTTTCGTCAACGACATTTCCAACCATTCGTTTTCTTCGATGGCCAAGGGCATGTACGAAGAACTGGAGAAGCACGGCCTGCATTTGATGCTGCACCATACGGGAAACAAACGGATGGAGGACAAGATTCTTGAGGCGGTGCAGCAGAAACGGTTCGACGGCATCGTTCTGACGCTGCAGGACGAACGCCATCCCCAGCTGCTGGAATGGCTGAAGTCGAGCCCGATTCCGATCGTATTGCTCGATCGGGAGCTGCCGGGCATCGCCGCCGATGTTGTGCGCAGCGATTATTACAACGGCATTGGCGCGGCAACGGAACATTTGCTGGCGCTCGGCCATCGCCGCATCGGGCTGGTGACGACGGCCAGCGACATTTTGCCGGCGAAGGACACGATTCGCGGCTATCAAGACGCTCTCGCGCGTTCCGGCGTCGGCAGCGACGCCGACATGATCCGGCGCGGCGATTTCAGCCTCGAGTTCGGCATGTCCGCGTCGGCTGCCTTGATCGAGTCGGGCGCAACGGCGATTATTGCCGGCAGCAACCAACTGCTCGTCGGCAGTGTCGAAACGGTTCGCGACCTCGGTCTTGACGTGCCGCGCCAACTGTCGCTCATCGGTTTCGAAGATTCGGACGTGACCCGGCTGCTGCATCCGGGCATTACGGTCGTCAAACGGCCGCTGGTCGAAATCGGCCGGCACATGGCGGAATTGCTGCTCGCCAGACTGCGGAACGACCGCAACAAGACGCGCACGCGCGCGGAACGCGCCGAACGAACCGTGCCGACGGAGCTGATCGTTCGCGCTTCCTGCGCGTCGCCAATTCATCGCACATGATTTTCACATCGGATGGAGGGAACAAAATTGGGACGCGTACAAGATCGAATTGCCGTCGTCACCGGCGCCGGCTCCGGCATCGGCGAAGCGATCGCCTCCTTGCTGGTGTCGGAAGGCGCCGAAGTCGTCCTGCTCGGCAGAAACGAGCAGCGGCTGAAGGAAGCGCAGCAGCGCATCGGCGATCGCACGCATGTGTTTGCCGCCGATATTTCGCGCGAAGCGGATGCAAGCGCTGTCGGCGCGTTTCTGGAGCAGCGCTTCGGCAGGGCGGACATTCTCGTCAATAATGCCGGGACCGTCAAGCGCAACGAAAATATGCTGGAAACGACCGAAGACGAGTGGACATCATTTATGCAAATCAACCTGCTCGGCCCGTTCCTGATGAGCCAGGCGATTCTGCCGTTCATGATGCGGCAGGGCAAGGGAGCGATCGTCAACCTTGCGTCGCAGCTCGGCGTGATCGCCGCCCCCGGTTACTCGACTTATGCGACGGCCAAAGGCGGCATCGTCAGCTTCACCAAATCTCTGGCGATCGATTATGGCGCCTATGGCATCCGCGCCAACTGCGTATCGCCGGGGCTTGTCGAGACGCCGATGGCTTATGTCGGCCGCGACAATTTCGACGCGGTCAAGCAGTCGATAGCGAGCGCGCATCCGCTGAAACGGATCGGGACGCCGATGGACATCGCGTATGCCGTGCTGTATTTGGCTTCAGACGAAGCCGGATGGGTGACGGGAACGAACCTGCTGGTCGATGGCGGATTTACCGCCAAATAACATCAAGAAAGGAAACCACTCATGTCTGAGTTCGCAATCGACTCTGTATTCTCTACCCCGTGGGATGCGCCGCTCATTCCGCGGTTCCCTGTCACTTTTCGCCATAACCGCATCTTTACCGTGCTGTACCGCACGAGCAGGGAACACATCCGCCGCATTCTTCCGCCGCCGCTGGAGTCGGCAAGCGATTTGGTGACGGTGCACTTCTACCACATGACCGATGCGGAATGGTTCGGCAACTACTACGAGTCTGCCGTTCAAGTCGAGGTGACGGCGACAGACCGCACGGGCCAGACGCATAAAGGCAACTATTCGCCGTACTTGGCGCTGAGCAGCGACGGCGCGGTGGCGGCCGGCAGGGAAATTTACGGGCAGCCGAAAAAAAGCGGCGAACCGCACATCGAAGTAAACGGCGATCTGATCATCGGCCGGATCAACCGCAACGGGCTTAACGTTGTCACCGGCACGATGGCTTACAAGCAGCGGCGCAGCAGCCTCGACGAATTGCGTGCGATCGTGCCGTTCGAAAAAAACATCAATTTGAAAGTGATCCCGCACATCACCGGCGAACCGGCGGTCAAACAGCTGACGGCGCGCAAATTCACCGACCTGATCGTACACGAGTGCTGGCGCGGCGAAGCGACGATCGAGGTTCATCCGAACGCGCAGCTCCCCATCCACAAGCTGCCCGTCGTGGAGATGTTGGACGGTTTTTATTGGGTGTGCGATTTTACGCTGCCGATGGGCGAAGTGCTTCACGATTATTTGGCATAAATAAAGCGGCTTGACCGGCCGACCCGCGCGGCGGATGGTCAAGGCGACAACCAGGAGGAGAACGAAGATGAAGATCGTTATCACGGAAAACAATTTTGCCAGCGACTTGCCGGAACGCGAAGTGCTGGCGCAAGTCGGATTGGTGCCGGAACGGTACTCCTGCAAAACCGAGGAAGAAATGAAGGAAGCCGGCAAAGACGCCGAAATCGTGTTCGTGCAGTTTGCGCCGGTCAATCGTGCGGTGCTCGACGCCTGGACGGCTTGCCGGCTGATCGTTCGCTACGGCATCGGGTACGACAACGTGGACGTCGCCTACGCTGCCGAACGCGGCATCCAGGTGTGCAACGTGCCGGCCTATTGTCTGGACGAAGTCGCCGATCATACGGGCGCCCTGATCCTGTCGAGCGCGCGCAAAATCGTCGCCATGCACGAAGCGGTCAAACGCGGCGAATGGAACGCCGAAGGGGTGGCCAGGCCGATGCCCAAATCTTCCGATACCGTCGTTGGCCTGATCGGCTACGGGCGGATCGGCGAACGAGTCAGCGCCAGGCTGAAGCCGTTCGGCTTCCAGGTCGTCGTGTTCGATCCTTATCTGAGCGACGCCGCCGCCGAAAGCAAAGGCGTGCGCAAAGCATCCGACTGGACAGCGTTTCTGGCCGAAGCCGACATCCTGTCGATGCATGTGCCGCTTACGGACGAAACCCGGCATATGATTAATGAACAAAGCCTGAAGTTGATGAAACGTTCGGCAGTCGTCGTCAATACGTCCCGCGGCGCCCTGATCGATACGCACGCCTTGGCGAAGGCGATCGACGAAGGGATCGTCGGCGGCGCAGCGCTGGACGTTTTCGAACATGAGCCGCTTGAGGCAAACCATCCGCTCCGTTCGTGCCGCAACGTTATTCTGACGCCGCATGCGGCTTATTTTTCCGATTCGGCGCTGCTGACGCTGCAGCGGCAAACGGCGGAAGAAGCCGTGCGTTACGTTAAAGGGGAAGCGCCGGCGTCGCCGGTCAACCGGCCGGTCAAACGCTAGACCGGCAGCCGCGCCAATCGCGCCACTAAGGAGAGAACTCACCATGTTTACCGCCATGCATCATATCAGCTTATCCGTCCGCCACCTGGAAACGAGCATCGCCTTTTACGAACAATTCGGTTTCCGCGCGGAAACGATTCGCCACGGCGTAGCGAACGATTATTTTCGCGCCATTGTCGCTTTTCCGGATGCGGTCGTTCATACCGCCATGCTGAGCGGCCCGTATCCGGTCCGGCTGGAGCTGATGCAATACGCGCAGCCGCAGGGCGCGACGCTTGACCTCGCGACCAACAACGTGGGCAGCACGCACATTTGTTTTTTGACGGCGGATATTCATGCGGAAGTGGAGCGGTTGAAACGGAACGGCGTTCGTTTCAAATCGGACATCGTTTACATCGACGCGGGGCCGAGCACGGGCGCCTACGGCGTTTATTTGCTCGATCCCGACGGGTATACGATGGAACTGCTTCAGCCGGCTGCGAAGGCAGAGACGGCGAAGGAGGCTGATCAGGCATGAAAGAAGCGCGAACGGTTGTGATCACCGGCGCCGCGCAAGGGCTGGGACTGGCGATGGCCCACCGGTTTGCGAAGCAGGGCGATGCTGTCGTCGTCGCCGATCTGAACGAGGCCAAAGGCGAAGAAGTGTGCCGGGAGCTGCGGGCGCAAGGCGCGTCGGCGTCGTTCGTCCAGGTGGACGTGTGCAGCAAAACGAGCGTCGACCGGCTGGTCGAGCGGACGGTGGAGACATGCGGAAGCATCGACGTTATGATCAATAACGCGGGGCTGGCGATTATCGGCCCCTCCGAAGACGTGACGGAAGAAGAATGGGACAAAAGCATCGACGTGATGCAGAAGGGCGTCTTCTTCGGCTGCCAGGCGGCGGGCCGGGCGATGATGCGCCAGCAGAGAGGCATCATCCTCAATACGTCGTCAATTAACGCCAGCGTGGCGTTTCCGATGCGGCTTGCGTATTGTGCGGCGAAAGCGGCCGTTTCTATGATGACCAAGGTGCTCGCCCTGGAGTGGGCGCCGCACGGCATTCGCGTCAACGCGGTGGCGCCGGGCGTGTCGCAGACGGAAATGCTGACCAAAGCGATCGCCGAAGGCGTCGTCGATACGGAAGGTTATTTGCGCCGCATCCCGATGCGCCGGTTCGGCGAGCCGAAAGAAATTGCCGACGCTTGCGCGTTTCTGTGCTCGGACGAAGCGACTTACATTACCGGCGAAGTGCTGACGGTCGACGGCGGCTGGAGCGTAAACGGCTTCAAATAGCGACAACTTTCCTTAAGGAGGCCGAGGCGCATGCAAAGATGGGAAAAGCTCGCGCTCAGCATGAAAGAGCAAGGCATCGACGAAATCGTCGTGGCGTCGCAGCACGCCGTTCGTTATTTGTCCGGGTATTCGCCGGATCTGGAAATCGGGCCGAACGCGATGGATCCCGGGCCGGCGGTGCTGCGGATCGAACGCGACGGGGATGCGCTGGCCGGCGTCATGCTGCTGCCGAATGGCGCGGAAGCGGGAATTGGCGCTAAAAGGATCGCCTGCATCGGCTACGACAATTACGACGTGCAGACGCCGGGCTTCGACCGGCTGGCCGCGTATCGCAGCGGGCTGGCAGCATGGGCGCAAGGACGACGCGGAAGCGGGCGGAAGACAGCGGCGGAAGGCGGCTTCCTGCCGCTGGCGGCCGCAGCGGCGCTTGGCCTGGATACCGGCGCCGACGATTGCACGCCGCTGCTGAACCGCATCCGCCAGGTCAAGGACGAGGATGAATTGCAGGCGCTGCGGGCGGCGGCGCAGCTTGCCAACTTCGGGCAGCATGCGGTGCGCCGATTCGCCTTGGAGGGCGTCAGCGAAATCGAATGCTACGGCCAAGTCAAGGCGGCGATCGAGCAGGCGGCGGGCAAACGGCTGCCGCTGCTGGTCGATTTTGTTTCCGGCGCGCGCACGGCGGACATCGGCGGCTACCCGTCGGATCGCAAGCTGCAGGCGGGAGATTTGCTGCTGACCGACCTGGTGCCGCATCTGGACGGTTATTGGGGAGACAGCTGCAGCGTGATGGCGATCGGAACGTACACGGCGCGCCAACTGGAAGTGC
Organism: Paenibacillus cymbidii; assembly: GCF_004764705.1. Lineage (GTDB taxonomy): Bacteria > Bacillota > Bacilli > Paenibacillales > NBRC-103111 > Paenibacillus_AN > Paenibacillus_AN cymbidii. The sequence goes on along the minus strand of NZ_SHLX01000007.1, from coordinate 139,515 downwards.
GGAAGCATGTGAAGGAAGCGCTGGAACTGGCCAAAGCTTCGATCAAACCCGGCGCCAGCGTCGCCGGCACCGACCGCGTCGTCCGCGATTATTTGGCCCGGTTCGGCCTTTCGTTCCCGCATCATACCGGACACGGGCTCGGCGTACAGTGCCATGAAGCGCCGCTGATCAGCATGAACGGCGACGCCGCATACGAGGAAAATATGGTGATCGCGCTGGAGCCCGGCGCTTATTTGGCCGACGAAGGTTTCGGCATCCGTCTGGAGGACGTCGGCCGCGTAACGGCGAACGGCTTCGAGCAGTGGACGCAGTACGAATAGGGAAATAACCGATTGTTTCCCGGGAAATCGCAGCTTTCGACTTCTTTCTCTTTCTTTTTCAAACATAAAAGCGCGTCCTTGCACGTAGGATGGATTGAATGGGCGGGAGCCGATGGCTTCCAAACGGCCCGCCCCGGCAACGATTGCCGCCATTCGAAAGACGAGGTGAGCGCCATGAGTGGCCGCGTGTTGCCCAAGGAACAGCGCATCGTTCCCTCGCGGCAAATCAATATCGTGCTGCGGCAAGCCGAGACGGCCGCCGCGCCGGTCGGCGAGCCGGAACCGCCGGCGTCCGGCCGGAAGCTGCCGCAGGAAGGGCCGCTGTCGGCCGTATTCAAAGAGCTCCAGAGCATGATCGGCCTCGAAAATGTAAAAGAGCTCGTGCACGAAATTTACGCGCTGCTGCGAGTCTCCCATTACCGCGCGGAGGCGGGGCTGCAAAGCAATTCGCATGTATACCACATGATCTTCAAAGGCAATCCCGGCACGGGCAAAACGACGGTGGCCCGGTTGATGGGCAAGATGTTTCACGCGATGGGCGTGCTCAGCAAAGGCCATTTCATCGAGGTGGAGCGGGCCGATCTCGTCGGCGAGTATATCGGCCATACCGCGCAAAAAACGCGGGATTTGATCAAAAAAGCGATGGGCGGCGTGCTGTTCATCGACGAGGCGTACAGCCTGGCGCGGGGCGGGGACAAAGATTTCGGCAAAGAAAGCATCGATGCGCTGGTGAAAGGGATGGAGGACAAAAAGAACGATTTTGTGCTCATTCTGGCCGGTTATTCCGATGAAATGGAGCAGTTTCTTGCCACGAACCCGGGGCTGCCGTCGCGGTTTCCGATCCAGGTCGATTTTGCCGATTATTCGATCGACCAGCTGCTGCAAATCGCCGAGCTGATGGCCAAGGAGCGGGAATACGTCTGGCAGCCGCAGGCGCTGGCGGCACTCAAGCAGCATTTGGCGGAGGAGAAGACGGCGTTGTGGCGCGCGTTCAGCAATGCCCGTTACGTGCGCAACTTGCTGGAGAAGGCAATTCGCCACCAGGCGGTGCGGCTGCTCAATGTGTATGCGGTCGCGCCGTCCAAGCTGGAGCTGATGTCGATTCGCGCGGAAGATTTGAAGTGGGGCCGGTGAAACGCTTGCCCGCTGCGCCGCCGGTCAGGCGGCGGCGCGAACTCGCGAGCGTTTCAGCCGCAGCGCGTTGCCGATGACCGAAACGGAGCTGAGCGTCATCGCCGCTCCCGCCAGCCAGGGCGCGAGCAACCCCATCGCCGCGAACGGAATGCCGATCGCGTTGTACAGCAGCGCAAACGCAAAGTTTTGGCGGATGTTGCGCATCGTTTGTTTGCCGATGGCGATCGCGTCGGCGATGCCGTTCAGATCACCGCGGATCAAGTGCACGTCCGCCGCGTCGGCGGCCATTTCTACGCCCCCCACGGCGATGCCGACGTTCGCCGCCGCCAGCGCCGGCGCGTCGTTGATGCCGTCGCCGACCATGGCGACGTTGCGGCCTTGCCGCTGCAGCTCCCGCACCAGCTCCAGCTTGCCTTCGGGCAGCACCTCCGCATGCACCCGCCGGATCCCCGCCTGAGCTCCGATCGTTTCCGCCGTTCGTTTGTTGTCACCCGTCACCATGATCACGTCGATGCCGAGCTTGTGCAGCCGTTCGACGGCCGCCCGTGAAGTCGTTTTCAGCGGATCGGCCGCCGCAAACATGCCCGCGTATTCCCCGTCTACCGCCGCGAACAGCACGGTGTGGCCTACCTGCTCCCACCCGCCTGACGTTTCGTCATGCTCCGCGATCGTGATGCCGGATTGGCGCATCATCCCGCGCGTCCCGACGATGACGAGCTTGCCTTCGACGATGGCGCGAATGCCGTAGCCGGCTTGCGCGTCGAAGCGCTCTGCGTCCGGAAGTTCGATGCCGCGCTGCGCCGCCTCTTTCACAAACGCCTGCGACAGCGGGTGTTCGGACAATCGTTCGGCGGCGGCAACGAGCCGCAGCAGCCGTGTTTCGTCGTGGCGGCCCCGCGCCGCGATACGTATGGCGGTCAACGCGGGAGCCCCTTGCGTCATCGTGCCGGTTTTGTCCAGCAGCACCGTATCGATGCGCGGCAGCAGCTCCAGGTATTTGCCTTCCTTGACGAAGATGCCGGCTTCCGCCGCCCGGCCCGAGCCGGTCAGGATCGAGGTTGGCGTTGCCAGTCCGAGCGCGCAAGGGCAGGCGATCAGCAGCACGGCGATTGCCTTCTCAAGCGCGCCGCCGAACGAACCGGGGTCCAGCCACCAGTACCAGACGGCGAACGTCAGTGTGGCGATGGCAATAATGACGGGGACGAATACACCGGCAACCCGGTCGGCGAAACGCTGCACAGGCGCTTTGGTCGCTTGCGCGTTTTCGATCATTCGTTTCATGCCGGCGAGCGCCGTCATCGTTCCGGTGCGCGTCGCGACGATGCGCAGCGTGCCGCTCAGGTTGAGCGTGCCGCTGGCGACGGCGCTGCCGCGCTGTTTGGCGACCGGCAAGCTTTCGCCGGACATCATCGACTCGTCCACGGACGAGCTGCCTTCAAGCACATGCCCGTCCACCGGAAACCGTTCGCCCGGCCGCACGAGCAGCTGGTCGCCGCTGCGAAGCTGCTGCGCCGCCACGCGCACCGTGTCGCCGCCACGCAGCACGGTCGCCGTTTGCGCCTGCAAGCCGTCCAGCCGGTGAATCGTTTCGGCCGTGCGTCGTTTGGCGGCGGTTTCCATCAGCTTGCCGAGCAGCACAATCGTGATAATCATCGCGCTCGTTTCGAAATAAAGGTGCGGCGCGTGGGCGGATGCATGCTCGTGGGGTAGAGGGACGGCCGCCGACAGGGCCGATCGTTCGGCATAACTGTTTATCGTCAAATAGTGGCTGTAAAAATAAGCGGCCGACGTGCCAATCACGACCAGCACGTCCATATTGGCCGAACCGCTGCGCAGCGCGCGGTAGGCGCCTTCGTAAAACGGCCGGCCGATGGCGAACTGAACGATCGTCGCCAGCGCGAGCTGAAACCACGGATTGAGGAACAGGGGCGGAATCCAGAGCGACGAAGTAAACGTAAAATGCGTCGTCATCGTCCACAGGAGCGGCAGCGTCAGCAGCGCGGAGAGGGCGAATATGCGCCGCTGCGACGGCTGCCTGCCGGTTGCCGCCGGCTTCGGTTTGGCGAACGCGTTTGCCGCAGGGCTGACGGGAGTCGGAGGTTCGGCCAGGCCGTAGCCGAGCCGGAGCACCGTTTGTTCGATTTGCTGCAGCGTCACTTTGGCCGGATCGCGCCGTACGATCGCCCGCTCCAGCACGGCGTTCACCGCCGCGTCGCCGACGCCGTCCAGCCGCCGGAGCGCCTTTTCGATGCGGATGGCGCATGCGGCGCATGTCATGCCGGTAATGTGAAGATCGATACGTTCGGAGCGGTCGTTATTGTCCATGGCCGATTCTCCTTACCGCAGGATGCGGTGCATTCGCTTGCTTGAACAAGCTATCACTACTATATGGGCGCGGGCGGCGCAATATGTGTACGGGCTGCCTTGGTTCGCATCGCTGCGGCCAAACATGGTATGATGGAACGAGGTTGTATCCGTTCAGTGAATGTGGAAGCGAGGAGAGGATGGAATTATGCCGCGACCGTTCCGGTTGCTAGTCTCGATTGTTTTGGCGTGCGCCATCTTGCTGACGGCCGTTTCCGGCTTCGCCGATCAATCGCCGCGATACGCCGACCAGGTGGCGGTGCTGATGTACCACCACGTTCACGACTCCGACAAGAGCTCCGGCACCATTACGCCGGCGCTGTTTCGCGACCAGCTCGCGTATTTGCAGGACGAAGGCTATCGCTTCATTACGCTCGACCAGTTCCGCGGGTTCATGGACGGCAGCGGGGAAGTGCCGGACAACGCCGTGCTGGTGACGTTCGACGACGGCTACGAAAGCTTCAACACCTTTGCGCTGCCGGTGCTGCAGCAGCTGCAAATTCCGGCGGTCAATTTTATTATCACCGGCTCGCTTGCGCATCCGAAGGAGGACGTGCCGCCGAAGATGTCGGCCGATGACATTCGCCGGGCCACGGCCGCGCCCGCCTCCGTCGAGGCGCAGTGCCATACGGATGAGTTCCACGGCAAACGGGACAACGGCAAGGCGCTGCTGCTGCAGGACAGCGCGGAAACGGATGCGGCGTACCGGGAGCGGCTGGCCGCCGACACGGCATCGTGCATCGCCAAGTTGAAAGCCATCGTCGACAAGCCGGTTGACACGCTTGCTTATCCTTACGGCATTTACGACAGCAAGGCGGCGGCGGCGATCGCTTCGGCCGGCATCCGCTTCGCGTTCACCATCGCTCCCGGCATGGCGGTGGCCGGCGGCAACCCGATGAACATCCCGCGCATCAACGGCGGCAATCCGCACATTACGCCGAAAGCGCTGCAGAAAGCGATCACCCGGCGCATTGTCGCCCGCCCGTAAAGCTTGGCGTTGATTGTCCCGAAGGAAAAGGACTCGAGTTTCCACTTTATGGTGGAATTCCGAGTCCTTTTTCGTTGGGGAGCGGGCTGTTCCCGGGGCTGCGGACGTGTCCATTGAAAATAAGCCATTTTTCCGGGTCTATTTCGTCAAAATAGGCCTGCAACTTAAAAATAACCAGTGAATTCACTGGTTATTTTTAAGAAAAGTTCGATATTGGGGCTGTTTGGATCAAATAGCCATTGAAAACACTGGCTATTTCCGGGCAATGTGCTTTTGAAGGGGAATAAGCCATTTTTCATGGCCTATTTACCCGTTGAACCGACAGGAGCGGCGGGACCGGCTGACCAGCCAGCAGAAACTACGATTCCTTCGTCAATTTGACGATGTCAGCCAGTATTTTGTCGTTGTCCATTTCGTTGCCCATTTCGTAGATGCGCCGGATATTGTTTTTGCCGTCAATCAGCACCAGTGAAAGGTTGGAGTGCATGAACGTGCCGTCTTTCAGCTTCTCTACAATGATACCGTAGTCATTGGCTACCTTTTTCGTCTGGGCTTCCTGGCCGCGCAGCAGCTGCCAGCCGCTGCGGTCGATGCCGAGCCTGTCGCCGTACTTCTGCAGCACTTCCGGCGTATCGCGGTCGGGATCGTAGGTGACGGCGAGGAACGTTACGTTTTTGCCGAACAGTCCTTTTTGCTTCAATTCATTTTGCAGCAGCACCATGTTGTAGGTTGTCGCCGGACATACGTCCGGACAGTTCGTATAAATGAATTCCATCAGCCGCACAGTGCCGGCCGAGTCGGCAAGCTGCGTTTCTTTGCCGCTGAGCACGTTCGTCATCGCAAACGCCGGCGCTTGTTTGACTACGGGAAGCGCGTCCCCTTTGGACTTGGACGAATAGAACACGGCGCCGATAATGGCTGCAAGGATAATGACAGTCACAAGCTTGAACCAGTTTTTGGAGAGCGATGCGGGCATGGGTTCCTCCTGAATCCGGGCATTGGTTTTGCGCAAATCCCATTATAGCATAATTTGCCGTCCCCGCCAGACGAGCCGCACGAAGTTCGCGGATTGTTCACGGAATTTGCTTCTTCCCGGGGAAGAATAAGAACCGATTGCCAGCGAATGCTAACAGGCAGAAGCAGGTCATCTGAAGGAGGGAACCCTATGTGGAAAATGATGCGAACGTTCGGCGCCTGGACCGGCGCGGCGCTCGTCTGGCAGCTCGCTGCGGCACCCGTCGGTGCGGCGGCGGAGCCTTCCGGCGGGCAAGCGCTGCTCGACGCGATTCGGGCGGGAGCCGCCGCACACGAGATGGCGCCGATCGACGCCAAGCTCGATGCCGGAGGCAAGGCGGCGATCCCTGGCTATAACGGACTTGCGGTCGATATCGAACGTTCGTACGAGCTGACGATGCAGAAGGGCGGCGATCCGGCGCATATCACGTACGCGTTCCGCCAGGTGCCGCCGAAGGTGAAGCTGGACGACCTCGGCCCGCGCCCGGTCTACCGCGGCAACCCAGCGAAGCCGATGGCGGCGCTCATGATCAACGTTGCCTGGGGCGAGCAGCATTTGCCGCATATGCTGGAGGTGCTGGAGAAGGAGGGGGTGCGCTGCACGTTCTTTTTTGACGGCAAATGGCTGAACAAGCATACGGACGAGGCCAAACGAATCGGCGCGCTGGGGCACGAGCTGTCGAACCATGCCTATTCGCATCGCAACATGAGCGAGCTCGGCGACGGGCAAGCCCGCGAGGAAATTGCCAAAACGGAGCAGCTGCTCACCGAGCGGCTCGGCGTGCGCAACACGCTGTTCGCACCGCCTTCCGGCGACTATTCGATGCAGACAGTGAAGCTTGCGCATGCGATGAAGCTGCGCACGGTTCTGTGGACAGTCGATACGATCGACTGGAAAAACCCGCCCGCCGACGCAATCGTCGCCAAAATCGCGCGCAAATCGGGGCCAGGCACGCTCGTGCTGATGCATCCTACGCCGTCTTCGTCGGCAGCTTTGCAAGGTATGATCCGCGAGCTGAAGCGCAAGGGGCTTACGCTCGGTACCGTCAGCGAAGTCATCGCCGAAACCAATCTCGCGCCGGCGGAAAAAACGCTTTAACCCGAATACTACCGCCTGCGGTTGTTGACTTTCCTTGTGGAATGGCCGACAATAGTTGGCAGTAAAGGGGAGATGACGGATGAAAATCGCGTCTCATGAAGTAGTGGCCAAACGGGAGGAGCGGGCAGTCCTCGTCAGTCTCGTGTCCGGCGAATTGCGCCGGCAGGCCGAGTTGGCGGCGTATTCGCTGCAGGAGCTTGTGCTGCTCGCCGAAACGGCGGGGCTCGAGGTGCTCGAGACGATTTCGCAAAATCGCGAAACCGCCGATACCAAATGGCTGATCGGCAAAGGCAAGGTCGAAGAGCTGAAGGCGCTGCTGCTTGCCCATGACGCCAATATCGCCGTGTTCGATCAGGAGCTGTCGGGCGCGCAGGTGCGCAATCTTGAGGAATCGCTCGATGTCAAAATCATCGACCGCACCCAACTCATTCTCGATATATTTGCCCAGCGCGCCAAAACGCGGGAAGGCATTCTCCAGGTGGAGCTGGCCCAACTCAGCTACTTGCTGCCGCGGCTGTCCGGACAAGGGAAAAATTTGTCCCGCCTGGGCGGCGGCATCGGCACGCGCGGTCCCGGCGAAACGAAGCTGGAAACCGACCGCCGGCACATCCGCGAGCGCATTGCCGAACTGAAGCGGCAGCTGCAGGAAGTCGTCCGGCATCGCACGCTGCATCGCGAACGGCGGCGCAAATCGGGCATCGTGCAGGTGGCGCTGGTCGGGTACACGAACGCCGGCAAATCGACGTTGCTCAACCGGCTGACGAATGCCGACGTTTATGTGCAGAACCAGTTGTTCGCCACGCTCGATCCGACTTCCCGCGCGCTGAAGCTGCCAAGCGGCAAAGAGATTGTGCTTACCGATACGGTCGGATTTATCCAGCATTTGCCGCACGATCTGGTGGCCGCTTTCCGAGCGACGCTGGAGGAAGTGAACGAAGCGAATTTGATTTTGCATGTGGTGGACAGTTCGTCGGCGATGCGCGAGGAGCAGATGGCCGTCGTTGCGGAAGTGCTGGAGGAACTCGGCGCACACCAGAAAAGTTGTCTTGTCGTTTTCAACAAAACCGACTTGATTCCCGCGAATGAGCAGGAACTGCTTGCTGCGACCGGCGACTACATCCGCATGAGCGCGATGGAAGACGCCGATCTGGAGCGGCTGAAGCTGCTGCTGCAGTCGCGGCTGAGCGGCCATACGCTGACGTTCCGTTTGCCGGCTGCAAGGGGAGATTTGCTGGCGCTGCTGTATCGGGTCGGCGATGTCATCGCCCAGCGCACGAGCGAAGAAAACGACATGCTTGAATTCGATGTAAGCATCAACGATGAGGATTACGCCAAAAACGGCCATTTGCTGGTGCCGTTCGTCGTGACGGCAACGGCGTAAACCGGTGGAATGGGAGAGTCGCGGACGAAGATGTGGGAAGAGTCGATGCAGCAATTGCTGGAGGAAGCGGAACGGACGATCGAACCGCGCACGCGGCTGATCGAGCGCACGATCGATCGCAATCAATGGAAAGTGATTCGCGCGTTTCAGAAGCATAAGGTAAGCGATTATCATTTTGCCGGGTCGACCGGGTACGGGTACAACGATCGCGGCCGCGAGGTGCTCGATCTCGTCTACGCCGACAGCTTCGGCGCAGAGGCGGCGCTGGTGCGGCCGCATTTTGTGTCGGGCACGCATACGATAGGCACGGCGCTGTTCGGCGTGCTGCGGCCGGGCGACGGGCTGCTGTACATCACGGGCAAACCGTACGATACGCTGCTGAACGTGATCGGCCGTCCGGGCGACGGCAGCGGTTCGCTGCAGGACTGGGGCGTTCGGTACGACGAAGCGGCGCTGCTTGAAGACGGTTCGCCCGACTATGCGGCGATCGAACGGAAGTTGGAGGCGCATGTCAAGGTTGTCGGCATCCAGCGCTCGCGAGGGTATGATTGGCGGCCTTCTTTTTCCGTGGAGCAGATCGGCGAGATGGTGCGGTTCGTCAAAGCGATCAATCCGGACGTTATCGTGTTCGTCGACAACTGTTACGGCGAATTTACCGAGGAACGGGAGCCGGCGGAGGTTGGCGCCGACCTGATCGCCGGCTCGCTGATCAAAAATCCCGGCGGCGGCATTGCCGCATCGGGCGGCTATATCGCCGGCCGCGCCGCGCTCGTCGAGCAGGCGGCCTTTCGGCTGACGGCGCCGGGCATCGGCGGCGAAGTGGGCGCGATGATGGGCGCAACGCGCAGCATGTTTCAAGGCTTATTTCTGGCGCCACACCTGGTCGGCCAAGCGCTGAAAGGCAGCGTACTCGCCGCCGCCGTGTTCGAGCGGCTCGGTTTCGCCACGCATCCGCGCTGGGACGAGCCGCGGACCGATTTGATCCAGGCGGTGCGCTTCAGCGGGCCGGAGCATTTGATCGCCTTCGTCCAGGGCGTGCAGATGGCATCGGCCGTCGACGCGCACGTCGTCCCCGAACCGTGGGACATGCCCGGCTACGAGCATCCGGTCATTATGGCGGCGGGAACGTTCATTCAAGGCGGCAGCCTGGAGCTTTCGGCAGATGCGCCGATCCGCGAGCCATACATCGCCTACATGCAGGGAGGGCTCACGTTTTCCCATGCCAAATTGGGGATTATTCACGCCATTAATAACATGAAAACCAGGCGATTACTGTAATTAAACCTTACATAACTTGACATGTATATGGCATGACGGTACAATGAGATGGAAGCAAAAGCGGTTACAATTCGTCTTGCCATGGCCTGCCTTCCGTGCCGGCCATACGCTCGGCCGATTGCCGGCAGCCGCCGCTGCGATCGCATAACCGGCAACGGGAGTGATGGACAATTATGAGTGACGACTTTCGCAGGAATATGGCCTTGTTTCCGATCGGGATCGTCATGCGGTTGACCGATCTGACCGCCAGACAAATTCGTTATTACGAGCAGCATGAACTGGTGATGCCGGCTCGTACGGGAGGCAATCAGCGGCTGTACTCGTTCAACGACGTGGAACGCCTGCTGGAAATCAAGGATTTGATCGAGAAAGGCGTCAATATTGCCGGCATCAAGCAGGTGCTGCTGCCGGTGCCGCAGGACGGAAGCGAAGTGACCGTTCTGAACGAGCAGACGGAAGTCAAGCGCAAGGAGCTCACGGAGCTGACGGATTCGCAGCTTCACAAGATGCTGAAGCAGCAGCTGCTCAGCGAGAAGCGCCCCGGCAGAGTTTCGCTCATACAGGGCGAATTGTCGCGTTTTTTCCATTAATTAGATCGATGGTGTAAGTTTGGTGCCATGAGTGGCAAGGCTCGAAACGCAGGGAGCGCAGGAAAAGCAAGGAAGGCATAATGCTCAGGAGGGTATCCATGAACGCCAATTTTTCTCGGGAAGACATTTTACGCATCGCCAAGGAACAGAACGTCCGGTTTATCCGCTTGCAATTTACGGATTTGCTCGGCTCGATCAAAAACGTGGAAATTCCGCTCAGCCAACTGGAGAAAGCGCTCGACAACAAAATGATGTTCGACGGGTCCTCCATTGAAGGTTACGTACGGATCGAAGAGTCCGATATGTATTTGTACCCCGATCTCAGCACCTGGGTCATTTTCCCCTGGGTGGCCGAAGATCGTGTGGCGCGGCTCATTTGCGACGTTTATTTGCCGGATGGCCGTCCGTTCCCGGGCGACCCGCGCGGCATTCTGAAGCGGGCGCTGCTTGAAGCGAACGAGATGGGCTATACGGCGATGAACGTAGGGCCGGAGCCGGAATTTTTCCTGTTCAAGACCGACGAAAAAGGCAATCCGACGATGGAGCTCAACGACCAGGGCGGTTATTTCGATCTGGCGCCGACCGATCTCGGCGAAAATTGCCGCCGCGAAATCGTGTTGACGCTTGAGGAGATGGGCTTCGAAATCGAAGCGTCGCACCACGAAGTGGCTCCGGGGCAGCACGAAATCGACTTTAAATATGCCGACGCGATCAAGGCGGCGGACCAGATCCAAACGTTTAAGCTCGTTGTCAAAACGATTGCCCGTCAGCACGGTTTGCATGCGACTTTCATGCCGAAGCCGCTGTTCGGCGTGAACGGCTCCGGGATGCACTGCCATCAATCGCTGTTCAAAGGCAACGTCAACGCGTTCTACGACGAGAACGACAAACTGGGCTTGAGCGTAACGGCCCGGCAATATATGGCCGGCATTCTGCACCATGCGCGTTCGTTCGCGGCCATTACGAATCCAACCGTCAACTCGTACAAACGGCTTGTGCCGGGTTACGAAGCGCCTTGTTACGTCGCGTGGTCGGCCAGCAATCGCAGCCCGATGGTTCGCGTTCCGGCGTCCCGCGGCCTCAGCACTCGCATCGAAGCGCGCAACCCGGACCCCGCCGCCAACCCGTATTTGGCGCTTGCCGTCATGCTTGCCGCCGGTCTCGACGGCATCAAGAACAAGATGCAGCTGCCGCCGCCAACCGACCGCAATATTTATGTGATGACCGAAGAGGAGCGGGAGGAGCAAGGGATTCCGAGCTTGCCGGCCGACCTGAAGGAAGCGCTGCAAGAGATGCTGCGCAACGACGTCATCGTCGGATCGCTCGGCGAACATGCGTTGACCCACTTTTTCGAGCTGAAAGAGATCGAATGGGACATGTACCGCACCCAGATTCACCAATGGGAGCGCGAGCAGTATATGACGTTGTATTAAGGAACAGGGAAGTTGATGCCCGCCGGGATTTCCGGCGGGCTTTTTACTTTGTTGGGGAGCGATCCGGTGCGCGGTTGGCGCGTTGGGTGCGGAAACAGATGGAGGTGGGCGTAAACTGGTGCTGCTGGGCATTAAGTGGTCATTAGAGACAAGTGTATGGTGGTTGCGGTTAGTGAGTTAAGGTACGTGGAAAGGATGAGGCTGCGCAAACTGGTGCTGACGAGCACTATGTGGCGGTGGAAATAAGAACATGGTGGGTGCGATTAGTGAGGTTAAGATGCGGGGAACGGATAGGGCTGAGCAAACAGGCGCTGTTGGGCATTGCGTGCGGGTCGAAAACAAGCGTTGGAGGATGTGTGCAGCGAGCGGGCGAGCTGGATGTGCGAGAAAAGTTGGAAAAGAAGGAGTGGCTGTGAACGTGATTACGGGTATGGCGGCTTCGTATGCTGGTTCAGATCGGTTTGAGGCCTGACGTATCTGCGTCGCGTGCGTCGCGGGACGGATTATCCCCATATGGCGGGTTCATTTCAAAATAAGCCATCTATTATTGGTTATTCCTTGAAAAAAGGGGTGTGGTAGCGAAATAGGCCATGTATTCACTGGCTATTTCGTTAGAAATGGGCGTTTTGGGGCATTCTCAGGGAAATAACCAGTGTTTTCGCTGGCTATTTTCGATAAAGGGGGAGGAAAAGGGGGAATAGGCCATTTTTCACTGGCTAATTCATCAGGAGGGTTAGTGCCGAGCGGGGAGACGCTCACCAACCCGCTACCGCCAACCGACAGGCACTGTGCCGAAGAAGTCGCCGGAGCGGCTCGGCCCGGCCCGATTGTGCGTCACGCGTTCATTACGCGCAGAAAAAATGCCCGCCACCCGGAGCGGGCGGCGGACATTTATGTACCTTAGTGAATATCGCGGAACAGGCCGATAACTTTCCCGAGAATGGTGACGTTCTTCAGGCGAATCGGCTCCATCGCGTCGTTCTCCGGCTGCAGCCGGATATGATCGCGTTCCTTGTAGAACGTTTTGACGGTCGCTTCGTCTTCATCGGTCATGGCGACGACAATTTCACCGTTGTTCGCCGTATTCTGCTGCTTGACGATCACATAATCTCCGTTGCGAATGCCGGCTTCGATCATGCTTTCGCCGCTTACGCTCAGCATAAAGACTTGGTTATCGCCAACGAAGTGGCTCGGCAGCGGAAAATAATCTTCGATATTCTCAGTCGCTGTAATCGGAGCGCCGGCCGTTACTTTCCCGATCAGCGGAACGCGAGCGACGGAAAGGGAATAAACGGAAGCAGCTTCATCCTCGCCAAGAATTTCAATCGCGCGCGGCTTCGTCGGATCGCGGCGAATCATGCCTTTCTTCTCCAGCCGTTCCAAATGGCCGTGCACGGTCGAACTGGAGGCCAATCCTACCGCTTCGCCGATTTCGCGAACGGACGGAGGATACCCCTTGTCCTTCACTTCGTTCTTGATGAAATCAAGAATCGATTGTTGGCGATTTGAAATTTTACCCAAGACGGATTCCCCCAATACGACAATTTTAGATACGTTTATGATAACACAGAATAAAGGTTCGTACAAACATAAGTTCGAGTTTTTGAAAAAACAAACATTTGTTCGTCTGTCCGTTGACAGGAACGTTCGTTCGTGTTACATTAAAAACAGAACAAATGTTTGGAGGGCGAAGAGATGAACACGAACCACGCCGTTTACGCCGACCGGGATGCAGAATCGATTGCGCAACAGGATTATGTCATGACGAAGGTTCGCACGAATGAACCCGTCCGGAATCGGATGAATGCTGTCAAGCCGGCTGCCGACCGGCGTCCTGTTGCTCGCAAGCGTTCCCGCAAAGTGATGCGGTTGGTCGTTCTTTCCGTTCTTTTGGCGGCGTTTTTCTTTTTCGGCATGCTGGTACAAGCATATGCCTTCGGATCGGCTGATGCGGCAAGCCCGGCTCATGCAACGTCGGTCGAACGCACGACGGTCGTGACTTCGGGAGACACGCTGTGGACCATCGCATCTGATTTTGCCCCGTCGGGAACGGATGTTCGTCTCTATATCCATAAATTGCAGAAACGCAATCATTTGAACAGTTCGCAGCTTCAAGTCGGCCAAGTGCTTGTATTGCCTTGATTTGCGATTGGCAAGCTCGGGCCTGCTACGGGCCGATCAATCGAAGAGTGAGCTTTCAGTGATTTAGAACATGTGTTCGCTAACGGGCCGTAAGCGCGCAACGGCCTTTCAATAGAGAGAGCCGCCAACAATCCAATCTCCCTCCAGTTGTTTTCCGGTGGCCGTTTATCGCTTCATTTTCCCCTTGCAGCAGGAGACATTTTGATGCTCCTGATCCTTTGCGTTCCTTGGAAACCGCACTGCCGTCCGCTTGACATTCCCCCCTGCACATGGCAAAGTTAGATAAGGTTACACATCGAATGCCATCACGCGAGTTATTGCGTTTTGGGCGTATGTGCGATAGGAGTGAAGGCAGCATGAATATGGACGAAGCGATCACAAGAATCAATGAATTGGCCCGCAAGGCGAAGTCGGTAGGCTTGTCCGAGAACGAGATCGACGAACGGAACGAACTGCGACGGAGATACATCGACGCGTTTAAGGCGTCGCTGAAGCAGCAGCTCGATTCGATCAAATATGTCGAAGACGAAGACAAATAGGCGCAAGTCGCGGCGAACGGCGACATCAAGGAGAACGACTTTTCTTCACAGTCGATCCGGCGTCAAACAGGGGGAGCTTCATGTCGCGTAAGTGGGAACGGATGGTCGAAAAGAACAAGAAAGTGGCGAATCTGCAGCGCCGGAAACTTGGTCAAGCGCCGATTGCCGAAGGGGACAAGCCCGATCTTTTTTTGGGCCGAAGCTGGATCTTGCCGCTCATTCTGGAGATGTTTGCGGTATTTTTTATGATCTTGTTCAATAATGTGTACACCGCGGATTCTTCTTACTGGTTTACGGTTATTTGTTACTTCCTGCTGGGCGTCTTCATTTTCTTCGTGCGTCGGCCTGCGCTTAGCGTAGCGAAGTCGCGCATCGCCACCCGCAGGTTCACCGGGGAAAAAGCCGTCAACGCCGACGGCATCGACAACATCACGTTGTCGCCCAATCAAATCGTCATTACGCTCAAGCACAAAAACCGCAAATGGGTGTACAGCAGCTCGCTGCACCTGTTCAAAATCAAACCGATGGCAGATCGCTTGCGCAAATTCGCCGCAACGAATCAGGTGCCGATTCAAGAAATCTCGTAATCCAATCGCGGTATCATGACCATTCAAGCATACATGGGTTCAGGGGGAAGCACGGCATGGCAATCCAAGCAGTTTTATTCGATCTGGACGATACGCTGTTATGGGATCACCGGAGCGTCGAAGAAGCTTTTCAAGCAACGGGGGAAGAGGCGGCTAAACAAGTTGCCGGATTGACGCCCGAAAGGCTAGTTGAATCGGTCCGCCAGGAGGCGCGCGCGTTATACGAATCGTTCGAAACCTTTCCGTTTACGAAGATGATTGGCATCAACCCGTTCGAAGGGTTATGGGCCAACTTTTCCGGCGGCAGCCAGCAGGAGTTCCGCAAGCTGCAGGCGCTGGCTCCCGGATATCGCAAGGAAGCGTGGACCCGCGGCTTGCGCGCCCTCGGCGTGGAGAATGCGGCGCTCGGCGCATTGTTGGCGGAACGTTTCCCGGCGGAACGCCGCAATCGGCCCTATGTTTATGAAGAAACGTTTCGCGTGCTCGATGCCCTGAAAGGGCAAGTCAAGCTGCTGCTGCTAACGAACGGCGCTCCCGACCTCCAGCAGGAGAAAATTGATGGCGTACCGCAGTTGGCCGGCTATTTTGACCATATCGTCATTTCCGGCACGTTCGGCGAAGGCAAACCGGCGGAATCCATTTTCCGCCACGCGATGGGGCTTCTTGGCATTGAGGCGGCAGAAGGATTGATGGTTGGCGATAAACTGACGACCGATATTCTCGGCTCCAACCGGGTAGGCATGCCGAATGCGTGGGTTAACCGATCGGGCGCGGCTCGAACGGGGGAGATCGTGCCGGCGAACGAAGTCAGTCATCTGGAACAGCTGCATGCGATCATCAAACGACTGGCCTGAAAGAAACTCATGCAATAGCAAAAAACCGCCCGCTTCCGGCAAGGTTTCCGGCAAGGCAGGGCGGATTTTTTCGAATGAGGGAGTTATGCTTTAATGAAAGCAGGGTCATCGAACGGGTGGGCGATCCAGCCTTCCGTTTCGATAAAGAGCCGAACGGCGACAATTTGCCGGTTGTCCATCAGCGTGAAGAAGTGCGGCTTATGCTCCGGCACGGAAATGACATCCCCGGCTTCGAGCTCAACGTCGAAGTAACCGACATCGTCTGTTCCTTTGATAATGAAGATGCCTTTGCCCGCCGTAATGGCGCGGACTTCGTCTTCCGTATGCGTATGCACCTGTTCGAACTTGCGCAGCAATTCCTCCAGATTCGGCGTTGCATCGGACAGGGCGACGATATCCCACGTGCGATAGCCGCGGCGGGATGCAAGATCGCGAATTTCTGCATCGTATGTGGAGAGGATCTGCTCTTTGTCTTCGTTCGTCAACGCGAACTTGTCCTGCAGCTCGGCCGGAAGTTTGGCGGCATCCCAATGCTCGTAAAGCACTTCCTGATTTTCCAGAAACGCGCGCACTTCCTGCTCGCCGCTGATACGCCGGTCGGTATTGCGAATGCGAATTTCGGCCACGGGCCATTCCTCCTGTAATCGGTTTGTTCATCCGTTTTATTCCCTCATTATAGACGAAACGCTAGTTGCTGTCGATGAAAGGGAAATAATTAATCCATCTTTTTTTATCGGAAAAGGTAATGAATTGTCGCTTGCGGATAATCGACGGGATTTGGTATAGTAAAGCTTACATTATTCGTCACGGAGAGGGATACGAACATGTCGAACGTAACGCTGCAAGAGCAGCTCGGCAAAAAAATATTGATCCTGGACGGCGCCATGGGGACGATGATCCAGCAGGAAAACTTGACGGCGGCCGATTTTGGCGGCGAGGAGCTGGAAGGCTGCAACGAATATCTTGTCGTGACGCGGCCGGACGTTATTCTCGGCATTCACGAAGCTTATTTCGCGGCGGGGGCCGACATCGTCGAAACGAATACGTTCGGCTCGACAAGTGTCGTGCTTGCGGAATACGACTTGCAGGACAGAGCGACAGAGCTGAATGTGAAAGCGGCGGAACTCGCCATAGCGGCGCGAGATAAATTTTCAACCCCGGAATGGCCGCGATTCGTTGCCGGCGCGATCGGGCCGACTACCAAAACATTGTCGGTTACCGGCGGCGTCACGTTCGACGATCTGGTTGCCAGTTATTACGAACAAGCGCACGCGCTTGTCGCTGCCGGCGTCGACGCGCTGCTGATCGAAACGTCGCAAGACACGCTGAACGTCAAGGCGGCAAGCATCGGCGTACGCGACGCGATGCGCGATCTCGGCAAAACGTTGCCGATCATGATTTCCGGCACGATCGAACCGATGGGCACAACGCTCGCCGGGCAAAATATCGAATCGTTCTATATTTCGCTCGAACATTTGCATCCGATTTCGGTCGGGTTGAACTGTGCAACAGGCCCCGAGTTTATGCGCGACCATATTCGTTCGTTGTCCCAAGTGGCGCAAACCGCCATCAGCTGCTATCCGAATGCGGGGCTGCCGGACGAAAACGGGCATTACCACGAATCGCCGGAATCGCTCGCCAAAAAGATGGCCGGCTTCGCCGAACAAGGCTGGCTGAACATTGCCGGCGGCTGCTGCGGTACGACGCCCGAGCATATTCGCGCCTTGGCTGAGACGCTGCGGCATTACACGCCGCGCACCGAGTACGGCACTCACCCGCCGGCGGTTTCCGGCATCGAAACGGTGTACATCGAAAGCGAAAACCGTCCATACATGGTTGGCGAACGCACGAACGTGCTCGGCTCGCGCAAATTCAAGCGGCTCATCGCCGAAGGCAAATACGAGGAAGCGTCGGAAATCGCCCGGGCGCAAGTGAAGGGCGGCGCGCACGTCATCGACGTTTGTTTGCAGGACCCGGACCGAGACGAGGCCGCGGACGTCGAACAATTCCTGAAGCTGGTCGTCAACAAAGTAAAGGTACCGCTTATGCTCGATTCGACCGACGCCAGCGTCATCGAGCTAGGCCTTAAATATTCGCAAGGCAAGGCGATCATTAACTCCATTAACCTTGAAGACGGCGAAGAAAAATTTATCCACGTCGTGCCGCTCATTCATCAGTACGGCGCTGCCGCCGTCGTCGGCACGATCGACGAACGGGGGCAGGCGATTACGCGCGGCGACAAGCTGGAAGTGGCCAAACGCTCGCGCGACTTGCTCGTGAACAAATATGGCATGAACCCGTCGGATATTATTTTCGATCCGCTCGTGTTTCCTGTCGGCACCGGCGACCAGCAGTATATCGGCTCAGCGCTGGAAACGATCGAAGGCATTCGTTTGATCAAGGAAGCGATGCCGGAATGCCAGACGATTCTTGGCCTCAGCAACGTTTCGTTCGGTTTGCCCGAAGCCGGCCGGGAAGTGCTTAATGCCGTTTATTTGTATCACTGCACCAAAGCCGGGCTCGACTACGCGATCGTCAACACGGAGAAGCTGGAGCGGTATGCTTCCATCCCGGAAGAAGAGCGCAAGCTGGCAGAAAATCTCATTTTCGAGACGAACGACGATACGCTTGCCGCGTTTGTCGCTTTTTTCCGGACGAAAAAAGTCGACAAGAAGGAAAAAATCAGCAACCTGACGCTGGAGGAACGTCTCGCTTCTTACGTCGTGGAAGGCACGAAGGAAGGGCTCATTCCCGATTTGCAGGAGGCGCTCGGCAAGTATGCGCCGCTTGAAGTCATCAACGGCCCGCTGATGAAAGGCATGGAGGAAGTCGGCCGGTTGTTCAACAACAACGAGCTGATCGTGGCGGAAGTGCTGCAAAGTGCGGAAGTGATGAAAGCTTCGGTCGCGTTCCTGGAAACGTTCATGGAGAAATCGGAGAGCGCGTCCAAAGGGAAAATTATGCTGGCCACCGTCAAAGGCGACGTACACGATATCGGCAAAAACCTCGTCGAAATCATTTTGTCGAACAACGGGTATAAAATTATTAACCTTGGCATTAAAGTGCCGCCGGAGCAGTTGATTGCCGCGTACCGCGAAGAGAAGCCGGATGCGATCGGTTTGTCCGGCCTGCTCGTCAAGTCGGCGCAGCAGATGGTCGTAACGGCGCAAGATTTGCGCTCGGCCGGCATTGAAGTGCCGATCCTCGTCGGCGGCGCGGCGCTGACGCGCAAGTTTACGAAGACGCGCATCGCACCCGAATACGACGGGCCGGTGCTGTACGCGAAAGACGCGATGGACGGCCTCGATATCGCCAACAAGCTTAGCGATCCCGAGCAACGGCAGCGGCTGATCGACGAGTTGCGCGAACGGATGGAATCGAACGTGATGGAGGCCGGCAAAAAGGCGGACGAATTGCCGGCGCCGACCCGTGCGCGCCAATCGGCGATTTCGCGGGAAACGCCGGTCTACATTCCGCCCGATACGGAGCGGCACGTGCTGCGCGATTACCCGGTCGGCCATTTGGTGCCGTATATCAACCTTGAAATGTTGCTCGGCAAACATCTCGGCCTGCGTGGTTCTGTCGAGAAGCAACTGCAGGAGAAGGACGCCAAGGCGACCGAGCTGAAAGCGGTCGTGGATGGCATCATCCGCGAGGCGCAAACGAACGGCATCATCAAGGCGAACGGGATGTACCGATTTTTCCCGGCGCAGGCGGACGGCAACGACGTTCTCGTTTACGATCCGACCGACACGTCACGCGTGCTGAAACGGTTTTCGTTCCCGCGCCAGGCGGTGGAGCCGTACTTGTGTCTGGCCGATTTTCTGCGACCGGTCGGCAGCGGCGAGATGGATTACGTCGGTTTCCTCGTCGTTACGGCGGGAAGCGGCGTACGCGATCTGTCGTCAACCTGGAAAGACAGCGGCGACTACTTGCGCTCGCATGCGCTGCAGGCGACGGCAATCGAGCTGGCCGAAGCGTTCGCGGAGCGGATTCATCATATGATTCGCGACATGTGGGGCTTCCCGGATCCGGGCGAAATGACGATGAAGCAGCGCCATGGCGCCCGGTATCAAGGCATACGCGTGTCGTTCGGCTATCCGGCGTGTCCGAATCTCGAGGACCAGCAGCTGTTGTTCGAACTGATGCAGCCGGAAGACATCGGCGTCCAACTAACCGACGGGTTCATGATGGACCCGGAAGCTTCGGTTTCGGCGATGGTGTTTGCACATCCGCAAGCGCAATATTTTAACGTGGAGAAGGTTTAATCGGTTGCCTGTCGGGCAAGATGATCGTATGGAAATACTTGCAACGATGGAACGATTGCGCGAATAAGATGGGGGGTCATCCGGTGGAGCTCACCTTTCTCGGGACCGGGGCCGGCATGCCGTCGGCACGGCGGAATGTCAGCTCCATCGTGCTCGATTTGCAAGCCGAATGCGGATTGTCATGGATGTTCGATTGCGGAGAAGGAACGCAGCATCAGCTTCTCAAATCGCATGTGAAGCCGGGACGCATCGACCGGTTGTTCGTCACACATTTGCATGGCGATCATCTGTTCGGTATCCCCGGTTTTTTGTCCAGCCGCTCCCATCTGGGCGGCGAAACGCCGCTGACGGTGTACGGGCCGGTTGGAGTGGAAACGTTCGTGCGTACGGCGCTTGGCGTCAGCGACTCGCATCTCGGCTACGAGCTGCGCATCGTCGAGCTTTCGCAGGAAGGCGTTGTGTTCGAGAACGATCGATTTGTCGTAGAAGCGCGCCGTTTGGCGCATCGGATCGAGTCGTTCGGTTATCGGATTGTGGAGCGCGACACCCCGGGGGCGCTTCAGGCAGAACGACTGCGAGCGGCGTTTGGTCCGCTGACCGGTCCGCTGATGGGCAAGTTGAAACGAGGGGAAACGATCGTACTTGCGGACGGCACCGAAGTGAACGGTGCGTTGTTCGTGGATCCCCCGCGCAAAGGAAGAGTCGTCGCCGTGCTCGGCGACACTTCGCCATGCCCGAACGCCGCGCTGCTGGCGAAAGGCGCCGATCTGCTCGTACACGAAGCGACTTTCCTCGCCGAGCTTCGCGACAATGCGCTTCGTTTTGGTCACTCGACATCGGTCGATGCGGCGCGAACGGCGTTTTCCGCAGGGGCGAAGCAGTTGCTGCTGACGCATATCAGCTCGCGTTATGCCGAAGAAGGGGAGGCCGCGATGCTGGCGGAAGCGCGAACGTTGTTCGCGGAAACGCATCTGGCGAAAGATTTGACAACATGGCCCATTTTGCGGGAAAACGATCCGCGCATGGACAACCGGGACATATAGATCATTTTCTTCCGCAGCGGAATATGATAAGCTAGTTGTCGGGCTATCGTCTCCTGGTGGGATTGACCATACATAACGATCGATTGGGGCTAAACCGCACAATGAAATTCATTGAAGTGAACTCGTCGGGTCCGCTAGCGGGCACCGTTCGCATACCAGGTTCCAAAAACAGCTCGCTCGCCCTTATTGCAGCCGCCAGTATGGCGGAAGAGCCGGTAGTGCTCAAAGGGCTGCCGAACATTCTCGACTTCCGCGTGATCGAAACGATTGCCGCCGAAATCGGCATTCGGATCGTTCGCGACGAGGAAGGTCATGTGACCATTGACGCAAGCGACCTTCATTCCGGCGAATTGAACCCGCAGCTGACGTCCGCTTACCGGGCTTCGTATTATTTTGTCGGGGCGCTGTTGGCCAAACGCGGCACCGTTTCGATCGGGTTTCCGGGCGGCGACGATTTCGTCTCGCGGCCGATCGACCAGCATGTGAAGGTGCTGAGGTCGCTTGGCGCTACGGTCGACTTTTACGATCGCCACTATGTGGTGAAGGCATCCCGGCTGAAGGGCGCCGTCATCTATTTCGATACGATTACTTCGGGAGCAACCATTAATGCGATGCTGCTTGCCGCGCTTGCAGAAGGCGTCACCGAGCTGCGCAATGCCGCTCGCGATCCGGAAGTGGTCGATACGGCCAACCTGCTGAATTTGATGGGGGCCAAAGTGTCCGGCGCCGGCACGGAGCAAATTCGCATTCAAGGCGTCAAACAGCTGCGCGGATGCAGCTATAATGTCATTCCCGACCGGCTCATCGCCGGCGCCTTCCTGATGGCGGCCGGCGCAACCCGAGGAACCATTACGGTCGACGATATCATTCCGGAGCATCTCGGTTCGTGCCTGGCCAAATTGAAAGAAACCGGCCTCGAGCTCGATGTGCGCGACAGCAGCATCACCGCTTACGGTGATATGCCGCTGCGGGCGGTTCGAGTGCGCACCGGCATGTATCCGCTGTTCGCAACCGATCTGCAACAGCCGCTTACGCCTCTGCTGCTCAGGGCGCAAGGGCGCAGCATTATTGCGGATAAAGTGTATCCGCACCGGTTCAACCACGTGCCGCAGTTGGTGCGCATGGGAGCGAGCATTCGCGTTCGCGGTGGCGCCGCCTACATCGACGGAGCGGCCAAGCTGCACGGCGCTTACGTGCACGCATCCGACGTTCGTGCGGGCATGTGTCTGATTGTGGCCGGATTGATGGCGGAAGGAGTTACGAGAATTGCCGGCGTCGAGCATATCGAACGCGGCAACGAGAACGTTATCGGCATGTTCCGCCAACTTGGCGCGAATTTGACGCTGACGAGCGATGCGGCGTCTGCCGAAGGGACGGCGGCGGAACAAGCGTAACGTTGCCGATGGATGGTTCTTCGGGGGATATGGACAAGAACACTTGCGGGTGTTCTTTTTTTGCGAGCGGGAGAGGGAGAATGTAAATGAGGGGAATGGCGATTCTGCTTGGCTTCAATATTGCCGGCGTGTGGATTGAGAAAGCTGGCGTTCCGCTGCCGGGCAATGTGATCGGACTTGCGCTGTTTACGGCAGCGCTTTTTTTGCGTGTGGTGAAAGTGGAATGGGTGGAGTCGTCGGCCGCTTGGCTGCTGCGCCATCTGCTGTTGTTTTTTGCGCCGATTGTTGTCGGGACGATCGCCTTCCTGCCGCTCATCGGCCGCAACGCGCTGCCGCTACTGGTCAGTCTTGTCGCCAGCACAGTCGTTTCGCTGCTTGTCGCCGGTTGGGTCACCACCCTGCTTAACCGCAGAAAGGAGCGCAGTCATGACCATTGAAGGCGTCACTGACCAGCCGCTGTTCGGCATTGCAATCACAGTGCTTGTTTACAGCTGCGCCCAGTGGCTGTATGCGCGCTGGCGATTCCTGCATCCGCTGTTCGTCACCGCCGGCAGCTTGATCGCGCTCCTGCTCGTTACCGGCATCCCGTATGAAGATTACCGCAAAGGCGGCGACGCGCTTGTGCTGCTGCTTGGCCCCGCCACGGTTGCGCTCGGCGTTCCGCTGTACAAAAACGCCGCGTTGATACGCCGCCAGCTCGTCGCTATTCTCGGCGGGTTGACGACCGGCTCGATTGCGGCGATGTTGGCTTCTGCGGCACTTGTCTGGCTGCTCGGCGGCTCGCAAGAGCTGCTGCTCACCATGGTCCCGAAGTCGGTGACGACGCCGATCGCCATAGAATTGACTCGCCGGTTGGGCGGCATTCCCGAGCTATCCGCCGTGCTGACGACACTAACCGGTTTGATCGGCAGCATGGCCGGGCCGGAGCTGCTGCGCCTGTGCGGCGTGCGCAGCGACGTGGCGGTCGGCGTCGCCGTTGGCACCGCCTCGCACGGTATCGGCACGGCTCGTTTGATTCGCGATTCGGAGCTGCAGGGGGGCGTCTCCGGAATGGCTATGGGGTTGGCCGGAATGTTCGTTTCGCTCGCATTAATGCCGGTGTACTGGTGGCTGGGGAAATAACGAGAGGGACGGGCTATTTGCAAAATAATCCGAACCGTGTCGAAATGGTTCAGTTTTTGTTCAGAAGTGTCCGATATAATCAAAATCGTGCACTTGCCTCGGCTATCGCATGCGCCGCATGCGACGGTCCGATTTCCGCCAACTACCTCCCGTGCAGTTGGCGGTTTTTTTCTGTAGCTTTACGATTCGTCGCGATTCCACAGGCGACGCATTTCTTCGCTGTTCGCGAGCAAATGCTCCAGCGTGCCTTCCGCTTCGATCGCACCTTCCTTCAGCACGACGATATGATCGGCCATCGCCAGCGCCGCCTTGCGGTGCGAAACGACAAGACAGGCGGCTTGCCGCGTGCGGCCGAGTCGTTCCCACAGCAGCTTCTCCGTTTCGACGTCGAGCGCGCTCGATAAGTCGTCGAAGACGAGCAGTTGCGCATCGCGGACGAACATGCGCGCCGCCGCCGTGCGCTGCGCCTGTCCGCCCGACAGCCGTACGCCGCGCGGGCCGATGACGGTGCCGAGGCCTTGCGGCAGCGCGGCGATATCCGGCTCGAGCACGGCGGCATGGATGGCGCGTTGCAGCCGCTCCTGCGGCACGTCCAGCCCGAGGAGAATGTTCTCCTGCAGCGAGTCGCTGTAAAGGCGCGGCACCTGGGGCGTATACGCGCTTCGCGGCGGGACGAAGAAATTGCCGGGGTCGTCCACGGCGGCGCCGTTCCAGGCGATCGTGCCGGCGTCTTTCGGCAGCAGGCCGAGCAGGGTGCGCACAAGCGTCGTTTTGCCAGAGCCGATGCGGCCGGTGATGACGGTGAAGGAGCCGGCCGCAAGCCGGAGGTTGATGCCGGCGATGCCGCGTCCGGTTTCCGGATAACGGAAGCCGAGCCCTCGCGCTTCAACGAAACGCAGCGGCTCGATTCCGGACGGATCGGCAGGGGCAAAAGACGGCAGCGTGCCGCGCAGGTATAGCGGATGAGCCTTCGTCAACTGTTCGGGCTCCGCGCCCTGCATAAGCGACAGCAGCCGCGTCTTGGCAATTTCGGTTTGCTTGTAGTGCTTCAGGAACGTGCCGAAGTTTTGGATGAATTGGGTGACGAACGTCAAATAGTACACGAACAAGGCGAAGTCGCCAACCGTAAACGTGCCGCTGCGCATCGCTCCGGCCGCAACGAGCAGGATGAAGCCGGTGCCGATGTTGACCGCATTCGAAAAGATCGAGTCGAGCAGCTGCGACAACAACGTGTCTTTCACTACCGCGTGCCGTCTCGCGTCATTCAGCTTGCGGAAGCGGGCGATGACTCGGTCTTCGGCGCCGGCCACCTGAATGGACTGCACGGCGCCGAACATTTCGCTGATGGCGCCGGTCACCTTCGATGTCGCTTCGCGGCTGGCGGCGCGGTATCGCTGCAGCAGCGTCGTCGACATTTGGGCGATGGCGACGACCGCGACAAGCGGAAGAAAGACGGTAAGCGCCATGCCGGCATGGATATGGAACAAGATCCAGAACGTCACGGCGGCGAACACCGTCATGCCGAAGGCGTCAACCGACCAGCTTATCGCTTCTTCCGTCAGCTCGATGTCGTCGCGGAAGTTGCTGATCGCTTCGCCCGGCGAAACGGGAATGGCTCTGGCCCCCGGCTTGGTCAATATATGATGCAGCAAATTGCGCCGGATCAGGCCGCTGATGCGGAAACGGAAGTTGACGTCGGTGATGAAGCCGAACACGATCAGCACGCAGCGGGCGAATGCGGCTGCAAGCAGCAGGGCGATCAACGCGCCGACGCCAAGCTTGTAGGGCGAGGTGCCGCCAAGCAGATCGAAAAATTGCTTCGTGATGAGGCCGGAAGCGACCGGGGCCAAATAAATCAGCGTCCAGGCGAGGGCGTTCAGCCAATAAAGGGCAGGGCGGTTAAGCATCAATCGCCATAAATAAGTGAACGTGCTCATCGCAGCAGCTCCTCCATTCCCGTATGCAGCATGCGGCTGTAACGCGACGCCGGGTTCGCGGCCAGTTCCCGGCGCGGTCCGAATTCGGCGATCTCGCCTTCATCGAGGATGAGGATGGCGTCCGCGCGTTCGATCGTCGCCAGCCGGTGCGCGATAATGATGCAAGTGCGTCCTTGCAGCAGCTTCGTGATCGCCGCTTCGATTTTGCGTTCCGTGGCGGGATCGAGCCGCGAGGAAGCTTCGTCGAGGATCACGAGACCCGGATCGGTGAGAAACACGCGGGCAAACGAGATCAATTGCGCTTCTCCTGCGGACAGCCCGCCGCCGCCGGATTCGAGCGGCGTCTCGAGCCCTCCCGGCAGCGAGCGCAGCCAGTCGCCGAGTCCAAGCTCGCCGAGCAAGTCGCGAATGCGGTCGTCGGGAATGCGGTCGTCGTAGAAGGTCAAATTGTCGCGCAGCGTTCCTTGGAACAGCTCGACCGTTTGCGTTACCATGCCGACTTTATGGCGCACCTGTTCCAGCTTCGGGGTGCGAATGTCGACGCCTTCCAGCAAGATGCGGCCGTCCGATACGTCGTAGAAGCGAAGCAGCAGGCGAGCAAGCGTCGTTTTGCCGCTGCCGGTGCGGCCGAGCAAGCCGAGCACGCCGCCTCGCGGCAGCCGGAAGTCGATGCCGCGCAGCGTATCGCCGTCCGCTTCGTAACCGAAACGGACATGTTCGAAAGCGACGGAGAGCGCTCCGTCAGGAAGCGTGGCTCCGGGGCCGTCGGCGATAGCGGAGCGCGTGTCGAGCAGCTCGCGCACGCGTGCGATGCTGGCGTCCGCTTTTTGCAAATCTTCCATTTGTGTGCGGATTTTTTCGATTGGCTTGGCCATCAATTCCGTGTAGTAAAAAATCATATACACCGTGCCGAGCGACATCATGCCGTGGCGCCACGAATAGGCGGTGACGGCGAAAGCGGCGGCATTGCCGATGGCGAACACGACAATCGTCGTGATCCACATCGACGCCCAGCCGAGGAACGCGCGGATGCGCAGCGGCAGCCACCGGCGCAGCAGCTCGAAGTAGCGCCGCATCACGAAGCCGCTGGCGCCGTTGGCGCGCGTATCCTCGGTGCCTTCCAGATGCTCGCCAAGGAAGCCGTAGAAGTCGCTGCTCATCTGGCGCATGCGTCCCCAATACGGCACGGCGAAGCGTCTGACATAACGAATGGACAGCAGCGCAAACACAACGAACAACAGCATGACGCTGCCAACCATCCAGCCTTCCCGGAAGAGGAGGACCAGGATGCCGACAACGAGCAGCAGGTTGCTGAGCAAGGTAACGACGAAATTGGAGAAAAAGTTGGCCAGATTGTTGATATCGCCATCCACCCGCTCGATGATGGCGCCGGTCGTATGCGACTTGTGGAACGACATGTCCAGCTTGAGCGCATGGACCGCAACGTCGCCGCGCAGCAGGTTCGTCGCCGTCCAGCCGATCGTTTCCCCCAGGTAGGAGCTGCACACGGCCAGCGCTTGCGCGAGCAGGGACACGCCGATGAAAAATCCGGCTGCGATCAGCAGTCCGCGGCTATCGTCGCCGGCTTGCGCGCGATCGATAAAGTAGCGGATGATTTGCGGATTGACAAGCTGCAGGCCGATACCGGCGCACAGCAGCAGGAGAAGCAGGAGCACGCGTTTGCGCTGTTCGAGCAAATAGCGGCGAAGCAAGGCGGTGTAAGCGCCGACGGGAATGCGGAATCGGTTCATGTGCGCTCCTTTAAAAAAAGTAGGGTTTAGGATAGGCGAGCGTATGTTCTACTTTAGTGGAAATGGCGCTTTTGGTCAAGGGGAAGCTGTGGTATACATTACCATTTGACGCTGATTGCACCACGGCAATAAAATGATGTCAAAGGCTGTCGAATGGCGATTTTTAATCATGGTTCTAATGGACTAGTTTTACATCGAAGGAACGCTGTGATAAAATAGTTCCAAAGAACTATGTGCAAAAACGCAGGGGGAAAGACGATGGCGCCACGGAAACGGATCGGCGATTTGCTGCTCGAGGCCGGCCTTATTTCGGAAGAGCAGCTGCAGAATGCGCTGCGCGAACAGAAGGAATTGAAGCTGCGCTTGGGCGAATTGCTCATTACGCGGCATTACATAACAGAACAGCAAATGATCGAGGTGCTCGAATTTCAGCTCGGCATTCCGCATGTTCAGCTGTACAAGCAGACGATCGAAACGAAAGTGATCAACATGATTCCGCAGAAGCTGGCCGAACAGCACCAAGTGCTGCCGATCAAGCTGGAAGGCAACAAGCTCGTGCTGGCGATGTCCGATCCGCTAGACTATTTTGCCATTGACGAGCTGCGGATGGCAACGGGGCTGCGCATCGAGCCCGTCATCGCTTCCAAGGACGAGCTGACGCGGGCGATCAAGCGGTATTACGGCCTGCAGGAATCGATCGAGCAAATCAACCGCAATTTGCAGCCGCAGGAAGAAGAGAAGCCGGTCGCCGAAGACGATTCGCCTGTCGTTCGTACGGTCAACCAGATCATTATTCAAGCCGTACAAATCGGCGCAAGCGACATCCATATCGATCCGCAGGAAGACAGCCTGCGCATCCGCTATCGCGTCGACGGCATCATGCGCACAGAGCGGACGCTGCCGGCCCATATGCAGAGCGTCATCGTCGCCCGGGTGAAAATCATGGGCAACCTGAACGTCGCCGAGCGGCGGCTGCCGCAGGACGGCAGGCTGGAGATGGATATCGAGTTCCGCAAAGTCGATATCCGGATTTCGACGCTGCCGACGATTCACGGCGAAAAAATCGTCATGCGCGTGCTCGACCTCGGCAACTCGCTTACAGCCATCGACCAACTGGGGCTGTCGCCGCACAATTACGAGCTGATGATGCGCGGCATCGGCCATTCGCACGGCATCGTGTTCATTACCGGCCCGACCGGCAGCGGCAAAACGACAACGCTCTATTCCGCCTTGTCGCAGCTGAACAAGGAAGACGTCAACATCATCACTGTTGAAGATCCGGTCGAGTACCAACTGCAAGGAATCAACCAGATGCAGGTCAATCCGGTGACCGGGCTGACGTTTGCCCGTGGACTCCGGGCGATTTTGCGACAAGATCCGAATATTGTAATGGTCGGCGAAATTCGCGACGTGGAAACGGCGGAAATCGCCGTACGCGCCGCCATGACGGGCCATCTCGTGCTCAGCACGCTGCACAGCAACAGCGCTGTCAACTCGATAACGCGGCTGATCGATATGGGAGTCGAACCGTTTCTTATCGCCTCGGCGCTCACCTGTGTCGTCGCGCAGCGGCTTGTTCGCCGGGTATGTACCCACTGCGCCCGGGAGTACACGCCAACCGAAGACGAAGCGGCGCTGCTTGCGCGGAACCGGCTGCCGGTGCACAAGCTGCGTTACGGAACCGGCTGCGAGCATTGCGGCAGGACGGGATACCGGGGCCGCCTCGCGATCCATGAAATCATGGAAGCCGATTCGACGCTGCGGTCGATGGTGCTGAACAAGCGGCCGGACAATGAATATTTCGCCTACGCCAGCGAGAAAGGCTTGGTCCCGATCATGCAGGACGGGCTCGAGAAAGCGGCTGCCGGGCTGACGACGATCAGCGAAATTTACCGCGTGCTCGGCAGCGGCGGAGACGAATGAGAGACGAATGAGAAATGTAAAGATTGTCTAAAATCTTAGTCAAGTTAGTTGACATAACTAATGATACGCATGTACTATGAATAGGTATAAAGGACTACTATGGTTACGGGTAGCCTTTTATATAAAGAGAGACAGACGGATGGCGAGGAGGAGATGCATTGGGGCTGAAGGATCTCATGCATGTGGCGTTTGAGAAGCGGGCATCGGATATTCATATTACCGTCCATTCGCCCGCGATGTTTCGGATTAACGGCAGCTTGCAGCCGGCAGGCGGACCCGTATTGACGCCGGCCGACACGCTCGACATGGCGAAGGAACTGATGGATGCCGATCAGTACGAAACGTTCATGGAGAAAGGCGATCTCGACTTCTCCTACGGCATCGAGAACGTTTCCCGGTTCCGCATTAACGCCTACAAGCAGAAAGGCAACGCAAGCCTGACGATTCGTCTCATTCCGACGAAAATTCCCGCCTTCGAATCGCTCGGTTTGCCTCCGATCGCCGAGGAATTCGCCAAGAAGCCGCAAGGGCTGCTGCTTGTAACCGGACCGACCGGCAGCGGCAAATCGACGACCTTGGCCGCCATAATCGACTACATAAACCGGACGCGAAGCGATCATATCATGACGCTCGAAGATCCGATCGAATTCGTGCACAAGCATCGTTCCTGCATTGTCAATCAACGCGAAATCGGCGTCGACACCGATTCGTTCGCAACCGGCCTGAGAGCGGCGCTCAGGCAAGATCCGGATGTCATTCTCGTCGGCGAAATGCGCGATCTTGAAACAATTAGCATCGCCATTACCGCCGCCGAAACCGGCCACCTCGTGTTCGGCACGCTGCATACGGCGGATGCGCCGCAAACGATCGACCGGGTGATCGACGTATTCCCGCCAGACGCGCAGCAGCAAATTCGCGTGCAGCTCGCTTCGGTGCTGCTCGGCGTCATGGCGCAGCGCCTGCTGCCGACGGCGGACGGGCAAGGGCGCGTCGCGGCGATCGAAGTGCTGGTGAACACGCCGGCGGTCGCCAACCTGATTCGGTCGGAGAAGGTGCATCAGATTCGTTCCGTCATGCAGACGGGCAAGGCGCAAGGCATGATTACGATGGACAACGCGTTACGGGAGCTGCTGCAGCGGCGCGCGATTACCGTCGAGTCGGCCAAGGAAGCGATGTTCGGTTTCTCCGAGCTGCAGCCGTCCTAAAGATCGCGCTCTCGGGCGGACGTCTGGCGGCAGGCGCATGGGTCAGGCATCATGACAGCTCGGCTGACGACGTTTGGAGTGGATGGGGATGGCGAAATTTCGCTACGAGGCGGTCGACGATTACGGCCGGTACAGCAGAGGCGCGCTGGAAGCACAGTCGTTCCAGTCGGCGATGGACGAGCTGAAGGGCAAAGGTCTGTGGATTCTGAAGCTGTTCGATCAAGGCAACAGCATCCTGTACAAGGACTTGTCGTTTGGCGGGCCGAAAGTCAAGACGCAGCATTTCACCGTGTTCTGCCGGCAGCTGTCGACGCTGTACAAGGCGGGCATCAACATGGTCGAAGCGGTGCGCGTGCTGGGGCAGCAGGCGGAGAGCAAACCTTTTCGCAAAATACTGCTTCACATTGCCGGCGAAATGCAGTCAGGCACGCAGTTTTCGCTTGCTTGCAGCAAGTACCCGACCGTATTTTCCAACATCTTCGTCAACATGGTCCGCGCCGGAGAAGCGAGCGGCAACCTGGACGAGATGCTTGACCGACTGGCGATCTACTTCGAGAAGGAACTGTACACGAAGGAGAAAGTCAAATCGGCGATGGTGTATCCGGCTATCATGTCGATCGTAACGGTCATTGTCGTCATCATTCTGATGACGTTCGTCGTGCCGAGGCTGGTCGGCAATTTCGCCCAGATGGGGCTGGAGTTGCCGCTGCCGACGCGAATCGTCATTGCAATCAGCGACTGGATGAAGGGGAACTGGTTTTTTATTCCGCCGTTGTTGGCAGCACCGCCGGTGGCCTGGTTTTTGATCGGCCGGTCGGAGAAAGGGCGCTATGCGCTCGACTATTTCAAGCTGAAGCTGCCGGTATTCGGCGTGTTATGGCAGAAGCAGGCGCTGTCGCGGTTCAGCCGTACGTTTTGCTCGTTGTTTGCGGCGGCCGTACCAATGATGCAGATGCTCACCGTCGTATCGTCGGTTGTGGGGAACGACGTCATCGCCAAGCTGATTCTGAAGGCGCGGGAAGGAGTAAGCGGCGGCAGCTCGATTGCCGACCCGCTGAAAGGCTCGTGGCTGTTTCCGCCGATGGTCGTGCAGATGATTGCGGTAGGCGAACGCACCGGCGCGCTGGACACGATGCTGGCGAAGGTGGCGGAGTTTTACGAAGCGGAAGTGGACGCGATGGCCGACCGGCTGAAGGCGATGCTGGAGCCGATCATGATCCTGATTCTGGCCGTCATCGTCGGCATGATCGTACTGGCCGTTATGCTGCCGTCGTTTAAGCTAATGGAGAATTTGCACTAATTTGCGGTTTTAACATTGTTAAAACATAAATCATTCCACAGCGTGGAGAGGGGAAATGAAACATGGTTCGCGCACTTATGAACAAACGGATGAAGCTGGCCAAAAATCAAAAAGGGATGACGCTGATCGAGTTGATGGCTGTCGTCGTTATTCTTGGCATATTGGCTGCGGTAGCAGGAGCGGCGGTTGTGAATGGGTTTGATCGGGCGAGGACGAATTCGGATGATACTAGTGAAAAAGTAATTCGTGAAGCAGCTCAACGGTTTCAAATGGATAATCCGAATGCAGCTCTGAATACGATAAATATTGCAGCGCTGGTAGCTGGAGGATATTTGAATGAAGCGCCTACTGCCTCCGACGGAAATGTTTTTACTCTTGTAGTAGGTCAAACAGGTGGCGTCTTTACTTATACGATTAATCATCCTACCCCGTAATGTTCTGATTATTACTTTCATGCAGCCAGAAGTCGAAAGGTAACTCGACGAGTTACCTTTCTTTACTCTTCATAAATGCATTCGCCAAAGGAGGCCCCGATGACGCAACTTAAGACGATACTGGAAGAGCATCAGACGATCCTGGTCGCGGTTGTCGCTATCTTCGGCCTCCTGATCGGCAGCTTTCTGAACGTGGTTGCGATTCGTGTGCCAAAGCGCGAGTCGATTGCGTTTCCGCCTTCGCATTGCATGCATTGCAAGCATCGGCTCGGCCCGCTGGATCTCGTGCCGGTTCTGAGCTGGCTGCTGCTACGTGGGCGATGCCGCTACTGCCACGGCGCGATTTCGCCGCAATACCCGGCAGGGGAAGCGGCGACCGCGCTGTTGTTTGCGTTTATGGCCTGGCAAATTGGCGTTTCGGCCGAATTGCTGCCGGCACTGCTGCTTGTTTCGATTCTGGTAGCCATTACGCTTTCCGATTTGCGCTACATGATCATTCCCGACCGTGTGCTCCTGTTCGGTTACATGGCCGGATTGCTGCTTCGCGTGTTCATTCACCCGCTGCCGCTCTGGAACTACGTGGCGGCTTCGCTGATCGGTTGTGCCTTGCTGTACGCCATCGCCTGGGGGAGTGTCGCTTTGCTCGGGCGGGAAGGCATGGGGGGCGGGGACATCAAACTGTTCGCATTTCTTGGCCTCCTGCTTGGCATCAAGATGACCTTGCTTACGTTGTATCTCGCTTGTATGATTGGTTTATTGTACGGATTGACGCTGCTTGCGACAAGCCGCTTTAAACGCGGCCAACCGATTGCATTCGGCCCGTTCATCGCAGCGGCGGCTATTCTGGCCTACGGATGGGGAGACGAATGGCTTCATGCCGTATGGACATGGTTGGTTCCTGAAGGTTGATCGGCACGCTAACGCTTGCTTCAGCTTCCACGAATGATGCCGCTCAATAGGAGGTTGGATCGGATTGCTTCGTTTGTTTAGTTCCGCAAAAGCAAGCATAGGGTTGGAAATTACCGATCACAGCGTAAAACTCGCCGAGATCGTCATTCATAAAGATAACAAGATCAAGCTGCTCTCCCACGCCGTTGAGCCGATTCCTCCGGAAACGGTCGAAGACGGCAAAATCAAACACGCGCTGCCGCTTGTACAGATCGTGCGCAGCTTCACGCAGCGACGGCTTACCCGTACGAAACGCACTCATTTGGTATTGCCCAGCCAATCGATTATGGTCCGCTTCCTGCGTTTGCCGGATATTCCGGAGAAAGACTTGAAACGCGTCATTGCTTTCGAGCTGCAGCATAACATTCATCTTCCATTCGACCGGCCTTATTACGACTTTATTAAGCTAAATGGCGCAGCAGGCGAACAAAGCCAAACTGTCGTCAAAATGAAGAAACGCCCCAAAACGACGAAAGCGACGCAGCAAGCGATGACGGAAGCGGCTGCGGCGACGGAAGCAGGCGGCACAAGCGCCGCCGACACCATGTTCTCTTCGTTCGAATCCGATGGCAACCCGCAGCCGGAACAAGCCTTGTGCGACGTGCTGCTCGTTGCGGCTCCGCTCGAGTTGATCGAATCGTATGTCGAAATCGCCGAAGCGGCCGGTTTGACTCCTTTTTCCATCGAGTTTAAAGCCTTGTCGCTGCACAGGCTCGTTTCCCAACTGGACATGGTTCAGGAAGGGCAGACATTCCTAATACTCGACATTAACGAAGCTTCGTCCGATTTGAGCATTTTCCACGACCAACAGTTAAAAATTACGCGCAACGTCCCGGTATCGTTTACGATGCAAACGAAGCCGCACGCTCCTCAATCGGAAGCGGATCAGTTGTTTGCCGAATTTGCCGACCCAGCGGACGGGCTATCGGAGTTTCGCAATATTTGCGCCGATTTGGCGCATGAAGTGGAGCGGCTAATGAATTTTTACCGCTATTCACTTAACAATCGAACGCATGAATTTGCGAAGCTTATCGTTTCCGGCGATGTCGAACGCTTGCATGATATTGTCGATTATTTCAAGGAGCGGCTGAACGTTCCGATTCAGGTGCTGTTTTCTTATTCGATCGACATGGAGTCAAGCGAACCGGATGCATTGGTCGCCCGGATCGCCGTACCGATCGGGCTTGGCTTACGGGGGAACGAACGATGAGAGCGATCAACTTACTTCCCCGGATCCCCTTCGTCCAAAAATGGCTGATTCCGCTGCTGGCGTTGATCGTCATGGCGACCGTCGGCGGCATCCTGTTGTTGTCGTACGCGTATTTTCATGCGAATTCTGCCGGCGAACGGAGCCAGAATCAAATCCAATCGTTGCAAACGTCAATTGCCAACCTGAAAAAGGCACAACAAATCGACGCCACGACGCAAGATTATACTCGGTTGCAGCAGGCGGTTTCCAACCTGCAAAAGCGCCGGCGCGATTGGTTGCCAGTCATTAATACGATCACTTCGAAGATGCCGGTGGCGACTCGCTTATACGATTACGATGCCAAAGAGGATACGATTGTATTGAAGCTGCAGAGCTCATCCATCCAGGAACTGGCTGCATATATGACATCGTTGGAAAATTCCGGTTTGTTCAAATCCATTACAGTGCAGTCGATTCAATCGATGTTTGTCAAAGCGCAATATCTTTCCAACCCTGGAGGGGAAGATCTGGAGGAAGATCAATTGGCTGCATCCGAAGATGCAGTCTCTGACGAAGAAATTGCCCAAGAAGAAGCTTCTACATTTCGGATCGTTTCACCGACTCCAACCCCAATACCGAATGCTCAAGTCAGCAACTCGTCCGATCAGCAGGTTAACCAATCCGGCACAGAAATGGAGAGCGAGAGGTTGCTGAAGGAGCTGGATAGCTACATGAAAGGCAATAAAATCGTAACTACCAGCTCGCCTACGCCAAAGCCGAGCAACGGAGATGGTTTTAACGGACAAAGTGTTATTTCACAGCAGGAATGGCTGGAAGCGAAGCAAAAATATGAAGCCCAGCAGTTGCCGAAACCTACGCCACAACCAGCATTTCAAACACCGAGAAGCACAAGCACAGTGAAGCCGAAGTCGTCAGCCTCAACAGAGCCAGTTCAAAACAATGGAGGCAATTTAAACACACCGGAGGCTGTTCCCATCATTCAAGCTCAATTGCAATTGCTGTTGCAGCCGCTGAAGAACGATCAGGTGGGGGCGAAAAAATGAATATACAGCAAACTATCATCGGATGGATTCGCAAGCCGGCGACAGTCGTCGCGATGGTTGCTTTGGTAGGTTTGGGGTTGAATCTACTGTTTGCTTTCGCCGTGTTAAGTCCGAAGCTGATTGCGCAAGTAAAGCTTGACAAACAGGTAGATCAGTTGGAGACGCAGAAGAATGAATTGTCGGCGAAACCGATTCCGATCAAAGCGTCGGATACCGAAATCGGCAACCTGTTGAAGAAAGTGCCGATTACAGATGAAAATGCCAAACTGTTGCTTGATTTGCAATCGTTCTTTCAACGATCCGGCGTTATTCTACGGACCCTTGCCTTCAGCAACGAGAATTCGAGTAATGATACCAGCAACCTGGAAGAAACCATAATGAAAGCGGCAAATGCGCAATCGGGAGCAGCAACTCCCACACCGTCACCGACTCCGACACCAAATGCATCGACATCTGGTACTGGCGGAACTTCGCAAACGGCCGAAGGGTTGGAAGAAACGAAACTGACCGTAGATTTTGTCGGCACCTATGACCAGTTATTGGATGTTATCAATCGAATCGACAATAATGAGCGGTTGATACAAATTCGAAATTGGAATTTCAAATCACTGGAGATGAAGAAATCCGATTATCTCGAAACCATGGAGTGGAGTTTTGGAACAACCGGCCAAAGTATTCTTGATGAGAATGAAGGCAGCAAAATGATGATACAGGCGATTCTTCAGTTGTCCGTTTTTACCAGCAAAACTTATACCGGCAAGCTGACTCCGTCCGCAAGCTTGCCCGTGACCGAGCAGCCGGCGAATCGCACCGATCCTACATCGTTAGATGAGCAATATTCGAAAATAGTTGAGCAGATGCAACGGCAAAGGGGATATTGAGACAATAAAAGGGAAGTGAGTGCGATGAAAAAACGCAAGAAATGGCTGATCGCTGTCCTTGCGGCCGCTTCGATGCTTGTTGGCGGCGTGGTCTGGGCGGAAGGAAGGTACAGCACGATCGAAGTGTTCTTCGATCGGATCAACATTGCGGTTAACGGTCAATCCGCTGCATTGAGCAAAGATTCGATTATTTACGAAGGATCGGTTTATGTGCCGCTGCGCAGCCTGTCCGAGCTGCTTGGCGCCAAAGTGAATTGGGATACGTCCTCGCGTACTGTGGATATCGATTTTCTGGGCAATCGGACGGATGTGTTGTACGGGGCGTCACGCAAGCCCTTCTACCAGTACATTGCTGTGGAAAATAACCGTATCATGAGCGACATGCTGGATGCCATGCAGCGAAGCGATATGGACAAATTGAAGCAGCAGGTCGAGCAAATCGGCAAATTGCGCGATATCGCACAAAACATTGGCGATCCGGAAGCTTATACATTGCTGGATAAGCTGGCAGCGGCAACAGAGCTAATGAGGAGCGCATACACGAGCGGCAAAATGGATGACTACGGCATTGCTTGGGTCATTTTCAGGGATAGCCAGTCGAGGCTGTTGACACTATTGAGCACGAAGCTGAATGCGGCACAATGACAGGAAAGCCCCTTTTGCCATAAAGATCAGGCAAGAGGGGCTTTTTGATTGAATCCATAAGTCAACCGGTTCGTTTGGGTTTCCAGGCGCCGGTCGTTGTCGAACTGCCGGATGAGCTGCTGCCGCTAAGATGAAGCGAGGTATACCCGCCGCCGGTTTGAATATTGGAGCCGGTACCGTAACCGTTGTTGATATTAAAATCGCCGCCTGCGGCCACGACACCGCCCGTAACGAGCGTAATATTATTATAGGCGCGAATATCTCCCTCGACGAGAATGTCGCCCGAGGCAGCAGTAATGCCCGGAGCGCCGTTCGTATGCACGGTGAAGGAGCCGAGCAACGCGTTGCCCGATAGTGTGAAGCGGGAATCGTTGTACATCTCCAAGCCTTGTTTGACGATCAAGTTTTTTGCCGTTAGAGTCGAATTTTCGCTAAGGGTAAATTTGTCGACATTGATGTCGCCTGATGTAGCTTTTATCGTACTGGCGTTCATGATGGACATCTGTCCCGTCGTATACACGGATCCGGAAGTTAATGTCGATCCGGTGCCTTTGACGGTAATCGTCCCCGAGCGAGTTACGCCTGCTATGGTCAGTGAACTCGTATTTTCCATCGTAATGTCCGTCGTTGCATAAAGGTCGCCCGCATTTATCGATGTGTTCGTCCCTTTGACGGTCAACGATTGCACAACCATATTGCCGCCATTCACATTGACTGTCGACGGGTTGTCGGTCGTAAAGCTGCCGGTCGTGTAAACATTGGCTGCTTGCAATGTTCCGTACATATTGATAGTACCGCTCACGATGTTGCCGGAAGCGATGAGCGTGCGAGCGGCGCCGCTGTTGTTGGTAATCGCATTATTGACGTAGATGTTGCCTGCCGTTACATTGCTTCTTATGGTGAGATTGTTCGCTTGCAGAGTGCCGGCTACATTCGTCACGGCATCGCGCGAGTAAGAGACATTGCCGCTTACATATAGATTGCCGTAGCTGTTTCCGGCGGATTTGTTGATCGTTACCGTTGATGAGCTGTTGCCCGGATTCATGCTGAAATTGCCGTTCTTGACAATGATATCTCCCGTGACGTTCAGCGATACCGTTCCGGCTCCGCCCAACTCGACACTGCTGTCAAAGATCAGGATAACCGGCCGCGAGGGGGAACCCCAATTGTATTGCACATTATTGCTTCCGTCGTAAGAGCTCATACCGCTTTGAATCCGAATGACGAGCGGGTTTTTGGACATATGGGCCGGATTGGTAATCATCGAATCAATAGCGGCGGGGGTGCACGACGAGCAAACGACAGCATTCGAACTTGATTCCAGCGTCGATACGTAACTCGAGTACGACGGGATCGCAGGAATCGTCGGTATGACGGGAACATTCGTATTCCGGTAATACACGATTGCATCGTGAATCGGCGTCTTTAAATCAACCCGCGGCGTCGTTGACGTTCCGGAAGGGGGCAAACGATCTCCTTGGACCAGCACGTCCTGGTTCAGCTGCGTGACCGGCGTCGGGTTCGACGCGTCGTAGTAAGTTGTCGTCACAGGCATGTTCGCGTCGATCTGGTAGGTGATGGTTTTGGTGCGTTTATACGGTTCCACTCCGGCAGACGCGGAGCTTTGAATCGTAAAAATGTTCGTACCGCTGCCCGTTTCGTTATAAACGAACGAATAGGAGATCGGAACGCCTTCCGGGTTGGCGTACGTTACGGGAGTGTTTGTAAATCCGCCGTATTGGTTTAAATATTGCAGCCGCTGGCCGTCGCTGCTTCCGTTGTACTTGTCCAAATAACGAATAAACGCCTCGAGCCCGCTCGCCGCCATATTTTCCGCCATTTGCGTGTTGCGGTTCATGACGCCGTGCGAAGCGTCGGTTGAGACGGTAGAGAGAATGACCGGCGTGGCCACCAGCAAAACAAGGGAGATCAACACGACGTAAAGCAGCGCGGCAGCGCCTCTTTCGTTGCGTATCGGATTCGCCATGGCCATTTCCTCCTTGTATGCATCGAATTATTGATCGGTCCAGTCGGCAAGCAGTTTGACGGCGATGATTCGCGACTGGGGATTGTCTTTGGTCTCGCCCATGTTGGTTACGATCTTATTGCCGAAGGTCACTTTGATATAGAGCATCCGGCTGACTGTCGGCATCGAACCCGCAGCGGGGAAAGGTGTCGGTCCAACCGGCTGCGAAGTAGATTTGGCGGTGTCGAACGAGATGGAAGCAACGTCGCTCGCGAGCGCAATCGGATTCGTATAGCGGCCTGACGCGGTTGACGGCGTATACGAGCTGTTGAGAAAGTCGGCGCTGTCGTTGGCAGCCGTTCCGTCGTTGCTATAGTCATATAAAGTCAAGCTTCTGGTAGTGCCGTCGTAGTAAAGCGATTTGTATGTAGCCGCTCCGTCGAAGTTATTGTAACGTAGTTCCCTGTCCACGCTATTGTGCGTATAAGCGACGACCTGAGTCGATTCCGACAATTGTTTGGAAACGGTGCTTTCGGTCAGTTTGATCGCCGCGCGGTCGGTGAAGCTCTGGGCGCTGCTGTTCGACAAGTGGAGCACGGACGACAACAGCATGGTAGCCCCGCCAATAATAAGCGCTCCGATGACGACGGCTGCCATCACTTCCACCAGCGACATGCCGCGTTCGTTCCTCATGGCGCACCTTCCCAGGATACCGTTACCGTGAGCAATTTCGGCGTTTTGTTGATTAACACCATGCCTTGCAACGAGTAATGATTCGTTTGGAACGAAGACTGGTCGTAGGAAGCGGGGCTGGCCATTGCCGTCAACTGAAAGGTAATTTTGTAATCATCGGCGGTGGTGGTGTCAGCAGGTTTCGTATTCGTCTGCAACGCATAATCCCGCGCATAATCCAACTGCTCCTTGGCGAGGGATTGCACGTTCGTTTGCTTATCGGAATGATTTCCGGCCAGAAACGTGTAATTGGATATGGCCGCGAAGGCCGAAACTACGATTCCCAATATTACCACCGCCGCCAGCGCTTCGATCAGCGTCACGCCGCGTTCGTTCCTCATGATGCGCATGTTCGTTCGCCGCTTTCTGTACAAGTTTCAAGATCAATCGCATCAACGCCAAAAGGCAGGGGAATGACGCCGCCAACGACGTCACAGCTTCCCTGCCAGTTTATCGCCGAATTCGTAACAGACGGTGGCAAGCAAAAGGCCGAACGCCAACCCGACGATCACGTAAAAATACAGGTTGGTCAGCCATCTCAGCCGCTGCTGCGCCCAGGGCGTATACGAAACGAGCACAGCCAGCAAAACCGCGGCAAGTACGATCACGCACACCGATAACAAGCTCATAAACTGCCACCTTCATTATAGGTCGAAAGCACTATTTCATTGTACCACAAATGTTGGTGGAAGAACAGGAAAACAACCCCTCGGTATGTCAGGAATTAACGGGAAAACTTCCCATTACGATCGTCTCCTGGAGCGGTTTGCGACTGTTCGGCTGCTCGCGCTCCCGGTAGCGTTCCGGCAGCTCGTCGCGATCGCCTTGATAGCCGAGCGCCACGACCGCATGAAGCTCGATGCTGTCCGGCACGCGAAGCGTTTCGCGCGCTTTGGTTTTGTCGAAACCGCCCATGGCGTGTGAAACAAGCCCGTTGATCATCGCTTGCAGCGCCAGGTAGCCCCATGCCGTGCCGGCATCGAACGCGTGCGACGGGCTCGGCTTGCCGGTCGAGGACATCTTTTCGGAGCCGACGACAATAAGCACCGGCGCTTTATGGCACCAGGCCAGGTTGAATTCATTGATAAACGAGTGGAACCGTTCCCGTTGTTCCGGCGTACGCGCAACGATGAACCGCCACGGCTGCTCGTTGCTGCCGGATGGAGCCCAGCGGGCCGCTTCCAGCACGCTCATCAGCAGTTCCTCGGACACTTCCTGTCCGGAGAAGGCACGGGGGGACCAGCGGTTCAGAAACAGGGCGGCAATATCGAAGTCGGCCGTACGGTGATTGACGGTTTCCGCGGCTTTGGCCACGCTGGTTGGTTGACTGGTTGGCATGATGAATACTCCTCCTTGATGATAACGAAATGTTGGGCTGGCAGGCGGGCAAACGCCCGCATATCGGACTTACCGCCGGGACAAACCGGCGAATCAGCGGCCGGCAGGCGACGGGAGGCGGCCGGCGTCAAAACGGTTGTCATACGAACGTATATTCTGTACAATGGACTTAGCAACGGCGCCGCTTGGCGGGCGCCCTCTGGACGAGGAGGCAGCTTCATGAACCGGTTGACCGGCACGGTGTCTTCCATC
This sequence comes from Paenibacillus cymbidii, assembly GCF_004764705.1. GTDB lineage: Bacteria > Bacillota > Bacilli > Paenibacillales > NBRC-103111 > Paenibacillus_AN > Paenibacillus_AN cymbidii. Next base: position 98,400 of record NZ_SHLX01000007.1, on the reverse strand, counting down.
AACGAGATGATCGGCCTTATTCGCGAAACGAAATCGATTATGGATCAAGTGAGCCATTGGCATACGATTCCGCCGAGAGAGGCGAAGTATGCGCCTTTCCCGGTGACGCTGCACCCGGGCATCCGCGATGCGCTGCGCGGCAAAGGCATCGACCGTCTGTACGCCCATCAGGCGGAAGCGTTCGCCGCCGCGGATGCGGGCAGGCACGTCGTGACAGTGACGCCGACGGCTTCTGGCAAGACGCTGTGCTACAACTTGCCCGTGCTGCAGCGCATCCTGAGCGATGACAGCGCGCGGGCGCTGTACCTGTTCCCGACGAAGGCGCTTGCCCAGGACCAGGTTGCCGAGCTGCAAGAGCTGGCGAACCTCATGGAAGCGGACATCAAGACGCATACATACGACGGCGATACGCCGCCTTCCGTCCGCACGGCCATTCGCAACGCCGGCCATATCGTCGTCACCAACCCCGATATGCTGCATGCTGCTATTTTGCCGCACCATACGAAATGGGTCAAATTATTCGAGAATATTCGTTATATCGTCATCGACGAAGTGCACGCTTACCGCGGCGTGTTCGGCAGCCACGTCGCCAACGTCATCCGCAGGTTGAAGCGGATTTGCCGGTTCTACGGCTCGAAGCCGCAGTTCATCTGCGCTTCGGCAACGATCGAAAATCCGCGCGAGCACGCGGAGCGGCTGATTGGCGAACCAGTGGAGCTTGTCGACAACAACGGTTCGCCGGCGGGCGAAAAGCACTTCGTTTTCTACAACCCGCCGGTTGTCAACAAACAGCTTGGCATCCGCAAAAGCAGCGTCCTGGAAACGCGCAAAATCGCCGGCTTGCTGCTGAGGAGCGGCATTCAGACGATCGTGTTCGCTCGGAGCCGGGTTAGGGTGGAGCTGCTGCTGACGTACTTGCAGGAGCTTGTGCGCCACGAACTCGGCAGCAAGTCGATCCGGGGCTACCGCGGCGGCTATTTGCCCATGCAGCGGCGCGAAATCGAACGAGGCCTGCGCAGCGGAGACATTCGCGGCGTCGTCAGTACGAACGCGCTCGAGCTCGGCATCGACATCGGTCAGCTGCAAGCGTGCGTGCTGAACGGCTACCCCGGCACCATCGCCAGCACCTGGCAGCAATCGGGACGGGCGGGAAGGCGGCAGGAGAGCTCCATTACGTTCATGGTGGCCAGCAGCAATCCGCTCGATCAATATATTATCCAGAATCCGCGGTATTTTTTCGAGAGGCCGCCGGAGCGGGCGCTGATTCATCCGGATAATCTCATCATACTCGTCGATCATATCAAGTGCGCTTCTTACGAACTTCCCTTCGATCGGGACGAGACGTTCGGGGACGAATCGCTCGGCGACATTCTGGAGTTTCTGGCCGTGGAGCAGATTGTGCATCGGGCGGGCGATCGGTATCATTGGATGGCGCAATCGTTTCCGGCGCAGGACATTTCGCTGCGTTCCGCAGCACAGGAAAATTTCATTATCATCGATCTGTCGAACGGCAGCCGTGTCATCGGCGAAGTCGATCGGTTCAGCGCGCCGACGCTGATTCACGAAGAAGCGATCTACATCCACGAAGGCGTGCAATTTCAAGTGGAGAAGCTCGATTACGAAGAGAAGAAGGCGTACGTTCGGCAAGTTGACGTCGATTACTTCACCGACGCCAATCTGGCGGTGCAGCTCAAGGTGCTGCACGTTCACCGCGAAGCGGAAGAAGGCGGTTTGGTGCGCCAGTTCGGCGAAGTGACGGTCAACGCCCAAGCAACCATATTCAAAAAGATTCGTTTGCGCACGCACGAGAACATCGGAGCAGGTCCGATCCGGCTGCCGGAGGAGGAGCTGCATACGAGCTCGTATTGGTTTTCGTTCGGGGAAGAACCGACCTCTTCGCGCAGCGCGAACGACATGCAGTTCGCCTTGCTCGGCATTGCCAATGTGCTTGTGCATATTGCGCCGCTGTACTTGATGTGCGATCCGCTCGATATTCGTGTAGTACCGCAAGTGAAGGCGCTGCACAACGGGCGGCCGACCGTTTATTTCTACGACCGATACCCCGGCGGCGTCGGGCTGAGCGAACGGCTGTACGACGTGCACGGCGAGCTTCTGGCGCAGGCGGAGCAGCTGATCGCCGGCTGCAACTGCCAGAGCGGCTGCCCGGCCTGCGTCGGGCCGATCGAAGAGGTCGGCTTGCTCGGCAAGGAGCTGGCGCTTGCGCTGCTGCGCGAGACCGCTGCGGCCGACCGCGGCGCGGCGCGGCTGTCGGCGTTCGTCCCGGACGGGGAGGAGGCGCGATGAGCTCGCTGCTGGAACGGCTGAACCGGCACCGCAGCGCCATTGCAGGGTCCGGCGCAACTGCGCCCCGGACGGATGCCGCGCCTGGTAAACGGCCGATTTCGCCCGATTCTCCGGACACCGCGAGTCGTCGCCGTGCCGAAGCGGCGTCGCCGCAATGGCTGTCAGGCAATGGCTGGGATGTGATCGAAGCCGAACAAGTCGAAGGCGTTTACGGGCCGTTCGTTCGGCGCCAACGCCGGTTTCCACTGCAGCATCGGCACGGATTGTACGAGTTCGGCGAATTGGCTCCGCTCGTTGGCGCGCTTGACGCGTTTCATCCCCAGCCGGAGGCGGGTGAGGACGAAGAGGATGGCGTCAGTCTGGAAAGGCTGCTATTTTTCGATTCGGAGACGACAGGGCTCGGCGTTGGCGCCGGCAATGTGCCGTTCATGCTCGGATTCGGCTACTATGAGCGGGATGAATTTGTCGTCGAACAGCTGATGATCCGCGATCCCGGCGAAGAGGCGGCCATGCTTGCCTATTTGAACGAACGGTTCGCCCGGTTTCGGTATTTGGTGACGTACAACGGCCGGACGTTCGACTGGCCGATTCTGCGCGGCCGTTTCGTGCTGTGCCGGCTGGAGCCGGAGCGGGAGACATGGCGCCATCTCGACCTCCTGTACGCGTCGCGCTCGCTGTGGAAAGGCACCATGCCGTCGTGCCGGCTCGCCACCGTCGAGGCGGAACGGCTCGGTTTCGCGCGCGAGGACGATGTGTCCGGGGCGCTCGCGCCGACGCTGTATTTCCGCTATCTGGCGGATGGCGACGCGGCGGTGCTGCACGGCGTATTCGTTCATAACGAGCGGGACGTCATGTCATTGGCCACTCTTGCCATTCATATCGCGCTGGCGCTTCGCGGCAGGCTGCTGCTGGACGAACTGGACGCCGCGCAATTGCTCCGCCTCGGCATGTGGCTGGAGAAGATGGGGCAATCGGCACAAGCGGAGCTAACGCTGGCGCTGCTGTGCGGGCGGCCGCTCGCCGAGCGCGGTTTCGCCGCGGCGGCGCTGGCCGCATACTACAAGCGCAAAGGCAATGCGGTGCAAGCCGCCGCATTGTGGCGCGAGGCGGCGGAGCAGGAGCGCGCCAAACCGTTCGCCGAGCCCGATGCGTGCATCGAGCTGGCTGTGCTTTACGAGCACCGGCTGCGCGACCCGCGGACGGCGCTGCATTATGCGGAGGAGGCGCTGCGGCTTGCGCTGAAGCGCGAATCGATGCAGCGGCGGAAGCCGACGGGCGATTCGCTCAGCGAACAGCTGCGCCGGCGTATGGAGCGGCTGCGCCGCAAGTGCGAGGCGGCGGAAGCCGACCCGTCCGGCGCGGCTCCGCGCAAACGGTCGACGAGAGTCGCTTCCGCGCCTGCGGCGGTGCAATCATTTTTTTAGAGAGAAGGATGGCGGTTGGTTATTTTTTTTCGCCGCTACGGTCTGCTGCTGCTGACGAGCCTGCTGTGGGCGGGCAACTTCATCGCCGGCAAATATACGGCTCACCATGCGACACCCATGATGTTGACGGAGCTGCGCTACGGCATCGCATCGCTCGTGCTGCTGCCGCTCGTGAAGCTGACCGAACCGAGGCTGCTGCCGCCCAAACAAGCCGTCTGGCCGCTGATCGGCATGGGGCTGACGGGTGTTGTGCTGTACAACGTACTTATGTTTCTGGCGCTGGAGCGGACTTCGGCCAACAACGTCGGTCTGCTGTCGGCGCTGAACCCGGTGGCAATTGCGCTGGTGGCGTTTTTCGTGAATCGCGATAAGCTGTCGCTGCGCAAAGTGGCGGCCATGCTCGTTTCATTGGCCGGCGTAGCCGTTGTCATTTCCGACGGCAAGCTGGGCAATCTGCTCGAACTGAAGTTTAACGCAGGCGATCTGTTTATGTTGGCCTCCGTGCTCACGTGGGGGTTTTACTCGGTGATCGGCGCCCGGACCATGCGCGTCGTTACACCGATTGCGGCCACGATGTGGGCCGGTTTCTTCGGATCGGCGATGCTGATTCCGGCGCTCGTCGTATTCCCGTCGCCCTTGTCGGCACTGCCGTCCTTCTGGTTCGGCGCGCTGTACATTGCCATCGGCGGCACAGTAATTGCCATGGTGATGTGGAACATCGGCGTCAAACAAGTCGGCGGCACCTTGTCCGGCATTTTCCTCAATTTTAATCCGATCTTCACCGCCATCTTGTCGAGCATCCTGCTGGATGAGCGGATGAGCGTGCTCCAAGCGGTCGGCACGGCGATTGTGATCGCCGGCGTCGTTTCTTTCGTCTATGAACGGCGCGCCGCAGTGCCGGCATCCGTTGCCCGCAGCGACTAAAACGATTCCGTCCGGCAGAAGCTACTGGCAATGTTGCCGAAAGGAAGGTGGGAGCATGCCCGAATTGCCGGAAATGGAATCGTATCGCCGTTTGCTTGGCCGACTTCTCGACAGCCGCGCCATTACGGACTTGCAAGTGAATCGCGAAAAATCGATCAACGTCGCACCGGAAGCGTTTCGCAGGCAATTGGTCGGGGCAACGGTCCGCACAATCGACCGCCGGGGCAAAATGCTGCTGTTCCTCATTGACGAAGAGCGCATCCTGCTGCTGCATTTAATGCTCGGCGGTTTGATGGTGTGGGGGACAGAGGCGGAACGCCCACAGCGAACGGTGCAAGTGGAAATCGCTTTTGGCGCGGAAAGGTTGTACTGGGTCGGATTGCGGCTCGGCTATTTGCATCTGCTGAGCGCCGAACAAGCGGAAGCGGTACTGCGCAAGCTCGGTCCGGAGCCGCTTTCGGCCGAATTTACGGAAACGGCGCTGCATCGGCTGCTGCAGGGGCGGCAGGTTGCGCTGAAGGCGTTGCTCGTCGATCAAGCCGTTGTTGCGGGAATCGGCAACTGCTACAGCGACGAAATCTGTTTCGCGGCAGGTTTGCAACCGTCGCGAAGCTGCGATTCGCTTCAGTCCGCCGAGGTCGCCCGGCTGTATCGCGCGATCGGGGCGGTGTTGACCGAAGCGACGGCGGCTGGCGGCTATATGGACGTTCCGCTGTTTGCAGGCGATACGACAACCGGCGGCTTCGATGCGCGCTGCCGCGTGTACGACCGTGCCGGCGAGCCGTGCGTCCGGTGCGGCGCTGCGATCGTGCGGCGGGACGTCGGATCGCGCAAATCGTTTTGCTGCACCGCTTGCCAGAGCGGTGACGGCATATGAGCGACGCGGCCATCGGCTGTCACCTCAGCATTCGCGGCGGCTATGCGGCGGCTGCCAAGAGCGCTTTTTACATGCGGCTGCGCGCTTATCAATATTTTCCGAAAAATCCGCAGAGCTTGGCCATCAAGACGTTCGACGCCCGCGATGCCGAAGCTTGCGCGGCGTTCTGTCGCGAACGGGGCGTCGTGTCGGTGGCGCATACCCCTTATCCGACGAACCTGGCAGCGGACGACGAACCGCTACGGCAGGCGACGGTACTGTCGTTGCGCAACGATCTGGCAATTGCCGATGCCTGCGGCTCGCTTGGGGTTGTCGTACATTTCGGCAAATCGAAACAAGTAGACCCGTTACAAGGCTATCGAAATATTATACAATGTGTAAATGAAGCGCTTGCGGGTTACGACGGCCGAGCGCTGCTGCTGATCGAGAACCAGGCCGGCGAAGGCTCCTCGATGGGGACGACGCTGGAGGAACTGGTTCATATTCGGCGGTTAAGCGAAAAACCCGAACGAATCGGATTTTGCTTCGATACATGCCATGCGTTCGCCAGCGGCTTGTGGACCGGCGACAACGACGCCGATCTGCTGGCCAAGGGGGAAGCGCTGGGCTATTGGGAGGCGCTGCAGGTCGTTCACGTCAACGACTCGCGTTATGCTTCCGGGTCGGGCCGAGACCGCCATGCGACGCTCGGGCAAGGCCATATCGGCGAGCAGCGGCTGCTTTCGCTGCTGCGTGCGGCGCCGCTGCGGCGGCAGCCGTGGATTCTGGAAACGCCGGCCGGCCATGACGGCACGAACAAGAACGAAATCGAATGGCTCCGGCAGCGGCTGTAGCGCGGCGGCTGGCGCACCGCCAAGGGATGGGGAGAAACGTGAACGTGTACCTGGACGACTACCGTCCGTGTCCAAAAGGGTTCGTGCTGGCGCGAAACGCAGAGGAGTGCTTGGCGCTGCTGCGGGAAGGCGGCATCCGCATTTTGTCGCTGGATTTCGATCTCGGCTGGGGACAGCCGAACGGCGCCGACGTCGTTTATCGAATGGCGAATGAACGCCTGCATGCGCAGGACGTTTATTTGCATACGTCAAGCCCGGCCGGGCGCAGGCAAATGTTCGACATGCTGGCCGCCTACCGGCCGTCAGGCATGACCGTCCATAACGGGCCGATGCCCGAACAGGTGCTGAAGGCGGAAGCCGGCGGGAACGGGCCGCTGTGAAGGATGCGCAACGGAGGGAAGTCGTTTATGGAGACGTACCGTTTTGAAGTTACGCTTGTCCGTCCGGAAGCGGTAGGGGCATGGACATATGTTGTCATTCCGTTCGACGTCGAATCGGCTTTTGCCGTCAAAGGCCGGGTGTCGGTATGCGGCGACATTAACGGCTGCGCGTTTCGCAGTTCGCTGCTTCCGCAAGGGAACGGTTCGTTCTTCATGGTGGTCAATCGGGCGATCCGCGACCGGATTGGCGCCGCAGCCGGCGCAACGGTCAGCGTAACGCTTATGCGGGATGACGGACCGCGCGACGTCGAGACGCCGGACGATTTGGCCGAAGCGCTCGAAGCAAACGGGGAAGCGGCGGAGCGGTTCGCCCGCATGTCGTATTCCCATCGCAAGGAATATGTCGATTGGATCGAAAGCGCGAAGAAAGCGGAAACAAGACAGTCGCGCATTTCCAAGGCAGTAGGCATGATTGCCGGCGGCACCAGGCTGAAATGATGGTTCCGTGTTGGGGCTCAGGGCTCCCGCAAAGTAATATGCTCCGAAGAGAAACTCCGCGTTGTGGGGTAATTTACGAATAAGTGGTGACCAAATGATTACGCTCGAACAGATCCATTTCCGCAGAGAAAACCGCGACATTTTATCCAACATCCATCTTCAAGTCGGCCCTGGCGAACAATGGGTCATTCTCGGCAAAAACGGCTCCGGCAAAACGACGATTCTTGAGATGATGAACGGCTACCAGTTTCCGACTTCCGGCAAAGTGACGGTGCTTGGCAACGTATTCGGCACCTGTGATGTGCGCGAGGTGCGCAAGCGGATCGGGTACATCAGCCAGTCGCTGATGGAAAAGCTCAATTTAAGCGATCCGGTCTGGGAAGTGGTGGCGACGGGGGAATTCGGCTTTCTGCGCTTCTACGAGGAAATTCCGGCCGAGGTGATCGCCAAAGCGGAAGCGATGCTCGAATCGGTGCAGCTGCAGCATGTGAAGGACCAGCCGCTGGGCACGTTGTCGCAAGGGGAACGCAAGAAAGCGATGCTCGCCCGGTCGCTGATGTCCGACCCGGCCATTCTGATCATGGACGAGCCTTGCTCCGGTCTCGACTTGTACGAGCGGGAGAAGCTGCTCTCCAATATCAACGAGCTGAGCCGCCGCAACGTGACGCTCGTTTACGTGACGCACCACATCGAGGAAATCATGCCGCTGTTTACGCATGTGGCGCTGATTAACCAGGGGCGCATTTTGGCGGCCGGGCCCAAACGGGATGTGCTGACGAACGACGCGATTTACGATACGTTCCAGGTGCCGGTGACGATCGACTGGTTCGGCGACCGGCCGTGGGCGAAAGTGACGGAATAGCCGTTTCGTTTCTGTACGTTTCGTTTCCCCGTTGACCGTTGTGTGATCGTCTGTTATGATGATTGTCAAAGCCTGTGAAGAGGAAGAGTAAGGAAAGAAGCTGTTCCCAGAGAGTCGGCGGTTGCTGTGAAGCCGGCGTTCAGCCTTTCGTGAAAATCGCCTCCGAGGCGCAGCCCGAACGTTTGTTCAGTAGGCGCTGCCGGATGTCCCACGTTACCGGGAACCGCATATGTTGGTATGCGTATGAGCTGTCGGCGGCTCCGGTTGAAGCAAACCGGGCAAGCAGTCGAAACTAGGGTGGTATCGCGAGAATCTCTCGTCCCTTACGGGGCGGGAGTTTTTTTATTTTCACCAATTCGATGAAAGAGGTGGTTCGCATGGGGATTACACGGTGCGTTACGAGGAGATTGTCCAGGCCAAACGGAGACTGAGCGGCGTCGTTCATCATACCCCGCTGGTCCATTCCAAAACGTTCAGCGAAATGGCAGGCGGCAAGACGCTGCTAAAGCTGGAAAATTTGCAGCGCACGGGCGCTTTCAAGCTGCGCGGCGCTTTCAACAAAGTGGCGTCTCTGGCGGAGAGCGACCGGGCGTATGGCATTGTAACGGCTTCCGCCGGCAATCATGCGCAAGGAGTTGCCTGCGCGGCGGCGCATTACGGCGTTGCCGCAACGGTCGTGATGCCGCAATCGGCGCCGGCCGCCAAAGTGAACGCGACGGAAAACTACGGCGCAGCCGTCGTGCTGGCCGGCGCCAACTATGACGAAGCGTACGCTTACGCGCGGCAATATGCGGAGGAGCGGGGAGCGACGTTCGTCCATGCGTTCGACGATGCGGCGGTGATCGCCGGCCAAGGCACGATCGGCATCGAAATCGTTGACGAATGCCCGGATGTCGATACGATCGTCGTGCCGATTGGCGGCGGCGGGCTGATCGCGGGGGTGGCGCTTGCGGCCAAAGCGGCGAATCCGTCGGTTCGGATCGTTGGCGTCCAACCCGAATCGGCCAACTCGGCGTATTTGTCGTGGCAAACCGGCCGCCGGCTCGCCATCGCCTCGCCGGTCACCATCGCCGACGGCCTTGCCGTCAAAAGCCCTGGCGAACTGCCGTGGGCGATGATGCAAAGGTATGTCGACGACATCGTCACGGTTTCCGACGACGAGATCGTGCAGGCGATGCGGCTTCACCTGGAGCGGGCCAAGCTGCTCGTCGAAGGCGCCGGCGCGGCGCCGCTTGCCGCGTTGCTCGGCGGAAAGATCGAAACGACGGGGCGGCAAACGGCGCTTGTCGTCAGCGGCGGCAATGTCGATTTGACCCGTTTGGCGCTGCTTGCGGGGCTTGGCGACACGGTGCGGGCGTGAATAAGCCATGTTTTATTGGTTATTTGCGCGAAAATGGAGGGGGATGCTGAAATAGCCAGTGAAATCACTGGCTATTTCGGTGAAAGGTCCGATTTTGAGGCGATCCGGCCCCAATAGCCAGCGAAATCACTGGCTATTTTTTGTGCGGTGGGTGAAATTGAGCAAATAAGCCATTTTTCATGGCCTATTTTGCAAGGCAAAGAGGCGGGGATTACTCCCGGACTGCTCATTTTATATCGCACCGCTAATATTTCACATGATTAACTAAAAAACGATGGATTTTTATGGACATCACCCCTATAATCGGAATCATTCCACGAGGGATGGAGGGACGATTACGATGGAATGGCGCTCGCGAATTGCCGTGGGCGATTGTTTGGCGGGCCGGTATCGGGTAACGGCGCGCATCGGGAGCGGCGGGATGAGCCAGGTTTATGCGGCCGAAGACATGAAGCTGCCGGGCAAACGGTGGGCGGTTAAGGAGTGCGATCTGCATCGCATTCACCCCCAGCGTTTGCAAGCGGAGGCGGAACTGTTGATGCGGCTGTCGCACCCGAATTTGCCGCATATCGTCGATTATGTGCCGCCGGATGAGCGGGGATTCGGCTACATCGTGATGGAGTACGTCGACGGCCGGACGCTGCAGCAAGTTGTTGAGGAAGACGGCGCCATGTCCTGGCCGGCGGCGGTTTCGATCGCGCTTCAACTGTGCGAAGCGTTCGGCTATTTGCACGGCGTGTCGCCGCAGCCGATCATTTACCGCGATTTGAAACCTGCCAATGTGATGCTGGGCGATTCGGGCAATGTGAAGCTGATCGACTTCGGCATCGCGCGAACGTACCGATCCGATTGCGACGCGGATACGCTCCAGCTCGGCACGGCAGGTTTCGCCGCTCCCGAGCAGTACGAAGGCGGGCAAACGGATGCCCGCACCGATCTGTTCGCGCTTGGCGCACTGCTGCATTATTTGCTGAGCGGCGGCGGCAGGCTGGAAGCGGGAGCGGCGCCGCAGCCGCTCTACCGCGCCGAAGTGCCGGATGCGCTTGTGCAGGCGATCCGCCGGCTCACCCGGACGTTGCCGTCGCAACGTCCGCAGTCGGCTGCGGCAACGAAGCAGTTGCTGGAGCAGGCGCTGGCGGGGGAGGATGCGTCGGACGAGGCACTCAAGCTGCGGCCGGGAAAAACGAGCGCCGAGCGCCGGTTGATCGTGGTAGGCGGCTTGTATGCCGGCGCCGGCGCGACGTTCTGCGCACTGGCAATTGCGGCAGCACTTCGGCGCCGCAGCGTGCCGCACGCGCTGCTCGAGTTTCCAACGGCGGAGCCGGAGCTTTACCACTTGCTGTACGGCGACCGATACGCGCCAAAACAGTATCGGTTCGCCGCGACTGCGGCGCTGCAGCAGGCGCCGTACCGGAATCGCTGGACGAACGGCAGCACGGAATGGCTGCCGCTTCCGCCCGACCGCCCGCTGCGCGAGGAATGGAACGACGGGTTGACCTACAAACTGCTCCATCTTGCCCAGCAACCGGTTGTTGTGGCCGATTTGTCGCACTGCTGGTGCGATCCGCTTGCCGCAGAGCTGTGCCGGGCCGCGGATGAATTGATCGTGGTCGCCGATCCGTTCCCCTCGCGATGGACGAAGCCTTCGACGAGGCGAAATGCGGAAGCGATCGACAAGCTGCGGGCGGAAGGGAAGCCGGTTCGTTATGTTGCCAATCGCGAAACGCCGTTCGGTCAACGCCGCGAATGGCTGGACTTGTTTCCCGTGCAGCCGTCCGTTCTGCTGCCCGTCATCCCGCCGGAGCAAATGGCCGCCGAAAGTTGGCAAGGCAAACCGGGTTCCATCTGGCAGCATGTTGCGTTACAGGAGCAGTTGGAGCCGCTGCTGGACAAGCTGTTGCCGGCCGCGTGGCGCAGCGGTAGCGGCGATCCTGCTCACCGATCAGCAAGGCGCTGGTGGAAAACCCGCCTGTCGAAAAATATTGCAGCCAAACAGCCGGAAAGGGGTTGAAAAAACTTCCATCGGTGTTATAATGTTGCTTACTTGAATCCATCATCACAAGCGGAGGCACCGCTGATTCCGGACGATAACGTCCGGGACGGCGCGTGCTTTTTTTGCATGCTGCAAAATGGGAGGTGGCGTTTATGAACGCAAGCTTGCGCATGGCGGCGGCTGTTGCCGTTGTCGCGTGCGTGCTGATCGCAAGCGGAGTGCTGCACATGACAGGCTTGTTGTCGTAAGCAAAAGAAAGGAGGAACCGATGGAGAAGACAACGATCGTGTTTATCGACGACGACCGGAGCTACCTGGACGCATTGTTTGCGTATATGCGCGGTTCGATTTTTCGAGAGCGCGTTTGGCTGCGCGCTTATGCGAGCCCGGAAGCTTATGCGGCGGCGATCCGGGAGGCGGAGCGCCGGTTCCATCTCGTGGCGGCCGATGTTTCGCTGCGGCAGCAAGTGGCGGATGTGGGAGGCGGCGCCCTGTTCGTCGGGCTTGAGGACGGCAGCGGGGACATTGGCTTCGGGGAATCGATATCGGCAGCATATTCGGCAAATCCGGCCGACACGCCCCGTTTCGACAAATATCAGCCGCTTTCGCAGCTGTTTTCCGCCTTGCTGGCGATCGGAATGTCGCAGGCCGACGGCCGAGGGCGACAGCCGGCTGCAACCGGCGGCGAACCTCTCACCCACATCGTGGCGATCTATTCCGCAACCGGAGGCGCAGGCAAAACGACGGTAGCCGCCAATTTGGCCAAACTGCTGTCGTTTCAAGGCAAACGCACGTTTTATTTGAACCTGGAACGGTTAAATTCGGCTCCCATGTTTCCGGCGGCCGAGGACGATATCGCCTTCGCCAGGCTGCTCTATCATGTCAGGGCGAATGCGGAGCTCGCGCCGAACAGGTTGCTCGAAGCGACGAGAATCGACAACGACTCGAAAGTCGAATACGTGCCGCCGCTCATTCACGCGGAAGAGATGGATGAGCTATCGGCCGCGGATACGGAGCGACTGCTTGAGGCGATTGCGCGCAGCGGCCACTATCGCTTCGTGATCGTCGATCTGGAGTCCGGACAACATCCGCGGACAATGGCGGCGCTGGAGCAAAGCGACACCGTCATCTGGCTGTTGCTCGACGAACTGCAATGCTGGACGAAAACAAAACGGCAGATGGCTCTTTTCGCGCGTTTGCAGCCGGAAGCGAAATGGATGGCAAGAACGCGCTATGTGATGAACAAATATACCGGATCGGCCGTTCATGACCCGCTGGCAATCGGTCTTGCGATCGACGGTTTCTTGCCTTATATGCCGGCGTGGAAATCGGTGCAGCGCGTTGAACAGCTGCAAGGCGATCCGGTATTTGCCGAAGCGTTGCGCCTTGTCGTATGCCGGAAACTGGAGGCGGGAACATGAATCCGGCGGAGGGAGAAACCATTTATCGTCAAGTAAAGTCGGTTGTGGATGAGAAGCTGGATGCCGGCGGCATATACTCCGATGCCGAGCTGCGCGAATTGATCGAGCAACAGGCGTTCGCATCGGACGAACAAACGGGAGTGTATTTGACCGCATCGCGAAAAACTTGTCTGGTCGACCGGGTATTTCACTCGTATCGCGGATACGACGCACTGCAGCCGCTGCTCGACGATCCGGCGGTGACGGAAATTATGATCAACGGCTATCGCGATATTTTTGTCGAGCGCGGCGGGGTGACGAAACCGAGCGGGGTGCAATTCGAAAGCGCGGAAAAGCTGGACGACGTGATCCAGACAATCGTGGCCAAAGTCAACCGGGTCGTCAACGAAAGCTCGCCGATTGTCGACGCGCGGCTTCCGGATGGCTCACGCGTCCATGTCGTGCTTCCGCCCGTATCGCTGCGCGGCGCCACGATGACGATCCGCAAGTTTCCGGAGCGGCCGATGACGATGCAAGATTTGATCGCCAAAGGGACGCTGCCTGCAGAAGCGGCATCCTTGCTGCAGACTCTTGTGCACGCCAAGTACAACTTGTTCATCGGCGGCGGCACCGGCGCAGGCAAAACAACGCTGCTGAACGCGCTGGCTCAGACGATCCCGGCGGACGAACGCATCGTAACGATTGAAGATTCGGCAGAACTGCAGATCGTCGGCATTCCGAACGTGGCAAGTCTTGAGACGCGCAATGCGAATACGGAAGGAAAAGGCGAAATTACGATGCGCCAGCTCATCCGTGCTTCGCTGCGAATGAGACCGAACCGGATCGTCGTGGGCGAAGTGCGGGGCGGGGAAGCGTTCGATATGCTGCAGGCGATGAATACGGGCCACGACGGCTCTTTGAGCAGCGGTCACGGCAATAGTACGCGCGATATGCTGTCCCGGCTGGAGACGATGGTGCTTGGAGCGGTGCCGTTGCCGGTGGAGGTAATCCGCAGCCAGATGGCGAGCGCGATCGATTTGATGATTCACGTCAGCCGCATGCGCGACAAGTCGCGGAAAGTGACGGAAATCAGCGAAATCGCCGGCATCCGGGGCGGGGAGATCGCGCTGCATCCGCTGTACCGCTGGCAAGAAGACGAGGCGGGCGCAAGCGGGGCGTTGCTGCCGACGGGCAATCGGCTGCTCGGTCGGACGAAACTGGCGATGGCGGGCGTGCGGATCGAATCCGTTTCGCTGTAAAAGGGGGAGTACGAGATGCAAGCGCCGATCCGCTATGACGTTTATTCGTTAACCTGGCGCGAATACGCCGTGCTTGTCGCGGCTGCCGGCATTGTTTTGGCAGGGGCGGGCTACTTGTTTTACAACAGCGTATGGATGGCGCTGCTGTTCGCGCTGCTGGCGCTGCGCTTTCCCCGAATGCGGGCGGCTGCGCTTGTTGCCGGGCGCAAGGCCGAACTGGTCATGCAATTTCGCCAATCGTTATTTTCGTTGTCGTCGTCCTTGTCCGCCGGCCGCTCCGTAGAAAACGCATTTACCGACGCAATACCGGATTTGAAGCTGCTGTATCCGGAGCGCGGCGCATTTATCATCGCCGAATTCGAACGCATCCGCGGCAAGTTGAACAACGGCGAACCGATTGAAGCGGCGCTGCGCGACTTCGGTGGGCGATCCGGCGTGGAGGATATCGCCAATTTTGCCGACGTGTTCGTCATTTGCAAGCGGAGCGGCGGCAATCTGGTCGAAGTCGTCCGCAGAAGCGCCCATTTGATCGGCGAAAAAATCGAGATTCAGCAGGAAATTGCCGTCATGGTGGCGCAGAAGCGTTTCGAATCGAAAGCGCTCGGCCTGGCGCCGGTCGGGATCGTGGCGCTGCTGGCGATCAGTTCGCCGGACTATATGGCCCCCTTGTATGGCAATGCGGCCGGATTTGCCGTTATGACCGCCTGTTTGCTGGCGCTGCTCGGCTGCTTCGCCACGATGCGGTTCATTATGAACATAAAGGTGTGAGGTTAGTGAACGCTGGTTACGTTGCTTCCCTATGGTCGAACCGGCTGCTGCCGATCGCTGCGTCGCTTGCCGAACAGGCCGGCTTGCAGCGGCGTTTCCCGCAGCTGGCGGCCAAGATCCATGTCAAGGCGGCGGCGCTTTATGGCAGCGCTCAGGCGCATGAGCGTACGAAGCAAGTGTTTGCCTCCGCCCTGGCTGCGGAAATCGGCATGTTGGCGTTTGGCAGCGCGCTCGGCGCATTGTCGGGCGATTGGATGACACCGGTTATGGCGGCAGGCGTACTGACGGTCGTCATCCCGGTTGCGGCCGTCAAACGGCTCGACCGCCTGATTGCGCGCAAACGCCGCAGCATGTTGCTGGAACTGCCGGAGTTTTTGAACAAGTTGACGCTTCTCGTAGGCGCCGGCGATACGGTGCAGGCCGCCATCGGCCGATGCGTCGCCAAACGGATACGCGAATCAGGTGTAGGCGCCGGGGCTGACGCACCCGGGCAGGCCGTTCGGTTGACGCCGCTATACCGCGAGCTTGGCGCGATCGTGCAGGCGCTGGACAACCGCCAGTCGCTTGCGCAGGCGCTGGAAGAGATGTGCAAACGCTGCGGCATGGCGGAAGTGTCGACATTCGCTACGACGGTGCTGCTCAATTACCGCCGGGGCGGCAACGATTTTGTGTACGCGCTCGGCGAGCTGTCGCGCGCGATGTGGGAGAAGCGCAAGGCGATGAGCCGGACTCTCGGGGAAGAAGCGTCGGCCAAGCTGGTCGTGCCAATGGTCATCATCTTCATTGTCGTCATGATCGTGGTTGCGGCCCCGGCCGTGTTGATGATGAATCGAATGTAAAGCGGAAGAGGAGGAGCAGGTATGGAAACGAGCAACCGCGCGTTGCGCCGGATCAGGCAAGGCTGGAGACGCTTTTGGCGTGACGAGCAAGGAATTGGCACCTTGGAGCTGCTGTTGATTTTGGCTGTCATTGTCGTTATCGCGATCGCGTTCCGCAAGTGGATTTTCAAATGGGTCAACGCTTTGTTCAATTCCGCCAATGCGCAAATCGAATCGCAAACAAGCGTTGACGGCAATGTCATTGCCCCGTCGCCTACGCCGTGAATAACCGCATGAAATGTTCAACCGGACTCGGGCAATGGCTGCAAAAGCTTGCGCAACGCGAAACGGGCTCATACACCGTCGAGGCGACATTGGCGATGCCGCTCGTGCTGCTTTGTACGGCGTTGATCGTTGTGTTCGGTTTGTACATGTTCGATAGGGCGGCGATGTACCGCGATGCGTCGGCAGCGGCGGAACGGACGGCATACGGCTGGAACCGGTCGGTTGCTGCGCCTTCTGCGGACGCCGGGATGAACGGCGGCGCAAGCGAAGGCTTGTATTGGCGCTGGCTAAGCGACGGCATCGGCGCGTGGTTCGGTATCGGCGGAGCGGGAGGGACGGTGAGTTTGTCGCTTCCGGTTGCGCGCGGAGCGGCTGCCGGGTCGGCAAGCCCGCCGGACAAGCTGAGGCAGTCGGCCCAAACGCTGCCGGCCGGCATGCGCGGCACGATGACCTATACGAACAAGCTGTTCGAGCGGGAAGTGACGGTTCGGCTCGAGCGCAAGTTCGCGTGGAGCGGCTTTGCCGGCCGCTGGCTAGGCAGCAAACAGGCGACGGCGGTGGCCAAATCCGTTGTGGTCGATCCGCAGGAGTGGATTCGCACCGTCGACCTGGTTCGAACCTACGTGCCGCGTGTCAAACAACTGATAGCGCCGAAACAGCAGCCAGATCAAGGCGAAGGTGCTGAAACGACGGATGGTGCGGGAGGTTCGCGCGAGCCGGCGGTGACGATTCGTTCGGAAGCGCAAGCGAGCGCTTTTATCCGCGCGCTTGTGGGCGGCGAGGCGACCAGTTTTCCGACGGAGCATACCGGCGAATGGCGCGTCGTCGACGCGCTCGATCGCGACGGCGTGGCGCACGAAGCGAAATATACCGTCAACCAAAGCGACGCCAAGGATCAAGTAGCCAAAGATGCGGAACTGATGAAGGGCGGGTATGTAAAAGGCGTCGTTTGGCATTTTTTTCGCCATACGAACGGTTCCGTGGGTTTGACCGAGTCGCTTCGCAGCCGGTTGTACGCCAACGGCATCGTCGCGATCGTGCACAACTGAAACAATGGGAGGGGCAACCATGACCCGGCTCGCTAAGCTGGTCCGGATAATCGCACAACGAGCCGCGTCGCCCAAAGGGACCGTATCGGTGTTTCTGATCGTCGTGTTGTTCCCGATGTTCGTTTTTCACGGGGTTGCGATCGATTTGATCCGGGCGAAGCTGGCGGAACGGGAGACGGAGGCGGCAGTACATGCGGGCTTGCGCTCCGTACTCGCGTCGTTTGACCGGAAACTGCAGCGATACGGTTTGTTCGCCGTCAGCGGCGATTCAGGCGCAATGACAGATACGTTCACGGACGTCATGCGCCGAAACCTGTCTTCTTCGATCGAGGGGCCGGGGATACGTTATTTGGATCCCGTGCTGGCGGCGGATCGCGTGCGCTTGCAGGTGCAAAAGACGCTTGCCGACGCGGACGTGTTCGACAAGCAGGTGCAGCAGGAAATGAAGTATCGCGCCCCGCTCGAATACGCCGCCGAGTTGGTCGACAAGTGGAAAGCGACAAAGGCTGAGGACCGGCTCCGGCAAACGGCGGCGTTCTCGCGGCAGTCCGAAGCGGCGGAGACGCTCATTCGCCAGTTGAATCAGGCGCTGGATGACGCTTGGCTAGAAGCGCAGACGTGGATGGTTGACATGAAAGGGCGCATCGCAGGGTACGATGCCCGTTTCCAACAACTTGCCGAACTGGCCGATCGCACCGGAATAAGCGATGCCGAAGCGTTGCGCGGAGCGCTGGCCGATATCGAGCGCGACATGGCCGCGTTGCCGCAAAAAGCCGGAGCGGCGTACGAAGCGCTGGTCGAGCGGAAAGCAACGCTTGCGTCGCAACTGGAAGACATAACGGCGTACGCGATGCTGGCTGCGGAAACCAAAGCGATGCTGACGGTCGACGTAACAACGGCGGAGCAATCTTACGCCGGGCTGACCGCCGCTATCGATGCCGCCTGGAAGGCGAATGAGAAGCTGCGCGAGGAGAGCGATCGCGCTTATCGGGAAGAAAGCGGCGAACCGGCGGCCCGCGCGTTTGCGTCGGTGTTTGTTTACGAATTGGGTTATTTTGCCGCTTATCGCACCGAATCCGGCAAGGCGCTGGCGCTTTTTGGCGGGTTGGCAGCCACATCGTCCGATTGGTCGCAGTGGTCCGATTGGTCGCCGGCCTCATTCGCCGCGGCAGAGCAAGCGCTTGCCGCAACGGGCGCGCAAGTGGAGCGGTTTCGCGCTATGCAGGCGGCGAAGGAAGCCGAACGCCAACGTCGCGGCGCGGAAACGGAGAGCCAGCTGGACGAGCAGCGCGGGCTGACGGCATCGGCCTTGCAGCAAGCGCAGCAGGCGATGGGCGGATGCAGCGTGTTTGGCGGCGGCGACGCGTATTCGGCTTTGTACGAACAGTTGGAACGGACGCCTGGGCTAGCGAGCAAATATGCCGCTTACAACAGCGCCGTCATTCGCGAATCCGCGGAAGGCGAGCCGCTTTACGACGGCGACGATCGGGCATCGGCCAAACGGGCGACGCAGCGGTCGATCGGCTGGATTGACGCGATTGGTTCGATGTTTGTCGGTTTTCGCGATGAAATGTACCGGGACGAGTTTGCGCTCAGCAAGTTCAGCTACCGCACCCAACAATCGTCGACGGAGCTGTCGTCGCCGCTCAGCCATCCGCTGCGCAACCAGGAAGCGGAATACGTGTTGTACGGCTTCGGCTCCTGCGCCGCCAATTATGCGGCCGCGTACGGCGAAATGTTCGCCATGCTGATGGCGATTCGCACGACCGAGGCGCTGCTGTCTCCGCAAACCGAGCTGCTGAACGCCGGTTCGCCGCTGCTCGTCTTTTTGGCCGCCGCCGCCCAGGGGGCGATTCAGGCTGCCGCGGATATGAACCGGCTCGTCTCCGGCGGCGAAGTGCCTCTGTTCAAGAAGTGGCCGGCCGTGACGACGACTTACAAGGATTTGCTGCGGATCGCTTTTCTTCTCCATAGCAATAACTCGGCGATGACAGCCAGGTTGATGGCGCTGCTGGAGCTGAATACAGGCGTTGATTTGACGAAAACGGCCACGCATATTCACGCAGAAGCATTGACGACGCAGCGATATTGGTTCATGCCCGCTGCGATGCAGGCGCTGCGTGCTGCCGGGCTTGCCGGATGCGGTGCGGACGCCGGGCGCTGCACGATTGCAAAATCGTCCGAATTGTCATATTGAACGACCGCTTATTGACGGAAGGAGGGATCGGGATGCGGCGTATTGTCTCGTTCGCCAGAGAGGAAACCGGAGGCTTGGCGCTGGAGGCAACGCTTGTGCTGCCGCTGTTCCTTGCATTCGTGATGGCGCTGCAGGCGTTCATTCAACTATCGATCGCCGAGCTTGCGCTGCAGACGGCGGTATCGGAAACGACCAAACAGCTGGCGGCGGGCATGTACCCGGTTCAGCAATTATACAGCGCCGCGAAGGAAGCGTATGCGGGCAGCAAAGCGGGAGCACTCCTCGGCAAGGTGCTGGAGCGGATCGACACGGCGCGTTCGGCGCTCGATTCCGCCGAACAAATGGCGGAACGGTACGAGTCGTGGATCCCCGAACCGCTGCTCGTTCTTCTCCGCTGGGAACAAGAGCGGCGCGAGCGTCTCGAAACGGAAACAAGCGAACGATACGAGCGGTATTTGGACCAAACGTACCGGCCGCTGCTGAACGCCGCATTTGCGCCGCTCGTATGGCGGCATGCCGACGAGCGCGTGCTGCGGGGCAATAATTGCCGGGTCACGCAGGTGACCTTGCCGGATTTGGCCGGCAGCGGCGAAACGCTGCTCGGCATTGAAGCGAGTTGTGAAGTGAAGCTGACACTGCCGTTCGTGAAGCGAACGATTCTGGTAAAGAAAGCGGCCTACGAGCAAGTCTGGATCGGCAAATGAAGGGAGGCATGAGTTTGGCCGTGTGGGGTTTGGGGATTACGACCGTCGTTATGGCGATTGCGCTGGTGACGGACGTGAAATCGAGAAAAATTCCGAATTGGCTCAGCATGAGCGGGATTGCGGCAGGCTGCATCGTCTCCGCGATAGCGGAAGGCGCTTCCGGATTCGGCCGCTCTTTCGGCGGTTTGGCCGCCGGATTCGCCATCATGCTCGCCCTCTATGCCTGCCGCGTTGTCGGCGCCGGCGACGTGAAGCTGTTCGCCGCGATTGGCGCGTTGTCCGGTGCTGCTTTCGTCGTGTCTGTTACTGTGTATGCCATCGTTTACGCAGGCGTCATCGGGATCGTATTGCTGCTGCTTCGGCGGCAATTCGTGCGCCGTGTGATCGCGGCCGGGTTGGCGGCGATCGGATTGCTCGCTTTTCGCGACGTTGCCGGGTTTCGGCTGTATGTCCGCAGCGATTTGCTGACGTTTCCGTTCATGCTGGCAGCCGTGCCGGCTTTTGCAACGGCCGCCTGGCAGTGGCTGCAGCCAACCTTTGCCTGACGGCATCCCAGACTTCACAAGAAAGGAGAGGAATTCATGAAACGTTGCTTGTACGGGCTCCAAGTCGAATATGTCAGACAGGTCGGCCGCTATGTCGTCGTCACCGGCGAACAGCCGCTTACGGAGGACGATCTGGTGCCGCTGGAGCACAAAATGCTGCAGCTTCATGCGGTGCCGCGGCTGCTTCCGATCGAGTTTGAAGCGATCCATTCAGAACTGGCGCTGCGTTATTCGTTAAGCGGGTTCCGTCCGCTGGCCGAAGCGCTTCGCGCCGAACCGCCGACGCTCGTGCGTGCGGTTCGTTTGCTTTATACGATCGTGACGGCGATTGCCGACAGCGCCATGTATATGCTGAGCGCAAACCGCTATGCGCTTCATGAGGCGCTGCTCTATGCGGGCGATGACCTTTGCGATGTCAGGTTCGTTTATTTGCCGCTGCGGCAGTTGGACGGCAAGGATGACGTCCAGAACGAGTTGCGTCGGCTGTGCCGACGCCTGATCGGCGATGCGCCGGATGGAGCGGCGGGCGGCAATCGGTTGAATCGGCTGCTTGATTATATGAAATCGGATACGTTTCATCTCGAAGGCTGCAAGGAGCAACTGCTTGCGGTATGGGAGGAACTGGAACGATCGGAGAACGAAACGGAGCCAGCCGCTGCCGCGGCGGGTTTCGCTGCGTCTGCGCCGCCGCGTCCGTATGCAAACGATAGCGGTGTCGCCGCTTCCTCGCTATCGCATCGAGCGTCCGAACCCGCCGAACCGGGACGCGCGAAAAAAACGCCGCTGCCGATTCTCCCCGCGGCCGCTGCGCTGATCCTGCTGCTCGCCGCCGTTTGGCTGCTGTATTCGCGACAAAAGTCGGAAGGCATGCTCCAGCTTGCAGCCGGCTTGTCGCTTCTCATTGCGGCGGGCATGTACTTGTTGGTCCAATCGGGACGCGCCGCCGCTGCCGCTTCTTACTTTCACCCCATCGCCGCCGTTGCGCCGCCGGCCTCTGCCGCGTCGCCGCCGCATCCCGATCGTTTGCCGCAAGCCGGCACATCGGCCGACGATCCGGACGATTCCGCTGCCATCGCAGAGCATTACCGCCGGCTGCCGCAGCTGACGACTGTGCTGGCCGCTTCGCCCGGCACGGAATTGCTTGCGCCCGCGGACGAAGAGCGTGGCCATCCGTACGAAGGCATTCGTGCAGCACTCGTGCGGATCAGGAACCCGGCGGCGGATAGTCAGGCCGACGAAGAGGAAGAAGAAATCGCCATCCGCGGCGAATCGTTCATCATTGGGCGAAGCCGCGAAGAGGCCCATTATTGGCTGGACGAAATCGGCGTATCGCGCAAGCATGTGGAAATTTTCGCCGAAAGCGGCCGCCACCTCATTCGCGATCTTGGCTCTCGCAACAGCAGTTACCTGAACGGCAGCAGGCTTGTGCCTTTTGACGAATACGTGCTGTGCGATTCCGATCGAATCGAGCTCGCCAGAGTGGAGCTCGTTTATCGCGACTTGACCGGTCGAACCTAACGGCAGTTTCCGTCGTTACTATTCACAGTCACCCTGCTCCTGAGACGCGATTCCATGTAAAAAGCGGAAGGAGATTCCGTTATGGCTCCAAAGTTGTCTGTTGAGCACCGAATAGCGGAAGGAGGTTCCGTTATAACGCCATCGTTGCCTGTTGAGCACCGAATAGCGGTAAGAGATTCCGCTATTTCTCAAA
The DNA here is from genome assembly GCF_004764705.1 of Paenibacillus cymbidii. Taxonomy (GTDB): domain Bacteria; phylum Bacillota; class Bacilli; order Paenibacillales; family NBRC-103111; genus Paenibacillus_AN; species Paenibacillus_AN cymbidii. The sequence goes on along the minus strand of NZ_SHLX01000007.1, from coordinate 76,210 downwards.
CGTTGGCCTTTCAGCCCTCCTTTAGTGGAAGTCGGTTCCGCTATTGCTCCAAGGTGTCTTCGAGACCCGGTACTATCGAAGCGTTGAATTGGACAAATAGGGTTGAATAATCGCCTTTAATTGGTCATTTGGCACGTTTGGAGGCAATGATAGGTGAAAACTCGCCTATAATTGCCTGATGAGCGAAAGTGGGGCCAATGGGGTGCCCCGCATCGGGTCAAATCCGGGTCACTAACCTTTCTCCACCGAACATTTGCTTTGTTTTTGGGACTATGAATCGTAACCTTCCGCCGCGTTGGGAAAAAAAGTTGACCGGATGCTGTTCCGCCGCGCCGCCATTGATGCTATAATTATTAGTTGAGGCATGAGAAAACCACTATCGAGGTCTGTCGAAGATGATCGACCGCGTTTAAAGGTAGGTTTTATCGCCAATTAGAATTTGCATTTTCCACTTCGATTGGAAACTAAAAATTCTAATGTGGTGGGAAAATGCGAAATTGGTGCGGATAGGAGCATACAGAGACGAATGAGCTTGTTGACTGTGGAAAATTTGAGTCATAGTTTTGGCGGCAGAGTGCTGTTTAAGGAAGTGTCGTTCCGGCTGCTCGCCAACGAGCGGGTAGGGCTTGTCGGCGCCAATGGCGTCGGCAAATCGACGCTGATGAATATATTGACCGGCCAGTTGTTGAAGGACGAAGGCAAGGTGGAATGGACGCCGCGCATCCAATACGGATATCTCGACCAGCATTCCAAGCTCGCCCCCGGCAAAACGATTCGCGATGTGCTGAAGGACGCGTTTCTCCCGCTGCTGGAGCAGGAGCAGGAACTGCTGGCCATTACGGACAAGATGGCCGACGCCACGCCGGAAGAGCTGGAAGTGCTGCTCGAGCAAATGGGCGAAATCCAGGAGCGTCTTGACGCCAGCGGCTTTTACATGCTTGATGTGAAAGTGGAGGAGATGGCCAACGGCCTTGGCCTCGACGCGATCGGTCTTGACCGCGACGTCGCCTCGCTCAGCGGCGGCCAGCGCACGAAGGTGCTGCTCGCCAAGCTGCTGCTGGAGAAGCCGACCGTCCTGCTGCTCGACGAGCCGACGAACTATCTCGATGTCGAGCATATCCAGTGGCTGACCGACTATTTGCAGAATTACCCGTACGCCTTCATCCTCATTTCGCATGATACGGCGTTTATGAATGAAGTCGTTAATGTCGTTTATCATCTTGAGTTTTCCAAGCTGACGAGGTATACGGCGAACTATGAGAAGTTTTTGTCCATGGCCGACATGAACAAAAGCCAGCATATCGACGCTTACGAGAAGCAGCAGGAATTTATCAAGAAGCAGGAAGATTTCATCCAGCGCAACAAGGCGCGCTACTCCACTTCCGGCCGCGCCAAGAGCCGGCAGAAGCAGCTCGAACGGATCGAGCGCATCGACAAGCCGGAGGAAGCGATGAAGCCGACGTTCAACTTCAAGGAATCGCGCGCCAGCGGCCGCATCGTCTTCGAAGGCAAAAACATGCAAATCGGCTACGATCGCCCGCTGCTGCCGCAAATGAACATGACGATCGAGCGCGGCGACAAAATCGCCATCATCGGCTGCAACGGCGTCGGCAAATCGACGCTGCTGAAGACGATTTTGGGTCGAATCAAGCCGTTCGACGGGCAAACGTATTTGGGCGATTTCCTGTTCCCGGCCTACTTCGAACAAGAAGTGAAAGCCGGCAACGCAACGCCGATCGACGACGTATGGAACGAGTTTTCGCATATGAACCAGAACGAAGTGCGCGGCGCGCTCGCCAGATGCGGCTTGAAGAACGAACATATCACGCGGCCGATGTCGATGCTGAGCGGCGGCGAGCAGGCGAAGGTGCGGCTGTGCAAGCTGCTCATGCGCGAAAGCAACTGGCTCGTGTTCGACGAACCGACGAACCATCTCGACGTCGTCGCCAAGGAAGAGCTGCAACGCGCGCTTCAGGCCTATAAAGGCACCGTGCTGCTCGTTTGCCACGAGCCCGAATTTTACGAAGGCTGGGTTTCGAAGGTTTGGGACGTCGAGCAATGGGCGTCGAAAGTGAACGCGTAACCTGTACCGGATTTTGATCGCTTGCCCCGAGGAGGAGAGACAACTATGTTGACCCATATCGTTCTGTTCAAGCTGAAGGACAACAGCCCGGAAATCGTCGCCCGCACGCAACAAGTGCTGCGCGATATGGAAGGGCGAATACCCGGCCTGCTGTCAATCGAAGCGGGAGCCGACGTGCTGCATTCGGACCGCTCCTATGACATCGCGCTCGTGACGACGTTTCCTTCCATGGCGGAGCTGGAGGCTTATCAGGTTCATCCCGTGCATAAAGAAGTGATCGCGTACATGCAGACGGTGCGCGAATCTTCGGTCAGCGTCGATTACGAATCATGAGACGTCGGCAAACGCTCCTTTCGGGGGCGTTTGTTTTCGTTCGTACGGCGCTTGTGAAAATGGCTTGATCTTCCTGATGAAAATTTTCATTGACGGATTGTCGTTCGATTGCTATTATATAGGGAAAAAAATCGACTTACTTTTTTCAAGTCCCATACTTAAATATTGGTATAGAGAGAAATTCGCTGGATAAGGAGTGAGGGAGGATGTTATCTGTAAAAAGGTGCCAAATTCGCATCGATGTGCTTCAGGAATTGTATCAATTTCACTTGATGGAACGCGGCAAAAAGGCGTTGATCCCGCAAAACCTGGCCGACCGCAATCCGGAGAAATTTTTTGCGCTTGAATATTTGGCCGATAAACGGCTGATCCGGTTCAAGACGGAGGATGACGGCAGCTTCGCCAAAATTACGGCCTCCGGCATCAAACAGATCAAAAATGTGCACAAAGGCCTTAACGCGGCAATCTGCTGATGCCGCCGTACCGGGGAAACGGTCCTTCGTCCGCTAACAAGCACGATGGGCCGTTTCTTCGCGTTTGCGCGCCGGCGATCGATGCCCGATTTCTGATGAGGAGCGCTTTCATGAACATTTTGTCGGTCGACCATGCGACCAAAACATACGGGGAAAAAACGCTGTTCCACGACGTGTCGTTCATTATTTCGGAACGGGAGCGCATCGGCGTGATCGGCGTCAACGGCACGGGCAAATCGACGCTGTTGCGGTTGGTGGCCGGCCTGGAGACGCCCGATACGGGCACGATTACGCATGCCGGCGCGTTCCGTGTGGAATATTTGCCGCAAAACCCGACATTCGATGAACAGATTACGGTGCTGAACTATGTGTTTCAAGGCGATTCGCCGATCATGCAGGCGCTGCGCGAGTATGAAGAAGCGCTGTTCGCGCTGGAAACGCGGCCGGGCGACGAGAAGCTGCAGGCCAAGCTGTTCGCCGCGCAGTCGCGAATGGAGGCGGCGCATGCCTGGGACGCGGAAACGCAGGCGAAATCGATCTTGTCCCGGCTCGGCGTGGCGATGTACGATCAGCCGGTATCGCGCCTGTCCGGCGGCCAGAAGAAGCGCGTCGCGATCGCGCGTGCGCTCATTCAGCCGGCCGACTTGCTCATCCTCGACGAACCGACGAACCACGTCGACAGCGAAACGGTCGGCTGGCTGGAATCGATGCTGGCCAAATATCGCGGCGCCATTCTGCTCGTCACGCACGATCGTTATTTTCTCGACCGGATTACGAATCGGATGTTCGAGCTCGACCGCGGCAGGCTGATCGCTTATGAAGGCAATTACGCCACGTTTCTGGAGAAAAAAGCGGATCGCGAGGAACGCGAAGCCGCCAGCGAGGACAAGCGGCAAAACCTGCTGCGCCGCGAGCTGGCCTGGCTGCAGCGCGGCGCCAAAGCGCGCACGACGAAGCAGAAGGCGCGCATCGACCGCGCCCATAAGCTGCAGGAGCAAGGCCCGCAAGCAGCGGGCGGCAAGCTCGACATCGCCGTTGGCGGCAGCCGGCTCGGCAAGAAGGTGATCAACCTGGAGGACGTTGGCGCTTCGGGCGGCGGGCGCAAGCTGTTTCGCTCCTTCAACTGCATCGTGCAGCAGGAGGACCGGATCGGCATCGTCGGGCCGAACGGCTGCGGCAAATCGACGCTGCTGAACATCATGGCCGGCCGGCAGCAGCCGGACGAAGGTAGCGTCGAAACTGGCGATACGGTCAAACTGGCATATTACACGCAGGAAAATGTGGAAATGGACGGCGGCAAGCGCGTGATCGAATACGTAAAGGAAGCGGCGGAAGCGGTGCGCACGATCGACGGCGAACTGATTACGGCGGCGCAAATGCTGGAGCGCTTCCTGTTCCCGCCGGCCCAGCAATGGACGCGGATCGACCGGCTGTCCGGCGGCGAGCGGCGAAGACTATATTTGCTGCGCACGCTCATGAACGAGCCGAACGTGCTGTTCCTGGACGAACCGACGAACGATTTGGACATTCAGACGCTTTCCGTGCTGGAATCGTATTTGGAGGAGTTCCCCGGCGTCGTGCTGACCGTATCGCATGATCGTTATTTTCTCGACCGGACGGTAGACCGGCTGCTCGTATTCGAAGCGGACGGCACGATTCGCCGGTTCGAAGGAAACTATTCCGAATGGCTGGAGAAGCGGGAAGCGGAAAAGCTGGCGGAGGAGGCCGAGCGCAAATCCGCCGCGGCCGGCGCCAAATCTCCGGTTGCCGCCGCGCCGCCGGCTGCGGCCAAGCCGAAGAAGCTGAGCTACAAGGACCAGAAAGAATGGGACACGATCGAATCGGTCATAACCGGACTTGAGGACGAAGTCGCCCGCATCAAGCAGGCGATCGCCGAAGCGGCGACCGACTACGCCAAAGTGCAGCAGCTGTTCGCCGAGCAGCAGGCGAAAGAAGCGGAGCTCGACGCGGCCATGGAGCGGTGGGCCGAACTGTCGGAGCTCGTGCAGCAGATCGAAAGCTGACCGAATCGCGGATTAACGGGATGCTTCCGATAGTTTCCTGTGGTACAATGAAGGAATGACCCTACCAATAAGCAAAGGCGGTTTTATAGCGACATGATCAGTGTAAGCAATGTAACGCTGCGCTACGGAAGTCGCGCGCTGTTCGAAGATGTCAACATCAAGTTTACCCCGGGCAACTGCTACGGCTTGATCGGCGCGAACGGAGCGGGCAAATCGACGTTTCTGAAAATATTGTCCGGCGAAATCGATTCGAGCCGCGGCGAAGTGCACATCACGCCGGGCGAACGGATGGCGGTGTTGAAGCAGAACCACTATGAGTACGACGAGTTCAACGTGCTCAAGACGGTAATCATGGGCCATGCGCGCCTGTATGAAATTATGGAAGAGAAGGACGCGATTTACGCCAAGCCGGATTTCTCCGATGAAGACGGCATGCGCGCCGCCGAGCTCGAAGGCGAATTCGCCGAGCTGAACGGCTGGGAAGCGGAATCCGACGCCGCCGAGCTGCTGCTTGGCCTTGGCATCGCCAAACCGCTGCACGATTTGACGATGAAAGAGCTGGACGGCAACGAAAAAGTACGCGTTTTGCTCGCCCAAGCCTTGTTCGGCAATCCGAACATTCTGTTGCTTGACGAACCGACGAACCATTTGAACCTGGAATCGATCCAATGGCTGGAAAATTTCCTCGGCCGTTATGAAGGCACCGTTATCGTTGTATCCCATGATCGCCACTTCCTGAACCAGGTTTGTACGCACATCGCGGATATCGATTTCGGCAAAATCCAGCTGTATGTCGGCAACTACGACTTCTGGTACGAGTCGAGCCAGCTGGCGCTGCGGCTGCAGCGCGAGTCGAACAAGCGCGTCGACGAAAAACGCAAGGAGCTGGAGGAATTCATCCGCCGGTTCAGCGCGAACGCATCCAAGTCGAAGCAGGCGACGAGCCGCAAGAAGCTGCTGGAGAAGCTGACGCTGGAGGACATCCGGCCGTCGTCGCGCAAATATCCGTTCATTCACTTCAAGCCGGAGCGCGAAGCGGGCAAGCAGCTGCTGTCGATCGAAGGCATCAGCAAAACGGTGAACGGCGAAAAGGTGCTCGACAAGCTCACCCTGATCGTCAACAAGGGCGACAAAATTGCGCTGGTCGGACCGAACGGGCTGGCCAAAACGACGTTGTTCCAAATTATTTCCGGCGAAGTGGAGCCGGACGAAGGCAGCTATTCGTGGGGCGTCACGACGACGCGGGCGTATTTCCCGAAAGACAACTCGGCCTATTTTGACAACAACGATATGAATTTGATCGACTGGCTGCGCCAGTATTCGAAAGACCAGGACGAATCGTTCCTGCGCGGTTTCCTCGGCCGCATGCTGTTCTCCGGCGAAGAAGCGCTGAAGAAGGCAAGCGTGCTGTCCGGGGGCGAGAAGGTGCGCTGCATGTTCTCGCGCATGATGTTGAACGGCGCCAACGTGCTTATGCTCGACGAGCCGACGAACCATCTCGATCTCGAATCGATTACGGCGCTCAACAACGGGCTTGTCGAATTCGACGGCACAATGCTGTTCGTGTCGCATGACCACCAGTTCATTCAGACGATCGCCAACCGCATCATCGAAATTACGCCGAACGGCGTCATCGACAAGCTGATGACGTACGACGAATATCTCGAAAGCAGCGACGTGCAGAAGCAGCGCTCCGCGCTGTACGTATAAGACGCCACGAAAAAAGCCTTGCCCCGGCAATTGCCGGCGGCAAGGCTTTCGTTTGTGCGGCTTGCTTAACTACCGCCGGTGCGACGGCGCTGGTTGTTCACTTTCTTCGTCATTTGGCTCTGGATCTTGGGACTGCCTGCGGCCGCGCCTTTGTCGCCTTTGCCTTTGGCGGCGTTGGCGTCTTTCTGTGCCTGCTGCTTCTGGGCCAGCTTGTTCTTGATCGCGTCGGCCAGGCTGACTTTGCGCGGTTCGTTCGATTCGCTCATGCCATAGCACCTGCCTTAGTTCGGATGAGCTTATTTTACCGGTTTTCGCCGCATGAAGCAATTGCCAAAAACGATTGAAACCGATATCGCCGCTGTTGACGGGGCTGCGGAGGCGATTCGTGATCTTCCCGCGAGAAATGCTATAATAACAACAGGCGCGGAATACGCGACAATTATCCGAACGAAGGAGTGTTGGGGATGGCGGGCTTGTATGACATCGAAGTAACTGCCGCTGACGGAACGAAGAAGCGGATGAACACGTATGAAGGCGATGCGCTCCTGATCGTCAATGTCGCATCGAAGTGCGGCCTGACGCCGCAATACGAAGGGCTCGAAGCGCTCAACCGCAAATACGGGGAGCGCGGCTTGCGCGTAATCGGTTTCCCGTGCAACGATTTTGCCGGCCAGGAGCCGGGCACGATGGAGGAAATCCAGTCGTTCTGCAAGCTGACGTACGACGTTTCGTTCGAGCTGCTGCAAAAAATTCACGTGCTCGGGGACGAAAAGCATCCGCTGTACGCTTATTTGACCGAACATGCGGAGCCGCAAGGCGATATTACGTGGAATTTTGAAAAATTCGTCATCGGCAAGGGCGGCGCGATTGTCGCCCGCTTGTCGCCGAAAGTGACGCCGGACGACCCGGCGCTGATCGAAGCGATCGAATCGGCGCTTTGATAGACGTTTGAATGGGGGAGAGGGAACGTTATGTTCCAACGGGACTACTTGCTGCGGATGATCCAGCAGATGACGGAAGCGATCGGCGCGATCGCCGGGCTGCGCAAGGAAATGAAGAAGGAGCAGGCGCTGCAGACGCTTGACGAAACGCTGAGCAAGTTTTTTCGACTCAATTCCAAGCTGCTCAACTCGCTCTCGGAAAAAGATTTGCTGGCGATGATGACGACAAACGAGCTGCTGTCGATCGAGCATGCCACCGGCGTTGCCCGCCTGTTGAAGGAAGAGGGCGACATCTTCGCGGACGGCGGCGACGACGAGGAGAGTTATCCGCGTTATGTGAAGGCGCTGCGCCTGTTTCTGACCGTACACGAGCACGAACCGGATCCGGGCTTCCTCGATTTGAACGGCGAAATCGGCGGGCTGCTGGAGCGGCTTGCGCCTTATGAGCTGCCGGTCGACGTGTCGGCACGGCTGGTCCCGTATTTCGAACAAACCGGTCAATTCGCCAAAGCGGAAGACACGCTGTTCGATTTGCCCGGGGCGGCAGGCGGCAGCAGCGGCCATGAAGCATGGGTTGAGGGCGGGATCGCTTTTTACGAACGGCTGTTGTTGCTGGACGACGACAAGCTGGAAGCCGGCAATTTGCCGCGGGAAGAAATTGAAGCCGCTTTGGCCGATATGAAAGCAAAACAAACGGCGGAGGCATAACCACAACGGTTGAAGGGGGAGCGGCTGTGCTGGCCATCGGAACGATTGTCCGGGCGGGCTACAAGTCCGGCGAATATATCGGCGAAATCGTCGAAGGCGGGGAGGCGAAAGCGGCGGTCAAGGTGCTCGCCGTGCTGAAGCATCCGGAGCAGGGCAACCTGCACCATCCGGGTTCGGCGGACGTCGGTTTTTTCCATCAGCGGCGGGCGCTGGCGTTCGGCGAAATCGCCCTGATGCCGTTACATACGTTAGCCGCTTATTCGCATGCGGTGCCGGAGTACCGCGAGTCGCTGCATCATGCGCTGCAGCGCCAGTTGGACGAGCTGCGCGAAACGATCCGCTACGCGCAGCGGGCGGTGCAAGAGCTAGAACAGCTCGAACGAGACTATTTTCCAGGAGGGCAACCGCTATGAACGCGCATGAAATCGATTATCGCATTATCGGGGACGAGATGCAGCTCGTCGAAATCGAGCTGGACCCGGGCGAAAGCGTCGTGGCGGAAGCCGGCAGCTTCATGATGATGGAAGCGTCGATCCGTATGGAGACGATATTCGGCGACGGCAGCAGCGACAACAAAGGGTTCATGGGCAAGCTGCTCGGCGCGGGAAAACGGCTGCTGACGGGCGAAAGCTTGTTCATGACCTTGTACACGAACGCAGGCCGGGGCAAAGAGCGGGTATCATTCGCTTCCCCATACCCCGGCAAAATCGTGCCGCTCGACTTAAGCGAGCTGGACGGCAAAATCATTTGTCAGAAGGATGCGTTTCTCTGCGCGGCCAAAGGCGTTTCCGTCGGCATTGCGTTCCAGCGCAAGCTTGGCACGGGTTTCTTCGGCGGCGAAGGCTTCATCATGCAGAAGATTGAAGGCGACGGACTCGCCTTCGTCCATGCCGGCGGCGTAATCGTTGAAAAGGTGCTGCAGCCCGGAGAGGTGCTGCGCGTCGACACCGGCTGTTTGGTCGCTTTGACGCAATCGGTCGATTACGACATCGAATTCGTCAAAGGCGTCAAATCGGCGCTGTTCGGCGGCGAAGGACTGTTTTTCGCCACGCTGCGCGGACCCGGCCGGGTATGGCTGCAATCGCTGCCGTTCAGCCGGATGGCCGATCGCATCGTGTCGGCGTCGAGGTTCTACGGACGCAAGGAAGAAGGAAGCGTGCTTGGCGGGCTCGGCAATTTGTTCGACGGCGACAACCGGTAATCGGTCGGCCGGGGTTCGGATCGATACGGAGGGTTTGGCTTGAACTGGGAGTTGTTCAGTTTGATCGGCACGATCGCGTTTGCGGTGAGCGGCGCGATTGTGGCGATGGAAGAAGAGTATGACATTCTGGGCGTTTACGTGCTCGGGCTGGTGACGGCGTTCGGGGGCGGCGTCGTGCGCAATTTGCTGATCGGCGTGCCGGTGACGACGCTGTGGGAACACGGCTGGCTGCTGCGGGCGGCGCTGATCGCGATGACGCTCGTTTTCCTGCTGCCGCCAACCTGGATTCAACGGTGGAAGGCGTGGGAATCGTTTTTTGATGCGATCGGGTTATCGGCATTCGCGATTCAGGGCGCATTGTACGCGACCCAGATGGGTCATCCGCTCAGCGCCGTGCTCGTCGCCGCGGTCATGACCGGCATCGGCGGCGGCATGATTCGCGACGTGCTGGCCGGCCGCAAGCCGCTCGTGCTGCGCGACGAAATTTATGCCGTGTGGGCGATTATGGCCGGCCTGGCGATCGGCCTCGGCTTCGGCGAGAATACGCTGCAGCTGTCGCTGCTGTTCTGCACGGTTATTGTCATGCGGATGCTGTCGGTTTTGTTCAAATGGAAGCTGCCGCGGCGCTCGATTTTGCGCTATCCGGCGATCGGAACGGACAGAAAACGCGACGAAAGATGACGGAGAGCATGCAGAAAGGAAGTGGCGGAATGAAAATCGCGGTTTCCGGCGGCACCGGCTTCATCGGCGGCCACCTCGTTCGTTATTTGCGCGAGCGGGGGGACGAAGTTGTCGTCGTGTCGCGATCGGGCGGTTCGGACAGCGGAACGCCGCAGTCGGTAGCGGGCGCGTTGCGCGTATCGTGGGCGCAGCTGGAACGCGAGCCGCAGCTGCTGGAAGGGCTGGACGCGTTCGTCAACCTCGCGGGGGAATCGATCAACCAGCGCTGGACGACAGCGGCGAAGGAGCGTATTCTCGAGTCGCGGCTCAGCGCGGCGCAATCGGTTGCGAGGCTCGTCTCGCGTTTGCGCGACAAGCCGGCCGTCGTTGTGAACGGCTCCGGCATGTCGGTTTACGGCGCTTCCGAGCAAGCGACGTTCGATGAGAGCAGCCCGGCGCAAACGAGCGATTTTCTCGGCCGTGTCGTGACGCAGTGGGAACGGGCGGCGGACGCCATCGCCGGCTGCCGCGTCGTGAAGCTGCGGATCGGTCTGGTGCTCGGAGCAGGCGGCGGAGCGCTGCCGAAGATGGTGCTGCCGTACCGGCTGTTCGTCGGGGGACGGATCGGCAGCGGCCGGCAGCCCATTTCGTGGATTCACATCGACGATATGGTGCGGTTGATCGACTATTGCATCCGTCACGACGCCATCGTCGGCCCGGTGAATGCCACGGCTCCCGAACCGGTGACGAACGACGCGTTCGGCCGCACGATCGGCCGGATGCTGCATCGGCCGCATGCTTTGCCGCTTCCCGCCGCTGCGCTGAGGCTATTGCTCGGCGAAATGGCGTCCCTGCTGCTGGATGGACAGCGCGTGCTGCCGCGCAAGCTGCTCGACGCCGGCTTCGTTTTCCGCTTCGCCACGCTGGAGCCGGCGCTGCGCGATGTGCTGCCGGAACGCCGGTAGTGCCGGAACGCCGTAGGCGGCATGCCGCTTTCTGCGCCTAACGGTTCGTACAGGTCTTATCCAGTCGAAATCGGCCCGTTTGCAAATCTAACGGTTCTCACAGTCGTTATTTGCCGAAAAGCCGATTAAATCGGAGTAAAATCAGGAAATAAGCCCGCTACGATCCGTTAGCGCCGGAAAATCGTTCGAAATGACCGAATAAGCTCATTGTAAACCGTTAAAACGCCGAAGTAAGAAAGTGGCTTCTTGCTCCCTCCCGATGGCGAACGGGCGCCATGAAGGAGAATCATCGTAGCGATAGCAAGGTGCGAGACCGTCCAGGAGGCGGTCTTTTTTGATATTTAAGAATGGATAAGTTCCGGGTAGGGACAGGATGTTGCAGGCGTGCTGGAGCTAGGAAGCGCAACCGGGAAACAATACGGCCAAGGTAACCATCCGAAAACAAAGGCGAACGCAGCATAGGCTTCCGAAGCCGCTTTCTTACAGAAAGCGCTCCGCTTCTTCAGAGCAGCCCTTCCGCTCCGCTGCTTCGTGAACGAGCGTACTCGCGCGCCGCTGCTGGAAGCAGATCCTGGCGACCCTCCCCTGAGTGGCCCGATTTATTGCTCGGAAACCAAAATAGCCCATGAAAAATGGCTAATTTGCCCCAGATCGTCCGGCCCGCCGGCAATAGCCAGTGAAAACACTGGTTATTTGCCCCGTATCGCCTTCAAATAGGTACTTCAAGTGAAATAGCCAGTGATTTCGCTGGTTATTTTGAAGAGGCTGCCCGTTTTTGGCGAAATAGGCAAGAAAACATGGCCTATTTGGGAAGGGGGGGTTGGCGCATGAGGGTATGGCGCGCATGAATCAAAGTGTCTGCTCCATGCTAGGCGTTCCCCCCTCACAAGGCCAGCCTTCCCTTGCATCGGCCCGGCCCCACTGGAGGTTGACAGTTGCCGGCCAAGCCAGATTGCTGGGCACGGCATGGCGCTTGCCCCGATGGCCGCGGGGCAAAAAAGCAGCCCCTTTCAGACTCCAAACCCGAAAGGACCGTCAGGGCGATCTCCCCTGACGATTTTTCTTAAACGCAAAATATGCATTGACACACCATCGTCGCAGCGATAACATACTTAATAAACATATATGTATATTATGTGTGGAAGAGGTGTTGCACGATGGAAACAGGAACGAAACAAACGAATCGCCCGAAACAAGTGGTCATGATTACCGGAGCATCCCGCGGTCTCGGCAAAGCGCTTGCGCTCGCCTTCGCGCGAACCGGCGCGGATCTTGCGTTGTGCGCGCGCGGGGAAGCGGAGCTGGCGCAAACGGCCGCGGAAGCAAAAGCGTTCGGCGGCGAAGTGCTCGCCATCGCAGCCGACGCGGCCGACACGCGGGATGTCGAGCGGTTCATCGGTACGGCGGAAGCGTTGTTCGGCCGCATCGACGTGCTCGTCAACAACGCGTCGACGCTCGGCCCGAGCCCGATACCGCTGCTGCTCGACTACCCCGAAGCGGACTTCGCCGAAGTGCTGCGCGTCAATACGCTCGGTCCGTTTCTCGTGACGCGGCGCGTGCTGCCGGGCATGCTGCTGCGCGGGAGCGGTTCGGTCATCAACGTCACATCGGAAGCCGGTCATGTCGGCTACGGTGGCTGGGGCGCTTACGGCATTTCCAAATTCGGCCTCGAAGGGTTGACCGAAACGTGGGCCGAAGAAGTGGCGGACAGCGGCGTCCGCGTCAATATGGTCGATCCCGGCGAAATGAACACCCGCATGCACGAGCTGGCGGTGCCGGATTGCGATTACGGGCTGGCCGAACCGGATGACGTGACGGACGTGTTCCTGTATCTCGCATCGGACGAAGCGGCCACAGTCAACGGCAGCCGCTTCCAGGCGCAGCAGTTCGTTCGCCCGCCGTTTGGCGGAAAGGGGGAAGAGCCGCATGACGATCGCGTTTGAGTTGCCGTCCGTCCTCCATGCGCCGGAGCCTCCGGAAGTTCGCGGCTTGCGGCGCGACGGCGTCCGGCTGCTGACGACGGATCGCCGGTCGGGCGAGTCGGGGCATTCGCGCTTCTACGAGCTCGACTGCCATTTGCGCCCGGGCGATGTGATCGTCGTCAACGCAAGCCGGACGATGCCGGCCGTGCTGCAGGCGCAGCGGCTGCGCGGAGGAAATGTCGCGGAGGAGCGTGTGGAAGTGCGGCTGTCGCATCTGCTGGGCGCCGGCAGCTGGGAAGCGCTCGTGCTGGCCGCGGAGGTGGAAGTCGGCGACACGCTGCGGTTTGCGCCGTCATTGTCGGCGCTTGTCGCCGCGCGGACGGACGGCGCGCCGACGTTTACGCTGCAATTTTCCTGCAGCGGCCCTTCGCTGTATGAGCGCATCTACGCTCTCGGCGAGCCGGTGCGGTACGAATACGCCCGCCAGCCTTGGGCGCTCGACTACTACCAGACCGTCTTCGCCGCCGCGCCGGGTTCGGTCGAGATGCCTTCGGCCGGCCGCGCATTCAGCTGGCAGCTGATCCGCAAGCTGCGGAAGCGCGGGATCGGCTTCGCTTTTATCGAGCTGCACGCCGGGCTTAGCTACTGGCCGTATGCGGCCGGCTCTCCCGACGGCGAACAGCCGCATCCGCGGCGCAATGCCGAGCCGTATGCGATCCCGGCGGCAACGGCGGAAGCCGTGAACGGCGCCAAAGCCGCCGGCGGGCGAATCATCGCTGTCGGCACGACCGTCGTGCGCACGCTGGAAACGGCGGCAACGACCGACGGCTTCGTCCGGGCGGGAAGCGGCCGCACGAACCTGTACATCGACCGGCACTACCCGCTGCGAGTCGTTGACGGTCTGCTGACCGGCTTCCACGAACCGGAGGCGAGCCACCTCGAGCTGCTGTCGGCTTTCGCCGCACCGGCCGATCTGGAGCGGGCTTACCGGGAAGCGATTGCGAATCGGTATTTGTGGCACGAATTCGGCGACATGCATTTGCTGCTCTGAAAACGGCAGCAGTTTGCCTGCCGATGATTCCGCCAAGGCGCAAACCGATCCCGAACAATCGCCGTTCCTTACAGTAGACGGTTACGACGGCGGCCGGCGCCGCGTGCCGATCGCATGGCTTGCCCGCGTCACGCTGCAGCGATCGCGGGCAGGCATACATAAGGAGGCGTTATCGTGACAGTGGCAAGCGGTAAGGTTATCTTCAGGCGGCAGGGTGTGGCTATCGTCCGCAACGCGATCGGTTTGGTTTTGCTGCTCCTGCTGGCGATTGCGGTTTGGGGAGCGGCTACAGCCAAGGCGGAAAACGCCGCGGTGCAATCGGACACGGACATCGTGGCGAATCTCGGCATGCTGCAAGGCGATGAGGAAGGATTGACTCCCGCGTATTTGGCAAAGCCGACCATGCGGATTCAGGCCGCAATCATGTATTTGCGCTTGAAGGGGCTGGAGCAAGCGGCGCTCGCTTACAAAGGCACGGACAACTTCGAGGACGCCTCCCAGGTCGGCGACAGCAACAAAACGATCATGGCTTATTTGAAAGCGCATCCCGAGTTGGGCTGGGCAGGAACCGGCAACAACAAGTTCGACCCGCTGGCGGTTATTTCCGCGCAGCAATATTACAAGGTGATGCTGGAAGCGCTCGGCTACAAGCAGGACGCTGATTTCGCATACGACGACGTCATCGCTTTCGCCGGCAAGCTCGGTTTGCACCGTGCGGCCGGCGCAGCTTCGTTCCATAACGCCGACATCGCCACAGCGACGGTCGAAGCGCTCCAAACCGCCGTCAAAGGCGGCAAGAAGCTTGCCGAAACGCTCGCCGAAGCAGGCAGCCTTGACGCCGCCAAGGCGGCAGCGCTGACTTACCCGCGCATCGAACTGCAAACGAGTGTGACGGCCAGCGCATACGGAACGTTCATGACCGACAGCAAAGGCATGTCGCTGTATTTCTTCGCCAAAGATCCAGCCGACCCGAATGCTTGCCAGGCGGCATGTCTGGCCAACTGGCCGGTCTTTTATGCCGAACAGCTGCAGGTACCGGCAGCGCTGAACGCCGTTTCGTTCGGCGTACTCACGCGCGCGGACGGCACGAAGCAAACGACGTACAACGGCTGGCCGCTTTATTACTTCGTCAAGGATAAGGCGCCTGGCGACGTAAACGGCGAGGCGTCCGGCAAAGTATGGTATTTGGCCAAACCGTATTCCGTTACGTTCGCCGCTTACGGCACGCTGGGCAACTTCCTTGTGGACGGCAGCGGGCGCACGCTGTATTACTTCGACAAAGATTTAAGCGGCGTCAGCGCCTGCAGCGGCCAATGCCTGACCAATTGGCCGGCGTTTTACGCCGAAACGCCGAATGTGCCGGCAGGGCTCGCGGCATCCGATTTTGGCACGCTGATTCGTCCGGACGGCACGCCGCAAACGACTTACAGAGGGTTCCCGCTGTACTACTTCGCGAAAGATACGAAAGCGGGCATGACAACCGGTCAGGCGGTCAACAACGTCTGGTATGTCATCGATCCGGCCAAATTCCACGGCGCCATGAGCATGCCGATGCCGGCGACGGAGCCGAAACCGACAGACCAGCCGCAACCGGCGGCAACCGGTTCCGCCCACACCGTTTATATGGAAAATTACGCTTTTAGCGAATCGGTCATCACCGTTTCGGTCGGCGACACCGTCACGTTCACGAACAAGGACGAGGACGCGATGCACAATGCCGTGGCGGTGGACGGCTCGTTCTCGACCCGGCTGCTTGCGGCCGGCGAATCGGCGACGATTACGCTGACGAAGGCCGGGGAGTACGACTACTACTGCGAGCCGCACAAACCGTTCATGAAAGCAAAAATTATCGTGAAGTAGCGCTGTCCGCCTCTGTTCTCTTCTAAATCGCGCCCCGCGCCCATAAACTGATAACGGGTTTGGCGAAACGCCGAGCCCGGTTTATGGCCCGGTTGCTTCAGGCGTCCGGGAAAGCGCGGGAGGGATAAAGGTTTGCTTACGGTTACGGATGTGAATGTGGACCGGACGGAGATGATTCTGGAAGTGGATGTCGGCGGGAAATCGCTGCGCCAAATTATTGCGCTCGATGCGATCTACCGGATCAAGCTGACGCAGGAGCCGGTGAAGACGCTGTTTTCCCGCAAGCAACGCAAACGGATCGAACTGCTGGTGAGGGGAAGAGAGGAACCCATCGTCATCCGCGAGGAGAAAATCAAGCTGCCTTTTGAAGTGGCGGAACAAACCGTCAGGCGAATCGCGGAGCGGAACGGCACGTCCATCGAAAACGAAAGCTGAACCATAGGAAGCAATACATGAAACCGGCCGCGTCCCGCGCCGGTTTTTTCTTGATTTGCCCCGCTTGCCGGCTCGTTCGAACTGATCGGGGACAAGCTGCGTATGTTACAGTAACGAAGTCTCCGGTGCGGCCGGCGTTCGGAAGATTGTCGTATTGTGGGAGAATGTCACGGCATGCTAATATGAAAAGTAGGACTATGGACATAAGGTTTGCCGCTTTTGCCAGCTGCCCGTTGCCTGCGAGTGCAAGCTATTTTCGATAAGGATGTGAAAGGATGAAAAGATGGGGTCTGGCGATGGTGGTCGTGTTGGGTGTGGTGCTGACGGCATGCAGCGACAAGAAAGAGCAGGCGGCGAGCGCTTACAAACCGACGCTGGATGTAATTGTTACGGTGAACGGCACTTCGGCAACGGTCGAAGTGAAGACGGACATGAAGATCAGCAAAGATCATCTCGGCATGCAGCGCATGGAAGGGCAAGGCCATATTCACATGTACATGGATGACGGAGAGAAGACGGTCGTCTCCGATCCGACGGTTGTGTTTGGCGATTTAAAACAGGGCAAGCATCAAGTCAAGGTGTCGCTGCACAACAATGATCATACGCCGTACGATGTGAACAAATCGGTCAACTTCGAAATCAAATAACATCATTCGGAACGGAGCGGACCGCGCTGCGAAGGAGGGGGACATGCTGCACCGCAATATTTCCTTGCGCAAGAAAATCGTTTTTCTGTTCGCCATCGTCACCATCTTGCTGACGGCCATCATCGTCGCCTTCGACTCCTACAGCTTGCGCCAAACCGTAGAAGAAACGTACGTGTCGCAGCTCAAGGGCATTACTGCCGCCATCAACGGGCGTTACGAAGAATCGCATTCGATCGAAGACGTGCAGCAAATTTTCGATTATATTCAATACAAGGACGACAATGTCATCGCGCTGACCTTGATCGGCAACGACGGCAAGGTGCTTGCTTCCACCAACCGCCCGATGATCGGCACCAGCCCGCCGCTCGACAACATGTCCGAGACGATGGAGCAGCGCGAAAATATGGTGTTCCACATCAAAGGCGATCGCGACGGCATTCCGAAGGTGCGGCTGCTGGCTCCGATGTTCGAGGACGGCACTACCATCGGTGTGGTGGAAATTTTTCTCAATTCGTCCCACGAGGAGACGGTAATTAACGAACGCGTTCGGCTGATCGTCGTGTTCGCGTCCTGCATCTGTTTGCTTCTGCTCGGCATGCTGTCGTTCATCATCCAGAAGATGCTGATCGCGCCGCTCATGACGCTGCGCAAATCGGCCATCGCAGTGCAGCAGGGAGAGCGGCACGTGCAAATACCGCTGAACGCCAGCGGTGAAATCAACGAGCTTTCGGCGGCTTTCAACGACATGGTCGTCAATCTCGAGAACCGCTACCAAGAGCTGCAGCACGCGATGGAAACGATCAAGAACGCGCAGAAGCAGCTGGTGCAATCGGAGAAGATGGTCGCCTTGGGCAGCCTGGTGGCCGGCGTTTCGCATGAAATCAATACCCCGGTCGGCATCGGCGTCACGGCGGTTTCGTTTCTGGAGCAGAAGACGAACGAGTTCGCCGCCTTGTTCCAGCAGAACAAGGTGAAGAAGTCGGATATGGAACAATACTTGCAAACGACCGGCGATACGATCGTCATGATCCGCACGAACCTGCAGCGCGCTTCCGATCTCGTCCGCAGCTTCAAGCAGGTGTCGGTCGACCAGTCGAGCGAAGCGAAGCGCACGTTCCGCATCCAGTCGTATCTGGAAGACGAATTGTTGGTCAGCCTGCGGCCGCGGCTCAAAAAAACGCGGCATCGCGTGATTGTGACATGCGACCCGAACCTGGAAATTACGAGCTACCCCGGCGCCATTTCGCAAATTGTGACTAACCTGCTGATGAACTCGATCATTCACGCCTACGGTCCGCAGGACGAAGGAACGATCCGCATCGCAGTCGACCGAACAGGCGACAAGCTGACGCTCCTTTACGTCGACGACGGCAAAGGCATGGAGCCGCAAGTCGTGGACAAAGTGTTCGATCCGTTCTTCACGACGAATCGAGGCGGAGGCGGCACGGGGCTCGGCATGAATATCGTTTACAATCTCGTCACCCAGACGTTGGGCGGCACGATTCGTTGCGAAAGCGAACCCGGACGAGGCGCGGCATTTACGATCGAATTTTCGGTAGCACATGCGCAGCCGTATAGCAAGCTGGCCCGCTCTTCTTGATGAAAGCCGCTCCCAAGAGCGCAGAGGAGGAGATATTGCGATGAGTGACGACAGACTGGAATCCAATCCGGTTCCGGAAGAAGAGTATATGTTTTTCGGCGATGACGACGCAGATCGCGCTCCCTCACTTGCAGACGCAATCGGTTGCTGGAAAATCATTATCGCCGACGACGATCCGGAAGTACATCAGGTGACGAAGCTCGTATTGAGCGATTTCGAATTCGACGGCAAGAAGCTTGTGTTCCATAGCGCACTGACGGCGGCGGAAGCGGAACAGCTGCTGGTGGAGCATCCCGATACGGCGCTTATTCTGCTCGACGTTGTGATGGAAGAGGAAGATTCCGGCCTCAAGCTGGTCAAATACATACGCGAGCAATTGAAGAACAACGCCATCCGCATCATCCTGCGCACCGGACAACCGGGTCAGGCGCCGGAGAAGCTGGTCATCATGAATTACGATATTAACGATTACAAGGAAAAAACGGAGCTGACCAGCCAGAAGCTGTTTACGGCGATCGTGTCGTCGCTGCGTTCCTATCGCGATATCAAAGTGATTGAAAGCAATAAAAACGGTCTGGAGGAAATCATCAAAGCTTCCTCGACAATCTTCGAGCTGCAATCGATGAAAAAATTCGCTTCCGGCGTGCTGACGCAGTTGACGTCAATCGTGCATTTGCACAAAAATGCGCTGCATTGTTCGCTTGCCGTCACGAAGGACGAGGCCGACATTTTCATACTCGCGGCAAGCGGCGACTTTACCGTGCCGGAAAACCACCGGCTGCGCGACGTTGTCGACGATTCGATCGCCGCCGACATCGAACGTTCGTTCATGGACAAGTCGAGTCGGTTTTACGACGATCGCCTCGTTATCTACGTACGAAGCAAAACCGGCATCGAAAACGTCAATTTCCTCAACGGCTTCCAGTCGTTATCCGAGTGGGACCGTTACCTGATCGAAATTTATTGCGCCAACGTCACCATTGCCTTCGAAAACATTTACCTCAACCAAGAGGTGGAAAATACACAGAAGGAAATCATCTTCACGATGGGCGAAATAACCGAAACGCGCTCGAAGGAAACCGGCTATCACGTCAAACGCGTCGCGGAATATTCGAAGCTGCTTGCGCTGGCGTACGGGCTGCCGGAGGAGGAAGCGGAAACGATCCGCCTCGCTTCGCCGATGCACGATGTCGGCAAAGTCGGCATCCCGGACGACATTCTGAACAAGCCCGGCAAACTCACCGACGATGAATTTGAAGTCATCAAAACCCATGCCTCCATCGGCCATAGCATGCTGAAGCATTCGCAGATCAAACTGCTTAATGCGGCGGCGATCATCGCCCATCAGCATCACGAGCATTATGACGGCAGCGGTTATCCGAATGGGCTGAAGGGCGAAAACATCCATATTTACGGCCGGATTATCGCCATTGCCGACGTCTTCGACGCGCTTGGCAGCGAACGCGTCTACAAAAAAGCATGGGAGCTGCCCGAAATCATCGATCTGTTCAAAGCGGAGCGGGGCAAACATTTCGATCCCGCGCTGGTCGATATTTTTCTGTCGAACATCGAAGGCATGATGCAGATCCGGGGCAAGTACACGGACCAGAAAGTGTTCTAGTTTGCCGCTCCACTCGCCCCCAGCCCCAACCTCCCTTGCCCGGGAGGTTATTTGCCTTGCGGGGATTTTGCATATTTTGCTAACGGCGGCGCACACTAACGGGGAAATCCGGCAGCGAAAGGAGCCCGTCGATATGCAACCGCTCTCGCTTAACTTGGCCTACAACCGGACGCGGCTGGAGCACGATTTTGCCGATTGCGACGATTTGGCGGTGCTGCCTTGGCAGTTCGGCCCGAATATGGAAAACCACGCGGTTTCCTTGTACTTCAACACGCTCGTACAGCAGAAGCAGCACAATTATATGAAGCTGGCGCTGCAGGACTTGGTGGAGATGACGATCGGGCCGGGAACCGAAGTGACGATCGATGCGATCCGGTCGTATTTTGGCAGCCATGTCGCGTCCAACGATTCCGCTAATCTCGTGTACAGCTACGAAGCGGTCAAGGAAAATATTTTGAACGGCGATGTCGTCATTATGTTCGATGGTTGGAATGTCGCGCTCGCCTTTCACGCCTTATCCCTGGAGAAGCGGCAAGTTGCCGAACCTTCCACCGAATCCGTCGTGCAAGGGCCGCGCGAAGGCACGGTCGAAGATTTGACGACCAATATCGGACTCATCCGCTCGCGCATCCGCAGCCATTTGCTGAAGCTCGAATACGTCGATACCGGCGGCACGATGAATACCCGGCTTGCTTACATCTACGTCGAAAACGCGGTCGATCCGAATACGCTGACGCTGTTCCGCGAGCGAATCGCCTCTCTAGACGTGGAAGTGCTGGAAGCCTCCTATGTCGAGCAGGTGTTGGAAGATTCCACCATGAGCCCGTTTCCGCAAGTGAAATATACGGAGCGAACCGATGTGGCAGCGGCCAATCTGATGGACGGCAAAATCGCCGTCCTGGTGCAAGGCACCGGCACGGTGCTCATTTGCCCCGGTCTGTTCAGCGAATTTCTGCAAACGGCCGAAGACTATTACCAGCGCACCCTCATTTCGACCTTGATTCGTTTGATGCGCTGGGTGGCATTTTTCATTGCGTTGACGCTGCCGAGCATCTATGTTGCGTTGTCGACCTACCATACGGAGCTGATTCCGACCGTTCTGCTGCTGGCCATTATCGACTCGCGCGAAGGCATTCCGTTCCCGGCTTTTTTCGAAGCGCTGATCATGGAGTTTTTTTTCGAGCTGCTGCGGGAAGCCGGCATTCGGCTGCCGAAGCCGGTCGGCTCGGCGGTAAGCATCGTTGGCGCTCTTGTGATCGGGGAGGCGGCGATCAATGCCGGCATCGCTTCGCCGATTATGGTTGTCATTGTCGCAATCACCGGTATCGCCTCGTTTGCGCTGCCGCAGTACAACCTTGCTTCCGCACTGCGCATTTTGCGTTTTCCGTTGATGATGATGGCGGCCTTTCTCGGCGGGTTCGGGGTAATGATCGGAATGCTGTGGATTTTGCTGCATATGACCAGCCTGCGGGCGCTCGGCGAGCCGTACATGACCCCGCTGGCACCGGCCAAATTTGCGCAATGGCGCGATATTTTCATTCGGGGACCGCTCGATCCGCTGATCGTGACGAACCGCAACAAACGGATGCTGAAAAAGCGGTAAAACAACCGGGGAGGGGCTCTATGAAACGGACGGCAACACTGCTGGGCGTCGTTCTGGCGCTGCTCCCCGCCGCGGGCTGCTGGGACAAATCCGAGCTTCCGGAGAAAGGCTACATCATGGGAGTCGGCATCGATTCCGGTGGCCCGGGCATTTACCGGCTGACAACGGAAGTATACAAGCCTTCGCAGAAAGCGGGGGCGAAAGGGAAACAAGTGGAATCGTACGTCAACATAGTGACGGAAGACGACACCTTGTTCGAAGCGATCCGCGACATCTCGATCCATCTCGGGCGGAAAGCGCAATTCAGCCATATGCGGCTCATCATGATCAGCGAACCGCTGGCGCGCGAACAGAAGCTCGGCGACCTGCTCGACGTGTTCTACCGCGATCACGAGCCGCGGCTGAACGCGCTGCTGATGATTGGCCAAGGGGATATGGAGCCATATCTGCTTGCGAAGCCGAAGATCGAAAGCACGATCAGCCAGCAAATGGCTTCAATCGATCGGTCGTCGAAGCGACATTCGGCCAAGTCTGTCAAAGGCTCATTGCTCAGTTTCGCCCGGCAAACGAAAAATCCGACAGGGGTCGCGCTGCTGCCTTATTTTTACCGCGACGCCAAAGGAGATTTGGTATCGTCCGGCAGCGCGGTGCTCAAAGACGGGATTCTCCGGGATGTGTGGTCGTCCGCTGCAGTCGAGCCGCTGCTGATGCTCCGCAACGAATATGAGAACGGGATCTTGGAAGTCCCCTGTCCGGAGGAAGGGCGAGGAAAATCCGGCAAATCCAAGGAAACGATCGAAGTTACCCGGGTGAAGACCAAGCTGCGCTTCGCGCTTCGAGGCGACGCAGTGTCTGCAACGATCCGGACGATCGTCCAGGGGTCGATCGGCGATCTCGGCTGCTCGCGGGTCGAAACGCCGGAGGAGGAAGCGGTGTTTGTCGCGCGGGCGCAACTGGAGCTGAACCGGGAGATGAACGAAGTGATCGCGAAGATGAAGGCCAGTCAACTGGACGCCATCGGCCTCGGCAATCGGCTTTATCGCAAGCATCCGGCCATCTGGAGAAGCTGGAAAGACGATTGGGGCAGTCGGTTTGCCGCCAGCACGTTCGACGTGCAGGCTACGGTCGATATCCTGCATACCGGGACGGAAATCGGTCATCCGAACGACGTCAAAAAATGATCCGGAGGCGACAGACATGGTGGAACGAACGATCGCGTCCGTCTGCATGGCGGCAGTTTTTCTCGCATTCGACACGTGGCGCTTACGCAAGCTGGAGCCCAAAGCGAAATGGTTGTACGGGCTGCTGCTCCTGCTTGCCGCCTACCATGGCGTTGATTTTATTTTGCAGGCGCGCCTGCCCAAATTTTACGATGTGACGGGTCACTTGCTGATCGGGCCGGCCAAAGCGATTGTAGCGCGGTTGTCGGTGCCGCAATGATCGCGCAACGGGAAACGATAAGCAGCGGGCAACTGGCCATGCTGCTGTTCACGTTTATGACCGGCTCCTCGATCATCAATATACCGGGACCGCTTGTCGGTTTGGCCCGCGCCGGCGCCTGGCTGTCGCTGCTGATGGCTTATGCGGCCAGCGTGTTGCTCCTGCTCTGCATGACCTATTTATACCGCGTCCATCCCGGGCTCACCTTCGTCGATTGCTGCCGCCAGGCGCTCGGCCGGACGACGACCTGGGTCGTTATGATGCCGTTCCTGACGATGCTCATCCATATGAATATCGGCATTACGCTTGATGTCGGTCTGTTCATGAACAGCTCGATGATGCAGGAAACGCCGATGTACATGTTTCATTTCTTGCTGCTGTTGACCAGCGCCTTGACGGCAAGGGCGGGGATCGAAGTGATGGCGCGGCTGTTTCTGCTGACCAGTTGCTTTATGGTGCTGGCGATCGGTTTTGTTCTGCTGCTGCTCATCCCGAATTACGATGCGGATTATTTGCTGCCGATACTGCCGGATGGATGGAAACCGGTTGTGCATGGCGCTTATTTCGCCTACGGCTTTCCTTATGCGGAAATCGTGGCGCTGGCGATGCTGCTGGCCTTTGTGCCGCGCGGCGGGGGCAGGAAGCTGGGGCGGCGGATGCAGTTGGCGTTGCTCGCGAACGCCGTGTTCCTGACGGTTTCCGTGCTGTGCTCCCAGATGGTGTTCGGATCGATCACGGGCGAACGCAAATATTTGCTGTTCCAGGTGGCGCAAATCGTCGACGTCGGGAACATCATCGAACGGATCGAATCGACGGTCGGCATGACGATGATTCTCGGTTCCTATATGAAGCTGAGCCTCGCCATGTTCGCATTGAATCTGGCCATTGCCCGGCTGTTCCGGCTGCATAACGAAAGAGCGCTGATCATGCCGATCGCGCTCTTGCTGACGGTTCTGTCGATTGATTCCTGGAAAGGTTATGCCAAGTGGTCGTTTATCGTGACTTCCGTTCATCCGATTTGGGTGAGCCTTTCCTTCGTCCTTCCGCTGCTGCTCGTTACCGCGGCGACCTGGATTCGAAGAGCGGCGGCGTCCGGTTCGGAGCCGTCATCGTCCTAATGCGGCAAAAAAGCGTTCGTCGTCGCAATGGCCGTCATGCTTCGGTCGAATGCCGTCAGCGTAATCGGCGCAAGCGGATCGATGCGGGAGAAGTCGATGTTGAGCAGCCAAGGCATGGCATAAGCGGTGCCCAACGTATGCCCGTTCTGGGCGACGCTCACCGCAAAGGGCTGTTCGCCATGCGGCAGCTTGACGTAAGTGAACAATTCGTGTTTGCCTTGCAAATCTTTCGCCGAGCCGAGCGGAACGAAAATGTTGCCGGCAGGGGAAGAGGCGCCGTTCTTCACTTCGCTCAGGAACATCGGGTTTGCGATCGCGTGCCGATAGACGCTGTCGGCGAACGGGTTTTCGCCCAGGTCGTATACGTCCCGCTTGTTCGAACGGGTGGAGCTTGCTTTGCTGTAATTGAAGTAAGTGATCGACTTGATCCGCGGGAACAGGCGCGGCAGCAGTTCGTACAAGCTGCCGACTTGTCCTTCCGCCCAACGCTCATACCCTTTGTTCAGCGTCATGTCGAAGTGGGAGACGCCGCTTTCGGATATCATGATCGGTTTGTTCGGAAACATGTCGTACAGCCGTTTGAAGCTGTCGATGATCGTACTGTCGAAATCCTCCTTGTTGTCATATGTTGGCACCGAGGCATACAAGGAATAACCGATCCAATCGACGTAGTCGTCGCCGGGATAATAAGGCTCAATGTTGTTGTAGGGAGAGAAGTTGGGCGACCATACCATGACGACATTGGGCGCTTCCTGCGCCATAATGTCATGGATGAGCCGGAATTTCTCCACGTACTTCCGCGGATCGCCGTACCAGGGCACCCAATTGCCGTTCATTTCCGACGCGTAGCGGAGGAAGACCGGTTTGCCCCATGCCGCCGCTTCTTTGGCGAACGTGCGCACATATTCGTCGTCCTTGACGTCGTCGAGCCCGAAGCGCGGCTCCCAACCGATCTGGATCGCTCCGCCGACGGCGGCGACCCGGTCGGCGAAGCGCAGCGGAAAGTAGGTATTCGTATCGGTCTGCACCTTGCGCCAGCCGGTGTAGGTCAAATAAAGAGCGTGTTTGCGCCCGTAAACGGTTTCGACGCCGGCGATGTTGTTGAAGCCGGCCCGTTTGTCCGCCGCGTACATGCCGAGGTAAACGCCGGTTTCCGGCTCGAACTTGGCCGGATGCGGGTTGGCCGGGGCCGGCACGCTGACGTAAGGCGTTATCGTCACTTGTTCGGACGCGAAGGAATAGGTCGGCACCAGCCGTTTCGTAACGTCGGGCACTTGTTGCCAATATTGCTCGCGCTGCGCTTCGTACAACTGCGCCTTCGCGGGATCGTTCGTTTGGCGGTAATAAGCGGCGAGCCGGTCGGCGTAATCGGCGGCCAGTTCGAAGCTGCCGTTTGCCGCGCCGGACTCCAGTTCCCTCATCCACCATTGTACGGTTTCGTCGATGACCGGTTTCGGCGTTTCGACCGCCGGGGCGGTTTCGGATTCCGGCTCCGTCATGGCTTCTTCATTGATATTGAGCTTCCACAGCACCGCCACGGCAAAAAAAACGCTTGCAGCGAGCAGAATCCACTTTTTCATCCGCCATCCTCCAAATTCTCGCTTCACCTTTTAATTATACTGGAAAAATATACTGCAGGGCCGCAGCCGACAAAATTTAACGCAACTTTAATGCCTCTTTCATAACGGATCAGCTTGCCGTTCGGTTTCATCAGGTGTCAATGATCCGCTCTTTGCGCGAAGCGGAACCGGTATGGTATCGTTATATAGATGAAAGAGGTGGAATATTTGACAACATTGCTCGTCGACATGGATTCCGTCATTGTCGATTTAATGTCGGAATGGCATCGCAGATACAATGAACGCTACCACGACACGCTGTCGGTGGCGAAGCTGAGAAGCTGGGATTCGGAGATTTACGTCAAACCGGAATGCGGGGTCAAAATTTACGATTTTCTCGACGAACCGGGGTTGTTTCTCGAGCTGCAGCCGCTGCCGGGCGCGATTGACGCGCTTCGTCGGCTGAAGCGCAGCCACGACGTCGTCATCGTCACCAGCAGCCGCACTTATGCCTACACGGACAAGGAGCTGTGGGTGGAGCGCCATTTGCCGTTCATCGGCAAACGCAACCTGATTTATTCGCACCGCAAGGAACTGATTTGCGGCGATTTGCTGTTCGACGACGCGCCGCCAAACCTGGAGGCGTTCCGCGGGTCCGGGCGGTTGGCGGTAGCGATGGATTATCCGTACAATCGCGACGTCGACGTGCCGCGAGTCAGCGACTGGCAGGAATTCGAACAAGCGCTGACCGATGGCCGATGGGGGATGTAGGATGGAGCAGCAGACGGACGTTGCCATCGTCGGCGCCGGTCCGGCCGGCATAGCGGCGGCATTGTGGTGCAAGCGTCTGGGCGCCTCGCATCGACTGATCGAGGCAAACGTTGCCGTAGGCGGCAGTTTACCGTCGATTCATAACCCGGTGATCGATTACCCGGGCTTGCCGGCCGCAAGCGGCATGCAAATTCGCGACGCTTTCGCCGCCCATTTGCAGCTGCAGCAATGCGACGTAGCAACCGATAGCCGCGTCGTGTCGATCGATGTCGCCGGCAAACGACTGTGCCTGGCCGACGGTTCGTCGCTGTTTGCGCGCGGCATCATTCTCGCCACCGGCTGCAGCGACAGGCGGCTCGGCGTTCCCGGCGAAGAGGAACTGCTCACGCGCGGCGAAGTGTATTCGGCGGCGCGCGACAGCGCCCGGTTTCGCGGACGCGCGGCGATCGTCGTCGGCGGCGGCGACCGGGCCGCCGAGGGCGCCTTGCTGCTGGCGAACGCGGGGGCGACCGTTTGGTGGATTCATCGTTCGGATGCGTATCGGGCGCGGGAGGAATTTCTGCAGCCGGCGCTGCGCCACCCCGGCATCGTCAAGCTGCCGTTCGCGCGGATTACGGAAGTGCACGGCAATACGCGAATGACCGGAGTGAGCGTGGAAGACAAGGACGGCGCCATCCGCTTCGTTGCAGCCGATGCGCTGTTCGTACGCATCGGCGTGGAGCCGAACAGCCGGCTCGTCCGTGGCCAGTTGGCCGTCGACGAGAACGGCTTCATCGTCACGGATGACACGTGCCGCACAAGCGCCGATGCGGTGTACGCGATCGGCGACGTAGCGACGAAGCCGCCATTCTCCAGCATCGCAACGGCAGTGGGGCAGGGCATGATCGCGGCCAAACAACTGGCCATGCGCCTGGAACGCCAGCAGCCGTAACTTTGTCCGTTCATTGGGCAGCGGGTGGCATACGGCAGGCGCGAGGTCGGATCGAAAGGCGGACAATGGGATGGAGGAGGAGCTTCTATGTATGTGTTTGCCGGAGCGAAGGACCGTCAGCTCGTCAGACTGACGTTTAAGCCGGAGCAATATGGCGTGCCGAACTGTGTGCTCGTATTCGCCTTTTACGAAGGCGGGCTGTTGCTGGTGAAGCATCGCGAACGCGGCTGGGAGCTGCCCGGCGGCAAAATCGAGCCCGGCGAGCTTGCCGAAGCTGCGGCGAAACGCGAAGCGCAGGAGGAAGCCGGCGCCACGATCGCCGTCCTGGAGCCGGTAGGCCAGTACAGCATCGATGAAGACGGGCGCACATCGATCGTCAAATCGATTTACATTGCCTTGATCGCATCGTTGTCCCCATTGCCGGGCGGCCATGAGACGGACGAGGTTCGCCTCGTGTCGGAACCGCCGTCGCCGAGCGAGGTGCGCAGCGATCCGTCTTACAGCTATGTGATGAAGGACGATGTGTACGAACTGACGCTGGCGCGGATTGCGGACCACAGGTACGGCCGGCAGCGTTGGTAGAATGGTAGTCCGGGAGGCACGTCTTGTATAAGGAGGAAACATGAGCAGACGTTCGATGGAAGGCAAAACGGTTGTCATCACCGGCGGCGTTCGCGGACTGGGGCGGACGATGGCCGACTATATGGCGGCCGAAGGGGCGGCGGTGTGGGTGACATCCCGCACGGCTCCGGAGCCGTCGGCGGCGCTTGCCGCCCGGCCGGGGGAAGTGAAGCCGGTCCGGCTTGACGTGACCGACGAGGCGAGCGTGCTGGAGCTGTTCCGGCAAGTGGACGCCGCCTATGGCCGGCTCGACGTTCTGGTGAACAACGCCGGCGTCGGCGCGTTCAAGCCGGTCGTCGACACGACGCTCGCCGAATGGGAATGGATGCTGCGCACGAACTTGACCGGCGCCTTTCTGTGCTCTAAGGAAGCATTCCGGCGAATGAAGGAGCAGGGTGGCGGTCGCATAATTGCGATCGCCTCGGTATCCGGTTATATCCCGATCGCGGAGAACGGCGCCTATGGCGCTTCCAAATACGGGTTGCGCGGGTTTTGCGACATTCTGAACGAGGAAGGCAAACGGCATAACGTGCGCGTATCCGTCGTCAGCCCCGGAGCCGTCTACACCGACATCTGGGAAGGGCGCGAAGGCTTCGATCCGGGCGACATGCTGCAGCCGGAAGATGTTGCCGAAACGGTGCTCGACATCGCCAGGCGCCCGCTGCACGTGCGGATCGACGAAGTGAAACTGTTGCCGCCGAAAGGCGTTTTGTAGCTGCGTCCGGGTGCGGATGCCAGTCGATAGGCGAGATTGGCATCCGGCCAATTGAGTGGCGCAGCGGAGGAGGGAACTATGGAGCAGCATCGGGAGCGGATCACGACTGCGATCGTCACAGGCGCGGGCCGCGGCATCGGCGCCGCAACGGCGAAGCGGCTCGCCGCAGCCGGTCATCGCGTCGGCGTGTTCGACATCCGCGAGGAAGAGGCGCAGCAGGTGGCAGCGGCCATCGCCGCAGCCGGCGGGCAGGCGCTGGCGCTGCGCTGCGATGTCGGCCGCCGCGACGAAGTGGAGCGGGCGATCGCGGAAGTGGAGCGGCAATGGGGCGAACCGCCGCTCGTGCTTGTCAACAACGCCGGCGTCGGCGGCCCGTTTCATCGCGTCGACGAAGTGAGCGACGAAGAGTGGGACTGGATCGTGAACACGAACCTGCGCAGCGTCTTTCTGTTCGCGCGCCGGCTGCTGCCGTCGATGAAGGAACGCGGCTTCGGGCGCATCGTCAACATCGCCTCGATCCAGGGGTTGCTCGGATCGGCGCACTCGTCGACCTACGTTGCCAGCAAGCATGGTATGATCGGCTATACGAAAACGATCGCCGCCGAGTGGGGGCCATACGGCATTACGTGCAACGCGATATGCCCCGGCTACGTGGATACTGCGCTTGGCGTGCAGCCGGACGCGATCGCCGACTACATGCGGCGCGTCATGGCCAAAAGTCCGGTTAAGCGCATCGCGTTGCCGGACGAAATCGCCGCCCTGGCGGAGCATTTGATCGGGCCGCACGGCGGCTACATCAACGGCGCCAGCTACACGATCGACGGCGGCATTTCCGCGCATGTCGGCATCACCGACGACTTATGAAGCAAGAGCCCCACGCCGCCGGCCGGTTGTGGGGCTTTTTGTTTGGGGATTGCACACCTGTCCCCAAAAAATAGCCAATGAAAAATGACTTATTTTCCCGATTTCGTCCGCCTCGTCGGAAATACCCAGTGAAAGCATGGCTTATTTGCTCCGCCAGGCCCCCGAAACGGCCTTTTAGCCAAAATAGCCAATGATTTTGCTGGTTATATTAGAAATATTGCCCGTTTTTAGAGGAATAGGCCATAAAACATGGCCTATTTTTCAGGACGCTTCATCGGAGCGGCAGGCAATCGGGCAGGAGCGGAGAGCAGCGGGAGCGGTTTCGCCGTCTCTTATGCGCCGCTATCCGCCACGGTGACTTCAACCGGCGGCGAAAGCAGCCTATACTCCTTGCGTTCCCCGCTGCCCGTATCCACAGAAAAAGACGCCGTGCCGACCAGTTTGTACGTTCCGGCTTTTTCGAGCCGAATCGATTTGGCGCCGCCGCCGTTGTCGTTTCCGGGCCGATACGTCTCTTTCGGCTGCAACGTCTGTATGATGCCGACCGTAGCCGTCACAAAAGAATCGATCAGCGGCTTGTCGTTCTCATCGTAAATTTGCACGTGAACGAGCGGCGCCGCATGCAGAATGGTAGCCTTGTGCTTGGACAAGTTGGTCAATTCGGTTGCGAAGATCAGGTCGTCGTTTGCTTTCAGCGCCTTGTCCGCCACCGTTACTGCCACCGCAAAATCATCTTCGGCCGGCACATTTTCCGCTCCGCAGGCTGATGCGGACAAAAGCAGCAGGAGCAGGATCGCATATTTTTTCATCAATGGACTTCCTCCTTCCCCCTAAATGACGTAATTCGCGTCAATAGGTTGCCGATTCCCGGCGAAGAAAGCGACTATTCTTTTGGCGCGGAATGTGGCAGAATAGTAGGGCTGCATAATGGTTCGCACTACCAAAAGGACGGAAACGGGAAGGGAGTCGGGGAAATGACAGCTCAGCAGGCATATCGGCAGGAAGAGGAGCGGCTTGGCGAAACGCTGGCGGAAATCGCCAGGCAACGCGCGGCGATCCCGCCCGTGTACCATGGCGACGACTTCCTCGAACAGGTGCTGGAAGCGAAACGGGCCGAGTCGCGGGAGCGGCTGGACGTGCTCGGCAAGGAGCCGTATTTTGGCCGGCTCGATTGGCAGGAGAGCGGGCAGCCGGACATGAAGCCGCTGTACATCGGCAAGCGGGGCATGGACCGCAGCGATGTGGAGGAGCCGTACATCATCGATTGGCGCGCGCCGGTCGCCGGGCTGTTCTACTCGTTCACCGGCGGGGACGAGACGGCGAGCTACGAAGCGCCGGAAGGCACGATCGAAGGCGCGGTGCACCTCAAGCGCAATTTGGCCATCCGCGAGCGGACGCTGGACCGCGTCGTCGATACGTACGTGCGCGGCGGCGATAATCTTTGCGTCAGCGACGAGTTCCTGCTGTACCGGCTCGGCGAAAACAAGGACAACCGGCTGCGCGACATCGTGTCGACGATTCAGGCGGAGCAGGACCGGATCATCCGCGCGCCGCGGCAAGCGGTGCTGCTCATTCAAGGCGCGGCGGGCAGCGGCAAAACGACGGTCGCGCTGCACCGGCTGGCGTACTTGCTCTATGAGTACCGCGAGCAGGTGAAGGCGGAACGGATGATTATTTTTGCGCCGAACGCGATGTTCCTCGATTATATTTCCGGTGTTCTGCCCGAGCTTGGCGTCGGCAACATCCGGCAAACGACGTTTGCCGACTGGGCGCTGGCGCTGCTGGACGGCTCGTGCAAGCTGGCGGACGAACGCGAGGAGGCGAAGCGCTGGTTCGCCCTGAGCGGCAAACGGCCGCCGCTGGGCGACGACGCGCCGGGACGGGCCAAAGGCTCGCTGCGCTTCAAGGCATGGCTCGACCGCGGGCTTGAGCAACTGGAACGGGCGTTTCTGCCGGACGCCGATCTCGTGCCGTGGGAAGGCGCGCGGTTGACGGCGGCGACGATTCGCGGCTGGTTCGCGGACGAGTACCGCCACTATCCGCTGGCGATGCGGCGCGAACGGCTGGCCGCACGAATGAAGCGTTGGCTCGAAATGCAGCTGCAGGCGGTGCACGATCCCGCGCAGCGCAAGGCGAAAACGGCCGCCGGCCGGACGAAGCTGAACGCTTATATGAAGAAGCTGCCGGATACATCGCCGCTGGCCGTGTATAAGCTGCTGTTCGGCTTGCCGAAGCCGGCGGAGTGGGCGGCGGAACGCGCCGAAGCGGCGCTGCCGGATGAGCTTGCCGCAAGCACACGCAAGCGGCTGGCCAAAAATGTCGTCGCCCCCGAAGACTTGGCGCCGCTGCTGTGGATCCGCGCCAGGCTGAGCGGCACGGACAACGAAACGTTCGACCATATCGTCGTCGACGAAGCGCAGGATGCGTCGCCGCTGCAAATCGCGGTCATGAATGCGCATATGAAAGGCGCGGCTTCGTTTACGATTCTCGGCGACCTGGCGCAAGGCATCTACTCGTTCCGCGGCATCGAGCGCTGGGAAGAGCATGCCGACGTGTTCGCGCCCGTCGCCGCCTCGTACTTTCAATTGAAGCAAAGCTATCGCTCCACGATGGAAATTATCGCGTTTGCGAACGGCATCATGACCCAGGCGGGCACCGGCCTGGAGCCGGCCGTGCCGGTGTTCCGCAGCGGCGACCCGGTGCAGACGCTTGCGGTAAAGGCCGTCGCGACGGAACGGATCGAGGCGATCGCCGGCTACGTCGGCGAAGCGCTCGGTGCGGGTTTGAAGACGGTGGCG
The DNA here is from genome assembly GCF_004764705.1 of Paenibacillus cymbidii. GTDB lineage: Bacteria > Bacillota > Bacilli > Paenibacillales > NBRC-103111 > Paenibacillus_AN > Paenibacillus_AN cymbidii. Next base: position 43,556 of record NZ_SHLX01000007.1, on the reverse strand, counting down.
GTCATCGGCCGCACCGGCGAAGATTGCCGCGCGCTGCATGCCGAGCTCGCCGGCGCAGGCGTGGAAGCGTCGCTGATTGCGGAAGACCAGCTGCAATACCGCGGCGGCGTGTCGATCGTTCCGGTCTATTTGGCCAAAGGGCTCGAGTTCGACGCCGTGCTGATCGCCGATTGCGATGCGCGCCGGTATGCGGCGAACGCGGCGGACGCCAAGCTGCTGTACGTCGGCTGCACGCGCGCGCTGCACAAGCTGTGCCTGATGCACGCGGGGGAACCTTCGCCGCTGCTCGCTATTGCCAGGGAAAACGCGAACCGGGCCGAGGCTTGACATTGCCCGGCGTTACCGCTATGATACGCGCAAAGAAGTCGATATCGGTCCGAAAGGGGCAAAGGACAAGATGAAAGATCCGCGTTTGACGAAGCTTGCCGACGTGCTGGTCAACTATTCGGTGAAGGTGCAGCCGGGCGAAAACATTCTGATCGAGGCGTTCGGCATCGACACGCCGCTGATCGCCGATTTGGTGGACGCCGTGCACAAGGCCGGCGGCCATCCGTACGTGAATTTGCGCAACAACACGATTACTCGGGCGCTGCTGATGAACGCGACGGAAGCGCAGCTGCGCGCCTGGGCGGCGTTCGATCGCAATCAGATGGAGCAGATGCAAGGCTATATCGGCGTGCGCGGCGGCGACAACATTTACGAGCTGTCCGACGTGCCGGACGACAAGATGAAGCTGTATTCGTCGATTTACCAGCATGAAGTTCATTTTGAGATACGCGTCAAAAAGACGAAGTGGGTTGTGCTGCGCTACCCATCGCCGTCGATGGCACAGCTGGCAAGCAAAAGCACGGCGGCGTTCGAACAGTTTTATTTTGACGTCTGCACGATGGATTATGGCAATATGTCGCAGGCGATGAACGCGCTCAAGGCGCTTATGGATCGCACCGACCGCGTCCATATCGTCGGCCCGGGCACAGATTTGCGCTTTTCGATCAAAGGCATCGGCGCAATCAAATGCGACGGCGTCATGAACATTCCCGACGGCGAAGTGTATACGGCGCCGGTGCGCGATTCGGTCAATGGCACACTGTCTTACAATACGCCGTCCCCGTACAACGGCTTTACGTTCGAGAATGTGAAGCTCGAATTCAAGGACGGGCGCATCATGAACGCAACCGCCAACGATACGGCGCGGATCAACAGCATTTTCGACACCGACGAAGGTGCTCGGTATATCGGCGAATTTGCGATCGGCGTCAATCCCTTCATCCGCGAGCCGATGCAGGACATTTTGTTCGACGAAAAAATCGACGGCAGCTTCCATTTTACGCCCGGCCGCTGTTACGACGAGGCATACAACGGCAACTATTCGGCGATCCACTGGGACATGGTGTGCATCCAGCGGCCGGAATACGGCGGCGGCGAAATCTGGTTCGACGACGTGCTCGTGCGCAAGGACGGCTTGTTCGTGCACCCCGAGCTGCTTGGGCTTAACCCCGACAAGCTGAAATAATTTCGCGGACGGCAAGGCGTCCCGGGGCGGAACGGAAGCCGGAAGAAGCCGGAGGGAATAGCTGACATCCCGCGTGTCATCGACTATAATAGAGGGAGTCATTCGACAAGCCGATTCTACAAGCCGAAGGAGTTCCCCGATGCTGACGATCCGCAATTTATCCAAAAGCTTTAGCGGCACGGAAGTGCTGTCGCGCATCAGCCTGCAGGTGGACGAGGGTGAATTCATCGCCTTGGTCGGCGCAAGCGGCAGCGGCAAAACGACGCTTCTGCGCTGCCTTTCGCTGCGCGAAAAGTGGACGGAAGGCCAATATATATACAACGGCAAGGAAATTACCGAGCTGAATTTGCTGCAGCAGCTGAAATTCCGCAAGCATTGGGCGTTCGCCGAGGAGAAGAAGCGGCTTAATCCGCGGACGACGGCACTGAAGAACGTGCTGGGCGCCCGTTGGCAGCAGCTGCCGATCTGGCGCCTGATCACCCGCTCCGTCGGCATGGAGGAGCATATGACCGGCATGGACGCGCTGGAGAAGGTCGGCCTGCTGGACAAAGCGAAGATGAAGGTAGAGAAGCTGAGCGGCGGCGAACAGCAGCGTGTGGCGATGGCGATGGCCATGGTGAAAGGCGCGACGATTCTGGTCGCCGACGAGCCGGTGGCCGGTCTCGATCCGCATCGCGCGGAGCAGTTGATGCAGGATTTGCGCGACGTGTGCCGCAGCGCCGGCGTGACGATCATTTGCAGCTTGCACAAGATCGAGCTGGCCGAACGTTTCGCCACACGCATCTGGGGCATCAACCGCGGCAAAATCGTCGTCGACACGCAGAACCGCCGGCTGACGCAGCGCGAGAAGGACATGATTTTTGCCTGACCGGCGTTTGACGAAAGCGCTCTTATTTACCCAAAAGATTGCAAGTCCCGTTGCCAATAAAAAGGTTGCGGGATTTTTTGCATGCGCGCTATAATGGAGTAAAGTCGTCAGATGACCTGACTAATTTACAGCAGCGGGGGAGAACCATATGTTGGAGCAATCGTTGCGCGCGAAGCTGCGCGCTATCGTAGGAGAAACCCATTATCGCGACGATATGGAGGCGCTCGTGACGCATTCATACGACGCGACGCCGATGCACCAGTCGATGCCGGACGGCGTTATTTATCCGGCCGACAAGCACCAGGTGGCGGCGATTCTGAAACTGGCGAACGAGCACCGCATCCCGATCGTCGGCCGCGGCGCCGGCAGCAACTTGTGCGCGGGGACCGTGCCGGTGCAAGGCGGCATCGTGATGGTCATGGCGCGGATGAACAAACTGATCGAAATCGACACGGACAATTTGACGGCGACGTTCCAGCCGGGCTTGAATACGAAGGAGTTCCATCTTGCCGTCGAGAAGCTGGGGCTAATGTATCCGCCGGACCCGAGCAGCATGGTCATTTCCACGCTCGGCGGCAACATCATGGAATGCGCCGGCGGCTTGCGCGGGCTTAAGTACGGCACGACCAAAGATTACGTCATCGGGCTCGAGGCGGTGCTGCCAAACGGTGAAATTATCCGCACCGGCGGCAAGCTGTACAAGGACGTCGCCGGCTACGATTTGACCAAGCTGCTCGTCGGTTCCGAAGGTACGCTCGCCATCATCACGGAGGCAATCGTCAAGCTGATCCCGATGCCAACGCAGCGCAAAACGATGCTGGCGATGTACAAGGACATTCACGCCGCCGCCCGCAGCGTGTCGAGCATCGTCGGCAACCGCATCATTCCGGCGACGCTGGAGTTTATCGACAACCCGACGCTGCGCGTCGTCGAGGAGTTTAACCGCATCGGCTTGCCGCTCGATATGGAAGCGGTGCTGCTGATCGAGCAGGACGGCAACGACGAGGCGGTGATCGCCCGCGACATCGCAGAAATTTCCCGCATCTGCCTGGCGGAAGGCGCGGCCGAAGTGAAGCTGGCGGAGGGCGCCGCCGAAGCCGAGAAGCTGATGAAGGCGCGGCGCAGCGCCCTCTCGACGATCGCCCGCATTCGGCCGACGACGATTCTTGAGGACGCCACCGTGCCGCGTTCGAAAATTGCCGAAATGGTGCTCGAAATTAACGAAATCGCACGCAAATACGACGTGCAGATTTGTACGTTCGGCCATGCCGGCGACGGCAATTTGCATCCGACGGTGCCGACCGACGCCCGCAACGAGGAAGAAATTCACCGCGTCGAAGAAGCGTTCGCGGAAATATTCGAAGCGGCCATCCGGCTCGGCGGCACGATTACCGGCGAGCATGGCGTCGGCGTGGTCAAAGCGCCGTTCCTCGAATGGAAAATCGGACCGGCCGGCATCGAGCTGATGAAGGCGGTCAAAGCAGCGTTCGATCCGAACGGCATCATGAATCCCGGCAAAATATTCGCCAAACAATCGCGCAAACGAGTGGTGGTGCAGAAATGACTACAACGACGAAAACCGGCCACGAACAGGAGCATGCCCCCAGCGCGGCGTCCATTGGCCGCGTGCCGCTGCCGGAGGCGAAAAAAGGCGACACCGCGGCGCTGGCGCAGCGGATGAAGCTGACGCTCAACTACGACGAGCTGACGAACTGCATGCGCTGCGGCTTCTGTCAGCCCGCTTGCCCGACCTTCAAGGAAACCGGCCTCGAAGCGGCGTCGCCACGCGGGCGGATCGCTCTGATGAAGGCGGTCGTGGACGATATCATGGAGCCGGGCGAGCAGTTCAAGGCACAGATGGATCTGTGCCTCGGCTGCCGCGCCTGCGAGCCGGTGTGTCCGTCCGACGTCAAATACGGCCAACTGCTGGAGCAAACGCGCGACGCGATCGAACGCCACGAGGAGCACGGCTGGTTCGTGCGATCGACGCGTGCGCTGATGTTCAAGCAAATGTTTCCGCACCCGAAGCGGATGCGCGCGCTTGGCTTTGCGCTTAAGGCGTACCAGCGCACGGGCTTGAACAAGGTGGCCCGCGCCACCGGCATCATGCGGCTGTTCCCGGCGCATATGCGCAATATGGAGCGTATTTTACCGGAAGCGTCGTCGCAAGGCGTCGTTGGCGCGCTGGGCACGTTCGTGCCGGCCAAAGGCAAGGCGGTCGCCCGCGTCGGCATGTTCCGCGGCTGTTTGATGGATGTGCTGTTCCTCGGCTCCAATGTTAACACGGTTAAATTGTTGGCCGAGTGCGGCTTCGACGTCGTGATCCCCGACTCGCAAAACTGCTGCGGCGCGCTTCACGCCCACAGCGGCGAGCTCGACCAGGCGCGCGAGCTGGCGAAGAAGAACATCCGCGCGTTCCGCGAGGCGAACGTGGACTACATTATTTCGAATGCCGGCGGCTGCGGCGCGCTGCTCGTCGAATACAACCATCTGCTGCACGACGACCCGGAATGGAAGGAATCGTCCGCCTGGTTCGCCGAACGCGTCAAGGACGTCAGCCAAATCATCATGGAGCGCGGCCGCATCCCGCAACTCGCGGCGCTGAAGAACGAGTCCGGCGAAACCAGGCCGCTGACGATCACGTACCAGGATTCGTGCCATCTGCGCAACGTCATGCGCGCCGGCAACGCGCCGCGCGACTTGATGAGCCGAGTCGAAGGCGCGCGTTTCCGCGAGCTGCAAGGCGCCGATCGCTGCTGCGGTTCGGCCGGCATTTACAACCTGGTGCAGCCGGACATGTCGACGCAGATTCTCGATCACAAGATGGAGCATGTCAAGGAAACGGAAGCCCATTATTTGCTGACGAGCAATCCCGGCTGTTTGCTGCAAATGAAATACGGCATCGAACGGGAGCAAATCGGCGACAAAATGCAGGCGGTGCATATCGTCGACTTCCTGTACGAACGATTGGCAAACCGGGAGTAACCGGTTAGCCGGCCAACAACAAACAGACGGAATCGCCGCGGCGATTCCGTCTGTTTGTCATTCGCTCTCTTTCGCCCCGAACGATCGTTTGTACTCCCGCGGAGAAGCGTTGCAATACTGGGTGAACAGTTTGCTGAAGTGGCTGGTGCTATACAGCCCGATCCTGCGCGTGATCTCCTGCACGGAAAGCTCCGTCTCCGTCAGCAGTTTTTGCGCCTCCTTCATTCGCAGCCGGGTGACGTATTCGACGAATTTGGTGCCTGTTTCCTTATGGAACAGGGTGCTTATATAGTTGGGGCTGAGGTCGAACCGGTCCGCCGCCTTGGCTACGCTGATATCCTCCATGAAGTGGGCTTCGGCATAAGCCCGGAGGGAACGAATCAACCGGCCGCGATCCGTCTGGACGCCGATTCTGCTTTTGCACCAGCCGAGCAGTTCCTGCTTCAACGCGGCAAAGGACGCGTTCGGCGCCACGGACAACCCGACGACGCCGCGCAAATAGTCGGCAATCGCCCGAATCGTTCGCGGATGCTCATAAAGGCGCACGCCTTCGATGCACGAGATCAGCCTTTCCGCCTTCGCGTGGGCAACGATCGGTTGATCCGCATAAAGATCGTGGGCCAGATCGACCAGCAGGGCGCTTGCGTCGGCATAGTGAGGCTTGTCGGCACGGACGGCACGCAGGAACGACTGCGAATAATGCATGGAAACGCCCAACAAGGCTCGCAGGCACAGAAGCTCCGTCAGCTCGGCATAGGCGTTGCCAAAGTCAGCCGCCGGTATCGTTGTGCCGGTCACCACTGTGACGGCCCCGTGTTCCTTGCGCCATGCCGCCGTCAAAACGTTTAATTCCTTCACACAGGAAGACAGCGCGCTGTCCCTGCTTGCATCTTGCTTGTTTACGCCGAATACGAGCACACGCTCGTGATCCCGCAGCTTGACGACGGTCATATGGAAATGACGGCTCAGATACGGTTCGATGTGCGTCCGGGCGCGGGCGAGCCAAGCCTCCGCATCGGACAGGCCCGCTGCGCAACTGCCGTCGAAACAAACGGCCATCAGCTTGACCTGCAGCGAAGCGAGAGGAAGACGATCGTCCGGCGCGGATGAAGAGTCTTGGGCCGCTACCGTCTCGGCAATGTGCAGCGTAAACAAGCGGTTGCTTTCGGCCGATTGGCGGGCGAGCGATTCGCGCACGTTGCGGAGGACCGCCCCGAACTGCTCGGAGCTGACCGGCTTCAATAAATACTCGGTGACGCGCAAGGCGATTGCCCGCCGGGCATAATCGAATTCCGAGAATCCGGTTGTGATGATAAATTCGGTGTGCGGCGAAAGCGAGCGGCCTTGTTCGATCGCTTCCAGTCCGCCGAGCAGCGGCATCTTGATGTCGACAATCGCGACATCGGGCTGCAGCCGCTCCAGCTCGCGCAGCAGCTCCATACCGTCGGCGGCTTCGTATACGCGCAAACGGTCGATGGGCTGTTTCTCCAGATTGTGCCGAATCGACAGCCGAATCAACGGCTCATCGTCCGCGATGAGAATGTTCATGGAAAGCAGCCTCCGGGATCAGAATGGCGATGCGCGTTCCCGTTCCCGGACGGCTGTCCAGCAGGAAGCGGCTGTCCGGGAAGATGAGCCGGAGCCGCTCGCGCGTATTGGCCAAACCCACATGGCCGCGCTCCTCGGCTTGCGCCGGATCGAAGCCGGTGCCGTCATCCTCGATGCGAATCCGTACATACGGCAGTCCGTCCTCCTCCATCGCAACGTCAGCCGTTATCGACAGCCGGCACGGGACGTTGAGCGGTTCGATGCCGTGAATGACGGCATTTTCGACGAGCGGCTGCAGCAGCAGCTTCGGGATCCGGTACAAGCGGACGCAGTCGTCGCACGCAACGAACACCTGCAGCCGCCGGCCGAAGCGGAGCTGCTGGAGGGAGCCGTATTTTTCGATCAGGCTCAGCTCGGCTTCAAGCGTTGTCATATCCGCTTCGTCAAGGATGTAACGCAGCAGCAAGGTAAGATCGATAATCGACCGCTCCAGCAGCTCCCGTTCGCCGATCTGATTGAGCGCGATGAACCCGTTCAGCATATTGAACAGAAAATGGGGCTGGACTTGCGCCTGCAGCGCCTTGTATTCCGTATTGCGCTGCTTCAGCACGAGCACATATTCCATCTCGATTCGCTGCTTCAGCTGCTCGACCATGGAATTGAGCGATTGGCCGATCACTTCAAATTCGTCCTTCGTGCGGAAGCGGTAGCGCGCGGACAGATCGCCGTCTTCGACGCGGCGCATCGTTTTGATGATTTCCCGTACCGGCCCGGTTACTTTGCGCGACAACCATAGATAGAACAGGAACGCCACAACCAGGCACACCATGTAGAGAATGGCCGAATTCAAATACACCCACAGCGTCTTCTGCTGCAAATGCGTATACGATAGCAGCACGATCATTTCCCAATCGGTTGGGGCTACCGTCCGCCTGACGACCCAATAGCTATTGTCTCCGTCGCGAACGACCGAACGGTTGGCGGGCAGTTCGCGGAATAACGCCGGGTTTACTTCGCCGTTTGCGTATACGATGTTGCGGTCGCGATCGAGCAGCACGATTCGCGAAGGCACGTGAAAGTCGATGTCCTGAAACAGCTTCTGCACCACGACATTGTTGGCGTCGGCGATAATGACGCTGATCGGGCGCTGGGACGGAATTTCGCGGATCGTGCGCGCAACGGAGAACACCGTTTCCTCGCGCGTGCGGGTGAAGTAGTCCTGCCTGTGCGGCGCAATGAACACGGCGTTGCCGCCTGCCTGCAGCGCCTGGCGGTACCAGGAGGTATTAAAGAAATCGTAGCCCGTCACCACATCGTTGAGCGGATTGTTCGTGGAGAAAAACAACGGCTTGTCGCCGGAGACGATCAACGTGCTCATAATATCTTTCCGCGTGTACCGGACGAACCGCAGCTGGGAATCGAGCATGTTGGTAATGCTCAGCAGTTGGTATTTGCTCATGCTGCCGCTGGAGTCGGACGCCATCATTTTGAGCGCATAGATGAAATCGTCGTTGTAATACGGAATCAAGGTGAGCTGGTCCAGCTCGTTTAAATAACCGGTCAAGCTTTGCGACAACGAAATGAGCGTATTGTCGATCAGAATTCCGGTGTCCTTGTTGTTCTCGGCGACAAAGACGCGCGCCGCCAAATAGGTGGCGATCAATAACGGAACCAGCGTGCTGACGATAAAAATAAACACGAGCTTCTTGTTAAGCGGCCGGTGCAGTTTGATGGGAAATCCGGTCATCGCAAAATCCGCCTTTCGCTATCGCTGCCTTATTGCTCGTGACATCTATTCGACATGTTCCCGCATGTTCCTCTCCCGAAAGCCGGTTAGGCGGCCGGGAATGGAGGCGATCATAGAAAGCGGCGCGCAAAGTGTAGTTTTGAGCGCGTGGGAAGCGCTTTATTTCCCGTATACTGAATCATGTGGCAACCAAGCATAGCGAAAAGGAGATCGTGGTTTCATGAAAAAAAAGCAGATGTTGTACGCGATTGGCTTGTCGGCGCTTCTCGCGGCGGCCGGATGCTCCGGTGGAGGAAACGAAGCCCCGTCGGCGGGAAAGGCGGCGCCATCGCAGACGCCCGCGACGTCGTCTTCGCCTGCGAAAGAGACGAAGCCGGTCAAGCTGACGATGATGACCAATGCAACCGGCGTTACGTTCGATACGATCCAGGCGATTATCACCAGCTTCACCAAAGAGAATCCGACCATTACCGTCGATTTCAGCACGCAAGGCAAAGATTACGAGCAATTGATGAAAGCGAAGATGGCTTCGAACGATTTGCCCGATCTGTTCGCCACGCACGGTTGGTCGGTCAACCGGTACAGCGAATATTTGCGCCCGCTTAACGACCAGCCGTGGTTCGGCAGCTTGACGGATACGATCAAGCCTACCATCTCCGACAAAAAAGGCAACGTATTCGTTCTCCCGCTCAATATCGACCAATCCGGCATCGTTTACAACAAAAAAGTGCTGGCGGATCTGAAGCTTGCCGTTCCGAAAACGTGGGAGGAGCTGCTGGCGGCCAGCAAGGCGATCAAAAATGCAGGCTTGACGCCGATTTACGTCGGAGGCAAAGATACGACAAAGCTTGCCGGTTTCTTCAACAAGCTGGCGCCGATCCTGCTCGTTTCCGACAAAGCGCACAATTTCGGCCATTCGCTCAAAGACGGCACATTCGACTGGAGCAATTGGACGACCGTATCGCAGCAGCTGGTGCTTCTGAAGAACGAAGGTTATTTGAATAAAGACGTGGTCACAGCCGACCCGCTCAGCGCGGCAGAGAAGCTGGCTACCGGCAAAGCGGCGTTCCTGTTCGAGAACAACGCCGTTGTGGCGGAAGCGAAGAAGCTCAATCCGGACGCGCAGATCGGCATGATGCCCGTGCCGGCGTTCTATCCGGGCGACGAACCGATTCTGAACGGAGGCGAACGAGAAGCGTTCGGCGTCTCGAAGCAGTCGAAAAACACGGAGGCGGCGCTGCTGCTGCTGAATTATATGGCGAAGAGCGACAATATCGCCAAAGTCGCTGCCGCAACGGGCATGCCGGCCGGACTGAAGGATGTCAACTACGACCTGGGCGGCCTGACGGAGGATTACAAAACATACGGCTCGTTGCGGACCATCCCCGTATTTGACCGGGAGTTTTTGCCGAACGGCATGTGGAGCACGCTGAAGATTATCGGTCCGGCGCTGCTTACCGGCGATATGTCGCCGGAAGAGTCCTCCCGGATGATGAAGGACGATTACAACAAGCTGCGCTCGCAGCAATAACCGCGCCGGCGCATCTCGATTCTGCATGTAGAAAGGAAACACGCCATGAGGAGAAGATGGTCCGTTCTTGTCAACTCGAACATGGGCATCTCCCTGATGTACGCTCCGGCTCTCATTCTGTTTGCGGTGTTCGTAGCGTACCCGCTGCTGTCGGGCATTCAGATTTCGTTCACGAACTGGAACGGCTACTCGCAGAAATACGCGTATATCGGATTTGAAAATTACGGCAAGCTGCTGACGGACGTTCGGATCAAACGGGCGCTGTTGAATACGCTTGTTTACGGATTCGGCAGCGCGATTCTGCAGAACGGATTCGGTTTGATGTACGCGCTGCTGCTCAATCTGAAATTCCGCAGCCGCATATGGGTGCGCACGATCGTCTATTTGCCGGTGATCGTCGCCCAATTGATTATGGGATATATCTGGTATTTTCTTGTGCAATACGACGGCGGCGCGATCAACGACGCGCTGACGGCTTTCGGTCTGGAGCCGGTGGACTGGATGGCCCACGGGACGCGCGCCGTCTGGATCATTACCGGGATCAACGCCTTTCAATTCGTCGGCACGTCCATGATTATTTATTTGGCCGGCATCCAGGGCATTCCGCCATCGCTGCAGGAAGCCGCCACGATCGACGGCGCGAATGCGTGGCGCCGGTTCAGCCGGATTACGCTGCCGCTGCTCATTCCCGCCATCACGACGAGCTTCATGCTCAATTTGATCGGCGGCCTGGAGTTGTTCGCGATCGTGATATCGTTAACGTCCGGCGGACCCGGGTTTGCGACGCATTCCATGTCTTCGCTGATCAACTATTTTTATTTCGAAAATCAAAATGCCGGTTACGCGGCAGCGATCGGACTCGTGACCTTTCTGCTTGTCGTTGCGGTCAGCCTCGTCATGATGAAGCTGTTCCGGAAGAAGGAAGTGGAGTATGGGTAACCGCTATGCGGGCGTATGGAAAAATGCCGCAGGCCTCGTCATTGCGGTTGTTCATTTGATCCCGTTTTATATTTTGCTGGCGATGGCAGTAAAGAGGCCGAACGATTTTTCTTCGCGCTGGAGGCTGCCCGATTACGGGTATGGCGACAATTTCCGTGCCGCAATGGGCGGAGGCAAACTGCTGCAGGCGATGACGAACAGTTTGATCGTTACGGTTTGCTCCGTCCTGCTCATTGTGCTGCTCGGTTCGATGGCGGCTTATCCGCTGGCCCGTGTCCGCACCCGCGTCAATCTGGTCGTGCTCAGTTTGTTTATGTCCGTCATGATGGTGCCGAAGCTGACCGTGCTTGTGCCGCTGTATAAATTGATGGCCGGCATTGGCGGCGTCAGCACGTATTGGGGAATCGTCCTGCTTGTCACGACGTATAAGCTGTCGGCCTGCATTTTCCTGTACGCGAACTTTATTGCGACGATTCCCCGGGCGCTGGACGAAGCCGCCACGATCGACGGATGCAGTCGATTCAGCGTGTTTTACCGGATTGTGCTTCCCCAGATGATGCCGGTTACGGCTACGGTTATTATCATGAACAGCGTATCGATTTGGAACGATTTTTCGTTTTCGCTCTATTTCATGCAATCGCCGCTCAAACGAACCGTTACCCTGGCCATTAGTTCCTTTTTCAGTCAAAACAATACGAATTTGAATGCCGCGGCCGCAGCCGCGCTGATCGCCATCGTTCCGGCGACCGTGCTGTTTCTTTCGCTGCAGAAGCATTATGTCAAAGGAATCGTGGACGGTTCGGTCAAATGAAAAGAGAAGGAGCTGGTCGGGCGATGAACCCAACGAATCCGGAGCCAGCCGCGACGAATGGCAACGGCAGGACGTTGACCAAGGCAGTCGGACGCAAATTCCATGCGGACGGCACCGTGCGATATTTTCCGGGCAATACCGTTATTTGTGCGATTGCTCCTTCTAACGGCGTATACGAACGGCTGATTGCGCTGGCCGAGCGATTCCGCGCTTTGCGCTGCGCGGCTTGTTATACGCTGCTTCCGCCTTCCAGCTACCATATGACGGTCATTCAAGGCGTTTGCGACGAGGACCGCAAGCCGGAGCTGTGGACGCGGTTGCTGCCGCTTGACGCGCCGCTGGAGGAATCGGACCGGGTATTCCGGGAAAAGTGGCGGTCGGTTCGGGCGCCGGACGGATTCCGGATGTCATTTGATTCGTTGACTACGGACGGCGTGGCGCTGACGGTGAATTTGTTGCCGCTGACCGACAGCGATGCCCGCGCCTTGCGGGCGTTTCGCGACGACATTGCGGAGAAGTTTGCGCTGCGTTTCCCGGACCATGACGATTACCGATTCCATATCTCGCTCGGCTACCGGATCGTTGAGCTTGCTGGCAGGGAAGAGGAAGAACTGCTTCAGTTCAAGCGTCAGCTCGAAAGCGAGCTCGCCGCGTCGTTCGGCGTCTTTGCGTCCGGGCCTCCCCGGCTTGTTTTCTTCAAGGATATGTTCGCATTCGAAGACAGCCGGTGAGTGTGGACGGAAACGAAAACATCCCCTTCGGTCGTTCCGAAAGGGGATGTTTCGCTTTTCAGTTGCTGGTTACTTGTTAACCGGCACCGCGTTGTAATATTCCTCCATAGTGACGCCTTTGGCGGCGATCGCCTTGGACACGTCGACGCCGACGTAACGCAGATGCCACGGCTCGTATTGATAGCCGGTAATGGCGTCTTTGCCTTTCGGATAACGGATTATAAAGCCGTATTCGGTCACGTGCTGGTCGAGCCATTTGGCTTCCTTCGTCGTAGCGAAGCAATCGGTGGCGGCGCATTTGCCGTCCGCGCCCGACACGTCGATCGCCAGCCCCGTTTCGTGTTCGCTTGTGCCCGGGTAGGCGCTGTACTGGCGCGCTTTTTCCAACCCGTCCTGCTTGACGTAGTTGTCAAACAGCGTCTTCTGCGTTGCATAGGAGCGGTAGGCCGATACGCCGGCAAGGGCGATGCCGTCCTTCTTCGCGCCGGCGAACAACGTTTCCAGCGCTGCCGCCGCTTCCTTGCGCATCATTCGTTTCGGCAGCTTCTCGGAGAACGTAAACGCCACGTTCGGATACACAAGATCGGACGGTTCGTATTCTTTGGGCAGCGCATATTGCTTGTTGACCAGCACCGTAATGCTGTCCGGCTTCGCCACCACCTGCAGCGCGTCTTCGCCGCCCGGTTTGGCGGTTGTAGGGCTGGAGGGCGCGGAAGCGGACGGTTTGGCGGATGAAGAAGGCGACGGCGTCTTCGTCGCGCTGCCGGACGGCGAAGGAGACGGCGTGGTTTTCGGCGACGCGCTGGCGGTGGCGCTTGCTCCGGCGGTGGCTCCGGGAGAAGGCGATCCTGTCGTCGCGGCCGAATCGCCGCCTTTGCCGCCGCAGCCGGCGAGCAGCAGCAGGGCGCCGGCCGCCGCCGCGATGACGGCCGTTCGAGCGTAATTCATGAGCGTAAATCCTCCCCTTTGGCGTCGGGCTCGTTCGTAACGATTCCCTTTTAATAGACGGCAAGCCGCCGGGAAAGTTTCGCCGGCGGCTATTTTTCTTTAGCGACGCCGAGCAGCTCGGGAATCGTCACCAGTTCGTAATTCATGCTGCGCAGCTGCGCGATGATCTCCGGCAGCGCCTGCACCGTGCCCGCGAGGTTGCCGGAAGCGCCGGTACCGCTGTGCTGCAGAATGATGCAGCCGGGATGCACGTGGCCGAGCACGTTCGCTTTCACTTGCTCCTTGGTGAGGCCGCGCCAATCCTGGGAATCGACGTCCCAGTTCACCGTCACGTAATGCTGCTCCGCCGCCCACAGCAGCTGATCCGGCCGAATCGCGCCGTAAGGGGGGCGCAGCAGCCGCGGCGCATAGCCGATCAGCGATTGCAGCACTTGTTCGCTCGCCTGCAAGTCGTTGCGATACGCCTCGTCGGACAATTTGGGCAAATAAGCGTGGCGGTTCATGTGATTGCCGACGACGTGACCGCCTTGCACGATGCGCGCGACCATGTCGGGATGCTGCTTCGCCAGCGTGCCGAGCAGGAAAAACGTCGCCTTCACTTTATGCTTGGCGAGAATCGCCAATATTTGCGGCGTGAACCGTTCGTCGGGCGCGTCATCGAACGTAAGCGCCGCTCTGCGGCTGGCGGCCGGTCCGCTGCGAATCAGCAAGCCTGCGGCGCGGGAAGGCTGCTTCTTGCGCGAGCCGGCTTGGGCGGCGCCGGTTTTGGCCGATTGGCGAGCCTCGGCTGTTGCCGCGGGCTTGCGCGACGGTTTCGCCGCGGCGGAAGAGGGCCGGGCGGGAGAAGCGGCAGCGGACGGAGACGCGACGTAAGCCGGCGGAGAGGGGGCCGGGAGCGGGCTAAATGCCGGCGGCGCCGAAGAAGCGAGCGACGATCCGTAAGGCGTCGCCAGCATCGAAACCGGCGAAACCGCAGCCGGCTCCGGCGTCGATGCCTCGGGCGGTGAGGGCCAAACGGCATCGCTCCTTGTCTGGTTGCCGCAGGCGCAGGAAACGAGCAACAGCAGGACGCTTAAGAAGCGGCAGCGGCGGCAGTGAAACATCGTTCGAAAAACCTCCCGGAACGTTCTGGACAAAATGGGTGCTGGCCTTATTTTGCCAACGGCGCCCATTTTTTATGCCGTTAGGGGGAGATGGCGTTGCTTTGGTCAGCCTTTGCGGTAATCGCGCGGGCTGACGCCGGTTTTTTGCTTGAACGCTTTTTCGAAGTGGGGGAGCGAGTGGAAGCCGGAGGCGAAGCAGATGTCGGTGACGGCCAGCGTGGAGGAGCGCAGCAGCGCTTTGGCGAACTGGATGCGCTGCAATTGCAGGAACGATTGAAACGAATAGCCGGTCGCCTTGTGGAAGCATTCGCTGAAATAATGAGCCGACAAGCCGACATGGCCGGCGACCGATTGCAGCGTCAGCTTGTCGCGAAAGTGGTGCTGCATGTACAGCAGCGCCTGTCTGACGGCATACTGCTGCCGGCTTTCCGCCGAAACGGCTTCCGCGGGCGATCTGCCGCTTCTTCTGGCAACGTCGACCAGCATGCGCTCGAGCATGCCCTGGATCACGATCGTCGAACCGAGCTCGCGTTCGACGTATTCGCGATGCAGGCGGAGGTAATCGGCAGTCATGGCGGCGGCTTCGTCACCGGCAAGCGTCAACGTTATAGGTCCGGACTGCGCGGAAACGCCGAATAGCGCCTGCCGCAGCTCCTCCGGAAGCTTATCGGCGGCGAAGATAACGTTGCCGATTTCAAGCGGACAGTCCCGATCCGGATATACCGCGTGAAAATCGGCCGGCGACAGCAGAAACAAGCTGCCCGGCACTAGCGAGAGCGTGCTGCCGTTCAGTTCGTGCCGGCCGGTGCCGGCGATGATGAACGACATTTCGTAAAACTCGTGCCAGTGCAGTTCGGTCGGAGTGGAATTCAGCGTGTGAAAGACGCCGAAGGAGGAGGAGGGCATGTAGACGTCGTTAGTCAATCGTACGGGCTGATCGTTCACCTTCGCTCCTCCTACCTCCGGGGTCTTGACACACGGATTTAAGCGTGTGTCACGTTGGCGTATTTGTTGCCGGCCAGATCGGCGCCGCGCGCCAGCCAGACCGGGTGCGTCGCGTTGCGTTCCGGCACGATGTGCGTATCCGCGGACACATAGCGCATGGTGTAGCCGCAGCGGCGATACGGGCTCGGGTTCGGCTCGGCGCCGTGAATGATGCGCGCGTCGTGAAGCGAGCATTCGCCCGGCTCCAGTTCGAAGTAAACGGCTTTCGATTCGTCGATGTCGCTGGGCCGGATGCGCGTGGCGAACAGATTCGTCGCCTTGTCGACCGACTCGTATTGCGAGAAGCCGTTCGTTTGGCTGCCGGGAATGACGCGCATGCAGCCGTTCTCGCGGTTGCTGCGGTCGATCGCCAGCCAGACGGTGACGATTTTGTCGTACTTGTCGAGCCGGCCGTTCCAGTAAGCGGAATCTTCGTGCCACGGCGTTGCCCGTCCTTTAAACGGATCCTTGCAAATAAAATGGCTGGACCACAGTGTAATGTTCGGTCCGACGATCGGCTGCACCAGGTCGAGCACTTCGTCCGCCAGCAAAAACTCGAGCAGCCGCTCGTCGCGCATATGCGGCACGTCCAGTTCGTCCGAAAGCTTCTTTCCTTTGGCGGCCAGATGCTCTTCGAAAATCGAAGTCAGCCGTTCCATGCGTTCCTGCGAAAACAGCGGCTTGTTGTAAATCGTATAGCCGTCCGTTGAGTATTGCTTGATCTGCTCTTGCGTCAATTGGCCCATGATGGGGTTCCTCCCGGATAGCGGTTTTGGTTGTTCGCTTGCTTGATCCCACTATAACCGGATGCCGCCGATCGTGTCTGCTCGTATGTTCGGCAATATGACGCATATGTTCCGATCCTGCTCCCAAAGTGGAGCGGAGGCCGATTGAAGAGCGGCATTAACCTTACTATACCAGGATTCGCTCGTAGATATCCAGATGCATCTTATTTTCGGCATTGGCAACCATAGCAGATTCGACTACAATGAGTAAGGGAATGGGCAAATACATACCTGTCGCGGGATCGCCGGATCGCCGGGCAGGCAATGGAGGAGGAAATCGTCGTGTACATGGGAAATAGCACGCGGGTATATGAAATTGCGGAAGGCTGGGCGAAGCTTCCGGACCACATCAAATTCGGGTATACGCACGGCATCGAGATTGACAGCAACGACAACGTATATGTGTTCCATACGGAGAAACATCCGGTTGTCGTGTTCGACCGGGACGGCAATTTCGTACGTTCGTTCGGCGACGATTTGTTCGACGGCGGCGCGCATGGCTTTTATCTGCATGTCGAGAACGGCCAGGAAGTGTTCTACACCACGGACGTCAAGAAATGCCAAATGGTGAAAATGACGCTGAACGGCGAAGTGCTGCTGACAATCGGCACGCCGGACTTGCCGAACATTTACGACAGCGAGAAGCGCTTCGTGCCTACCGATGTGTGCGTCGGCCCGAACGGCGACATCTATATCGCCGACGGCTACGGCCAGAGCTGGGTTCATCAATATACGGCGGCAGGCGATTACATTCGCTCGTGGGGCGGCAAAGGCAAAGGCCCGGGCGAATTGGCGTGCCCGCACGGCATCTCGATCGACACGCGCAGCGGCGAACCGGAAGTGTACGTCGCCGACCGCGGCAACAACCGGATCCAGGTGTTTACGCTCGAAGGCGAGCTCAAGCGGATCGTCACGAACGATATCGACTATCCGGACAATTTCTATTTCTTCGGCGACGAGCTGTATTTCCCCGACCTTCACAGCCGCGTCACCATCTTCGACAAGAACGACAAGCTGATCTGCCATCTGGGCGAAGACCAGCAAGCTTACAAGCAACAAGGCTGGCCTAACTTGCCGCCGGAATGGTACCGCGTCGACAAGTTCAGTTCGCCGCACGGCATCTGCGTTGACAAGCGCGGCGACGTTTATGTTGCCGAGTGGACGATCAACGGCCGCGTGACGAAGCTGGTTCGTCAGTAACTTGCAAGGCGCCTCAAGCAAGGCTGCCCCGAAGCCATTCAATGGCCGGGGCAGCTTTTTGTGCGTTTACGGGTCGACAGCGGGGACAAACCGCTACAAGTTGTCGATAAGATTATCGACGTCGTAGCACCCGAGATCCCCCGGCTTAATCCGGGCGAACCGTTTGAATGCATTGTCGAACGCCTCGAAAGGTTCGGTCAGCATACGGGCCGAGTTGATCGTGCGGCTGCTGCCCGGGCGCGCCAGCTGTCGCCACGCGTCACGAAACAGCTTCCCCTTGGTGTACGCTTTATTGATGTTGTATACCCACTGGTAGACAAGAGAAAACGTCCGGTCGGACGCGGCCGGGAATGGAGCGGTCGACGCTTCGTAAGGCGGGCTGGACAACAACTGGGCCGCATCTTCCCCCGTCTTGCGCATCAACGCCACAAGCACGAGCCGTTCCTTCAACCGCGCCAATTCGGCTTCGTCTCCCGGCTCCGCGGTCTGCTTCAGAACCATCGCGGCAACACCGAAACAGGAGACGGCTTCCTTGATTTTATCTCTTACGAAAGCTTTCAACGCCACCTCAATAGTAATGAGAAGCGAGATATACAGCGCCGCGCGACCTTCTCGGGCCTCATCGATATCGTCCATTTCCGCTTCGAAATCTTCGTACATTATGTCGGGTATGGCGTAGTCGTCGAGAAAGTTAAACGGCAGCTTTCCCGGTCCTTCCACCAGCTTGTCGAACAACATCCGTCTGATTTCCGGACTTTTCACCAGCGTCAGCAATCCCGTCAACTTCACGATCAGCTCGCCGTTGCGCTTACGGTCGGGATCGGCCAACAGGCCGGAGGCTTCGATTTTGGCGCTTGCATAATGCAAATAGACGGGATGCAGCTCGCTTTCGTAGCGGCGCAAATCTTCGGCAATGCGCTGGTTGGCCGCTACATCCTTGAGAACGGCACGGAATGTTTCGTACTGCTGCAGCATCCGTGTTCGGCGATTGCCGGACAACACATCATTCGGGTGGGGGTGCAAATATTGATCCTGCTTTACGTAATGCGCGAAGAAACGAAAAGCGGCGGCGGATTTGCCGCCCTGCTTGTACCAGTTGCGTTTGACGCTGTCGAGCGCAGCGGCCGACTCCGGCTCGTCGAGGTTGAACGGCATGCCGTCGAACAGACGCTTCAGCGCCTGCTCGCGCGCGCGTTCCGGCAACGTGGATAAGGACACGTTCGCTTGCTCTCCGTAACCCGCGTCATTCAGATACAGAATCGCATTTTCGTACGCGTGCAAATAAGCCGTCGAATCAAGATAGACCATTTCCTCCAGCAGATCGCCAAGCGGGTATCCGAGAACAGTATGGTCATAGTACATCAGCATCAGATCGACTTGCCTGGCCGTCAGCTGCCGCAGCTCCTCGTAAAGCGAATGCAGCGCATACCGTTTGGCTGCCGCCGCCAGCGCCGCGTCGTCCAACTCCAAGTACTTGCACACGTAATCGAATGGTCTGCCCACATCAATCGCTGCGAGCAAACGATCCACCGACCAGGAACTCCCAATCTTAGTAAAGTCAAACTGAAAATCAAATTGCCAAAACAGATGGCGCCGCAATGATTTGCTTCTTCGCAAACGAAACCCCTCCCGTACTCATCTGCGAATCAAAGTGTGGCGAAATGGTGACATTTTGTCGTGCGGTTTATGGCGAAAGATGCGAAAAATTTGTCCAAATGGTGAACGCGTCGTCAGTTTCGGCTTGCTGTTCCGCGTTGTGGCGCCACCCGCGGCAGCGGCAGGTCGCTTGTCCGGACGCATGACCGCCGGACAGACGTTCCCGAGCCCTATGATACACTATCTCCGGGCCTACGAATAGTGACGATCGTGACGAAAATCATCCCGAATCAGGACGATCATCTGTGGGGAAAAGTCGATTCCTGCACTATGATGGAACGAAGAAAAGGAAAAAATAGGCGGTGAGGAGGATATGAACCCGAATGAGGCGCTTATGGGCCAAAAGATTCGCAGATTGCGCAAGAGGCTGGGGTGGACCCAGGAAGAACTTGCTTACCGGGCGCAAATCGACGCCTCTTATTTGGGGCAGATCGAACGCGGCGAACGCCGCTCGCCCACGGTTCGCATTATCGGCAAAATTGCCGATGCGCTTTCCGTGGACAGCAGCGTGCTGCTGCAGCGCGTCGAAGCCGAGCCAGCGGATGATGACAACGATCCAATCGAGCCAGCCAACATTCCGGAGCGCATTGCGCTGGAACTGGGAAGCGTAAGCCGGGGCGAACAGCTCGTTTATTACCGCATCTTCAAGCTGCTGCGGAACTTGAAGCCATAACCATGTCTGGTGTCGCACAAAACAATCAAAGGGGAAATGGAGGAGGAATATTGAACTGCTCTAAATGTGAGGCGCCAAACGACAATGCTGCGAAGTTTTGCAATAGCTGTGGAACCGCGTTATCTGCAGATAAAGTTTCACAGCTCGGAAATGCGGAATTTCCCACTGCTATCATGCCCCAAAAGAAGCGAGGCGGTTGTTTAAAGTCTCTGCTATTTATAGTTGGAATTATTTTTGGGATATTTATTTTTATTGGCATTTTTGCCAGTGATGATGAGTCTCCTCAGGAACAAGAGAGTACTCCAGGCATAACGGAAGGCGGAAAGGGAGGTCAATCAGCCAATTCAACGAAAGAGCCGATTAATCTGGAACAGTTTCAATCGGAAGCTGCATCTTACCCCTACAAGGAGTTGGCCCGAAACCCGAAGGAGTACATGGATCAAAAAGTCGTGTACAGAGGCGAAGTCATTCAAGTCATGGAATCCGGCAACAATATCGTCTACCGAATCAATGTAACGAAAAGTGAGTTCGGATATGACGACACTGTATATGTGACTTACAAAAGAGGAAAAGACGAGCCGCGCATTCTGGAAGATGACATCGTCACATTCTGGGGTGTGTCCAAAGGGTTGAAAACGTATCAATCCACCTTGGGAGGGCAAATCACGATTCCACAAGTAAACGCAGTTGCGATCAATCTTAACCGATAATAAGGAGGACTAAGACAATGAAGATCATTGGGATTTTGCTTGTCGTCGTGGGAGTAATCGGAATCATATTAGGCGGAATGATGGTTGGCGATATTGGGATAGCGGCCATGATCGGAGCGATTACTGCTGTGTTATCAGGTGTTGGCTTCTTGCTTATGAGTAAGAAAACGACATCCTGAAGCAGGGTTTAATGGTAATAGCGTATTCATATTACGAGGAGGTTCAATATGCCTGTTTATAAAAAGCTGATTCCATTATTCCTGGCTATAATGCTATTCTTTAGCGTAACGCCTGTAACCCATGCCGAGAATGTCAGCCAGATTATTGGCAATAACAATACCGTTGTATTTATGGATGTTACGGACGATTACGATTGGGCGAGAGAAGCGATAGACTATTTTGCAAAAACAGGAATCATCAATGGGGTTGCCGAAGGCAAATTCGCTCCGGAGGAAAAGGTTACGCGTGAGCAATTCACCAAAATGTTGGTATTAACCTTCCAAGCTTCATTGACTACCCCTGCCGAGCCGACCTTTTCTGACGTTCCCGCGGACAAATGGTCATATCCATATATTGAAGTATCCAAGGACTTTTTAACAGGCTACGCGAACCCATTCGGCGGGAAGATGGCGTTTCACCCCGAAGAGGCGGCATCACGCGAAGATATTGCGGTTGCCTTGATCCGAATGATGGGTTTGACTGATCGCGACGTGGAAAATCCCCAGTATGCTCAATATATTTTCAGGGATGCAGGGGACATCTCGCCTGGACTTGCGAAGTACGTAAGCATTGCGGCTGAGCGCGGATTAATCAATAGATTTGAAGACGGCACCTTCCGACCGACCCAAAGCATTCCTCGCGCGGAATGCGTAGTGTTATTAAACCGAGCTACGAAACAAGCGGTTTCCTCGGCAATGGAGGAATTGGGGGTATCGGCTGTCATTATACCCGGGAACAACCCCGCCGAAGTTACTCTTTCCATAAAAGCAGAAGAAGGCACAAGGATCACGGTTGACGGCAAAACAGTCATCATGGACCAAATGGGGAATGGGTACGTTGGCGGCATGGTTCCGTTTACATTCGAACAAGAAGGCAGCAAAACATTTAAACTGGAGGCCGCAAAAGGTTCAAAAAGAAAAACACAGGATATCGTGGCCACCTATAAAATAGACGCTCCAAGCCTCACCATCGATCCGATGCCTGAGCGAACAACCTTGAAAACATTAAGCATAACCGGCCGTGCGACAGATACCAATGACAGCTCTCCAAAAATTTACATGAACGGTGAATACGTCGACTACTCCTCATTTCGCAGAACGGTAACTCTGAATGAGGGAGAAAATGTGCTTACCTTCAAGGCCGTTAATAATATGAACAAGGAGTCGGAAACGGTCACGAAGACGGTGTACGGGCAGTTTAAATAATTTCTAATCCATGCCAGGGGGGCAGGATATTACCACCGCACGTCGAATAGGACTGTGCGGTGGTTCTTTAGGCTTACGCAACCCTCTTCACCGAAGCCTATAATACAACAAAATCGGACAGAGTCGGCCTGGGAGGAAAACAGGATGAGCGTGATGTATGCTAGCACAATTATTGCTGTTAGCGAGGAAGTTCTTAGACTGCTAGCCAACCAACATGATTTAGTCACTGAACTCCTTAGAGATGGGAATATTCTCAAGGATGACAGCGACCGGCAAGCGCGTTCCGTTGATCGCAAAACAGCTGAATTTTGGCGCAAAACATTGGAAGACGAGAAAGCGAAAGTAGAAGGGTTAGAATTGACTTTAGCCGTTGTTGGGACAATGAAGGCGGGTAAATCCACTTCCATTAATGCAATTATTGGCCAAGAAGTTCTGCCTAATCGCAATCGTCCTATGACAACGCTGCCTACGGTTATTAGGCATAAGGTGGGACAAGATGAGCCTCATCTTACATTCTTAAAGCCCGAGCCATTTAATCGCGCGATTTTACGAATAAAGCAAGAACTGTCGAAGATGAGCGGCGATGAGAGAGCTGAGTTGCCTATAAACTCCTCGGAAGATGGCAAACTATTAATTGAAGATATTTTATCAGATCGCTTGAGTACGTTGAAGTCGTCATACATAGGAACTGCAGGTGTCTATTCCTTCCTGAAGTCGATCAATGATATATCGAGAATGTGTGATCCAAAAAACTTGAACTTGCCCTCTCCATTGACCGAATATACTTCGATCCGGGAATTTCCTACGATTGAAGTAGAGTTTTTCCATTTAAAGGGTAAAAAACAGCAAGTAGCCGGTCAGCTATCTTTGATTGATACGCCTGGACCAAATGAAGCCGGTCAAGTGCATCTTCGCGGGATCCTGGAAGAACAGCTGCAAAAGGCGTCAGCCGTACTCGCTATATTGGATTACACGCAGCTTAATTCCGAAGCTGATGCCGAAGTGAGAAGGGCGATTGAACAGGTAGCGAAATATTCCCGTGACAGATTGTTCGTGCTCGTCAACAAGTTTGACCAAAGAGATCGTAACTCGATGGACGAAAAAGAAGTAAAACGTTATGTAAGTGGAGAATTGTTTGACCATGAGTTGCCTATTGAAAGGGTATTTCCGGTTTCTAGTCAGTTAGGTTATTTGGCTAATTTCGCACTGAATGAGATTTCCACTAAGGGCAAACTCCCAGACCCTGATACAGCAGAATGGGTAGAAGATTTCGGACAAAGAGCGCTTGGAGTGGATTGGGAGGAAGACCTCGAAGATGTAGAGCGGCTTAAATCAAGTGCGGAGCGAATATGGAAGAGGAGCATGATGCTCGAACCTCTTGAAGAAGTAATTGGCAAAGCCTATGCTGAAGCAGCGCTGATTGCATTGAAGTCGGCTGTTGAAAAGATGAACCACTATGATGAAAGAATAGTGGAATATTTGCAAATGAGAGACCGCAGCATTCATATTGACATTAAAACGTTGCAAAGCTTCATTAGTGGGCTTGAAAAAGATATTGCCCGTATTGAGAAAACGAAAAAAGAAGCCGATTCGATTTCGACAGCTGCTTTACAGCAGCTTCGCACAAAAACAAACAGTATATTTGACCAAGGTAATAAAACATTAACGAAATTGATTGAGACTTTGTTCAACGAGGGAAAGCGGCTAGAAATGAAACGGAATCAGATCGAACTAGCTAATAAACAGAACAAGGAAAAGTGGGTGGGGCTTCGTTTTTTCAAAGAATTCCCTTCGGATGCTAACGATATCTATATCAATATTGCGAAAAACGGGAAAAATGTGTTTTCAAGCAAACGTGAAGCGAATGAATTTCTGGATAAGATTGATGAAGCCATCCGTGCGGATGTCGGTCATTTATCCAACGACATCCAAAACATGGTTAACGAATCCGTTCAGCAGATGGAAGCTGAATTGCAGAAGCGGATCGATCATAATGTGTCGGCCGTTCTGGAGCACGCGGCGCAAACCTTGAACGATGCATTCGATCTGAAAATCTCTTTTAAACAAAAGACAATTACACCGATCAAAGTAGAATTTGATCAAATAACAAACAACTCAATTGAGGAAAAGAATGTTGAGAAAACGAAAACGAGATATGAACGAAAATGGTACACATTATGGCTGAGGGAACATGAGGTAAGCTATACCGTTTATGAAGATGAGTTTCATATCGATACGAAAAAAATAGGTGCTGATGTACTTAAAGAGTTGAACACATCCCAAAAGAAATTACAAAAAGATTTGGAGAAGTATGTATCGCAGGAACTGGGAAGTAATTTGACTGCCTATTTCGATGAATTAAAGCTTTATCTTGATAAATTCCGCGGCAACTTACTGGATGGAGTTAAGGACAAGCAGGAGAAAGAGGAAACTTTGGGAAAGTTATCGGCGGCTTTAAAGACATTTCTTGACGTAGCGAGTGTTCACCAACAGGATCTTGATTTTGTTGGCGAGGCGCTAATGCAGGAAATTCGAAAGAAAGAGGGAAGCTTGGTATGAAAGAAGCCGCCGAATCTGCAGTTGCTGAATCTATTATTGAGGATAATGAAATATGCGATTTGCTCAGGGACATTCCTGTTTTGCAAGATAAAATGATTATTGATTTGGTGAATGGTCTGGAAGTTGCTCGCGAACATATTGGAGTCAGGAACCAAAGGAATCATAGCATAACAAGCCGGGCATGGGATGCCCTTACCGGAAGGGCGGCGAGAAGGCAACAGCACATCGATCAGAATATAGCTGAAGGTCTGCGAACGACTGCAATGTGGCTTGAAAACCTTCAGGTTGGACAAATCCAGACTGACCGTGCGCTTACCTATGTATCGAACAAACTGCTTGAGACCAGGAACGGTGTGCAAAAGTTGGTTTATAAACATTTGGAGTTGAAAGCAACGCTTGAGCTTCTGGATGAGCGATTGTTGATGTACCAACAACGCACTAACGCACTTCAAGATGAGGTGCGCTCCATAGGCTTGCGGTTAAGTGCCAAAAACCATATGGACAAAGAATTTGACAAGTGGGAAGCAGGGGGTTATAAAAAGTTCGCGCCGTTAACCCAAATGATGCTTGTGCTCGAAGCATTGAATTGGGGGAGCTTTGGCAAGTATGACAAAGAAAATCCGGAGTTCAGAGAGCAAGTATATGATAAATGTTGCATCGTGTTGGCGAATCGCGAAGGTATAAATGATAGGCATTTACCAACCGCAGAGTGGCTCACGCCTGTTGCGAAGGAGAAAGATGTTCATAAGAAGATGTTTGCCTTTTTCTTCGATACTGAGCTGGCACCCATGCAAAACGTCGTTTCCCGAATCATGCAACAGGATATGCGGAACTGCGATCTTGAGGAGTTAATCAAAACGACACTTCTGGAGAAAAGCAAAGTGATTCCACTTATTTATTCCAGCAAAAGATTGAGCGAGCGATTGTTGACTGAGTCAAGAACCCGATTGGAGCTCGAGGGACAATATGCCGAAGGATTTTGAACGGTTCGGATTGGTGCTTTCAGGTGGCGGTGCGCGAGGAGCTTATGAGGTTGGTGTAGCGCGGTATATGAAAGAGCACGGATTAACTCCTGCCGCCTATGCCGGAGCAAGCATCGGGGCTTTGAATGCTGTCTTTCTGGCAACCGCTTCATCGTTTGAAGAAGGGGTCAATCGTATGGAGGAGGTGTGGCTGACCCTTGAAGCCGATGATGTACTTCGAGTGAACAATCAATTTATCATTTATGGATTTCTGTTGGTAAGCTTCAAAAAAATGTTGATCAACCATCCTGGTCTGGCCATTTTGGAGAGCATGTTAAAATATATCCCAACAGAATGGAAGCATCTTGAGCGAGTCGGGCAACTTGTGAGCGAGAATCCGATCTCTAAAAAGCTGAAAGAAGGCTTGCTGGATAACAGCTTTCTACAACAATTATTGGGAGAAGAACTGGGTATACAAGAGTTGGATGCTGCTCCTATGGTGTGGATTTCAGCCTACGAAAGCCGCGGAACAGCGAGAGATGTACTGGAGTACGCTCTTGCAGGGGTTGGAGTCAAAGATACAAGGGATTCTCATTATTTCCTCCTGAACAAGTTGCCTGCCGAACAACGTCTTTCTGTAGTGCTTTCCAGTGCTGCGATTCCTGTTGTCTATGGAAGTCAAGTGGTGCAAGGTAAACGATATGTTGACGGGGGATTAGGCGGTGCGATGACTTCAAAAGGAAATACACCTATTAAGCCTTTAGTAGATGCAGGATATAGTAATTGCATCGTTGTTAATCTTTCCGACGGATCGTTCTTTAACAGAAATGACTTTCCAGGCACAACAATTATTGAGGTCCGTCCCCAGCATTCGCTCCATCCGAATGGATTTTTATCAAGTATGTTTAATTTTCGCCGCGAGCGAATCCAGGAATTAATTGAGCAAGGATACGAGGATGCCAAGCGTTGTATCGGAGATGCATTAACTGCCGTCAGGTTAGTTCATCGAGGAAGAACCGTTGCTGAGGAGCGCGACAATGCTCTTGCTCGTATGGAAGGTGACGGATTTGCTAAAACGATGCATTTGTTGGATTGATGGCGGACAAAGATCAGAACAACTCCATCGATGCTCCAATTGCGAGGTTTCCCCGGCATGTCGCGTACGGTAAATGCCAGACTGACAACTTGTGTCTGAGAAAAGGTGGGGGCGTGGCTGAGTTGTCCAAAGGCAACTGCAGGTGGAATACGGGCAAGCGGCGCACAAAAACCGTGAGAGCAATGCTCCCACGGTCATTTCAGAAAGGTTCGGTTACCGAATCTGTCTGCATCCGCTTATTGGCTCCGCCTCAGGTTTGACATGAAAACTTACCTTTGCACGCGTGACCTGCAGGCTGGCATCGTTACACGAGCAGCGGCTTGTTCGGCAAGTAATGAAGTGAGCGAATGAAGCGGATCGTGCGCGTTTTGGCACGCATGACGAGCGAATGCGTTTCCGCCCGCTGGTCGGGCAAGTAGCGCACGCCGCCGAGAAAATCGCCCGGCGTAATGCCGGTCGCGGCGAAAATAACGTCTTCGCGACCGATCATATCTTCCATCGTCAGCACGCGGTGCGGATCGGTGATGCCCATCGAGGCGCAGCGATCGAGCTCGGACTGATCGGCCGGCATCAGTCTGCCTTGCAGTTCTCCGCCCAGGCAGCACAGAGCCGCCGCCGCGAGTACGCCTTCCGGCGCGCCGCCCGATCCGACGTACAAGTCGATGCCCGACTCGGGGAACGCCGGCGCAATCGCTCCGGCGACATCGCCGTCGCTAAGCAGCTTGATGCGCACGCCGACACGGCGAAGCGTGCCCATAATATCGGCATGCCGCTTGCGGTCGAGAATCGAAACGGTCAAGTCGGCAATATTTTTATGCAGGAGCGCCGCCGCTTTCTCCAGCGTGACGGTGAGCGGGTCGGCGAGACTCAGCTTGCCGCGCAGTGCCGGCCCGAACGCCAGTTTCTCCATATACATGTCCGGCGCATGAAGCAAATTCCCTTTGTTCGCCACCGCGATGACGGCAAGCGCATTGTTGAGCCCTTTGGCGACAAGCTCCGTTCCTTCCAGCGGATCGACCGCCACATCGACTTCCGGGCCTTCGCCGTTGCCGACTTCTTCGCCGATGTACAGCATCGGCGCCTCGTCCATTTCGCCTTCCCCGATCACTACTGTTCCTTTGATCGACACCGAATCGAACATGGCCCGCATTGCCGCCGTCGCCGCAGCGTCCGCTTCGTTCTTCTCCCCGCGTCCCATCCATCTTGCCGACGCCAGCGCCGCCAATTCCGTCACGCGTACGATTTCCAGCGACAATTCCCTTTGCATGCCGATTCCTCCAGTAACATGAATGATTAGTATAAATATGACGTACTAAATCGGGTTAAAAATAATTATTGTGTCATAAATAATAATATGATATACAATAAATAAATGCAAGGCCGAAAGCCACATTTTGGGGAGGAATGGTTGGTGACGACGATCGGTATCAACGGCATGGGACGTATCGGCCGGCTGCTGCTGCGGCGGGTTTTCGCCTCCGCCCGGCAGGAGCTGCGCATTGCTGCCGTCAATTGTTTGCACCCGACAGCAACGCTGGCGCACTTGTTGAAATACGATACGGTGCATGGCAGATGGGAGGCGGAAATCCGGGCGGAGGAAGGAGCCGTTGTCATCGACGGTATCCGGGTGCCGGTAATCGCCGAGCCGGATCCGGCGCAATTGCCGTGGCGGCAGCTTGGCGTTTCCCTCGTTATCGATGCCACAGGCAAGTTTACGAAACGCGCCGATGCGGACAAACACCGGATCGCCGGCGCTGCCAAGGTGATCGTTTCGGCGCCGGGCAAAGGGCTTGATTTGACGGTGGTCATGGGCGTCAATGACAACAAGTATGCGCCGGCGCGCCATCATTTGCTGTCCGCCGCATCGTGCACGACGAATTGCGCCGCTCCGGTGCTGCATATTTTGGACGAGGCGTTCGGCATCGAACGCGGCTGGCTGACAACGGTGCACGCGTATACGAACGACCAGAACCATGTCGACAACCCTCACCGCGACTTGCGCCGGGCGCGGGCATGCGCGCAGTCGGTCATCCCGACGTCGACCGGCGCCGGGCAGGCGATCGGCGAAATCATTCCGCACCTCGGCCCGCTCTTGTCGGGCATTTCGCTGCGCGTTCCGGTTGCGAACGTGTCGCTGCTCGATTTGACGGTCGAACTGCGGCGCGAAGTGGAAACGGCCGAGGCGGCCGAAGTGTTGAAACAAGCGGCCCGCGGCCGATTATCGGCGATCGTCGATTATAGCGAAGAGCCGCTCGTATCGAGCGACTACAACGGCTGCGACAAATCGGCGGTCATCGACGGCTTGTCGCTGATGGCGTCGGGCCGGCAGCTGAAAGTGCTCGCCTGGTATGACAACGAATGGGCTTATGCATGCCGCGTGATCGACCTGGCTCGCACCGTAGCCGCAGCCGGCATCGCCGGACAGGCGAGCGAACCGATCCGTAACCCTGCAGCCGTGTAGAAAAACGCCTATGGCCATGCCGTGCATGGCGCAGCGCAACGATACGATACGCCGTCAAGGCGGTTATCCACGATCATTCGGGAGGAATCGACGATGAATACGCAATGGATTGTCCGCTTCCACGACGGCAATGCCGCGATGCGGCAGCTGCTTGGCGGCAAAGGAGCGAATTTGGCGGAAATGACGAAAGCCGGTTTGCCGGTGCCGCCGGGCTTTACGATTACGACGGACGCCTGCCGCGCCTTCTACGCGGGAAGAACGCTCCCGGGCGGGCTGATGAAAGAGGTAACCGACGCGCTGGAAGGAGTCGAGGCGCAGACGGGGCGCCGTTTCGGCGATCCGCAGCGGCCGCTGCTCGTCTCGGTGCGTTCGGGTTCGGTAGACTCGATGCCGGGCATGATGGACACGATTCTCAATTTGGGGCTGAACGATGAAACCGTGCGGGCGCTGGCCGATGAAACGGGCAACGCCCGGTTCGCCTACGATTGTTACAGGCGGCTCGTGCAAATGTTCGGCAACGTCGTGTTCGGCGTCGAAGGCGTTCATTTCGAAACGCTGCTGCATCAATTGAAGCAATCGGTCGGCGCGGCAAGCGATCAACAGTTGACGGCCGAACATTGGCAAACGCTGATCGAACAATACAAGGCGGTCATTACGCGGCTGGCCCGCACGACGTTCCCGCAGAATGTCCAAGACCAGCTCCGCCTGGCGGTCGAAGCCGTATTCCGTTCGTGGAACAACCAACGGGCGCGCATTTACCGCAGCGTCAACCGCATTCCCGACGAACAGGGGACGGCGGTCAATATTCAGGCCATGGTATTCGGCAATTTGGGCGACGATTGCGGTACCGGCGTGTTGTTCACCCGCAACCCGTCGACGGGCGACAACGTGCTTTTCGGCGAATTTCTCGAAAACGCGCAAGGGGAAGACGTCGTCGCCGGCGTCCGCACGCCGCGCCCGATCGACGAACTGGAAAACGCCATGCCGGAAGTGTTCGCGCAGTTGACGCGCACCGCCCGCCAGCTCGAAGCTCACTACCGCGATATGCAGGACATCGAGTTTACCGTCGAGCGAGGCAAGCTGTACATGCTGCAGACCCGCGTCGGCAAAAGAACCGCCCAGGCCGCGCTGAAAATCGCCGCCGACCTGGTAGCGGAAGACACGATTACGCCGGACGAAGCACTGCTGCGCGTGGAAGTCGGCCATCTCGACCAACTGCTGCATCCGGCAATCGATCCGGAGGCGAAGCTTGAGGTGCTGGCGACCGGATTGCCGGCTTCGCCGGGAGCGGCATCGGGCGCCGCCGTGTTCGACGCCGATACGGCCGAGCTGTGGGCCAAACGCGGCGACCGCGTCATTCTCGTCCGCGCCGAAACGACGCCGGAAGACATTCACGGCGTTATTGCCGCCGAAGGCGTGCTGACGAGCCGCGGGGGCATGACGAGCCATGCCGCCGTCGTCGCCCGCGGGATGGGCAAATGCTGCGTATGCGGCTGCGAGGACGCCCGCGTCGACGAAGCGAGCCGTACCGCCGTCATCGGCGGCCGCGTCGTTGCCGAAGGCGACATCATTACGCTGGACGGCTCGACAGGACGCGTCATCGCGGGTCATGTGCCGCTGAAGGATGCGGACATGACGCCGGAGCTGATGCAGATGTTGGCTTGGGCCGATGACGTGAGGAGGCTGCGTGTCATCGCCAATGCCGACAATCCCGAGGATGCGGCCAAAGCGCGCGAGTTCGGCGCCGAAGGGGTCGGCTTGTGCCGAACCGAGCATATGTTCCTGTCGCCGCAGCGGCTGCCGGTCGTGCAGGCGATGATTCTCGCCGAAACGGCGGAAGACCGCCTCGTTCAGCTGCGCAAGCTGCTGCCGATGCAGCAGGCCGATTTTGAAGGCATCTTCCGGGCGATGGACGGTTTGCCGGTGACGATCCGGCTGCTGGATCCGCCGCTGCATGAGTTTTTGCCGAACCTCGAGGAACTCGTCGGCCGGCATTTGCGGCTGACACTGCAGCAAGGCGATGCGGACGCCGCCGAGCGGGATGCGCTCGCCGGCTTGATCCGCAAAGTCCGTTCGCTGCACGAAGCGAATCCGATGCTGGGGCAGCGCGGCTGCCGGCTCGGCATCGTGTTCCCCGACATTTACGACATGCAGATCGAAGCCATTTTCCGCGCGGCGCGCGTTTGCATGCTGGAAGGCGTGCGGGTGCTGCCGGAAATTATGGTGCCGCTTGTCGGCCATGAGAACGAGCTGCGGATCTTGCGCGAGCTGATCGATCGTGTTGCCGGACAAGTGCTCGGCGCCGACGCGCGCGAAGTGCCGTACAAGGTCGGCACGATGATCGAAGTGCCGCGCGCCGCGTTGACCGCTCGCAAAATCGCCAAACACGCCGATTTTTTCTCGTTTGGCACGAACGATTTGACGCAAATGACGTTTGGCTGCAGCCGCGACGACGCGGAAGGCAAGTTTCTGTCGCACTACGTGGACAACAAGCTGCTGCCGGCCAACCCGTTTCAGGTGCTCGACGGCGAAGGGGTCGGCCAACTGATCGAATGGGCCGTCGCCGGCGGCCGTGCGGTCAAACCGCAGCTGAAAACCGGCATTTGCGGCGAACACGGCGGCGACAAGGAGTCGATTTTCTTTTGCCACAGCGCCGGCCTCGACTATGTCAGCTGTTCGCCGTACCGTGTGCCGCTCGCGCGGCTGGCGGCGGCACAGGCGCAGCTGACGTTGGGCGATGCAGCGGATGAGCGTCAGGAGCGTATCGTGTCGTAACGAAATTGGTCGGCCTGCGCTGCGCGCCCGCTCGGAAGAATGCCCTTTACGCGCAATAGCGCTGTAGGGGGCATTCCGTTATGTTATAATGAGTTTTATTGATCGATGCAAATCAGCGAAGCCGGCCCGGCGCACGTGGTGAAAATCATTGCCGATCGGACCTGGGGAGCGGCCCGATGCGGTAATGAGTTTTATTGATCGATGCAATTCAGCGAAGCCGGCCCGGCGCAAGCGGTGAAAATCATTGCCGATCGGACCTGGGGAACGGCCCGATGCGGTAATAATTGATATTGATCGTTGTAAATCAGCGGGGCTTAGGAGGGGTCTATTATTCGCTTAACTACGCGCCAGATGGACATCGTGGAGCTGATCGGCAAGCGGGCGCCGATTACCGGCGAACAAATCGCCGAAGAGCTTGGCGTCAGCCGGCCGACGTTGCGTTCGGACCTGTCGCTGCTCGTCATGCTCGGCTATATCGATGCGAAACCGAAGGTCGGCTATTTCCCGGGCAAAGCCGATGCCAAAGCGGAGCGTCCGGCGCCAAGCCACCTGGCCGACGTGCTCGTCAAGGACGTGCAGGCGATGCCGGTTATCGTCCGCGAGACGGCGACCGTCAACGACGCCGTCGTGACGTTGTTTATGGAGAACGTCGGCAACCTGATCGTAGCGGATGCGGACGGCCGGCTGCTCGGCGTCGTGTCGCGCAAAGATTTGCTCAAAGTGACGCTCGGCAATCCGTCGGCCGCCGCCATGCCGATCAGCCTCGTCATGACGCGGACGCCGAACGTCGTCACCGTCGTGCCGGAAGACAGCGTGCTGGAAGCCGCGCGCAAAATGATCGTTCACCAGGTCGACAGCTTGCCTGTCATTGCCCCGGCTTCTGTCGCAACGCCGGCAACGGGGCGGACCGGCGACAGAGGTGCGTCCGAACTGCCTGAAGTGGTCGGCCGCATTTCCAAAACGACGATTACCAAACTGCTGCTTGACTACGCCACGGGCGGGTAACAGAAGATGGAGGGGAACGAAGTGTCGGAAGGACAGCAGCATATCATCACGATTTGTTCCGATTCCGTCGGGGAAACGGCGGAAGCGGTCGTGCGGGCGACGATCCGCCAGTTTGACGGCCACCAGGTCAAGCTGAGACGGATCGGCCATATCAAGCACGAGGACGAAATTCGTTCGATCATGGAAGAAACGGCGGCGCAGGGAGGCTTCGTCGCGTTTACGCTGGTGCAGCCGGAGCTGCGCGAGATGATGAAGGAAGAGGCGATCCGCCTGGGCGTACGGGCGGTCGATATTATGGGGCCGATGATGCAGGCGTTCATCGATACGTTCAACGATTCGCCGAGCCGCAAGCCGGGGCTGCTGCATCGCATGGACGACGACTATTTCCGCCGCGTCGAAGCGATCGAATTCGCCGTCAAATGCGATGACGGACGAGACACGAGCGCGCTGCTCAAGGCGAATATCGTGCTCGTGGGCGTGTCGCGCACGTCGAAGACGCCGCTTAGCATCTTCCTTGCCCACAAAGGGTACAAAGTGGCCAATTTCCCGATTATGCCCGAAGTAAAGCCGCCGAAAGAGCTGTTTCTGCTCTCCGGCGGCCGGGTGATCGGTTTGACGATGGATCCCGAACAAATGCTTAAAATCCGGCTCGAACGGTTGAAGGCGCTTGGCTTGCCGCACGGCTCCAAATACGCGTCGCTGGCACGCATCGCCGAAGAGCTCGAGCACGCGCATGCGATTATGAAGCAGCTCGGCTGCCCGGTCATCGACGTGACCGACAAGGCAATCGAAGAAACGGCCGGACTGATTACGAGTTACTTGAATTGATTTAAGCCGATGTCACCGATGATGCCGTCCACACGACCGGAAAGCTGTCTCCGACAAGTTGCTTCCCCGGTTCGACGGCAATATGCGTTTCCATCGGGTGTCTGCCCGTCGGTTCGAAACGGATATGGTCCGGCATATAATGCACTGCAATGGCCCGCCGCTTCATTTCGGAGCGGTTATGCGGGCTGCCGTGCCAAGTCAGGCAATGATGGTAGCCGACTTGGCCTTTTTTGATTTCGAACGGCACGGCAGTCGTATCGACGCCGCTCGGCAGCAGATGCGGCTCCCGATGGAACGGTTTGAAATCCGCCGTGCTGTCGAGATAACGATTGTGGTCGCCCCACTTGTGGCTGCCCGGCACCATCCACATGCAGCCGTTGTCGATGACGGCGTCGTCGAGCGCCACCCAGGCGCTAATCAAGTCGGCCGGCTGAATGATCGGCCATGCCGGGTGGTCCTGGTGCCAGGCGGTTGGGCCGCCCGTGACCGGCGGTTTGTACTGGATTTGGTCGTGCCAGATGCGCAGCGTGTCCGTGCCGCACAGCTGGGCGATTTCTTCGCAAATTTTCGGGTTGCCGGCATGCTTCAGGAAGGCATCGCTGGCCATCCAGATGTTGACAATCTGCACAACCGTCTCCGATTTCACCATGTTCATGCCGTATTCCGTATTGCCGTCGAGCAAATTACGGTTCAACACCGGTTTTTTCACCGATTGGCCGCTCATCACCAAATCAAGCTCCGCGCGAAGCACCTCGACTTCATCGTCGCTCAGCACGACGTCCCCTTTGATATATCCATCTCTTTCAAACTGTTCCACTTGTTCCTTCGTCAACATGGCGTTCATCCTTTCGTCAATCGGTTGATTGCGTTTCTTGCCTTCATTGTAACAGGCGGTCAAACGCAAGTCGTTAGAGAGAGAACGAGAATAGTTGCACAAATCACAGATGATGTGTTATGAAAAAAGAAGATATCTCACCATTACGATGACAGATGCGAGGAGAGAGTGGGGGAAATGACAGATTCGGTCGTACATGTCGGCAAATTGTCGCAACAACGTCCGCGGGTGAATTATGCCAATTACATGGAATCGGCGACCGATTGCACTTGGGGACCGAGGATCATCCCGGACTGCCAGCTTGTATATACGATCGATGGGGAAGCGACGCTGACAATTGGCGGAGAGCGGATCAAGATGACGGGAGGTATGGGGGTGTTTTACGGGGCGGAAAGTCCGCACCTGATCGAAGTCGCCGCTCACATCGAATGGACATTTGCAAGCATCCATTTCAGCTGGGACCAAATCTCGCCGGTACCGGTTCATCCGAACCCCGGCATCGTCCTGTGTCCGGCGTCGGAGATTGGCAAAGCGGCATTGGTTTACACCATCGAAGTGGACGGATTTGGCGTTATGCCGTTTCCGTTTCAGTTTACGCTGCCGCATCTGGAGTCGTTGTTCATGCAGATCACGCGCGAGTACCGTTTTGCCGAGCCCGGCTATGAATCCGTGCTGCGCGGATTGATCGTGCAATTACTGACGGTCATTCTCCGCCATCGGATTGAAGAAGGCAGGGACACCGCTTCCCGGCGCAAAATCGCGCCTGCCCTGGAAGCGATCCGCAAGCAGCCCGATCGGGCCTGGACTTCGGCGGAACTGGCGCGCTTATGCGGTTATCACCCGACCTATTTCGCCGAGTTGTTTCAGCAGAGCGTGGGCGCCGCGCCCAAACAATATGTCGCGCAAGAGCGCATCCGCCGGGCCAAATATTTGCTGATCGAGGAAAACACGGTCGAAGCGGTGGCGCAAAAGCTCGGGTATGCGAGCCTTCACTATTTTTCCCGCCAGTTCAAGCAGGAGACGGGAATGTCGCCTACCCAGTTCAAGAAGCGGAGCACACAACTGTAACGTCGGTTGGAACGCAAGGAAGCCCGGGGCAATGGCTGCTCCGGGCTTCTGTCAAGGTTGAAGCGCGAGTTCGAGCTTGTCGACCCGATCGATCGTAAGCTCCAGATCCATTTCCATGGCTCTCTGATGGCGGGCCGTGATACGAATTTGGTGGTCATGACCGGCGGCCAACTTCCCAATGCGTTCGCACTAGTCACCCAACAATTTGAAATCTTGTTTCATTTCGGCTCGCAATTGATCGATTTTTGCATCCTGATCGCGGAAACCTTGCCGCATTTTGGTCCGCACTTCTTGAATCTCAGAACGTACGCTCGGAATCTCCTGCCGCATCTCTCTCATTTCCACGCGCATATCCAGAACGAGCGACTTTACTTCTTCTAACCATTCTTTTTCCATTCCGGACCTCCTTGCTTCCCAGACATATTGTAAGGTCGAATGGCGGCAGCTGACAAGCTGCATTTGTATCATTGCCCTGTACAGGGAATAACTTACATCAACGATCGAATGCCGTACAAAGCCAGTCCGACCAAAAATCCGCAAATCGCGCCGTTGATGCGGATCCACTGCAAATCTTTGCCGACTTTATCTTCGATGAAAGCGATCAACGAATCGTTGTCGAGCCGATCGATGTTTTCTTTGGCGAGTTGGCCGATCTTATGATAGTTCTTTTCAATAACGGCGACGATTCGCTCTTTAATCCAGTCGTCCGTGCGTGTAATCGCTTGTTCGTCGTCCCGCAGTTTTGCGATCAACGTTGTGCCTTGCGGCACAAGCCAGTCGCTAACGAACGAATCGCCTTGCACGAAGGCGAGCGCGCGTTCTTTAAGCGTCGTCAGCAGACGCTCCGCATGCGCAACAAGACCGAAGGCATCGATCATTTGCCCCGCAGCCTGGGCAATGGTTTCGCTTATGCCGGGGCGGTCCGGGAGCGCCCGCAGCTCGCGCCGAATAACGCCGAGAATGGCTTGGCGGTCGCGGTCGTCGGCGTTTTGCAGTTGGACGATTTTGCCGCGAAGGAACGTTTGCGCCATATCGCCCAGCTTGTCTTCGCTCAAATAACCGAGGAATGCCTGCACGGCGAATTGCATGAATCCGCCGACCTTGAGCTGGCTAATCAGCTGCATCGCGATACCGCCCAAATAATCGCGCGTTTCCGGCTTGGCGACCCAATCTTGCGCCTTCTCCAGCGCCGTATCCAGCACTTTCGCATCATAGTCGCGCTCCATGACGGTTTCGATCAGCTTGCGCAGCGTTTCGGTATTCGAAACGGCATCGATGATCGCTTGTTTCGCAGCTTCTGCGACCGGCGCCGCCAGCTTGTCCGTCTGCACGAAACGAATCGCCGCGCTCAGCATCGTCACGATGCCTTGAGGGAGCGTTTCGCCGTGAAGCTCCTCTTCCAGCTTGGACAGCAGCGTGCGGGAGATCGGAAGCGGCTCGATTTTGGCGCGGATGCTGTCCATGCTCAGCAGCTCCGTTTCCAACATGGCGATGACCGAACGGGTCAGCTTTTCACGGTTTTTGGGCAGCAAGGCGGTGTGCGGGATCGGAATGCCGAGCGGATGCCGGAACAAGGCAGTGACAGCAAACCAGTCGGCCAATCCGCCGACCAGGCCTGCTTCGAATCCGCCCTGCAGCAAGCCTAGGAAGCCGTCTTCAAAGGGGAGCGTTGCGGCAAATCCGCCGCCCATCGCGGCCAGCGACAATCCGGCGACATATTTGTTCGTATTGCGTTGTTTTTTCGCCATTTGGTGACACGCCTCCGTCGCCCAACATCCGTATTGCGGCAAATGCCGCCATTTTCTTCTATCATACCCGCTTTTCCCGGCAAAACAAAATGCAATCGCACAAACCAGCCGGCAACGTGGCCGCAAATGCAACTTCCGCGAAGCCAAATTCGTTTATCATACGGAAGGATCGGCATGGATGCCCGGCCTATACTTCGATAGAAGCTTTTCATATAATGATTATATTGGCAATAGAACCAAAAGCACCAAACACTGCCACCAATGTCGAAAGGGGAACACCCGTGATACGCAGCCGCTATCGTTTGTTCGTTTCATTGCTCGTCATGCTTGTGTTTGCAATAACGGTGCTCCCGAATGAAGATCGCAGCGGGGGAGGTCGCGCGTTCGCGGCGGGGTATGCGATCGAAGTGAAGGCAGAGGTCGGATTCGAAGGCAAGGCCAAGGAAAGCGAATGGTACCCGCTGACGGTCACGCTGCGCAATGGCGGGGAAGCCGTAACCGGCGAAGTGGTGCTCGAAATGGGCAGCCCGTACAATACGAGCGGCGACAATCTGGCTTATACCCAGTACCTGGAATTGCCGGCCGGCAGCGAAAAGTCGGTTCGGTTCGTCGTGCCCGGCATGGTGCTTACACCCGGAAACAATCGTATTTCCTTCTTTGAAGGATCGTTTGCGAAAGGAAAACGCATTCCGTTCAGCGCCGGGAACGACTGGGCGGAAACGTCGGTTTCCCGCCAACTGCTGATTGGCGTCATTGCGCGCGATCCCGATACGCTTAATTTCCTTGCGCTGCTCAACCAGAAAAATTTCGATCTAGATGTCGTGCACATGGCGGGCGACAAGCTTCCGGACGACGCGCTGCAGCTTCAGGGGCTGAACATGATCGTCTTTAACGATACGGCCACCGATACGCTGACGGAAGCGCAAACCAAGGCGCTCGTCGCCTGGACCGAGCGGGGCGGCCAATTGGTTCTGGCCGGCGGCGCCGGCTATCCGAAAACGGCCAAAGCGTTCGAAACGATCGCTCCAGTTTCGTATACCGGCATGTCAACGGCGGCTTCGCTTGAATCGCTCGCCCATGCGGCGGGCAAGGAGCTGCCGCTGTCGTTGCCGTTTCCGATTTCCGCCGCCGCGCTGAAAGCCGGCAGCACGCTGTATTCGACCGACGGCTTGCCGCTTGTCGCCCGGCAAACGTACGGCAGCGGCTCCGTCTGGTATATCGCCTACGACCTGGCCCTGGAACCGGTAGCATCCTGGAACGGCAACGCCGATTTGTGGGCGCGCGTGCTGCAAAGCCTGGCAACGGCATCGCTGGTCAAAATAGGTCGGACAACGGGCATCTCCAGCGTCGATGCGATGACGGAAATTAACTACGCGTTGGACTGGTTTCCGTCGATCTCGCCGCCTTCGCTGGATTTGCTGCTTCTGCTGTTTGCCGCTTACGCGCTTCTTGTTGCGCCGCTGCTCTACGTGCTGTTGAAGAAACTCGACAAGCGGGAATGGGCCTGGGCGGTCATTCCGGCGTTCTCCATCTTGTTCAGCGTCGGCGTCTACATGATCGGGGCATCCAAAAAAAATGCCACGATCACGCACACGCTCAGCACAATCGAACTGAACGACAGCGGGATGGGGAACCGGGTCAGCGCGATGGCGCTGTTCGTGCCGCGGGGCGGACGGTATACGATTGAAATGCCGGCAGGCACCCGGCTGCTTCCGTTCGATTCCGGCGGCTCGCGGCCTGTAACCAAAGTGAGCGAAACTTCCGATCCGGTTGTTGCCGAATCGCCTGCCGGGCCTCGTCTTTCATTCAAGCGAATTCCGTACTGGTCGACGCGCAAGACGGCTGTTGCGGCGGGCAACAACGAACCGTACGGCAAGTTCGAGGTAACGTCGCATGTGGACAGCAACGGCCTTGGCGGCGAAATCGTCAACCGGACGCAGCACGACATGAAGCATGTTGCCGTGTTCATGAACATGAGGGCGGTGGAGATCGGCGATTTGAAAGCCGGCGAAAGCAAACCGTTCTCCCTGTCCACGGGCCCTGCCGGGATGAACGCGTTTTACGATATTGGCAGTTCGCTGTTTCCGAACGCCTCGGGGCGAAACGACGAGTTTGTGCGCGAGCGGCAAATGGCGGAAACGTACTTCTCCCGCAAGTTGAACGGGAACGCGGCGCCGTCGAACGCTCCGTACGTCATCGGCTGGAGCAAGGACAGTCTGCTATCGTACAAAGTGAACGGTTCGAATGCCAAGTCCGATCAACTGAATATGTGGGTCCAGCAAATCGAACCCAAGTTCGTGCAAGGCAGTGCGGTGCAGATTCCTTATGGGTACCTTTCGCCCGTTGTAGTCGACAACAATTTGCAGCAATTGTTCGGCGTGCCGGGCAACAACATGACGATCGGCGGGGGCGATTTTACATTCGAATACCGCCTGCCCGCCATAACGGGGAACGTTCAGTATACCAGTCTGCACATGCGAACAGACAATACGGCGAACGCGGCCGCGATGCAAATTTGGAACGAAGCGAGCCGTTCGTGGATTCCTTTCGTCTGGCAGGCGGGAGGCACCGTCGATTTGAGCGACAGGTTGAACGAACTGCTGGTCGAAGGGCGTACGATCCGGATCAAGGCGTCGTCGGCCCAAACGGTAACGTTTCAGTATCCGGACGTTGCGCTTGAAGGGACGGTGAAGTAGGATGAAGGAACAAGAGGCTCGCGAAACGGCGACGGCAACCGCAATGGAAGCTGCTCCGGATGAAATCGACAGCGATACGCCCATGATCGAAATCGAAGGCTTGTGCAAAAGTTACGGTTCATTCACGGCATTAAATAATCTGCATTTGCGTATCGGCAAAGGCACGGTATTCGGTTTTGTCGGGCCAAACGGCGCGGGCAAATCGACGACGATGTCGATCTTGGCGACACTTCTTGCGCCTACGTCGGGAACGGCCAAAGTCGGCGGCTTCGAAGTGGCCGATCATCCGGACCGGGTACGCAAGCTGATCGGTTACATGCCCGACTTCTTCGGCGTGTACGACCAGTTCAAGACGACCGAGTATTTGCATTTCTACGGCGGCAGCTACGGTATTCCGCGCGCGGAGCGGGAGAAGCTCATCCCGCAGCTGCTGGAGCTGGTCAACTTGACCGACAAGGCCAACGTTTACGTCGATTCGCTGTCGCGCGGCATGAAGCAGCGTCTCTGTCTGGCGCGCTGCCTGGTGCACGATCCCGAAGTGCTGATTCTCGACGAACCCGCTTCCGGCCTCGATCCGCGAGCGCGCATCGAAATGCGGGAAATTTTGAAAGAACTCAAGATGATGGGCAAAACGATTCTCATTTCATCGCATATTTTGCCCGAACTGGCG
The DNA here is from genome assembly GCF_004764705.1 of Paenibacillus cymbidii. Taxonomy (GTDB): domain Bacteria; phylum Bacillota; class Bacilli; order Paenibacillales; family NBRC-103111; genus Paenibacillus_AN; species Paenibacillus_AN cymbidii. The sequence continues at coordinate 2,697 of NZ_SHLX01000007.1, read as the reverse complement.
GAGATGGTCGATGAAATCGGCGTAATCGAGCACGGCAGTCTGATTGCCCACGGCAAAGTGAGCGACATTCAGGCAAGGTTGCGCGTCAAACGGGTGCTGCACATCCGGCTGCTCGGCGATGCGGAGGAAGCGGCGCGTTTCCTGGAAGATTGTGCGCATGTGACCGGTGTCGAACGCGAAGGAAACGACCTGCGCGTCCATTTCGGCGGGCAGGACGAGGAGCAGATCGAACTGCTGCGGGAGCTGATTGCAAGCGGCAGGCGCATCATTTCGTTCCATGAGGCGCAGACGAATTTGGAAGACGTGTTTCTTGCGATCACGAAGGGAGGGGACCTGTCGTCATGAACTGGCGCCAGAAGCTAGGTGTGTCTGGAGACTCCGAAGACAGCAGATTTGGCCGAATTTTCGTTCCATGCAAGGCAGTTTTGTGCAGGCGTACCGGGGTACGTCAAACAAAAATAACGCAGCAGGGGGCGAAAAGGCGGTGAAAGATGCACCTGAGCGGGTTTTCAGACACACCTTAATCAATCCCGTGCTGGACAAAGAGTTCCGGCTGCGCATGCGCTCGTTCCGCTCGCCGCTCGCCATCTTGCTTTATTTGATCGCCGTCGGCTTGCTTGCGTTCGGTTTCATCTATTTGAATGTGCTGGGCAGCGGAGGCGCGCCGCGGATCAATTCCAGCCAAAGCCGAGACATGTTTTATTTTCTTAGTGTGGCGCAGCTCGTACTGGTCGCATTTATGACACCGGGGCTGACTGCGGGCGTCATCAGCGGCGAACGCGAAAAACAAACCCTCGGCATGCTGCTGACGACACAGATGAGCTCGACGACCATCGTGGTGAGCAAGCTCGTATCGGCGCTCAGCTTCATGCTGCTCGTCGTTGTCGCTACACTGCCGATTTACAGCATCGTCTTTTTGTACGGCGGCATTTCGCCGGGGCAACTCGCGCTTGTGTTTTTGTTCTACGTATTTACGATGGTCGCGCTCGGCGCGTTTGGCGTGCTGTTCTCCACGCTGATGAAACGGACGATGGTCGCCGTGGTCGTCACCTACGGCACGATGCTGTTTCTGTTTGGCGGCACGGCGCTTGCCTATTTGTTCCTGCAAGGGATCGATCAAGCGCTGCACAACAACGGCTCGCCGGGAACGGCGCATTTTTACTGGATCGGTCTTGTGATCGGAATGAATCCGGTGGCCGCGTTGCTCAGTATTTTCGAGCCGGGCATGTCGGAGCAAATTTACCGTTCGCCGGGCAACGGCATTTACGAGCCGCCTTTTGCGATCTGGCAGCAGTTTGTCGTCGGCTACGCTTTGCTGGCCGCCGGCGCGATCTGGCTCAGCGTGCGTTACATTCGGCCGCGCCTGAAGCGCCGCGGCTGATTCGGCAACTGAGAGGAGGCGGAATTTATGGCGCATGCGGAATCCGTAAGGCTGCTGCATTTGTTGAAGCCGGTCCAGCGCCGGCTGCTTGGCATTCGCGCCGTCGCGTTCGCAACGTACGGTCTGGCGGCGGGAATCGGCGCCGGGCTGTTGGTTGCGTTGCTGGCGCGGCTGATGCCGCTGGCGGGTCATCGGGCGTTGTCGCTGCTGCTTGTTGCGGCAGGCGTTGCGATCGGCGCCGGTTACGCGCTGCTGCGCAGCGTTCCGCCTGCCGAAGCCGCCCGCGTGCTGGACCGCGAAGGCGGCGAGGAGGCGATTCGCACCGCACTGCACTATTTGCGCGACGATTCGCCGATTATTCGCATGCAGAGGGAAGAAGCGGAGCTATGGACGGAAACGCATGCCGGAGATGTGCGAAAGCGTCTCGTGCCGCAGTTGCGCAAGCCGTACCTGTTTGCTGCTGTCGGTGGCGCGCTTGTGCTCGCCTTGCTGCTCGTGCTGCCGAATCCGCAGGACGATGTGCTGGCGAAGCGGCAAGAGCTGGGTCAGACGCTCCGTCAATTGACGGCCGAAACGAACGAAATGGCCGAACGGCAAGAGTCGCATGCACAGCCGGCCGATCCGCTCCAACCTGTCGCCGAAACCGTCCGACAGTTGAATGCCGATTTGAAGGAGAGCGCTTCAGTAGGCGATGCATTGGATAAAATGGAAGCCGCGATGTCCGGGCTCGATAAAACGGCAGCGGCCGAACAACGCAAACTCGATCAGGCCGGAAAATGGGCCGAACAGATGAAGCGAACCCCGGCGTTGGCCGCGATTGGCGACAGCTTGGCGCAGCGGGACGAAGCGGCGCTGCAGCGAGGAATCGATGCGCTGCGTCAGCAGCTGGCGCAGATGTCCGCCGAGCAGAAACAGGCGGCGGCCAAACAGCTTGAGCAGTTGGCGCAAACCGCCCCCGGCGAAGGGGCACCGAAGCAAGCGCTGCAGACGTCGCTGCAAGCGGCGGCTGCAGCGCTGCGAACGGCCGGAGGTGCCGAAACGGGCGCAGCGCTGGCGGCGCTGCAGGAGCAATTGCAGCAGCAACTGGCGCAGCTGCAGAACAGCGACGCGCTGGCCGAAGCCGCACGGGAGCAGGCGGCCGCGCTGGCGCAGCTCGGCTTGGCTGCCGCGCAGCAACTGGCGGCGCAAGGCGAAGCCGTGCCCGGCGCCTGGAGCTCTGGCGGCGCGGCGGAAGCAGCCGGCGCGGGAGCGGGCGCAGCCGGCGCAGGAGCGGGCGCAGCCGGTGCGGGAGCGGGCGCAGCCGGCGCGGGAGCGGG
>NZ_SHLX01000079.1 GCF_004764705.1 Paenibacillus cymbidii | reverse complement strand
GCACGTCAACAGATAAGGGGAGTCACTAATCCAGGTGGCTCCCTCCCCCGGAGACGTGGCTCATTTTTTCCGGAGGCCTGGCTCTCAACTTTCCAGAACGGTGGCTCTCACGCGCCGGAATATTCATTCCGCAAGGGCTTGGCTGTTTGGGTATCGGGATTCCCGAATCCGCTGATCGAACCACTGAATCCGGTGCGTGTTGCTCAACCGAGACCGTCCCCTTCTGTGTGCCGTTCGTTCATCCTTCTTATTTCATTAGACCACTTACGCGGCGGTTCTGGCAACCGATATTCGTTCAGAAATATGAGTCCCCCATTCCTTCAAGGAAGGAACCGGGACTCGGCTTGCGCGCGGCGCGTCGTTCAAATAAGTGCTGCTTCAACTTTCGCTTGGTCCGCTTTTTGGCATCGCTTGCACACTTTTATTTGCGCGCCGTCCGCTTTCGTCCGTACGTACAGCAGCTTGATGCGCGTTGCAGCGCAAATCGGGCATGTGCCTCGTCCCCGGGACGGAAGGTTCCAGAGTGCGCGGCCACGTTTCGTTTTCGGCATAGATCGGTTCCCCTTTTCTCTGAGTGTCGTCTTACGATGCTGCTTCCCCAGTATAGATAAGTCGGTACGACATATGATGTCGTATCAGTTGATCATCGTTCTCCACAGTGCAACTCGTTAGATCATTGCTAATTCACGAGCATACACGAGAAAATCAAATCGTACTGAGAGAGCTTAATGGATTGCGTATTCCGGAAACTTTGGACAGTCATTCCGGTAAGTAATGGACAGTTATTCCGTTAATGTTTGGACATTCGTTCCGGAAACTTTTGGACACCTGAACTCTCTCAAGAAGGCTCTTTTCTTACAT
>NZ_SHLX01000077.1 GCF_004764705.1 Paenibacillus cymbidii | reverse complement strand
GTTGTTCCAGATCGCTTAGGTACGCCGCGGGATCACGATTAAAGCGTTTCCGCTGAATCCCTTCGGACAGACGCTCGTCCCATTGTGCTTTCCGCGCTTTGTAGGTTTCATAACTGACCGAACGAAGGCGGGCGGTCACATGCTCTTGACGAAGCGCATCGTGCACTAACACGATCATTTCTCCGTTGCGAATGATGTAGCGATTCCAGTTGCGAAGTCCGGTTATGCGGCGGTGACAGGCTTTCGTCTGTCAAAAAAATTGCTCCAACTCGTTATTGGTTCGGGGAAGGTAATAATGATCGTAACAGGGAAAGAGTCCGTTCCAAAGTCCCTTGGTGTACCGGAACAAATTGTCCGTCAACCCGGCGTCGGTCTCTTCGGTGTACGTCATCTTCACCCAATCGAGCAGCAGGGTCAATTCCCACTCGACCGTTGCGCTGGTTTTATCCATGTTCGGTTCGAGCACAGCGGCAATTTGCGTAATCGGCACCATCCATCGGGAAACGGTATCGTAGGTCGGCTGCAGGTCGGGTAATTTACTGAAAGTTCGGAAAACGTTTTGAAGCAGGCTGGGCCCCTTTTTTATCCAAACATCGTTGCAACGATGTTTGAATCGCCTGCGCGCGCTCGTAGATGATCATGCCGGGCAACTCAAGCGGCGGCTCTCCGTCCTCCAAGAGTAGCGAACGAACGGCGGCCATATAGCCCTTAGCTATCCGGGCTTCCGTTACTGCCGTGTCCTTGGTTTCGGTTTGCCCGGAGTCCGTTCGCGCAGCGGCCTTGGCTTCGGTCTGCTCGATCTTTCGCTCGATGTCCCGGATGCCGCGCATGCTCTTTTTCAGTTCCATTTTCAGTTTGCGATCTGCGTCCACGACGGGTTTGGCAATGTCCTTCAAATAGTAAAACTGACAGTATTGGTAAGGCACATCCGGCAGGAGCGACGCAAACGCAAGTCGGATGGAAGACTGGCCGTCACTGATGATGCCAACGATGGGAAGCCCCAGCGCGATGATGGGCTCGATCAGCGTTTGCAATTCCGCTGCTGTCCCACTCTTCATATTCCGCGCGACGAGCACAGTACCGCTGAACACTTCGCGGATTACATACAACATCTCGTTTCCTTTTTCCGGCTGGACACCGTCCATCGAAAGGATAATCCCGCCATTTTGTACAGTCGTCTCTGCCAGCACGTTTCGTATGTGGTCGTCCAGACTGGCCGCAAGCAAGGTCTGATAGCGCTCGTATAAGCTTTGTGCATACCGCTCGCTGGTTGGGATTCCGCGCGCGGTCAACGCATCGGCAATTTCCTTGCAGGTTCGATGCTGCTTGAAACGAAGCTCGCCGACCAGACCCAGTACGTGGTATCCGTAAGAAGAATGTTTCATACTGCGCGCTTCCGCTTCTGCCGATTTGTAGGCGACGCCGGGATGCGGACAATCCTGGTTGGGGCAGGCATAGGCCATGCTCCAGGCGTAGATCGTGTCATTCAGCAAGTCGATCTTTTTTTTCCATGCGGTATGGGACCGCCGTAGTTTTGTTTCGCAATGCGGACAAGAGTTGATTTCCGGTCGAAAATATATTTTAGGCGCCGTCCCTAACCGATTTTTCGAAAGCATCATGGCCACTCCTTCATTTACGCTGACCATTTCTTATTCGACATCCGGCAGGAAAATTCTGTTATATAATTGTGCCGACGTAGTTTT
>NZ_SHLX01000076.1 GCF_004764705.1 Paenibacillus cymbidii | reverse complement strand
TGTCCCAAAAGCCATGAAAATGGCTGAGGGGGCACCCGCGTTACAATTTGTACAACAAAAAGAAACCGTTCCTTGGTAAAATGGAGGTACCACCCAACCATAAACCTAAAGGAGTCGGTTTCTTTGTACATTCAATATAGCATGGATCAACTTTTCCTACCAGTGGATTTAGCAGTAGATATTCCTGCCAATCATCTGGTTCGCGTGGTCAACGCCGCCGTAAACCGTCTCGACGATGCTATCTTCGACGCTGCTTACCCAGGAGGTGGACGAGATAGTTACCACCCCAAAATGCTTACCAAAGTCATCATTTACGCCTACACCCAGCGCATCTACTCCTCTCGTCAGATTGCCAAAGCCGTCCGCGAAAACATCATGTTCATGTGGATCGCGGGCAGGCAAAGACCAAACTTCCGCACCATCAACCGGTTTCGTTCGGAGCGCATGAAAGCCGTATTGGAGACCGTATTTACCGCGGTTCTTCAATTTCTGGCGGAAGAGAACTATGTGCAACTGGCGCATTACTTTGTAGATGGCACCAAGATCGAAGCGAATGCCAACCGGTATACCTTTGTTTGGGGTAAAGCTGCCGTGAAGCAGAAGGCCAAGCTTCAGGAGAAGGTACAGACCCTGTTCGCCGCCATTGAGGAAGCGGAGAAGCAAGAAGAAGAAACGCACGGCAACCGAGATCTTCTCGAACTGGGCGAGTCCGCTGCGCTCACCAGTGAAAAGCTGGATCAGGCGGTTCAGCAATTGGAAGAACGGCTGCAGGAAAAGCCAACAGACAAGCCGCTCAAGAAGGCGGTACGCACGCTCCGCAAGGACCTGCTCCCCCGCCTCCGGAAGTATGAGACCCAGGAAACCATTTTAGGCACGAGAAACAGCTACAGCAAAACAGATCACGATGCCACGTTTATGCGAATGAAAGAAGACCATATGCAAAACGGCCAGCTCAAGCCGGGATACAATGTGCAGATCGGCACCGAAAATCAATTCATTGTCGGCTACAGTTTGCACCAGCGGCCAACCGATACGCGTTGCCTCATTCCTCATCTTGAACAAGTAAAATCGCAATTAGGCAAGCTGCCACGCACGGTGATCGCCGACGCGGGCTATGGCGGCGAAGAGAATTATGACTACTTGGGGCAGAACGAAATCGAAGCGATCGTCAAATACAATACATACCATCGCGAAAAAAGCAGGGCCTGGCAAAAGGACGTCAGTAAGATCGACAACTGGACCTATAACGAAGAGCAAGATACATGGACATGCGCGGAGGGACAAACACTCCGATTCCACAGAGTAAGCAAGGAGAAAACAGAAAGCGGCTACGAAATAGAATACCGTCATTACCGAAGTGCTGGTTGTGAGGGCTGTCCGCTAAAGCCGCAGTGTACGAAAGCCCAAGGCGATCGTGAGATCAAAGTGAGCATGAAGTATTGGCGGTTAAAGAACCAAGCAAGGCAAAAGCTTCGCAGCGAAGAAGGCTATGCCCTGACCGTGAGGCGAATGATCGAGCCGGAGCCGGTGTTTGGTGACATAAAGAACAACCGAGGTTTTAAAAGGTTCCTGCTTCGAGGCTTACCAAAAGTAACCCTTGAAGTCGGGTGGCTTTCCCTTGCCCACAATTTGCTCAAGAAAGCAGCAGTGGATACCAAAAACCAAAGAGCTAAGCGAGAACAGGCCGCTTAGCCCCTTGATTTCTTCCGAATGCATTCCTATTTGTTTGCCGCGGGTGTTCAGAAGTTACTTTTGGGACAGCCTCATTT
>NZ_SHLX01000075.1 GCF_004764705.1 Paenibacillus cymbidii | reverse complement strand
TGTAAGAAAAGAGCCTTCTTGAGAGAGTTCAGGTGTCCAAAAGTTTCCGGAACGAATGTCCAAACATTAACGGAATAACTGTCCATTACTTACCGGAATGACTGTCCAAAGTTTCCGGAATACGCAGGTAGATTTCAATCCCATGCTCGTCCGCTTCGCTCCCTGCGCGCGGACGAACCCCTTAGGGTTCTCCTAGAACCCTCGATTTCACCATGAAAAAACCCGACCTCACGCGGTCGGGTTCTGCATGGTGGAGCCGAGGGGAGTATTGAAATCTCCATTGAACTTGCTACTGAAGCCGACTCGACGTTGACTACCTTAGCGGTAGATTTCAATCCCGTGCTCGTCCGCTTCGCTCCCTGCGCGCGGACGAACCCCTCAGGGGTTCTCCTAGAACCCTCGATTTCACCATGAAAAAAACCGACCTCACGCGGTCGGTTTCATCATCATGGTGGAGCCGAGGGGAGTCGAACCCCTGTCCGAAGGCAACGCCACACAAGCTTCTACGGGTGTAGCCACGGATTTGATGTCACCCGAGCAGCGCCCCGTAACCGGCTCTGCGTTGGGTCAGCCTGATTGTCTTCTTCTGCAAGACCCCAGGCGGAGACCTTGCAGCGTATCCCACTTAGGTTGGGCCCCTATCCTGGCACATGGGCGATGCTAGGTAGAAGCTAGCGAGCTGTTATTAGGCAGCTACAGCTAAGTTAGTGTTACGGTTGCCAGTTAATTGGCTTTAGCGTTGTTATAGTGGACGCGTCCCCACTACCCGCTACTCATGCTCGAACTACCCCCGTCGAATCCAAAAACGGCCCCAAGGTGTAGGTCTGCAGCATCCTTCACTTCGAGTGAAAGAAACTGCCGAGCTAACAAGAACAAACAAACAAATTCGTTACAAAACTCATTGTACCACAATCGCGCCGCTTTTGCTCCGTACGTTTGTGGGAGCAAAGGATGACGCTGGCACTCCAGCCAACGAAGCGATTCCGCTCGTCCGCAACCCGCCAACGCACCGCGAACTACCGCGCCACTTTCTGCTTCTCGCGCAGGGCGCGTTGAATGTCGCGCTGGGCGTCGCGCTTCGCTTCGGTTGCGCGCTTGTCGTAGTTCTTCTTCCCTCGCGCTAGGCCGAGCAGCAGCTTGGCATATCCATTGCGCACGTAAATCTTCAGCGGCACCATGGTGTATCCTTCCTGCTTGACGGTGCCGATCAGTTTCTTGATCTGCTCCTTGTGCAGCAGCAGCTTGCGGGCCCGCGTCGGATCGCTTGGGTTGCTGCGATTGCCCTGCTCGAACGGGCTGATATGCAAGTTGTGCACGAACGCTTCTCCGTTGCGGATGGTGGCGAAGCTGTCGTTGATGTTCGCCCGGCCGCCGCGAAGCGACTTGATTTCGGTGCCGGTCAGCACCATGCCGCATTCGAACGTCTCTTCGATAAAATAGTCGTGGAACGACTTCTTGTTCTGGGCGAGCACTTTATCCTGGCTATTCGTTTTGCCCATATGCCCAATCACTCCTGTACTGTAAAACAACGCTTATTAGGGACTAATTGTATCAACTCGGCCGCGAGAAAGCAATACGCTCGCAGCCGAATTGTTGGTTATAACCAAACGCTACCGCCGCTTCGCCCGCCGCGCGCCGTCGCTCGCTTTGCCGCGGCGCTTGCCAGCGCCGGCACCTCCGCCCGCTGCGCCACCGCCGCCGGCCTTGCTGCCGCCGCCCGGCTTCGCGCCGCGCCCGAGCTTGCCGCGCGGCCCCGCTGCGGCTGCGCCCTTGCGCCGCCCG
>NZ_SHLX01000074.1 GCF_004764705.1 Paenibacillus cymbidii | reverse complement strand
TAAACATTCCTGTAGGCGCCAAGATACGGCCTTGGACAAAAAACAGGAGCGCCTCGTATGATGGGGGTGTGACGGGTCAATAGCCCTAAAACCCACCAAGGAGGCGCTTACCCTGAATTTTAATCGAAACGAGAAGACAAATCAACGGATTGATCGCATCACGCCGCAGCATGCTGTCGTCGGGATCGACATTGCCAAGGATTCGCATGTAGCGCAAATCGCCGATTTTCGTGGGCGGATCCTCACCCAGCGCCCCCTCTCGTTTCCCAATACGGAGGCCGGTTTCAAGCGGTTGCTCCAGTGGATCCAGAAGGCCGGCGGCGAGAACGGCAAGACGGCGTTCCTGGTCGGCATGGAGCCGACGGGCCACTACTGGCACAATCTCGCGGACTGGCTGCTGGAGCAAGGGATCGAGGTCGTGTTGGTCAATCCGATGGCGACGCATCGCAACAAAGAAAACCGCGACAACAGCCCGTCCAAAAACGACGCGAAGGATGCCGTCGTCATCGCCGACTTGGTCTGCCGCGGGTGCTACACGGAGTACGCGCCACAGGCGCCTGTATTCGACCAAATCAAGACGGCGATGGGGGCGCGCGAATACTGGGTCGAGCAATCCATCAGCCTGGGCAATCGCATCGTACGCTGGATCGACTTGTACTTCCCCGAGTTCCGCAGCGTGTTCAAGGAGTGGCACGGCGACCGAGCGATCGCCACGCTGAAAGCTTTTGCGCTGCCCGCCGCCTTGCGCCCGTTGACGGCGGAGGCCGTCGTGGCGGGATGGCGCGAACAGGGGATGCGCCGCGCCGGCGGCGTCAGCGGCAAAGCCAAGGCCGTGGCGCTGTTGCACGCTGCTGCGTGCAGTATTGGCAAGTCGAACACCGACGATGCCGCCGGGCGCGACATTCTGCGTCTGCTGGCGATGTACGAAGCGGCGCAGCGCATCCTTGAGGAGATGCAGCAGGAGCTGGAAGCGCTCCTGGCGCAAGTGCCGCTGGCGAAGCAGTTGCGCAGTTTGCACGGCCTGGGCACGATCACCATTGCCTGCTTGCTGGGCTGTGCAGGCGACCTGCGTCGCTACAACCACGGCCAGCAGTTGCTCCGCCGCGCCGGTCTCAACCTGGCGGAGCGAAGATCAGGGAAGTACAAGGGGCAGATCAAGATTTCCAAGCGAGGGGACAGCATGCTGCGCAAATACTTGTACCTGGCCGTCATCGGCTTGGTGGGGCAACAGGCGGACTTCAAGCATTGGCACGCCTGTAATCAACAGCGGGGCCTGTCGAAGATGGCTTCCATCCACAAGCTCATTGGGAAACTCGCGCGCATCGTGATCGGTATGGTACAACGGGGAGAAACGTACTGGAGTACGCTGCCGCAGCCGTCTGTCGCCTAAGTGGCGATGCATCAGAGCGAAACGTACCCGCGTACGCCGCCGTAGCCGTCTGCCAGTTACGTGACAGGTAACCGGCTCGTTGATCCCGTTGCTTACGAATGCTGAACCATTTGCAGGATTCATTGACAAAGAGCGCACAGAGAACCGAGTGTAGGTTCCGCTAGGGCCGTGACCCGTCCGCTAAACATGATCGGTCTCCACGCCTTGGTCAGGTACAACGAAGGAATGGAAGGGCGATGACCCGTTGAGACATGGGAGGGTGAACCGCCAAGGGGCGAGTGGAGCGTGCCGTTGAGCATTCAGGCGAAGTACGCAATGGCGTACCTTCTGTTCCCGCATGCCCGAACGCGCCACCGACGGCCCAGCGTCCTACCATTCCACCGCTGTATCTGACATTAAAATCGATGAA
>NZ_SHLX01000073.1 GCF_004764705.1 Paenibacillus cymbidii | reverse complement strand
TCTCCTTGTATGCTAAGAGCAGCTACCGATTGGTGGTTGCTCTTGAATATTTTTTTAGACTCTTTAAGACAGTGATCTTTGAAAAATGAATCGAAAGTGTTTCCCGGCTTGCGGACGTAGCCCAAGCGAAGGCGCGGGAGGTCGTCCCGAAGGGACATAACGTTTTGGTGTTTACGATCTTGGGCTGTCTTTGGGAAAATGCCATTAGGTGCTACCGACGGGAATGTTCCTTTCTCTCCTGTAGACTCGATCATTCGAGTTCTTCCATCTTGAGAATGTACCCTTGGCCTCTTCCGTATTTTCCAACACGCTGACTGTATCCCGCCAGGCGCCATCCCTTCCGCATCGCAGAGGAAGGTTCGTGCACCGATGGGCCGCGGTGTATGCCAATAGCTCGCAAGGCTGTAAGCGGAGAGCTTTCCCAAGGACATCCCAGGACCGTAGCGCCGAGTCCATCGCAAAGGAGGTGATTTCCATGTCCCACATCTTGTTTGTCGGGATCGATGTAAGCAGTAAGAACAACGTCGTCTGTTGCCTTCCCGAAGGCGACACCGCCAAATCCGTAAGCCGCTTCACCGTGACCAACGACGAGCCCGGCGTACTTGCGCTCCAGGAGCGGATTGTTGCCCTCATGCACAAGCATAACCTTACTCACATCCGCTTCGGCCTGGAGGCGACCGGCTGTTATTCCAGCCATCTCGCCCGGTACCTGGAGAGCGTGCTTCGCTTCGCGCCGTATGAACACAGCGTCTATGTGTTCAACCCCAGTCTCATCAAGGTGTTCAAGAAAACTCACTTCCTGGACGCCCCAAAAAACGACAGGGTAGACGCCTGGTTCATCGCCGCGAAGCTCCGATCCGGTCATCTACCCCGTGCCTTCACGTGGAGCGAGACCAACGCTGCGTTGCAGCGCCTGTGCCGGACTCGTTTCCACGTTACTCAATGTTTGACACGGGAGACCAATTTCCTGCTGACCAATTTGTTCCTGAAGTTCAGCAGCTATTCGGTCGGGCCGTTCGGCAAGAAAACGTCGGCGACGAGCCTTGCGGTGATGGAGCACTTCGCCAGCGTCGAGACCCTCATCGACATGCCGCTGGAGGGTCTTGTGGCGTTCGTTGCCCGGTGCGGCAAAAACCGCTTTGAGAACCCGCAGGAGGTCGCACAGGCACTGCAGAAAGCGGCCCGCTCTTCCTATCGTTTGCCCAAGGCGATGACCGATGCCGTGAATCTGGCGATGGCGTCCAACATCCGGATTATCCGTTCGCTTCAGGAACAGGCCAAGTCCTTGCAGAAAGCCATTGAAGAGCATCTGGCTACCATCCCGCAAACACTGACGTCAGTGCCGGGAATCGGCCCAATCTTTGCTGCCGGCCTCCTCTCGGAGATTGGCGACATCCAGCGGTTCCCGAACCAAATGGCGCTTGCCAAGTACGCAGGCCTCGCTTGGACGGAAAGCCAATCCGGCGATTTCAAAGGCGTTGAATCCCGGCTTATTAAATCCGGCAACCGCTATCTGAAGTATTACTTCACCGAAGCCGCAAAGAGTGTTCAGGTGCACGACACTGTGTTTGCGCAATACTTCAGTCTCAAAGCGGCCGAGCCGGCCAAATATGCCGAAAAACGTGCCCTTGCGCTTACAGCTCGTAAACTGGTGCGGTTGGTCGACCATCTGCTCCGAACCAACCGACTTTACGAACCCAGAGAGGTGATCCGACAACACGGATGACATAGGCCTCATTTCAAAACCGCCTATTTCCTAGTTCAATAGGAAATATCTGAAATTCTAGGTAGGGCAGGTTTAGTTTGCGTTTGCCGTTTTTCGGGACACCCCCTGAAAAAGTGACGGTACGCGAGAATCTCCTTCATTCAGGGTCTTGACATCGTACCGCTGCTCT
>NZ_SHLX01000072.1 GCF_004764705.1 Paenibacillus cymbidii | reverse complement strand
CGCACGTCAACAGATAAGGGGAGTCACTAATCCAGGTGGCTCCCTCCCCCGGAGACGTGGCTCATTTTTTCCGGAGGCCTGGCTCTCAACTTTCCAGAACGGTGGCTCTCACGCGCCGGAATATTCAGCTTTGGACAGAGTTCCATCGACCCTTACTACATTTTGTTGCGAAACGAGTACGGAACCAAGTCGATGTGGATGATATCGTTCAAACCGTGTTTATGAAAATCCATTTGCATGTGAACGACATCCAGGACGGACAAAAAATAAAGCAATGGATCTACCGGATCACACGCAATTGCATTGTGGATTACTACCGAAAAGAAAAATCGACCCAACCGTTACCCGACCATTTACTAGTTATGGATGAATACGAAGACGAAGATGCTTTGCAAGAATTGGCTGCTTGCATCAGACCGATGATTCAGCAATTGCCGGCGAAGTATCGGGAAGCGCTGGAGCTTACCGAATTGAACGGGATGTCCCAAAAACAATTGAGTGAACATCTCCACCTTTCTTTTTCGGGAACCAAATCAAGAGTACAGCGCGGCCGCGAGAAACTAAAAGACCTGTTCCTTGCTTGTTGTCGGATTGAAGCCGATCGCTATGGAAATATCATCGACGTTCAAGCGATTCGAAACTCGAAATGTGAAGCCGGACCGTGTGGGTGCCAATAACTCTATTTGCGTCTTTTTGCGAAATCCTCCGTCATCTTTAAGGCAATACAAAATACCTAGAATGGAGGAACAAAAATGAGCAATCATTCGGATTCACAAGACGTTTGTTGTGGAGGACCCGCGCCGGAGCATGTTGATGCGTGTTGTGCCGCTGATCATGAAGCGAAGAACGCAAGTAAAGACGGATGTGGCTGCAGTCCTTCGAATTCTCATGCCGCAGAATCGAACAGCACTTCGTGTTGTAGCTAAGACATGACTCTCACCCCCCAATAACCCCACATCATATAGTTGCATTTTGCAAATATATCATGTATAAAGGAATCAGGGGGGATGGTCATGGAAAATGTACGTGACATGTTTCAGCTCATGACGCGTCGGTTCGGATTTCTGAATAAAAGTTGCTGCAGCGTTGGCGGGATCGATATTTCCCTTCCGCAAAGCCATATTTTATATGAGATCGACCGCAGACATGAACCGTCGATGCAGCAAATTGCAGACGTGCTTGGCACCGACATTACGACGTTCAGTCGCCAAGTGCAATCCTTAATCAAACTGAACTTGGTCAAAAAGTCACCCGCCGCGGACGACCGCCGTGTGTTTATACTGTCGCTTACGGTAGAAGGAAAGTTTGTTGCGACGAGCATCGATCAGCAAATGAACATGTTTTTAAATGAAGTCTTCTCGCATATGAACGAATTTGAGAAAGAGACGGTCATTCGCTCGATTCGGTTACTGACGGAGGCCATGTCGAAGTCCGGTCAATGTTGTGCCCCTCCGATGGGGTGAAAATCCCCTCCTTTAATGCTTGTAAAATGCAAATAGTATCAAAAGGAATGATGGCCCAACATTCTGAGATCAACCGCCTATATCCATTTATAAAAATACACTTATCAGGAGGATGCTAAAATGAATGAACTGATGAAAAACGATATTCGAGAAAATGTACGCGGACGCTACAGAGAGATTGCGATTCAAGATACAACTTCCGGGAGTTGCTGCACACCTACCTCTGGATGCTGTGATACGGCAATGGATCCTAACACCGTATCTTCGAAAATGGGCTACTCATCCGAAGAGCTTTCCGCAGTACCAACAGGTGCTAATTTGGGACTGGGCTGCGGCAATCCTCAAGCAATTGCCACATTGAAACCAGGAGAGATTGTAGTTGACCTTGGCAGCGGCGGCGGATTTGATTGTTTCCTTGCCGCGAAGCAAGTTGGGGAAACAGGGCGCGTAATAGGCGTGGATATGACTCCGGAAATGATAAGCAAAGCCCGCGGCAACGCGGCGAATGGCGGATATGAGAACACAGAATTCCGATTAGGCGAAATCGAACACCTGCCGATTGCCGATGCGTCGGTTGATGTTATTATTTCAAACTGCGTCATCAACCTGTCCCCGGATAAACCGCAAGTATTTCAGGAAACTTATCGCGTTTTGAAACTGCGTATTCCGGTAATGTTTGGACACTCATTCCGAAAAGATTTGGACACCTATTCCGGTAATATGTAGACAGTCATTCCGAAAAGTATTGGACACTCATTCCGGAAATGGTTGGACAGTTTCTCTT
>NZ_SHLX01000071.1 GCF_004764705.1 Paenibacillus cymbidii | reverse complement strand
TGAATACTCCGGAGTAAAATGAGCCATCGTTCCGGAATATTTGAGCCACGTCTCCGGTCAAACTGAGCCACCGTTCCGGAACTGAGAGCCAGTTGAAACCTTCTTGTAGAATGGGAGGATGCGCTGCTTCGCATAGCGCAAATCCTACACAAGGAGGTCATTTTCATGACCCCATATCGACAGATCCTGAGGCTACATAGCCAAGGGATCAGCCAGCGCAACATCGCCGTCAGTTGCGCCTGTTCACGGAACACAGTTGCCAAAGTTATTGAGCGAGCTGCAGAGCTCGGCATGACATGGCCGCTAGAAAACGATCTGACGGACGGAGAACTCCGCCAACGCTTCTTTGGGCCATCGGCGAGTGCTGCCACGTCAAGAAGGTATCCGGACTACGAATACGTACACAAGGAGATGGCCAAAAGCGGTGTGACGCTCAGCCTGCTTTGGAGCGAATACTGTGAGTCCTGCCGGCTTAGCCAGGAGCTGCCGCTAATGTACTCTCAGTTCTGTCATTACTATCAACAATATGCGCAGAAGAGCAAGGCGACCATGCGCATATTACGGAAGCCCGGAGAGCAGTTGGAAGTGGACTGGGCGGGACAAACGGCAGCCGTAATCGATCGGGAAACGGGCGAAATGATCGACGTCTACATCTTTGTCGGTGTGCTATCATACAGCCAGTATGCTTACGTCGAAGCGTTTGCGTCGCAGGATCAGGAAAGTTGGATCGCCGCTCACGTGAATATGTATCAGTTTTTTGGTGGAGCCACGCGCGTGCTTATCCCGGACAACCTGAAGACCGGCGTGGAGCAATCGTCTTGGTATACGCCGGTGATCAACAAGACTTACCAGGAGATGGCCGAGCATTACAACACCGCAGTCATCCCTGCCCGCGTCCGTAAGCCGAAAGATAAGGCGAATGTAGAAGGCGCCGTCGGTGTCGTCTCCACTTGGGTCATCGCCGCTTTGCGCAAGCAACAGTGCTTTAGCCTGGCCGAACTGAACGAGGTCATTCGAGAGAAGCGAGATGCCTTGAATGTCAGGCCCTTTCAAAAGAAAGAGGGGAGCAGACGCAGCGTTTTCCTTGCCGAAGAAAAACCGCTGCTCTTAAGCCTGCCTGCTACCCCCTATGAACTGGCAACCTGGAAAGTTGCCACAGTCCAATTCAATTATCACATATCGTTAGAGAAAATGAACTACTCCGTTCCCTATGAATATATCAAGCATCGTGTCGACGTTCGCCTCACGCGCAATGTCGTTGAAGTGTTCTTTAATCATCATCGGATCTGTTCGCATCCCCGGCTGCACGGCCATCCTGGACAGTACAGCACACAAGAAGCACACATGCCGCAAAATCATAAAACGTATATCGCTTGGGATGCCGATCGCTTTGTGTCGTGGGCGAAATCGGTAGGCCCTCAGACAACCATCACCGTTCGAGCCATCCTTTCCGCGCATAAGGTTGAACAACAAGGATATCGAAGCTGCATGGCCTTGCTCAAGCTTGCCGACAAACACGGCGTTACCCGTCTGGAAGCCGCTTGTGCCAAAGCCCTGTCCTACACACCCAATCCCAGTTTTCGCAGTGTCAAGACCATCCTCGCTACCGGTCAAGACCGGGTTTCTGCTGCCGAGACAGCCGCCGCCGTACCAACCGATGCGACAGTTCACGGATTCACGCGCGGCGCAAATTACTACGGGAGGGAATAGGACATGCTCCACGAAGCGACCATACGCAAGTTACAAGAGATGCGGCTGCCCACAATGGCGGATTCATATCGCGATCACCTGCGAGATCAAGCATTCCAAGCCTTATCGTTCGAAGAACGCTTCGGACTGCTTGTTGACATGGAATGGGCTCGCCGCAAAAATAATCGTCTGGCTGCACTTATTCGCAAAGCCGGCTTCCAGCAGAATGACGCCTGCATTGAGAACATTGAGTACCACGCAGATCGGAAATTGGATCGGGCACAAATTCTTCGTCTGGCTACCGGCGGCTATATTCAGGAGAAGCATAACCTCATTCTTATGGGGGCTTCTGGCGCCGGGAAAACCTACCTTGCCTCTGCTTTCGGTATTTCTGCTTGCCGTAGCTTCTACCCGGTCAAGTACATGCGGCTGCCGGAGCTATTGAACGAGCTTGCCGTCGCTCGCGGCGAAGGTGTCTTTCACAAGGTGATGAAAACATACAAAAAGGTCCCGCTGCTCATTCTCGATGAATGGCTTCTGGTTTCCCTGAGGGAAACAGAAGCCCGGGATCTGCTGGAGATCGTGGAAGCCAGGCATCAGCGGGGTTCCACCATCTTCTGTTCCCAATTCGCGCCAGCCGGCTGGCATGGTAAGATTGGAGAAAGCACGCTGGCTGACGCCATTCTCGATCGCATTGTCCATAATTCTTACGCCATCATGATCGATGGAGTGGATTCCATGCGCAAGCGCAAAGGCATCTCCAGCTAATCCCTCCAGCCGCACGTCAACAGATAAGGGGAGTCACTAATCCAGGTGGCTCCCTCCCCCGGAGACGTGGCTCATTTTTTCCGGAGGCCTGGCTCTCAACTTTCCAGAACGGTGGCTCTCACGCGCCGGAATATTCA
>NZ_SHLX01000070.1 GCF_004764705.1 Paenibacillus cymbidii | reverse complement strand
TGTCTACGGTAGAATAAAAATACCCAAAATGATCAAAGTGATTTCCCCAAAATAATCGTGCAAAATTCCCCACTTTAATCGTGGGAAAAATGGACCGAATCTAGCGCCTGAGCTACCCTAATCGTAGTTGTAGATGAAGGGTGCGACGGATGGGGAGATGCTGAAGATGAGCCAGATCGAGACGATCAAGGAAATGCAGAGCAAGGGACTGGGGCCGAGCGCAATCGCCCAGCGTTTACAGATTGACCGGAAGACGGCGAGAAAGATCATGGCGTCGGATTCGTTTGAACAGCGGAAGCCGAAAGTGGCGGCCACGTTACCCTCGAAGCTGGATCGTTACAAGCCGATGATCCAAAGCTGGTTGGAAGAGGATCGGAAAAACCGGTACAAGCAGCGGCATACCGCACAACGGATTCACAACCGGCTGGTTGCGGAGGTCCCCGGTTACGACGCTTCCTATCCGCTCGTGCAGCGCTATGTGCGAAGTCTCCGTGAAGCCAGGCACCAGGAAGGAACGCTGGAGCTGGAGTGGCCGCCGGGTGAAGCGCAAGTGGACTTTGGCGAAGCGGACATCTACGATGCCGACGGCGAAAAGAAAAGCAGCAAGTTCCTGTGCGTCAGCTTCCCCTACAGCAACGCGGGTTACACGCAACTGTTCGGCGGCGAGACAGCCGAATGTGTGGCGCACGGGCTGCGGGATATTTTCCAGCGAATTGGCGGCGTGCCGGGGCGGCTCATCTTCGACAATGCCAGCGGCGTCGGGCGTCGCGTCAGCGAGAACGTCCAGATGGCAGAGCTGTTCCTGCGGTTCAAAGCGCATTATGGCTTCGAGATAACCTTTTGCAATCCCTATGCGGGTCACGAGAAAGGCAACGTCGAAAACAAGGTCGGGTACTTCCGGCGCAATCTGTTCGTGCCGCTGCCGAGTGTGACGGATGTGCAGGCGTTTAACGAAGAGCTGTTAAGACGCTGCGAAGCGGACTGGCAACGCGAGCACTACAAGAAGGGCGATTCGATCGCGCAGCTCTTTGAAGACGACCGCCAAGCATTGCTGTATCTCCCTCGTCATCCTTTCGCAGCCTGTCGCTATGCGCGCGTGAAGACGGACGGGTACGGCAAGTTCTCCCTCGACGGCAAGCACTTCTACTCGGCATCGCCGGAATGGGCCGGCCGCGAGATCACGGTACGGGTCGGTGCGCACACGATTGAACCTCTGCTTCCAAGCGGCGAGCCAATCACTGTCCATCATCGTCATTTCGGCAAGCAGCGGACGGATAGTGTGGATGTACGGACGACGCTCAGTCGCCTCCTGCAGAATCCCGGCGCTTGGCGCAACAGCCAATTGCGGAAGGCGCTGCCTGAGAAGCTGCGTGACGAATTGGACGGACAGGAACGCGCAGAACTGAAAGAAACGCTGGCGACGATGGAGCAATTGTCCGGGCGCTATGGATTTGAAACCGCACTTACAGCGATGGAGGAAGCGACAAGGCTTGGCCGGCTGACCAGCGCAAACAGCGTGGTGCTGGCCGCGCGGCTCTCCACCTTTGAGCCGGAAGAAAGTCCGCATGTGGATCTTCGCGTATATGATCGCATGCTGGAGACCGTAGGCGGTGCAGGGCGATGAGTGTCGTTCGGGAAAGAGAAGCGCTGCGTGCGGAAATCTCGGCCTATTGCAAGAAGCTGGTTCTCAGCCAGCGTGCCGTGCAGCTCTGTGAGATCGAGGCCACGCCGAAGCAGGAGGAATTTCTGCATCGCGTCCTCACCGAAGAAATGGAGAACCGGGAACGCAGTCGCCGCGCCCGGCTGCTTAGTCGCGCCGGATTTCCGGTGTACAAAACGCTGGAAGGCTACGAGCGTCATGGCGTGAAGCTGCCGAGTTCCTTGCAGTGGAGCGATCTGACGGAAGGCACGTTCATTGAGGCCCGGCGGAATCTGGTCTTGTATGGCCCCGTCGGAACGGGTAAGACGCATCTGGCGATTGCCGCGGGTCTGCGTGCCTGCGATCTGGGCATGACGGTGAAGTTCTACACGGTGGCAGAGCTTGTGATGCGACTGGGCGAAGCGAAGCGCGGCGGGACGCTGGAGCGTCTGTTTAGCGAGATCCAGCGAGCGCAACTGCTTATTCTGGACGAATGGGGCTACATTCCCGTCGATAAGGAAGGTGCGCAACTGCTGTTCCGCGTCATAGCCGACAGCTACGAGAGCCGCAGTCTGGTCATTACAACGAATCTGGAATTTTCCAAGTGGGGCTCTGTATTCACGGATGACCAGATGGCTGCAGCGATGATTGACCGCCTGGCGCATCATGGGCATTTGCTTGTGTTTGAAGGCGAGAGCTACCGGATGAAGCATGCGTTGATGAAAGAACGCTAGATGAGAGAGGGAACGCGTATGAACCTGCAAGCAGAGCAAAACGGGATCGCAGAAATGGAAGCCGCCATCGAACGATTGCGGGAAGAGATCCAGCGGCTTCAAGCTGAACGTGATGCCTTAGTGGATGGCAATTTAACGCTTTACCGTAAGCTGACCGAGCCTGATTTTTAGGCTCGGTTGGTGGAAAAATCCCCACGATTATGATGGGGAAAAATGCACGATTATTTGGGGGATTTTTGCTTGACGAAATACA
>NZ_SHLX01000006.1 GCF_004764705.1 Paenibacillus cymbidii | reverse complement strand
GTTCGGCTCGCCGGCGGCAGCGGCTGCTGCGCCCGCCGGCCAGATGGCCTTGGCGATGCCGGCGCAGCGCGAGCTGCTGGCGGCCGCCGGCTTGGCCGCCTGGCCCGGAGCCGGCGCATCGCCGGCCCCGGGCGACGGCTCGCCGCCGGCAGCGCTTGCGCCGCCGGAGCTGGCGCACAAGCAGCTGGCTCAGGCGGAAGCTTCGGCGGCGGCGGATACAGCCGCCAGCATGGAGCTGCTTCGCCCGAAGCGAGCGGAGCAGGAGACGGCGGCGGGCGCGAGCGAAGACGTCGCGCCGGAGGATCTGGACTGGACGCCGGAGCAGATCAGCCGGCTGGCGCAGCGGCTGCCGCAGCTTGACGTGAATCGGATCGCCGACAAGGTGTACCGCGAAATCGAGAAGCGGATCAAATTCGAGCAGCAGCGCCGGGGGCTGTAGCTCTGTTGTCAGCCGAAATAAGCCATCTTTTATGGCCTATTTCACTCGAAGAGGGCAGTCGCCACGAAATAGCCCATGATTTCACTGGCTATTCGCGTGAAAACAGCCCCAATTGAAGCATTTGGCGGAAATAACCAGTGTTTTTACTGGCTATCTCCGGCGAGACAGGCGAAATGGAGCCAATAAGCCATTTTTAATGGCCTATTTCGCCCCGGTCCGCGCGGTGAGGGGTTGGCGGATTTCGCCCGGCACGCCAACTTGGCAAATGCGCACTCCAACAAGCTCATCACGCCCATAAAGTCCATCTGGCCGGAAAGGAGACCCGCACATGGCGCTCAAAAAAGCGATGATCATCGTCGACAAAGGCAACAGCACGGAAAACATCGAAGTGCTGTTCAACCCGAGCGAATATACGCTCGATACGAGCAACAAATACGCCTGGCACACGATTCCCGGCCTGTCGATGCCGATCGGCCAGTTCGTCAGCGGGGAAACGACGCAGCTGACGATGGATATCTTTTTCGATACGTTCGAGAAAGGGACCGACGTCCGCGCCTATACCCGCAAAATTTCCGGCTTGCTCGATGTCGAGAAGGATCTCCATGCGCCGCCGATTTGCCGGTTCGTCTGGGGCTCGATGGATTTTAAAGGCGTGGTCGAGAAGGTGTCGCAGAAGTTTACGATGTTCCTCGACTCCGGCATTCCCGTACGCGCGACGCTGAAGGTGACGTTCCGCTCCTGGCAGACGAAGAAAGAGCAGCTGCAGCTGATTCCCCGGCAGTCGGCCGACCGGACGAAGCAGAAAACGGTGCGCCAGGGCGACCAGCTGTGGATGATCGCCGCCGAGGAATACGAGGATCCGGGCATGTGGCGGGAAATCGCCAAAGCGAACGGCATCGACAACCCGCGCCTGATGCAGGCCGGCCGCAAACTGACGGTGCCGAGGCTGGAGTGAGCGTATGGGAGACGTCAAGCTGGATACGAAGCAATATACGATCGACGAGCTGGACAAGAAGTACCGCGGTTTTTTTGCGCCGGCCTTTGAAATTCTGGTCAACGGCTCCAACATCTCGAACGAAATCGCCGTCAGCACGGTGAAGGTCGACACGAGCATCGATGCGAAGGCCGATTCGGCTTCGTTCTCCGTCGTCAATGCGTTCGATCTCGTCAAGCGCGATTTCAAGTGGCTCGACAACACGTTCGTCATCGGCAAAACGCTCGAAGTGAAGATGGGCTACGTGGACAAGTTCGTGACGGTATTCTCCGGCTACATCACGTCGGTGGCGATCGAATTGCAGGAAGGCGAACCCCCGAGCATCAACGTGCAGGGGATGGACATCACGTTCCTGTTGATGAAAGGCGCCAAGTTCAAGTCCTGGAGCAAAAAGAAGTACAGCGACGTCGTCAGCGAAGTCGGCAAAACGTACGGCGCCACGATGAAGGTGGATGCCACGAAAAGCACGATCACGACGGTCGCGCAAAACAGGGAAACGGACTTTCAGTTTCTGCAGCGGCTGGCCGGCATTGTGAACTACGACTTTTTCATCGTCGGCAAAACGATCCACTTCCGCAAGCCGCTGACGGAAATGACGCCTGTCGCTTCGCTCGAATGGGGCACCACGCTGCGTTCGCTGTCGATCGACATGAACCTGTCGCAGCAAATTACCGACGTGGTCGTGCGCGGCTGGGACGACAAGAAGCTGGAAGTGATCGAAGCGAAGTCAAACTCGGTAACGAAGCTCGGCTCCAATTCGAAGACGGGCAAGGACATCATGAAGACGCTCGGCGATTTTACCGAATACGTGCAAACGAACGTGGAATCGAAGGAAGAGGCGCTCGACAAGGCGAACGCGGCGCTGAACAAGAAGCTGATGAAGCTGGTCACGGGCAGCGGCGAATGCGTCGGCATTCCGGAAATTCGCGCCGGACGGTACATTTCGCTCAAGAACGTCGGCGCCAAGCTGAGCCAGCCTTACTACCTCACGTCGGTGTCGCATACGATCAACCAGTCCGGTTATGTAACGAAATTCCAGGTGGAGGGCAATGCGGTATGATTAACTTCGGCGAGTCGTCCGGATCGGACAACAGCGGCAGGATCGAAGGCGTCATGGTTGGCGTCGTCACGGACAACAAGGATCCCGACGGTCTGGCGCGCGTGAAGCTGAAGCTGCCGCTGCGGGAGGAAGCGACGGAAACCGACTGGGTGCGCGTCGCCACGCTGATGGCGGGCAAGGACATGGGCAGCCTGTTCATTCCCGAGGTCGGCGACGAGGTGCTGGTGGCGTTCCACCTTGGCGAAGTGCGGCAGCCGTTCGTCATCGGCACGCTCTGGAACAAAAAGTCGCCGTCCCCGAAGGCCGACGACAAGAACAACATTCGCAAGTTCAAGTCGAAGCACGGGCATGAAATTATTTTCGACGATGACGACAGCAAGGCCATGGTAACGGTGAAAACGAAAAAAGGCCAAAAAATCGAGTTCGCCGACAAGGACGACAGCATCAAAATCGCCGAACAGGGCGGCACCAACACGATTACGATCAAAGGCGGCTCCGCCGGCGAAATCGAGCTGAAGAGCAGCTCGACGGTCATCAAGATGAACGTCAAGGGCGATGTGGAAATTACGAGCAACAAAGGGGTCAAGATCAAGTCGACCCAGGTCAGCATCGAAGCTTCGGCGACGATGGAGCTCAAGGCGAGCGCAACGCTCGACATCAAGTCGGACGGCATGATCAACATCAAGGGCAGCATGGTCAAAATCAACTAACCCATTTTCCTCAAAAAGGAGCGGCGTCAGATGAGCGAAGCGTTTCTCGGGCGAGGGTGGAAGTTTCCGGTCCAGGTCGATATGGCGACCGGCCGCATTCGGATGTCCGCCTTCGAGGAAGATATCGCGGAATCGATCCGCATCATTATGGGGACGGCGAAGGGCGAACGGGTGATGCGTCCCGATTTTGGCTGCGGGGTGCAGGAGTTCGTGTTTGGCCAGACGGACGAAACGACGCTTCGTCTGCTCGAATCGAACATCAAGGAGGCGCTCCGCGTCTGGGAGCCGCGCATCCACGAGGTGGAAGTCGTGGCCGATCCGGACCGGGCCGATCCCGGCAAGCTGCACATTCGCATTTCGTACGTCGTGCGCACCACCAACAATTTGTACAACCAGGTTTATCCCTTTTACATACACGAAGGTTCCAATTGATAACATTTTGCGGATGAGACGGAGCGAAGCGATGAACAGACGCACGCGGAGGAGGTGGAAGCATGCAGCCTCCCAAAATTGACAGTCGCGACAAACAGGCGCTCATCGAACGAATGAAGGAAATGGCGCCGTTCTATACGCCGGAGTGGCGGTTTACGCCGGAGGATCCCGATCCGGGCACCGCGCTGTTCCTGCTGTTTGCGGAGATGCTGAGCGAAAATGTGCGGCGGCTCAACCGGCTGCCGGCCAAACATTTCCTCGCGTTCATGAACATGCTGGACGTTTCGCTGCTTCCGGCAAGACCCGCGCATGCGAATTTGTCGTTCCGCCTGAACGACGGCGTAACGGAGCCGGTGATCGTTCCCGCCGGCACGCAGGTGGCGGCGCCCGCGGCGGACGGGGACGGCGAGGTGCTGTTCGAAACGGACAGCGCGCTGCTGCTGACGCCGGCGACGATCACCGCCGCCTTCGCGACCAGCATCCGTCAGGACCGGATCATCCGCGTCCCCGATCTGTTCATCGCCGCCGCGAATACGGGAGCGTCGGCTCCGGCGCAGCTGTTCGCCTTCAAGACCGGCGTCAATTTGCAGGAGCATGGCTTGTATCTGGAGCACGGTTTCCTGTTCGATCTCGAACACTCGGCCCGCATCGAACTGGAAATGGGGCATTCGTTCGAAAAGTACCGCGAGCGCGACATGTGCGCCTTACTGGCCGATCGTCGGCTGGCGGAATGGTCGTACCGGACGGAGGAAGGCTGGACGCCGTTCGACGACGTGCGGGCGGAAACGAACCGCATCGTGCTGACCAAGGTGCGCAGGGCGCAGGTGGTCGAAAGCGAAGTGAACGGAGTCATCGGGCGCTGGATTCGTTGCCGGGTACGGCACGAGACGTTTGCCGGCGGCGAAGCCGAAGCGAAGGACAGGGCGGCCAAAACGCGCAAGCCGGCGGCGACGGGACGCGCCTCGTCTCCCGCTCCGGCGCCCGCGGCCGAATGGTCGCAGCTGCCGGCGCTGCTCGCGGCCAAGCTGGAATTCGACAGCATCGCGCTCAAAACCGATTACATCGACGCTCATCGGCAAGGCGGCCTGGAGCCGGCGATGATGTTTTACAACGATATCCAGCTCGATCCGGCCGGCTTCTATCCGTTTGGCGACATTTTTGCGCCGTACAGCACGTTCTACATGGCCAGCCGGGAAGCGTTCGGCAAGCGGGGCGCCACGGTCGGCATCACGTTTGCGCTCGAGGCGAGGGTCAACCGGCTGCAGACCGAGCTGGAGAAGCAGATCGAGTGGAAGATGATCATGAAGAAGAAGCAGTTCGAGAAGCAGGAGCTGCCTCCGGTTGCGGTGGCCCAGGTCATTTGGGAATATTGGAACGGCAATTCCTGGGTGCGGCTGACGACGAAGAAGGAGTATGACGAGCTGTTCTACAAGCCCGGAGAACGCAGCGTGCAGAAGGTGACGTTCCGGGTGCCGGCCGATTTGCAGGAAGCGTATGTCAACGCCCAGGCCGACTACTGGATCCGGGTGCGCGTCCTGCAAGTCGAAAATATGTATTCCACCCAGGCCGATTATTTGTCGCCATGGATCGAAGAACTGAAGCTGACTTATCAGTACGGCGACCGCAAGTTCGCCGCAGACCGCTGCCTGACGCAGAACAACATGGAGTTTGCCGACCGCACCGCGCTGACGCAAGCGAACGGGCAGGCGTTCGCGCCGTTCTATCCGCCGCAAGGCAAACATGCCGCGCTGTATCTGGCGTTCGACCGGCCGCCGGTCAAAGGGCCGATCGGCTTGTACGTATCGGTGCAGCTGACGCGCCTGACGGAACGCGACGTGCCGCTGACGGAATGGGAATATTGGCGCGGCGGCGAGGCGCAAAACTGGCGGCCGCTGAAGGTGATCGACGGCACGAACGGTTTGACGCAGAGCGGGATGGTGCAATTCGCCGGACCGCCGGATCTGGCTGCGGCAACGCTGTTCGACACGCAGGCGTACTGGCTGCGGGTGGTCGTGCAGGGCGACACGTACGACGATCCGGCATACGACGCCGCGGTTCCGGTCGTAAACGGCTTTTATTTGAACACGGTGCGGGCGGTGCAGCAGGAAAGCGTTACGGACGAACATCCGGAGAAGCGCGGCGAGGAATACGTGCTTGCGCGGACGCCGGTATTCGGCGAAACGGTATGGGTGGACGAAGCGGAGCTGCTGACCGACGAGGAAGCCGCCGCGTTGCTTGCGGCGGAAACGCATCCGGCCTTTGAGGTGCGCGACGAAGGCGGCCAATTGCAGCAGCTGTGGGTGCAGTGGGCGGGCGTCGACAATTTCGCCGATTCCGGGCCGCACGATCGCCATTATGCGATCGACCGGACGACCGGGATCATCCGCTTCGGCGACGGCGTGCGCGGCATGGCGGCGCCGGACATGGGGCTCGAGCGGGTGCGCGCGAGCTACAAGGTGACGCAGGGCAGCCGGGGCAACGTCGGACCGATGACGATTACGGCGATGCAGCAGTCGATCGCTTTTGTCGGCGGGGCGTTTAATCCGGAGCTTGCTTCCGGCGGCAGCAACACCGAATCGCTCGAGGAAGCGATGAAGCGGGGGCCGCAGCGGCTGCGGCATCGCGATCGTGCGGTCGGGGCGGAAGATTTTGAGTGGCTGGCGCGGGAAGCTTACCCGGGCATCGCCAAGGTCAAATGTTTGACCGGCCGCAATGCGCGCATGGAGCCGGAAGACGGCAGCATCACGCTGATCGCGCTGGCCAAGGACGGCATGGCGGGGCGCAGCTCGTTCCCCGAGCTGAAGCGCCGCGTCGAGCGCTATATCGGCGAACGGGCGCCGAATGTGGTGGCGATTCGCGGGAAGTTCCAGGTGGTCGAGCCGGCTTATCTCGAAATATCAATTTCGGCGCAGCTGGCGGCAAGCGGCATCGAGCAGGTCGTGCCGGCGGAGCGGGCGGCGCTCGAGCGGCTGGAGCGGTTTCTCGATCCGCTGGGCGGCGGCTACGACGGCAAGGGCTGGGCGATCGGGCAGCAGCTTCATTTGTCGGTATTCTACGCGCTGCTGAAATCGATACCGGCCGTCAATCACGTCGAGAAGCTGTACATGACGGTACATAAGCTGGAGTACGGCGAGCGGATCGAAGTGGACGCCGCCGCGCTGGGCTCGTTCCCGCACGGCATTGTCGTCAGCGGCCGCCACAGCGTGGCGGTAACGGCGATTTAACGCGGGCGAGCCCGCGCCTGGAGAGAAAACGAAGGAGGTGACAATCGGTGCTGCCTTTGCCGAATTTGGACGACCGCACGTTCGAGCAGCTGGTCAAGGATGCGCGTCGAGCGATTCCGAAGCTGCTGCCGGAGTGGACGGACGAGAACGCGCACGATCCCGGCATCACGATGGTGGAAATGCTGGCGTGGCTGACGGAGATGCAGCAGTATTATTTGAACCGCATCACCGCGCATCACGAGCGCAAGTTTCTGAAGCTGCTCGGCGTGCGCCAGCATGCGGCCGAATCGGCGACGGCCGATGTCACCTTCTCCGGCGTTGACGAATTGACCGTGCTGCCGAAAGGGACGCGGCTGATCGCGCTGGACCAGCTGTTCGAAACGGCGGCGACAACGACGCTGCTGCCGGTCAAGCTGGAGAAGCTGATCGTGCGTACGGAGGAGTCCGCCGGCGATTACACCTCTTCGAACGCGCATGCCGGCATTTCGTACTATGCGTTCGGTACGGAAGCCCGGGCCGGAAGCCGCTTGTACATCGGCTTCGACAGCGCCTTGCCGGCCGGAACGGACGTTGCGCTGTCCATCCGGCTGTACGACGGTTATCCCGTGCCGATGGCGCCGGAGGAAGCGGGCGAAGGACGACGCGTCACCTCGGGCAAAGTGTCATGGAAATATTACAGCGGCGCCGGGGCGGAAGCGGCTGACGGCGGCGGCGAAGGCTGGCTGCCGGCGGAGCTGGTATGGGACGAGACGGCGCATCTGTCCCGCAGCGGCTCCGTTGTGCTGCGGCTGCCGGCGGAGATGAAGCCGATGCTGGTGCATCCGGCGACGGATCGCCGCAGGTACTGGCTGGCGTGCACGCTGGAGCAGGAAGGCTACGAACTTGCGCCGCGCATCGAACGGATTGCGCTGAACACGGTAGCCGCCGTGCAGCGCGAAACGTTCGGCGAAGCCCGGCTGTTCGGCGGGTCGGGCGAAGCCGGGTTCGCGATCGAGTTCGCCAGCCACTGGGCGTATCACGGGTTCGTCCAGGTGCAGGTCGGCAACCCGGAGCGCGGCGAATGGCGCGATTGGCGGGAAACGGCCGAGCTCGGCGGCTGCGGAGCGGACGACGCGGTTTATACCGTCAGCCGCGACCCGCAGCGCAAGTCGGTTGTGCTGACGTTCGGCGACGGCAGCCACGGGCGTATTCCCCCGAAAGGCGAAAACAACGTTCGCGTCGTGTACGGCAAGCCGGTCTTCCTGCAATCCCGCTGGCTCGGCCGCGCGAACGGATTGCCCGGCCAGACGTTCGAGCTGAATCAGCCGGGCATCATCGCCAGCAAGTTTCTGCTGCAGATCGGCAGAACGGAACCGGGCGAGCCGGACCTGGTGTGGGAGGATTGGCGAATGGCGAAGGACTTCGACCATTCCGGCTCTTATGACCGCCACTATGTGTACGATGCGGCCGAAGGCACCATCCGCTTCGGCGACAACGAAGCGGGCATCGTGCCGCCGATCGGCGAAACGGACAATGTGCGCATCGTTTCGCTGCAGACGGGCGGCGGCCAGCGCGGCAACGTCAAGGCCGGTCTGATCGCCGTCATCGATACGTACGACCGCAAGCTGCGGGAGCTGACGGTGACGAACGATTTTGCCGCGACGGGCGGAACGGAGCCGGAATCGCTGGAGGACGCGAAGCTGCGCGTGCACCAGGAGCTGCGCGACCCGCAGCGGGCGGTGACAAGCGAAGACTACGAAACGATCGCCCGTCGGACGCCGGGTTTGCGCGTCGCCCGCGTGAAGGCGATTCCGCTCTACGCGCCCGGCTTGCGCGACTACCCGCAGGCGCAGGCGCCCGCCCAGGTGACGGTGGCGGTCGTGCCTTACGGCGAAACGGCGCAGCCGCAAGCGAGCGCCGGTTTCCTCGAATCGGTGCGCCGGCATCTCGACAAGCACCGGCTGCTGACGACGGAGCTGCATGTCATTCCCGCCGTGTATATCAAAATTACGGTGCACGCCGTTGTTGTCGTCGAGCCGCAGATGAAAGACAACACGCAGCTTGTGCGCGATGAACTGACGCAGCTGCTTGCGCCGCTTGACGGGCCGGACGGCACGAAAGGCTGGACGTTCGGCCGGAGTGTGTACAAGGGCGATATTTACGGGGCGATCAACCGGGTCAAGGGCGTTTCGTACGTGCAGGACCTGTGGCTCGATTTCGAAGGAGCGGGGGCGCGCCGGGACGCCGGCGGCGACATTCACCTCCCGCCGCACGGGCTGGTGTATTCCGGCGAACACGAGATCGAATTCGTCGGCAAGCGCGACGTGTAGCGTTGATCGTTGATTATGGTTATGGCAGCGGCTTTCGATTCGCTTCGCCGTATTCGGGACGAAAGGAGATGACGATGTGCAGGAACCGGCTCGTTTTTTTTCGCTCAACAAACTGGCTGACTGGAACAAGGGGCTCGGCTACAATCTGCATGCGGCTGACGATGGCATCGCCATCAACCGGACGGAAAAATACGGCCCCACCCGCATCATTCGCGGCTCCGATCTGGAAGGAGCGGCGGAGCCGGCCGATTTTGCCGTCGGCCGCGGCGGCAAGCTGCATGTGCTCGACGAGAACGGCGTCGTCTGGACCTACGATGCGGACAACAAGCATAACGAACCGTTGTTCCGCGGCGGCCATGGCTTGTTCACGAAGCATGCCAAGCTGGCGGCGGAGGACGATGTGCTGTACGTTGCGGACGGGCTGGCCGAGCAGCGGCTGGTGGCGTATTCGGTGGCGAGCGGGCAGCCGCTCTGGTCGGCTTCCTCATGGGAGCAAGGCGAGCTGTATCCGCTGGCGATTGCGGCGGACGGCCGCAAGCATGTGTATACCGTGGTCCCGATCGATGTGATGATCGGAATGAGTGGCAAAGTGGAGGTGCCGGATGGCGGCCGGATCGGCGTGCTGGAATGGAACGCGGCGGGACGCGTCGTACGCGTCTACGAGCACGACTTGCTCCGGCTTGTTGGCAAAATGAAGGTCGTGCACCTCATCAGGCGTTATTTTGTCGCTGTCGGTTCGAACCGGGAAGTGACCCTGTTCGACTCGGAGCGCAAGCTGGTGGCGACATTCGCGCCGGATGGCGCGCTGCGGTCGTCATTTTCGCTGGCGCAAGGCGACGCCTATGCCGGGCTTTCCATTGATTCGGCTCATCATCTGTTTATCGGCGACAGCCGCCGCCATCTTGCGGGAGACGAGGAAGAGCGCTTCATCGTCCGTTTCGGCAGCGACGGCGGCGGAGCCCGGATCGCCGGCTACCGCGGCCGTGCGGACAAACTGCTGCAGGGCAAACGCGACCGGTTGTACGTGTTCGACTCGATTGCCGGCGAGTTGACGCAGCTCGACTTGCAGCCGCGCACGCTGGAGCTGGCGCCGGGCGCGCTGCCGGAGGCGGTTTACTTCTCCGGCGCGCTGGATTCGACCGAAGCGGAAACGATTTGGCACAAGGTGACGTTCGATGCCGACATTCCCGACGAAACGCAAATCCGGATCAGCTTCTTCGCCTCCGACCGCAAGGAGCTGTTTATCGACGGCGAATACCTCGATATCAGCGGCTATATGACCGATGCGTCCATTTCGGCGCAAACGAAGCTGCTCGCTACCCGGCCGCTTTGGTCGGACCCGATCGTCAATCCGCGCGACGCTTTGTTATTCAAGGCGCAAGGGAGATACCTCTGGTTCAAGCTGGAGCTGGTCGGCAGCGAGTTCAAAACGCCGTTCGTTCGCAAGCTGCGCGTCTATTTCCCGCGGGTGTCGCTTCTGTCCTATTTGCCCCCGGTGTATCAGGAGGATACGGGCGGCAGCGATTTTCTCGAACGGTTTCTGGCGATGTTCGGCACGTTCGTCTTCGACATGGAGGAGACGATCGGCAGCTTCGGCAGCCATCTCGATGCGGATGCGGTGTCCGGCCCGTATTTGCGCTGGCTGGGCAACTGGCTCGCCGTCGCGGAAACCGACGCCTGGGAGGAAGAGAAGGTGCGCGCCCTCATTAATGCGGCGCCCGAGCTGTACAAGCAGCGCGGCACGCGGGCGGGCCTGGAACGAATGCTGGAGCTGTTTACAGGGGAAAAGCCGCTTATTGTCGAATATTTTCAGTATAAAGAGATGCAGGGCAAAACCGAGCTGCGCGAGCTGTTCGCCGGCTTGTACGGAGACAACCCGTACTGCTTCAGCGTTATGCTGAAGCCGGAAACCGTGCGCACCGACAAAATGCGCTTCCTCATCCAACAAATCATCGACGATCAGAAGCCGGCTTATACCGAAGCGAAACTGATCGTCCTTCAGCCTTGGATGTATGCGGACATGCATACGTACCTCGGCATCAACACTTATTTGTCGGAGCCGACGCTGATGACGCTCGAAGGGCGCGCGTCGATGCCATATAACACCGTACTGATCGATATCGATCAAGATCGCCGCATGGACGTCCATACGCGGCTGGGGCTCGATTCCGAACTGGACAATTAGACCGATGGAGGCGAGAGAGATCATATGAAAAAATCGCGGTATTTTCCATTCGAACGAAACCGGTACTTCTACGGCAAGCTGCTGACGGTGCGCGACTTCGAATCGGAGCAGAAATATTTCAACGACAAGCGGCGCATGCTCAACCGTCTGCTGCACGGCAGCGGCGTTGTGACCGGGCTGCAGGTGATCGCGGTCGACGACAAATCGGTTTCGGTCGAGATGGGCGCCGCGATCGACGCCCTCGGCCGGGAAGTGATCGTGCCGTCGCCGGTTACGCTCAAGCTGTCGATGGTGGAAGGCTTCACCAACAACGAATATGCCAAAAACGTCTACCTTTGCATCGCCTATGACGAAAAAGGCAAAGAGCCGGTTCACTCGGTCGGCAACCAGAGCGTGCGCTCCGACGAAGTGAGCGAGTACAATCGCGTGTTGGAAGGCTACCGGCTGTTCGTCAAGGAAGAGGCGCCTGACCCGACGTCGTTCGGCCTTGGCAGCCTGGCCGAAGAGACGTGCGTGCTGTATCAGGACGGGCAAGTGCGCGTGCTGCAAACAACGCCGCGGTATGTCAATCCGGGCGAACTGTTTGAAGTGGAGCTGCGGATCGAAAAGACGCTGCAGACCGCCAAGCTGTTCTTCGACTTCGACATTCTTGCGTCGAATTTGTCGCCGGCGGACGGAGGCAAGGTGACGTTCGAGGAGCCGCAGGACAGCCAGGAGACGGAGTATGTGATCCGTTATGCCGTACGTGCGGGCGGCGTCGCCAATGTGTCCGGCATGCTGGCGCCGCGCAAGGAAACGTCGTCGCTGCGCTTCGGCGACCGGCAAGTGAACCTGGGCGCCGGCGAGGCGAATAGTGTTGCCATCATCGACGGATCGGTGCGCAAGCGGCTGCTGGACGACTACTTCAACCGCACGCTGGATGCGGCGCTGGAATCGCCGTCCGATCCTTGCATTTATTTGGCCCGCATCGGGTTGCTCCAGATGGGGCCGACTTACATGATCGAGAAAGTCGAACCGGTGCCGTTCGACGAGTACGTATACAGCACGCAGCTGCTTAGGAAGCTGGAGCGTTTCGGCGAAGCGGATGCGCCTGCGGCGGGAGGCGGCGGTTTGTCGCTGGCGTGGAGCGCGCCGGCGGAGCCAGCCGCGGCGGCCGTCGAGCCGTCGCGCGCGGATGCGGCGCATGCCGCCGGCGAGTTGGCCGGCGCTGCCCTGGAGGCGGCAGCGGCTGCTGCGCCTGCGCCGGTGGCGCCTGCGGCGCCAACCGACGGCGGCGGCGTGCGCACCGGCGTCGCGGAGATCAGTGTCGCCGCGAACCGAGGCAGCGTTTCGCCGTTCGGCCGGAGCAACAAGCTGAACTATGTTACCGAAGAAATCGAGCATGGGCTCGGCACGGGCAACGTCTACATCATGACCGGCATCGAAGAAGAGCCGGACAACCATATCACGAACATGCTCGGCAGCAGCGAAAAAGTGTTTTACGGCGCGTCGGACGTGTTCAAGGACACGCAGCATGAATCGGCGTTCAACAGCGTGTCGATCGGCACGATTGCGTATCCTCGCAAGGGCACGTTCCGCATCGGCATCAAGCTGCAGCACGCTACAGACGCAGGCAAGGTCCGCGTTCGCTGGTGGGCGTTCCGCCAACAGCCGACGATGGCGGCCACGCTGCAGGAGCACGGGCTGCCGTCGTTCCCCGGCGGACCGAACGGGCTGATCGGCGGCGCCGGTGATGCCGCGTCGGAAGCCGCGGCAGGGAAGGACGAAGCGTAAGCGGCAGCCTGCAGGCAGTGCGGAGCACCCCGAAATACCTCTCGCCGTCAAAATAAGCCATAAAAAATGGCCTATTTGCTCATTTTTACTCGCTTCGTAGGGAATAGCCAGTGATTTCACTGGCTATTCCGAGTTGCCAGAACCCAAATCGCACTTTTCCAAGAAATAGCCAGTGATTTCACTGGCTATTTCTGATGAGCACCGCTATTTTCCGCGAATAGGCCATTTTTTATGGCTTATTTTGGTTTCGCTGGTTCCAAATGCCCCGTTAAATGCCAGGTTGGCATCCTTGCGACAAAATTTGAGCGAGCATTCCAATTTTCAACATATTCCTACTAGAAAATAACAATAGCAATGATATACTAACAAAGTGGGTTAGAAGGAGGTTGTGCCTATTAATAATTAATATGTTATTTATTAACTTCATTGAGATTTAACTGATTGATTTGGAGCACAACATTTCAAATACCCACTAGCCCGGTACTTACTCTTGAACAAGCCAACCGTTCAAAATAATGAGGAGGATTGAATGAGCATCGCTAAGTTACACAAATTGATGGCTTGTCTTTCTGCCATTGCTATTTTTTTCTCCATGATTGCGGCCGGAATCGTCCGTGCCGCCCCTCTGAATAACGATTCCGCCAGGAACGAAACGATTTCACAAAGTACATACAACGCGGTATACGAGGATTCCACTACGAAACGCTCTCATTCCTATCTCATCCGATTAAAGGACAATGTCGATTCGCAAGTATTTATGGACAGCAAAAAAATCACCAAAAACAAAAAAAACAAATTCACAACATCAAACAGTTTGCGTGTGGTTCTGTCCGACAGTGAAATTGCAGCGCTCACCAGCGATACGAATGTGTTGGAAATCGAGCAGGATGCTCAGGTGGCAATCGCTTCGATTGGCGAGATGCGATCTTCCGTCAACACCAAGAAAAAGAAGAACGCCGAAGAAGAAACAATACCATGGGGAGTAAAAGCCATTGGAGGCGATCTGGCGGCGCAGCACAATTTTGCAGGGAAAGCCGTTAAAGTCGGCATATTGGATACCGGGATATCCAATCATGAAGATTTGAAGGTGGCGGGTGGCATTTCATTTGTCGAGGGAACGACAAGTTATGCCGATGATAACGGGCACGGCACTCATGTCGCCGGAACGGTCGCAGCGCTCGACAATAAGGTCGGCGTTCAAGGAATGGCTCCAAAAGTCGATTTGTATGCGATTAAGGTGCTGGGTGCCAACGGTTCGGGCAGTTATAGCCAAGTCGTGCAGGGGATCGAATGGGCGATCGCCAACAAGATGGATATTATCAATCTCAGTTTTGGCGGCGCGGTTAACAGCGAGATTCTACATACGGCCATTAAAGAAGCGGTTCGAGCCGGGCTGATTGTAGTAGCTGCGGCCGGCAATCAGGGACAAGCAACGGAATCGGAAACGTATCCCGCATTATTCCCGGAAGTTGTTTCCGTCGGAGCCACAACGCCGTCCAATCAACGAGCCGCATTTTCCAGTACGGGTTCCAATCTGGCCCTTGTCGCTCCCGGCACCGAAGTATTAAGTACAACAATGGGAGGCCAATACGGCGAATTGTCGGGAACTTCAATGGCGGCCCCTCATGTACAGGAGCGGCAGCACTGGTATGGTCGAAAAACAAAAAGCTAAAAAATGAAGACGTAAAACGAATCTTGTACGAAACGGCGACTCCGCTCGGGACGGCAACCGAATTTGGCAATGGTCTGGTGAATGTGGCCAAAGCATTGGGAATTACGGATCAGCCCATCCCGCCTATAAAACCCGTAACGACATCCCCCACCCCAGATACTGCATCAACGCAACCCTTTGACATCCTGGATCGCGACGACAAAATGACGATTTTATCCGAAAAGCTGTTGAACTTAAAGTCTCGTGCGCTGAGCATGAAGAAAACCGATCTTGTCAAAGAAGCGGACCGTCTCTATCACACCTTGCAGTTAAAAAACAAGAAGCTCCATCAATCGGACACTTCAGCTGCCGCTGCGGCTTCCAAAGATCAATTGAAACAGCAAGCGGAACAAGCCCACTTGCGATATCGCGTATTGGCACCCGAATTCGATCGGATTCAGGAGGAGTACTTGCAAGGAATCCGTACGATCGCCGGCAAAATGTTTCCTTCGTCGCGATCCGATCAGAATAGCGAAGCGGTCGTAAGCAGCAAAAAGTTTGGCGACTTGGCCGAAATCCACCGTGGCGACGCGCATACGATCGGTTTGACCCTTGAGAATCCTGTGTCTGAACTTGTCGTGGAAGTGAAGCAGGGGGAAATTGTCATTTCGTCCGAGCGCGTCATCCCGAGCGATCCGTTGCGCCTTCAATATATATGGCAGCCGGACACCTCTATCGCTTCAGGGGAGTACACGATTTCATTCCTTTATCCGGATTCGCCCGGTTGGGAAGATCGGTTCACTGTTTATGTATCTGATACTGCATACGGGAGTCAAACCGTTACCGCTTCTGCTGTGACGATCTATACGATGGCTCTCGGCACCGCTTATAACTTTGACGTTCCGGAGAACGATTACAGGGTTTACAAATTTACTCCAAGTTCAACCAACTACTACAGAATATTCACCGATCCCTACAATGGCAATGGCGGAGACAGCGATACCGTAGTTGAAGTTTATTCGGATATCAACCTGACCCACTTGCTTTATGAAAATGATGACGGGTCGACGGCTCCATTCTCCGAGATTGACGACAGTTTTACCGGAGGCGTCAGCTACTATGTCAAAGTCTACGGATATAGCGGCCAAAGTGTGCACGCACGCATCAAAGCTGTCATTTCTCCTTTGGTATCGGGAATGCTGACCATTACTTCGACTGCGGATGTAACTTCGCCTGCTGGTCAGAACAAAGTAATCAAATTCGTTGCCACAACCTCGGGCGCTTACAAAATAAGTACGACCTATTATGCAGGCTCCTCCGCCCAAGGGATCAATGATACAGTGCTGTACGTGTATACCGATCCGTATTTGTCCAACATGATTGATTCTATGGACGCGGATGGCTCCCTGTTTGCTACAATGAACGTCAACCTGGTTGGAGGTCGCGTATATTTCATTGAGATCGGGAACATCATTGGCGAACCGTTAAAAGCAAGGTTGTCCGTTGCAAGCGGAGCAGCCGCGGCCACGGTTATTTCCTTGAACGCCCCGGTCAATGCAAGCACAACTGCGGGGACCGCCAAAGTTTACAAATTTACGCCATCAGTAACGAGAGGCTATCACATTGGTACGGATTGCTATAACAGTAATTGCGATCTTGGAATGAGCGACCACAAATTAGAGGTTTTTTCGGATGTCGGATTAACGAATCCCGTTCCATTTGGCTATTTCATACCCGGCGTCTTAGGGTCCGACTCGGTTTATCCGGATGCCTATGTAAGATTGAATGCCCAAACCAGTTATTACATCAAGCTGTCAGGTTTGGACGGAGGTAAAGTTTATGGTCGATTGTTTATCGAAAACGGAGAATATCCTACCCAAGGGCATAATGATTATCCGGCCTCGGGTCAAACGTTAACTGGCGCTATCACTGGATGGGGATGGGTAATCGACGGGTCAATTACGAACAAAGTGGAAGTTCTAATCGACAACATTGTTCAAGTCCAAGCGGTGTATGGGGATAATCGCGAAGATGTTTACAATGCGTATCCGCTTTACAATAACCATTATGCAGGCTATCATTTTACGCTCAATACGGCACTTTTTACAAATGGAGCTCATAATTTCAAGGTCAGGGAAACCGATAATAATGGGGCATTATCGATAATTGCCAACTATACGATCATTTTTCAAAACGACAGCGTCCCTCCTTCCAGCCCGACCAACCTGGTCGGAACCGTTGTGAACGGCAATCAGATTCAGCTAACCTGGTCGCCGGCTGCGGACAATGTTGGCGTGACCGGTTATCGTGTGTACAGCGGCAGTTCATTGTTAACAACGGTAGCATCGACTACTTTCACAACCGCCGCGTTGCCGATCGCACAGAGTTACAGCTACACTGTCGTAGCGCTGGATACAGCCGGCAACGTCTCCGGTGCCAGCAATCAAGCGAACGTCTATATTGCGGATACGGCGCCACCTACCGTTCCTTCCAACCTGACGATAACCGGCAGAACGCAGACCAGCGTTTCACTGGGGTGGGGAGCCTCGACGGACAACAGCGGCAGCTTGGTCTACGACATCTACAGCAACGGAGTTGTTGTCGGCACCGTCACAACGATGTCGTTTACGATTCAGGGATTGCTTGCAGGAACCAACTACAGCATCGTGGTAAAAGCGAGAGACGGCTCGGGCAATGCTTCCGCGGCCAGCAATGAAATTTATTTGGGTTATCGAATCATGACTTACCATTACGATGACGCCAACCGAATCGATTACGTTCAATTGTCTACCGGTCAGAAATATAAATACAACTACGATCATAATGGAAACTTGCTCAGCATCATTCGAATCAACTAGCGATGGGTTTCAATAATTTACGGGGAGGCTTTCGTTTGAATCGGTCGACAGTCAAAAAATCCATCCTATATGCGGTCCTTTTGACGCTGATATTCTCTTTATTCTCCAATACGGTTTTCGCCGCACCTTCGGTGCCCCACGATACGGAAACAAAAACCTATATCATCAAATACAAAGACGAAGAGAAAGGAAAAAAGGCGCTTAAGTCGATTCAAAAAAAGCAAAAAGTCAGCAGCGAGCTGAAGCATTTAAAGAAGCACGTGATTGCAAAATTAACGAAAGATGAGATGCTGCAGCTTCAGCATGATCCAAACATCGACTATATCGAACAAGATGCGGTCGTCAAAAAAGCAAGCGACACCGTCACAGCCAATATCTATCAGATTCACGCTGCTCAAGTTCAGGATTTGGGCGTTACCGGCAATGGCGTGAATATTGCTATCCTCGATTCGGGGATCGATCTCGACCATAACGAGCTGAATGTTGCGGGCGGCGTTTCTTATGTCCCGAACGATCCTTCGATTGATGATCCGAACGGCCACGGCACGTTCATCGCCGGAATTATAGGTGCGCTTAAGGACGAACAAGGGCTGGTGGGGATTGCTCCGAATGCCAACCTGTTTGCCGTCAAGGTACTCGACCAGAGCGGCATCGGCACCTACAGCCAGGTCATTGACGGCATTGAATGGGCGATCGAACATGACATCGATGTAGTATGCATGAGCTTTGTCGGACAGAACGATTCGCAGGCATTGCAAGACATCCTGCAAACCGCTTACGACAATGGAATGATTTTGGTTGCGGCAGCGGGAAATGACGGGCAGAACAATGCCATCGCCTACCCTGCCAAATACAGTACGGTTATTGCAGTAGGCGCCGTTGACGCTCAGAATCAACGGGCTTCTTTTTCGAACAAAGGACCGGAGCTCGCGCTCATGGCGCCGGGCGTCGATGTGCAAGGATTGACGTTATCGACGAGCTACACCGCTTTAAGCGGCACCTCCGTTTCAACGGCCCACGTGGCCGGTGTCGCGGCGCTGCTGAAGAGCAGCAATCATGATTTGAACAATCAGCAAATACGGCAAGCCCTGCAAGACGGCGCCACATCGGCCGGCACGCATGAAGAGTACGGATACGGCTTATTGGACGCAGCAGCCGCTTTGATTCAAGCGAGCGGAATGACCGGGATACCGGGAGGGGACGGAGGCGGGAACGATCCCGGAGGCGGCGATCCGGGAACGGAGCCGGGAGGCGGATCGGCGGAGCCCGATTTCGTTAGCTATACGGCTGAAGAAGTGGTGGAGATATTCGGCGTAACCGGGGAGTGGCTCCAACAGGAGCTTGATAAGGGTTATTCCATTCGCGACATATCGACTGCCTTGATGAAACAACAAATCGAAGGGATCAGTTATGAAGCGGCCATTGCGGCGGATCCGGTTGCCATTAACGATTCGGACACTGCAGAAAGCAGCATTGACAGCGAAATGTCGGTAGAAGGCTCTGAAATTATTGCCAATCAAAGCGATATCGTGGTCGCCGCCGATGTTGCCGCTATAGCGCCGGATGAAACCGCGATACAGAATGTGAATTTGTCGGTCGATCAGGCCCCGTACAGTATCCATAACAACAATGAACAAATTTCCACGTTGTCCGGCAGTTTATCGACCAGCATCACCGATTTGACCCTGCCCGGGAGAAACGGTCTTTCTTTTGGCCTGACCCGTTCATACGACAGCAATGCTTCCCAGTTCTACGATATGGATGCCGAAGTGACTACAACGCCTGTTGTCGAACAACAACAAACCGGATATAAACTCACCTTTTTGGAAGACTGGCGGCAAATCAACCAGCGCTATAAAGTGAAGGTGGACATGGCCCGATTTGTTGCGGAAAAATCGAATTGTACGGTCAACCCGTCCTACAACCCTATCATGGTGAACGATCCTCCGCAGACCCCTCATCGGGAACAGTTGTATTCCATTTTCACACAAGCCTTGAACCGGGCAGTAGAATGGAGTCAATGGTATGCGATAACGGACTTTCATGCCAACTATGCAAACTGGACCTCTTGCGGCCCGCCCAACTATTATAGCTGGAGGTACTTTGACGCCAACAACCCGTTGACCTCAAGGATCATTCTGGACGATGCCATCAATGAAACGACGAATGTACACCAGAACGTTTCGGCAAGCAGTCTGTATTTGAACCCCTCGAATTTATTCGAAGCTTATCAGCAAGCTAACGATGCAAGAACATTCATAAACAACAATAAAGGGCAAGTATATTCCGATACGGGGTGGCAGGGCAGCAACGAGACCGGCTACAGCAAAGTCCAGCACAGCATCTCCAACTCCCCGAACCCGGTCGTCCAGCCTTATATTGAGCAAGTTGCCGGCATCCAAACGAATGTAAAAAATATCACCGTTCCGACATTCGAAGAGTCCCGCTTCCCTCTGGGCCAAGGCTGGAAATGGAATATTGCCGCTATTGAA
This sequence comes from Paenibacillus cymbidii, assembly GCF_004764705.1. Taxonomy (GTDB): domain Bacteria; phylum Bacillota; class Bacilli; order Paenibacillales; family NBRC-103111; genus Paenibacillus_AN; species Paenibacillus_AN cymbidii. Next base: position 308,807 of record NZ_SHLX01000006.1, on the reverse strand, counting down.
AGCAAAGATGCCAAACAATACCTGCATCTCGATAATGGGGGGACCTACGAGATCAGCGGCAATACGCTTGTCGGGTATCCTTGGCAGGATCTCTTTTTTGGCGCGGACTATTCCGTTTCGGTAAACGGGGAAACCGCTGCTTATGTATTGAAAAATATAGTGAGCGGCCAAAAGCAGTATTTTAACGGGGAAGGCCAGCTTATTGAAATTGCCGATGCCTACAATAATACGATCACTTTTAATTACTCCCAGGTTGCGGGTTATGGCAAACAACTCACAAGTATTGTGGATGCAATTGGCAATAGCATCACGATCGCCTATACGTCAAGTACGGTGGTACTGTCCAAAGTGACCGGGAACGGCACACAAACCGTTACCTATACGAAATCCAAGTCGGGCGGGAAAGAAATCCTAAGCAGTGTTTCCGATCCGCTAAACCGGAGAACGACGTACAGCTACAGTATCAAAAACGCCAAATTCAATTTCGTATCGGGGTCCAGCGTCGAAGTGAACAATTCCTACGCGCTGTTGACCGGAATCAAATATCCGACCGGAGCCCAGAGCGTTTACACCTACGAGACGGCACCTGTTAAACGCATGCTCGGGGAAAGCGGATATCACTATCAATATCGGGTACAAGCTGCCCGGACGGAAGTTACATTAAGCTCGGGAACCAAAGAAAATTACAACAATCGGTCATTTGCCTATAGCGGCGACATGAAGGCGGTGTATGGCTACAATACCAGCTTCTCCACCATCGTATCGGATGCCCGTTCCAAAACAACGTACGATTACAAAAGAGTGTTTATCGGCAATGCTATCCCGGAGACTTACTATAAGGTAGCGGAGAGCCAACAATCGCTAACGACGCCGGTGTATAAGCAGATGACCGAGTATGCCTACGATGAAGCGCGCAGGCTGCCGGTGCCGAATACGATCACGACAAAGATGACCAAAACGGAAAACAATCAGACCGTCGCGTCGGTACCGATTACCGAACAACGATCGTACAACGACTACGGTCAATTGCTGGCGAACACTGACCCGCTAGGCGTGCAATCGACGTTTACTTACGACCCGGGAACCCATTGGCTGCAATCCGTCACGAAGCCGATTAGCAACAATCAAGTGCAATACAGCGGATTCAGTTACAATGCTTCCTCAAGCCTGACACAAATGATCGTAAGGGAAACGAATCAAGTCGGCAAATTAATGTCGCAAGTCGATATCGCATATGATAGTTTCGGCAATCCGATCACCCTGTCGATCAAAGATGACAGCCGGGTTAACGTAACAACCAACGAGTATTCCCCGGCATACGGCAGCGCTTTTGTCACGCGACATTCGTCTACCGTAACGGATGCGGATGGCCAGACGAGCACGATATCGCAAACCGCGGCGTACGACAAGTCCACCGGCTTGATGACCCGGTATGAGGACGGACTGGGCCACCATATTCAATATACGTATGACCAATTGAATCGGGTGAAACAAGCGGCATATGATGACGGCGCAAGCGTAGCCCTGACGTATAACGATACGACAAATGAAGTAACCATGACCGATGAATCGGGAGTTAAGACGAAGACGGTATTCAATCCGATTGGCTGGAAAGTGGAGTCCGGGGTATTCGAAAGCAATGTCTATAAGTATAAGGAAAAAATAGTTTACGATCCCTTCGGAAATGTGAAAACTTCACAGAATGCCAAAGGGAACATGACTTCCTATACTTACGATGCTTGGGGCAGAGTCCTGACGGCGACAGCGCCGCTGAGCAATAAAACGACGGTTGTTTATGACGATATTAACCATACCGTTACCACAAAGGATGCCGAATCGAATGAAATCAAACAATCTTTCGATCAACTCGGCAGAATGACGAAAAACGAAGAATTGCGTCCGAATGGATCAAGCATTACCTTTACGTATGATTATGCAGGCAACAAGCGAACTTCAACGGATGTATATAACCGAACCACTTCCTATCAGTACGACGTGTTGAATCGTTTGGTGTCCGTAACCGATCCTGAGTTGCGTACGACACAATATGCTTATAGTTTGGCCAATCAGTTGATTGAATTGCGGGATCCGGATGGCAAGAAGTCGATTAAGAAATACGATGAACTCGGACGATTGATTCAAAGCATCAATCCATTGGGAGAGACGGAAACCTACTTCTACAATCCGGTAGGCCAATTGTCCAAAACGATCGACGGCAAAGGGCAATTGCAAACCTACGGGTACAATAGCCGCAACTTTTTAACCGCTGTAACCGGAACCGATTCTGTCGCTTATTCGTACGATCTATCCGGAAGACGGAAATCGATGACCGATGTCACCGGAACCACCTTGTATGACTACAATAGCATGGGACAATTGACCAAAGTGACCTATCCGGACAGTAAATTTTTGCAATACGTGTATGACGCCAACGGAAATCGTACGCGGATGACGGGACCTTTTGGCCAGATTACCAACTACACGTACGATTCGGCCGATCGCTTGACGATCGTCAAGGATCCGACAAATAATGAAGCTGCCTACAAATACAAATTAAACGGGCTGCTGGCCGAAATCAAACAAGGGAATGGCAATACGAGTAATTACACGTATGATGGTTTGCTTACGACGAAAGTAGAACAGAAAAATAGTCTCGGCACCGTTCTGAATACATTTACTGCCGGATATGATCGGACTGGCAATATGACTGCCCGTTCGGATAACGGCGTATCTTTTTCTTATACTTATGATGCGTTGAACCGCATTCAGACAAATTCCCAGAATGCCGAGCAATACGCATACGATAGCCGCGGCAATCGACAAACGCTGCAAACGGAGCAAACGCCTAACTTTGAGCTGAATCAATACAGCTATGACAGTCTCAATCGGTTGACGGGCGTAGTCAAACAAGATGGCAGAAGTGTAAGCTATAAGTATAATGGCGACGGTTTGTTGTACGAGCGCAAAGAGAGTAACGAAACGATCCGATATTACTATGACGGCAGCCAAATCATTGCCGAGGGGATCGTTAATCCGAACAGGAGCGTGTCGCTGAAAGCAAGGTATATCCGGGGAGTCGGGCTGGTCGCTCGTGCGGATGCCGCAGGAACGAAGGCTTACTATTTAAGCAATCTTCACGGCGATATTGTGGAATTGCGCAGCGCCGCAACCGGCAGCTCTAACGTGAGATTGAACCAGTATACTTACGATATTTGGGGAAATCCGCTCTCCACTCAAGAAACGGTTGCCCAACCGTTCCGCTATAGCGGCGAAATGTGGGACAGTACGACGAATTTACAATATTTGCGCGCCCGTTGGTATAATCCCGGCACCGGAAGATTTATTGCAGAGGATACGTATGAGGGGCAGATCGATAATCCGCTTACGTTGAATCTTTATACGTATGTGGGGAACAATCCGCTTACCAGGTGGGATCCTACTGGACATAAATGGTACTATCTATGGATTGATGACTTAGCAGTAGCAACTTATGATGGTATGAAAGAAAGAGCAGATGAAATGCTCAACGACCCAAACTGGTATACAGTAGGTAACTGGGCCACAATGGGTACGTTTGATATGGTAAATGGCGCTATCAATCCCGAAGAGCCTTTATCACTACAACATTGGATTGATTCAGCAGGAACAGTTTTGCTAATTTATGGTGCTTGGTCAACCGCGGCAAGGGGAGCGACAACGGGTGTTACAACGTATGAGGGGATAGGGAATGCGGAAAAATTTGCATTAGGTCTATCGGATTATCTGGATGACTTTGCAGTTAATCGAGGAGCTAAAACTTGGAAGGACTTCCCTGACCCTGAAAATTGGAAATCAACAGTATTAGAAAGACTGTACAACCAAAATGTACAGATAGAATTTAATCTTACTGGAGTAGACAGTCCATGGGCTTCTGTATCGAGGGCGGCAAGGGGGGCTGGCGGGGCAACAGATTGGGAATTACTTCAAATTAAATCAAATCCTCAAGTATGGGATAGAATTACATGGTTTGACAATGGAAGTATAGTTGCGAATCCATTTGAATAAAAAATAAAGGAGAAAGATGTAACTATGATACGATCCTTTGATAGTAGAGACTTTAAATTTTGGCATTACAACATTAGTCATGGTGAATTACTCATAAGAAGCACTAAGAGCGCAAAGAACACCAAGAATATTGATATCATGTTTTTTGATGTAACTTATGTAGAATTACCACGAAATATATCTAATTTAAAAATTGAAGAGGTAAAGGATGATGATGTTCGATATGTTATGGAAAAAATTTACAAGCCTATAAGAACTGAAAATATCACCATTCTGTCTTCTAATGACAAGCGTTATTTGGTAGTTGCAAGTTTAATGAAAATTGTTGAAAATGATTTAGATATGTTTGAATTGCCTTTTAACGAGTAATTCTTGATATTCTCAAAAACAATTGAAGTGGCATTTTTTAAAATCCATGACCACTAGAAGTCGCATCAATGCTATCAATTTAAAACAGTCTAAAAATTAATTATAGCCACAATGCGACAATCCTTGCATTGTGGTTTTCTTTTTTCCGCCGCGGCTCACGAAATTCGAAATTCCCTTTCATAGTGTACTACAAATTGTAAATAGCGATTTTTACAAACGTAATACAAGCCAAATTTAATGTGGCAAACAGTGTTGACATACTCGATATGGCGTGATGGCAGCAGCAAGACCGCCGGTGGCAAGGGCGGACGTGGTAGCTTCGTTTGTAATCAGGCGAGGACAAGAGGTAAAGCGTATTGTTCCTTCCATTATATCAGCTACGTTGATATGTACGAACTCTTATTGCTGGATATTCGTCACCATGCCCACATGGCCAATGAGGAGGAGCAGGAATTTGTGGACATGCTGGCGGATCAGCACTAGAGTCAGCAAAAGAGACAGTGGAAAGCAGCGAGTAAGGAACGTGAGCAATTGGAAAAAAGAGATGTTGAGCTACAGACCATTATACGGAAGCTGTATGAAGACAATGCGTTAGGTCGGATTTCCGATGAGCAATATGTATCACTATCGCGAGACTTCATAGAAGAACAGGCTCAGATGAAGGAACGGTTCAAGTTGCTGGAGGATCAACTCGGACAGGCCGAGAGTAAGCGTGAGAACTCGATCCGCTTTTTGGAAGCAGTAAGACAATACACTGATGTAAAGGAATTAACGAAACTGATCTTAACGGAATTGATCGACAAGGTTGTTGTGTTTGATGCTGAGAAGGTTAATGGCAAGCGTATGCAACGCATTGAGATATACTACAGGTTTGTAGGCTTACTTTCGTAAACGACTGAAGTTTTTACTTCGTTAAAAATAGAACACCCCATTGATCTATACTGATCCGACGGGCCAGAGTTGGGAGTGGGTAGGAAATGCGTGGAGTGCGATCAAGCATAATGCAGTAAATAGTTGGAACGATTTCAAAGCAGTTAATTCTTCATGGGAATCGGCATTGGGTTACTACACTTTAGGATTTACGGATCCATTTTTCGAGGCCTATTATGCTGATCCTTCTTCAAGTGATTATTGGCTAGCCCAAGCAGAGATTTTATTGAAGTGGCTATTGGTCCTGGTGTTATTGAGAAGCAAATGGCTGCTAAAGCTGCGGAATCAGGCGTGGCCGTTACTTTGTATGAGGGAATGAGTTATGCTGGAAGAGCTTACACTGGTACAAGGAATGCCGCGTCTGATTTTACAAGAGGCAATGGTAAGAGCACTTTGACAAAACATTTTAATGACCATAAAGATGATTTTGGTTATACGACTGAATCTGAATATCTAGATGGTTCAAGAAATTTTCTTGAAAAGTCCCCCACTTCAACAACACAATCTTTTGTTTCAAACGAAGGGACATATTTTAGATACGATACGGCCACTAATGAATTTGGGATAATAAACCAATATGGTGGTATATCAACTTATTATAAACCAACAGAAGGGTTAATATATTGGGCGGATCAAATTAAACAATATGCTCCCAAGTGAGAGGGGAAACGAAAAATGAAGAGAATACAGTGTCCTTGTTGTAATAATTTCACAATAGAAAGCAATGATGAAGTGGTAGTAGATATTTGTGACGTATGTTTTTGGCAATTCGATGCTGTGGCTCATGCTAAGCCTGACTTAAACATAGGGGCAAACCATATTTCATTGAATCAAGCAAAAGAGAATTACAAACAATTCGGTGTTTGCAAGCCCCAATACAAGAGTATGGTGAGAGAACCGCTAGAAGAAGAATTGCCAGAAAATAATTTAGAATAGAGGCTTTGCCCACAACTATTCTGAAGTTTATATTGTGGCGAATGACCTCTAAATAGGTAATAGAATTATTAGGCCCTCAGTAATTCCACAATTAACCACAATGCGACTAACCCTCGCGTTGTGGTTTCTTTTTGTTCGCGACGGCACACCCGGTAGCAAAATAACCGAATAGCGTGTGCACGGCGGAAAGCGATACACGAGGAGCAAGTAGTAGGGGCCGTTGCAATCATCAATAACCATCTTTCTTTAGGGGGGGAGCCCGGTAGCGAGCTTCGTAGCTTGGTCATAAGATTTTGCAGAACAACGTAACGATTGGCATCTTCAAGCCTATCCTGAGCAAGCCTGTAATTTTAGCGAATTTCCTTTCTTTTCTATTCAACCGAATTTGTGATCCACCACCATTCGCAAACCATCATCGATTTTGCATTTGGACGTGAGGGAGTCGTTGACTCGCAGGCTCTTGCCGAAAATCGCCGATTTCCGTCCATATTGTATTGCAATTTGTAGTCGGTGCAATGAATATTACCTCGCTATCATGCCAATACGAATAGGCACATGTACACAACCATGCGCCAGAACGACAAAAACCGTCCAAATTTCAATTTGACCGCAGGGGTGAGTAGTTTTATGCTTCGTGCAGTCCGTCCATGGGCTTCCGTATCGAGGGCGGCAAGGGGGCAGGCGGGGCAACAGATTTGGAATTACTTCAAATAAAATCAAATCCTCAAGTATGGGATAGAATTACATGGTTTGACAATGGAAATGTAGTTACGAATCCATTTGAATAAAAAATAAAGGAGAAAGATGTAACTATGATACTATCTTTTAATAGTAGAGACTTTAAATTTTGGCGTTACAACATTAGTCATGGTGAATTACTCATAAGAAGCACTAAGAGCGCAAAAAACACCAAGAATCTTAATGAAAATTGTTGAAAATGATTTAGATATGTTTGAATTGCCTTTTAGCGCTCAAAAATCGCCGCAGCACCGCTTTGAGTTATAGGCGATACCGCTACAGCGTTTATATCATACTGTGCGGCGTTCGTGGTGCGGTATATTATCATTTTGGCAAGGCAAAAAATATAGGGCGTCCCAACGGACGCCCTTGTATTATTCTTTCCCCTATTGCTGGCGAGGAGACATGGTGAGCATTTGATTGATTTGTTCGTCGGATAGTTCCAATTCGTGCAATTGCGCTTTTTGTTCATCGGTCAAGACGCCATTCGAGGCGGATCGAATGATGTCAAAAGCTTTTTGCAGCTTTTCTTGATCCCTGCCTGACGGGAAACCGCCCCCGAAGCCCTTACCTCCTGGCATGCCGTTTCCGCGGCCACTCGATCCGAGCTTCGACAAATCCACGGATGAGGCATCCACGAGATGGCTTGCATCCGCCTGCTGACCTTCTGTCGTGGAAGGGATTTCGCCGCTGAGTTGACCTTGAATGCTTTCGGCTCTCAGTGTTCCCAGTTTGGTCAATTCTGTGACAGCGGTCTGATACTCTTCGTAAGTGTTGAAAGCGCTAGGATCGTTTTTCACATATTCCGCGATCAACTGATCCAGACTCTCTACTTTTTGCTCGAATTTGCCGTTCGCGAAATATCCGTCTACGATTTCTTGCAAATAGGAGTGGTACTTTTCCTTGTATTCCGGAACTTCCAGGAGTTTGCCCAATATCGACCGATCTTCAAGCGAGACGCCAGACAAAGGTGTATCGATCGCAAGATTCACGACGTCGGACGCATTGCCGGATTGAAATCCGCCGAATGACATATTATAATCCCAAGGCAGCATGCTGATCTGACCGTTATTCTCGTAGAGGTAATAGTTATGCCCCATATTGGACGTATAACTGTCCATGTTCACGACCACCGTGTGCGCGGCAAAATATTTCAGAACAGCGTCGACATCCACATATTGGCTCAAATCCGTTCCCTCGTTCAAATGTTTCAATGCCGTGACGACCCGATTGTTATCCTCTTCCGTCGTTTTCGTTTCGGCATTGTCGAAGATGGCGGAATAACTGCTTAATTGATCATCGGTGTAGATCAACGAAACGCCGTTATCGGCTCCGTTCATCCCGCGGCCAGCACCACCTCCGCCGAACGGACCTGCTTCTTTGCCGCCGGGTTGCGTCCCTGCTTCATTCGCATTGGGAACTGGCTGCTTTCCTTCCGGCTTTCCACCGGCGCCAGGGTTACCCATGCCCATCGCACCGCCCATTCCTTTGTCGTCGTTATTCGGCTTATAGAGTTCGCCTTCTCCATCCTTCGTCCGGTCGAGGTACCCGCTGTCAATATCCTCGACCGCCAAATAAAATCCCCAGGCCTCCCCGTTCACCGTCATATTCGCAAAAGCGAACAGCGGGGCATCTACCCCGATATAACTCATGATGTCGTAGCTCAAATACTCCTTCATGTAGCTGCTATCCGAAATCATATTGTTGACAACGAGCTTATCGAGTCCCATCCAGGTTTGATCATCCACATATTCATCAAATTTGATTTTGAAGCTGAAGCGATCGGTCGTGTCGTCGTTCGAGACTTGCTTCAAGCTGGAATTGCCTTTGGGTCGGATGCCTACATTTTTTATCGTAGTGCCATTGATCGTAATGTCAGCCGGGATATACTCTTCTTCCTCCGCATTATCCAGCATCTTCTCCCATTCACCCTGGTCCGCATCAATCGACACCGTCATAATCTGTTGTTTATCCATTTCTTTCACGTATCCGAGCTCGGAGGATTGCGTTTCAATCGTTGCCGATGCTGCTTCGTTTCCCGTTGTTCCCGATGTACATCCCGTCAGCAAAATTGCACATAATAGAAGTACGTTCAACCGTTTAACCATTTTCGATTTATTCATGATTATCATCTCCTTATGTTTCCAACGCCGTCGGGACTTTGAGTATCTCTTTGACCGTATCTTAGAAGCTCAACCTTAAACGTAACTTAAATCGCTTATGTTAATTAACGGTTCCCGTTTGGCTCCGTCTGTCCGGTTCGGTTGTTCTGTCTGGTTGGGTTGTCGTTCAAGTTTTGCCGGCTGCCACCCTGACCGCCGCCCAAGGCAGGCCCTCCATTCGTTCGGGAAACGGAGCCGTTGTCGGGAATGGTCTGAGCGGTGATGGCGTCGCAGGAGGCCATCGTCAGGGTGCAGGCAAGCAACACCGTCAGCCGAATTGCACAGGTTCGGTTGTTTGGCATTCGTTTCGTTTCTCCTTGTTCGGGAATATAGCGGCGTACGCGTCTTTGAACCCCATCCAGGACATGGCCAGCACCAGCGGATAAACGGGGAACAGATAGCGGGATTTGATTTCCCATAGCAGATAGAACCCGATAAAGCCCAACATCACCAGCACCAACGGGGTTTCCGCGAAGCGGCCGGCCCGGATCCCGCCGATCAACCGAACCAGCATGAAGCCGTACATCACCATATTCATCGCATAAAGTATCCAGATCAGACCAACACGGGCGGAAGAACTCCCCTTGAACCATTCTGTTGCAGATGTAGTATAGCTGTAGCGGTCCCCGACGGCGCCGAACCCCCTGCCAAATGTGGAGGAGCCATTGCCGACGCCATAACGTTCCACCTGATAGGTGCCCTCGGTCCACATCCAGACCAGTTTTTTGTAATACATGTTGATCAGATCGCCTGCATCCGCTTCCGACCATTTGCGGCCGATCTCGTTCTTGAACAACGCCTCGCTTTTCTTCTTATCGTATCCTGCCTGGCGCTGATAGATGGTGTAGCTCTGACGATTGTCCCAGAAGCCGAACGTTTTCACGTTGATGCCCATGTTCAGCCACATGTAGACCGGGGCGGAATTGGCGGTTACCGAGCCCTCGACTTTGCCCGTTGCCTGGAGCAGGAGGTTCTGCGCCCAGCCCGGAACCATAAACAGCACCACGGTCATGCCCAGGGCAAGCACTGATTTTTTCACGCCGATTCGCCGGATTTGCAGCAGAATGCCGATGGCGATCGCCAGCAGAAATATGGCCCCGATGCTCCGAAAGTAATTCCCTGCGGCCAGAAGCACCGCGGCACCAAGCATATGCTTCAGGGAAAGCTCCTTCATGAACCGGACGGCGAAGTACAAGGCAGAGGTCAATAAGGCGGTGGCAATGACATCGTTATAAATAAAATTGTTCATGAACAGCGCGGGAGCATAGGTTGCCGCCAGTACCAGCACGCCGTAATCATGGGTCTGCGACCAGGGATTCAGCTCCTTGTACAGCAAATAGACCGTCAGCGTCGTCAGCAGGGTGAAGCCAATGTTGAAGCATTTGATTATCAGATAGTTATCCGGGAACAAGGACAGCAATGTTTTCAAGTACAACACGATGGAGAAGTTAAACGGAAACATATGCAGGTAGCCCGAGGTCGCAAAGCTTGAATAATCTCCCCGGTAAAGCATGTTCTGCGCCAGGGAAAGCACTGTCTGGGAATCATCCGTAGGCAGCCTCGGGAAAAGAAAAAGAATCGCCGTTTGCAGGGCGAAGGAAACAAGCAACACAACCGGGATGACGATCCGCTTCGGATAGTTGTCCAGCCAGAAACTCAAACGATACAGTCCGAGTCCCAGCAGCAGCACGACGGCGGCGACAATGAGGAACAGCAGCGGCTGCTGCTTCTCCAATACCGGTGTGTCCCCATAAACCGCGTACAGATATTTCGCCCTCACAAAAAAGGAGGAAGCCACAAACAGCCCCAGGAAAAGCGCGAGCAGTACATACAATGATTTGTAGATTCCCTTGACCATGGAGGAGCCGTCCCCCTTTATGTGAAAATCGGTGTCTTGTTTGCAACGATTATAATGGCCGATTCTGAAAACCAGTTGAAAATCAGTTTAAAATCAGGCTATAGAATGGTCGCAAATTTAGAATTGTTTCGAATTTGCCATGAACACCGCTTGTCAACCGGGCCGATGTTCCGTCACAATGGGGTCATGACCATGAAGAAGGACCGATACAGGAGTGAGCGAATTGCTGACCAGCATCATCATCGTTACCTACAACAAATTGGACTACACGCAGGCGTGCATCTCCAGCATCCGGCAGTATACGGAGCCGGGAAGCTACGAGATCATCGTGATCGATAATCAATCCGGCGACGGGACGAGGGACTGGCTGCTGGAGCAGGAGGACATCCGTGTCGTGCTGAATGACGACAACGCCGGGTTTCCCCGCGGGTGCAACCAAGGGATTGAGCTTGCCCGCGGCGACTACATCTTGCTGCTCAACAACGATACGATCGTAACGACGCGCTGGCTGACGAACATGCTGGCCTGTTTTGCCAGCGGCGATACCATTGGGGCAGTCGGCACGGTGACGAACAGCTGTTCCAACTTTCAGGAAATCCCGGTGACGTACCGGGACATGGACGAAATGCAGCGATTCGCTGCCAAATACAATGTATCCAACCCTCTGCTGTGGGAAGAACGTTTGCGATTGATCGGCTACAATCTGATGATACGCCGCGACGTGATGAACCGGGTGGGACCGCTCGACGAACAGTTTACCCCCGGCAATTACGAGGACGACGATTTGTCTTATCGCATCAGGCGGGAAGGGTTTCGCTTGCTGCTGTGCAAGGATACGTTCATTCATCATTTTGGCAGTGTGTCGTTCGGGGAACAACGCGAGCGGTTTCACCGGCTGTTGGAAACGAACGGGCGGAAGTTTGCGGCCAAATGGGATTTTGAGGCTGCGCACGATACGCATATTCGCTTCGACATCGTCGACCTGATCCGCAAAGCCCGCAACGAGCCGCATCGCATTCTGGAGGTGGGCGCCAAGGCGGGAGGCACATTGATGAAAGCCCGCTACCATTACCCGAACGCCAAGCTGTTCGGCATCGAGGAGCGGGAGGGGGGAGCGCGATCGATCGGCTTGTTCGCGACGGCTCTGCAAGGTGATGTGAAGATGATGTACGAGATACTGCCTGTCGGCTATTTTGACGTGCTTTTTATTCACAATCAGTTGCATCGTTTCCCTGATCACCTTGCCTTGCTGAAACGGGCGCGCGAGCTGCTCAAGCCGGACGGCGTGCTGCTGGCTACCGTGCCCAATTTGCAGCAGCCGCATGTGCTGTATGCGCTTCTAGACGGCACGATTCGCCGGGAGCAGCTGGCCGCATTAACATATACGGAAATCATGGGATTGCTGCATGAAGCCGGATTTGCGGACGGGCTGGTGACGGGGATTTACAACGGCATTTCCGAGAAGGATAACGCGGTCCTGCGGGAAATGAACGCCTTGCGCGAAGTTGGCGCGCCGTATCATTTCAATTTCAGCGAGTTTGTCGTTCGGGCGGTCAATCCGCCGGGCGGATCCGTTCCTGCGGCGGACAAGCCGCTTAATGACGCCCGGATCGAAATGTTCGAACGCTTGAGCGGCGTAGCGCCGATCGAAGAGCTGGTGCTGCAATAGGATGGGGGCCCCGCTGAACCGGGCGAGAGCCGGCGGGCGGGGTTAATCCCTGCCCGAGCGGTGCGCCGCGCTCGACCGGCTCCGCCCACCCCGGCCTGCCGATGCGCCGTATCCAACCGGCTCCGCCCCCCCCGCCCGATGCGCCGTACCCTACGGCCCTGCCCGCCCGGCAATTATATATGATTTTTCATATATAATTGCCGCCAAACGCGCCAAACGACCAATTATATGCGATTTTTCATATATATTCGTCCATTTCGACGCTTCGACAGGAATTATATATGATTTTTCATATATAATTCTGCAGCGGGTTAGCGCACCAATCGCACGGCGGACGGCTACGGCTACACCAAATCCGGGCTTTGAATGGAGCCGATATACTCGTAGCAGGTCACCCGCCCGGATTCCCCCTGTGCCACGGCGCGAAACTTGCCTTTATTCACCAGCACGCGGCAATGCTTGATGACCGTCATCGTATGAAGCTCCAACTCCCGAGCGGCTGCGGCCGGGCGAATGACACGATTGCCCCGAATCGCCGCTCGCATCAAGTCGCGCTCGATCTTGGAGTACGATCGCCCTCCCGATCTTCTTGCACTGCTCTCGGCCGACAAGTACGGGGACAAAATCTGCTGCAATGCGGATAAAATAAACGCCGGATTTTCTTTCAGCTCGTCCAGGGCGATGTAGTGGATCGCGCAGTTTTGCGCCTGAATGAAAAGTCCCCGGTTCAAGTCCATGCGATACTTCGTCCGGTCCGTGCCGTGGGAGCCGAAGTCCATGATTTCGAACGCGATGCGCACGGCTCCGATCACCCACATGAAATCGACAAAATAGGATCTTCCGCGCCAGTCTTTCACCTCATATTCCGGATGCAGACCGTGAAAATGTCCCACGAGCGGCCACCACACTTGCAAGGCGAACAACCGATTCCCGTAACCGTGACCCCGCTTCAGGGCATCGAGCCGCTCGCCGTTTCGTCGCCGCAAATGATCGCTTATCCATCTGTCGTGCTCCACCTGAAAACTCATTCCGCGTCCCCCTCGCATTCCCGTATTTCTTCGCATACGCACCAAGCGCAATCAAACATCAAAAAGCCCCGGCTCCTTTCCGGTCGTTGGAAAGGAAACGGGGCATGCTTTGCCGCCTGATCATCGTTTGAATAGTAAAATTATGCCACAACCCACGGAGGAACGCAACGTAGCATAGTGCGACAAACAGGCAGGCGGCGATGCCGGGAGAGCCTCATCCGCGTATTCACCGAAGCCGGTGCGAACCAATTCCAATCGATTGCCTCTGGAAGACCATGGTATACTACTGGGAAGCCGCATCAGGCAGGGGAGAATCGATGGCCCTGACAAAGACGAAGAGAAAGGGGACATGCATGATGCGTTTTGACCGGTATATCGGCATCGACTATTCGGGCAGGGGGCTGCCGTACGAGCGGACGGCGGGGATTCAGGTGGCGGAGGTCGATCGGGAAGGGCGCTTCCGGCGCATCGCTCCGGCGGACAGCCGGGCGGCAACGTTCAATTGGTCGCGCAGCGAGCTGTTTCTGTATATGCGCGAAACGCTGACGGCCGGGTGCGGCGACAGGGTGATGATCGGCATCGACCACAACTTGTCCGTCCCGCGCTCTTACTTCGAGAGGCATGGACTGCGGGACTGGGACGAATTTCTGCGCCACTTCCAGGCGCTGTGGAACACGAAGACGATGTCGGTGGCAAGTTGCCGCGAGCAGGTGCCGCCTTATGAGAATCCCGGCGAGCTGAGGGTGACGGAAACATACACCTCCTCGGCCAAAAGCGCGTTCAACTTCGAGCAAAAAACCGGCGCCGTCTCCTATTCGACGCATGCGGGGCTGCCGTGGATTTACGAATTGCGCTCGGCGGCGCGGGAGCGCCTCCACGTATGGCCGTACGACGGCTGGGAGCCGGCCCCGGACGCCGGCGTGCTGGCGGAGGTGTATCCCGCGCTGCTGTATCAGCGCTACAAGCGGCGCGACGATTTTCCCCGCGATTGGCCGCGTGACGCACAGGACGCGCTCGTCATCGCCCTCTGGCTAAACGAGCGGGACGGGAACGGCACATTGGACCGTTACCTGCAAATGAACACGCTGACGGAAGACGAAAAGCAAATCGCCGCGCAGCAGGAAGGCTGGATCCTCGGCGTCGGTTAGCCGCGAACTTCCAGCGGCACCAGCTTCAATGCGTTGCCGGAGTAGATTTTGGCAAGCACCTGCTCGGGCAGGTGCAACGAGTCAAGCAGCTCCTGATGGATATTATCGAAATAATCCCGCCCGTACAGAATCCGATCCTGAAATTCAAGCAGGAATTGTTTGGTAAACTCATGGTCCCGGTTCAGCGCCCGATGGCCGGAGCCGGCAGAGATGTCGCAGTAAAGATTGGGGTATTGCCGCAGCATGGAGACAACTTTGCCTCCGGGTATCACTTTGCCTTCCGGATATGCGACTTTGTCATACTGGTCGTCACCGGAAATATGGGCCCAGAAGCCCGGGGCATGGCCCAAAAAAATCGTCTCCGGACACGCTTTGACCGCGCGTTCGAACGCTTCGATCCCGCCGCCGTACCACCAATTGGGCCGTGGATACTGCTGACCGGTGTCAAATTCGTAATCGATATGCACAACCACGGGCAAGCCTTTCTCGCCGCAGAAGCGGAACAGCCGGATCGCATCCGGGTTGTCGTACATCATGCGCAGCTTGATTTCCCCGTAGATCCGCACGCCATATAAGGAAATGGCGGACTTCAAACGATCGATGGCATCCGGACGACGCGGGTCGGGCGCATAGCCGAGGACGAATTTTTCCGGGTACCGTTCCGCATAAGCCACGCATCGCTGAAACGATATGGGTCCGGTTCCGTCATGGTCGGGAAGGACCGCATAGTAGGACGGGTTGTATTCATCCTGTGGCGCTTCCCAGCTTAATAACCAGGTGCGGTCGATGTTGTATTGTTCCATATTTTGCAGAAACCTTGTGACCGAAAAGCCGTACCAGTCGGGATGGTTATGTGCATCGATGATCATGACGCAGCCCTCTCTTTTCCCAATATACGAGTGGTCCGTATCCACCACCTCTCTATGTTAAGATGCTAGTCATTCCCATGCATGCCAAAATGGAAAGCGATTCGGCCATTCCGGAACACGATTCGCCGAAATTTCCGCCCGTCCGGCAAGCTCCGGCAGCCGGCTATACCGCCGCCAGACCGGCGTCTGCCAGCAGCCTCAAGAGCTCGCTGCGCGCATCGGCAATGCGGCGGTCAAGCTCGTTCGCCGCCAGTGGACCGCCGTCCGCACCGTCTGATCCGGCACATTGACGACAATCTGGGCGGCGACCTGTCGATCCCGTCGTTATGCCGCAAGTTTGTGGTAAGCCGAACGCATCTGTACGACACGTTCAAAAAACGGTTCGACTGCGGCATCTCCGATTACGTGCGCCAAGTCCGCGCCGAGCAGGCCAAGGTGATCATCCGCGAAGAGACGAGCAGCATGACGGAAATCGCCGAGCGGCTCGGGTACAGCAGCGTTCATTATTTTTCCAGGGACTTCAAGAAAATCACCGGCATGCCCCCCACGGATTACGCCATAAGCATCCAGGCGCGCTCGGCGATGATCAACAATCGGCCGTAGGCCAACGTATAGGGTTGCAAGCTGGCTCAAAAAGAGGATATCAGAAAGCAATCGATCCGGAAATCGCGCTATTTACGCCGGGAATGCCGGCCTTTCATAATGGAAGGAAACGAAACCGGAGGTAAACCCGCGTGAACCTTTCGCAACAAGAGTACCGCAACAAGCTGCTGGGCTGCTGGATGGGCAAAAACATCGGCGGTACGCTCGGCGCCCCGTTCGAATGGAAACGGCAGCTCAATGCCGTGACTTTCTATACGCAGCCGTTGAACGGCGAACCGCTGCCTAACGACGATCTCGATTTGCAGCTCATCTGGCTGGTTGCGCTCGAGGAGCGCGGCATCGACCTGAGCGCCGGCACGCTGGCCGAATACTGGCTGCTCTACATTACCCCTCACTGGATGGAATACGGCAACGCCAAAAGAAATCTGCGCGCCGGCCTCATGCCCCCGCTCAGCGGCGATGAAAACAACCCTTACCGCGACAGCTGCGGCGCCTTCATTCGCTCGGAAATTTGGGCCTGCATCGCGCCGGGCTGTCCGGACATCGCGGTTCGTTACGCCTATGAAGATGCCATCGTCGATCACGGCCATGGGGAAGGGATGTACGCGGAGCTGTTTTTCGCCGCGCTGGAAAGCGCCGCATTCGTGGAGCACGACCCCGGCGCGCTGATCCGCATCGGGCTTTCGTACATCCCCGAGGATTGCCTGGTGGCGCGGGCGATACGCGATGCGATCGAACTGCACCGCGAAGGGGGAAGCTGGGTCGAGGCGAGAAACGCCATCCTCGCCCGCTATCGCGGCCACTACATGACGTACGCCGGCATCTCCGACGAAGACCGGGCCCGCGGCTTCGCGGACGGCCCGGTCGGCATGGACGCGCCTTCCAATGCGGCGATCGTCGTCATCGCCTGGCTGTACGGCCGCGGCGATTTTGGCGAATCGTTGTGCATCGCCGTCAATTGCGGCGAAGATACCGACTGCACAGCCGCAACGCTTGGCTCGATCTTCGGCATCATCGGCGGCATCGATTCCCTGCCGTCCGCCTGGATGGCGCCGATCGGCCGCGGCATCAAGACGATATGCCTGAACATGGGCGAGCTGGGCGGGCAAATTCCGGCCACGATCGACGAACTGGCGGATCGCGTGGAGCGGATCGCGCGGCAGGTGCTGCTTCGTCACGCGGGGACTGCCGGCGTCACGTTGTCCGAATCGCTGCCGACCGATCGGAGCGATAGGGACGAAGCGAAGCTGCTCGCGCGCGAAGGCGCCGAGCCGGTGTATGCCAGTTCCCGCGGCCCCGTCTGCCGGTTCGATCATTGGGAAGCGAGGATCGAGTACACGGACGGCCCTTATGCGCGCGGCAGAACGCCGACGTCGCTTGCGCTGACGATCGTCAACAACGGCAAGACGGCGGAATGCGTCAATGTACGCTGGTTTCTGCCGGACGTTTCCTGGCAGGTGGCGCCGGCCCCGTCCGGCAAACGGTTCGTCGGCCCCTTCGGCGGCAGGCAGCGGATCGAATTCGCGCTAATCGCCGAAACGGTCGTGGAGCCGGCCGTTCGTTTTGCGATCGAGCTGACGTTGGACGGCAAGCCGACGGTAATGCTCGTGCCGGTCGTGCTGCTGAACGGATCGCTGTAGCCGCTCTCGGGCGCTACAGGCCGCGGCGATCGTTGTCCCGGGCTTGCTGGCGGTAAAGGCCGGGGGTCACGCCGCACGCCTCCTTGAAGCGGTCGTAAAAAAACTTCACATTGGAGTAGCCGATTTCGGAGGCGATTTTGCCGACCGGGAAGTCGGTGTTTTCCAGCAGAATCCGCGCTTTTTTCATTTTGACGTCGGTCAGAATCCGGATAAAGCTTTGCCCGGTCGATTGTTTCAGCACCCGGCTCAAGTAATTGGGATGAAAATGAAAATGTTGCGCCGCGGATTCGAGCGTGACGTCCCGATAGTTGCTTTCGAGATAAGTGAGTATATCCGCCAGGGCGGCGATCCCCTTGTTTCCTTGTCCGTCCGTGCCGCGCTGCTTGCGGTACACGCGAAGCAGCTCGCAGAACAGCAGCGCCATGAAGCTGTTGATCGCTTCCGCCGAACAGAGGCCCGGATCGTAAAATTCGCCAAGCGCGCCGATTATCCATTGCCGGGCCTTGTCGTTGCCGTGCGTGGGGAACAGCAAATATTTGCCCCGCTCCGTGCTGCGGTAAACGGCATCGATGAAAAAATGGGACAAAATATCGTTGCCGGACAACCGGCCGAGCATATCGGTATTGAAATAGCTGGTGCGCATGATGCAGTTGATCACGATGTCGTCATCGCCGGCCGGCTCGAAGGAATGCACCACATTGGTATCCAGCAGGCAAATTTCGCCTTCGCGCATCGTGACGCGGTTGCCGTTGATCGTTTGGGTGCACGAGCCGGAGTACACGTAATTCAACTCGATAAACGAATGCCGGTGGTCCCGAACGTACGCATAGCGCGGGTGTTTGGAGAAGGCGATTTTTTGGCCGGGATCGAGAAGGAAGCTTTCCGGTACGATATCCGGCGCAGCCGTTTCGGCGGATTCGACGGATTCCGCAGAAGCAAGATAAGGGATGGAAAGTTCGTCGCCTTCGAACACGAGGCGGCGCGGTTCGGCGTACGCCGCCTGTTCCAGCTCGTTCTTCGTTCGCAGCAGCTCGTCCAGCTCCCGTTCGTTCAAGTGAATCACCTGCGCTTTCGCTTCTTGTCGTCGTCTCCCCGATTTTACCACGATCCGTTTCGGCTGGCACGAGGTTTGAAAAGGATAATGATATGATTGCATCCGGATATTTCGGATCGTGGTTATTTGGTCTACAATGACGGAAAGACGAGCCAATCCGTTAGCAGTGAGAGTTTAGCAAGCAAGCAGAGAGAGTTTAGCAAGCTAAACTCCCTATATTGCCCTATATTTGGAGGGATGAAGACGATGGACGAGACGATCAAACAAAGGTATGAAAATGCCAAAGCGCTTTACAGCCAGCACGGCATCGATACCGATCAGGCGCTGCAGGCGCTGGCGGCAATCAAAATTTCCATGCATTGCTGGCAAGGGGACGACGTGCGGGGATTTCTCAACCGCGACCAGGAGTTGACCGGCGGCATCTCTGTAACAGGCTCCTACCCGGGCGCCGCCCGGACGCCGGCCGAGCTGCGGAGCGACCTGGAGAAGGCGCTGTCCCTCATCCCCGGCAAACATAAGGTGAACCTCCACGCCATTTACGCCGACACGGAAGAGAAGGTCGAGATCGACAAGCTGGAGCCGAAGCATTTTCAGACGTGGGTCGATTGGGCAAAAGATCAAGGGCTGGGGCTCGATTTCAACCCGACCTGCTTCTCCCACGAAAAATCGAAGGACGGCTTTACGCTCAGCCATCCGGACCCGGACATTCGCCGCTTCTGGATCGACCATTGCAAGGCGTCGCGGACGATCGGCGCGTTTTTCGGCGAGCAGCTCGGGCAAACTTGCGTGACCAACGTGTGGATTCCCGACGGCTTCAAGGATATTCCCGCCGACCGGATGGCGCCGCGGCAGCGGCTGCTGGAATCGCTCGACGAAGTGTTCGCGGAGAAGCTCGATCCGAAGCACAATCTCGATGCCGTGGAAAGCAAGCTGTTCGGCCTCGGCTCGGAAGCTTACGTGGTCGGGTCCCATGAATTTTACATGGGCTACGGCATTACGCGGAACAAGCTGATCTGTCTGGACGCGGGGCATTTCCACCCGACGGAGACGATTTCGAACAAGCTGTCTTCGCTTGCCTTATTCGCGGACGGCATCCTGCTGCACGTCAGCCGCCCGATGCGTTGGGACAGCGACCACGTCGTCATCCTCGACGACGAGCTGCTGGACATCGGCCGCGAACTGGTTCGTCACGACCTGCTGGGCAAAACGTACATCGGCCTCGACTTCTTCGATGCGAGCATCAACCGGGTGGCCGCCTGGGTCATCGGCATGCGCAACACGATCAAATCGCTGCTGCGCGCCATGCTGGAGCCGGTCGAAGCGCTCAAGCAAGCCGAGCTGGAAGGCGACTATACGACGCGTCTGGCGCTTGCGGAGGAATTTAAAACGTATCCGTTCGGCGCGGTATGGGATTACTACTGCGAAACCATGAACGTTCCCGTGCGGGAAGCCTGGCTGGCCGAAGTCAAACGTTATGAGCGTGAAGTGCTGCTGCAGCGCGAAGCTGCGAACGGCTTGTCGTAATTGGATTGGAAAACCTTCCGCGCTTTTGCGTCTATCATCCGATTGGTCGGAGGAATGGCGCAAAGGAACGGGAGGTTTTTTCTTCATCAGCCGCCGGGGAAAAAAAGTCGTCTCGCCTTCGTCCTCGCAACATACAATGCAGAGAACGGCAATGAACGAAACGGCGGGAGTGGGATGCGGGATGAGTAGAGTTAGAATGATTCGCTCTGTCTCGATCGGAGTCGTCATAGGCATACTCGCTTTGGGTCTTCTGCCTTTTCTTGCGGTATTCAGTTGTGCGGAAATGTACGGCTTGGCAGATCCGGTTGATTTGGACCAATTGATTGAGCATCCGCTCGTTTTCTTAGGCGCCATTATCAAAATGAAAAAATAGACGGGCTCAATCAGGGGCCAACTAGTGATTGATTATTTGAATCGGGCTTACTATAATGAGCATAGGTTTCGCATCGACTCGTAGCGAAGAGAAGGGAATTCGTTATGCCCCTGTTGCACGCCATTGGCAATAAGCCGATTATCGCTGCCATAAGGCAAGCATCGGATGTGCCGCAAGCGCTGGGCAGTCCGGTGGACAACCTCTTCTTCATGGGCGGGAGCGTCAAACAGTTGATCGATGCGGTGAAGCGGACGAAAGACGCCGGCAAGGGCGCATTCGTCCATGTCGATCTGATCCGCGGCCTTTCCAGCACCGACAAGGAGACGGTTGAATTTATCGCCGATTGTGCAGGCGCCGACGGTATTGTGACGCCCAAATCGCATTTGATTAAAGAGGCAAAACGCGTAGGGCTGTACGGCATTTTGCATTTGTTCGCGCTCGATTCGACAGCGATGGAGAACGGGCTGAAGCTGGCGCAAGCAAGCGTTCCCGACGGCATCGAACTGATGCCCGGCATCATTCCCAAAGTAATCGAACAGTTCGCCAATGAACTGACCCATATTCCGATTATCGCCAGCGGGCTGATTCAGACGAAAGCGGAAGCGGCCCAGGCTTTGGCCGCCGGAGCGACCTCGCTTTCGGTAAGCAGCCCGGCGCTGTGGAGCCTCGGCTTCGACGATATCGCATAACTGCATACGGCAAGATGAAGTTTGGAGTGAGGATGAAGAGAAAGCTCCGGGCAACGAGTGGGACCGTACGGTCCTTGTTTCGTTGTCCCGGGCTTTCTTTTTTTCTTTGACTTGTATAACGTCAGCAAAATGAAACCGGAGGGATGGCAATGACCAACACGTTGGTTGGCAACAAAGAGTCTCGCGTTCTCCTGATCAGTATCGACGGTATGGCGCATTATTACTTGAACGATCCGCACGTGCGCATGCCTCATTTGCGCAAGCTGATGCGGCAGGGGGTGACGGCGGACAAGATGGAAAGCGTTTTTCCGACGGCCACGTGGGCAATTCACACGAGTCTCGCAACGGGCGCGTATCCCCGCAAAACGGGGGTGCTCGGCAATTGGGTGGTGGATCGGCATACCGGGCAGGTGGGCGAGCATTTTGGCGACCGGATGTGGGGCAAGGAGGAATCCGTCAACTGCGAGACCTTGTACGATGCGGCCAAACGTTCGGGATGGACGACGGCGTCAATCTGTTGGCCGGTCACCAGAGGGGCGGCAGCGATTGACAGCAATATCCCCGAATTTTACGAGCAGGAGCTGTTCGATGCGTATTGCACGCCAGGGCTTATGGAGGAGCTGAAGGAGGCCGGACTTCCGGTCGAATGTTACGGCAAGTGGAGCACCGATCATGCCAGGGGGCCGATGCAGGATTGGCTGACAGCGGAGATCGCCAAATATCTCATCCGGACGAAAAGTCCGCGGCTGCTGATGATGCACTTCTTGCTGCCGGATAGCCTTCAGCACGATTACGGCACTCGCTCCAAGGAGGTATATTGGTCGCTCGAGCATACGGATGAACGAATCGGCGAAGTGATTGCCGAGCTGGAACGGCAGCAATTGCTGGACGCGACGACGATCTTCGTGGTATCCGATCATGGCTTCGTCGACACGATTCGTTCCTTCTATCCGAACGTGCTCTTCAGGCAGCGTGGCTGGTTCGACCCGGATCGGCCCGACGAGAGTCGCGTCATGGCGGTATCGAACGGGGGATCCGGCTACGTGTACGTGATGGAGGACGACCCGGAACGCAATGAGCGTCTCCGCGAGGAAGCAAGAGCGGCGCTTGCCGGCACCGGAGTGGTGCACAAGATATTCGAGCCAAGCGAATTTCCTTCCATCGGGTTGCCCGCGGGAGGCGAGCTGGATCGTTTCCGTCCGGATTTGGCCTTCGTCGTGGAGCCGGATTGTTTCGTGCATTTTGAATCGAACGGCGAACATGTCGCCCGGCAACGGGCCAAATTTTACGGGATGCACGGGTACCTGCCCACGCTGGATGAGATGAAAGCGATATTCGTCGCTTCCGGGCCGACGGTACGTTCGGGGCTGACCATTCCGGAGATGAGGATCGTTGATGTTGCGCCTACGATCGCCAGGCTGATCGGCGTGGAACTGCCGGCTGCGGATGGCCGGGCGCTCGATACGATCTGGAAGGAGCAGGAAGGTAATCCTGCCGGGGGCATCGTCCCCCCAGGCCAAAAAAAATGACCTGCAAGCAGCGGGCTCGCAGGTCCAAGATAATGCTATATCAAAAAGGGGGTCTTCTTTATTATCGCGGCCAAACATTAACTGAAGATGAAAGCAACGTTACGTTTATATGACAAGATATAGAGCGCTTTATTTGGAAATTAAACATCGATATCGAGCACAGCAATGAGGAGAATGTAGTTCCCGGCAAAAAAAATGACCCGCAAGCAACGGGCTCGCAGGTCCAACGTGAATCTATATCAAAAAGGGGGTCTTCTTTATTATCGGCGATAAACGTTAAACGAAGATGAAGCGGACATTACGTTTTCGTTACAAGCTATAGAACGCTTTCATGGCAACTGGCCGGTCCAGGGCGTGACTGAACACTCGCTCAGGTGCAATCTGCTTTCCTCGGAGTGTTCAGTCACACCCTACTCCTTCGAAATCCGGCCGATCTCCAACTGGTTGGCGGTGCCGGTTTTGCGGTGGTGGGTAACGGTGTACATGAACGAGTCCTTAAAGTAAACGTTCAGATACGCATCCGAGCCGGCATTGCGCTTCAGTTCCAACTGATTGTAGCCGAGCGCGTTCGGCTTGTTCGGATCGGCAAAGGTTTCGATCTCCGGGACGAAGACGGACAGCGGCTTGCTGCCCCATAACGCGACGCCGGTGACGATCGCCTCCTTCGGATTTTCCGGCGTCGTTTCGATCGTGAACGCCATCTGCTGCTCGTTGTAGTTCATCGTCAGCTTGACGATCTCGGAGCTGGCTGCTGCTGCGGACGGGTCGGCGGCAGCAGTTGTTGCGGCGCCAGTAACGGGAGCCGCTGTGGTTCCGGCAGCTCCCGTCGAGGCCGTCGCTGCACTGCCTGCCGCGGCTGCCGTGCTGCCCGCGGCTCCTGCGCCGCTCGCCGTCGTTCCCGCGCCGCCGGCTGACCCTGCTGCATCCGCCGCAGCGTCGGAAGCAACCGCGCTGTCCGGCGCGACGATTTCCGTCGGTTTGCCTAGCATTTCTTCGATCTTTTTGCTGGGCAGCCCGAGGAAGTTTTGCAGCTGCACATGCCCCGCCGCAAAAAACGCTTTGACCACCGTCCCGCCATCTTGATCGAGCAGCGTGCCTACTCCTTCGTAGGCGCCGTTCGCGAACTCGCCGCGGTAGACGGGTTTGCCTTCCTTGTCGTAAGCCTCGCCGACACCGTTCGGCTTGCCGCCGGCGAACGTGCCTTTGTAGACCGGCACGCCGGCATCGGTGAAGCTCGCGCCTTCGCCGTTGTAAACGCCCGCCGCAAAAGCCCCCTTGTACTTCACAAAACCGTTCGGGTACAACTCGGTGCCGTCGCCGGCGTACAACCCGCTTTTGAAGCCGCCTTCGTATACGATCGCTTTGTTCGCGCCGTACAGTTTGCCTGCGCCGTTATACTTGCCTTCGGCGAACGCGCCTTCGTACAGCAGCGCGCCGGATTCGTTGTACAGCTTGCCCTCGCCGCCGTAAGTCCCCGCGCTGAACGCGCCTTCGTATTGCAAATCGCCGCTCGGAAAAAACAGCTTGCCCGCGCCGCCGATTTTGCCATTCTGGAACTCGCCGACGTAGCGGATTTTGCCATCGGGATAAAAATCCATGCCTTGCCCGTTCATCGTGTCCGCCGCGAACTGACCTTTGTACAGAAGCGTGCCCTTGTCGTCGTAAAGCGTGCCGCCGCCGGCCTTGAGCCCTTTGTCGAACTCGCCTTCGTACAGCAGCTGCCCGTTGTCGGCATACAACTTGCCTTGGCCGGCGTACAAGCCGTCCTTCAGGCTGCCCTTGTAGCGGGCGACCTTGCCGGTAGGAGGCAGCACTTTGGCATTGCCGCTGAATTTGGCCGCTTGGGAGGAAGCTTCGCGCAGGACCGGGGTCGGGTAGAACCACTTTTTGACAAGCGGAGGCGGTTTGATGAACAGGAAGAAGCTTAACACGAGCACGCCGATAAAAGCGAAAGCGACGACCCGTTTGGACACGTAATAACGGCCGATGGAGACGTAGTTTTGCAGCGACGTTTCTTTGGTGCCGAGAAGCGTTTTGAAGAAGTTCTGGATCTTCTTGATGATGATGCCCGGCAGCTTCTTCAAATCGCGAAGCGGTTTGAGCAGGTTCCGGATGATGGGCAGCGCAACCGGCTTGAATATCGTTTCCATCGTTTTCACGAAACCGTTGTCGCTCACGTCGTACGCCCCTCCTTCAATTGATGGTGTGCCGGTTCCGGCCGGCTATGGGACCTGGATCTGCATTTGGCCCGGCATATTGATCTGGATGACGCCGCCCCAGTTGCACATGCACTTGGAGCTGTTGTTCAGCGCCGGCATGTTGGCGACCAGCACCGTCGGACAGCCCGGCGCCCACGGCGCGGCGGTAACCGGTATGCACGGCATCGGCGTAAGCACGCCAAGCGCGGCTGCGGTTGCGGCGGCAACCATCGGGTTGGCCATCGAATTGCACATGCCGAACGGCAGGATGTTCACCATCGGCTTGTTGTCCATGATGTTCGCGATCGGCATGGAGGTCATGACGCGATTGGCCGGCAGCACCATCAGCGAGCTTGGCGCTACGCCGAAGCTGCATTGCAGCAACGCTCCCCCGCATACGATATTCCCCATATCTTGGCGCCTCCTTCGGACGCCGCGGCGGACGTCGAAGTTTGTCGGATGGAATGAAAAACCGCTGTTATGTACTCCGCTTAGGCAATTTTCGCAAAAAAGCCATTTTTTATGGACTATTTAATGAAAATTGAGCGGTATTGGCGAAATAGACCATGTTTCCACTGGTTATTTCGTGAAAAACCCCGTTTTCGAGGCGGGTTGGGTGCGAATAGGCCCTATTTTCACTGGCTATTTTGGATGAGAGCGGGAAAATCCCGCGAATAGGCCATTTTTTGTGGCTTATTTGGGATGACCGGTTTGTTGCCGGCGGTGTCCGCAAGATCATGTCGGTTTGTGGGACATCTTGCTAACTTATCGTACTACATTAATGTTGCGCGGAGCAATACAAGTTTCGCCAGTCAAAACGATTGCTGGAAAGGCGGCAAACCGTACAGAAGCCGCACTATTGTGGCATTTATCACCAAAATACAGGGTGCGCTGCGTCGGCAAGTATTGTAGTATGAAAGTAACAGCTTGGCGGGAGGAATCGGATTGTTGTATGCGTTTGTTGTCAAAAGGTGTCTGATCGTTGCGTTGGCGATTGCGGTGGCGCTGCCGGCCGGGACGGCGTTTGCGGCGGGAGAGGAAGCGCGGGGCAAGCTGCTTTCGCTTCAGGATGCCGTTGCGGCCGGTCTGAGGGCAAGCTCCGCCGTTCGCGACGCCAAGGCCGACATTACCAAAAAGAACACGGAGCTGAAGCAGGCATACGAAGCGGTCCGAAACCAGAACGACAAGGACAGCGGCCTGTTCGCCAAACCGCATAGCCTGAGCAAGGATCTGGACGTCCGGTTCAAAATTCCGGAAGCGCAAAAGCAAGTTTACATGGCCCAAGTGGCGCTGCAGGACAAAATGAGGGCGGCGCAATTCGACGTGCAAAAGCAGTATTTGGCGGCGCTGCAGGCGATGTCGGCGACGACGGCGGCGCGGACGAAGATGGAAGCGGCGAACCGGAAGCTCGCCGACACGAAAACGAAGGTCCGGCTTGGTCTTGCGGACGGCAAGGCGCGGGAGGAAGCCGAACAGGAGCTGGAGAAGGCGAATTCGACGCTCAAGCAGGCGGAGCTAGCCTATAAGTCGTCGCGCATCGCGCTTGGCAGCAGCATCGGGATGAATCTCGAGAGCGGCTTCACATTCGGCCTCGAACCGGATTACGCCAATTTGAACCAATCGATGCTTTGGTATTACACGGCCGGTGCGGAAAAGACGAATCTCGGCCTGCTGCAGGACGTGCAGGACAGCCGGCTCGCGGTGATGAAAGTCGACGTCACGCGTCAGCTGTACGCCGCCAAGTTCGGGGCCGGCCGCGTCAGTCTGATCGAAAGCTTGTACAAATTTACGGATACCGATTATGACTTGTTCATGGCGGGCTACGAAGAAATGTTGACGAAAATTGCTGCCGACTGGGAGGGGTTGTTCTGGTTCGGCATTTTGCCGATTCCGAAGACGCTGCTGCAGGGCGAGTTCGACGGATTGCGGTATTTCGACGATCTGAAGTATTCGTTGCCGGTATCGATGATGGATCAGAACAAGGCGGTGCTGAAGGAAAAAGAAAGCCGCATCGCGCTGATCGACGCCATCAAAGCTTCTTATCTGGACGCCAAAGGCGCGGAAGAGGCATACGCCCAGACGCTGCGCGACGAAGAGAAGGCGAAGAACGAGCGCGAAGCCGCCGCGAAAAAAGCGAAACTAGGCCTGCTCGGCCAGGACGGCGTGCAGCAGGCCCAGGAGGCGGTCGACCAGGCGGGCCAAACGGTATTCGCCGCACAGATGGCGTACAAAACCGCGTTGTTCAAGCTCGATTACGACACGGGCGGGGCCGTGGGGCCGACGCTGCGGCCGGGCGTGCTGCCGTACAAGGAAATCGACGACGGTTTGGCGCCGATGGGCCAGCCGCCGAAGAGCGCCGCCGCCGCCGGCTCCTGGACGGTGAAGGAGAAGGTGCCTTCGCTGGTCAGCGAATTTGCGGTCAAGCCGGATCCGAAGCTGAACGCGACGCATTATGCGCTGTTTACGACCGGCGGCAAACGGATCGGCAAAGTGACGCCGGTGAAAAAAAGCATGCGCCAGCCGAGCGCGATGTTCGCCAGCCCGGACAAGCTGAAGCTGGTGCTGTACAGCGGCAAGGAGCCGATTCTGGAAGCGGCGCTTGACGGCGCCGGCGCGTCGGGCACGCTGCAGCAGGCGCCCGTCTCGGACGCGACGCGCGAGCAGGCGGCCGCCGCCGTGGAGGCGACCGCACAAGCCGAGGCCGCCGCTGCGGCGGAAGAGGCGGAAGCGGGCGCAGGGGAAGGTGCGGGCGCAGGTACTGATGCGGGAGCCGGTGCGGGCGTTGGTGAAGGCACAGGCGCTGGAGCAGGCACGGGAGCAGGCACGGGCGCAGGTGCGGGCGTTGGTGAAGGCACAGGAGCAGGTACGGGTGCCGGAGCAGGTGCAGGTGCAGGTGCAGGTGCGGGAACGGGCGCCGGAGCAGGTACAGGCGCCGGAGCGGGAACAGGAGCAGGAACTGGTACAGGCACGGGAGCCGGTACGGGAACAGGCACAGGAACTGGTGCAGGCGCAGGTTCCGGAGCAGGCACAGGCGCTGGAGCAGGTACGGGTGCCGGAGCAGGTACAGGAACTGGTGCGGGCACAGGAGCAGGAGCAGGTACGGGTGCCGGAACAGGCACGGGAGCCGGTACGGGAACAGGCACAGGAACTGGTGCAAGCGCAGGTTCCGGAGCAGGCGCGGGAGCAGGCACAGGCGCTGGAGCAGGTACAGGTGCCGGTGCAGGTACAGGAACTGGTGCGGGCACAGGAACAGGAGCAGGTACGGGTGCCGGTGCAGGTACAGGAACTGGTACGGGCACAGGAGCAGGAGCAGGAGCAGGAGCAGGAGCAGGAGCAGGAGCAGGAGCAGGAGCAGGTACGGGAACAGGCACGGGAACAGGCACGGGAACAGGCACGGGAGCCGGTACGGGAACAGGCACAGGAACTGGTGCAGGCGCAGGTTCCGGAGCAGGTGCGGGAGCAGGAACTGGTGCAGGTACGGGGGTAGGTACCGTTGCGGGCACGGGCGCTCCGGCGAAACCGGCCAGCGCTGCGCTCGCGGGCACGATGATTATCGGCACGTTCATGGTGACGCTCGATGCGTTGACGCCGGAGCTGTACAACGCGGCCAAGGAAACGATGCAGGCGTCCGGCCAGGGCGTGCTGGTCAAAACCGACGGCGGCGCCTGGGTCGACGCTTCCAAGCTGAACGATCAAGGCGATGCCGACTCGCCGGGCAATGCCGTCAAGGCGGACAAGATCGACGCGATGAAGCTGACCGTCAAAGCGACCAAAGCCGGCGCTGCATCATCGATGCTGACGGCGGCGCAGCTGCAGCAGGAGAACGAGCGGCTGACGAAGGAGAAGGACAAGCTGCAGGCCGCGTTGGAAGAAGCGACGGCGGCGCAGAAGCCGGCCGAAGCGGCGCAGCTGGCGCTCGAGAAGAAAAACGTCGAGGCGCAGATCGCCGCGAACGCCGCCATGCTGAGCGGCGATGCGGCTGCCGCGCTGAAGCAGCTGCAGCTTGTCGGCAATCCCGACAAGCTGGCGGCAGCGATCCAGGCGGAAAGCGACGCCGCCCGGGAGAAGGAACTGCAGGCGCAGCAAGACAAGCTTGCCGCCGACGCGCAGCAAGCCCGCGCCGCTGGCGACACCGCCGCCGCTGCGGCGCTCGAGGCGCAGCGCCAGGCGGTGGCGGCGCAGCTCGCCGAGCAGCAAGCCGCCGCGGCCGCCGCGCAAGCCGATGCCGTCGCCGCCGCCAAGGCGGACGCCGCGGTAGCGACGGCGCAGCAGCAGCTCGCGCAGGCGCTTGCGGCCGGCAGCGCCGAAGCGGCGTCGCAGCAAGCGC
This sequence comes from Paenibacillus cymbidii, assembly GCF_004764705.1. GTDB lineage: Bacteria > Bacillota > Bacilli > Paenibacillales > NBRC-103111 > Paenibacillus_AN > Paenibacillus_AN cymbidii. The sequence continues at coordinate 279,119 of NZ_SHLX01000006.1, read as the reverse complement.
AGCAGCTAATCGCGGCGCTGGCGCAGCAGGCTGCGGCCGCCGCCGGTTCGGCGGCCAGCGCACAGGCGCTGGAGCAAGCGCAAGCGAAGCTGGAGGCGGCGCATGCGGCCGCGGTCGCCGCCGGCGACGCGGAGCAGGCGCAATCGCTGGCCGCGTCGCTCGCGGGAGTAGCCGACGCCATCCTGCTTGCGGCCAAGGAAGAGTTGTTTCTTCGGCTCGATGCCGGCGAAGAGCTGGCGGAGCAGATGGCGGCGCAACTGCAAGCGGATGATCCGCTCGCCCCGGCAATCGCGGAAGCGATCGCCGCGAGCGGGCAGGAGACGCTGCTCGCCATCGCCGCCAAGGAGAAAGAGAAGTATTCGGCGGAAGAGTTGGCGGCGCTGGAGCAGGCTGCGGACGCCGTTCGACAGCAATTCGGAGCGGATACGCAGCCGATTCCCGCAGAAAATGTCGTTTCCGGCGATAAGGTGATTAAATTTGACACGCCACCTGTTATAATAGACGGAAAGGCTTATATACCCATTCGTCCGGTTTCCGAATCATTCGGCGCCGCCGTCGCTTGGGACGATGCAACGATGACGGTAACGATCAGCAAGGACGGCGCGACAATCGTGTGTACGATCGGAAGCGGCACGGCCTACATAGACGGCTCGCCGGTGCCGCTGGATGCGGCGCCGGAGCTGATTCTCGGCAGAACGATGGTGCCGCTGCGCTTCATCGCCGAAGGGCTCGGCATGACGGTTGTCTGGGACGACGCGACGCACACGATCCGCTTGGCGGAATAACGCCATCGGCATCGGTATCGGCGCTTCGCCGACGGCTGCAGCCAGCCGAATAAGCCTCGTTTCCCCGGGAGTCCGCACTCCCGACTGAAATAAGCCCGATTTTATTGGCTATTTCGCCCCAAATGGCCGACAACAACGAAATAGCCAGTGAAAACACTGGCTATTCGCGGAAAAAGCTCCATTTTGGCGCGGTCAGACCGAAATAACCAGTGAAAACACTGGCTATTTCGCTCGACACGGGCAAAAAAGGGTAAATAAGCCACTTTTAATGGGCTATTTTCGCGGAAAGCCCGAATTGTGGAGAAGACGCATGATCAAGCAATGGAGCGAGGTGAACGGACGATGAAAAAATCGATCGCGGTGCTGCTGGCGCTTGTGCTGCTGCTGGCGGCCGCCGGCAACTATTTGTACCGCAACTGGTCGACGCTGCGGCACTTGCCGACGGAAAACGCGATGAAGCTGGGCAACATGTCGCTCGCCGTCACCGACGACGACAACAATGCTTACATCATAGGCGGGTCCAAGAAGACGATCATCAAAACGGACGCAGGCGGAACGGTCGCCTACAAAATCCGCCAGCCGTCCGACCAGCCGGACCTGATGCACAACTTCAACGATTTGGCGGTCGACGGGAACGGCTTCCTGTACACGGTCGACACGCTGCTCGACTCCTTCGGGTTCGTCGTCAAGGAGGAGCGCGTGATCCGCTACACCCCGCGCGGCGAATTCGACGCCGAGTTGTTCCGCATCGATTCGTCAAAGCTGAAGAACGGCAAAGGCGACAGCCTCATGCGCGTCGGCAGCATCAAAGCGCTGCAGCTGCGCGAGGACGGCCTTTACTTTTTCCTCGACGAGGTATCGAAGTTTACGCTCATGAAGGTCGCCAAAGGGGAAAAAGAAGCGAAACCGGTCTACACCGGCACGCTGCCGGACGGGAAAACGCTGAACGAAGTGCGCGGCACGGCTCCCGGCTCGATCGTCTTTTCGACGCGAAGCGGCGAGGTGTATCGCGATCTCGGCAACGGCAGCTCCGAACTGCTGTATCCGCTGCCCACCATCGACCGGACACGGCTCAATTTCCCGGAAAGCATCGGCATCGACGGCAAAGGGCGCCTTTCGTTCATCGATTTCCGGCTGAAGATGATCAGCCGCATCGACCGCGCCGAGCCTTACGTCCTGGAATCGCTGCTCACGGAGGAAAAGGCGCAGGAGCTTGGGCTGGACCTCGATTTCTTCGACCTGTACGCGATCCGCGTGGCGCAAGACGGCGCCGTAACGGTGGCGTCGGGCACCGAAGTATTCCGGCGCGCGGCGGACGGCTCGATCGACTTGAACATCCGCGCGTCCGACCTCCACTACTCCGCCGCCATCATGTCCGGCAGGTGGCTCGTCTGGGCGGTCGCCGTCGTATCGGCGCTGGGGCTGCTCTGGGCGGTCAAGCTGCTGTACGTCAACATCATGCGGCGCCGCATCTCGCTCATTTTGAAGCAAATTTTCGTCTTCGTGCCGATTATCGTCGCTTCGATGGGGCTGCTGTCCTACGTGGTGTACACCAACTTCTCGGCCAAGCTCGAAGACGAAACGATTCGCGAGCTGGCGCTGCTCGCCCGCAACGGGCAGAACCTGATCGACGGCGACCGGCTGGAGCGGATCAAATCTCCCGCCGATTACATGGACGCCGACTTCCGGCTGTTTCACGACAAGATGAAAGGGTTGTTCGAGAGCGACCAGTTCAATTTCGAAGGCTTCTACCGGGCGCTGTACAAATACGAGAACGGCCAGCTGTATCGCATCATCGAGGACGACGACAGCTACAACATGTTCCGGCCGTTTCCGACGACGGAGCAGAACTCGCTGGTTGCGCAGACGGGCGCCATCGTCACGGATAAATGGAATGACGACACCGGCTACTGGATGTACGCCATCGGCCCGGTCTACAATTCAAGCGGCAAAATCGTCGGAGTTTACGAAACGAGCAAAAACCTGGAAGGCATTCTCCAGCACCGGCGAATGATTCTGGTCAGCACGATTCGCAATATCGCCATCATTACCTCCGTGCTGCTCGTCGTTTTCCTGTTGATGACTTACTACATGCTTTCGTCGATCCGCAAGCTGCGCGGCAGCGTAACCCGGTTCGCCAAAGGCCAGTGGGACGCCGTAGTCGATATCAAGACGCGCGACGAAGTGTCCGATCTCGGCGACAACTTCAACTTTATGGCCGGCCACATTCGCGATTACATCGTGCAGATCACGAACGCCAGCGAAGCGTATTACCGGTTCGTGCCGCAGCAGTTTTTGCAGTCGCTTGGCAAGGAAAGCATTCTCGACGTTCAACTCGGCGACCAGGTCGAGAAGGAAATGCACATTCTCGTCTGCAACATCCGTTCCTTCTACCAGTTTTCGAAACGGCTGACGCCGGAAGAGAACTTCAACTTCATCAACTCGTTCCTGAAGCGGTTCTCGCCTTATATCCGCAGCCACGAAGGCTGGATCAACAAATATTTGGGCGCCGGCATCATGGCCCTGTTCTCGAATGCGGCGGACGAGTCGCTGCTGGCGGCGATCGAAATGCGCAGGGAACTGGAGCTGTACAACGTGCACCGGGATCACACCGGCTACGTGCCGATCGACATCGGCATCGGCATCCATCGCGGGCCGCTGCGGCTCGGCATCGTCGGCGAAGAGAAACGGATGGAAGGCAACGTCATCTCGGACGACGTGAATGTCGCGTCGATGGTCGAGAAGCTGACGGATACGCTTGGGGCATCGATTTTGATTACGGATGACTTCGCCCGCCAACTGAGCGGCAATACGTCGTTCCAGTACCGGAATCTGGGGCTGATCCGCGACGAGGACAGCGACAAGCCGCTGCAGCTGTACGATGTGTACCAGGGCGACCCGGATACGATCCGGACGCTGAAGGAGCGGACGAAAGCGCAGTTCGAGCAAGCGATCCAGCTGTACCAGGTCGGCCGCTTCTACGATGCGCGGGAAGCGTTCGTGCAAGTCATCAAGATCAATCGCCAGGACAAGGCGGCCAAGCTGTATTTCTACATTTGCGACGAGTACTACCAGAAGGGCGCTGCCGCCGACTGGAACGGCACTCTGTACGTATCGTAACCAGGCAGGCTAAAAGGGAGCCATTTCCGGGGCCTCCGCAGCGTATCTGCATCCGCATCGAAGACACGCCCAAGTCCCGATTCGTGGGGATATCTTGACAAGGCGAAGGGCAGGGAACCGTCTTATGGAGCAGTTGAAGCAAACCGCATCCGAACGATCGTATCTCGTGCAGGAAATGGAAAATGAAGCGCAGGCGCAGCGGATCGGCGACTTTTTCCTGTCGCCGCATTCGTTCGACGATCAGCGCTATACCCCCGGCGAGCAGGAAATGTTCCGCAACCGGCCCCGCCAAAGCCTGCATCAGGGAGGCGACCGGTTCTGGTTCGTGGAGAACGAGCGGGGAGAAGTAATCGGCGCCTGCAACATCAAGGAGAACGAGCATCGCACCGGCGGCTACATGTGGGATTTTATCGCCGTGCACCGGCAGTACCGCAACCTCGGCATCGCGCGGCGGCTGTACGATACGATGATCGCGTTCGTTCGTTCGCGCGGCGGCCGCTACATTCTCACCTACACGTGCGACTTGCCGGAATACGCGCCGATTCAGCGCATGTTCGAGGGGCGCGGGTTTACGCTAGTGGGCACTTGTCCCGACTACTACTACGACGGCGAAGCCATGCTGCTTTACAATAAAAAGCTGTAGGAGATCGCAAGTGGCCCAGTGTAAGAACGGCTGGCCCCGGCGGCGACCTGCGGCGAAGCGACAAGGATTTGATATGCGTTGACAAAAGCATTGCGATTGCTGGGGCTGCGGGCGGAGGATACGCGCAAGCTGTGGATTATGGCGCCGGTTTTCCTGTGCGGCGGGATAGCCGAGCTGCTCAACTATTCGGGCTTTATGGCGCTCTTCAACCAGCGTTTCGGCGTGCAGCATTTGCCGCTCATGTACATCGTCGAGGCGATGCTGCTGCCGCTGGAAGGCTGGCTGCTGGCCAAGATGGCGAGTCTGCTGCCGAAGCCGAAGCTGATGCGCACGCTGTATTTGCTGATGGCGCTGGCGCTGCTGGCGAACGGTCTTGTGCTGCTCGGCTTCAAGCTGGGCGGCATCGATTTCATCTACTATTATCCGATCCTGTTCCTCTCTTCCAACTTCGTCGTTCGCCAGATGACCTTGCTGCTGTGGGCCACGGCATTCGATTTATGTCCGACGCAGCAAGCCAAGCGGCTCATGCCGATCTTCGTGGCGTCGGCTACGATCGGCGGTATCGTTGCCGGTTTTGTCGCCCAGGTGTTCGTCAAATGGTTCGGCACGGAAGTCGTCTATGCGCTGGCCCCTGTCGTGCTGCTGATCGGTTACCGTTATTTCCGCCTGGCGATCGCCAAATATTTGGTTCCGCTCACGCTCAAGGCGGAGCGGAAATCGGAAGCGGCCGCCGCACCGCAGGAAGAAGCGCTGACTACCGGCCAGTATGCGCGCCTGATCGTGGGCAGCCCGTTCCTGCTGTGCGCGATGGCGCTGATGACGCTGATGCCGGCGCTTTATTTTTTGATCGAATACCAGTATTTTAACGCGGCGCAAACGACCTATCCGAACGAAAGCGACTTGACCGCTTTCTACGGCATCGTCATCACACTGCAATTTACGTTCTCGCTGGTACTGCAAACCGTATCGACGCGGCTGATGAACTGGCTTGGCGCCAGCAACATGCTGCTGGCGATTACGGTCGTGTTCCTCGGCGGCTTCGCCGTCACGACGATGTTCGTCGGGGCGCCGCACAGCCTGGCGGCCGTTTCGTGCGCGTATGCGGTCATTTATATTTTGTATTATTATTTCGCCGAGCCGTGCTACCAACTGTTCTTCAAAATGCAGCCGCTCGGCCGGCGCGACGGCATTCGTTACGTGGTGCAGGCGATCGCCGCGTCGGCGGGCATCCTGTTCGGCGCGCTGCTGTCGCTGCTGCATTCGTCCGGCTGGATCGAACTGACGCCGCAGGCGGCGATCGGTCTCGTTCTGGCGGTGGCGCTCGTCGCCACGGCATGGTACAGCCGCAATCTGTACATGAAAGAGTTGGTGCGCAGCGTGCAGACGCTGCACGACCAGCTGTCCGACATCGCCGAGTCGTTCTTCGGCGGCATCCGCCAGACGAAGGCGATGCAGGCGATTCTCGGCTACTTGCAGCATCCGAACGATTACGTGCGCGAGCTTGCGCTCGAAATCGCCGGCAAGGCCAAAGATCCCGCGCACCTGCCGCAGCTGATCGGGCTGATCCATGAGGACAGCCCGCGGATCAAGCTGGCGGCGCTGCGGGCGATGACGCTGCACGGCGCCGACTTGCAGCAGCTGGTGCAGGTGGCGTCGTTTCTCGAGGACGAGGACGTCGAGGTGCGCTCCGAGTGCGTGCGGCTGCTCGGAAGGGCCAAACATCTGAAGAGCCAGGCGCATTTCTTCATTCGCATGAAGCTGCTTGACGCGCACCCGCACGTCGCCAGCGAAGCGATTCTGGCGCTGTACACGCTTGGGAGCGACGAGAGCTACGCCGCCTGCGGCGAAACGATCGTCAAGCTGCTCGACACGGGCGGCGAATCCGCCGTGTACGGCTGCCGCACGATCGCGGCGCTTGGCCTGGACAGCTACGCCGAGTGGGTCGAGTCGCTGCTCGGCGACGACAAGCCGGCCGTCAAGGTGGCGGCGGCGGCGTGCCTCGGCAAGCTGCGGCGGCGGGAAACGGTGCCGCGGCTGCTGGCGATGTATCCGCTCGCCGACAAGGAGCTGCGCAAGGCGATCGTGCAGGCGTTCGCCGATATGGGCGAACCGGCGCTGTCCGATCTGTTTGACGGCATGAAGCAGCCCGATCCGCTCAGTTGGAAAGCGGCGGTCGTGGCGCTCGCCGGCATCCTGCCGGAGCGGCGGGTGCGCGAGCTGCTCGTGGACGCGTGTCTGGCGCGAATCGCCGATATCGGCCGCAACCGTGCGCTGCCGGAAGCGCTGCGCGCGCTCGGGTTGTCCGAAGCGGCCGCGCTGTGCGAGCGCCGCTACGGCGAAATCAGGGACGCGCTCAGCGACGCGGCCTGGGCGGTGCTGGCGGCGCTGGCCGACGAGCAGGTCGTCGCTACGATCCGCCAGGCCGTGACCGACGCGGACGACGACGTCCGCGAGAACGGGCTGGAGGCGCTGGCGGAAGGGCCGGGCGACCGGCGGCTGGCGGCGGCGCTGTTCGCGCTGCTGCAGCAGGATGCGGCGGCAGCGGCGCGACCGGCGGTTTTGGAGGCTGCGGCGACCCGCGCGGACGCGGGCGAAGGAAAGGCGCCGGTTCAGGCGGCGCTGGAGGTCGTGCGCCACGAAGCGGAAGCGGCGGGCGCCGACGGCTGGCTGCGGCAAATTGCCGGCTATGCGCTCGATATGGAAAGGCGTAAGGAGGCGGGCGACATGCAGGAGGAACGCAAGTTTTTGAGCTTGCTGGATAAAGTCGTGTTTTTGAAGCAGGTGGAGCTGTTTGCACATTTGTCGGTCGACGAGCTGGGGCTCATCGCCGGCATCGCTTCCGAGGAGGTTCATCCGGACGGCGCGTTCCTGATTCAGGCGGGCGAAACGTTCTCCCGCATGTACATCATCGTCGACGGCAACATCGAGCTGAGCGGCACGATGGCCGACGGTTCGATCGGCACGATCGGCGTACTCGGGCCGAAGATGGCGTTTGGCGAAACGGCCATTCTCGACCAATCCGCTTCGGCGGTGTCGGCGCAGGCGTTTTTTGACGAGGTGCGCGTGCTTGCGCTGCGCGGCGAAGACTTGGCCCGGCTCGTCAGGCTATACCCGGAAATCGGCATCGGCTTGCTGCAGGCTTCCGGTGCGCGCGTCCGGCTGCTGGAAAGCATGCTGATGAAAATGGGCTGACAGGAAACGGAGGTTGTTTCGCCGTGAGCGTAAGCGTATCGATTGAGCTGTACAATGAGCTTGGCGAGTTGGAGCGGCTGCGGGAAACGATCGAGCGGCTGCAGGCGGAGGCGGGGTTGGATCCGCAGCTCGCGTTTCACCTTCAGCTCGTATGCGACGAGTTGGTGACGAATACGATCAGCTACGCGTATCCGAAGGACGGGCGTCACGGCATTGTCGTGACGTTTACGGCCACGGAGTCGGAGGTGGAGATTCGCATCGTCGACGAAGGCGTGCCGTTCGATCCGTTCGCGCGGCCGGACCCGGACACGTCGCTCGGCATCGACGAGCGCGGCATCGGCGGCCTGGGAATTTATTTTGTACGCCAAGTGATGGATGAAGTGGCTTATACGCGAGAAGACGGGTGCAACGTCGTGAGGCTGGCGAAAAAACGCCGGTAGCAACTTGGAATCGAAGGAGATGCGATCATGGAGATTACGGAACGTACGCAGGGCGGAATCATCATTTTAACGCTGAACGGTCGGCTCGATACGAATACGTCAAGCTCGCTGGAAACGAAGTTCGGCCAGCTGTCCGGCGGCGGCAACAAGCTGTTCGTGTTCGAGCTGACCGGGCTCGATTATGTGAGCAGCGCGGGGTTGCGCATTTTTCTTGTGGCGGCGAAGAAGCTGAAGGCGGTGGGCGGCAAACTGGCGCTTGCCGGCATGTCGGCCAATGTCAAGGAAGTGTTCGATATGTCCGGGTTCAGCAGCATCTTTGCCATTTATCCGGGCGAGGCGGACGCCGTAGCGGCGCTGTCGTAAGCGGCCGGCAGGGGTCACAGATGTCACAGATGTCACGGAAGGAACGGAGGTGAACGATATGACAGCGGCGCTTCTCGTGCCTTATGCATTGGCCGCCGCAGCGGCGGGCGGGCTGATTTGGATGTTCGTTTCCAAACGTACGGCGGAAAAGGAACTGCAGCGCACGCAGCAGCTGTTTGAATTGAGCCTGGAAATGAACTCGACGATCCGCAAGCAGGATTTGCTGCGCAACATCATGGCCACGACGGCGAGTGTGATGAATGCGGAAGCGTCCTCGGTCATTCTCGTCGACAAGGAGAAGGGCGAGCTGTTCTTCGAGCTGGCGGTAGGCGACAAGGTCGATCAAATCCGCGAGATCCGGCTCAAGATCGGCGAAGGCATCGCGGGGTGGGTGGCACAGACGGGCGAATCGGTCAAAATCGACGACGCCGCCGGCGATCCGCGCTGGTCGAGCAAGGTGGCGACCCGCACCGATTACCCGACGCGCAACATGCTGTGCGTTCCCGTGATCAGCAAAGGCGAAATCGTCGGCGTGCTGCAGGTGCTGAACAAACGCGGGAACAAGCCGTTCAGCGACCGCGACGTGAAGCTGCTGCAGTCGATCGCCTCGCCGACGGCCGTTTCGCTGGAGAACGCGATGCTCTACGACGCGCTGGAGAAATCGATGCAGGCGCTGAAAGAAACGTACGCGCTCAAGGAGCGGATGGACAGCGAGCTCCGTATCGCCCGCGACATTCAGATGAGCTTCCTGCCGCGCGGGCCGTTCGCCAAGCTTGGCGTGTCGGTCAACCAGAGCGGCGCCGTCATGACGATCAGCGACGCCGGCATTACGTACGGCAGTCCGGCGGAGAGCGAGCAAGCCGGGTCGGCGGACGAGCATTCGTTTGGCGCCGAGGTGGACGCAATTTTGCGGCCGGCCCGCGAGGTGGGCGGCGATTTCTACGATTATTTTGCGCTGAGCGATACGAGCCTGTTTTTTGCGCTGGGCGACGTGTCGGACAAAGGCATTCCCGCGGCGCTGTTCATGGCGGTCACGATGACGCTGATCAAAGGCAAAATGACCGACGGCACAACGCCCGGCCAACTGCTTACCGCCGTTAATCGCGAGCTGTGCCGCGACGATTCGGGGATGTTCGCGACCATTTTCTGCGGGTTGCTGGATACGGCTTCCGGCGTGCTGATGTTCAGCGACGGCGGCCACTGTCTGCCGCTGCTTATTCGCGGCGACGGTTCGATCGAGCCGCTGCGAGGGACGAAAGGGCTGCCGCTCGGCGTGCTGGAGGATGCGCAGTATACGGACAACATCGCGATTATGGCGCCCGGCGAACGGATCGTACTGTATACCGACGGCATATCGGAAGCCGAGGATCCGGTTTATGCGCAGTATGGTGTCGAGCGGTTGACGGCGCTTCTGCAGGCGGAGCCGACCGATGTGCCGATGAACCAAAGCATCACGCGGCTGCTCCAGGACGTCGACCGGTTCGCCCGCGGGGCGCAGCAATCGGACGATATCGCCGTGCTGATGGTGCGTCGAAACGCGGGGTAAACGCTCGAAATGTTGTTGTATTTTCGACCTTTTCCGCCTATGATGGGTTTAGAAGAAACTGGGAGTACGGGAGGCCATTTCGATGTTGTCTCATAAAAGTCATGGCGGCAGTCGCAGCGGGGCAGGAAGTCATGCGGGTCCGTCCGGTCGTACGGCGGCGGGGCCGTCGGAGGATTGGCAGCAGAAAGCGGCAACGCCGTCGTCCATCACGCCTGGGGATGTGATGGGCATGCAGGCGGCGATCGGCAATCGCGGCGTACAAAGCTTGCTCGGTTCGGGCGGGGGGACGCGGCTGCCGGTGCAGGCGAAGCTGACGGTCGGGCCGGTGGGCGATGCGTATGAGCAAGAGGCCGACGCAAAAGCGAAGCAGGTGGTGCAGCACATTTCGGCTGCGAATCAGGGCGGCGGTTCCGTGCAGCGCGACGATGAGGAGAGCGGCGAAGGAGAAGGCGAGGACGAGCTGCAGATGAAGCCAGCGGCGGAGTCGTTGCAGCGTTCGCTGGGCGATGAGGAGAGCGGCGAAGGAGAAGGCGAAGACGAGCTGCAGATGAAGCCGGCGGCGGAGTCGCTGCAGCGTTCGCTGGGCGATGAGGAGAGCGGCGAAGGGGAAGGCGAAGACGAGCTGCAGATGAAGCCGGCGGCGGAGTCGTTGCAGCGTTCGCTGGGCGATGAGGAGAGCGGCGAAGGGGAAGGCGAGGACGAGCTGCAGATGAAGCCGGCGGCGGAGTCGTTGCAGCGTTCGCTGGGCGAGGAAGAAAGCGGAGAAGTCGACAGCAGCGACGCCGATGAGGCATTCGACGCGCCGATGGAGAGCGAAATGGACGAAAGCGAAGGCGACGATGCTCTGCAGATGAAGCCAGCGGCGGAGTCGTTGCAGCGTTCGCTGGGCGATGAGGAGAGCGGCGAAGGGGAAGGCGAGGACGAACTGCAGATGAAGCCCGCGGCGGAATCGCTGCAGCGTTCGCTAGGCGAGGAAGAAAGCGGAGAAGTCGACGGGAGTGACGCCGACGAAGCATTCGACGCGCCGATGGAGAGCGAAATGGACGAAAGCGAAGGCGACGATGCTCTGCAGATGAAGCCCGCGGCGGAGTCGTTGCAGCGTTCGCTCGGCGAGGAAGAAAGCGGAGAAGTCGATGGCAGCGACGCCGACGAGGCATTCGATGCGCCGATGGAGAGCGAAATGGACGAAAGCGAAGGCGACGATGCTCTGCAGATGAAGCCAGCGGCGGACTCGTTGCAGCGTTCGCTCGGCGATGAGGAGAGCGGCGAAGGAGAAGGCGAGGACGAGTTGCAGATGAAGCCTGCATTCGGGGCTGTGCAGCGCGACGCGGAAGACGGCGGTTCCTTTGCGCCACCGCGCGACATCGAGCAGCGGATTCAAGCCAAACGCGGCAGTGGCCAGTCGATCGAGGAGGGCACCCGAGGCCAGATGGAAGACGCGTTCGGCGCCGATTTCAGTAGTGCCAAAATTCACAATGACGCGGAATCGGACGAGTTGTCCCGCTCGATTGGGGCCCGTGCGTTTACGCTCGGCAACGATGTGTTTTTTCGCCAGGGAGAGTACAATCCCGGCAATGAGGCGGGCCAGGAGCTGCTGGCTCACGAGTTGACGCATGTCGTGCAGCAAAGCGGTGGAAGTGCCGGCGGCGGTGGCGGCGGAGGGGCGGAATAGTCGTCATGACCGGGGAAACCCGCGGTTGCCGGTGCGGTACCGCTGGCGAGTCAAGGAGCGTATTTCGACCAGTCGAAATACGCCCAAAAATTTTTGAGAGCGCTTTAATAGACGTGTTGCGGAAATGGCGGTTGTATGCTATGATGAAATCAATTCGGAAAGATCGACCTGAATTCGCACGTTCGAAAGGGGATCTCTTGACGGAGAGGTACCTTTTCGAATGTGTGATTTTTTATTTACGGTGGTAAATAGAAGTGACATATTAAACTTTATTTGGAGGTATGTTCAGATGGCACAGCAAGGCACAGTAAAATGGTTCAACGCAGAGAAAGGTTTTGGCTTCATCGAAGTTGAAGGCGGCAAAGACGTATTCGTGCACTTCAGCGCAATCGTCGGCGACGGCTACAAAACACTTGACGAAGGCCAACGCGTTGAATTCAACGTCGTTCAAGGCAATCGCGGACCACAAGCCGAGAACGTCGTTAAACTGTAAGATTTAAGGAAGCCCTCGAAAGCACGGTGCCATTTGGTATCGTGCTTTTTTGCATGTTTGCTGCAGCGCAGGAACTGGTGCCGACGTATCTGTTGCTGAAGCTTTGGTTCTACGGGTATGCCCTCGGTAAAACGAACTTCCAGTATGATTCCGATACGTACACGTAGCGGGTGTTGCCGTAGCGGCCGGCTGTCGGCTTGGACAGTGAAAAGTTCTCATCAAAAATTGACCCATGGTAAAACGATCCAAACGAGCGAATCTGTGATATCCTTACGGTTCCTATGCCGGAAAGGAGAGTAGATCGTTAAAAAGGGTTGCTTGGATAGTCTACCCGATATCTTTGCGATCGACCATACCATGTTGAAATTTATGAATGAGATTTCGTCTACTTTTCGAAATTGCTTCTCCCGAGCCGCAGCGTACGAGTGGTTCGTCGTAGTCGTTGTCGGTCTCATGGTGCGCACTGATTAACTCGGTGTCACTTCCATCGTGCGGGATCTGGCGCTGGGGCCGCGTCATTACGAGTCGATTCTTCATTTCTTTCGTTCCTCCGCCTGGTGCTGAAATAGCTGCAACGCGTTTGGTACGATGTTGTGAATCGGCATGCGCCGGTCGTACGCTTCCTCGGACGTGTCTTGCTGGTTAGCTGTGATTTTGCATATTATTCGACACATGTAAACGCTTTCTCAATCAATTTAGAACCGCTGTTTTCATGATCATTGCTACTACAATTTGCAAAATAATGATTACGATCAACCCCGCCAAAGGGAGCCTGTCAAGGCACGTTCTTTTGCCTTGACAGGCGGTTCTACCTTCCCACGCTTAATGGCTGCCCAGCAAGTCATTGCTGGGCTTGCTACACGGCGAATGATGGGGTGCAGGGAACGGTTTCCCCCGGAGGGAGACGGAAGGGGGCGGGGGAGGAATAACGTGATTACGTGCGAACGATTCTTGCTCATTGCCGAACTAATCTGATCTGCAGGACGGCGTAAAAGCGATCTTTGGCCGGGACGACTCATCCGGGGAGCCGCAAGCCTCCCATGTTGTGTAAGTGATCGATCAAGCGATTGCGGCCGCGGATATCTTTGGCAAGCGTTGCTCCTGCTTGACCGTTACTACCTGTCCATTCTCGCCCTGCAGTGGCTGAGGGCAATCGTTCACTTACGTCCGCTGTACACATCGTGACCCGAGCCAAGATGAATGTCGTTGCCTACGAGTCGCCTGCCACGAAGAAGCCAGGTCGAGGGCGTCCGCCGAAGAAAGGCAAGATGGTGAAGCTCGCCCGTGTTGTTTAAGACACGCGCAGCAGATTTTAACGGCCATGGTGACCCTCTACGGCGAAAAAGAAATTATGTCCTTTCTGTGCGAGGATTTGTCAAGGGGGCTCGGATTGTACCAGAAGCCGCGCTTTGTGCTCGTGCGACAGGACGAGCGTCTTTTGATATCCGTCAGCATCGACCTAAGCTTGGAACCCCAACAGATCCTCACCGCATACAGCTATCGCTTCAAGATGGAAGGTACGTTTCGAGAAATTAAGCAAGTCATTGGCGCATTCGGCTACAGCTTCCGGAGTTCGGCGATGCCGAAGCTGAACCGCTATCGCCGGAAAGGCGAACCGGATCCGCTGGAGCGCGTGACAGGCGAGCAGCAGCGCAAGCGGATTCGTATGACCTTGCTGCCGCTGCCGCATCGAAGGGTTTGTCATGTGCAGTGTCATCGCAACGGGACTGGTTCAATTGATCGCTTTACTTTTTTCCGGGCAGAAGCCGGGTCTATTTTTCCGCTATCCCCGCACCCCCTCTAAGTCCGTCGTCTCAGAGGCAACGGTTGTGGCCTATTTTCGCAAGTCGATTTTCCGCCTGTTTGCCCAAAACCCGCAGATTTCGCTAGCCCCAATTATTCGTTCCAGGCAAAAAAACGGCCCATATGGACGCCGATTCCGTTGCTTCTTAACGCTGAAGAACTTTTTACTGACCAGGAGTGAATGAAAGCATTGAAAATGAATATTGAAAAGATAACCAGAATGGTCTAAATTAGGTGAAGAATATTTCTCGGAGGCAATCATTTGATGGAAAAGAACCTAAAAATTGCATCTTTCCAAAATGGTTATAGCATTAATGAGATGAGGTGTTTCGATCATCCTGTAGCAGTTGGTGCTAGTTATTACGATAATCTTAATTATTACTACTACTGTTTTCTTTATGCAGTAAATGTGAATTGGTGTAATCAATACTACTCGTGGTATCACGAAAATCCAATACTTAAGCTGCTAGGAATTGAATGCTGTAAGATAGCAGCCCATGATCATGAGGATCCAATTTCTAAAATCACAAAATTAATAGATAACAACTACCCAGTTATTATTCCAACTACTTTTAACAGCATTTTCTATCATCGAGAATACCGGAAAAGGACGGATTTACACACATTATTAGTGACATCGTACAACAACGAGCTTGGTACCATCGGGATAAAGGAATCTCCGCGATCACTTTCACCTGACTTCACCAGGGATAATGGATTAATTAATTTTGTCGTAACAGAAGCAGCGCTCAGGGAGATATGGTGTCAATCGCAAAACGTTTTATTGACGGAGATGCCTAAGCAGTATGCTTCAATCTACTATTTGAAGAAAGTGGGTTCACCTAAGATAAGTCAGTACTCCGATCTTGTCTGCTACCTCTTACAGGATGTGAATATGGATTATAATCTGTTTTCGGATTGGATTGACAAAACGAACATTGCTCTTCAAGACGGTCAGGAAATTAGTCAGGTGATCATGGAACGGGCCAGGGTGGAGTATGTATCATCCCTATCTATGTTCTTTGATATTTTAGAGACTGTTTTTGTAGAAAAACTACGTGATGTGGAATTTAGAATGAAACTCAGCAATCTTAGAAGGGTTTATACAACTAGTCGGGATCGCATTTATAATATTACGATTAAACATGCTATTCAACGACAACCGATTGATGGTAGAGAATTGAGTCAAATAAGAAATCGATTAAAGGAAAGAGATATGGAAATGATTGAAACCTTAACCGATGCTATGAAGGGCATACCAATTCATGTAGATTTATAGAAGAAGGCAAGATTGAACACGGATAGCAAGTGCTACAAGGTTTCCGAAAGAGGGAGGTAAGTAGATGGATCCAGAAGCAAGTTTATTGTTATTGGTACTAAGACAATTTTGTGAATCTGAAACTAATAAAGACTTTGCAAGTGAAGGGCTTGCTATGGTCAATGAAGATAAATTTATTCGTTTGTGTAATCGGCACAAGGTATTACCATTGATCGCTTCCAAATTCGTAGAATTGGAATTAACGGAGTCTAAAACTGTAAGGGAAGGGCAGAATCAAATCCTCATAAACGCAATGGCCAATTTATGCAATATGAAGGAAAATAAAACCATTATCGAAAACCTAGAGGGAAATGGTATAAGTTACGTTGTTCTAAAAGGGTCTTATATGACACTGTCTGCATACGGAAATGTAGGATATAGATTATCGCAAGACACAGATATTCTCATTGATAGAACGGATGTTGAGAAGGTTACTGATCTAATCCAACAATTAGGATACTTACGTGGCCGATTTATTAGGGAAGAAGCGAAAGTCAAGATGTATTCAAGACAAGAAGAAATTTTTTACTCCATGAATACGCACCAAGCGGCTCCTTTTATCAAAACCTTAAATCACCCTTTGATACCATATCACTGTGTTGATCTAAACCTTCACCTTACATGGGGTGAGGATACCCAACGAGGAGATATAAGCATCGCCGACTTTATAGGTTCTAGAAGGAAAGTAAGCGTACAAGGAATTAACTACTTTGTCTTACCTTACGAGGAGTTCTTTATCCAAATTTGTCTGCATCACTTTAAGGATGTTAACTCCATCTACCTATTAACAAAAACACCCAGTCTGATAGTGAGTAAGTATTGCGATATTTATTTCTTCTTAACAAAGAATATTGGTGCTATAAGTTTACCTCGCCTATACGAATTAATGGGGAAATTCCAGGTCGAAATGTACGTCCATTATATGCTTTATTATACTTCGCTTATTTTCCCGAGTTCCTTAATTACCCAGATGTTGGAAGTGTTGAAGCCGAAAGATACTGGAATGTTGAAACTTATGGGTTTGTCATCAGGTGAAAAAAAAGAATGGAAAGTTGATTTTTTCGAAAGACTGTTCGCGAGTGAAAGAATGGGGCTGATAAAGGATTATCTAAATGAACAAGACCTTATGAAAATTAACTATAATAAAGAATTTCTGTAAGGAAGGGGGGCGAAAATATGCAAGTCATTGAAATCATAACAAATATAGTACTATCGGTGCTCGATATTAAAGAACACAAGATTGATGGAGATCGATCTTTGGAGGAATTGGGGTTAGACTCCATAGCCACAATCAAACTTATTGTCAGAATTGAAGAAGAGTTAAACATATCTTTCGACGATAAAGATTTATTAATTGAAAACCTGAATACTCTAAACAAAATATGCGAAAAAGTTCAAAAATATACTGTATCCAAATAAATGAGAAGGTGAAACAGACTTGTTTCATAAGGGATTCTCAGATGCTATACATAAATATACGAGTAACATACAAAGAAAATTGCCAGAACTAAAAATAGGATTAATATCTAATGTATCACTCGAGTCCATTTTTGACCCGTTTATCAAGTTGCATACTAGTGAGTGTGGTTATTATCCAGTTGTGAGCTACCGACGACTTGAAAGCGATTATAAAGAAGATGAAAGACATCCGGACGATCATGAAATAGATGTTTGGGTATTACTTTTTAGATTGGATGGGATTTCTGAGAAGTTATTGGGGTCATTTTGGTCGCTTTCTTCTTCAGAACTTGATACGGAAATATTCAATGTAACCCAGTTTACTGAGGTGGTTATTAAAGATTACAGGAATAAATCAAAGGCCCCCATAATATGGATCTCGTTCGAACTTCCGGTTTATTCGAATATATTGAGCCATAATGGAAACCATGAGCGTAATGTTGTGAACTTGCTGAATGTCCATATAAAGGACAAGATCATAAACACCCATAATGCCTACTATTTGGATATAAATCGAAGTATGGAGATCATTGGGTATCGGAATTTTTACGATCGGAGACTTCTATTGCTATATAATATTCCATTTAGTAGAGATGCAAGTAATCAAATAGCTTTCGACATAGCGAAGGCATTAAGAATAGTACAGGGCAGACGTAAAAAATGCCTGATACTGGACTGCGATAATATCCTATGGGGAGGAGTAATAGGAGAGGAC
The DNA here is from genome assembly GCF_004764705.1 of Paenibacillus cymbidii. GTDB lineage: Bacteria > Bacillota > Bacilli > Paenibacillales > NBRC-103111 > Paenibacillus_AN > Paenibacillus_AN cymbidii. Next base: position 261,571 of record NZ_SHLX01000006.1, on the reverse strand, counting down.
GGACTATATGGAATTAATCTTGGTTCTTCCTACCCTGGAATCAAATATAAATTATTTCAACAGGAAATTAAGAACTTATACAAAAAGGGTATTTTACTAGCTTTGTGTAGCAAAAATAACGAATCAGATGTCATGGAAGTATTTAGAGATCATCCAGATATGGTTATTAAAGAGGAACATATCATAACTTTTCGTATTAACTGGGAAGAAAAGTCAACCAGTATAATAAGTATAGCTGAGGAATTACGTATTGGTCTTGAGGATATCGTGTTTATTGATGATAGTGAATTTGAAATTAATTGCGTCATGCAACGTTTACCCGAAGTTACCTCTCTACACTTCCCAGAAAGTCAGGCGTTATTTTATAAAGATATGCTATGCTCAACGGGGCTATTTGATGGACAAGCAATCACATATGAAGATAGGAACAGAAGTAATATGTATCGAGATAATGGGATGCGAACACGAATGGCAACGAGTTTTGATAATATGGTTGATTTTTACAAATCATTAAATATGGACGTTTGGGTGCAGCGGGGGAACGAATTTAGTTTACAGAGAATCGCCCAACTATCACAAAGGACAAATCAGTTCACGCTTACAGCGAGGCGGTATTCGGAAAAAGATATTGCGTGGTTACTTTCAAATCCAGATTATGAAGTGATAACTTTAAAATTTACAGACAGTTTTGGTGAAATGGGTATTGTAGGTGTTGCAATACTAAGATACGGGGAGCTTGAAGCGACAATAGAATCCCTTTTTCTATCATGTAGAGCATTAAGTAGGAATCTAGAAGATATTTTACTAAATGCTATTTTCACTATGGTGAAGACAAAAAAGATACAAATGGTAATTGGCGAGAACATTTCCACAAATAAAAATGGCCAGACAAATCACTTTTATCTCAGAAGAGGTTTTGAACAAATATACAAAAAAGGAGCTGTGTCAAAATATAAATGTTTAGTTAGCAACTATAAAGAGATTGTGGTCGAATATATCCAGAATATTAATATGGAGTTCTGATTTGGCTGCTTAAGTAAGGGATTATTCATCTAGGAGGTAGATAATGTTATACAAAATAGAGGCGTACTTTACATACCTTTACCTTCGTCGACATTTAGAAAATAAAGATTACAGTAAAATTAAGTATTTTTTTGATAGTGATGGTCAGAGAACATATAAATATGATTGTTGCGATAGTAAAACAGAAAAAATAGCAGAAGCAGTCAGCAATGTTGTTGGGAAAATTGTAAAAAGCAACGAATGTCTTTATAAGAGTGGAATTGGATTAATTATGCTCAGGAGAAGAAAATATAAAGTAAACATTAAGATTGGCATTCAGTTCCCTCCATTTCGATCTCATGCATGGCTTGAGGTTGGGACTGATCAAAAATTATTTGGCGAGGGTTCTGAAAAGTATACCGTCATAAAGTAATGATTACTTACTGTAGAGGAGGACTTATATGTATAAGATCACAGAGAGTGTTGTCATTACTGATATGTCAGGTGTTCTCATAATTCTCGATACAAATACAGGAAATTACTATGCATTAAATGAGGTTGCCAAGAAAATATGGAGGATGATTGAGAAGAGTGTATCGTCGGATGAAATAGTCAACCATATAGCCGAAGAGTATCAGGCGGAACAATCGGTGGTATTGCAGGACGTAAATGAATGCTTCGAAAGCTGGATCTCGTTTGGATTCATCAGTAAAGCATAAAGGAGGAAGTATGTTTTCCTACTACATTTATAATGCAATAATTGAAAGTGATATTGAACTCCCGTGTGACCCCAGCAATATGTTCATTAATAATGATAAAGCTGAGAAAATTATTATTAAATATTCAAGGGGGGCGCTGCATGAAGATAATAGAATTACTTATCTTGGACTTAAATATAATGGTCAATTACGAAGTTACAACGTGGATCAAGGCATATTATTTTGTGCGGAAAATGGCATAAAAGTATTAATACATACGAACGGGCAATTATTAATAGTTGACTGTTCAGAAGAAGGATTAATAAAGGCTGCGTTATATGTGATAGGTATATGCATGTCAATTTCATTAATGATGAGAGGATTAATCCCCTTGCATGCAGCAGCATTAGAAATAGATGGTAAGGTTGTTGCATTATTATCTTCGTCAGGAAATGGAAAATCAACGTTGCTTTGGAATGAGATTTCTCAAGGGTCAAGTTTTGTAACGGATGATGTGTTGCCGATTCAACTAAACGATAACGACGACACTTTATTAGCGATACCTTCGATGTCAATTTCCTCAAAGCTTTGGGATAAGTCTTTAGAGAGGCTATCTTTGGATCCTGAAAGATACAAAAGGATAGTTCCCGAATTAAATAAATATTGGGTTCCTGTGGAGCAGTCCAAACGCTTACTGTTGCCCAAGAAGGTTCATGTTATCCTCATGCTTAACCCAAGAAAGTCAACAACAGAAGAAGTGTCTTATAGTAGGAGAAAGGAACCGCAATTAATATCAGAACTAATTAATAACACACATGGTGCATGGGCTAATCCAGCTAATATAAAGCAAACATTGTTTCCAAAATATATAAGAATTATAAATGATATTCCAATCTTTGAAGTTGTATACGAAAAAAAATATTCAATAATACCTAAGATATCTGATTCTATACGATTAATGCTCAAAAATTAGTTGGGGTGGTGCAAGTTAGTGTTTTATACCTGCGGAATAATGAATTTTGCTGGAGGTCCCGAAAAGAACGAGAAAAATACACTCGAACAGATGCAAAAGGCAGGAGAACGGTTTTATGGTGTAAAGACTCACTTTAAATCAGTATTAAAGTCAGCCAAGATAGAGGGGATTTGCTGGTCGGCCGCTGCGACACCACACTATTTTAATTACTCGAGTGTAATAAATCAATCGGAAGATTACCTCGTAACTGTTGATGGCAGGATAGATAACGAGTCAGAGATTATTACAAGTACGGAACAGGATTTCAACGAACCCGCAGGAGTAGTAAAATCTTATTTTATAAAGAATGGTCCCATGGCCCTGATGGATATTATTGGTGACTTCTGCATTTCCATATGTGATGTCCGCAACAACACGCTTTACCTGTATCGCTCATGTTTTGGGATTAGACCGCTCGTTTACTTTTGGATTAAGGGACATTATCGAACGGCATGGGCTTCTTCATTAGAACAGGTGTTACAAATATCTGAAACTACTGTGGACATATCGGAGGAGTATCTGGCGATTTATTTAAGTTCTACTTCTATGAACAATCAAAAGGCTACTCCGTACAATAATATTTACCATTTGTTACCGGGCGAATGTTTGAAAATAAGTGTTGATAGAATAGAGAGATTATTTTGTAGGAGTCCTCAATATTCAGAGGAAACTTATAATTTGTCCTATAAAATGCAATTGGAAATTTTCCGGGATTTATTCTTTGAAGCAGTTCGGTGTCGTTTGCGTCGTTCAAGTTCCGAGATCCATATTTCTTTGAGCGGCGGACTGGACTCATCTTCCATTGCCTGTGTGGCAACTCAAATTATCAAAAACGAAAATGTGCCTGTGACATTATCGTGCGATCATTTAGCGCACATAGGGGAAGGGAATGAATCCAAGTTCGCTGCATTGGTTGCAGAACATATTGGTTGTTCCCTTAATATGTATTCTGATAATAATTATAGTGACATTCTTGAGGCAGTGAAACTCAGTCAACCAACTCCCTTTTACGCTCCATCCCGAGCATTGTTAGGTAATCTTACTATTAATGCAATAAATGACAAAGCCGAAAATTGGGTGAGGTTCACGGGGCATGGTGGGGATCAGGTTACAAGTTCTAGTAGATATCTTTATCCAATAGGGTTGATACAGAGAAAAAAGTATTATGACGCATATCAAGAATTGCGTAATATTTCAAAAAGCGGCAATAGCAATATGTATCGTGTATTTATGAATAATATTGTAAATATGTATCGTCAAAAAGATGAACTATGGGGAACCTCATTTTCTATTGATCATCATTTACTGACTGATGAATTTATATCTAAGTGGGCTCTAAGGGAAAGGAAATATCATAAGAGTATAACGAAAGAGTACCCGTTCGATGTTCAATTAAGATTCGAGCAACTACTGCACGGAAGTTCTTGGATGAGTGAAGATGGTTCACATTTATTATCAAATAGGTACCCATTTCTAGATATCAGGCTTGTTGATTTTTGTTTGTCAGTACCAGAATTTCTCAAAAGGGATCGTAACGATAGAACAAAAACAATTTTAAAAGAAGGTCTTAAAGATGTGCTCCCACAAATCATTAGAAGAAGAAATAGTAAATCGTCGCATTTCGGCAGTTTTGTAAACGGAATGGCAAGCCGAGGTGATGTACTGGTTGATATCGTAAAGAAATCAAAATTAATCGAGAGAGGAGTTATAAGAAAAGAAAAATACAAAGAATTATTGGGATACATGCAGTATGGGTCGTTAACTCATCAAGTCCCTTCTTTTCTATCTATATTGGCACTTGATGTGTGGCTCATAATGAGAGAGAACGGTTATGCTCACAACGAATTGGTTAATAAGGCCAGTCAGTAGTGCGAATTGTACGGATTATATTTAACCCTTTTGCCCAAGGTTGGTATAAATAAGGAGGAACTTGCTATGAAATATACAAAGCCTGAAGCCACAAAAGTAGGAAACATTATGGAGATTACACATGGAAGTGGTAGTCAAATTATTGAATATATAATTGATCCTGATACGGGTTATGTATATTACGAAACTTACAGCTAATAATTTTGTAAGTTAATGGAATATTAGAAATATTCGAAATAATACCAACCTTGGGCTATTGGGTTAAATAAACATATTAACGACCATCGGGATGATCCCGCAAGTAGGGAGTGACTAATTATTATCCAACTTTCTGGCGAAGTACTTCTTGTCAGGGGCTTTAAATTTATAGGTATGATGAAACTAATGGGTTGGGGAACAAGAGAAGCCTTTCGCATCGCCCCTGTCAACATGAGTTTGTTTGTGCTCATCGCTGTATTGGAAGGCATTGCCCCCGTATTCGTGTTGTATGTTAGTAGCAATCTAATTGATGTTACCATTTCACAATGGGGGAGGGGGGGCAGTGCGATGATAAGCATTCTCCCCTGGGTGGGTGCTTATATTATTGGGGCCGTCGCATCCTTTAGTTTAATGTCCCGAATACGTTTAACGATCAGGGAGCGGGTATCGCAGAAACTTAATTACTCGATAGAAGCAACAAGGCTGAAAATGGCGTCAAATCTCCCACTATTAACCATGGAAGCTAGTGAAACACAGAATATGCTCCAACGTTCGAGTAATCCTGGAATGAAATTGAGCAACATGATCTATAACCTTCTTGCAACAATACTATGTGTGATCCAAATGATTACCTTATCGTTCTTCTTTACCAGTCTTTCCCATTGGCTGCCTGTTATACTTCTGATCCTTCAGATTCCCGTCCTCATGTTGACTTCGAAAGGGCAGAAGTTATCCTTAGCGTTAAACTACAGACAAACGGAAGATCAACGTAGAGCAGGATATTTAGATAGTTTGATGAACGGACGCAACGAACAGAAAGAGATACGGTTACTTGGACTAAAGGATCATTTGGTAAAAACTTGGGCCAGCCAGATGACTCAACTCCGTGAAGAATCGCTGGCATTGCGAAAAAAGGCTATTCTACTCGAGTATCCAGGTGTGGCGCTCAATTTTATTGCAAGTACCGTCATTCTGCTATTCGCTGCGTTAATGCTACCAAGTCAAAAGCTTACCGCGGGTCTTTTTGTGGCCCTGTATCAGGGAGTAGCCCAATTCCGTGTCGCCTACATCAGTTTCACAATAACTTATCGGGAGCTGTTAAAAACGACCGGCGAGGTCGGATTTGTAAGGGACTTTATGCAACTCGGACACTCACTACTTCAAAACAGTAATGGAGATGATAGGGCACGAACCTCTTTTCCGGAACCGCTTGTGGAAGGCATAGAGTTTGATAATGTGACATTCCGCTACCCAGGCAGCAATTCGCTTTTAAGTGGTATTAGTTTTCGGTTGAAGCCAGGCGAGCATGTGGCATTGGTTGGCGAGAATGGCTCTGGTAAAAGCACGATCGTGAAACTACTTTTAGGGCTCTATTCACCGGAAGCGGGGACCATAAGAGCCGATCGACAGTGCTATGAGGAGATAGATATACAATCGCTACGTCAAAATATTACCGCTGCTTTTCAAGATTATTCTAATATAGCTTTGACCTTGTCTCAAAGCGTTGCTTCTGGGAATCCGCAAGTATTCGGACAAGATGGATGGACTCCGGATATGGCGGTGGTCGAGCAAGCTGCAGCTCTTGGTGGGGCTGATGAAGTGGCGAATAGTTTGCCGGGAGGGTGGACTCAACCCATTGGCAAGATATTAGATGGCGCAGTTGATCTATCGGGCGGACAATGGCAACGCTTGGCATTAAGTCGGGCGCTAATACGTCATTCGCAAGTTCTCATCCTAGATGAACCGACATCGGCCCTGGATCCTAAGGCGGAAGCAGAACTTTACGCGCGGTTTATGCAGATCATGAGAGGGCGTACGGTAATCGTCATTAGTCACAGGCTTGGCTCGGCACGTATGGCAGATCGGATACTCGTCCTTAAACAAGGTGTAATCGTCGAGGAGGGCCACCATAACGATTTAGTAATGGTAAACGGCGAATACTCTCGGATGTGGAAGGAACAATCAAAATGGTACAACTAGACAATAATAGGGAAAATAAATGGACGGTTCGATTAATTGTCCGTTTCGTTGTTTGGATGTTCGCAATCGCTCCGAAGAGAGTTACGGTACTATTCGTTATTCAGGTGGTCACCTCGACGGTTCCCGGTGCGAATATCATTATTTTTAGCCGTATTGTGGAGCAGGCTGTACTTGTCTATCAGGGAGCAAGTCATATTGAGTCAATAATCCTTTGGATAGCAGCCGCTACCGCATTACAGGTTTTCTCGAGTTTTCTAAGGCCATTATTTTCATTGAAAGAGGACAGTCTGCGTCAACAGCTTGAAGAAGTGGCACTTCGAGGCATGCAGGATAAGACGAATCGTTTAAGACTAGAGGCTCTTGAACGCACGGACTTCCAAGACTTGTTGACTAGGGCTCGAAGGCTGGCAGAACCCGGATTCTTCTTCAGCATGACCAATGAGTTTTTCATGATTATTCAGTCCGCGATGAGTGTACTGTCAGTTTCCGCGGTTGTGATTTGGTGGAACCCTTGGCTGCTCTTCGCTATTTGCGCCACTACCTTACCTGTCCCGATTGTTAAGTGGGTGGAATATAGGCGGAAGTACACATTGGAAAAAAAACAAATCCCGGAAGCTCGTCTGCGCAATTATTTGTCGGGACTAATGCAATCACTGGCGGCCGCCAAGGAAGTACGGGCATTCGGTATGGGCGAGTGGCTGTTTTCTAGGTGGAAGGAGTTATATTGGCGAGTTGAAAACGATATCTTTCAGGATACGCGACGCCATACGATAAGGTACACATCCTTTTATATCTTTAGTGTGATTGGTTTAGCCGGCGCTATAGCTTGGTGCGCCGCGTCGGTTTCATTCGGAACTTTATCAACTGGCAGGTTTTCAGCGTTGTTGTTTGGTCTGGAGAATGTCAGTAACGGGGTTCGAATAATATTCGAACGCTTTGGTTTCATGGCCGATCGTTTACAGCGTATTGGAGATTTCTTTGCCTACATGGACCTCGAACCCGAAGAGGATTCGGTCGACAAAAGGAAGCATCGCAAATCTTCGCCAATTACTTTGGAGGGGGTCAGTTTTCAATACCCACTAGCTAAGAAGAACGCCATCTCTGACATAACATTCACCATCCAGCCACGTGAAAAGGTAGCGTTGATTGGTGCAAACGGCTCAGGCAAGACTACGCTGATAAAACTCTTGCTGGGGTTGTATCGCCCCACGTCAGGAAAGATAAGATACGGTGATATTGATGGTGAAATTGTCGATTTACGCGATCTTCAAAGTAATATAGCCGTAGTTTTTCAGGATTTCAATAAGTATTCGGTCACAGTTCACGATAATATCGGCTTCGGGAATATAGCAGCACTGGACAATATCGTCCAAATTCGTGCGGCCGCCGCTCGCAGCGGAGCAGATGAATTAATAGCTGGTCTGCCGCATGAGTATGAAACGTTGCTCACCAAGCGTTTCACAGGAGGGGTCGACCTCTCCGGCGGCCAGTGGCAGAAAATCGCTATCGCCCGTGCATTTATGCGCGATACAGAACTGATTTCGCTTGACGAACCGACTGCAGCGTTGGACCCAAAAGCAGAGTCTGATGTATTACACCGGTTTCTTGAAATGGCAGGAGCTAAAACTACTATTTTGGTCTCTCACCGGTTGGGTCTTGCCCGGTTCTGCGATCGGATTATTTTGCTGAAGGAAGGCCGAATCACGGAGCAAGGAACGCATGATGAATTGCTCGCATCGGATGGGGAGTATGCCCTTTTATGGTCTTTGCAATCGCAATGGTATCGTGAGAACGAAATGAAATCGATGGTTTATATAAGGCCCTAGACAAAGGAGAAATAAAACAAGATGAAAATTATGGGGAATAACATTTTGCGGATAGTTCCAGCTTGTATGCTCTGCATCACCTTCTTAGCCGGATGCAAGGAAACGTCTGAACCCGTCTCAAGCACATCTCCGGCTCAAACGACGTCCACGTCAAACAAGCCGTTAAAGATCGCGTTTCTGAACGAGCATCAATTTATTCGGGAGTATGGCGATTCGTTTCATAAGAAATTCCCGGACATCCCGCTGCAGGTCATTCCAACAGTGCAAACCGAAGGCGGGGTCATATCGGAACTCGAAACATCGGCCATCTTGCAGGAAAAGCCGGACCTCGTGTTTGGCCCCAATCTTGTAATGGAGTTAGGTGAGGCTGGCAAGTTATTTGACCTATCCGTACTCGCGAAAAGGGAGAACATGGATTTATCCGTCATTTCTCCGGCTGTGATAGATGCACTGCAGGCACTGGGGAACGGGAAACTGGTAGCTCTCGCGTCGGAATTTCAATCCGCGGCGCTCTATTACAATAAGAGTTTGTTTGATCGGCTGCAAATTCCTTACCCAAGCAACGATATAAGCTGGCAAAGTCTCCTTGAGCTGTCCAAACGAATAGCGCGCACGGAAAACGGCAAGTCCATCTATGGCCTGACTCACCGAAACTCTCCCACTGTGTTTCTGAGCCAGTACATCCACGGCGTTGGGGCGCCATCTCCCATTAGCGAGGATGGACGAAAAGCGAATTACACCTCGGTTGCCTATTCGTCTGCTGTCGAAGCGGGGATTGCTGCATTTGCAAGCGGCGCTTTTTATCTCCCCCAGCAAAATCTCCCTGCCGCACAGTCGGTCGCTGAATCGCTTAATCGAAATAAGTTCGTGACAGGGGAAGCCGCTATGACTATCGATTCCCCTGGTCTTATGACTACACTCAAGCAAGCCGCCGACCAAGGAATACCCTCGTTTTCCTGGGATCTGGTGTCGGAGCCGATCCATCCGTCGAAACCAAAGGACTCCCAAAATATCGTTGTGTCGAGCGTGTTCGGCATGATGGCGGATTCTGAGAAAAAAGATGCGGCCTGGACGTTTCTCAAGTATTTGATCAGCTCGGAGTTGGCGGCGGAATTGCCCAAAACCAAACCTCACTTTCTTTCCGTTCGCCTTGATGCTGGCGGGGAAAGGGACGGTCGCAAGCTGGATGCCTTCTATGCGCATCGGCCGATACAGATTTCCCCTCGGCGGTTACCGAAGGAAATTTCTCAGGAATATAATAAACTTCACACGGAAGAAATGACGAACCTGCTTTATGGCCGAAAACGTGTTGCCGATGGCCTGCAATTCCTCCAAGATAGCGTTCAACGATTGCTGGATCAGGCGAATGGGTCGGGGAAGTAAGTTTCAACGCCTGAACAAGCAGTAACCAAACGATCTGCGCCGGGGGGACCGCCGAAGAGGTCTCCCCATCTCCGCGAAGCACTATGCCTTCCGCCCCGTAATCGCGCAAAACACCGGCGACGCTGCCGCGAGTGGTTATGCCGATGAGCCCCTGCACCCCGCTGTGCGATCCTCAATGCATTGGACAGCGCGGGAGACGAATTTCCGGATTTTCTGAACTGTACGTGAGATGACTTTCCGTCGTCCTGCAGCAGCATAGCGTCGGACACGCCCTAAACTGGGAGCACATGCGTGCCGATATAAACAAAAAAGGCTATTCGCGTTTGGGAGGAAACCGCCGTCAAGCGCAAAACGGTTCCAACCCGCGAGGCAGATGGAGGCGCACAGCTTGTCATTTCTAACAAACGATTGGGCAACGTTGCTGGAACCCGAATTCGCCAAACCTTACTATAAACAACTGCGGCAATTTCTCAAGGCGGAATACGCGTCCACGACGATTTACCCAAGCGCGAACGACGTATACGCGGCGCTGCGTCTTACTTCCTACGAGGACACGAAGGTCGTCATTCTGGGACAGGACCCGTACCATGGTCCCGGTCAAGCGCACGGGCTGAGCTTTTCGGTCAAGCCCGGCATCAAGCCGCCGCCGTCGCTCGACAACATCTACAAGGAACTGCATCGCGATCTGGGCTGCCGCATGCCGAACAACGGCTTCCTGGAGCATTGGGCGAAGCAAGGCGTGCTGCTGCTGAACAGCGTGCTTACCGTACGCGCCGGCGCGGCCAACTCGCACAAGGGTAAAGGATGGGAGGTGCTGACCGGAGAAGTGATTTCATTATTGAACAAACGTCCTTGTCCGGTTGTCTTCCTGTTATGGGGCAGACAAGCGATGGACAAGATGACGCTCATTACGGAATCGCGCCACTGCGTGATCAAATCGGCGCACCCGAGTCCGCTGTCCGCGCATACCGGATTTTTCGGCAGCCGCCCCTTCTCGAAGGCAAACGCGTTTCTGCGCAAATCCGGATTGCCCGAAATCGACTGGCAAATCCCGGACATCGACTTTGCGGACAGCTCCGTTTAGGGGCGTGTCCGTAAACCCGCTCAGGTGAATCGTTCACTGCAAGCATGGAACGAAAATTCGGCCCAATCTGCTGCCTGCGGAGTTTCAGACACGCCCAAGGCAACTGTTGAACAACGTCGAACATTGTCGAAGCGTGGAAATATTTGCTGAACTATAGCCGATTTACTGGTATGATGTTGGGGAATCGGATGATAGGGGTGCCAGGCATTTGGAGCACATACACCACTCATACAATATGACGCTGGTCATATTCTCCTCTTTCATCGCCGTTATGGCGTCTTACACCGCGCTTGATCTGGCGGGACGCGTCACCGCTTCCGTCGGCGCCGCCCGCAAGCTGTGGCTGCTCGGCGGCGCGGTCGCCATGGGAGTCGGCATATGGTCGATGCATTTTGTGGCGATGCTCGCGATGCAATTGCCGATCCCGGTAACGTACAACCTCTGGATTGTGCTGCTGTCGCTGCTGATTGCCATTGCAAGCTCGTTGCTGGCCTTGTACGTCGTCAGCAGGACAATCGTGTCGCTGCGGTCGCTGGTGCTCGGCGGGCTCGTCATGGGCGGCGGTATTGCCGCGATGCATTTTACCGGCATGGAAGCGATCCGGCTTCAAGCCGTCATCCGCTACGACGCCGACTTGTTCGCCTTGGCTGTGCTCGTTGCGGTAGCGGCTTCCATTGCGGCGCTGTGGCTCAGCTTTTCGTTTCGTGACGACACGAGACGCGAGTGGACAACCCGCAAGCTCGGCAGCGGCGTCGTAATGGGGGCCGCCATCGTCGGCATGCATTATACGGGCATGTCTGCGGCCAAGCTCATCCCCGACAGTTCGGTTCGGATAAGCCTGGAGCAATCAATCGCCACCGAAACGATCGCCTACGAAGTGGGCATTGCGACGTTATTCATGCTTGGTTTTACGCTTATCAGCGCCATCTTCGACCGAAGGCTGGCGTCCCGTACGGCCGAGCTCGACGCAAGCGAATTGCACTATCGTTCGTTGTTCGACAACAATTCCGACGCGGTTTTTTCGGTCGATCGCACCGGCAGCATCCGCAGCGTGAACCCGGCCGTCAAACGAATTACCGGTTACGACGCGACCTATTTCATCGGCCAGTCGATCCATCAATTCGACGGTTCCGAGCTGCCGTCCTACATAAGGCAATTTCAGGAAACTTTGCGCGGCAATCCGCAATCGTTCGAGATGTCGCTGCAGCACAAGCACGGCCACCGCGTCGAGCTGGAAGTGACTTGTGTGCCCATCTCGCAAGTAAGCACGGTGATCGGCGTTTATTTCATCACGAAAGACGTTACGGAAGCGCGGGCAAGAGAAGCGCGCATCAACGCACTGGCCTATCGGGACGAGTTGACCGAGTTGCCGAACCGGCGCAAATTCATCGAGCTGGTGGAGGAATCGCTCCGCCATACGGCCGGATACAAGGACATGCCTTCGCTTTGCTACCTCAACATTGACCGCTTCAAAGCCGTCAACGATGCGGCAGGCAATATTTCCGGCGACGAAGTGCTGAAGCTGCTCGCATCGAGAATGGCGGAATCGCTCCCGCCGGGGGCCATTCTGGCACGGCTCGGCAGCGATCTGTTTACTTTCTTGCTTCCTCGTTCCCGGGGGGCGGACTATACGCTCCGGACGGTCAAACGGCTTATGGCCGTAGTCGCAAAACCGATCGTGGTACGCGGATTCGAGTTCCATATGTCCGTCAGCGTTGGCGTCGCTTTGATGCATGCGCATGGAGAAGACGGCGAAACGCTGATGAAAAATGCCGAAACAGCGCTCCACTATGCCAAAAAGATAGGGCGCAACAACGTGCAAATGTACGATGCGTCCATGGACGAGGACTTCAAGCTGAAGCTGGAGATCGAGTCCGGCCTGCATCGGGCGATCGAACGCAGGGAATTCGTCGTGCACTATCAGCCGCAAATCGATTTGGCCAGCGGGGAAATCGTTGGCGCCGAGGCGCTGCTGCGATGGAACCATCCCGAAAAAGGGCTGATCCCGCCGGGCGTCTTCATTCCGGTCGCCGAAGAGACGGGGCTGATCAATCCGATCGGGGAATGGATTATCCGAACGGCCTGCCAGCAGAACAAGCTGTGGCAAAATGCGGGGCTTCGGCCCATCGTGGTATCCGTCAACTTGTCGATCCGGCAGTTCGAGCAGCCGCATCTGGCGGAGACGATTGGGCACATCCTCGAAGAAACCGGGCTCGAGCCGCGTTATCTGGAACTGGAAATTACGGAAAGTATGGCGATGGATGTGCAACGCGCGCTGGAGACGCTGGGTCGGCTCAAACAGCTCGGGCTGAACATCAGCATGGATGACTTCGGCACCGGGTACAGCTCGCTCAGCTACTTGACCAAATTCCCGATCGACAAGCTCAAGATCGACCAATCGTTCATTCGCGAAATTCGCGACGATTGCAGCGATGCCGCGATTATTTCAACCATTGTCGCGATGGCGCGCCACTTGCAGCTGAAAGTAATCGCGGAAGGTGTCGAGACGGAAGAGCAGCTTGCTTTTCTCCGCAGCCAGCAATGCGATCAGATTCAAGGCTATTATTACAGTCCGCCGCTGCCGCCCGAGAAGCTTACGGCATGGATCGGCGGCAAGGAACAAGCATCGTAACGCGCGCCAACTTGGGGATGGGAAGGATGAAGAAATCGTGTCGAAGCTATGGGGGAGAAAGCCGCTTGCGATCGGCTTGACGGCGCTGCTCGCGCTGCAACTGGCCGTTGCCGGAACCGCGTCGGCGATCGCGCCGCCGCGACCAGGCGAACTGGAGAAATTTCAGCAGGAGGGAACGCTGGAGCAGCATGCGGAGGCGGCGGAAGCGCTGGGCGGCCACAAGGTGGAGGAAGATTTGGCGGAACAGCTGCCGAACAAGCTGCGCGAACTGACGGGAGCGGCAGCGTCCGGGCAGTCGGGAGATCAGGCGGCACCATACGACGGCGGCGACGTATTCCGCATGATGGAATCGTTCCAATTCGCGCCGCCAAGCGGCAGAACCGGTTCGATGCCGCGTACCGGCACGGCCAAGGCGCTCGTGCTGCTGATCGACTTTCCCGACGTGAGGGCGACGGCCGACAATCCGGTTGCGGACGTGCAAAGCTCGTTCTTCGGCAATGGCCTCGATGCCAAGCCGTATGACAGCGTCAAGCAATATTACTACCGTTCCTCTTACGGCAAACTGACGATCGACGGCAAAGTGCTGGATTGGTTTACGGCATCGCACAACCGCAGCTATTACCAGCCGGCGAATACATCCTTGTCGTCGTCGCAGGAAGCGGTGCAGAAGCGCGAGGAACTGATCAAGGAAGCGCTTGCCTATCATGCAGGGAAAGGCGAAGATTTTTCGCAATATGACAGCGACGGAGACGGCACGATCGACGGCCTGTATGTCAAATGGACCGGAGACGCCGGCGCCTGGGCTACGTATTGGTGGGCGTACCAGACCGGCTGGAGCAGCAGCAGTCCGGTCGTCGGCGGGAAAAAGATCAAAACGTACGTCTGGTCCTGGATCGGCAACGCCGCCTACGATGCCAGCCACCCAACGATCAAGTATTATCCGCAGGTCGACATTCACGAAACCGGCCACATGCTGGGCTTGCCGGACTATTACGATTATACCGACTGGAATAAAGACAATAACCGCGGCGGCGTCGGCGGGCTTGACATTATGGACGGCAACTGGGGCGATCATAACGCTTTCTCGAAGTTTTTGCTGGGATGGCTGACGCCACGCGTAGTCGCCAAGACCGGGAAAAAAACGATCGAGCTGAAGCCGTCCGGCACCGATGGCGATGCGGTGCTGATTATGCCGGGGGCGACGGGCAGCGAGTTCGGCGAGTTTTACATGGCGCAGTACCGCAAGAACGAAACCGGCAACGACTACAACTATCCGACGAACGGTATGGTGATTTGGCATATCGACTCGCGCCTGAATACGGCGGGCAACGACTTTATGTTCAACAACGGATCTTCGGCGCACAAGCTGATTAGCCTGGTCGAGGCGGATGGTCTCGGGCAGATTGGCAAGGACAAAGGGAAACGAGCCGATGCGGGCGATTTCTATACGACAGGCAAACAGTTCGGTCCGTCTACCAAGCCGAACAGCAATACGTATGCCGGGACCAAAACGTACGTCTCGGTCGGCAACTTCGGCGCAGCCGGCGCAACGATGTCCGCCGATTTCGAAATCGGCGCGGCAACGACGCTGGAGGTAACGGTAACGGACGGGGCCAAAGCGCCTGTCGGCAATTTGTACGTCACCGTTACCGACGCGGCCGGCAGCGATATTACGACCGATGTGGCGGGCGAAGGCAATACGGCAGTCACCGACGAGACGGGCAAGTTCAAAGGAGCCATCAACAAAGGCAAGTATGAGGTTTCCGTAACGGATGCCGCGTATACGCAGGTGGTCAGTCTGGCGGTTACCGTATCCGGTACGGGCAAAGCGGCGCTCACGTGGCCGAGCAAAGATAAGCTCGACGCGAAGAAGCAAGGGGCGATCGGCGGCGTCGTGCTGAAAGGCGGCAATCAGCCGGCCAATGGCGTCAAGGTGAAGGCGGTTAACGGCAAATCGTCCTGGAGCGCAACGACGAATGCCAAAGGCGCGTTCCAAATGATCGTTCCGACGGGAACGTACACGCTGATCGTTTACGGAGAGGATTATAGCGAAACGTCGAATGCGGCAAGGCAATACAAGAATGTGGCGTACAAAGGGATCAAAGTGACGGCGGGAATGCAGGCGGGCCCGCTGACGGCAATGAATGCGCAAACGGCGTGGGGAGATTACGATTTGCTCGGCGAGGCCAGCACGACGAAAGCGAAATCGGGCACGATTACGGTGAGCGGGTCGGCGGCAGCCGGCAGCACGGTGACCATAGCCCAGGTCAGTGTGGACGGCGACACGATAACAAGCAAGACATTCGTCGCAAGCGCCGTTGCCAAAGCGTCCAAGGGCGCCGCAACGGGCACATATAAAGTCAATTTGGCCAAAACGTACAGCGGCGGCAAAATCGTCATTACCGCCATGGACGAAGCAGGCAACTGGGAGTCGAGCTCCGTCATCACGCTTCCATAACGGCAGCTTCGCCAAGCCAAACAGGCATCCTAGGGCGTGTCTGAGAACTCCGAGGACAGCAGATTTTGCCGAATTTTCGTTCCATGCAAGGCGGTTTTGCGCAGGCTTACCGGGGGTAAGTCAAGCAAAGGCAACGCAGCAGGGGGCGAAAAGGCGGTGAAAGATGCACCTGAGCGGGTTTTCAGACACGCCCTAATATCGGGTGCCTGTTTTTTTGCGCGCTTTTCTCACACGACAAAATAGTAATTATTGATGTAGCCCAGCGTGGTAATGACGCAGAGCAGCACAAAAACGAGCAAAAATGTCAGCTTCAGCAGCTCATGCCGCCAAACGAGGGCGACCAGATACAAATAAAACGGGATGCATACCATCATATAGCGAATGACGCTTGTCAGCGAGTGCTCCGAGCTGGAGAACGGAATGACGACAAGCAAGGCGCCGTAGACGAACAACAGCAACTCGCGCGGTTCGCGCCAGAACGAGCGTCCCTTCGTGGCCGCATATACGATCATCACACCGCAAACGATCGTCGCCATCGCCATGGAAAGCAGACCGTTGTCCCAGCCGCCGGACCCGATAAAATAAGGGTAGTCGAAATAATTGACGTAATTGGCGAACGGAGTGGTGGTGGCCCGGCTCCAATTGATCTGTTCGTGCAGCGGTGCGAGGAAGTCGCCGGTCAGATGCTTCATATAGGCAAAATAGGCGAGGATCGGCACCAGCGACAGCAAGCCGTAACCGGCAAACCGGAGGTCGCGCCATGACCAGCGTGTTCCTTTGTCAAGCAGCAAGGCTAGGACCACGAACATCAAATTGATCACGCCGGGCACGCGGGTGGCGGCCGACAGTCCGGCGCACACAAAGGCGAGCGCGTATTGCTTGTTGGACCCGTAGTACAACGTGGCGGCGCATAACAGCAAAAACAGGCTTTCGGTATACGGGACGGAAAAATATAACGAAGCCGGGTACAGCAGCACAAACAACAGCGTCAGCTTGGCCTGGGCGGGTGTAAAGCCACGCAGCAGCGCAAGCCGGTACAAGTAGTACATCGCAGCGATCAGGAACAAGTTGGAAGCTATTACGGCAGCGACATCGGCGCTCAGGGCAGGCAGCTTGGCAAGCGCGGCAACGGCCAGCGGATAGAGCGGGAAAAACACCCAATCGGCCGGCGGGTGCGACTCGTCGATGGCGAACCGGTCATAGCCGTTCGTGGCGATTTTCAAATAAAATTTGCTGTCAAACCTCGCCATGTCGTCGACGCCCGGAAGCTTGGTCTGATCGAGCATGGCGGGGAGCTTGAGCTGCTGCGCTTGCCACTCGTCTCCTTGGCGGACGGTTTCGTATACGGGCGGCACGGTATAATCGACGAACAAATTGCCGCCCAAATAACCGGCTGCGTATAAAAAGGCGCGAGTGACGGCAACAAGAAGAACGGCATAGAGGATGATTCGGCTTCGTTCGGAGATCGGTTTCGTCTTCATGTCGGCTCCATTTCCCCCTTTTGTGCACATCGGACAAAGGCTATCAGTTGAAAGCGGCAGGTGTAAAGTGAAGATTATGTAAATCAGTACCCATCTTCAGTCATTCTGCCCCTTCCGACGTTTTTTTTTCAATCATCGTGCGCAAAATTGTATTATAATGAAGAGTAGAGCCGGAGCGTATTAATGGACCGGAATCATCATGCCCATTCATCCTGCGCCGCCCGGGGCGGCATCAAGCAATAAGGAGAGATGAAGAGTGCCCGGCAGACAACGTTTGGAGCGGCTGCCGATCGAGCAGCTGCTGGATAACGGCGGATTTTTGCTTTCCCTGATCGGACAATTATGCGATTCTTTCTACATATTGGACACACGCGGGCGATTGCATTACGCTTCGCAGCCCTTCCGTAAGGCGCCTTCCGCCATAAACAGCCTGACGCTTAAAAAAATGCTTCGTTTTATCGATGCCGGCGACCGGCTTACGGTGCAACAGGCGTTTCGTGCGGCCATACGCAGCCGGCAGTCGGTTTCGCTCGAATTCCGCGGCAGTCCGGAAGAGAACCAGCATCGCTGGTACGATGCGAATATTATTCCGGTACCGGACGAGCACGGCGAAATCGCGCTAGTAGTAGCTACGGCCAAAGATATTACCGAACGCAAGCGGAACGAACTGGACCTCAGCCATCGCGCTTTCCACGACGCTTTGACCGGATTGCCGAACCGGGTGCTGTTTCAGGAGCATCTCGCGCAAGCGCTTGCGCACGTCAGACGGTCCCGGCAGATGCTGGCTGTGCTGTATCTCGATATCGACGACTTTAAGCTGATTAACGATTCGATGGGACACCATGCCGGAGATACGTATTTGCGCATCATGGCCGAGCGCATTCGCGGCTGTTTGCGGCAAAGCGATTCGTTCGCGCGTATGGGCGGCGACGAATTTACGATTTTGCTGTCGACGGTCGATTCGCTGGAAAGCGTCGTGCTCGTCGTCAAACGGATTTTTCAGGCGCTGCAGGTGCCGTGGAAGTTCGAAAATCAGGAGTTTGTGTCGACGATCAGCATGGGCATCTCGCTTTACCCGATCAATAGCGACGATGCGGCGACGCTGCTGAAGCAAAGCGATATCGCGCTGTATCAGGTAAAACAGAAAGGGCGCAACGGGTTCAAATTTTATGCGGGGCTGTAGCGATGAAACGAACCCGCCGCATTCCGGAACGGCTGACGACGGAACAATGGATGGTTGCTTCGCCGCACCTCAGCGTGGAGCGCAAGACGGCAACCGGTTATTACCCGCTGCACTGGCACGAGTTCTACGAGATGGAGTTCGTGCTGCGGGGAAACGCCGTGCAGCTGTGGAACGGCGTCCGTTGCGACATTCGAGCGGGCAGTTTTTATTTGTTGACGCCATCGGACTTTCATGAGGTGAACATTCCCGAAGGCGAATCGGTCGAGCTGTATAACGTCAAATTTTCCGAAGCGATGATCGGCGGCGAATTGCGCGATCGGCTGCTGCACACGGAGCGTACTCCGCTTGCGGCAACAGGCGGCACTTTCGCCGCCTTGTCCGTTTCGTTCGAGCGCCTGTTCGGCGAGTGGACCGGCACTGCCGCATATCGGCAGCTAGCCGTACGCCATGCGCTTGAGCTGCTGCTGATCGACTGGCTGCGGATGACGGAAGCGACAGGGCGAGAACGCGCTCGCGCGGACAGCGGCGGCAAGCCGGCCGTTGCCGCGGGAGAAGAAACGGAGCTGCCGGGGGCCATGCTGCGCGAAGCGATCGCCTATGTGCAGCAGGAGTTCCGCGAGCCGGTGACGCTGACCGAAGCGGCAAGGCGGTGCGGTCTTTCGCCCGCTTATTTCAGCGCGACCTTCCATCAGGCGACGGGAGTGCCTTTCTCCGCCTATGTGCAGAATGTGCGGCTGCAGTTCGCCCGGTCGTTGTTGTCGAGCTCGGCGCTTTCCGTGACCGACGTTTGTTATGCCAGCGGGTTCCGGTCGCTCAGCCATTTTCTTCGTTCGTTTAAAGCGAAGTTCGGCCAAACGCCGGCCGCCTATCGTAAAATTAGCGATACAAATCATACATAAGGCGAAGTTTCGGGATCAGGCTATTGCTACAATAATATCGAGTGTTATCACGAGAGGAGCCATGTTACCATGCATCACGTTCTGAAAACATTGATCGGCAGATATCCGGAGCTTGACGAGTGCGCGGCGCAGCTGGAGGAGGCGTATGCGGCGCTTGTTTCGTCGTACCGCGCGGGCGGCCAACTGCTCGTCTGCGGCAACGGCGGCAGCGCGTCGGACAGCGAGCATATCGTCGGCGAGTTGATGAAAGGCTTTATGCTGAAACGGCCGCTTGGCACGGCGGACCGGGATAAGCTGGCCGCGGCGTTTCCCGAAGAAGGCGACTATTTGGCGAACCATCTGCAGGGAGCGCTGCCGGCGATTTCGCTCGTCAGCCACAGCGCGCTTATTACGGCGTATAGCAACGATGTGGCGCCGGATATGATTTTTGCCCAGCAGGTGTACGGCTACGGGCAGCCGGGCGACGTCGTGCTCGGCATCAGCACGTCGGGCAATTCCGGCAATGTCGTGCGTGCGATTCAGGTGGGCAAGGCGATGGGGCTGCGCACGATCTGCCTCACCGGACGCAAGGGAGGCAAGCTCGGCGCGTTGTGCGACGTGGCGGTCCGCGTGCCGTCGGACAGCACACCGGATATTCAGGAGCTGCATTTGCCGATTTATCACGCGCTCTGCGTTATGCTGGAAGAGGAGTTTTTCGGCCAATGACGAAGCTGCTGGCTGGACTGGATATCGGCGGCACCAAATGTGCGGTCAGCCTCGGGCTGCTGCGCGAGGAAGGCGTGTCACCGCTGGCGCGCGTCAGCTTCCCGACGCCGCGGACGCCGGATGCGGCGCTCGCGCAGCTCGGCGACACGTTGGCGCGGCTACTGGCGGAGCATGCGGAAAACGAGGCCGGGCTGGCGGCTAGTGATGCGGGCGGGAGTGCGGGGAATACGGCGGGAAAAGCGGCGGATGGCGCGGGCGAGAGTGCGGGAGGAGCGGCGCGACTCGCGGCGATCGGCATCAGCTGTGGCGGGCCGCTTGACAGCACGCGCGGCCTGGTGTTGTCGCCGCCGAATTTGCCCGGCTGGGACGGCATCGACGCCGTCGGTCCGTTCCGCAGCCGGTTCGGCGTGCCGGTGGCGCTGCAAAACGACGCTAATGCTTGCGCATTGGCGGAATGGAAGTGGGGCGCCGGCGCCGGCAGCCGGCACATGGTGTTTCTGACGTTCGGTACCGGGATGGGGGCCGGACTGATTTTGAACGGCCGGCTGTATGCCGGCGCGAACGACATGGCCGGTGAAATCGGCCATATGCGGATGGAGCCGGACGGGCCGGTCGGTTATGGCAAAGCCGGCTCGTTCGAAGGCTTCTGCAGCGGCGGCGGCATTGCCCAATTGGCGGCGACGATGGCCGGGAAGCGGCTTCGCGAGCTGGCTGCCGCGGGTGGCGACGCGGCGAGCGAAGCGCCGGCGTTCTGCCGCACGGCGGACGAGCTGCCGCACGTTACCGCGCAGAAGGTCGGCGAAGCCGCCCAAGCCGGCGACGCGCTGGCGCTGGAGGTGTTCCGCGTCGTCGGCGAGCAACTCGGTCGCGGCCTGGCCGTGCTCGTCGATGTGCTCAACCCCGAGCGCATCGTCATCGGCAGCATTTACGGCAGGCAGCAGCAGCTGCTGGAGCCGGTGGCGATGGCAGCGCTGCGCCGCGAGTCGCTGGCGATTGCGCTTGACGCATGCCGCATCCTGCCCGCCGGGCTTGGCGAACAGGTAGGCGACTACGCGGCGCTGTCGGTTGCGCTGCTCGCGCTTGAGGCGAACGAGGAGTAGGAGCGGCGAGAGTAGTCCAATATACATTAAAAAAACCGCTTGCCGGACGTAATGGCGTCCGCGCAGGCGGTTTTTTTTGCGCCGGGACGGCACCTCTATCAAAATAGGCCATAAAAAATGGCCTATTTGCCTTTTTTGCCCGCCGCATCGAAAATAGCCAGCGAAAACACTGGCTATTATGTCCAAGCAGTCCTCAAAGCGAACTTTTCTACGAAATAGCCAGTGATTTCACTGGCTATTTGCTTGCGGATAACCATTTTTGCCGGAATAGCCAATAAAACATGGCTTATTTCCGAGAACCCCGCTTTACCTGGGACCTTCGATGCCGCGATAGCGGACGACGCAGCCGTACAATTCCCCCGACGCCACGCACAGCCACTCTCCGGCGCGATCGTAGGCGAGGCAGGAGAGATAATGGATATTGGCCCATTCGGTATCCGCATCGGCGGGCTCGGCGTTGTCCTTGACGACGCGCGGCCGCCCCAGATCCGTCAAGCCGCTCGCCGGAGAGAAACGAAACACATGCCCGGCATCGTCGACGCCGCCGTAAATGCCCGCCACCGTGTCGTCGCCCAGGCGGATGAACCCGCGCAGCGGGCCGCTCGCATACAGCCGGCCGTAAGCAACGGTCCGCGAACCGTCCGGCGGCATGCTGAACAGCATCCCGTCGCCCGTACCGGCCACGATCGTGCCGTCTTCCAGCACAGCCCCGCCCGTAATGACGGCGCGGAACGCCCGGCCGCGGATAGAAGGCGTCCGCACCGCCAGTGTCGCACATTGCGCCGTGGCCGCATCGTACAGCAGCAAACTGTCGTCCTTGCCCGACAGCAGCAGCCGATCGCCCGGCAGCGGCAGGAGCGTGCCGCCGCCCGGTTGGACACGCAAGTTCGGGAGGGACAGCCAGCTGCGGTCTGCCGGCCGGAACCGGCTAATCGCTCCGAAACGGTCGCTTGCCAGCACGTGACCCGCATCGGTGACGCCGTGCAACCGGACAATGCCGCCCGCCGGAACGGCTGTGTCGCTTATGCAGTCGCCTGTCGTCATGTCGACGAGCAGCAGGCGTCCGTCGGCGGTCGCAACCGCCGCGGTGAACGCGTCGATGCCGACGCACGACAACGGGGCGCCGTCATGGACGACACGCATGCATGCCGGCGAGTCTTCGCTCATGGAGGTGACGGTCCAAATCACCGAACGTGTACCTCCGAGCGCATACAGCCGCTCTTGCCGCACGATCATATGCAGCAGTGCCGTGTCGCGCCATGCCATATGCCGGTGCAACGGCAGCGTGCGAGTCGTCGCGGCGGCAATATGCATGTAGGCGGCCGCCCCCACGCCGTTGTAATCCGGTTCGGCATACGGCACCAGCTGCAGCCGCGGCGCTTCCGGTCCCGGAGGATGAAGCCGCTTTACGTCGACGGCCACGACATACGGCGAGTGCTCGCCGCATACGTCCACCATATGCAGCCATCCGTCCGGCTCGTAAATCATTTCGCAAATGTACTGCGAATCTTTGCCGCCGGGAGACACGAGGCCGAGGTTTTCCGGTTCGCCGCCGTTCAGAATATCCCAGCGTACGAGCCGGATGGGGCAGTAGGCGTCGTCGTACGTTTTCAGACCGTAATATAGTACGAATCGTTCGTCCGCTTCCAGGCCGCCGATGCCGTATGCGCGCTGCGCCGGGCAGCGCCGCAGCTGAATGGAGCCGTGGCGCGTCACCTCCAGCGAGTCCGGGTGCAGCTCGATCATTTCGCCGTCGAGGTTGTCGACCAGGAACAGCGTGCCGCGCGGCGACTGCAGGGCGAACAGGAACTGCCGGCGATGCTTCGTTCCGTTAGGCGATTCGAAACGGATTTTCAAATCGGCGATTTCGTCCGCGGCGGGGTCGTATCGCCACAGCTCGCCCGTATAGGAGCCGCCGTAAATACGGCCGCGATCGTCCTTGGCCAGCCGGCACGAGGAAAATTCGGACACTTTGCCGTAATCGCGTACCTCGTTCGTGAGCAGGTCGAGCCGGTAAAAGTGGCCGCGCATATAGCCGAGAAAATAATAGTAGCGCGGGTCGTCGCCGAGCAGGCCGCCGTAAATGCTTTCCCGCGGGACGGGGATGCCGCGGACGGACACCTCGTCCGTATCGGGATCGACGATCATCACCACGGAGCCAGGGTACCCTTCCCACGGGTCTTCGTAATGCTGCTCGAACATCCATTGCCGGTGCCCGGGCGCCGGCGCCGTATTGTGCGTCGCCATGATGAGCCGGCCGTCCGGCAGAAAGTCGATGCTCGTATGGATTTTGCTCGGCGGCATGGCGCGCGGGTCGACGATCCAGACGTCGGCCACGTCGAACATCAGCCGCAGCTCTCCCGAGTTCGGGTAATATTCGTATAACCGCGCCGTCAGCGGTTTTTCGTTCTCGCCGCACACGCTGATGAAAAAACGGCCCTGCGGCGACCGTTTGAAATCCCACACCGCGTTGTGGCCGTCTTCGTTCGGCAGCTGCACGAAGCGCATGTGCCGCTCCGGGATGGCCGCTTCCCAATTGTCCCTCATTCGTCCGTTGTCTCCTTCTGTTCGGGAAGTCCGTAACCGATGGCGAGCTGCGGCGTTTCCAGCGCGCCGCCCGCATAAAGCGCCTCGATCGCGTAATAAATCATGCCGGTCGACATAAGCGTCCTTTCCATGGGAAAAGGGGGCCGGCCGGTCAAAACAAGCGTTTCGATCATCCGCGTCAACCGTTCAAAATGGGCGAAAGGACGATCGTCGTCGCTTTCGCATCGGGCAGCGGCAATCCGGCCGCCGTCGTCGCGGAAAGCGAACGCCCACTTTTCGATCAGCCGCTCGAACTGGACGACCCAGCCTCTTGCACCGTCGGCGTATTCGAGCGCGAACAGCACCGGTTCCGCTTCGAGGCGACGCGGGTGAACGGCCGCCGCCGCGGGAATAGCGGCCAACGCCTGCAGCAGCAGCTCCTCCGGCCATTCGCCGGCATCCATCGCCTGCCACACGGCGGCGCCCCGCAGCGCTCGCACGGCACGAATGCCGCTTTCACCGCCGGTTCGCCGCTCCGCCAGCGATTGCAGCACGTCCATCGCATGGAAGCCGTACGATTCCAGGCCGCCGGAAGAAACGACAACGATGTCGCGCAGCCCGCTCAATCGAGCCGGATCGAACGGCGGCACCGCTTCGGTGTGCGGGATGGAAGAGCCGCCCAGGAACGGGATATGCCGCTTCCGGAGCTGCTCGTACATCCACCGGGCGTCGGCGAACTGCCAGGCCAGATGTTTGTCGCAGAAGATCGGCACGACGCGTCCGAGCTCGTCGAGCGCCGCCAGCGCCTCTTCGAGAAACCGCCTTCGTGGATACCGGATGCGTCCCAGGGGATCGAGGGGATAATCGCCGTGTTCGCCGACCAGCACGATGCCGTCGACGCCGCCTTCCGCCAGCACCGCTTCGCGGATTGTGGCGCAGAGCGGAATCCCGTGCCGACTGGCTGCTTCGCGGCTCATGTCGTTTGGCGGCAGCTGGTCGGCGTAAAGCGAGGCGACGCGGACGTGCGGCGTGTAGCCCCAGTCGCCCAGCAGCCGGCCGACGATGACGTCGGCGTGGGAGTTGGGGCGGTATTCGGTGAAAATCGCCGCTATTTTGGGCTTGGCCGCTGCGTTAAGGGAGCCGCTCATACGTGGAACCCTCCGTCGACAGGATACAGCGAGCCGGTTACGTAAGAGGCGGCGTCGGATAACAGGAACGCCGCCACTTCGTTGATTTCGTTCGGCCGGCCGCTGCGGCCGAGCCAGCTGTGGCGGCGCATCGCGAGCCGCGCTTCTTCGGACAACGCCGCCAGCTCCTCTTCCGGCTTGAAATCGCCGGGCACAAGCGCGTTGGCGCGGATGCCGTACGCGGCATAATCGGCGGCGATGACGCGCGTCAGTTGGTTCAGCCCGGCTTTGGCCGCGCCGTAAGCGAGGCAGCCGGGCTGGACAATTTGTCCGAGCACGGAGGACGTATTGACGATGGAGCCGCCTCCCGAGCGGATCAGCAGCGGAATCGCGTGCTTGCCGACGAGAAACGCGCTCGTCAGCGTGCCGCGCAGCGTCGCTTCCCATTCCTCGAGCGTTAGCTCCAGCGCGGGCTTCCACACGTTCGTGAACGCGTTGTGATACACCCCGTCGAGCCGGCCGAAGCGGCGATCCAGCGCGTTCATGACGCCGCGCACCTGATCCTCGTCGCCCAGCTCCGCTTGCCGAAACGCGAACCGGCCGGCGTAAGCGCCATGGTCAATGCCGCGCTCCTCGTCCGCCAGCAATCCGGCTACGTCGGGATACCGCTCCGCCGGCAGGCGGTCGCAGCCGAACACGGCGGCGCCTTTCGCGAGAAACAGCCGGATCGCCGCCCGGCCCGCCGTGCCGAGACAGCCGGTGATCAGAATGACTTTCCCGTCCAACGTAGTGATTGTTTTCCCCTTCCTTTCTTTGTCCCAATATTACTGCGGTTTAAAGACGAGCGGGGAGAGGGGGAGGAGAGCAGCCGGCTTCCAAAATAGCCCATAAAAAATGGCTTATTCGCCCCATTTTCCTCGACTCCTCGAAAATAGCCAGTGAAAACACGGCCTATTTGCCCCGCAAACCCTCAAATGGTGCCTCGCTGCCCGAATAGCCAGCGATTTCGCTGGCTATTTCCGTGCAACAGTCAATTTTTTACCCGATAGCTAATAAAACATGGCTTATTCTCAAACGCAACCGCTTCGGAGCGGGTATGCGGCCAATCCGATGCAACCGCCGGCACAATACGACATGTGTTGTCCGGCGGCGAGAGCGCTCAATCCGGATAGCACCGCACTTCGTACAACGCTGCCGACGGGTCGCCGTTCGTGGCGAACACCGTTACGCGCAGCCGGTCGGTCCGAACCGGCGCCTCGGGCACGATCGCCGCGCGGCGCTGGTAGTTGCCGAAGATCGCGCCGACCGGCATCCACCGCCCGTCGACGAACGCTTCGGCGGCGATATCCCGGGCGCATTGCGGATCGCGATACAGCGCCGGATATTGGCGGTAATCGCGCAGCAGGCTGCCTGCGCACGTCAGTTCGACGCGGCCGATCGCAACCGGCCGCTCCCATGCCAGCTCCAGCCATTGCGGCAGCGGCTGCGCCGGATCGGAGCGCCACAGGTTCGGGCTGCGGTACGGCCGCGTTACCCCGCTGAGCACGGCGGCGGCTCCGTATACGAGCTGCGCCGGTTCGATGCGGAAGCTCATCGTCCGTCCGTTGCCGTACCGCCTCATCTGACCGTTGCCCATGTCATAAGCGCTTGCGTGTCCCGGCTCGACCGCCGCCGCCTCGTGCCAGCACACGTGCGGGTTGGCCAGCAGGTCGAGCCGCACGTAGCGGCCGCGCAGCGGCGATACGTCGAGCGCCGCTGCCCAACCGGCCCAGCGCCGAAGTCCCGGCGCCACTTCCAGCAGCGTCGTCGCAAGCGGCTCGCCGGGCTCGACGCGGTAGTCCCAGATGTGATCGACGGCATAAAGCCGCGCTTCGACCCGCTGCGCCGTGTCCGTCCCGTTGTCCAGGCAGACGGCGAGCCGTTCGATCCGGTCCGCGCCGACGGCGATCCACTGGCCGCGCCGGCGAACCAGCGGGCCGGCTTGCGGCCCGCCTTCGTCCGGCTCGCGCGGGTCCGGCTCGCCGCCGGAAAGCGCAGCTTCGCTGCTGGCGCGGACCGTTGCCGCGCGGGCAAGATCGCGCGGATCTTCGTTAGCCGCGTTCGGCAGGAAGCAGCCGTCGCGCAGCAGCGCCTGCTGGACGGCGGCCGCCGGAACGCCGCGCAGCGGCTTGCCGGCGCGGGAGGCGAGGGCGGCGGCGGTGCCGGCCGCCTGGCCCATCAGCGCCGTCGTGCCCATGACGCGCACCGTGCCGAGCGCCGCGTGCGTGACGCTGACGTTGCGGCCGGCCATCATCAGGTTGTCGACGCCGCGCGCAAGCAGGATGCGCAGCGGGATGCCGTAAGGGCCGACATAACTGCGGGCCATATAGGTGCCATTCGGGTCGTGCGCTTCGACGGCGGCCTTCTCGCTGAAAGGAGCGAGCAAGCCGCCGGGCTCGTGCAGATCGACGAACCAGCCGCCGTACGCGACTTCGTCCGCAAAGACGGTCCGGTTCAGAGGATCGTGTTCGGTCATCAGGTAGTCGCCCATGATGCGGCGGCTTTCGCGTTTGCCCGGCACCTGGCCGATCCAGTCGAGCGCATAAGTCGCCGCTTCGTCCTTGAGCCGGGGATCGCGGTTTTTGATCCAGTCCCAGATCCCGAGCACATGCCGGGTCAGTTCGTGGCGCAGCGTTTCGTTGTCGTAAATCGTGTGCCACGGCACGGACAGCTCGATCCACCAGAAGCCGTTGCGCGGATCGCCCGGCCAGCGGCCGGCCTTGTAGAAGAAGTCGGGATTGTCGTAACGAACGGCCCAGTCGGGGGCGGTGAAGGGGACGGGGTAGCCGACGTTGCGCGCTTTAAAATGCAGCGAGCTGCCCATCACCGCATCGCTTGCCTGCTCCGGCGCGTGCGGCTCGCCGAATTCGACGCGGCTTTCCGTGCCGAGCCGCCATTCGCAGCCGGCCATCGCCGCCACGAAACCGTCTCCGGTGCAATCGACGAACGTGTCCGCGTACAGCGTCAGCTCCGTTTCGGCATGCGCCACGCGGGCGACGACCGCTTCGATCGTCGCCTCGCCGCTCGTTGGCTGTCCCGCCTCGCCGCTGCCCGCCGCTGTGTCGCCACTCTCTGCCGCAGGCCGCCCCGCGTCATCGCCGTCCCGCATCCGCACCGCCGTCACGGTGGCGTTGAGCCGCAGCGTCAAGTTCGGCGTGCGCATAACCGCATCGTACAGCACGAGGTCCCACACGCTGTTGATGTAGCCGTTGTCGAAGCCGGGCTCCTCGTGGTTGCGCGCCCGCTCCTCGATCAGCAGCTCGGAGACGATGCCGGTCTCCCGCGCGTAGGCGTGGAAACTGGCCGCTCCTTGCGGCGGGACGCGGATTTCCGAAGAGCTGGTGCCGCCGAGCACGGGGCGGTCCTGCACGAGGCAGACCCGGGCACCGTGCCGGGCGGCGGCGATGGCGGCGCACAGCCCCGCCAGCCCCCCGCCGCACACCACGATATCGTAGCGCTCGCCGACCGACCGCGTACCGCCGCCAGCCGTACCGCCAGCCGGACTGCAGCTTGTCGTTCTGCCGACAGTTGCACCGCCGCCCGCGATACCGCCGCTTGCCATTCCGTCGCCAGCCGTACCGCCGCCGATCACTTCACGTACCCGAGATCTTTCAGCAGCTTCTGCGCGTCGGCCGTGCGCGTTTCAATCGCGAATTTCGCGTTCATCGTTTTCACGTAGTCGTCCCATTCCGCCAGCGGGCGTTTGTTGTACAGGAATTTGACCAGCTCTTCGTACTCATAGCGGTCGTCGGCGACCGTACCCGAAGGAGCGGGAACGAACTGGCTGTAAATCTGGATGCGCGGCTGGTTCATCGCAAAATCGATGTAAGCGCCCTGGTTGACGAATTTTGTCTTCAGGTAGTCCATTTCGCTGCGGCCCGTCAATTGCTCCTGGTAGGCGTAGCCGAGCTCGGACATGGCCGGCAGGGCGACGACTTTGCCGTTCTCCAGCTTGTAATGCGTGCCTTCGACGCCGTAGTTGACGGTCAGCTGGCCTTTTCCCGGATCGGTGATGTAGTTGAGGTATTCGAGCACCTTGTTCAGTTTGTCCGGCTGCTTCTCCAGCGACTTGGACAACGCGATCAGCCCTTGCGTGTTTCCGATGTCCCAGTGCCCCTGGAACTTGCCGCCCGGCCCGGTCAGCGCGCCCAGCTGCGCCCATTCCGCGTTCGGATTGATCGCTTTCCACGTTTTGGTGATCGCGTCGGTAATCATCGAGGACCAGTTGATATAAATGACGCCGGCCTGGCCTTTGAACACTTTGTCCGTCGGGTTCTGGTTGGTCAGCACTTCCGGGTCGACGACGCCGGCCTTGATCAGGTCGGCAATATACGCTACCGCGTCTTTCATCTTCGGATCGGTCGTCGTGTACACGACTTTGTTGTCGCGGATCATCCAGTTGCCGGGATTGGCGACGCCGAAGGCGGAGAAGATGCCGCTGAACGCCGGCAGATCGGCGCCGGTCAGACCGTACGTATCCTTCTTGCCGTTGCCGTCCGGATCTTTCTCGGTGAAGGCGATCAGCACGTTTTTAAACTCCTCGAGCGTTTTCGGCTGCTCCAGTCCGACCTTCTTGAGCCAGTCGGCGCGAATCCAGTAGGTGGCCATCGGAATCGTCTGCCGTTTGTCGAGCGAGTAGATTTTGCCGTTGTATTTGCCCCGGTTCAGGTCGGAATCGGTGTACGCTTTTTTTACGTTCGGCATTTTGTCGAGGTAAGGCCCGAGATCGAGCAGCAGGTTCTGGTCGGCGAACTGCTTGAGCGTGCTTTTGTTGACCGAAAAAAGATCGGGCGGCGTGCCGCCGGTAATTTTGGCCGTCAGCACCTGGCTGTAATCGGTAACGCCGATGTTGAAGTCCATGACCATGTTCAGATCCTTGTTCAACTGCTGGATGATCGGATCCTTGTCCTGCGGCGGGTTGCCGCCCCCCCCTTGAATGTACGCAGTGAATTTGACCGGCTCCTTCGGCGCCGCGCTTGCTACGGGCGAAGCCGAAGGCGAGCCTGCCGCTGACGGCGATGCCGTCGCCGCATTGTCCTTGCTTCCGCCGCCGCAGGCCGCCAGCGCAACGGCCGAAACGAGCAGCACCGTCAGCGCGCTTGCTGTCCCCTTTTGTTTCATCGAATGACACCTCTTTCAGCTTGTGGTATTTATCTCAGCCCTTGATCGATCCGAGCAAAACACCTTTGGTGAAATGCTTCTGGATGAAAGGGTAGATAACGACAATCGGCAGCGCGGTCAGAACGACCGCCGCCATCTGCAGCGATATGGTGGGCAGCGTTTCCTCGATATTCATCTCCGGCGCCTGCCCGGCGCGCAGCACGTTCTGCAGCATCACCTGCAGTGGATGCAGCCTGCGGTCGCTGATGTAAATGATCGCCGCAAAAAACTCGTTCCAATGCCCAACCGCATAGAACAGGCCGATTGTCGCCATGATCGGCATCGACAGCGGCAGCACGACGCGCACGAGAATGGCGGTTTCGCCGGCGCCGTCGATGCGGGCGGCTTCGTCCAGGCTTTCCGGCAAATTTTCAAAAAACGCCTTCATCACCAGCAGGTTGAACGAGCCGATTGCGCCGGGCACGATCATCGCCCATACGGAATCGAGCAGTCCGGTTTCCTTGACGATCAGGTACGTCGGGATCATGCCGCCGCCGAACAGGGTGGTAAAGACGATCAGCAGCAGGAAAAAATGGCGGCCCGGCAAATATTTTTTGGCCAGCGGATAGGCCATGAGCGACGTCAACGCAAGGTTGACCAGCGTGCCGACGACGGTGATGAACACGGTAACGCCGTAGGCGTGGGGAATCAGGTCGTCCTGCAGAAACGCCCGGTAGGCGGCCAGCGTGATGTGGCGCGGTACGACCAGGAAACCGCCGTGCTTGAGCACTTCGCTGTAAGGCGTAAGCGAAACGCTGATGACATAAAGCAGCGGGAAGACGACACTGACGACAAGCAGCGAAAGCAGCGCATATACGCTGGCCGTGTACAGCCGGTCTTTCCATGCCGTTACCATATCGCACCCTCCCAGCGTCTGGCGAGCCGGTTGGCGCCGACGATCAGCACGATGCCGATCAGCGTTTTGAACAAACCGACGGCGGTTGCGAGACTGAAGTTCATGTCGACGAGGCCGACGCGGAACACCCAGGTGTCGATAATATCGGCTACCGGATATACGTGCACATTGTACATGATGTAAATTTGCTCGAAGCCGGCGTCCAGCACGTGGCCGAGCCGCAGCACGAGCAGCAGCAGGATGACGCTGCGGATGCCCGGCAGCGTGATGTGCCAGATCATGCGCAGCCGGCCCGCGCCGTCGCAGCGCGCCGCTTCGTACAGCGACGGGTCGATGCCGGCGATCGCCGCCAGATAGATGATGGCGCTCCAGCCGACGCCTTGCCAGATCCCGGTGCCGACGAGAATCGTGCGGAACCAGTCGGTCGACGTCAGGAACGGCACCGAATGGCCGGTCGCCGCCTTGATCCATTGGTTTAGCAGTCCGTCCGTCTGCGACAGCAGGGCGATAACCAGCCCGTAAATGATGACCATGGACAGGAAATGAGGCAAATAGCTGACCGTCTGCACGAACCGCTTGAACCACTCGTGCCGCACTTCGTTGAGCAGAATCGCGAGGATAATGCCCGGCGGCATGCCCCAGACGAGCTTGTACAAGCTGATGAGCAGCGTGTTGCGCAGCGTCTGCATGGCGTACGGGGACTCCCAGAACATCTGAAAATACTTGTACCATGGGTCGGCCCACGGGCTGCCGAACATGCCTTTGAGGATGTTGTACTCCTTGAAGGCGATAATCGCTCCGTACATGGGCGCGTAAACATAAATCGCGTAATAGACCAGGCCGGGAACCAGCATCAGATAGAGGGCGCGATAACGCCAGATGATGCTGCCTGTGAGCCGGATCGCCCGTCGCGGTCGGTGCGCTGCCGGAGCGGCCGCTTCTGTTGGTGCTGCTGCCATAGGGTCCCTCCTTGTGTCGATGAAGCGCTGTCATGGAATCATTATAGCCGGGAGCCGCAGCCGAAAATATGCCGCAAGGCGATCAAAATGTCGGTTTGGCAACGAAGTTTGCGGAAGGCGGAAAATGGCAGCCGAGGCGGGAGTGACGGGGGAAACAACAAAAACATATTTATAAAAAACAATTTTTTATTGATAAACGATAAATTGTGCGATAAAATCGAGGCAAACTTCCGAAACGAGGTGCGCTTGTCATGGAACGTGTTCCAACCCTTTTTCTCAAAATAACCGTCGTGCTGATCGCCCTGCCGATCGTTGCGCTGTGTCTGGTCGGCTTGCCTACGTTCGCCATCCGGGCGGCGGATTATTTTCCGGCTTATTGGCTGTATCCGGCGCTCGCCGGCTTGTACGCGTCCGCCGTTCCTTATTTTGCCGCGTTGTATCAGGCGTTCCGGCTGTTGAATCTGATCGACGCGAAGATGGCGTTTTCGCCGGTATCCGTCGCTGCCATCCGCAAGATCAAGCGCTATGCGATCGCCATCTCGGCATTGTACGCGGCCAGCACGCCGTTTCTCTATTTCCTGGCGGAAGCGGACGATGCGCCGGGACTGTTGGTGCTCGATTTGGCCATCGCTTTCGCCTCCATCGTCATTGCGGTGTTTGCCGCCGTGCTGGAGAAGCTGCTGCAAGCGGCCATCGCGATCAAATCGGAACACGATTTAACGATCTGAGGTGAAAAATATGGCGATCATCATCAATGTTGACGTAATGCTGGCCAAACGGAAAATGAGCGTAACGGAGCTTTCGGAGCGGGTCGGCATTACGATGGCCAATCTGTCCATCCTGAAGAACGGGAAGGCGAAAGCGATCCGCTTCTCGACGCTGGAGGCGATCTGCAGGGCGCTGGACTGTCAGCCCGGCGATATTCTCGTTTACGATAACGGCAAGGAGGGGTAGGCATGACGGCGGAACAGAGGAGCGTCCGGGCGGAGAACGTTGAAGCGGCGAAACCGATCCCGGGAACGACGATGGCGAACCGGCTCGCGCAGCTGCTGCATTTTGGCTATCATCAGGCGATGAGCTGCCTGTTTCCCGTGGCGATTTTCGGCACACTGACGCTTTCCCGACTGGTCGAGATCCCGTTCATCCACCGGTACGACGCCATCCTGTTCGTCCTGCTTGCCGTGCAGTTTCTGATGTATCGCAGCGGACTGGAAACGCGCGACGAAATGAAAGTAATCGCCGTCTTTCACCTGATCGGGCTGGCGCTGGAGCTGTTCAAAGTGAGCATGGGATCGTGGTCTTACCCCGAACCGGCTTACACGAAGCTGTTCGGCGTGCCTCTCTACAGCGGATTCATGTACGCCAGCGTGGCCAGCTACATGTGCCAGGTGTGGCGCAGGCTGCGGATGGATATGACCGGATGGCCGGGGCTCGCTGCCGCCGGGCTGCTGGGCGGGGGCATCTACTTGAACTTCTTCACCCACCACTTCCTGCCGGACGTGCGCTGGTGGCTGACGGCGCTGGTGCTGCTCGTATTCCGCAAGACGTGGATCATCTACCGCGTCCGGGCCGCCACGTACCGCATGCCGCTCACGCTCGCTTTCCTGATCGTCGGCTTCTTCATCTGGCTGGCCGAAAATATCGCTACGTTCCTGGGCGCCTGGCAATACCCGGATCAGGAGCAAGCCTGGCGGCTCGTCGGCTTCGGCAAAATCAGCTCATGGTTTCTGCTGATCATCATCAGCGTCATTATTGTCGCCCAGCTCAAATATGTCAAAGCCGGCCGCACGTCGGGCGACGGCGGACGTACGCACGATCCGAATGACCGAAGAAAATAAAGTACTAGACTGAGTAAATAAAGTTGTAGATTGGCGCCCGTTTGTTAAGCTAACGGGTAGATTAGTTCCAACTGGAAAAAATAATTTATCATTGACCACTTTTCTAAACTACCTTATTATGGTGACAAATGGTGAATGGTGGGATAAGTGTATTGATGATGATGGTTATGTTCCTGATAGAGGTTAAGGGTTAATTTATAACCTGATATCGAGCGGCCGTGATTAAAGCACTCTACTGTAAGTTGTAGGGTTGGATTTGCTTTGTCTGCGTCTGCGCACACCTCTCTTGAACACCATGATCATCACTGCTTCCGCAATGAATGAGCGAGACAAAGTATATTTTGTTTCGGCATCGTTACGACGAAAAGCCGTGGGTGAACAATGTTCATCCACGGCTTTTCTTTATTCATTCACCTATTTCAACTGTTTATCCAAATTTAATAACCAAAGGTGGAAGTTCAATGACTAAATTACCACTATTTGTTGTGACAGGTGCGAGTGGAGCTGGTAAGAGTACCGTTTGCTCATTAGTTCGGGAGATGCTTCCCAATTTTGATGTTTTTGATATGGACATTATTAATAACGTTGATTGGCAAATTGCTAAAGCTAATTGGTTGAGAATTGCTTATAGTATTTCTTTGAGTGGTCGTGGCACAGTCCTTTGTGGAACGATGGTTCCTGAAAATATCGAAGCAGCAGACCATAAAGATAAATTTGATAGAATTCTTTATATTAACTTGCATTGTGATGACGCTACACGGGAGGAAAGATTAACGGCAAGAGGATGGGAAAAGAGCCTAATTGAAGAATATGAAAAATTTGCAAATTGGTTAATACAAAATGCAACAGCAGCATTTAACCCACCTATGCCAACGATTAATACAACAAATCTTCCACCGAAAGAGGTAGCAAAACAAATTAAAGACTGGGTCATGATGAACTGGTACGGAACTCCGCATTAAGCTATCGGAGACGATAGTTCAATCAAGCAGCGACAGTCTAGGATTTTATTTTTTCTTCCTTGGCTAATTTAAGATAAGCCATTTTTCATCGCCTATTTCGGTCGAAATGAGCGGTCGCAGCAAAATAGCCAGCGATTTCGCTGGCTATTCGTTTGAAAATGGCTGATTTGCGGGCAGATTGGTCAAAATAACCAATGTTTTCACTGGCTATTTCCGATGCGGCGGGCCAAAATCGGCGAATAGGCCATTTTTTATTGCCTATTCCCGGGAAAGCGGCGGAGCTTCCGCTTCAAGCGGCAGCTCGACGGTCACTTCCGTCCATTCGCCCGGCTCGGAGCGGATGCGCAGGCCGTACGCCGGCCCGTAATGAAGCCGGATGCGCTCCTGCACGTTGGGCAGGGCGATGCCTTTGAAGCGGCCGTCCGTCCGCTCGTGCGACGCGTCAGTGATTGCGCCAGCCGCGGGGTTCCGGGGCGACAAAACCGCCTCGATTTGCGCTGCGGTCATGCCGGCGCCGTCATCCCGCACGGTCAGGAGCAACCGGTCACCAGCGGCGGCGGCGGTCATCAGCACGGTGCCTTCCCCTTTGGCGGCCAAGCCGTGGAAGAGCGCGTTCTCCACGAGCGGCTGCAGCAGCAGCTTCGGCAACCGGGCCGCGGCGCAAGCCGGGTCGATCCGCTCCTCGTAACGAAACGCGTCGCCGTACCGCACGTTCTGAATTTGCATATACGCCTGCAGCGACAGCCGCTCTTCCTCGAGAGTGGCGAACTCGCTGCGGTCGATGCTGTAAGTGAGCAGGCCGATCAGCGAACGAATCGTCTCCTGCACCTCGTCGACGCGATGCTGCCGGGCCAGACTGCCCACGCAGGCGAGCGTATTGTACAGAAAATGGGGCCGGATCTGGTGGAGCAGCAGCGCCATTTCCAGCTCCTTCTTGCGTTCTTCGTTCACGCGAACGGCGTCCAGCAGCTCCCGGATGCGTTCCAGCAGCAGGTAAAAGCTGCGAGAAAGCCGGCCGATTTCGTCGGTGCGGGCGATCTGGCGCGGCGGCGGGTCGAAGCGTTCGCCGCGAATGCGGTCCATCTGCAGCGCCAGCCGGTTGACCGGCGTCGCGAACTGCCGGCTGATCGCCAGCGCCAGCACAATCAGGAGCGAGAACCAGATCGCGCCGATGCCGAGGAAACGCAGCAGCAAGCCGCGCGACCCCGCGCGGAAGTCGCGTTCGTCGGTCATGGCGATCAAGTACCAGTCGATCTCGTTGCGCTTGCTTTTGACCGCCATGAGCGGTCCGGTCGCTCCATCGACGCGGCTGATGCCGTCCGGCAAGCCGATCAGCGCGCGCACGAAGCTTTCGTCCATTTCCGGCGGCAGCGTGGCCGGGCGGTAGGGCACGACGGCGCTGTTCGCGTCGTACGCCACGATGCGGCCGGCGTTGGTGAACAGGGCGAAGCCTTGGCCCGAGCTGCCGAGCAGCTCGTACAGCCGGCGGGTGAGCAGCGAGGTGTTGATTTCGGCGAGCATGCTGCCGCTGCCGTCTTTCAGCGACAGCGCAAAGGCGACCGTGCTGTTGGTTTGCAGCGGCGAATAGTAGGGCTCGCTCCACTTGACGACGCCGGGCGTTTCGTCGGCGATGCGGAACAAGTCCGGCAGCCGCGGATGGCCGACGATGCCGTAAGCGAGTTGATTGCTGGCGACGATCGAGCCGTCGCGGCGCTTGACGAACAGATTGGCGGCGATGCCGCTGCTGCGTTCGATTTGCTGCTGCAGCGTATGCTGCAGCTCCGTCGGGTCGGCCAGCGCCCGTTCGTCGAGCCGCTCGGACATATTGATCAGCATGCTGCGGATATTCTGCAAATACAGGTCGAGGTATTGACCCGTCCGCTCCATGAACATGGTCATGTCGTCGGATTTTTGCCGCATCAGCGCCTCGCGCGAGCTTCCCAGCGCACTGTACAGCAGGCCGGCGAAAGCGAGCAGGCTGGCGAGCGCAAGCGCAAGGAACAGCTTGACGAACATGCGGCTGAACAACCGGCCGAACAGCTTCCGCAGCTTAGCCATGGCCGCCCCGGAACTCGCGCGGGCTGCGGCCGAAGCGGCGGCAGAACACTTCGGTGAAATGGCGGTAGTTGGGGAAGCCGACGGCCGCCGCCACCTCGTACACTTTCAGCGGGCTGTGCCGTAGCAAATAAGCGGCTTTGTCCAGCCGCTTGCGTTTGACATATTCGGGAAAGCTTTCTCCGGTCGCCTTGCGGAACAACAAACCGAAGTAGTTCGGGCTCAGGCCGACGTGCGCCGCCACGGCGGTCAAATCGAACGGTTCGCTTAGCCGCTCGTCGATGAATGCTTCCGCGTGGCGGATTTCGTACCGTTTGGCCGCCGCCGCCGCAGCAGTCGCATCGTCATCGTCCGAGGCGGAAGCGGTGCCGGAGTCGGGCGCAGGCGCGGGCAAGCGCGCCTTTGCCTTATCCAGCGCCGCAAGCAATTCGCCGTCGCGAAACGTGCCTTTCAGCAAATAATCGCTGACGCCGAGCGCCAGCGCTTGGCGGGCGTAATCGAATTCGCGGTGGCTGGTGAGCAGAATGACCGGCAGCGCCGGCTGCCGATCAAGCAGCAGCCGGGCGAGCCGCAGGCCGTCCATGACCGGCATGACGATGTCGGTGACGACGATGCCGGGCTGCAAACGCTCGCATAATTCGAGCGCCTCCTGGCCGTGCCGGGCTTCGCCGGCAAGCTCGTAGCCGTGCGCTTCCCAGGCGAACAACCTCAGCTGCTCGCGAATGGGAACTTCGTCGTCCGCAATGATGACCTTCGTCAAGCCCATGCCGCTTCCCTCCGATTCATCGCCTGTTCATCGCCGCCAATGGCGCATTTACCTCGCATTATATACCGAATGCCGCATGACGTATAGGCAAAGCCGGAGCGAAAATGTCGGAAATACAACGATTTACAGTCGGCCGTGCGCCCTCAGCGTCGTCAGCCGGTGCACCGTCTGCCAGCCGCGCCACTCCATCGTCGCCGCCGGAGACAGCGGCTCGAAGCTGAGCGGCCAGCCTCCGTCCGGCTGCTGCTCCGCCACCATCGCGTCCAGATGAAGCGACAGCGTTTCGGTATCCACAAATTTGGCGCAGTAGTTGTCCGGTTCCGTCACCCAGTCCAGCACCTTGTGCACATAACCGCCCGCATGCGGGTCGCGTTCGATCACGCCTGGCGCAGCCAGCGAACGATCGAGCGATTCGAGCGCCGCGGCTGTGCGCGGATCGTCCGGCAGCTCCCGCAAAAAGGCGATCACATGGATCAGATCGTGATAAAAGCTGCGATTGATCTGCTCCAGATTGTCCCACAGGAAGCGGGCGGCGTTGCTCAGCCACGCCGGTCCGCCGCCGACCTTCAGCGGCACGGCTTGCTGTTTCAGCAGCAGCGCCACGATGGTGCCCGTCGGGTTGACCGAAGCGACGTCGCTTGGCACATCCTTCCACCAAGGCGGGTACGGGTAGCGGTGCAAGTCCGGTCCCACCAGCGGCAATCCGCCGGACGGCAGCGCAGACCGTTCGAAATAACGCATGATGCCGCGCACGATCGATTCGTCATACAGTCCGACTTCGTCCATGACGTGCAAGGCCATCTCCGTCGGCACCGGCTGGCTTTGCGGACAGCGAATGTCGGGCTCCAGCGCGTTGCCGAAGCCTCCGTCTTCGTTCTGGTAAGCGCGCAGCACCTCAATGACGCTTCCGGCCGAACCCGCTTCAAAATGATACTCAAACCGCTTCCGATCAAGCAAACGGGCGTTGGCGTAAAGGAACGTTTTTGCTTGCTCGAATTGGTCCTTCGACAGTTTCATGACAAATTCCCATCCTTTCGGTTCCGATATTCGTCATTGCGTTTCAATCCGGATTTCGAGTGCCGGCGCAGCTTTCCCTTCAATCGGCATACCGCTTGCACTGCTCTTCCGCGATACGGCGCAGTTCTTCCCGCAGCCGTGCGGGCTCCAGCACTTCGGCCTCCGGCCCCATCGCAAAGAAAAACCGCACCGCCCACTCCCATTCCGCTTGCGGACAATCGAAGGCGACTTCCCACTCGTCGTCGCCCGTTTGCCGGATCAGCTCGCCGATGTGCGCATCTTGCTCCGTTAGAATCATCCCGCGGTAGGTGAGCCGGACCCGGACAGGCACCGCAGCGGCGGTTTCGGCCTTCGCAAGCGCCCGGGCTCGCCGCGGCGATGCGGCGGGGGACGCTTCGCCTTGCGGATCGCTGCGCTCGACCGTTTCGAACCGGTCGACGCGAAACAGCCGCTCCTCGCCGTGGGTGTACGAATACGCTTCGCAATACCAGAAGCCGTTCGCCGCATAGATGCGCTTCGGCTGCAGCTCGACGGGCTTCCTTCCGCTCTGCGAGCGATACAGCGCCGTCACGTTATGCGCCGAGGCCGTATGCGCCATCAGCTGTTCCAGCAGCGGCGCCGTATAGCTGCGCGGCGGCACGTCGATGCCGAAGCGGCTCAGCAGGGGCGTCACCTGGGCCAGCGTATCCGCGGGGAGGATGCCGACGATTTTGTCCATCACCGTCCAGCGTTCCCGGTTGAATGGCGTATCGGCGTAAGCCTGCATCGCTTTCAGCGAGAACAGCAGTGTCAGCGCCTCGCGCGGCTCGAGCTGCAGCGGCGGCAGCTTGTAGCCTTCCATGATGCGATAGCCGCCGGAGGGGCCGGTTTCCGCGTAAACCGGAACGCCGAGCTCGGCCAGCGTCTGCATGTCGCGTTTGATCGTGCGCGTCGACACTTCGAACTTGGCGGCCAGCGACTGCGCCGTTTCGTACCGGTTCAACAGCGCGAGGGCGATGCCAATCAGCCTGTCTCTGCGATTCATCGGCTTCCTCCGTTCCCTGTTTTATCATAGTGTACCATCGGTGACAGCTTGTTTGTCACCATGCTGCGGCAGGGAACGATTTATTTTCGGGCGGCGATTGTTTATTGTCGGAAAATTGCGGGGGGATATCCGTGCGCCTGGGCGAGAAGGTTCGATCTTCGGATGGAACGCTCTTTTTTGTTTTCCATTCCATCCCGCGAAAGAGAGATGATCGAAGTTGGAAACGATGCTTACGGATTTGGAACGGTTTGGCCCTGATGTGGCGGCTTTGCTGGCGGCGGAAACCGTTCTCCAATCCGGCACGCTTTTGCTGATTCCCTCGGAAAACTACACCTCCCGAGCGGTACGGCCGGCGCTCGCCTCATCTTTCACGAACAAGTACGCGGAAGGATATCCGTATTTTTGGGAAGCCGGCATGAAGGAAGCGGAAATGAGGCAAATCGGAGCGCGGATCGTGCGCGCCACCCGCGGGGCGGCCGACGATGCCGTGCTGGAGGAAATTCGCCGGGAAATCGGCCACATGATGCAGCGGTTCCAGCCGGAGCGATTTGTGAGATTTGTGTTTAAACAAACGGGAGGGCAATTGCGGCCTGCCTTGCGGCAAACTGTCGCTGCTCTCCTTTAATTCCAATTAAAAGCGCAGCATGGAAACAAAAGAAATCCGCTGCAAGAAAATCACGACATCCGCCGCGTCAAACACTTGATCGCCGTTCAAGTCTTTTTCGGCTAAGGTGCCCTTGGTAAGGATCC
Source organism: Paenibacillus cymbidii (assembly GCF_004764705.1). Taxonomy (GTDB): domain Bacteria; phylum Bacillota; class Bacilli; order Paenibacillales; family NBRC-103111; genus Paenibacillus_AN; species Paenibacillus_AN cymbidii. The sequence goes on along the minus strand of NZ_SHLX01000006.1, from coordinate 220,982 downwards.
ACACAATTTGATCCAGATGCAGATCTCTGTTGTCGATGACAGCCTGTACAATATCCAATCGGGAGAGAAGAGCCTCCTTTTCGGGCCCGTCGTTCATCGGGAGCACCAGCTGCGCCGCTGCGTTTGCCGCGAATTGCGTCTGCTCTCTTTCGGCGCGTTCTATGGCGCTGACGATCTCGCCTGTTACGACCCATTTCGAATAAAGCGTCATGTCAGCCGTAATCTGTGTCGAAAAGTCATAAGAGTGGCTAAACGCGCTATCCGAGTACCAGCCGTCAAACGTGTAGCCTGTCCGCGTCGGCGCAGTCGGCTCCTCAACTGCTTGTCCCGCAAATACTTGTAGACTGGGGACGCTCGTACCGCCGTTCGCGGCGAAAGTAATGACCGGCATAAATTCGGTCAAGCGGACGGTCGCTTCCACGCTGCTGCCCCAGTTGCTGAACGCCTTGTATGTGAATTCGTCCGCACCCTGGTAAGTAGGGGCCGCCGCATAAACGAAAGCGCCGTTCGAATCGAGACTCACCGCGCCGTGTTCTGGCTGTTTCACCACCATAACGCCGGAAGCGGCGCTGTCGTTGACGAGCAATCCGGGAGCCGTCACGGTCAACGAGCCGGTTATGGTTGTAAAGGCATCATCGTGGGCAACGGGCGCATCTTCGGATGACAGGGAGGGAAGGGGGCCGTTAAGCATTTGGTAAATCGTGAATCCGGTCGGGAAACTTGCGCCTCCAAGCAACGCCGGATTCGCCTTCCTGAGATCGGGCAGCTTGAACGTGGCGCTGTCGTTGGCGCCGAAGCGAGTTCCTATACTCGCGAGCAAGTTGGGGTACTCGCTTCGAATGAGCGATCGGCCGTCAAGCATGATCCCTTGCGCCAGGTTGGGAGACGGATAAGCGAATAGCCCGATTTCTCCGCTATGCCCCATATCCGTTCCGGGTCCGTCGGTGGAAGGAAAAATACCGGCAATCGCCATCGCGTAAAAGACGCCCGCGTCGTCCAGCGGCTTCATATTGGGCAGTTGAAACGTGCTCGAACCATTGCCGCCGTAACTCGTTCCGAACAGGCTGAACAAAGCGCTATTGACTGAAATCGCAAGGACTTGTCCGCTTGCTTTAACGAACCCGCTTGGGACGAAGGCATACGGGAACAGCTGAATTTCGCCAAGAAAAACGTCGTAGGGGGCGCCTGCTCCGCCTTGACTTGGAAAAAAGCCCGAAGTAGCGATATAATAGCCCATACCGCCGGCCGGCTCCTTCCCGCGCAAGTCGGGAACGGCAAAAACTGTCGACCCGTCGCCCCCGTACATCGTGCCGATCAGCGAAAATAGCGCCGTATTTTGGCTGATGGGAATCGTTTGACCATTGCAGTACAGCCACCCGTCCGGCGTTTTGCCGTAAGGAAACAATTTGATCTGGCCCAAATAATGGTCATTCGCAGCGAAGGCTTTAGCCGAACCCGACGGCATCAGCCAAGGTACGACGAGCAACATGCACAAGACGGCCGTTACTATTTTACGCACATCAGTTTCCTCCTGCCTTATCGTTGGTTTCTTCTGGTTGGTAGTGAAGTTGTATGCACCCCGATTTCAGCAATGTGGATTTGACCAGCTTCAAGTTGATCGGACAGGGAACGTTTCGGAACAAAGGACTTCCTTCCCCCAACACTACGGGTACGACAGTAAGCTGGTATTCATCGATCAGACCGGCATGCAGCAAGGAGGAGGCGAGAGCGGCGCTTCCCAGGATCGCCATGTTGTTACCCGGCAGTCGTTTGAGCTGCGCGATGGATTCGACAATTGAGCTGTTCATCAGCCTGCTGTTGTGCCATTCCGCTTTGTCCAGCGTCGTGGAAACGACAATCTTCGGGATCGCGTTCATCATGCCGGCTACTTCACCGTCTGCAGTCGGCCAGTAGCTCGCCATGAGCTGATAGGTTGTTTTTCCGAACAATAGACAATCAACGGAGCGGAGAAACGCAATCGCATACGCCTCGTATTCATCGTCCGCGCGATGCCAGCTTATGTCCCCGTCGCGTCCCGAAAAGAAGCCGTCGATCGAAACCATTTCTTGAACGATAAGTTTTCTCATGCTTATTCCCATTCCTTTCGCTACGCTCAAGGCACAAAACGGAATGAAATCCGTTGGCTTTGGGCGATTTTTTTGTATGCTGGAAATGCAGGAGTACCCGTACACTACAAATCACGCGGAGGTGAGTGGGCCGCCTCTATCAAGGGGCGACCGCATGCTTATATGTGTCGGTGGTCTTTCCAAGCACAAATAAGTGTCGCTTCGAGCACGCAGACTTATCTTTGGTAAACAACTCGTTTATTGCTGGGCCACCAGTCCCTGCGGGCTATTCCTGTACCCTGCGGAAAGGAGTTTCTCTATGGCCCTGAAAATTGTCGATCCCGTCTGTTGCGGGATCGACGTGCACAAAACCTTTGTCGTCGCCTGTATCGCGTCCACCGACAGCAAAGGCGTCACCACGTACAAACGCCATCGCTTCTCCACCTTCACCAAAGGACTGACGGAGCTGTCACAGTGGCTTTGTGCGCATCACTGCAAGGACGTGTGCATGGAGTCGACCGGGAAATACTGGATTCCCGTCTTCAACATGCTCGAGTCTTCCTGCACCATCACGCTGGCTCACCCGAAGTACGTCAAGGCCATCCGCGGCAAGAAGACCGACAAGAAGGATGCCCAGTGGATTGCCGACCTGTTCAAGCACGATCTGGTCAATGGCAGCTTTATGCCTCCCTTGCCGATCCGCCAGCTTCGCGATCTGATGCGCTACCGCTTCAAGCTGACGAACTTTTCCTCCAGCGAGAAGAATCGTCTCCAGAACAGCCTGACGGTCTCGAACATCCAGCTCGGCAATGTCGTCTCGGATACGTTCGGCAAAAGCGCCATGAATATCCTGGACAAATTGCTCGACGATCCGCTGGATACGGCTTTTGACCTTGAGCCGCTCATTCATCGCTCCATGAAAGCGAAGCTGCCCGATCTGCAGCTTGCCGTCGACGGACTCATTACGCCGGAACAAGCCGAGAAAATCAAAATCATTCGACAGCACTACGAAGACCTCGAAGCCCGTAAAGCCGATTTGGAAGCCGTTATCCTTTCCCTTGCCGCGCCCTGCTCCGAAGAGCTCCAACTGATCTTGACTGTTCCGTCCTTCAAAAACCCATTCTCCGCCATTGCCGTGGTTTCAGAGATTGGTGTAAACATGGACGTGTTCCCGACAGCCAAGCATTTGTGTTCCTGGGCAGGGCTCACACCCTCCAACGACGAGAGTGCCGGCAAGAAAAAGTCGGTAAGGATTTCGAGAGCCGGCTGCTACATCAAGCCGCTTTTGGTCCAGTGTGCCACCGCTGTCGTCAAAAGCGAGAAGCATCCCGAAATACGGAACCGCTACTTGCAGCTCAAGAAGCGTCGTGGCCACAAACGCGCCGTTATTGCCATTGCGCGCATGTTGTTAACCGCCATCTGCCACATCTTGAAGAACAAAATGCCTTACGATCCTGATCTCTACAAGAAATCCGATGCTCGCCCTATGCAACGCGAAATCACGGTCGAGCAAGCGATCCGGTTTGCTCAGGCTCAGGGCTTCCGTATTATGGCGGCTTCGCCCTGAGTGGCTTACAGCCTTCCAACAACCTTTTTTTTCCATAATGCCGTCCCTGGAACGGCTTATTTGGTATGCGCTTCTCACACCTTGCGCGCGTTAACGTTGGATTTCAGACTTCCCACTTCCCTATGAAATAAAATGATGCGTCCCTACTACTACTATAGTTCAATTTCGAATTTGCCACTACTCCATTGTATCGTTTGCTTTTTGGATTTTGTGTGAAACGGTAGGAACGTGTATGAAATAGCGCAGATCCTGCAACCGGACGAATAGGATATGATAGCATTAATGAGGGCGCTGCCGGGAATCATAGGTTCATGGCCGAACGAATGGCCGGAGTCTCACACGGGTGGGATGGACATGGCGCGTGTATTGTATATTAATGGCGGGTCGGAAGGCCATATCAATCCGACGGTTGGCGTTGTGCAAGAGCTGGTTTCGCGCGGCGAGGAAGTCGTGTATGTATGCATCGAGGCGTTTCGGGAGCGAATGGAGAAAGCCGGGGCTTCCGTACGCACGTTCGACGGGCAGGCGTTCATCCGGGCGTTCGTCTCCGGCGGCCGCAATCATACGCTCGAACGAATCAACGGGCTGCTGCTGACGGCGGACATCGTTATTCCGTGCGTGCTCGAGCAAATCGAAGGGGAGAGGTTCGATTATATCGTTCATGACTCCATGTTTGGCTGCGGCCGGTTGTTGGCCCAGTTGCTGAAGCTTCCCGCCATCGGCTCTTGCACCTCATTTGCCCAGAACGAGGCGTCGTTCGAGCGGATGATGGAACCTTTTCATACAAGCGTTCCTGCAGATGTCGCCGGCCCGATCCGCGAGCGGTTCCAAAGCCTGGCAGCGGCGGCGGAGGACAAATACGGCGTGGCGATCGGTTCTCCTTACGAAGTGTTCTGCAATCCCGCGCCGCTCACACTTGTTTACACGACGAGGGAGTTTCAGCCGGACGGGGAAACGTTCGACGAAACGTACCGGTTTGTAGGTCCGTCCGTTTCGCCTCGGTTCACGCCGCAAAGCTTCGATTTTCCGGCTATTGAAGGGAAACGCCCGATTTACATTTCGCTCGGGACCGTGTTCAACCACGCGATCGATTTCTACAAGCTGTGTATCGAGGCGTTCGGCAATACGGAGCATACGGTTGTCATGGCGATCGGGAATAAAGTCGTGCTTTCCGATCTGGGGGAAGTGCCGGGCAATTTCATCGTGCAGCCCTATGTGCCGCAAACGGAGCTGCTGCCGCTCGCGTTGCTGTTCCTTACCCACGGCGGCATGAACAGTGTGCACGAAGGCCTGTATAACGGGGTTCCGCTCGTCGTGATCCCGCAAAGCGCGGATCAGCCGCTCATTGCCGAGCGAGTCGCGCGAATCGGCGCCGGCATCCGATTGTCCATGCCGGGCTTGACCGCCGCTCGTCTGCGCGTTGCCGCTAACGAGGTGCTGGGAAGCCCCTCTTACAGCGAAGCAGCCGCGGCGTTCGGGAAAACGTTCCGTACGGCCGGCGGGTATCGCCTGGCGGTTGACGAAATCATGGCGTATATCGGGCGCTCCGCTGCGAAATAGGCCATGTTTTATTGGCTATTGGGCAAAAAATGAGGCCCAGTAAGGAAATAGCCAGCGAAAACACTGGTTATTTTGTGAAAAAGGGCGATTGTCGGGCTTTCGGAGCAAAATAGCCAGTGAAATCATGGGCTATTTTCGACGAAGCGCCTAAAAAGGAGCAGATAAGCCATTTTTCATGGCTTATTGTGGATGGCGGGGGAGGAAATGATGCCATAAAGGGGATATCGGCCTGATGCCGGTATCCCCTTCGTTGCATAGGAAAGCTATTTGCCTTCCAGCTTGTTCACCGCCCGGGTAAATTCGCGGATCGCCGCTTCCAGCGACTCGCACCATGCTTTCAGCTTATCGGCCTCCAGCGGCCGGTACGGAAGCTGCTTGCGATAATGATCGAGCTGCTTGATCATCGTTTCGATGTCGCTGCGCAGCGTGGCGACGACGTTCGGGTAGCTCGGCGCCGGGGCGGGAGGCGCCGCGACCGTCTGCGCGGCAGCCGGCGCCGATGCAGCCGCGCGCACAGGCGCTGGCTCCGCCGCGGCAATGGCATCCGCCGCTGCGGGAGCCGTCGCGCGCGCAGGCGTCTGCGCTGGTGCAGCAGCCGCGGCCGGCGCAGCTTCCGCGCGCGCAGGCTCTGCGCGCGCAACGACCTCGCGCGGCGCCGGCTCGGCCGCGTCGCCCTGCCGCGCCGCGGCAGCGCTCGCGACGTTATCGCGCTCGCGAGCGCCGCTTTCCGCCGCATTAGCGTCGCGCTTGTTCTGCGCTTCGGCGGCTTTCGCCGTGGCGGCGGCAAGGATCGACTGCCGCGCCACCGGCTGCACCGCGCGCGGCGCCGGAATGCCGCCGGACGGCATCGCGGCCGTCCGGGCCGGCACGGCAGCGTCACCGCCGCTGCTGCCGAAAGGCGCCACGCGCACCGGCGCGGAGCGCACGGCTGCCGGCTCCTCCGCGGGCGCAGGCGCCGGCGCGGACGAACGCGCCGCTTTGCCGGCGGCGGCCGCTTCGGCCCGCGGCTCGCGTACGCGAGTGCGGCCTTCCGCTTGCTCTTCCGCGGCGGAAGGCAGCTCCTCAGGCTTCGGGTCCTGCAGCGACTTGCGCGCGTACAGCCCTTCCTGGCAGCTTTCGGTAAAGTAAAATACGGTCATTTCATTGTATTCGATCAATTTGACGGCGTTGGCGAAACCGGGATCTTCCATGTACTGATCGATCAGCCGGTTGAATTCGGAACCTTTGTTCATGTTGTAATACTTTTGTTTGATGACCGTGCCCGCAAGGATGTAATCGCAGTTGCGCAGCATGGCCTTCAATTTGAATTTTTTGAGCGGATTCACTTGAATCTTTTCCTTCCTGCGCAAGTAATTTTAGCGGCCGGCGAATCGCCGAACCTGCTGCCTCTATCATACCAAATTTCGCTACATTTCGGCTCACTATTTTTATAGAATACGAACAATTTCCCGGCGCGAGCGGCTGCGTTCGAACCGCGGGAGTACGATTTTTGCGGCATATCAATTGCAGTCATGTTTTATCAAATGGAATCATTCCCGTGCGGCATCGCTTTTCTTACAATGGAAGCATGAATCGGCCGTAACCCCTTACCGCCGCGCGAGGAGGAAATCACAAATGGCAAGCAAAGCGATCCTGATGGGAAAACCCGGGCAGCGGCAAGTGGAGGAAGCATCGCAGCGGCTGAAGCGGATGTTTCTGATCGAACGCGAACTGATGAAGACGCTGGGCGGCTACCTGGTCAGCGTGTCCGACTGGGAGCTGAAGAAACGGCTGCCCAAGCATATGTGGCAAGACTCGCTGCGGGCGAACGCGCTGCGCACGCGGGTGCTGGAGCTGCGGTATCCGCGCCGCGACGTCGATCACGGCCATGACGCCAATCTGCAGCAGCTGCTGGCGGCGCTGATCCGCTGCGGCTCCGACGCGGCTTTGCTCGAAGGCGTCTACTATGTCAAAAGCGAGCTGTGCGAAGCATACGAAGCTTATGTGACGGCCGCCGACCCGCTCGACGACGCGCCGACGCTCGAATTTATGGCTGGCTTCGTGCCGCAGCTGAAGCAGCAAATCGCCGAAGCCGAACGGCTGTACGCCGGTTTGCCGGAGCGGGCGGCGTCGCGCCCGAGTGCATGGCAGGCGGCGATTGCCGCGCACTTTCAGGCGGTCGGAGGCGTAACCGGCCCCGAACGGCCGGAGGCGCTCCCGCTGCCGCATGTGCTGCAGCGTCCGGAATACGTGCCGCCGCTGCATCCGGCGCGCGACCCGAAATTCGAATACGCGGCTTACCACCTGCCGAAGGAGATGCCGACCAAATTCATTGATCGCCAGGTGTGGCAGGGCATTAATCATGTGAACGAAATATTTTCGGCGGAAATTACGGCGCTTGTGCTGTGGAAGTGGGACGGCATGCCGTGGGAGTTTTATCTCGACTGCGCGAGATGGTCGTTTGACGAGGCGCGGCACTGCATGATGGGCGAGGAACGGCTGCAGGCATGGGGCTTCGAGGCGGGCGTCGACTATCCGATCTGCGCCGATCCGTATGTGTCCAACAGCGCTTACGGCGAAGAAGCGGTATTTGCGCTGCTGCACCGGTTCGAGATGAACGGCCCGAATTTGAAAAGCAAGCTGAAAAGCGAGTTCGAAGCGGTAGGCGATACGGCAAGCTCGCAGGATTTCGATTACGACTGGGCGGACGAAAGCATCCATCTGCAGTACGGCTACAAGTGGCTGCTGCACCGGATGGGCGGCGACAACGACAAGTACGAGGAAATTCGCGAAGCGGCGTACCATCGTTACTGGAAGGAGTTTCTCGTCGCCGAGCACGAGAAATGGGATTACGAGCCGTTCCGCGCCCGCATCGCCGCCCGCATCGCGGCCATCGAAGCAGAAGCAGGCGCCGGCCATGAGTGAGTACCGCGTCAAACTGCTGCCGTCTGACGAGACGATCGGCGTACGCCCGAACGAGCTGATTCTGGAAGCGGCGCTGCGACAGGGGACGGATGTGGTGTATTCGTGCCGCAACGGCACGTGCCGGTCGTGCATTCACCAGGTTGTGGAAGGAACGGTCGTCCAGGAGGACGCGGAATACTGCATGATTTCGCCGCAGGAGCTGGCGGACAACCGCCGCCTGATCTGCCTCGCCACCGTACGAAGCGACGCCGTGCTGGAGAAAGTGAAGCCGGGCAAACGGCTGAACGCCTGACGTCCCGCCAGACAAGACATCCGAAGGAGGAGAACCGCGATGAAACCCGCAATCGATACGAAAGTGCTCCAGCCGCTCAGCGACGAACAGCTCGCTAAGTACCGGCAGGACGGTTATCTGATTCTCAGACAGGCGTGCAGCGCCGACCTGATCGACGTGTACAACGCGCACATCCACGCGATCCGCTCCGCCGAAGACATGCCGCAATGGGCGCGGCCCCGCAGAGGGCAGCAATATTTGGGCGACAAGGAGCGGTTCAGCGTCCGCATATTCCATCCGCACAAGAATGACGGCTTTTCGCTGCAAATGATGAAGCTGCCGGTCATTCGCGGCGCGCTGCGGCAAATTTACGGGCAGGAAGCGCTCGGCATCCAGACGATGTACTTCTACAAGGATCCGGGTTCGCCCGGCCAGTCGGCGCATCAGGACTACTACTATATCAAAAACGAGCCGAACACGATTACGGCGACCTGGATGGCGCTCGAGGACGTCGACACGGAAAACGGCTGCATGCACGTCATTCCGGGCAGCCACAGGCTGGGTCTGCTGCCGCACGGCGCGGTGCGGAACATCCAGGAGCACGAAGCGAATTTGCACGAGATCGAAGGCGTCGACCTGACCCGGGAAATTCCCGTTCCGATGAAAAAGGGCGACGTGCTCATTTTCGACGGCCTGCTGATCCATTCGTCCACCCGCAACCGTTCCGCGGACCGTTGGCGCCGTTCGTTCGTCTGCCATTACATTCGCGGCGATTCGGTCATCACCGACCAGCGGGAGCTGGCGCCGTATTCGCTCGCCTGAGCGGCCGCTTCACTCGTGCGCGCGAATTTGCGACGGGGTAAGCCCCGTCATCTTCTTCACCGCCCGGGCAAAATGAAACGCCGACTTGAACCCGCACTGGTAAGCGATTTCATACACCCTGAGGCCGGTATGCTCGAGCAGGTCGAGGCTGATGCGCAGCCGGTGCTGCCATAAATATTGGATCGGCGTGCAGTCTTCGTGCTGGCGGAACAGGCGGATCAGGTGCTCGCCGGACAGGTTGACCGAGTCGGCGATTTGTTTCAGCGTAATTTCTTCCCGGAAGTGGCGGTGAATGAACGACTTGGTCAAAATGACGGCGGGATGCATGCTCATCTGCGACTGCTGGCGCCGCGACTCGGAGATGTAGCGCAGCACGGCGGTCAGTCCGTACGAGCGCAGCAGCAAATCGTTGTCCAGGGTGGAATTGAAGCGCAAATCGAGCATGGCGTCGGTGATCTGGTTCATCTCCTCGGAGAGCGGCAGCGTGTTCGGCAGCGTCCGCAGCAGCGCCAGCTCCTCCTCCGGCAGCTCGTCTACGCTCAGGCAGATCCAGCGATGCCACGTTTCCTCGCTGCGGGAGAACTCGAGGCGCTCGCGGTGCCCGGGGAGCAGCAGCATCACAGTGCCGGGGTACATCGTCAGCGGCTCGTTGTCGTCGATCCAGACGTCGGTCGAGCCGGAATGAAGCAGCAGCAGCTGGATGTCGTTCTGCTGGCGCGGGCCGAAATGGCTGCCCGGCGGATACACGATCGTGCCCGCAAACGAGCGGCCCACCGCATAGGGCGGAAAAACGTGCATGGCGGTCGCCTCCTGCGTCCAGTATAGGCCATTCCGGGACGATTGGGTAGGGAGCATATCAATTGCAGTCATCTTGCGTCTTGTTGGCGCCCGGTGACGGAAGGAGTCTGGCATGAAGCGGGAAGAAGAGAAGCCGGAGAGGTTGTCGGAAAAGGGAGCGGAAGCCGCGGCTGCCGGTACGGCGGCGGAGTCTGCAGCGCCGCCGTCGCCGCAGGAACTGCTGCGGCTGCGGATTGACGCGATCCTGGCGGATTTGCCGGAGCCGCGGTTTGCGGCCGGGGAGTCGCGCCTTACGCGGGTGGCGATGCGCGACGGCGTCCGCCTGGCGACGCACTTGTACTTCCCCGAAGGCGAAGGGCCGTGGCCGGTGCTGCTGATGCGCAACCCGTACATTGCGCCTGGCGTCGATGTCGGGGAAATGTACCGCATCTTCACCCGTTACGGGTATGCGGTCGTGTATCAGGAGTGCCGGGGGCGCGGCTCGTCGGAGGGACAGTGGCTGCCGTTCGCGAACGAACGCGGCGACGGGCTCGACACGATTGATTGGATCGTTGCGCAGCCGTGGGGAGACGGGAACATCGGCCTGATGGGCGGCTCCTACTTGTCCTTCGCCCAGTTGACGATGGCGGATGCGCTGCCGCCGCAGGTGAAAACGATGTTCCTGATGGTATACGGCCACGACCAATACCGGCTTGCTTATATGAACGGGATGTTTAAGCACGAAATTTTTACCGGCTGGATGATCGGCACAAGCGACATGCCGCCGGGGGAAACGCCGGATTCGCTGAAATTGCGGGCGCTGGCGCACAAGCCGCATGCCGAAGCCGACGCGCTGCTGTTCGGCAAAGAGTACCGGTGGTACCGGGACTGGATCAGTTGTTCGGAGCCCGGCGATCCGCTCTGGCGGGAAGGCTTGTGGGGGCAGCTCCGCGAAGTGCCGGGCCGCATCGGCGTGCCGATCCACATGGTCGGCGGCTGGCACGACATCGCCCTGGAATCGGCGTTTGCGCTTCACGCCGGGCTGCGGGAGGAAGTGCGGCGGCAAAGCCGGTTCGTCATCGGGCCGTGGGATCATACGATGGCGGCTGCGGCTTCCGGCGAACGCGAGTACCCGGGCGGCGATTTGCTGGGAGCCGGCGCCTTCCGCGAAGCGCTTGCCTGGTTCGATCGGCTGCTGAAGGGGGCGCCGTACGGCTTGCCGGTTGGCGTCATCGAGACGTACACGATCGGCGACGGCGCATGGAAATCGCACGAGCGTTGGCAGCCGGGGGAAGAGCCGCTGCGGCTGCATTTGCTGGCGGGCGACGAGGCGGCGGCTTGTGCGGGCGTGCGTGGCAAGCTGGGCGAAAGGCCGTCCGCCGCGGCGGGGAGCGCCGCGTACACGTACGATCCGGCCGATCCGGTGCCGACTTACGGCGGCGGCGCATTGCTGCCCGCGGTGCCGGCAACGCCCGGCAAACCGGTGCCGGGATGCGTGCGGCAGCCGGAGCCGGGATTTCATCCGGGCGTGCTGACGTTTCTTTCGGAGCCGCTGGCGGACGATTGCACGATTAGGGGCGAGCCGTCGGTGCGGCTCGTCGTCCGTTCCGACGCCGAGGATACGGCGTTCGCCGTCAAGCTGTCGGAGGTGATGGCGGACGGCGGGACGTTCAATATCGCCGACGGCATTACCACGCTTGCTTATCGGAACGGCGCGGAGCAGCCGCTCGCCTACGAGCCGGGTGCGGCCGAGGACATCGCGATCGGGCTGTGGCCGATCGCCTGGCGGCTTGCGCGCGGCTCGCGGCTGCGGCTCGATATTTCGTCCTCGAATTTTCCGGCGTACCATATTCATCCGAACGTCGCCGGCAACTGGGCGGAGCTGACGGAAACGCGGATCGCCCGGCAAACGGTGCTTTTTGGCGGCGAGTTTGCATCGTATGTCGAACTGCCGGTCGAAGCGCGCGGGCCACGCGAGTTGAATGAGTCGGATGAGCCATACGAACCACACGGGCCGGATAAGTCTGGCGAAGGGGGAGCTAACGCATGACTAACGATAACCTGCAAGCCATGGCGGCGGCCGATACAGACGAACTGGCGGCGCGGCTGAACGGCCGGGACGATTCGTTCCTGCGTCCGGCGGACACCGCCGCGGCGCTGCGAACGATGCTGTGGAAGGAGTTCGAGCTGTCCCGCCTTGCGTTCGGCTGGATGCCGGCCGCCACGACGTACGAGCGCAAAACGCGGCTCGGCCGGTTCGGCTACCAGCACGCCAGCAGCGCAAAAGAGCTGCACGAACGAATCAAGGAGCTGCCCGGCAGCCTGAACGAAACGAAAGGTACGCCCGAACCGATTCGCGACCAATACGAACGGATGGCGATCGCGCCGAGCGATGTCGCTTTTCTGATAAGCTACCAATTCCTGCTGCAGCGGCTTCGCGACGATTACGACGAGCTGACTGCCCGGCTCGATCCGGTGCTCGACGCGCCGACGATCGACCGCATCCGCCGGGCGACGCTCGATTTCGGCGATACGGAGGCGTGGCTGCGGCATGAACTTCACACCGCGCATTTGAACGGCGGCGATGCCCGTATGCTGGCGGCATGGAGGGCGCACGTCGTTCGCGCCTGGAATGGCGGGGCTCCGGCGGAATGGCCCGCGGCGTGGGGCGAAGCGGCCGGACCGCTGCCGGCCGTCAGCGCCTCCGATCCGCGCTTCCGCACGGCGCCGCCGGACGCTGCGAGCGCGCTGTATGCGGATCCGGCGAATTCGCCGCTGATCGACAGCGTCAAACAGATGATTTACGTGAACGCCACGGAAATTATTGCGGCGGAGAACCTCGCTTATTTGTACGGCAGCATTCACCGAATGCCGCTCGCCTTCTATTACGACTTGTCCCGCCATCTGTGGGACGAAGTGCGGCACAGCCAGATGGGCGTACGCCGGTTGCAGCAGCTCGGGTTCGACATTGGCGACTTTGTGTTCTTCCCGCCGATCCGGCTGCAGCCGGACAGTCGGGTGGAGCAGCTGATCGACGGTTACGTGTCGCTGACGAACGTGGCCGAGGCGTGTTCGTTTCCGTACAAGCGGCAGGCGGCGCAGGCGTTCTGGAAGCACGGCGATCCGCTGTCGGCGATCCAGTCGGAATTCGATATCGCCGACGAGCGGCTGCATGTCGATTTTGGCGCGCAGTGGGGGCCCGAGCTTTACAAGCAGTTTCACCAGGAAGTGATCACCGCCCAGAAGCTGGCGGAGAAGGCGCGGGAGTTCCGGCTGAAACGGATGAACTTCTCGCCCGAGCATATTGCCGAAACGGCGAAGAGCTTTCCGGCATTTTGCGGCGTTGCGAATACGGTTCATTTGGCATTCGAGAACTATTAAGTCTGTGAAGCTTAAGGAGCTTAATAAACGAGCCGGCTAAACCAATTTGTGGAGCTGAAAAGGGGCGGGTTGCGATGGAATACACGGTTCTCGGCGGCACGGGACTGCGAGTCTCGCGGCTCGGGCTCGGCGGCGCCGGGCTTGCCGGCGCATTCGGGCCGACGGGCGAGCAGGAGGCGCGGCGCGTCGTCGACGAAGCGGTGGACGCCGGCGTCACGTTCATCGATACGGCGCCGTTCTACGGAGGCGGCGAGTCGGAGCGCCGCATCGGCGACGCGCTGGCCGGCGGCAAGCGGGAGCGTGTCGTGCTGGCGTCGAAAGCGGCGATGCCGGGCATGCGCTACACCTATGACGAGGTGATCAAATCCGTGGCGGCAAGCCTGGCGCGGCTGCGCACCGACCGGATCGATCTGGTGCAGATCCACGAGGCGGACATCCAGCCGTATGAATTGTTGTTCGCCGAAACGCTGCCGGCGCTGCGCAAGCTGCAGGAGCAGGGGGCGATTCGCCACATCGGCGTCACCGGGCGGAATACCGCCCGGTTGGCGCGTTTGCTGCGTACGGGCGAGTTCGACACGGTGCAGGCATATACCAGGTATATGCTGATCGACGATACCGCGGCGAAGGAGCTGCTGCCGTTAGCCGCGCGGCTGGGCAAAGGCTTCATCAACGGCAGCGTGCTCGGCATGGGGCTGTTGGCGGGCAAACCGGCTGCCTTTCTGGAGCCGGAGCTGGTCGCGGAAGCGGAAGAGCGGCTGGGACGGCTCGACTTTATCCGGCGGTCGCCGGACGGGAGCTTCAGCGAGGCGGGGATGCGTTTCAGCCTGGGCCACCCGGATGTGCACGTGACGCTGACCGGGGCGGACGGCGTGGGCGTTTTGCAGGCAAACGTCTCTTATTGCGACGGTGCCGGTCTGCCCGAAGCGGACGTGCGGCGGCTGCGGGAGCTTGTCGCCGGACAGCTGCTGTTCCCGAATGTGGAGACGGAAGGAGCGGGCTGGGACGACGTTTAGAGGGGCGCGGCGATCTTGTTCCGGTGCAGAGCGCGTGCTACTATGTGGGGGAAAGGGCGGATCAGCATGTTCAAAGTCATGATTGTCGACGACGAACCGTTCGTCATACATGGATTGCGCAGCCGGGTCGACTGGGAATCGCTGGACATGGAGTTGACCGGAACGGCCGCGAACGGACAGGACTTGCTCGCGATGATGGCGGCGCGTCCGGCGGATTTGCTCATTACCGACGTGTGTATGCCTCATATGGACGGACTTACCCTCATCGAGCGGGCGAAGCTCGTCAATCCGTCGCTGCGCTGCATCGTCATCAGTGCCTACAGCGAATTCGATTATGTCAAAAAAGCGCTGCAACACGGCGTCGAAAACTATTTGCTGAAGCCGATCAACGAAAGCGAATTTGTGGAGACGCTGGCCAAAACCGGCGAAAATCTGGCGCGGGACCGCACGGCCCGCGCTCGTGCTTCCGCGTCCGCGTCCGTTCCGCCGGATGCGATCGCGTTCCGCACGAATATTCTGGACCGTTGGGTGAACGGCACGATCCAGGATTTTGAGCTGTTCGAACGCGCCGAGCTGCTGCACATCGATTTGTCGGCTTCGGCTTACCGGGTGTGCGTGCTCGACGTCGCGGACGCCGGCGGACGCGAGCCGTTCGCGTGCGCGACCGAGCTGTCGGAGTTGTGCCGCAGCGTGTTTCTTCCCGTATTCGCCGGCGAAGTGTTTATCGACGGTTCGCTGCGAGTCGTTGCTGTGCTGCACGGCCCGTGTGCGGAGGAAAGCCGCGAAGCCGAGCTGCGCGACGCGCTGCAGCGGCTCGGCGGGGAAGCCGCGGCGCGCGGAATTCGCGCTTTCGTTGCGGTGAGCCCGGTGGCGGCCGCATCCGCGGGCGTCGGCGAATGTTATGCGTCGGCGGTATTTTATCGCCATTACCGGTTCCTCGATCCGGAGGCGCTGGCGGTGTTTTGTATGCGCTTACCGGAGGCGTCCGGCCTGCCGACCGCCGAGGCGCGCATGGAGCTGCAGCAGTTCGCCGCCGCGCTGCGGCAGGGGGATTTGCGCCAGGCGCTGCAGCTCGCGAAGCGGGATGTCGAGCGGCATGCGGGGGCGGGTGAGGGAGCCGGCTGCGGCGTCGGCGGTGCAGGGGCGGGAGCCGGTCCGGCAGGTGGCCCGGCAGGTGGCCCGGCAAGCGGCCCGGCGGCTGGACCGGCGCTTGGCCGGTTCGGCGATGGGCGCGGCGGGATGCTGCCGCTCGTGTTGTGCCTTGTGCGCACCGTGATCGAATCGGGCCGCGTTTCGGATGCGCTTCCCGGCACGCTCGCCGAGCGGCTGGCCGGCTACCCGGCTTTGCGGACGCGCGAGGAGCTGCAGGCGTGGCTGGCGCGTACGATCGAAGAGGCGATCCAGGCGATCGGCAAGCGCAAGGGCACCTATCATTTGCTGGTGCATCTGACACTTGAGCAGATCAACAAGAAGTACGATGCCGAGCTGTCGCTGAAAAGCTTGGCCGGCGGCTTCAATGTCAGCCCGGCTTACCTCGGGCAGCTGTTCAAGGAAGAGACGGGCAAATATTTCAACGATTATTTGACGCATGCGCGGCTGCAGGCGTCGCGTGCCCTGCTGCTCGATACGGACATGAGAATTGCGGAAATCGTGCAGCGCGTGGGCATCCCGAACCAGAGCTACTTCAACCGCATCTTCAAAAAAACGTACGGCGTGTCGCCGATGGAATTCCGCCGGCAAAACCTGCAAAAGCAGCCTTCCTGAGGGAGGCTGCTTTTGCAGATGGCGGGACCCGCTCGCCGAAACGCTGCTGTAAGGCTGAAATCAGCCTTATTTCGCTCGCCGCTCGCCGAAACGCTGCTGTAAGGCTGAAATCAGCCTTATTTCGCCCGCCGCTCGCCGAAATGCCGCTGTAAGGCTGAAATCAGCCTTATTTCGCCCGCCGCTCGCCGAAACGCTGCTGTAAGGCTGAAATTAGCCTTATTTCTCTCGCCGCTCGCCGAAATGCCGCTGTAAGGCTGAAATCAGCCTTATTTCGCCCGCCGCTCGTCGAAATGCCGCTGTAAGGCTGAAATCAGCCTTATTTCGCTCGCCGCTCGCCGAAATGCCGCTGTAAGGCTGAAATCAGCCTTATTTCGCCCGCCGCTCGCCGAAATGCCGCTGTAAGGCTGAAATCAGCCTTATTTCGCCCGCCGCTCGCCGAAATGCCGCTGTAAGGCTGAAATCAGCCTTATTTCGCTCGCCGCTCGCCGAAATGCCGCTGTGCATGTACCTGTGGATTCGTTCGGCGCATGCAGCGCATTTAGCGCATGTAACCTGCGCTGCAGCTCCCGCCAGGGCCTCACGCGGCGCATTTAGCGCATGTAACCTGCGCTGCAGCTCCCGCCAAGGCCTCACGGGGCGCGTCTAGCGCATGTAACCTGCGCTGCAACTCCCGCTGCGGCCCGCGCGGCGCAAATAGCGCATCGCGCCCGCCCGAGCAGCTAGTTTTGCCCCGCATCGCGCCCGCCTGAGTAGCCAGTTTTGCCCCCGTATATCGAGCCCGCCCGAGTAGCTAGTTTTGCCCCGCATCGCGCCCGCCCGAGTAACAGTTTTGCCCCCGTATATCGCGCCCGCCCGAGTAGCCAGTTTTGCCCCCGTATATCGCGCCCGCCCGAGTAGCCAGTTTTGCCCCCGTATATCGCGCCCGCCCGAGCAGCTAGTTTTGCCCCGCATCGCGCCCGCCCGAGCAGCTAGTTTTGCCCGAGTATCGCGCCCGCCCGAGTAGCCAGTTTTGCCCCCGCATCGCAACCGCCCGAGAAGCTAGTTTTGCCTCCGTATCGCGCCCGCCCGAGAAGCTAGTTTTGCCCCCGTATCGCGCCCGCCCCAGTAGCTAGTTTTGCCCGAGTATCGCGCCCGCCCGAGCAGCTAGTTTTGCCCCGCATCGCGCCCGCCCGAGCAGCTAGTTTTGCCCGAGTATCGCGCCCGCCCGAGTAGCTAGTTTGCCCCCGTATCGCGCCCGCCCGGGTAGCTAGTTTTGCCCCCGCATCGCGCCCGCCCGAGCAGCTAGTTTTGCCTCCGTATCGCGCCCGCCCGAGTAGCCAGTTTTGCCCCCGTATCGCGCCCGCCCCAGTAGCTAGTTTTGCCCGAGTATCGCGCCCGCCCGAGTAGCTAGTTTTGCCCCAGTACCGCGCCCGCCCGAGTAGCTAGTTTTGCCCCAGTGTAACCTGCGCTGAGCCCCCGCTGCGGCCACGGCTTTACCCGCACCTGCGCCAACGGCGCGCTCAGCCCGCCTCGCCGCTGGCGAGCAGCCGGCGTTCCAGCTCCTCGCAGCTGAGCGCCGCGATCCGTACGGTGATGCGCGTTTCGCGGCTAAGCCGGCTCTCCACGCTCAAGCCGTACGGCTCGCCGTAAACGAGCCGGATGCGCTCGTGCACGTTGGCGAGGCCGTAGCCTGCGTCCGCTTGCGCCGCCGCCTGGTCCAGCCGCCGCCGCACCGCGTCGAGCCGCTCCTCGCTCATGCCGCGCCCGTTGTCCTCGAAGCGGAACACGATATCGCCTTCCTCCAGGCGGCCTTCGATAAGAAATCGGCTGCCTTCGCCCGCTTCGCCGCTGCCGCCGCCGATGCCGTGCACAAAGTAGTTTTCGACGATCGGCTGCAGCAAATTTTTCGGCAGGCCGTACTCCATCACGCGGTGCTCGACGTTGATGTCGTACTCGAGGCAACTCGCGTACCGCAGCGAGAAGATATGCAGATACATATCGCACATGCTGATCTCCTTGCGCACCGGGATGAAGGTGCGGTCGCGCACGACGCTGCGGTACAGATGCGCGAGCAGCACGATCATTTCGGCGATGTCGCGGTTGCCGTCGTCCGACGCCTTGATCCGGATCGCTTCCAGCGTATTGTACAGGAAATGCGGATTGATGCCGGCCTGCAGCGCGTTCAGCTCGGCGTTCTTCTTCTTCAACTCGCTGATGTACTCGCGGTGGATGATCAGCTGCAACTCGTCGCACATCAGATTGAAGCGGGCGGCAATTTCGGCGAATTCGTCGCTGCGCTTCGGCAGCGGGATGCGGTAGCTCAGATGGTTCGTGCTGATTCGTTTCATCCCCTTGATCAGCTCGTTCACGCGCCGCGACACGAACGTGCCGGCAGCGGTGTAGAGCACGACGCAGACGAACGCCAGCGCCGTAAACACGGCGTAGATGAGCCGCCGCGCATAGGCGCTTTTGCGGTCGACTTCTTCCTTCGGAACAAGGTTGGCCCCGATATAGTCCCGCTTGTCGTTGACGATTGTCTGCACGTAGTAGCGCTTGCCGTCAATCGTCGCACTTTCGGCGCCATCCTTCAGCACATCCAACTGACTGTACGGCTCCCCGCCATACCCGCCCTCCGAATTAAAAACAACGTCCCCGCTCCCTGAGACGATCACGAATTGCCCCAACGTTTTGCCGGCGTACTCCTGAAAAATATTTTCAATCGCCTGCGTATTGTATTCGATCAGCAGTTGGCCGGCCATCAGCCGGATGTTTTTGCTGCCGAGCGTGCCGGAGATGCCGTACGCCATCTGCGCCATCGAACCGCTGACGACGGTGCGGGTGCCGGTAATGTAGCGCCCGGACGCCATCTGCTTCATCTGCGCGTAGAGCGGATAGTCCGGCCCGACGCGTTCGAGGAAATGTTTGCTCGTGTTGTACACGTAAAGCGAACCGGTCAAATTTTTGAACAGCACAATCGACGAAATGTCCCGGTCCTGCACGGCAAGTCCGGCCATCGTGCGCACGACTTGCTGCTTTACGAGGGCGTTGTTTTCGTATTCGGCGTCGGAAGGGGATTCGAGCATTTCGCTGATCGTGGCGTAAATGTCTTCGGTATCGTACAGCGTGTACACGATGTTGAGGAAGTTGTCGTTCTTCCGCTCGTAATAGCCGAACACCGCGCTCAGCGCGTCGCGGCTTTGCTGCAGCTGCTTGACCGCTTCGAGCTGGGTGGCGTAGCGGGCCGCCAGAAACGCAAGCAAATAAGCGACCGCCAGAAAGATCAGCGTCGTATACAGCATCAGCCGGTTGTAAAAACGAACCTGCAGCCGCTTCCGCGCCGGCCGCCATCCGCGCCACCTGCGCCATCCGATTCCGTTGCCCGCCATCCGCCGCACCCCCGTCCCGTCCCGTGTCCCGATTGTACCCGGCAAACAAAGAAGGACATCTACCTTTTTCGCAAAAAAGGGGATGTCCGCCTCGCTATTGATCTGTCATCCTTCATCATAGCCCGCCAAGACGGGCACCGTCAACGGCGGAACGCCTGTCGCTATCCCGCCGCTGACTGCCTCCCGCCCGCCGCACAACGCTTACTTATTGTACTTCTTCGCGTTCTCCAGCGCCGTTTTCCAGTTGGCGTTGCCGAGGTCGAGCAGCTTCTGCAAGCCGAGGCCTTCGGCTTTCTTGCGCATGTCGTCGACGATTTTCTGGAATTCGGCGTCGTTCTTGGCGAACACGGCAAGCCAGGAATCGGTTTTGACCACGTCGCCGATTTTGTTCTTGAGCGTTGTCATGTCGTCGGACATCGTCGGGATCAGCTTGGAAGCGAGCGAGTTGCTGGACGTCAGCTTCTTGTCTTCCAGCATGGCGACGGTCGTTTTGTAGCCGGTCGTCTTCTGCCAGTCCTGATCGAGCTTGTTCGGGTTGTGCTGCAGCGTGCTCGGCCAGATGCCGTAGTGGATCGGCTGCTTGTAGGTCGGGTCGATCGTCGCCGCGGAAAGCCCGCCGCTGCTGCGCACCGCCGAGTAGGCGTCCACCAGCTTGCCGCCGCCCGGCATGTCTTTGTTGTTCGTCAGAATGTCCCAGCCCTGATCGGTGACGTACTGCTGGCCGTTGCTGTCGAGGTCCCAGATGACGCCTTTCGGCCCGTTGATCAGCAGTTGGTTGCCTTCGAACGAGTAGTTGAAATCGACGTAAGCGAGCGCGGCGTCGAGGTTTTTGGTCGACTTGCCGATGCCGATCGCCCACGTTTCGCCGAACGGCGCGTCGCCCGGCTTGAACGGCCGCATGTCTTTGGAGAACACCGGACGGAAGCCTTTGACCGGATCGTCGTTGACATGTGCGGTGTTATAGCCGCCGGAAAACCACGGCCACCACGACAGCAGCACCCGGCCCTGGTTCGCTTTCTCCAGCGCGCTTTCGTAGCGCTGCGTCAGCGAGTCGGGATCGACGAGCCCCATCTGGTTCGCCGTATAGTAGAACTTCAGCATCCGGATGTATTCGCTGTCCGGTGCGAGAATGCTTTTCGTCTCATTGTTCAAATAGTTGACTTGCAGGAACGGCAGCGACGGGTCGCCGGAATCGATGCCGGTCAACGGCATGCCGCTCAGCAGCATGGCGATGCTGTCCCAGTCTTTCCACAGCGTGAAGCCGTACGTTTTTTGGCCGTCCTTGTTTTTCGGCTCGAGGTCTTGCATTTTTTTGAGCAGGGGCAAGTAGTCCTCCACTTTGTTCACTTCGGGCATGCCGAGCTGCTTATAGAGATCCCAGCGCAAGTAAGGGCCGTAGTTCAGCTCGGCGCCGATCAGCGCCGGACCGACGTTGTTCGGAATCGCGTACAGCTTGCCGGTGCCGTTGCTCGCGGTATCGCGGTAGTATTGCAGCGCGGTCGACGCGTTTTTGGCCGCGTTCGGCAGCTTGGCGATATATTCGTCGAGGTTGACGAGCAGGTTCGCCTTGACCGCGTCTTCGACCTGCTGCTGCGTCTTGAACACGACGATGTCGGGAAGCTCGCCGCCGGCCATCAGCGCCTGCAGCTTCTGTTCGCCCTGGTCGCCCGAAGGCAAAATTTCCAGCTTGACCCCGACCTTCTCCTTCAGCACGTCGGCCCACCAGCCGGTCACCGCGCCCGAGAAGTTGGTCGGCATGCTGAACACTTGCAGGTTGACCGTTTTGGCCGGGGCCGAGGACGCCGAGGCGGAAGGGCTTTTCGACGCGCCGGCCGAAGCGGACGGACTTGCGTCCGTGCCGGACGACGACGATTTGGTGCAGCCGCTGGCGGCGACGGCGACGAGCAGCGCCAAGGCGGTCGCTGTCTGGCGGTATTTCCGGTTGTTCATCTGTTTATCCTCCCTTGATTTGCAATCGTGCAAGCAGCGCGAACGCCGCAGGTTGCCTTTCCCGAATTCACGTTGCCTTACCCTTTGACCGCGCCGATCAGAATGCCTTTGACAAAATAACGCTGCATAAACGGATAAACGAGCAATATGGGCAGCACGACGACGATCGATACCGTCATGCGGATCGAGGTGGGCGTCAGCACGAGCGCCGGATTCAGCATGCCCGTCTGCGCCTGGGTGCGGAACATTTGCGCCAGCGCGTTCACTTCGCTCAAATATTGGTACAGCAAGTATTGGAGCGTGAACAGATCGGATTTTTTCATCAGAAACAGCGTGTCGGTGAACGAGTTCCACTGCGCGACGCTGGTGAACACGGCGATGGTGGCGATGATCGGTGTCGACAGCGGCAGCACGATCCGACTGAAGCGGACGACGTAGCCGGCCCCGTCGATTTGCGCCGATTCTTCGAGCGACGGCGGAAGCTGTTCGACGTACGTTTTGAACAGGATGACATAGAAGCCGGACACGACCGTAGGCAAAATATAGGCGGCGAAATTGTTGATCATGCCGAGGTTTTTCATCACGATGAACCACGGAATGAGGCCGGCGTTGAAGTACATGCTGACGACGACGAACCGGTACCAGAACTTGCGCATCCAGTATTCGCTGCGGCAGAAGGCGTAGCCGAGAAATGCCGAGCCGATCAGCGTCAGCCCGGTGCCGATGACTGTACGCGCGACGGAGACGAGAGCGGCTTGCCCGAGCCCGCGAATCTGGAACACCTTGACATAATTCTGAAAATGGATGCCCCGGGGCAGCAGCAATATTTTGCCCGTGGCTGCCAGATGGTTGTCGCTGATTGTATTGATGAAAATATAGTAGAACGGAAAGACGCAGAGCAAGGTGAACAGCACGAACCAGGTGATATTGGCGATCGAGAAAAGCACGCTGCCGACGGTCGGTTTCTCCTGTATCATTCGTTATACCGCCTTTGACGTTAAATGATCGATTCCTTGCGCACAAGGCGCGAGATGGCGTTGGCCGAAAAAAGCAGCGCGATGCTGACGGCCGACTTCAGGATGCTGACGACGGTGGCGTACGAAATGCCGGTGCCGAGAATGCCCTGGTTGTACACGTACAGGTCGAGCACTTCGATGTGCTCCTTGTTGATCGGGTTCTGGAACACGAAGTACTGGTCAAAGCCGTTGTTGATGAAGTTGGCGACCGACAGCAGCAGCAGCACGAAAAACGTCGACTGCAGCCCCGGCACGGTGATGTAGCGGATGCGTTGGAACCGGCCTGCGCCGTCGATCGTGGCCGCTTCGTACATTTCCGGATCGATCGAGCTGATCGCCGCCAAATAGATGATGGCGCTCCAGCCGAGCCCTTTCCACAACGAGTAGCCGAGCATCGTCAGCCAGACGTGGTCGGAGGAGGCAAGGAAGTTGATTTCGGTGTCGATGGCGTGTACGGACAGCAGCAATCGGTTGATAAAGCCGTCGCCGACGGAGAACATCGCCCAGACGACCGAATACACCAGAATCCAGCTGATGAAGTTCGGCAGCGTGGTCAGCGTCTGCACGAAACCTTTGAACTTCCTTGCCTTGATCTCCGAAAGCAGGATGGCGAACAACGCGGGCAATGGCGCCGTAAGGATGCCGAGAAAGCTGATCGCGAACGTGTTCTTCAGCACGCGGAACAGATCGTCGCGCACAATTTTGTTGTCGGCCAGCTCGAGAAAATGCTTGAAACCGACGAACGGGGTGTCGTGCAGCTTCATCCCGGCGCGATAGTCGAAAAAGGCGTATACCCAGCCGTAAAGCGGCAGGTAAGCGAACAGAAAGACGAGCGCGAGAAACGGCAGTGTGAGCAGGAACAGCCGAAAGCCCGAATGGCGCGAGCGTAAAGCGGTTCTCGTGGCGATAGGAACCTCCCCTTTGACATACAAGCATGTAAGCGGTTCATGGTAGCGATTACAAAATCACTATACCGAATCGCCTTGCTGCGGCAAATAATAAAAACTTTGAGATTTAGCACTAATTATAGGTCGAATGCGCAAGGGGCGGCTGCGGGGCGGAGATGATTCATAGATCGTGTTAAGAGTCGAAATTAGTGCTATTTTTTTCGGGCGGCGCGTTAGGTATCCTGAAACTGCCAATTTGTAAGCGCATCCAGACAAGCGTATCTGGCGGAAAGGAGGCGGGAAGGCCGCGCACGCGCGGACGATGGGAGGAAGCTTTCGCAGCTGGTCCATAAGCCAAATCCGATTGGGGAGGTAATGATGATGCACAGGAAGTTTCTATTGGTCGTAGTATTGGTCGCGCTGGCAAGCGCGCTGTTCGTGCCGGCCGCGCCAAGCCGGGTGTCGGCGGCAGGCGCGATTTATTACGTTGACGGCACGGCCGGCAACGACACGACGGGCAGCGGCAGCTCGTCCAGCCCGTGGAAGACGATCGCGAAATGCGCGACTGTCGCCGCCGCCGGCGACACGTGCCGGATCAAGACGGGTACGTACCGCGAAGCGGTAGTGCCGTCGCATACGGGCACGGCCGGCAACATGATCACGTTCGAGCCGGCGTCCGGCGCAACGGTGACTGTCAGCGGCGCCGACGTCGTCAGTTCGGCCGCCTGGAGCGTATCCAGCGGCAGCGTGTACCGGGCGACGGCAACGCTTGGCATGGGCGAATGGCGCAACCAGGTGTTCGTCGACGGCCAGATGATGAACCTGGCGCGCTGGCCGAACACGCCGGTCGGCAACGAACTGAATCCGACGCTGTCGGTCGTCACGCCGTCGCCTACCCCGACCCCGTCGGCGACGCCGACACCATCGGTCACGCCGTCGCCGACGGAAATTCCGACGTCCATGCTGACGCCGCCGCCTTCCGACGGGGACGACTCGGAACAGACGGCCGTCATCCAGGATACGGCGCTGACGCAGTCGACCGGCTTCTGGAACGGTGCCGCCGTCTGGGTGCTCGGCCCGTACTCGTGGGGACCGGGCGGCGCCGACGTGGCCAGCTACACGCACGACGGCACGAAAAGCACGCTGAACCTCGAGCATCTGAAAATGCTTGACGGGCTGCCGGGCATCGACGGCCGTTATTATTTGTCCGGCAAGCTCGGGGCGCTCGATTATCCGGGCGAATGGTATTACGACAGCAGCGGGACGAAGCTGTACCTGCAGACGCCGGCCAATGACAATCCGTCCGGCCATGTCGTCGAATACAAGGCTCGCGACAACTGCTTCGACTTGTCGGCGCGTTCCTACATCAAGGTGAAAGGGCTGAACCTGTTCGCCTGTACGATCCAGGTCGGCGGCTCCTACAACGAAATCGACGGCATCAATGCCAAGTACGTGTTCCACCAGGAGCGGGATTTCGTCATTGATTTCAGCCAGGGCATGCTGACGTCGGAGAAAGCGGGCATCGTGCTCGGCGGCGACCACAACACGCTGCGCAACAGCACGGTCGCCTACAGCGCCGGCAGCCTGGTGACGCTGTTCGGCACGTCGAACAGCATCGTCAACAACGAGCTGCACGAAGGCAACTACGGCCCGCAAACGTTCAACAGCCTGCTCGGCGGCATTACGATGAACGGACAGCAGCATCTGATCAGCCACAACACGATTTACCATACGGCGCGCGCTGCGATCTCCGGGCGGATGTACAAGAACGTGATCCAGTACAACGATCTGTACGAAACGAACATGCTCGGCAACGACGGCGGGGCGATTTACGTGGCGCTGTACGACGGCGGCAATTCGGAAATCCACCACAACCGCATCCACGACGTGCAGGCGAACACGCCGAACATGGCCGCGGGCATCTACATCGACAGCCCGTACAAAAACGTGCTCATCCACCATAATCTCATTTACAATATCGGCACCAACAACCCGGAAGGGACCGGGATGTCGGCGATTTATTTGAACGGGCCGACCGATTTTGCCCAGGTGTACAACAACACGACTTACGCGCCGTCGAGCTTCTGGAGTTCGTCGTTCACCAAGCCGGAAGGCTACGGCAGCCGCTACGTCAACAATATCGCCGTCGACAAGTTCGACAACAGCAAAAGCAACGCCGCCGACGTGTCGAACAACCTGCTGTCCGGCGATCCGAAGTTCGTCGATCCGGCGCACGGCGACTTCACGCTGCAGGCGACGTCGCCGGCGATCGACTTCGGCAAGCCGGTCGCAAACATCACGACCGGGTACACGGGCAACGCGCCGGACCAGGGCGCATTCGAGTATGGCGTGCCGGCGTGGACGGCAGGGCGCAATTTTGCTTCGCCGCCGAACCCGACGTACAGCCTGACGACGACCGAATTCGCGAACCTGCTGACGGCGACCGACGGCTCGTTCGACGCGCCGCAAGCCCGGCTCGCCGAGCTGAACCCGAACATTTACCTGGCGAACGGCTCGCTTTACGGTTGGACGAAGACGTACGACCAAACCGGCTTCGGCTTCGTCGACAAGCTGACGACCAAGGCGGAGGAGTATTACGCGCACGATTATTTGGGCGTCGGCGCGCGGCTCGGCGCGGGCGAGGACGGACTGGAGCAGACGATTACGGGGCTTGAGCCGAACACCACGTATGAGCTGAAAGGGTACGGCCATGTTGTCACGACCGACCAGAAGGTGCGGATCGGCATCAAGGGCACCTACAGCGGCAACCATTACATGGAGTTCGACGCCACGACGTTCGCCGGCAAAACACTGGCGTTCAACACCGGGCCCGGGGAAACGAGCGCCACCGTTTACGTGTACAAACCGACGACGGGCGGTTACGCGTACGTGGACGACATTTCGCTGATGAAAAAAACGTTCGAGCCGTCGCACGCCGGCACGATCGTCGACGAAATGGCCGATTTTACGAAAATGTATTCCCATACTGGCAACTTGTACTCGCGAGGTTATAATCCCGAATGGTTCGGCGATGACGACACGCGGCTGATCCGTTTCCCCGACCCGACGAACGAAAGCTTCGTTTACCGGACGCCGGAGGATCTTGCTTCGTTTACGCTCGAGATGTACGTCGACGTCGACCCGGCTTATTCGGACGAAGGGCTGCTGTTTTATGCGTCCGTGGATGGCGATCACTACACGCCGGTTGCCGCGCAGCGGGAAGATTTGGGCGGCTTCCTGAAAAAAATCCGCTACTCGGCGTCGTCCTTCCCGAACGGCGCGCGGTTCCTGAAAATCGCATTCGACGGCGGCCATTCGTACTATTATCCGGAAATCACCCGCATTACGATCGATTACCGCAACGATTACGGCCGGGTCGTCGATACGCTGGACGATTTGAACAAGCTGTATTCGCACACATCCAGCGTGATCCTCGATACGTACGGACCGTCCTATTTTGGCGGCGATGCGTCGCGGTTGTACCGCTCGTCGTTTACGGACGAAAATATCGTCTGGAAAGCGCCGTTCGGCGAAATTAACGATTTCAAGCTGGATACGTACAATTGGCCGTCGGCGCCGGGCGATCGCCTCACCCTTTCGACGTCGCTTGACGGGGTGACGTATACGCCGTTTACGCCAACGGTGACGACCGACGGCAGCGATTGGATGCATGTGGTGTATTCGTCAACGGAGGTGCCGGCCGGGGCGGTTTATTTGAAGGTGTCGTGGGCGGGCTGCTGCACGACCCAGCTGTGGACGCCGCAAATCGGCGGCATCGATTTCGGCTACGGGCGCACGACGTCGCATCTGACCGATCCGCTGGACGATTTCACCCGCATGGATTCGCATTCCGCGAACCTGGCGTTTGACCAGTCGCTGCCGCTGCTCGGGGACGCGTCGCGGCTGTACCGCACCACGATGGCGGACGAAAGCTTTGTGTACAAGGCGCAGTGGGGGCAGATGAGCTCGTTCAATGTGACCACGTTCGCCTACCCGAGCGCTTCCGGCGATCGGCTCCGTTTCTTTACATCGCCCGACGGCACGACCTATACGGCGTTTTCGCCGACTGTCACGGTGACGCCGGGCTTCTTCGACACGGTGGCGTATTCGTCGTCGTCGCTGCCCTCCGGCACGAAGTACCTGAAGATCGGCTGGGGCAGCTGCTGCACGACCGCGCTGTGGACGCCGCAAATCAGCCAGGTCGACATCGATTACGGCAAGCCGGCCGCCGGCGACAAAACGCTGATCGACGACATGGCGGACACGAGCAATATCTATTTGTACAAAAACAGCCTGTACGTCGACACCACTTCGCCGTCCGGCTTCGGCGGCGATGCCGCGCGGCTCATCCGCACGACGAAAGCGGAGGAGTACATCGTGTATCGCACGCCCGGCGACATAACGTCGGCGACGATCGACTTGTGGGTAGGGTCGACCTTCGCGCCGGAGACGCTTAATCTGTACGCGTCGGCGGACAACGTGTCGTATCAGCCGGTAACGGCGACGCTGACGACGACGAGCGGGGCGTTCAACCATGTCCGTTATGCGGTTGCTTCGCTGCCGGCGAATACCGGCTATTTGAAAGTGGAATGGAACGCAAACGGCAATCACGAAGTGTGGTCGCCGCAAATCGGCAACGTGGAGATCCATTACGAATGAGCGGCGGGTGCGCGGCACTCGACTCATAATTACTGTTAATAGTCAAAGTTATTATTATTTCGCGGGCTTTACGGATTCGTTACGATAGGGGTACCGGAGCCGCTTCCGCAGCGGCTCCTTTGTATAACGTTAAGGGAGTGAACGTTCTATGTCCGATACTACCGGCTACGTTTATTATGTGTCCCCGCAAGGAAATGACGGTCACGACGGGCGTTCGCTCGAGACGCCGTTCCGGACGATCGGCCGGGCCGCGGAAGTGATGGCGGCGGGCGATACGTGCCGCATTCGCGGCGGCGTTTACCGCGAGACGGTCGCCCCGGCCCGTTCGGGAACGAAGGTGCGCCCGATCCGGTTCGAAGCGATCGCCGGCGAACGTATCGTCGTCGACGGATGCGATCCGGTCGGCGGTTGGTCGCACCATGAAGGAAGCGTTTACAAGGCGGCGATGGACTGGAGCCTTCGCGAAGGCAACGGCAACATCGTATTCCTGAACGGCGAACTGGCCTCCGAAGCGTCTTGGCCGCCGATCGCCGACCGGCTGGACGGTTCGTCGTACGCCGTTGTCGACGCCGCCGAAAGCGGCGGCGCGCTGTTTTCGCTGTTCGACGAGGACCTGCGCTCGTTTCCCGACGGCTACTGGAACGGCGCCATCGTGGCCTGCGTGAGCGGCGTCGGCTACTTCATGTCGACCGCGGTCATCCGCGATTTCCAGGACGGCACGATTTATCACGATCCGTGGGTGAGCAGCGATTCGTGTTATTACGCCCACGCAGGCAACCGCTACTGGATTACGCGTTCGCCGAAAGCGCTTTGCGGCGACAGGCAGTGGTTCCACGACGGTGACGAAGGGCAGTTGTACGTGCGCGTGCCGGAAGGGATGAGGCCGGAGCAACTGGAGGCGGAAGCGAAACGTCGGGAGTACGCGTTCGATCTGCGCGGCTGCGCTTATATCGAAATCGACGGCGTCGACGTTCGCGCCGCTTCGATTACAACGGTGGATGCGCATCATTGCACGCTGTCGCGGCTGAATGTGTGCGCGATCGACCGTTATTTTGGCACGCGCCAGTCGTTGTACGGCGTAACGAAGGGGATCGCGTTCGGCGGCAGCAACAACGTCATCCGCGAAAGCGAAATCAGCCGCTTCGAAGGCATTGGCGTCAGCTTTTCCGGGAAGCGCAACAGCCTGATCAATTGCTATATTCATGATGGCAACTATGAAGCGTCCTATGCCAGCATGCTGTGGATCGAAGGCGAAAACCATCTCGTCAGCCACAACACGATCACACGCGCGGGGCGTACGCACATTTCCGGGATTTTCGCCCGCTCCGTCATCCAGTACAACGACATTTCGCATGCCAACATCCTGACCCAGGATTCCGGCATCATTTTCCTGTTCAATACCGACTACGACAACACCGAAGTGCACCACAACTGGATGCACGACAACGAGTCGCGCACGTTCAGCTTCGGCTTCTATATGGACGCCTGGACAAGCGGGGTGACCGCTTACCGCAACGTTGTCTTTAACATTCCGAACCGCGGCCTGCAAATCAACAACCCGAACCAGCGCACGCTGCTGTACAACAATACGTTTTATCGCAGCGGCGCCGCCCAGATGGACGTGTTTGCGATCCAGCAAATGACGGGCAGCCATGTGGTCAACAATATTTTCGACTCGGGCCGGATTACCAAGTGGAATGACGAGGCGCTGTATTCGCATAACCTGACCGATGCGGAAGCGGGTTTTGTCGATCCGGAGGGACATGATTTTCGCTTGCGGCCGGATTCGCCGGCGGTTGGGGCCGGGCGGTATGTGCCGGGTATCGCCGGCGCTGCGGGCGGCGCAGCGCCCGATCTCGGCGCGTACCAGAGCGGCGAACCGTACTGGGTGCCGGGGCACGATTTCAGCCGGCGGCCGGAGGTGTCGCTGCAGTTTGCGAATGTGGAGAACAACAGCAAGCTGTCCAACGGCGGCTTCGAGCGCGGCGAGTGGGGGGGCTGGACGCCCGCGAAGGGCAGTCCGCGGGTGGTGTTCGGCTGCGCCTGGGATTACAGCGCGAACGGCTACGCCACTGTGGTGCGCAGCAACAAGTACGCGGCGATGCTCGGCCAAGGGGAGCGGATCGAGCAGAAGGCGAGCGGCTTGCTGCCGAACACGGCGTACGTGTTCTGGGCGGGCATCAAGAGCGAAGGTGCGTACCGGCTCGCCGTCGACTACGACGACTGCCGCGCGGGTGCGGCGTGGGACCGGGGCGAAGGCGGCGGCTACGCGGTCTACCGCGACTCGCGGTACATCGGGCCGCTGCAGCCGGGCGATTGGCTGTCGTACAAGGACATCGACTTCGGCAAATACGGCAAGTACAACTCGCTGGCGATCGGCTTGACCAAAATCGCCGGCCCGCTCGTCATCGAAGCGCGGCTCGACAGCGTCGACGGGCCGCTGCTTGGCACCGTGCAGCAGACGGAGGATTATTACGAGAGCTGGCGGTATTTCACCGTGCCGATTGCGTCTCCGCATCCGAAGGGCGTGCACGATATTGTGATCGTGGCGAAGGCGGGAAGCTGCCTGTTCGACAACTTCAAGGTGTACCCTTCGATCATGCACTGCAGTGGCGGCGATGTGCGCATGCACGTGCTCGGGCGGGACGGCGCGGTCATCGCTTCGCGGACGGTGTGCAAGTACAACTGGGAGTCCGGCGGCGACAAGCTGGCGTTTACGACCGGCCCGGACGAAACGGAAGTGACCGTCGCGATCGAAAACGTCGGCCACCTGTTCGCCGTCGTCGACGACTGCGGGCTGTGGAAGCCGGAGCTGCCGGCTGCCGTTGGGTGAAAGATCTTGACAACGGGCACGGCTCTTACTATAATCTAACCAGTTAGTTATAAAATCCGTGCGCAAGAGGTGAATCCTACGTCAGAGCAATCGGCGAGAACGAAGAAGACATACGATGCCACCAGGACGAAGGAAGCCATATTGGATGCGGCGGAGGAAATATTCGCGGAGCATGGTTATTCCGCCGCGCGGATCGATGCGATTGCCCGAGCTTCCGGCTACAATAAAAGCCTCATCTATCAATATTATCAGGATAAAATCGGCCTCTACACCGAAGTCGTCAAGCGGGCGGACCAGCTCGGGGATCGCGTGCTCGGAGATGTAATCGGGCAATTGCAGGAGGACGATTCGCTCACGACCGACGCAACGAAATTCAAGCACTATTTGGATATGATCGTGAGGCATTCGTTTCAATTTCTGCTCGATCATCCCCGGTTCTTGAAAATATTCGCCTGGGAAGCGGCGGAAGAGTGGAAAACGTGGAATCAAATCACGTATCGTCCGGACGATCATACGTTTTTCCTTGGAATTGCGAAGAAGGCCAAGGAAAGCGGATTGCTTCGTTCCGATCTCGATCCGGTTTATTTCTCGATCTTCCTCATGTCGAATGTCTTCTTTACTGCGATGTCATTATATCGGCTCAAAATCACCGGAATCGAGCTTGATACCCGTAACGGCCAGAATATGGAACAAGCCAAGGAGCAAATCGCGCGCTTCGTCGTCAGCGGGTTGATGAATCCGTCGCACCTTTAGCCTTTCGCTGGGGTCGGCGTTTCTTTTTAGTCAAAACTAACTAACTAGTTAGATTATGATGAGGAGGAGAAGCGAAATGAAAGACATTCAAAGCAGTACGAAAAGATGGTGGATCCTCGGCGTGCTGGCATTAAGCCTGCTGGTGATCGGGCTGGATATGACGGTGCTCAATTTGGCGATGCCCGCTCTGGCGGAGGATCTTCAGGCGACGACAAGTCAGCTGCAGTGGTTTGCCAACGCCTATAACCTGGTGCTCGCGGCGATGTTATTGCCGGCTGGATTGTTCGGGGACCGGTTCGGAAGCAAAAAAGTGCTGCTGACCGCCTTGCTCTTGTTCGGCGGAGCATCGGTCGCTTGCGCGCTTGCCGCGAATGCGGGGTTTCTTATTGCGGCAAGAGCCGTGCTTGGTTTGGGAGCGGCGCTTATGATGCCGGTTTCGTTGTCGATGCTGTCCGTCTTGTTTACGGACGAAGAGCGGCCGAAGGCGATGCGGATTTGGGTGACGGCGACCGCGCTCGGCATGCCGCTGGGACCGATTCTGGGCGGATGGCTGCTGGATCGGTATGCGTGGGGATCGATTTTTTGGATTAACGTGCCGATCGTAGCGATTGCCTTGGTTGCCGTTGCGATATTGCTGCCGCGAGGTCGGGGCAGCGACCGTATTAAGGCGGATATCCCGGGCATGCTGTTGTCTGGCGGGGGATTGGCCGCATTGACATATGGGGTGACGAGGTCGGGAGACAAGGGTTGGGGAGATTCGGGAACGATTGTATTTGTTATTGTGAGCGTTCTGTTGCTCGCCGCGTTCGTTTGGCGCCAACGCAAGGCCGCCCATCCGCTCGTGAGGCTGGAGTTGTTCCGGGAACCGCGCTTTGCTTGGGGAGCTTCGCTTGCTACGCTCGTGAACTGCGCGATGTTCGGCGTGCTGTTCGGATTGCCGCTCTTCTTCCAAGCGGTGAACGGCGTCAATTCGCAAACGACGGGATTGCGCATTTTACCGCTTATCGGCGGATTGATTGTGGGCGCGCAGCTATCCGGCAAACTGGTCGCTCGCTTGGGTGACAAAGCGATCGTCGGAATCGGCTTCTTGTTGATGGCGGTCGGACTCGGACTTGGCGCGTTGACCGACGTTTCGACGGGATACGGGTATATCGCGTTTTGGGTAGCGCTTGGCGGTGTCGGAATCGGCTTCGCGCTGCCTGCGGCGATGGATGCGGCGCTCGGCGCACTGCCGCCGGGCAGCAGCGGCGTCGGTTCGGCGCTGACGATGGCGATGCGGCAAGTCGGCGGCACGCTTGGCGTCGCGCTGCTTGGCGCGATTCTGAACGCCGCTTACCGCGGCGGATTGCCGGCGGCTCAGGTAACGGGTGAAGCCGCGGAAGCGATGCGGACCAATGTAACGGCAGGCGTCGCCGTCGCCAAGCAGATGAAATCCGCCGACTTGCTGGCCGCGGTGCAGAGCGCCTTCGCCAGCGGGATGGATGCCATGCTGTGGGCAAGCGGCGGCATTGCGATACTCGGGCTCTTGTTGACAATGGCTTTCCTGAAAAATAGGAAAAAGGCGAGCTCGTCGTCCGAAACGAACGTTCCGGCGAACATGGTGTAGACATCAAGCCAAACCATCCAGGAGATGCGTGTCCCGGATAGAGAAGTAGATGTCGCATACCTTGAACGGCAAGGGAATGGACGATCAATAAGGCGCTGCTTCAGCGCCTTTCCCGCAGCCAACGGAAGCGGGTGAACAAGGCCGCAACAGTCTCGCACCAATCGCCGCACCCCGCAGCAGTAGCTAGTTTCGCACCAGTCTGCAGCCCCGTCCAGCACCTGTCCAAATAATTTTAAATGCATAAATACATTTCATTTGCCTCCTTTCCTCGGTTTTTGCATGTTTAAATGCAATTATGCATGAAACGCACAGGAGAAATCCAAAATATGGCCCAACGGCAAATTGTTAGACGCATTTTTGCATTTAAACGTCCGCAAACGTTCGTTTCGGCCATCTTTAAGTGCAAAAATACACTTAAGCCCCCCGGAGCACTTGTGCCGGCACCCACCCGCCGCCTGCAAAAGCGCCTCCAGCCGCGGACAACCCGCCGACCGCTACATTTTCGAGCCCGCAGCGACAGCGCCGCAATTTAATGCTTGCACCTGACGCTACGTCAGGTTTTATAATAAAGCTACCGGTAACCAGCTAGCGCCAAAGAGCGGAGATGATCGATGAACAATCCGAAACAATGGAAGGTTGGCGACCTCGCCAAGCTGACGGGACTTACCGTCCGCACATTGCATTTTTACGATCAAATCGGCTTGTTCTCGCCATCCGGCCAGACGGAGTCCGGGCACCGGCTGTACGCGGAAGCAGATTTGGCGCGGCTGCACCAGATCGTATCGCTCAAGGAGCTGGGCTTCACACTGGAAGAGATCAAGTCGGTGCTCGCCGGCGGGCAGGTCGGACCGCTCGACATCGTCAACCTGCAGATGACCCGGATTCAGGCCGACATTCGCAAGCAGCAGAAACGGCTGGAGCAGCTGCAATATGCCGCCAAACTGCTGCAAGGAAACGAGCGGCTGACCGGGGACGATTTTGCCGAATTGCTGCAAGCGATGCAGAAAGATTTCGAGAAGCCCGTCATCGCCCGGCAGAAGAGTCGGGAACGGCAGCTGGACATACTCGGCAGTTACTTCGTTACGAATAAAGCGACACCAAAACGCGAGGAGGATTTTTCATGAGCGAGCATTATGTCAAGCATGCCACTTTCGTCGTGGAGCGCACTTATCCGGCAAGTCCGGAGCAGGTGTACCGCGCCTGGTCCGATCCGGACGCGAAGGCCAAATGGTTTTCCAAACCCGACAGCTTCGAATTTCGCGTGGGCGGCCGGGAATACAGCAAGGGCGGGCCGCCGGACGGACCGGTCTTTACATTCGACGCGTTGTACCAGGAGATCGTGCCGGAGCAGCGAATCGTTTACACGTATTCGCTCGATATGGACGACACGCGCATGTCCGTGTCCATCACGACCATCGAGATGGCGGCGGTGGAAGGCGGCACGAAGCTGATTTTTACGGAGCAGGGCGCTTTCTTCGACGGGCACGACACTCCGGAAATTCGCGAGCACGGCACCAAAGAGCTGCTGGACGCGCTGGGCCGCTCGCTGGAAGCGGAAGACGAGCCGACGCCGGGCGACAACGAATTGATTGCGGTGCGCGTGTTCGACGCGCCGCGGGAGCTCGTTTTTCGCGCATGGACAACTCCCGACCTGCTCGCCCGCTGGTGGGGGCCGGAAGGCTTCACCAACACGTTCCACGAATGCGACATTCGCCCGGACGGAGAATGGCGCTATACGATGCACGGGCCGGACGGCAAGGATTACCCCAACTACAGCGTCTTCGCGGACATTGTGCCGCAGGAGCGGGTGGCGCTCGATCACAAGTCCGGGCACGAGTTCCGGTTGACGGGCATTTTCGAGGAGCGGGGAGGCCGCACGAAGGTGACGTTCCGGCAAAAATTCAAACATGCGCACGAGTTCGAGGCGGCGCGGCCGTACTGCGAGCCCGGCAACCAACAAAATCTCGACCGGCTCGGCAAGCTGCTGGAGGAGTTGACTCCCCAGGCCTGACGCGACGTTTCGCCGATCGACACGCTCAAGTCCATCCGGATTTGGGCGCGTTTGTTTTGATTGCACTGCGGCGGCGGCGATCCCGGAAATAAATAGGCCATAAAAAATGGCTTATTTGCTGTATTTGGCCCGCCTCCTCGACAATAACCAGTGAAATCACTGGCTATTGTGCCCCGCAACCCACAAATCGAGCCTTTCTGCGAGAATAGCCAGTGAAATCACTGGCTATTTTGTCGAGAGTGGTCATTATGGGCGAAATAGGCCATAAAACATGGCTTATTCCGCTACGCCCCCTCTGTGCCATGCCTCGTACTCCCACCCGCTCCGCTCATTAAAAGACACCATAAAGATTTGTCTTTATATCCCGCCTTCCACTACAATAAAACCAAGAAGCACTCATCACAGCTCAATCGAAAGGGAGTATATTCGAATGAAAACCGTAAGCGAACTGGAAGCGAAGCTGGCCGAACCGTCAGACGCGCTGGTGAAAGACATTGCGGCGCTGGACGGCGACATCATGCTGCTCGGCGTCGGCGGCAAGATGGGACCGAGCCTGGCCCGCCTCGCCATGAACGCGATTAAAAAAGCCGGCGTCGACAAAAAAGTAATCGGCGCTTCGCGTTTCTCCGACGCGGCGCTGAAGAACGAGCTCGAAGCGGACGGCGTGCAAACGATTTCGGTCGACCTGCTCGACGACGCGGCGCTGCAGCAGCTGCCGAACGTGAAGAACGTGCTGTACATGGCCGGCAACAAATTCGGCACAACGGGCCGCGAGCATTTCACTTGGGCGATGAACTCGTACTTGCCGGGCCGCGTGGCCGAAAAGTACCGCGATTCGCGCATCGTCGTGTTTTCGACCGGCAACGTGTATCCGCTGACCCCGGTGTTCTCCGGCGGCGCAACGGAGTCCACGCCTCCGGGAGCGAACGGCGAATACGGCATGTCCTGTCTCGGCCGGGAGCGGGTGTTTGAATCCTT
The DNA here is from genome assembly GCF_004764705.1 of Paenibacillus cymbidii. Classification (GTDB taxonomy): domain Bacteria; phylum Bacillota; class Bacilli; order Paenibacillales; family NBRC-103111; genus Paenibacillus_AN; species Paenibacillus_AN cymbidii. The sequence continues at coordinate 184,799 of NZ_SHLX01000006.1, read as the reverse complement.
TTCGCACAAATATGGCATTCCGATGGTCATCTACCGCTTGAACTACGCGATCGACCTGCGTTATGGCGTGCTGCTCGAGCTGGCTCGTTCGGTCAACGAAGGCCGCGCCATCGACGTGTCGATGGGCCATGCGAACGTCGTCTGGCAAGGCGACGCCAACGAATGGGCCTTGCGTTCGCTGAACGTGGCGACTACGCCGCCGCAAGTGTTCAACATGTCCGGTCCGGAGACGGTATCGATGCGCTGGGCCGCGCAGGAATTCGGCCGTTTGCTCGGCAAGGAGCCGGTGATCGTCGGCGAAGAAGCGCCAACCGCGCTGCTCAGCAACTGCAGCAAGGCGCATGCCACGTTTGGCTACCCGCGCGTGACGCTGAAGCAGATGATGACCTGGATCGCGGAATGGGTGCAAATCGGCGGTTCGACATGGAACAAGCCGACACATTTCCAGGAAAGGGATGGAAAATACTAAGCCATGAGCACAAGCAAACCGATTACCGCCGAAATGAAACGCGCGCTGCACGACGGGCTGGTCATCCCCGCCCATCCGCTCGCGCTTACCGCAGACCGCAAGCTTGACGAAAAGCACCAGCGCGCCCTGACGCGCTACTATATGGCAGCCGGCGCAGGCGGCGTCGCCGTCGGCGTGCATTCGACGCAGTTCGAAATCCGCGATCCCGAAGTCGGCCTGTTCGAGCCGGTGCTGCGGCTGGCGGCCGAAGAAGTCGACAACGCCGGCCTGAAGCGCCCGTTTTTCAAAGTCGCCGGCATTTGCGGGCCGACCGAACAAGCGCTGGCGGAAGCCGACATCGCCGTCGGCCTCGGCTACGACGTGGGGCTCGTCAGCATGGGCGGCCTGCGCGACTGGACGGAGGAGCAGCATCTGGCGCGCATCGCCAAGGTGGCCGAGAAGATGCCGGTATTCGGCTTCTACCTGCAGCCGTCGGTCGGCGGCCGCATCTTCAGCTATGATTTCTGGAAGGCTTTTGCGGACATTCCGAACATCATCGCGATCAAAATGGCGCCGTTCAACCGCTACCAGACGATCGACGTGGTGCGGGCGGTTTGCAACTCGAAGCGCCGTGACGAAATCGCGCTCTATACCGGCAATGACGACAACATCGTGAACGATTTGTTTACCGCGTACCGGTTCATGGTCGACGGCCAGCCGGTGGAAAAACGAATCGTCGGCGGCCTGCTTGGCCACTGGGCGGTCTGGACGCAGAAGGCGGTTGAGCTGCTCGAGAAAATCAAACAAGTGCGCGGCGACGGGCAAATCAGCGAAGAATGGCTGACGCGCAACGTCGAAGTGACCGACACGAACGCGGCGTTTTTTGATCCGGCGCACCATTTTGAAGGCTGCATTCCCGGCATTCACGAGGTGCTTCGCCGACAGGGGTTGCTGCAGGGCCGCTGGTGCCTGAACCCGAAGGAAGAGCTGTCGCCGGGCCAAATGGAAGAAATCGATCGGATGTACCGCGACTACCCGCATCTGAACGACGATGCGTTCGTGCGCGATCATTTGCAAGAGTGGCTGAAATAGCTTGAGTGGAGTGACAGGCTAACTTGGGAGACAGCGAAGGGGGAAGCGGGTCGTGCGCTTCAAGGATGTGTTCAGCATCATCGGGCCGGCGATGATCGGTCCGTCAAGCTCGCATACGGCGGGGGCGGCGCGCATCGGGCTCGTCGCCCGGCAGCTGCTGGGCGGCATCACGGCCGAACGGGCGCGCATTACGTTCTACGGCTCGTTCGCCGAGACGTACCGCGGCCACGGCACCGATCTGGCTATCGTCGGGGGGCTGCTGGGTTACGCCACTGACGACCCGCGGATCCCTAATGCGCTGGAGGAGGCCGAAGCGGCGGGAATGGACGTGATTTTCGCCGAAGCGGTCAATCCCGTGTATCACCCGAATACGGCAAAATTGCAGCTGGAGGGCGGCGACCGTTCGGTCGTCGTCATCGGCTCGTCGATCGGCGGCGGCAACGTGGAAATCGTCAGTGTCGACGAGTTCGACCTTAAATTCGGCGGCAGCTACCCGACACTGATTATCGACCACCGCGACCGCACGGGGCTGATCGCCGACGTAACCGAGCAACTGCGCCGCGAAGCGGCCAACATCGTCAGCATGGACGTCGACCGCAAAGGGCGCAACGGCGAAGCGATGACGGTGATCGAGCTTGATGCGCCGCTGCCGGAAGCGTGTTTGCGGGCGCTGGCCGGCATCGACGGCGTCGCGGGTGTGCGAACGGTTGATTTGACGTAGGGCGTGTCTGAGAACTCCGAGGGCAGCAGATTGTGCCGAATTTTCGTTCCATGCAAGGCGGTTTTGCGCAGGCTTACCGGGGGTAAGTCAAGCAAAGGCAACGCAGCAGGGGGCGAAAAGGCGGTGCAAGATGCCACTGAGCGGGTTTTCAGATACGCCCTAGGAAAAAGGAACGGAAAAGGCGTGGGCGGAGAGAGGGAGTAAGGTGAAATTTCGCAATTTGCAGCAGCTGGCGGCGATGTGCGCCGAAGAAGGCAAATCGATCGGCCGGCTGATGGCGGATGAGCAGGCGCGCGAATCGGGGGCAACCGCCGAGTCGGTCGTTGGCAAGATGAAGGAGTATTATGCCGTCATGAAGGACGCGGTGCGCAAAGGGCTGACCGAGGACACGACGTCGCGCAGCGGCGTGACCGGCGGCGATGCGCAGCGCGTTCACCGCTATATGGAGGCGGGGCCGGACGACGCGACCAGCCTGGGCGGCATCGGGACGAAAGCGATGGCGTACGCGCTGGCGGTGTCGGAAATCAACGCCTCGATGGGCCGTATCATCGCCACGCCGACGGCAGGCTCTTGCGGCATCATCCCCGGCGCGTTCGTCAGCGCCCAGGAGCGGTTCGGCTGGAGCGACGAGCAGATGGCGTACGGGCTGCTGGCAGCCGGCGCGATCGGCTACGTCATCGCGAACAATTCGTTCATTTCCGGAGCGGAAGGCGGCTGCCAGGCGGAAGTCGGCTCGGCCGTCGGCATGGCGGCCGGCGCGATGGTCGAGCTGCGCGGCGGCACGCCCGCACAGGCGATGCACGCGGTTGGCCTGGCGCTGAAAAACAGCCTCGGCCTCATCTGCGACCCTGTCGGCGGGCTCGTCGAAGTGCCGTGCATCGTGCGCAACGGCTTCGGCGCGGTAACGGCGCTTGCCGCCGCGGACATGGCGCTCGCCGGCGTGCGCAGCGTCATCCCGTCCGACGAAGTGATCCAGGTGATGCTCGAAGTAGGCGGAGCGATGCCGGAGAAGCATCGCGAAACGGCAAAAGGCGGGCTCGCCCAGACGCCGACCGGCCGCCGCATCACCGAACAGCTGCGCCAGCGGGACGGCAAAGCCGGCGGCCCGGCCGAACAGGCGGGCAACTGACGGCCGCCCGCTTCCTGTCTGCGCCCACGCGAGCGAACATAAGACAAAGGGGCTTGATCCGCATGCTTCAGGAACTGCGGGAGAAGAGTAAACAATACGAACAGCGTTTGACCGCCTTTCGCCGCGACTTGCACGAGCATCCGGAGCTGAGCCTCCAGGAATCGCGCACCGCGGCGAAAGTGCTGGAGCAGCTCGAGCCGCTGGCGCTCGACATCCGCACTGGCGTCGGCGGCCACGGCATCGTCGCCGATCTCCGCACCGGCCGGCCGGGGCCGACGATCGCGCTGCGCGCCGATATGGACGCGCTGCCGATCCGCGAGGAGTCCGGCGTGCCGTTCGCCTCGCGGAACGCCGGCGTGATGCACGCCTGCGGCCACGACGCGCACACGGCGATGCTGCTTGGCGCGGCCTGGCTGCTGGACGGCGTGCGGGACCGGTTGTCCGGCACGGTGCGGCTGCTGTTCCAATCCGCGGAAGAAATCAACGCCGGCGCCAAAGCGATGATCGCCGAAGGCGCGCTGGACGGCGTAAAAGAAATATACGGTCTTCACAATATGCCGAATTTGCCGGCGGGGCTGATCGGCACGCGCAGCGGACCGATGATGGGCTCCGTCGATCGCATCGACATTGTCATCGTAGGCAAAGGCGGCCACGGCGCGATTCCCGACCAATGCATCGACCCGATCGTCGCTTCGTCGGCGATCGTGATGGGGCTGCAGACGGCGGTCAGCCGCGAAATATCGCCGTTCGAGCCGGCCGTCGTCACCATCGGCAGCTTCCGCGCCGGCGACGCGAACAACGTCATCCCGAGCGAAGCGGTGCTGTCCGGCACGATCCGGACGTTTTCGCCGGCGGTGCAGCAGCGCATGCCCGGCATCGTGGAGCGGATCGTTACCGAAATTGCCGGCGCCTACCGCTGCCAGGCCAAGCTTGTTTACACCGAGCAGAACCCGGTGCTGGTCAACGACGCGGCGAGCGTCGGCTACGTCGATCGCGCGATCGACGACATGTTCGGCCGCGAGCGCCGGGTAGAAGGCGCGGTGACGGCGGCGGGGGAAGATTTTTCGGCGTATTTGCAGCGCATTCCCGGCGCATTCGTCTGGCTTGGCTCGGGTCCGCAAGTGAATGCGGAAGCGGCGTACGGCTTGCATCACCCGAAATACGTGCTTGACGAATCTTGCCTGCCGCAAGGCGCGGCGCTGCTCGCGGGCATCGCCGCCGAACGCTGCCGCGCCTGACGGACGCGCTATTCGACAATGGAGGTGTACGGAAGGTGGGCGTCGATTTATCGCTTGTGTCGGGGCGCGGGCAGTTGGAGGACAACGACAGGGCATCCCTCAGCGGCATTTCGATCGGGATCGTGTGTCCGAACGCATTTGCCGATCAGATGGAGCGGGTGCTCAAGTATTTTCCCACGCTTGTGCCGATCGTCAGGTCCTACGACAACGAAGAGCAAGCCCCCGAGCTGGCGAACGAATTGACGGGCAGCGTCGAGGTGCTGCTGTTCTCCGGGCCGGTGCCCTACTGGCGGGCGAAGGAGCGGATCGCGTTCGAACTGCCGGTCCACTATGTGCCGCTCAGCGGTTCGGGCTTGTACCGCGCGCTGTTTCTGCTCGACCGGCGCTACCGCAAGCAGCCGCTGTCGTACGACACGCTGCCGCGGCAGGACGTGGAGCGCGTCTGGCGCGAAATCGGCGAGCCCGATTGGCCGGTGTTCGGCTTCGACGGCCGCTCGAACCCGTCGCGCCGCGAGCTGGTCGAGTTTCACCGCAAGCTGTACGACCAGGGCGCCACGAAAGCGGCGTTGACCGGCGTGCGCACGGTGTCCGAGGAACTGACGCGGCTCGGCATCCCGAACGAATGGATCGTGCCGACCGATCTCGACATCGTCGTGGCGCTGGAGCGCGCGCTGCTGGCGACCGCAACGCGGCGCAGCAAGGAGCCGCAAATTGTCGTCGGCCTCATCAACATCGACAAGTTCGACAAGCTCGCCGTACAGCAATCGTCGGAGCACGACGTGCAGCGGCTCAAGCTGGACATCCATCGCCTGCTGCTCGGTTACGTCGAGTCGCTCGACGGCCATTTGACGCATATGGGCGGGGACGAGTATTTGTTCGTGACGACGCGCGGCATATTCGAGCGGGAAACGGGCGGCTACAAGCGCATCCCGCTCGCCCGCGACATGGAGAAGGCGTTCGGCCTGTCGCTCAGCATCGGCATCGGCTTCGGCCAGACGGCGAACCAGGCCGGCACGCACGCGCGGCTGGCGCTGCGGCAGTCGAAGGAAGCGGGCGGCAACGTCGCGTTTATCGTGCGCGAGGACAAGGGGCTGATCGGGCCGCTGGAAATGAGCGACCCGTGGGAAGCGGATTTGTCGCTTATCAGCGCCGAGCGGATCAAACGCGCGGAGCAGGCCGGCATGACGGCCGTGTACCTCAGCAAGCTGATCGTCGACGTCAGCCGCCGCGGCAAAACGCGCTACGTCGCGCAGGAGCTGGCATCGCTGCTCGGCGTCACCGTGCGTACGGTGCACCGGCTGCTTACGGTATGGCTCGACGACAAGCTGGTCAGCATCGTCGGCGAGGAGCGAAGCCTCGGCAAAGGCCGGCCGAAGCAGGTGTATGAGCTTACGTTTATCGCGGAAATCGTTCGCAGCTTGTAAGGCTGTATGGATGCAGGATTACGGGGAGAGATGGAGTATGAAAACGTATCGTGTGGCTGTTGTCGGCGGCGGCGGCATTGCCGTCGAGCATCTGAAAGGGCTGCGGGAGCAGGAGCGGTTCGTCGCCGTGGCGGTTGCCGAGGTGAACGAGGAGCGGGGGCGTGCGGTTGCGGCCGAATACGGTATTGCCGCCTACACGGATTACAAGGAAATGATCGAACGCGAAAAGCCGGACGTAGCGGTAGTGACGCTGCCGCATTTCCTGCACAAGGAAGCGGCGGTCTTCTGCGTGGAGCATGGCTGCCATGTGCTGCTGGAGAAGCCGATGGCGATGAATGTCGCCGAATGCGACGCCATTATCGCGGCGGTCGAGCGCTCCGGCGCCAAGCTGTTCGTCGGCCACACCCAGCATTATATCGCGGAGAATCGGGCGGCGAAGAAGCTGATCGCCAGCGGCGATCTGGGCGAGCTCGTGATGATCAACGACTGCCGGCACGTGTCGTATTTCACCGACAAAAGGCCGAAATGGTTTCTGCAGAAAGCGCTCGCCGGCGGCGGCATCCTGACCAACCTCGGCTCGCACTCGATCGACAAAATTCAATGGCTTGCCGGCGCGCCTTTTGTTTCCGTCAAGGCGTCGGTCAGCTATCGCGCGCCGGAAGGCGACATCGAAGGCAGCGGGCTTGTGTTCGCGACCAACGCAAACGGCGTGCCGGCGACGATTTCGCAATCCGGCTACAGCGGCGTGTATAAGGATGAGACGGAGTTTTTCTTCACGAAAGGTTCGATCAAGCTGATGACCGGCCGCAGCCTGTGGATCAGCGAAGGCGGCGAATACGTGCAGGTGCCGGTCGAGCGGGAAGGCGCGTGGTTCGCGCTGCAGTTCGCCGATCTGCTCGCTTATATCGAAGAAGGCAAGGAGCCGGAATGTTCGATGGCCTACGCCCGCAGCGTGGTGGCGGCGGTCGAGGCGGTCTACCGCTCGCATGAGAGCGGCGCGGAAACGGCGGTAGCGGGTTAACCAGGTGCGCGGGAGGCGAGACGGAATCATGGGCGGAAAAAAAGCCGTCGGCGCGGGAGTGGCTTTTGTGCCGCTGGCGCCGATTCATGCGGCGGCGGTTACGGCGCTGTGGAACGGCGAATGGCGGGAGACGTTCCCTATGCGGGAGCGGATCGTGGCGCAAAATTGTTTTGAAGACGCCAATGTGGTGGCGGACGGCTCCTGGCTCGCGGTTGACGAAACGAGCGGCGAGGCGGTTGGTTTCGTTGTGGCCAAGCGTTGGCAGGACGGTACGCCGGGCGTGTCGTTCGACGGTCGCGACGGCTGGATCCACGCGCTGCTCGTGCGCGGCGACCGCCGCGGCGCCGGCGTCGGCGGCGAGCTGCTGCGGCGCGCAGAAGAGGCGCTGCGCGCTTGCGGCGTCAGCCGCATTCATCTCGGCGGCGACTTCCACTGGCGCATGTTTCCCGGCGTGCCGGAGCAGTGTGCCCACGCCGCGGCGTGGTTCGAGCGGCGCGGCTACTCGGGCGGCGAGCCGCGGGTCGACCTTGCGCGCGACTACGGAGCCGCGGCGGAAGCGACGCCGCTGCCGGCCGCTGGCGCGACGTTTCGCATCGCGTTACCGGACGACCGGGAGCGGCTCGCCGCGTTTCTGCAGCGCTGCTTCCCCGGCCGCTGGGCGTACCAGACGATCCAGTATTGGGACCGCGGCGGCAATGGCCGGGAGTTCGTGCTGTGCGAGGAAGGCGGCGAGCTGGTCGGCTTCTGCCGCATCAACGACGGCGAGTCGCACATTTACGCCCAGAACGTGTACTGGGCGCCGCTGTTCGCCGGCGAGCTCGGCGGCATCGGGCCGCTCGGCATCGACGACGCTTGCCGGGGCAAAGGCTACGGCCTCGCCATCGTGCAGGCGGCGATCCATTTCCTGCGCGGCCGCGGCGCCGACAGCATCGTCATCGATACGACGGGGATCCCCGATTTTTACCGCAAGCTCGGGTACGAGGTGTACCGCACGTATACGCCGTACAGCAAGGATCTGGCCGGCTGAACGGCTATTATGCAACAGGCGACTTCGCGAAGAGCGCAGCGATGCGATGGCTTCGCGGGAGTCGCTTGTTTGCGTTGAAGGAGGTGCTGCCTGCCGCGGGTGCCGGCAGGGATTGTTTTATGAAATAGGCGATGATTTATGGGCTATTTCGTTGAAAATGCCCGCCGGCCGAAAAATAGCCAGTGATTTCGCTGGCTATTCGGCGGAAATGTGCGGCTTGGGGTGGATCGGACGAAATAACCAGTGATTTCACTGGCTATTTTCGAGGAAAGGGATAAAATGGGGGCAATAGGCCATTTTTTATGGGCTATTTGCGGCGAGGAGTCATCTTAAGGAGCGTGTTCGCAAGCATGCGGCAAAACGGGGCGCGGGAAGTGTGCGGCAAGCTGGAGGCGTATATTCGCGACTATTTGGCGCTATGGGACTTTTACGGGGTCATTCAAGTGATTCGCGGCGGCGAAACGTTGTTTGCCGAAGCGTACGGGCACGCCAGCATCGAGTTCGGCATTCGCAACCGGCTGGAGTCGCGTTTTGCGCTTGCTTCGGTTTCCAAGCAGTTTACCGCCTTTGCGGCGATGCTCCTCCATGACCAAAACAAACTCGACCTCGATCGGCCGGCCTCCCGGTATCTCCCTGCCGAGCTGCACGTGGACGAGTCGGTCACCGTGCATCATCTGCTGGGGCATACGTCGGGGCTGCCCAATTTTTATTCGTTTGAGGACGATTTTTTTGCCGGCTATAACCGGATGAATTATTCGCGTAACGAATATTTTCGCCGGTATATAATCGGGAAGCCTGTCCGACCGCCGGGTACGGCATACGACTACAACAACGCCAACTACAACTTGCTGGCCTGGATCGTCGAGCACGTTTCCGGGGAAGCGTTTGGCGATTATATGCGCAACAACGTTTTTGCGCCGCTCGGCATGACGCAAACGGAAACCGACGACGGCTGCAAGCCGCTCGCGGGCCGGTCCGCGAATTATGCCGTCGATTTTGACAAGGTTGTTAAAGCGCCCTACTACAACGAAAAATACAGCATCGGTGCGGGCGCAGTCATTTCCACTTGCGCGGATTTGTACCGCTGGTACGAGTGTTTGCGGGATCGGCGGTTGCTGTCTGTGCAATCCTACGTTCGGTTTTTTGGCGTAAATCTTAACCATTATTGCTACGGACTGGAGCATCGACACGTGAACGGTACGGACTGTTACTCCCACGGCGGCGATCACCTCGGAATCGGCACGTATGTGCAGCATGGATTCGAGGACGATCTGAGCATCGTCATCCTGTCCAACAACGAAGCGATCCATCAGTATCGGCTGGGGCAGGCGATTTCCGAGCTTGTGCACGGCGGCGAAGTCGAGGTTCCGGCCAAACACGAGGAGGTTGCGGTCGACGACAGCGCGCTCCTCGACTATTGCGGCGTGTACCTGCCAAACAAAATCGAAATCGAACGGATCGGCGGCAAATTGTACTTTACAAGGTTCGCCGGCAATTTGCATATTGAACTATACCCGGTTGGCGAAGGGAAACTGGCGCGCCGCCATTCCGATCAGATACGCCCTTACAGCATCGGCCGCAACGAAAACGGCGTTCCGACGTTTTTCGGTTACCCCAGGATAAGCTCCGCCCGTTGAACCGGGCGGTCCGGGGACGGCAGCAATGTTGTCAGGTTAAGCTGTAATGGTGGTCCCGATCTACTGGAAGGCTGAAATCGGCCTTATTTCGTCTGCCGTTCGCCGCGATGCGTTTAGCGCATGTTTCATGCGCTGCAGCTGCTTTGCGGATCCGCCGCGGCGCGTTTTGCGCATGTTTCATGCGCTGCAGTTGCTGGCCACCCGCTCTAAGGCTGAAATCAGCCTTATTTCATCCGCCGCTCACCGAAACGCCACTTTAAGGCTGAAATCAGCCTTATTTCATCCGCCGCTCACCAAAACGCCGCTGTAAGGCTGAAATCAGCCTTATTTCATCCGCCGCTCACCAAAACGCCGCTGTAAGGCTGAAATCAGCCTTATTTCATCCGCCGCTCACCGAAATGCCGCTGTAAGGCTGAAAATTGCCTTAACTTGACAAAATTGGGGGGGTGGCTGGGCGGCAGCAATGTTGTCAGGCTAACGCGGAACAGGAAGGGGGTTGTGCAAACAGGCGATATTTTGAGGCTGCCGATTAACCGTTCCCAGCTTCGGAAATCGGCGGGGGTGCGTAACAATGTATGCGAAAAATCATACAGATTGGAGGGGGCACCCGTCAAATGCAGCGCATACAGAATACGCGATTTGAGCCTGGGTTTCGAAAATAGATGCGAAAAATCATATCGATTCTCTGCGCGCATCTGCCGCCCGCTCCGTCTCCAACTCTCCTGCAGCTCCTCCCGCCGCCCCCGCCCGCTCCGTCTCCAACTCTCCTGCAGCTCCTCCCGCCGCACCCGCTCGCTCCGCCTCCAACTCGCCAGCCGCTCCTCCCGCCGCCCCCGCTCGCTCCGTCTCCAACTCTCCTGCAGCTCCTCCCGCCGCCCCCGCTCGCTCCGCCTCCAACTCGCCAGCCGCTCCTCCCGCCGCCCCCGCTCGCTCCGCCTCCAACTCGCCAGCCGCTCCTCCCGCCGCCCCCGCTCGCTCCGCCTCCAACTTGCCAGCCGCTCCTCCCGCCGCACCTGCTCGCTCCGCCTCCAACTCGCCAGCCGCTCCTCCAGCCGCCCCCGCTCGCTCCGCCTCCAACTCGCCAGCCGCTCCTCCCGCCGCCCCCGCTCGCTCCGCCTCCAACTTGCCAGCCGCTCCTCCCGCCGCCCCTGCTCGCTCCGCAAGGTTATGACTAGCTTCATCTTTCGTTTGCACCCGCTCGCTCCGCTCTCTTTTGCCAACTGCCCGGTTCGCTCCCGTCGTAATCTCCTTGCACCGCTCATTGACGAAACGGCCAAAGGCCGTTTATACTCTTTATGAATACGTATTCATATCGGCCGAAAAGGAGGGCGCCGCATGAAGCGCAAGCCGACCGTCATCGATGTTGCCCGCAGGGCCGGCGTTTCGCAGCCGACCGTTTCGCGAGTGCTCAACAACCATCCGCACATTCGCGAATCGACGCGGGCGAAGGTGCTGCAGGCGATCCAGGAGCTGCAGTTTACGCCGGACGCCGTGGCGCGCAGCCTGGTCAGGAGCAAATCGAGCACGCTCGGGCTGATCGTCGGCGATTTGTCCAACCCGTTCTACGCGGAGACGGCCAAATGCATCATCCGCAGCGCGCACGAAAGCGACTACGAAGTCATCATGCTCGACACCGACTACGACGACGCGCTGTTCGCCCGCTGCTTGCGTACGCTTGCCGCCAAGCGGGTCGACGGCATCATCGTCGCTTCGGTCACGCGCACCGACGAGCGCGTCAAGGAGCTTGCCGCCAAAGGCATGCCGGTTGTGCTCTACAACCGCAATCTCGACGATGGCAGCTTGCCGTCCGTGGAAGCGGACAACTACATGGGAGCCTATATGGCGATGCGCCATTTGGCGGCGTTGGGGCACCGGAAGGCAGCCTTCATCGCGGGACCGTTCCAGTTTACGACTTTTTACCATCGTTACCGCGGTTTCCGGGCCGGGATGCGCGATTTCGGCTTCGATTCGCGTGCGCGGCTCGTTTATAAGGGAGCGTACACATACGCGGAAGTGCTTGCGTTCACCAGGAGGCTGCTCGAGCGGAAGGACCGGCCGACCGCCGTGTTCGCCACGACCGACCAGATGGCGATCGCCGTGCTGGACGCCGCTTCGCGCGCCGGGCTGCGCATTCCGGAAGACTTGTCGGTCATCGGCTACGACAACATCGACTGGGCGGACAATCCGTACATCGGTCTGACGACCATTTCCGCGCAGAAGACGGCCATGGCCCAGCTTGCGCTGCAGCAGCTGCTGCGTGTAATCGAAGCGAAGGACGAAGCCGGCGACGAAAAAAAGAACGTGGTGCTGGAACCGCAACTGGTCATCCGCAAAACGACAGGAGCGTGTCCGGACAGCGTCAAGCCGGGCATTCCCGAACCGAAGATCCCATGATGAAACGACAGAGGAGCGATCACGATGTTCATTCCCGGTCAAGTCAGCGAAATTCGTCTGCCCAAGGTGCTGCGGTTCGGCACGCAAACGCTGCAGACGCTTATTCCGGAGTTGAAGCTTTACCCCGTCAAACGTATCGGCCTGATCAGCGATAAGGGGCTGGAGCGCGCCGGCGTCGTCGAGCAAATTGCCGCGATGCTGCGGGAGGCGGAGTTCGAGGTGACGACGTTCACCGACATCGCCGGCGAACCGACGTTCCCGCTTCTGGCGCGGACGATTCGCTTCATGCAGGAAGCGAAAGCCGAGCTGATCGTCGGTTTGGGCGGCGGCACCGCGATGGATACGGCCAAGGCGACGGCCGCGCTGATGGACAAAGAGGACCCGCAGCCGTACATGGCCGGCACGGCGGTTATTCCGAACCGCACGATTCCGTGCGTCGTGCTGCCGACGACGTCGGGCACCGGCTCCGAGGTGACGTACAACGCGATCTTCGGCGACGAAGCGACCGAAGTGAAGCGCGGCATCGTCAGCCACGCGCTGCTGCCGGACGTGGCGATCGTCGACCCGCTGCTGACGCTGTCGTGCCCGCCGAAAGTGACGGCCGCATCCGGCGTCGACGCCTTTACGCATGCGATCGAATCGTACATCGCCGTCCGCGCGACGCCTCTGACGCGAATGTACGCCGAGCAGGCGATGAAGCTGTTCGCGCCGAACATCGCGAAGGCGGTCCACTTCGGCAGCAACATCGAAGGCCGCGTCGGCATGAGTATGGTCAGCCTGCTTGCCGGCATCGCGCTAGGCAACGCCGGCGTCGGCGCGGTGCATGCGCTGGCGTACCCGCTCGGCGGCAAGTATCACATCGAGCACGGTGTCGCGAATGCGCTGCTGATGCCGTATGTGTTCGACGTGACGGCGGCGACTTGTACGGAAGCGTTCGCGGATGTTGCCGGCTTCCTGCAGCTAGGCGATTATGCGCACCGGCCGCACGAGGCGCCGCAGGCGGTCGTTCAGTATTTGTACGGCCTGCTTCGCACGCTCGACCTGCCGTCGACGCTGCGCGAGCTGGGCGTTGACGAAGCGGCGCTGCCGCTGATGGCGCAGCAAGCGTCGAAGATCGACCGGCTGCTGAACAACACGCCGTATCGGTTGAACGAGCAGAAGATTTTGGGCATTTACCGCAAAGCTTACACGGGGTTCTAAACAGCGCGAGAGAAGGAGAGATTCCGATGACGATGGCAAAAACGACCGACACGGCGCTTCAGAGCGTGCCAACGCAGCTGTTTATCGGCGGCAATTGGGTGGAGGGGGCGCAGCATTATGAGCTGAAAAGCCCGTACGACGGCCATCTTGTTGCGCTTATCCCGCTCGCTCAGCCGGACGATGTCGAAGCGGCGCTGCAGGCGGCTCAGCAAGCGGCGCCGGCGATGCGCCGGCTGACGGCGTACGAGCGCTCGCGCATTCTGGAGCGAGTGTCACAGCTGATCGAGGAGAACATCGAGCTGTGCGCACTGATCGCCGCGCACGAAAACGCAAAGCCGCTGAAGGCGGCGCGGGCGGAGCTGGCGCGCACGGCGGAGACGTACAAGTTCGCGGCCGAAGAAGCGAAACGGCTGCACGGCGAGACAGTACCGCTCGACGCCGCGAAAAGCGGCAAAGGCCGCTTCGGCTTCACGAAGCGCGAACCGCTCGGCGTCGTGGCGGCGATCACGCCGTTCAACTTCCCGTTCAATCTGGTCGCACACAAGCTTGGACCGGCGTTCGCCGCCGGCAACACGGTGGTGCTCAAGCCGGCTTATCAGACGCCGCTCAGCGCGCTGCTGATTGCGAAGTTTTTTGCCGAGGCGGGGCTGCCGGCCGGCGCGCTCAATGTCGTCACCGGACGCGGCGGTGCGATCGGCGATCGGCTCGTCACCGACAGCCGGGTTAAGATGGTCACATTCACCGGAAGCGTGCCGGTCGGCCTCGGCATCAAGGAGAAGGCGGGCCTGAAGCGGGTGACGCTCGAGCTTGGTTCAAACGCCGGCGTGATCGTCGACAGTACGGACGATTTGAACGCCGCGGCGGCGCGATGTGTCGAGGGGGCGTTCAATTTTGCCGGCCAGGTGTGCATTTCGGTGCAGCGCATCTACGTGTTGCGCGAGCTATTCGAGCCGTTCCTTGCCGCGATGAAGGCCAAGGCGGAGGCGTTGGTGCTCGGCGATCCGCAGGACGCCGCAACCGATGTGTCGGCGCTGATCCAGCCGGCGGAGACGGCGCGCATCGCCGGTTGGGTGGCCGACGCGGAGCGGATGGGGGCCCGCATCGTCTGCGGCGGCAAGCAGCGCGGCTCCGTGTTCGAGCCGACGATTCTGACCGGCGCCGGCGACAAGCTGGCCGTTTCGTGCCAGGAGGCGTTCGGCCCGATCGTGGTCGTCGAGCCTTACGACACATGGGACGAGGCGATATCGCGCGTCAACGACTCGGAATACGGCCTGCAGGCCGGCGTGTACACGACATCGATCGCGCGCGCGTTCGACGCGGCGGAGCGGCTGGAGGTCGGCGGCGTCATCATCGGCGATATCCCGTCGTTCCGCGTCGACAACATGCCGTACGGCGGCGTCAAGAACAGCGGCGTCGGCAAAGAAGGCATCCATTACTCCACGGAGGAAATGACCGAATTGAAGTTTGTCTCATTTTTGTTGTAAAAGGAATGCAAAACGCAGGCTGCCGCGGGAAGCGGGCCTGCGTTTTTGCAAAATAGCCTATAAAAATGGCCTATTGGCCTCTTTTTCCGCGCATCGACCAAAATAGCCAGCGAAAACACGGGCTATTTCCTCACGGTCAGCCATTTCAGGCCCAATAGGCCATCAAACATGGCTTATTTCGCGGCGGTGCGGTGTTGCGTCGATGCGGCGGTTCGCAAGGTATCAAGGTATAATGGAGAAAAAGGAGGTTCGTAACCATCGCATGAAACAAATCGCTGCCGGAGCTACGGCCGACATTTTCGAATATGACGTAGCTAACGTTCTGAAGCTGTACCGACACGGGTTCGCCGAGGAGGCGATCCGTTACGAATATGAGCTGACCCGGGCGATTGGCGCGCTCGGCATCCCGGCGCCGGCCGCGTTCGGCATGGTCGGGCACGAACGGCGCACGGGGTTCATCCTTCAGCGCATCGAAGGGACCACGCTGCTGCAGCGATTGCTCCTCGCCCCGCAGGAACTTCCGCAGATCGCGAAGCAGCTGGCAGAAGTTCACGCCCATTTGCACGGGACGACAGTCGATGAACCTACCGCCTCCCGTCTGCCTATCCGCCAGCAGCAAGAGGCGCTCGCTTCCGGCATCCGGCAAGCCGCTTCGCTGACGGAAGCCGAACGGCTCCACGTGGCCGGCCATCTCGCCGGATTGCCGGCGGGGCAGGCCATATGTCATGGCGATTTCCATCCGGACAACGTGATGATCGGCGACCGGGTATGGATCATCGACTGGATGAACGGCAGCCTCGGCCATCCCGCCGGCGATGCCGCGCGGTCGTTGCTGCTGCTTCGCTTCGGCACGTTGCCGGCTGATATTTCCGCCGCGCAGAAGGAAGCGCTTTCGCGGTTGCGGAATCAGCTGGCCGACAGCTACAGCGAGCATTATCGCGCTATCACGAATACACCGGCGGAAGCGATCGAGGCCTGGATGCTGCCTGTGGCGGCGGCCCGCCTGCCGGAGTGCGGCTCCGCCGAAGAAGAAGCGCAGCTGCTTGCTTACATTCGCGAACTCCTGCCGGCGTAGTCAACTGCCGCTCAGGAACGAAGCGAACGTCAACTCCCGGAACGTTTCTTTCCACGGCGAGACGGCCGGCAGCTGTTCGTACAGCCGCTCGGCCTTCTGCAGGCAGACCGACTGCACGACGCGGCAGTATTCCAGACAGCCGGAGTCGTGGATCATCCGGATGATCGCTTTTTTTTGCAGCAGAATGGCGTCCTTCGGGATGGTGCCTTCATAATACTCCTGAAACGGACGAAAGGCCGGATCGTCGATGGAGAGCAAGTATAGGGCCGGGAGCGTGCGTTTCTTGCCGAGCAGGTCGTTCTTCTCGTCCACGCGCACGATATCGCGCATGTCGTTCTGGATTTGGTGGACGAGGCCGATGCAGTCGGCCAGCTCGTGCAGGATGACGATGGCGTCGTCCGATACCTGCGTATCGGCATAACCCATGAAACAGGCAAAACGGAACAAGGAACCCGATTTTTCCTGGGTCATGCGCAAATAATCGTCCACGGTGGCGATCGTATCGGTAACATCGGCCTGCTGGCCGTTGATCGAACGGGCGACGATGCGGCTCGCTTGAACGAGCGCCCGGCCCTGCACCTGCAGTTCCCCGAGCTCGGCAACGACGCCCATCAATAAGGCGAGCAGCGCATTAAGCGCCACAGGTGCCGGGCACCGCATCCACGGCTTGTCGCTTTGATCCTGGTCCTGCAGATCGTCCATCAGATCGAGCGCCAGCAGCACCGTCTCCGTCACCGCAGCCATCCGTTCGATCTGAGGCGAATTTCCGCCCAGCATATAATGCGCGCTGACGGTAATTCGCGCCCACGAGGAACGCTCGCGCTCTTTCTCGGCGACGAACGATTGCAGCAGCCGGGCGAACGCCTCGTCGTATGCGGCATCCTCGATCATGCGAGTCATCAGAAGCTTCGTCTCCGGATGCAATGACCTCGCCTCCTTGGGACATCAGGAATAATAAGGACTCTTGATAAATTTCTCCATTGCTTCCAGACGCGATTTGGCCCCCAGTTTTTCATAAATTTTGCGGAAATAGTTGTCGACCGTCCGTTTGCTCGTATGGATGCGATCGGCGATTTGCTCGTGGGTCGAGCCTTTGACAAGCATGTTCATCATGAGCAGCTCCTCGTCATCCAATGCCAGCTCGTTGCCTGCCCCCCGCGCCAGTTCGCCGCTAAACTGGATTTGCCGGTAGAGGGGGATCGGGAGCATCGTGTAGCCGTCAAGGATGCAATGCACCATGTTTTTGATCGTTTGTTCGCTGGCCTCTTTCGACAACACGCCGCTGATGCCGAGCTGGACTGCCTTGTTATGAATGCCCCTCAGCTCGACCCCGGTAAAAATGACGATATGAATGTCGGGGTATTGCTGCTTCAGGCGGGCGGCAACGTCAAGACCGGATTCGCCGGGCATATGGTAATCGAGAAAAATAAGTCCGGGCCGATGCAGCGCCACTTGTTCCATGCATTCGCCGGCATTGCGCACGACGCCGACCACCTCGATCCCTTCGACGGTAGCCAGCAAATCTCTTGTTGCGTCGGCTACCAGCGGATGATCGTCCACCACCAGCGCTTTCATCGTTTTGGTCATGCTGAGGCCGCCTCCTTGGCAGGGATCGTTACGATCACTTTCGTCCCGCTCCCGGTTTGTGTGATGAACTCCAATTGCCCGCCGATCTGGATGATCCGGCTTTTGATTTGTTTGATTCCGGCGCCCGACGAACCGATTTGTAAATTCGGCACGCTGCTGTATTCGAAACCGACGCCGTTGTCTTCGTAAAGCAGTTGGAACTTGCCCGGGGTTTCCGCGATCCGGAACGTGACTTTAGTCGCATGCGAATGCTTCTTCGCATTGGCCAGCAATTCCTGCACGATGCGGAACACGTGCCGGTTGGTTTGCAAATCCCGCGTCTCCTTCGTCAAGGCGTCCTTGGTCAGGAACTCGAGCTGAAACGGCGCCGTATACGCCTCTTTCTCCATATACGTTTCCAGCGTCTGGACCAGTCCGACTTCCTTGAGCAAATGCGGATTGAGCTCAAAGCAGCTTTCGCGCAAACCGGCATTAATCATCTCCACAAAATGAATCATCGAGCCTAACTCCGGATCTTCCTTCGGCAGAGCAGCCCTTTCTCCGAGCTTGGCCAGCCGCCGTTTCAGGAAAAACAGATCCTGCATCGTCGTGTCGTGCAGATCGGTTGCGATGCGGATGCGTTCTTCCTCCTGCAGCTCGTACATCACTTTGCGGAACCACTGGATATCCTGCGCCGCCTCTTCGTCGGGCAGTTGGGCGGCCAGCTGCTGCAGCCGGGCGGTCAGCTTGCCGATCAAATGGACGTTCTCCAGACTTACTTCCAGGTAGGAAGTAATCAGCCGCAGCCACTGCAGCTCCTCCTTGCCGAGCCGGAGGTTCGACTTTTTCCGGGTGATGACAAGGTAACTTGTGTACAGCTCGTGGCTGTTCATTTCAATAAACGTGTACACCGGATGAGGGGCGATAGCCGGCTCGCCTGCCAGCCGCTCGATTTCGGCGGCATCGATGTCTCCTTCGGGAATCACTTCGATTTCGGTTTTGTACCGCAGGACGATAGCGGCTCCCATGACTTGCAGCGTCTCGACGATATCGGCGAGAAAGATCGCTTTCAGGTCGCGGAAGCTGGAGATCGTGCCGAGGTTTTTGGCGATTTTTTTGAGCGCCGATTGCAGGACGAACTTGCGCGGGAACAGGATTGGTTCGAGCCGGGTAATCAAATATTCGGCCGCGTACAGCACCGTTGTCAGCAGGAGCAGCGATCCGATGAAAACGAACAGGATCATCTTCTCGTCGATCGAATGGCGGAACAGGAACACGTAGAAGCCTGTAAACAAGCTGACCGGAACGACCGCAAGCAGGCCCGCGAACAGCAGCCTCCGCAGCACAAGGCCAAAATTGTACAGCCTGTCCACGGCGATCAGGTAAGCGAACGATATCGGAAACAGCAGGATGATCCAACTGGTGTAGACGGCGTTAAGCACGCGTTGTCCGGTCAGGATTTGGGGCAGGAACGACAGGCAGATGACCGGCAGAAACGAAATCGCCCAAGATAAAATCACACTTCTGACGATGGTGGCGACGTAGGATTGTTGCTTGCGGATTTTGCCGTAGAGCATGGCGAGCACGCCCAGATTGTACAGGAACCCAATGATGAACAGGATCAAGGTAACCGCTTCGTTATACTGAAAGATCGGATAGGCGTAAGGCGGATACAGCATGAAGCAGCGAACGACGAAGCTGATGCCGAACACGGCGTACATGTAGGGCAAAATGCGCGTCGGCAGCTTCATGTTGCCCTTCTCCCGGAAAAAGACGACGAGGAAATGGTAGAATACGATCGGCAAAAACGTCATCAGGTTCGTAATCAGCAGCTTGCCGATGACATCTCCCCGTACGGACGCGCCCCGGCTCATATAGATGAGGGCAATGGTGAGGAAAACGACGGCCAGCATCCGCGCCGACGGGTAGCGGCGCATGTGCACCACAATCGCGATCGCCACGGCGAAGCAAACGATCGCTTCCGTCAACGGAACGAAATATTCGGTCACCGTATGGTTGTTTTTGACGGCGATCGTAAATTCCTGTCCTCCTCTGTCGATCGTCAGCGAACGAGCCTGCTCGACCGTTCGCCAGCGGTAAACGTAAGGCGATTCGTCGGGCAGCTCGCCGTCCACCGCCCGGACAATATCGCCGACCTTCAGGCCGAGTTCGACGCCGACACCGCCCGGATCCAGTTCCTTGATCACCCATGTTTTCCCGTCGTCCGTCTTCAGGTAAATCCCGTGGTACGGAGTATGGAACATCAAGTAGGAGCACCACAAATTCAGGACGACGAGAATCGACACGAGCAGTCCGATTGTAATCTTTTTCTTCATATAATACCACCCAAACGATCATTTTTTTGTTACAATAGTCATGTCGAAAGGCATATGTCAAAGGGGAGGTGATCGATAATGCCTATCATCGAGCTTCATCCAAACCTGCAGCAAGTCGTTCATAAGTTGCAACGCGTTGAAAATGCCGGGACAGAATGCTTGTCCCGCGAAGAGTCCGCAGCACTGGCCGACACATTCGACCGTTCGGCTCCGGGCCGTCAGAAATTACTGGAAACTCAGGCAGAGTGGGGTTAATGGTGCTAGTATTATTTTACCAAACGGCAAAAGGATTGCATAGTTTAGCCCCCGCTAAACCAGCAATCCTTTTTGATATGTCGACGACACTTATCGAGTGGCGTCGTTAATTGTCGAACGACCGGACCGGCGCCGGTTATTCGCCCGTTTCCAAATAGCGGACGACCGCCGGCTCCAGCCGAAGGTCTCCCGCCCGCATGCTTTCCTCCAACTGCTGCGGCGTGCGGCTGCCGATGATCGGGAAAACCGGGAACGGCTGCGACAGCAAGTAGCCGAGCGCCACTTCCGTCTGTGCGACGGACAGCCGTTTCGCGACTGTCGCCGTCCGCTCCAGCCGGGCAAAATTGTCTTCGTTGTAGTACAGGCTACCGACGGACGTTTTGGCGGGGACGACGTCCCGCCCGTAACGCCCGCTGAAGAAGCCGTTCGCCTGCGATGAATAAGGGATGGCGGCCATCCCGGTCCGCCGGTGATGAAGCACGTCCTCGTCCCGCATGACGAGCATGGTCGGGTCGCTTCGGTTGTCTTCGTTCGGCCGCGCGAGGCTCCACATCTTCTGGCTGGCGGCGAACGGCATCAGGCCGCGGCTTGCCGCATAATGTTTCGCTTCCTCCATGCGCGGCAGCGTCCAGTTCGAGCAGCCGATCGCGCGGATCGTGCCTTTCCGGATCTGTTCGTGCAGCGTGTCCATAATCGTTTCCACCGGCTGATTCGGGTCGTCGCGGTGCAGCCAGTACAGGTCGATGTAGTCGGTTTGCAAATGAGAGAGGCTTTGCTCCAGATCGTGCACGATGTCGCGGCGCGTGACCCGCGGGATGTGCATGGACGCGAGATCGGGATGCGCGCCTTTCGTGGCGACGATCGTTCGATCGCGGTTGCCGCGCGTACGCAGCCAGCGTCCGATCACTTTTTCGCTCAGGCTCTTCGTCCCTGGCACCCAGTCGCCGTACACGTTGGCCGTATTGAGAAAATTGCCGTCGCCGTCCGAGAACAGATCCATCAGCCGGAACGCGTCCGTTTCCGCGATATTGCTGCCGAAGCCGCCGGCGCCCAAACAGATGACCGAAGGCCGCAGCGGGGTGCCGGGGATTAACGAAGTTTGCAAGGTGGATACGCCTCCTTCCGGCTCCCGGTCAGCGGGAGGCCGCGACGTACGACTTCAGCGGCAGCTCCTGCTGCAGGTTCGTCACGACAAAATAGTTGAACGGATCGTCGTTCAGTTGGCCAAGCATTTGCCGGCGAAGCGGGCTTGCTCCTTCGAGCTGATGGGGCGCTACCGTGTGGTAGTCGAGCGGACGCATCCATACGTAGCTGTAGCCCATAAACAGCTGCCGTCGCGACATGTTCGACAGATTGGGGGCGGCGGCGTGCCATACATTTTGCGCGAACAGGAAGGCGTCTCCCGGGTTGCCGCACATTTGCACTTCGCCGACCAGGTTTTCGGTGCTGCCTACCTGACGCTGCGGGGTATACGGGGCGTTGCCGCTGCCGGGCACCAGTTTCGTGTTGCCGCGATCGGGTCCTGACATGTCGCTCAGGAAATAGCATATTTTCAAATAAAACAGCGGGGTGACGCCGCCAACGGACGGGAAGCCGGGAACGGGACCGTCCTGGTGCCAGCCGACCGAGTTTTTGGTGGATGGCGGCTCTGCGGCGTTCGGATTCGGATGCCGGACCGTCAGGTGGGACAAGCTCAGCTGAATGTTGTATCCCAGCGTGTTGGCCAGGATGGGGAGGACGGCTTCGTCGTCCATCAGGTCGGCGATGTCGGGATGGCGGGAAACCGCGTTGCGGATATCGTACCGCAAGCTGGCCGGCTCCTCGGCGACGACCTGGTCGATCGCGCGATTGAGGAGCGCGACTCTTTCCGCAGACAGCAATCCTTCGATTTTGACGTACCCCGTCTCTTGAAACGTGTTGATGATAGCCTTGTAATCCCGTGTCGGACTGCCCATGCTTCCCTCTCCTTTGTGCCTTGAAGTGGTTGTCGCGATCGCCGCAGCGCCTGCTCCGGTCGGATCGGGCTTGCTGCTTTGATGGTAGCACCTTTCGCCGGAAGGGACGAAGGACAGATTTACGTTTCTCATGGGACGATATTAACGGATTGGCACGAGGGGGGAGAAGCACGGGTGTTGGAGCGTCAGGCGGCGCGCTTTGGCGGGGCGGTTGCACGGCGAGGAAGTTGCGCGAGGGTCGGTGCCGTGCGGAGAGAGGTAGCGGGAAGGCGCGGCTTTGCAAATAGGCCATGAAAAATGGCTTATTCGCGGCTTTTTCCTTTGTTCATCGAAAATAGTCAGTGAAAACACTGGTTATTTCTCTTGAATGGCCTCCAAACGGCGGTTTTCAGCCAAATAGCCAGTGAAATCACTGGCTATTTTCTGGCTGCAGGCCATTTTTGGCAAAATAGGCCATGAAAAATGGCTTATTTTCGGAATAGCTTTTTTCGAGGTGACCGGGGTGGTGGTTAACCGGATACGCCCACGATCGTCTGCCGCTTCTACCAGTTCGTCCAGCCGCCGTCCACCATCAGGTTGTGGCCGGTAATGTAGCGCGACGCTTCGGAAGCCATGAACACGATCGGGCCTTTCATGTCGATCTCGTCGGCCATGCGGCCGAGAGGCGTGTGTTTGTTGTAGTTGGACAGGAAAGGCTCCGGCTGGTCGGTGTAGAAGCCGCCCGGGCTGATGCAATTGACGCGGATGCCTTGCGGCCCGTAGAAGTTGGCCAAATATTTGGTCAACCCGACCATGCCCCATTTTTCAAAGGTATAATGCAGCGGGCTCGTCATATCGGTTCCCTCGTAAACGTGGAAGGAAGGACCGACGGCGCCCTGGATCGACGCGATGTTGATGATGTTGCCGCCGCCTTGCTCGCGCATGTGCGGCACGACTTCCTTGCACATCAGGAACAGGCCGGTCGAGTTGACGCGGGCGATGCGCTCCCAGTTTTCGGCCGTTTCCTCCTCGAGCTTCTTGCCGCCGCGCGCCACGGCGTTGTTGACCAGGATGTCGAGCTTGCCGTAGCGTTCGACGACCGCCTGCACGACCGCCCGAATCGACGCTTCGTCGGACAAATCGAGCTCCATCGCATCGGCAGCCAGCCCGCGCTCGCGGAATTCGGCGACCGCGGCGCCGATCTTGTCGATGCTGCGCGCGGCGATGACGACGGTGGCGCCGGCTTCCAGCAGCCCTTCGCTGATCGGCTTGCCGAACAAGCCGTAGCCGCCGGTGACGAGCGCGATTTGGCCATCCAGCCGGAACAGTTGATTCGTTTGCATAAGTTACGCCTCCGCTCGTGTCAGCATATAGAGAAAATGGTTTTTGCCGACGCGCGGCGTTCCCGTCAGCATGATGACGACGCCGTCGCCGCATGCGGTGACCGCTTGCTTCTCGGTGCCGTCCCAATCGTAGATGGCGCCGATTCGTTCGCCTTCCGCCACGGTGTCCAGCAGCTTCGCTTCCGGGATGAAGAAGCCTTCCACCTCCGATTCGACGGAAAAATCGAAATTGCCGTCGCCGGCGATGCGCCATTTGACCGGTCGCGGCGGTTGGGAGAGCGCTTCGCGCAAATCGTCCGGAACGGCGCCAGCCGCATCTCCTTCCGGCAAAATGCCTAGATGCCGCATCAGCCGGTAAGCCCCCTCGCGGTAATGCAATTCTTCCTCTTCACGGATGCGCAGCCCGCCGAAGCCTTCCGTGTACAGCCAGGGCACGCCGAGCTCCGTCGCCGATGTCACCGTGCGCCCGGGATTGACTTCCGGATGGGCCCACAGCACTTCCATCCCGAACGCTTCGGCCGCCGCCCGGCTGCGCCGACCGACTTCCGAGCCGTCGTTGTGGTAGTAGCCGACGAGCTCGGGAACGGCGTAGTTCGTACCGCCGCTGTGCAGGTCGAGCAGAAAATCGGCATGGCGGATGAACCGCTCGCGCAGATGATAAGCAAGCCGCTGCGTGATCGTGCCGTCCGGATCGCCGGGGAAAACGCGGGCGAGGTTGCAGCCGTCTTCCGGCGTCGAACGCGTGATGCCGTCATAAGCCAGCATGTTGACGACGGGGACGACAACGACTGTGCCGCGAATATGCGCGGGCTGCAAGTCGCGGATCAGCCGGATCGCCGTATGCACGCCTTCGTACTCGTCGCCGTGCACGGCCGCGATGACGAGCAGGGTCGGTCCCGGGGCAGCGCTGCGGACTACATGCGCGGGCAATGTCGTGCGCAAGCCGTTGCCGTCGCCGAATGTCAGCGTGACGCTCGTTTTGGAGTCTGGCGGCAGCGCGCCAAGCTCGAATGCCGTAATATCCATCGATGCCATAACGGCATCACCTCCGCTTTTATGAAGTAGCCTGACGCTACACGATGCTGTGCGGACCGCCGGGCCGCCCGAACGCGGCCAGCGCCTGCGCGATTGCGATTCCGCCGCCGCGCAATACCGGATGCAGATGGCCGGGCAGCAGGACGTCGACGTCGTATTCCGCCAGCAGTCGTATGGAGCGCTCCAGCGCCGCCATCGAAAAATCCGGCGACCGCAGCGCCGCGATATACCCGCCGGCGAACACGGTATCGCCGCAGAAGAGCGCCTTCAGCTCGGGGCAATAGAAGCTCAGCATGTCCGCGCTATGCCCGGGGGTGGCGATCGCTTCCAGCGACAGATCGCCGATCCGCAAGCTTTCGCCGGGGGCAATCGGGAGCACCGGGCAAGCATCCAGCCGGCAATCCGGCGGATAAACGCCGGCGATCCGCGCCCCCGCCAGCCCGTTCGCTTCTTCGTCGCCGGCTTCCACAATGGCGGCCGTCAGCGACGAGGAGACGACGACGGCGCCGGTTGCGGCGCGCAGGCGCAAAGCGCCGCCGGCATGGTCCTGGTGCGCGTGCGTCAGCAGCACCGTCCGCACGCCGGCGGGGGAGAAGCCGGCTCGTTCCAGCTCGGCGAGCAGCGCAGGGACGCCGTAGCCGGTGCCGCAGTCGATGATGGCTTGCGCGTCCCCGCCGTCAAGCAAATACACGTTGCAGTCGAGCTCGTGGCTCGCATTCATGCCGAGCAGACCGCTGCCCAGCAGGTGGATGCGGTCGCGCAGCTTCATGGCGTCTCCGGCGCAAGCCGCACCGGCAGTCCTTCCGCGCACGAGCGCATGACGGCGTCGGCGATAAGGACGACGCGCAGCGCATCTTCCGCGGGCAAGATCGGCGACGTCCGAAGGCCTTCCTGCACGCATTCGATGAAGTGCTTCAATTCGGAATAAAGCGGTCCTTCCAGCTTGCCGTATATGTCGCGCAATCCGTACAGGTAAGGCACTTCGTCGCGGGTTTCGGTGCATACGCGCAGCGATCCGTCGGGATGGCCGAACGAAATCACACCGCCGTCGCCGACGACATGAGTCAGTTGGTCCTGGTGGGCCGGCCAGCCGTTTGGCGTCATCCAGTTGCTGTCGATCACCGCAGTTGCGCCATTTGCAAATGTCAGCATCGTCCAGACGAGATCTTCGCCTTCGGCGGAAGACGACGATTTGGCGTAAACCTCCACCGGCATTTCGCCCATGTACCAGAGCACCTGGTCGATGTCGTGGATGCCGAGCGTATAAATCGCGGGAGTCCGCTTGTAAATGTGAAAATATTGCCGCCCGTCGCTGCGCCGCGCATAGATGGAGCGGACGCGGCCGATCGTGCCGTTCGCGATCGCCGTTTTCATCTGCAGATAGCGCGGGTCGAAGCGGGTAACGTGGCCGACCATCAGCAGGGTGCCGCGTTCGGCCGCCGCGTCGACCATGCGCCGCGCTTCCGCGGGCACCGTCGCCAGCGGTTTCTCGACGAATACGGCGCATCCGGCGGCGATCCCGGCCATCACCGTTTCGGTGTGGAGCGTTTCCGGGGTCAACACGACAAGCGCGTCGAGCGTTTCATTTTGCAGCATGAGACCGGGATCCGTATAAGCTTGACAGCCGAAATCGGCGGCGACTTGCCGCGCCGTCTCTTCGCGAATATCGCAGACGGCCGCGACGCGCGCGCCGGGGATTTGCCGGTAGCATTGCAGATGCAATTGAGCGAATCGTCCGAGACCGACGATGCCCAGTCGAACTTCCTTCATGCGGGTGGCCTCCTTTTTGCGTTGGAAAAGCAGTCGGGCCGCCGGGCAGCCTTCGTTCCCGCAGCGGCTACATGCCGTCGGCTTCGATAAAAGGCACCTGTGCGCTTTCGGTCATCGTGCGGATTCGTTGCACATCCTTGAAACCGGCGCCGGAGATGACAATGACGACGTTGTCCTCTTTGCCGATCATGCCGTCGCGCGCGGCTTTGGCCGCCCCGGCCAGGCCGATGGCGCCGGCCGGTTCGCAGAAGATGCCCTCGTCGGCGGCCAGCCGCTCCTGCCAGTGCCAGGTGTCCTCGTCCTGCAGAGCATCTGCAAAGCCCCGGCTTTCCTTAAGCGCGGCAAAAACGAGATCCGCATCGGGCGGACTGGGCACCTGGATGCCGGAAATCAGCGACGTGGAGCCGCCCGGCAGCGGTTTGCCGAGCCCTTGCTTCCAGGCGTTCGCGAGATTGGCGCAGCCGGCCGACTGGCAGGCTGCCATGCGCGGCAGCCGGGCGAGCGAGCCTTCGGCATGCAGTTCGGCGAAGCCTTTATGAATGCCGGCGAACAAGCCGCCGCCGCCGACCGGAACGAACACCGCGTCCGGCGCTCCGAGCTGCTCGTGGATTTCGCAGGAAATCGTTTTGACCGCTTCCATGGCAAGCGGAGCATAGGCAAAAGCGGTGACCGCCGGCTCCCAGTTGTTCGCTTTAGCCTTGGCCAACACGGTTTCAAACACTTGCGTGCCGATGTGCGGGTCGAACCCCATCCCTTTCACGCGGTACACCTCAGCCCGGTGAACGAGAATTTGTTCCAGCTTGGACGGTACGATATTTTCCTGCACATAAACATGGTACGGAATGCCGGCCCGGGCCGCATAGGCGGCAATCGAGGCGCCGGCGTTGCCGGACGTGGTGCCGATGCAGGCGGTTTTGCCGTGCTCGCGCGCGAGCGACAGCATCATGGCGGCGATGCGGTCTTTGTAGGAGCCTGTCGGGCTCAGCGATTCCAGCTTAAAATAAAGATTCGGGATGCCGATCGTTTCCCCGATGCGGCAGCTGCGCACGAGCGGCGTGTGCCCTTCGCCGAGCGTGATGCGATGCTGCTCGGCGATGCGGGGCAGCCGCTCCGCGTACGACCAGATGCCCGTTCCGCGAGTTTGGGCGCTCATCGGTCAAATCTCCGCCACATAGCGCTCGATCGTGGCCGCGATGCGTTCCACCGTCGCCATATGCTGCGGGCCGAGCGGCTCGATCGGCAGGCGCGGCGCGCCGATATCGACGCCGCGCAAGGCGATGATATGCTTGAGGGCCGCATAAATCGGCACGGAAAGCATATCGGCAATGATTTCGTTGACGCGGAACTGCCACCGCGCCGCTTCGTCGATGTCGCCTGCGGTGTAGCACCGCTCGATCTTCACGAACAGTTCGGGCATCGCGCCGTAGGTGCCGCCGATGCCGCCGCATGCACCCATGACGCGTCCGGCGACATATTGTTCGTCCGGCCCGTTGAACACGACGAAGTTGTCGCCGCCGAAGCGTTTGAATTGCTGCAGCTCGTAGGAGCTGGATGTGGTGATTTTGAGGCCGACGACTTGGTCGTGGGCGACCATTTCCTTAAACAGCGACGTTGACAGGTTGAAGCCTGTCGTACCCGGAATGTGGTAAATGATGAAAGGCAGCTTGGTTGCTTCGATCATGGCTAGCCAGTGATTTTTGACCCCTTGGTCGGACGGCCGGTAATAGAACGGCGGGATCGAGGAAATCGCGTCGACGCCGAGCTGTTCGGCATGTTTGGCCAGTTCCACGCTCTCCCGCGTCGTGATGGCGCCGATGTGGGCGATGATTTGCAGCTCGTCGGCGCATTCCTTGACGACGGTTTCGAGCACAAGCTTGCGTTCTTCTTTCGTTTGCAGCATGCCTTCGCCGGTGCTGCCGCCGACGTACAGGCCGCGAATGCCGGTGGTCTTCAAGTATCGCACCAGATTGGCGATCGCTTCGGGGGAAACTTCCCCTTCCTTGTCGTAGCAAGCAGGCATTGCCACATAAACACCGTAAAATTTGTCCGTGTTGAACGTTGTCATCGTTTTTGCCTCCGTATCGAGTTAAAAGTAATATGGTAATACCACTGTGAAGAGTGGGAATGCTGAATAGAGCAGCGTAAGGTGGCGAAGGGTGTGTGAGACGTGAGAGCCGCAAGTTCCGCAAGTTTCGCAAGTTCCGCAAGAGCTAACCCCGATTAGAGTTTGTTGGAGAAGCCTTGCCTTTTGCTCTGCCCTTTGCAGCTCGCTTACCTTGGTCCCCCCGCCGGATCTCCAGACTTCGCTATCCCGCCAAACTGACCGCAAACCATCCCTCGTTAAACTAGTCAAGCAAGTAGCCATTATATACGGCGTAACAGCAGGATCCAGCGCGCCACATCGCAAAATAGCCCGCAAAAAATGGCTTATTTGCTCCATTCAGACCGCTTTCTCGGAAATAGCCAGTGATATCATTGGCTATTTCATTCGAACAGCCCCAAAATCGAGCTTTTCTGCCGGATAGCCAGCGAAAACACTGGCTATTTTGCAGGTGCAGGGTATTTTTAGCCAAATAGCCCATAAAAAATGGCTTATTTCGAAAGGCATCTATTCAGTGGCAGGCCAGCGACCGCCATGCTGCAGGATATGGTACAATCGCGGGCGGCTGCAGCCTCAGCTGCGCCAGTGAGCAGCTGATGGCCGGCAAGGCGACTCAACTGTCCGCGTCTGTGCCCAGCCCATCGGCCACAACGATCAGATGGCGGTGCATCGCCGCTTTGGCGCCTTCGGTGTCCTTGCGGGCGATAGCGGCAGTAATTTGCTCGTGCTCCTTCAGCGTGTTGAGCGAATTTTCCTTGTTCGCAAGCCGGGTGCGCCGCGTTTCTCGCAGAAACGCCGTTACTACTTCGCTAAGCTCATGAAACGTCGTGTTGCCGGTAAGCTCGAACAGCGAGCGGTGAAAGCCAAGGTCGCTTTCGACCACGGAATGCCCGTTCTCAATTGCGTCCGCCAACCGGCGGTTCCAGACGGCGAGCGACTCCACCGTATGCTCGTCGAAGCGGGCGATCGCCAGCTCGATGGCTGCCTTCTCCAGCATGATGCGGGTTTCCAGCAGTTCCTTCATGCGTTTGACGTCTTTCGTCCAGCCGAAGGAAACGTGATCGACAAGCCGGCCGATCGTCGCCTGCGTCACATAAATGCCGTCTCCCGGCTTCAGCTTCAGCACACCGACGGTTTCGAGCGATTTGACCGCTTCCCTGACGACCGTCCGGCTGACGCCGAGCACGGCCATCATTTCCTTCTCGTTCATGAATCGGTCCCCCGCCTGCAATCCTCTCTCGGCAATCAGATGACGAATGCGATCCATGGCGATATCTTTCATGCTCATGCGAGTGACGGGTTGGAGCGGGTTCATACAATCACCTCGATCTCACTCATAATATGGTCTTACCAAAATCCTAAACGAAAAAAGAAGCGCGGTCAACGGTTTTTTTGCATGCCGTTGTGGTTTCCTTTGTTTATGTATATTCATCGGCGCGTGGAGCAAGTCCGCTCTTGCCTGCCCCGACGATGTCAGGCAAAGGGCCTTGTCTACTTAGAAAAACCTATCGATTCCTCGGCGATGGTAATCAGACTACACTTGTGGCTACGAGGGGAGGCTATAGGTTTTCTGCTCTGGATTCGGCTGAGGTGGATGATTGGTTGGTCTGCTCTGGATTCAGTCGAGGTGGATAATTAGTTGAACTGCTTTGGACTTGGCTGAGGTGGGTGATTGTTGGTCTGTTCTGGACTCGGTTGAGGAGGGTGACTGGTTGTCTCTTCTGGATTCGACTCGGGGCGGGGGAGTGGATGATGCGCGAAATGTTGTATAAAGTGCAACTTCTGAATGCTCTAACCTGCTTGCGGAGCAATATTGTTGCATGTTGTGCAGGATTTTTTGATAAAAGAGGCCTTTTCGCGGAAATACCGCATTAAATGCTGCACAAATTACAACAATTGACTTATTGAGGTAGCGAACTGGCAGCAATTGTTGCAGAAAATGCAGCATTACCGCTGCATTCGGCGGAGGGGACCGCGATGTTCAGTAGAATCATTCCGCAGTAAGGCTGAAAATCATGAAAATCAGCCTTATTTCGCTCGCAGCTCGCCGAGACGTACCGCTGCAGCGCAGGAAACCTGCGCTAAACGCGCCGCGAGCGCCCCGCGCGGCCGCTGCAGCGCAGGAAACCTGCGCTAAACGCGCTGCAAGCGCCTCGCGCAGCCGCTGCAGCGCAGGAAACCTGCGCTAAACGCGCTGCAAGCGCCTCGCGCAGCCGCTGCAGCGCAGGAAACCTGCGCTAAACGCGCCGCTGGCGCCTCGCGCAGCCGCTGCAGCGCAGGAAACCTGCGCTAACCGCGCCGTGAGCGCCCCGCGCGGCCACTGCAGCGCAGGAAACCTGCGCTAACCGCGCCGTGAGCGCCCCGTGCAGCTGCTGCAGCGCAGGAAACCTGCGCTAATCGCGCCGCAAGCGCCTCGCGCAGCCGCTGCAGCGCAGGAAACCTGCGCTAACCGCGCCGCTACGCCCCCGCTTCGCCGGCCTCGCCGGAGGCGGCTTCCTCCGGCGCCGGTTCCGCCGGTGCATCTGCCGCCGGCTTGGCGCTTTTTGCGCCGGCGAGCAGATGCTCCTGCAGCAGGTCTAGCGTTTGGCCGCGCTTGCCGGCCTTGAGCAGCTCAACCAGCTTGCGGTGCTCGCGCAGCGTCTTCTTCTTGTTGTCCGGCGCCAGCTCTTCCGGCGAGTCGTTCGACCCCAGCAGGGCGAAGTAGCCGTCGATGACATCCGTCAGCTGGACCAGATAAGGATTGTCCGAAAGCGCAATCAGCTTGCGGTGGAACTCGAGGTCGAGCCGGCCGAATTCGCCGCTCGTTTCCGCTCCGCCGGCTTCTTCGACGATACGCAGCAGCGGCTCGAGCTCCTTGCTCTTGACCTTGCCGACGATGCGCACGATCGCCGCCTGCTCCAGCGCGGCGCGGAATTCGAGCAAGTGCCGGCGCCGCTCCTTGTCGTTGCCGGAGATGAACATCATCTCCTGGAACAGCCGCGACAAGCTCTGCTCCTTGACGAACACGCCGCGCCCCTGGCGTTTGTCGACAAGGCCAAGCGTCTCCAGGTGGCTCAGCGATTCGCGCACGACCGGCCGGCTGACGGCCAGCGTTTCCGCCAGCTTGCGTTCCGGAGGCAGCCGGTCGCCCGGCTGCAGCCCGCTCTGGACAATATACTCCTTGATCCTGTCGCTGACCATCCTGCTGAGCGCCTTGAAATCTTCCGCCTGTGGCTGCATGCTTCATCCCTCCAAAAGGTGGCGTTTATCCGACCCGATGCGGCTAGGCTCGCCGCCGACAGCTCGTCCTTCCCGGCCGGGCGCTTTCGCCGGCTACTCCGGCAAGCCGAGCGTTGCGGCAATACGCCGCAGAATCATGTCGTGACCTTGCTGCTTGAAATGAATCGAATCAAAAAACCAGTCTTGCAAATCTTCTCCCGAAGCGTGCAACGCTTCGATATCCGCCGCCGCATCGGCAAGCGGAAGATCGTGCGCTTCCGCAAGGCGGTGCAACGCCGCCGTAAACTCGGCGAACGTATGCGCCAGCTTGGAGCCGTCCCACGGCTGCGGCCAGCCGTACGTTTGTACGCCGGCGACGGACAGCGGACCGCTTGTCCACAGGACCGTCTGGCCGCCGTCTTCCTTCACCCGGGCGACGATCGCATTCATCGCGGCTTCGTAGTCGGCCAGCGGGAGGCCGTTTTTCCAATCGTTGATGCCAAAATTGAGGATCACGTAATCCGGCCGGTGCGGCGCGACTTTCTCCGCATAAGCTTCGAGCCCGCGGGGAGCGGTCCAGCCGCCGACCCCTTCGTTAAACACGGCCGCTTGCGCATTGCGGGCCGCCACAACATCGCGCAGCATCGATGCCCACGAGCCGGTAATGAGGGAAGAGTCGTAGCCGCGGTCGCGCGCCTCGTACCAGCCTTCGGCAACGGAGCCGTAAGTCCAGCTGTCTCCGTAGGCGACGATCGTCAGTTTGTCTTGCCGCTCCATGCTTTGTTTAAACGTTTCGATGAACCCGATTCCCGGCATGTCCGTTTTCCTCGCTTCATTTTCCAGGTTTGTCTTTTTGAGCATAACCGAATGTCCCGTTCCGGCGCAAGGACCAAACAGGCGGGAGTCCAGACGTGGCGCGCCCGGGCGGAAAATATGTCTTAGACAGACGCCCCGGGTCTATGATATAGTGGGGGTAGTTATGAAACATAAGTTTTATTTGATGAAACCTTAATGGATGAGGTGGCAAATGATTAACCAATCGGAGCTCATTCAAACGCTGGATACGCCGGCCGTCGTCATCGATCTGGACGCGCTTGACGGCAATCTGCGGCGGACGGCGGAGCGCGCGGCAAGGAGCGGCGTGAAGCTGCGCCCGCACACGAAAACGCACAAAAGCGTCTGGGTCGCAAAAAAACAGCTGGAATACGGAGCCTGCGGCATCACGGTGGCGAAGCTCGGCGAAGCGGAAGTGATGGCGGCGGCGGGGATCGACGACATTTTGCTGGCGTACCCGATCGTCGGCAAACGCAAGCTGGAGCGTCTCGGCAAGCTGCTCGGCATCGCCCGCATCACGGTCAGCACCGACAATTATGAGGTGGCGCAAGGCATTTCCGAGCTGGGCGTATCGCTTGGCAAACGCATTCCGCTTTACGTCGACGTCAATACCGGCCTTGGCCGGCTCGGCAAGGAGCCGGGAGCGCCGACAGCCGATCTGGTCGAGCGGATCGCGTCGCTGCCGGGCGTCGAAGTGACCGGCCTGATGACGCATTCGGGCCATGCTTACGGCAAGGGCAGCGAAGAGGAAATTTTGGCCGTTGCGATTCATGAGGCGCAGAGCCTGCTGACGACCAAAGAACTGCTCCGCCAGCGCGGCATCGACGTCCGCGAAGTGAGCGTCGGTTCGACGCCGACGTCCAAGTTCGCCCTGCAGCTGCCGCCGGGCGTCACCGAAATGCGGCCGGGCGCCTACGTTTACGGCGACGTTTCGCAGCTCGTGACCCATACGATGGAGGAGTCGCAATGCGCGATGCGCGTGTTCGCCACGGTGGTCGGTTTGCCGCGTCCCGGCACGGTCGTTATCGACGCCGGTTCGAAGACGCTGACGACGGACGTGAACGGCGCGCGCAAAGGCTACGGCTTGCTGCCGGCTCATCCGGACGTCATCGTCGAGCGGCTGAGCGAAGAGCACGGCAACCTGACGGTGCCGGAAGGCACCCGATTCCACATCGGCGACGTCGTCGAAATTATCCCGAACCATTGCTGCACCGTCACGAATTTGCACGACCGGCTGATCGGCGTGCGCGACGGCCGCGTCGAACGCTACATTCAAGTGGACGGCCGCGGCAAAATCAACTGAACGGCGGCCAGCCCGTGTCCGAGCTTTATTTTACATCCGATGAAAAGAGGGATTTACCCATGTCAGAAGCTATCCGCGTCGGCCAAGCGCCGCAATTTCCGCTCCCGTTCTCGCACGCGATCCGCGCCGGGGAATTCGTTTACGTTTCCGGCCAGGTGGGCGTCGATCCCGTTACCCGCGAGCTGGTCGGCGATTCGGTCGAAGCGCAAACCGAACAATGCATTCGCAACATCGAAATCATTCTCGCCGAATGCGGGCTGACGTTCGACCACGTGATCAAGACGAACGCCTTCCTGTCAAATGGGGCGGACCTGCCGGCTTATAACGAAACCTACGCACGAGTGGTCAAAAATCCATATCCGGCGCGCACGACCGTCGTCTGCGGCATCGGCACGTACAAAATCGAAATCGACGTCGTCGCTTATGCGCCGTCGAAGCGCGGCGAAGCGTAACGCCGGCGCCTTTTCGAAAAGGAGCACGACCATGAATATCGAGGAGCAAGCGGCGATTTCGCAGCGGATCGGGCAATGGGTGGAGACGCACCGGGACGAAGCGATCGAACTGCTGAAGCGGCTCGTGCAAACGACGAGCGTCAACAACCCGCCGACCGGCGACGAGGCGGCGTGCCAGCAGGTGATCGCCGACTGGCTGACGGACGCGGGGGCAACAGCCGAAACGTACGCGCTGGCGGACGTTCCCGGCTTGCAAGAGCACCCGGCGTACATGAGCGGCCGCGACTACAACAACCGCCCGAACGTGATCGGCACGTTCGCGGGCAGCGGCGGCGGGCGTTCGCTGCTGTTTTCCAGCCATATCGATACGGTTTATGAAGGCACCGAAACGTGGACGCACGGGCCGTTCGCCGCGGAAGTCGTCGATGGCCGGCTGTACGGCCGCGGCTCGTACGACATGAAAGGCGGTCTTGCGGCGTCGATGATCGCCGCCAAGGCGCTGCGCGAGCTCGGCATCCGGCTGCGCGGCGACATCCGGATCGAAAGCGTCGTCGACGAAGAGCACGGCGGCGCGAACGGCACGCTGGCCGGCCGGCTGCGCGGCGACAACGCGGACATGGCGGTCATTCCCGAGCCGAGCAACCTGCGCATGTACCCGGCGCATCTTGGCGGAGGCATCTGGCGCGCATCGTTCACCGGCCGCAGCGGCATCGCCTGGGGCGGCGAGAAGCTGGTCAGCGCGCTGGAGGCGACGGTCGACTTCGCCCGGCTCGTCCGCGAGTTCGGCGAATTCCGCAAGCGCCGCGACACGCCGCCCGCCTGGTGGCAGAACGGAAGCAAGCCGGCCGAGGTGGCGATCATGAGCATTTCGTCGGGCGATCATGCCCGCGAGCTGCAGGAGAAGGTGCCGGCGACGGGCGAGCTGAGCTTCTGGATCGAAGGCTACCCGGGCCAAACCGGCGACGAACTGCTCGCGGACTTGATGGCGTATTATGAAACGCGGCTCGACAATTATCCGGCGCTGCGATCGTGCCGGCCGACGATCGTGCCGCTGATCCGTTACTTGAGCGCAAGCGAAATGCCGGCGGATGAGAGGACGGCCGAATTTTTGAGCATCGCCCGCGCGGCGGGCTCACGCGCTATCGGCAGCGAGCCGCTGCCGGACGTGGGCGCGCCGTTTGCCTGCGACGGCTTCATGTTTCACTTGTACAGCGCGACTCCGGCGCTCATTCTTGGCCCCGAAGGCGCGAATGCGCATGCCCCGGACGAATATATCGACCTCGACAGTTATTTGAAGCTCATTCGCTGGTACGCGGAAATGGCGGTCGACTGGTGCGGCTTGCAGAGCGACTGACGCCGGAAGCGACGGGAGGGCGGCGGTTCGATGCCGCCAGCCGGTCGCACAAGGCGCGATTCAGACAGGAGGAGTAACGGCTCATGGCACAACAATCTTTGCGCATTGCGGTGGCCGGCATTTTGCACGAAACGAATTCTTTTGCGCCGGATCTGACCACAATGGCCAATTTTGCCGGCGAGCGGGTGTCGAACAACGAAGAGTTCGCGGCCCGGTACGCCGGCACGCGCACGTCGATGGGCGGCGTGCTCGACGCTGCAGCGGAGCGCGGCCTGACGCTTGTATCCGGCATTTATACCGCGGCGACGCCGAGCGGCATGGTCGAACAGGCAACGATCGAAACGCTGTTCGAGCAAGTAACCGCTTCCGTCGACGAAACGGTCGACGGGCTGGTCATCATCATGCACGGCGCGATGGTGGCGCAAGGCTATCCCGACGTCGAAGGCGCCTTCCTGCGCCGGCTGCGCGACCGCTTCGGCGACAAGCTGCCGATCGCGATGACGCTCGATCTGCACGGCAACGTCAGCCGCGAGATGGTGGAGCTCGCCGATATTATCGTCGGCTACGATACGTATCCGCACGTCGACATGTACGAACGCGCCGTGGAAGCGGTCGGGTTGCTCGAACGCACGATCCGCGGCGAAATCAGGCCGACGCGCGCTCTGGCCCAGCCGGGTTTGATCGTCATCCCGCAATCGATGCTGACGACGGAAGCCGGCATTATGAAAGAACTGCTGGACGAAGCCTTTGCGATCGAGGCGGACGAACGCGTGCTCAACGTGACGGTCATTGGCGGTTTCCCGTACAGCGACGTGGAAGACGCGGGCATTTCGTTCGTCGTAACGACGAACGACGATCCGCAGCTGGCGCGGGACTACGCGGACCGGCTGGCGGCCCGGGCGTGGGACAACCGCGAGCGGTTCCTGCTGCAGTTCCAGCCGCCGGAAGCGGCGGTTGCCGAGGCGTTGGCGCAGCCGGAAGGCCCGGTCATCCTCGTCGAAGGCGCCGACAATGTCGGCGGCGGCGCTCCGGCGGATGCGACGCACGTGCTGCGCCATCTCGTGAACGCGCCGAAAAAAAGCCTCGTCGTCGTCTACGACCCGGCGGCAGCGGCGGAAGCGCACCGCCTCGGCATCGGCGGGTCGTTCAGCGGCGCCGTAGGCGGCCATAGCGGCGAACTGCACGGCGAACCGGTCGCCATCAGCGGCAAGGTACGGCTGCTGTTCGACGGCAAGTACCGCCATGTCGGGCCGTACATGACGGGCCAGCTCACCGACATGGGGCCGACCGCGGTAATCGAATGCGGCAATCTGACGGTGCAGCTGACGTCCAAACGTCAGGCGCCGTGGGATCT
This sequence comes from Paenibacillus cymbidii, assembly GCF_004764705.1. Taxonomy (GTDB): domain Bacteria; phylum Bacillota; class Bacilli; order Paenibacillales; family NBRC-103111; genus Paenibacillus_AN; species Paenibacillus_AN cymbidii. Next base: position 148,074 of record NZ_SHLX01000006.1, on the reverse strand, counting down.
CGGCCATATTCGTTATGCGGGGCTGTGGCCGACCGATTTTCACATTATTGTGGTCAAAGCGGCCGTTGCCTGGCGCACCGCCTTCGGCTCGTTTGCCAAACATATCATTCAAGTCGATTCGCCGGGCTGCACGACGTCGAATCTGGAGCATCTGACTTACCGCGAGCTGCGCCGGCCGATTTATCCGCTGGATGGCGATCGTTCTTACTATAAAGGAGGTATTTCCTCATGAGCACTTATACAACTACACAATCGGCAGCGAAATATGCCGAGTCGCAAACGGTATTGGCCGGCGGGGTAGCCAGCTCGCTGCGCGCGGCGATGAAGCCGGTGCCGCTGTTCGCCGAATCCGCTTCCGGCTCGCGCATTCGCGACGTCGACGGCAACGAATATATCGACTACCTGCTAGCTTACGGGCCGCTTATTCTCGGCCACGCCAATCCAAGCTTCAACGCCAAGCTGGCGGAAGCATTGCAACGCGGCGCGACATACGGCCTGCAGCACGAAGGCGAAATCGCGCTGGCCCGCCGGCTGACCGAGCTGCTTCCGGTTGCGGAGAAGGTGGCGCTCAGCGGCTCGGGCACCGAAGCCGTCATGCTGGCGCTGCGCGTGGCGCGCGCCCACACCGGCAAGAAAAAAATCGTCCGCTTCCACGGCCATTACCATGGCTGGTCGGACACGATTTTCACCTCGTTCCCGAGCGCCGACATGCGCCAGTCTTCCGCGGCGGGCGCGGGAGCCGGCAAAGTGCCTCCGGGCACCGGCGGCCAAAGCGAAATCGCGCTGGAGGAAGTGATCCTGCTGCCGTGGAACGATGCGGACGCGCTGGAAGCGGCGCTGCGCGCCGACAACGACATCGCGGTCGTCATCTCCGAAGCGGTCATGTGCAACTCCGGCTGCATCGCGCCGAAGCCGGGCTACCTGGAGCGCATGCGCGAGCTGACGCGCGAGCTCGGCATCGTGATGGTGCTGGACGAAGTCATCACCGGCTTCCGCGTCAATATCGGCGGCGCCCACGCGCGCTTCGGCATCAAGCCGGACCTCGTGACGATCGGCAAAGCGCTCGGCAACGGCATCGGCGTCAGCGCCGTTTGCGGCTCGAAGGAACTGATGGCTCACATCGACAACGGCACGGTCAGCCATCTCGGCACGCTCAACGGCAATTGCGTCGGCACGGCGGCGGCGCTTGCGACGCTTGCCGAGCTGAGCAAGGACGGCGTGTACGAGAAGCTGGAGCGCACCGGCAACGCGGTGCAAAGCGGCATCCGTTCGCTGCTGGCGAAGCACGGCATCAAGGGCATCGTCAACGGCGTCGGCCCGGTGTTCCATATGATGTTTACGAATGAAGAGAAAGTGGAAAACTTCGCGTCGTTCAACAAACGCGACGCCGGCACATACAGCCGCTTCGCCGAGCTGATGCTGGCCGAAGGCGTGCTGGTCCGGCCGAGCGGCCTGTGGTACGTGTCGACGGTGCACACCGACGCGGACGTGGAAGCAACGCTGCAAGCGATCGACCGCGCGCTGGCGAAACTGTAATCGCGAGCGGCGGACTGCCGCTTGGGTCGGTCTATTTTAGAGGGAAAAGGAAGGGTTGCGACTATGAGACTGAAAGGTAAAGTAGCGCTCATCACGGGCGGATCGACCGGCATCGGCAAATCGATTGCCCTGCGCTTCGCACAGGAAGGCGCCCGCGTGGCGATCACCGGCCGCGACCGCGGCATGCTGCAGGAGACCGTCGAAGAGATTGTTGCGGCAGGCGGCGAAGCGATCTGTACGGACGGCGACGTCCAGCATAAGGCGGACGTGCGGCGCATGGTCGACGACGTGTTGGCCAAGTGGGGCACGATCGACGTGCTTGTCAACAATGCGGGGATTTGCAAGCCGGCCGCTTTTCTCGACATTGAGGAAGAGGAATGGGACCGCCACATGGCGATCAACCTCAAGGGCACGTTTCTGTCCGGGCAGGCGGTCGCCCGCGAGATGGTGCGCAAAGGGGTCAAAGGCTCGATCATCAACATGTCGAGCGTCAACGGGCTTGCGGCGGAAGGCGACCAGGCGCATTACAACGCGACCAAGGGCGGCGTCAACCTGCTGACGATGTCGATGGCGATCGAACTGGCGCCGATCGGCATTCGCGTCAATGCGTTGTGCCCGGGTTTTATCGAGACGCGGCTGACGAAGCCGCTGATTGACAATCCGGCGGCGATCGGTCCATACTTAAAGACAATACCGATGGGACGGGTCGGATTGCCGGACGAAATCGCCGACAGCGCGCTGTTCCTGGCATCGGGCGACTCCCGTTACATGACCGGCCATTGCCTGGTCGTCGACGGCGGCCAGTTGATCAAACTGTCCTAAAGAAAGGACCGTGAAGCATGGGCAAAGAACCCGCGGAGAAACAGGAACGTTATACGATTCAGTCGATCGACAAGGCGCTCGACATGATCGAGCTGCTGGCCGAACGCGGCACGCTCAGCCTGATCGAGCTTACCGAGCTGCTCGAGCAGCCGAAGTCGTCGACGTACCGTATCGTGCTGACGCTGGAGAGCCGCGGGTTCATCAGCCGCAGCGAAGAGGACGGCAAATACTGCCTCGGCTACAAGCAGCTGATGATTGCAAAATATTTGCTCGAACGCAACAGTTTCCGCACGTCCGCCCTGCAGGAGATGAAGCGCCTGTCCGAAAAGTACGGCGATTCGGTCAACCTTGGCGTGCTGACGGAAGGCGACATCATGTACGTGGAAATTATCGAAGGCTCCTACGCGCTGCGGATGACGGATACGGTCGGCTCGCGTTCGCCGTTCCATGCGACGGCGATCGGCAAAGCGATTGCCGCCCATCTTTCCGAGGAGCAGGTGCGCGGCATGGTAGCCGAATACGGCCTTAAGCCGTATACGAAGTACACGATCGATACCGCAGAGAAATTCATGGCGGAGATGAAGCGCATCCGCGAGCGCGGGTACGCGATCGACGACCAGGAGAACACGCTCGGGGCCAGGTGCGTTGCCGCTCCGATCTTCAACATGCAGGGCAAGGTGGAGGGAGCGATGAGCATGTCCGGCGCGATGCACCGGTTCGAGCAGGACGCGATGATCGGCATCGTCGCCGACGTCAAGGCCGCTTGCGCGGCCGCTTCCCGCAAGATGGGCTATCACCCCGAAATCGTCGCCATGCAGCAAACCAAATAGTTCGCCGCCATCATTCGTGGTTGGTTGCCCCGCTTGCCGATTGCCATCGCCGTCGTCTGGAGGGGCTTTTTTCATGACCTATTTTGACAGGTGTTCATTCCAAAGGAGGCTTCGCGATCATGATCCAGGTCGAGTCCATCGGAACGAGAAGAGAGCTGTTTGTCGACGACGCGCTGATTCATTCCACCACCGCCAGACTGGCGCTGCAGAAGCCGGAGCGCAGGGAAGTGTGCTTCCGTTTCGAGGCGCCGTTCGAAGGCTCGGGCAACGGTTATCCCGTGCTGATCAAGGACGGGGAGCTTTATCGCCTGTTTTACAAGGCGGCTTATTTGACGAGCGAGGACGGCAAGGAGATTTATATTTCCCCGGAGGACCGGGAGCGGAATCCGGTGTACGGCTGCGTCATCGAAAGCAAAGACGGCGTTCGCTGGTACCGGCCGAGCGTTGGCGAGGTCGCTTGCGGCGGCAGCAAGGACAACAATATTGTGCTTCACATACCGGATCTCGACGCGTTCATCCCGTTTCTGGACGCGAACCCCGCTTGTCCGCCGGAAGCGCGGTACAAGGCGCTCGTCGCCACGTGGAAAAAGCTGTACGCTTACCAGTCGCCGGACGGCTATCGCTGGACGTCGATGGGCGAGAGGCCGCTGCCGATCGAGGGTACGTTCGATTCCTCCAATCTGGCGTTCTGGGATGAGACGCGGAACCGCTATTGGGCCTACGTGCGCAATTTCCACAATGTGCCCGGCGAAGACTACAACGTGGGCGTCCGCGATATCAGTTGGAGCGAGTCGGCGGATTTTCACAGCTGGAGCAAGTCGGAGCTGCTCGATTTCGGCAGTAGCCCGGACATTCCGCTCTACGTGAGCGCCATCGCGCCGTATTATCGCGCGCCGCACCTGTTCGTTGGCTTCCCCGCCCGTTACGTCGAACATCGGCGCTGGTCGCCTTCGTTCGACCAGTTGCCCGATCCCGAGCACCGTCGCAACCGGATGGCGCACCATCCCCGCTACGGACTGGCGCTGACGGACTGCGCGTTCATGTCCAGCCGCGACGGCAAGGCGTGGCGCCGCACGGACGAAGCGTTCGTTCGCCCGGGGATGAACCGCGCGACGAATTGGGCGTACGGCGACAGCTTCCTGTCCATCGGCATGGCGGAAACGAAGTCGGAGTGGGCCGGAGCGGCGAACGACATTTCGCTTTATGCGATCGTGAACTATTGGAAAGGGCCGATGGAGCTGCACCGGTACACGATCCGGCAGGACGGTTTCATGGCGTTGTCGGCGGATGCCAAAGGGCATGAGACGCTGACGAGGCTGTTTACGTTCGAAGGCTCGCGGCTGACCCTGAACGTGTCTACCGCGGCTGTCGGCGGCATGAAAGTGGAACTGCAGGACGTTGGCGGCATTCCGATTCAAGGGTTTACGCTTGCGGATTGCGACGACATCTTCGGCGATCGGGTGGATTATGTCGTGTCGTGGAACGGGGCAAGCGACGTATCGGCGCTGGCGGGCAAAGCGGTGCGCATGCGGTTGTATATGTGCGACGCGGATTTGTTTTCGTTCCGGTTCGAGGCGTGAAGGGCACCCGTTAACCGTGGAAAGTGGTCGGAACAGATAAGGGGGAAAAGCCGGCTTAACCCGTCGTCGTCGGCCGAGGTGGGGCTGATAAGAGGGAAAAGCCGGCTTAAACCGCCGAAGTAGCCCGGGACGGGCCAATAAGCCAGTCTTGCAGGAAGAGGTGCGGTTTTCCTTTTGGCAGGTTAAAGGAAGAGGAGAGACAGTGTCGGAGGGGATTCGTTCACGAAATTGTCGGGATTGACAAAATGTTGTCATATTTTGACGAATTTCGTTGATAATGATTCTTATTCTTATTGAAGATAGCCATGAGGGGTGATATAATCAGGATGTTTGTTTACAGGCAACGTAGGTAGATGCAAGTGCAGGATGTAATGGTGTATGTGCAGGATGTAATGGTGCAAGTTGATTGAAGCATCGTGTATGGGGCCATGTCATCGTGTATGGGGCCATGTGTTGGATGCAGAGCTCAAAGTGTCAAGTTCATACGTAAGGTGCCGGAAGCAAGGTGCCGAGCCCAAGTACTGAGATGCCGGAAGCAGCTGGCATTGGCGTCGGGATATTCCGGGCGTTCCGGAGCCTGCGGGAGGGGATGCGGATCAAGATGGCTAACATGCGGACAATCGCCGCGTTGCTGCTGGGCATCGCGCTCATGGCGCTGGGCGTCCCGGCCGCATGGGCGGAAGGCCGGCTGGCCGACGGTACATACGATGTGGTCTATACCGTCAAAAAGCCCGACGATGAATCGGTTTCGATTGCCAACGATTATTTTGAGAAGCCGGCGAAGGTGACGATCGTCAGCGGGCGCACAACGGTGCAACTGCAAATGAATCACAGCAACTGGATCGGGTATTTTAAAGTGCCCGGCAGCGGCGGCAGTTTCGTTGATGCGGAGGTAGTCGGCAGCAATGCGGACGACAATACGCGGATCGTACGATTCGATGTTGCCGATCTGCAAACGCCGACGGTCGTCCAGATGAAGGTGACGATCAAGGAACTCGGCTACAACCACGAATACGCCACCCGTTTCGTGTTCAAGACCGACGGGCTGCCGCTCGCTGCGGCGGCTTCGGCCGCTCCGGCTGCGGACAAGCCCGCCGGGGCGGCAACCGCATCGCCGAACGCGACGGCGCTGGCGACGAGCCCGTCGGCAGCAGCAACGGCGCCGCCCGCCGCAACGCCGGCCCAAACGGCAGCGGCGTCGCCAAGCGCTGCCGCCGCCGCAGTGTCGCCGGCGGCTTCCGGCGCCATCTCGTCTGCGCCGTCGGCAACGCCGCCCCGCGCCGACGCCTCGCAGGCGCCGGCTGCGTCCGCCGCGGCCGGGCATGCCGGCGGCAACATCGCGCCGCCAACGCCGGCGACGAATCCCGACGAAGGCGAAGGCGCCGGACAACGCACCGGCGCGATCATTGCTGCCGCGATTGCGGTCGTGCTGCTTGCGGGCGGTTATGCCGCCTACCGCTTGCGTAAACGCGGCAAGCGCCAATAACAGAATGGGAGATGTGATCCATTTGAAACGACTGAGGAAACACACGGCGGCGCTGCTCGTCGCCTGCCTGCTGCTGCTGAACGCGGCGGCTGCGGTATCGGCTCAATCGGCCGATGAAGCCTCTCGCCAATATGACGTCTCGTTCTCCGTCCTGAAGGACGGCACCGACACGGTGTCGGCGATGGACGAATACACGCAGAAGCCGGCCCGAATCGCCGTCGAAAACGGACAAGTATATATTTATCTGACGCTGCTAAAGAGCAGCTGGGTGACCGGCTTCGAAGTGGAGCAGAACGGCGAACTCGCCGCTCCGGAAGAAGTAAGCGCCGATGCGGCGGCCGATACGAAGACGGTGCGATTCCCGGCCGGCGATTTGACGGCAAAAACGAATGCGCACATTACCGTAGAAGTGCCGGCCATGAACTATAAAGGCGATTACAAGGTGCAGCTGAAGTTCGACACGACCGGCATGCCGGGCGCGTCCTCTTCGCACGGCGGCGCGCCGACGGGCACGGTAAGCGAAGGAACCTATACGACCGGCGAGCAGCCGGGAGCGGGACATGTGCAAGCGGGACCGTACCCGATCGCGTTTACGATTCTCAAGGACGGCACGGAAGAAGTGTCCAGCATGGCGAACTACACGGACAAAACGGCGCAGCTCACCGTACAGGACGGCGTGTACCACATCGCGTTTACGCTGAAGAGCGGCAGCCTTATTCCGAACGTGCAATACGAGCATGACGGCGCTTATGTTGACGCAGCTGTCGTCAGCACGGACGCTGCCGCCGATTCCCGGGTGCTTGACATCGTCGTCGGCGACCTTGCCGGCAAAACGAATGTGGCGCTGGAAGTAAACGCCGGCCCCCGCGGCACGATGAAGCATACGGTGCAGTTCAAGTTCGATCTTGCTTCCGTCGGCGGCGGCAGCCACGGCGCAGGCAACGGTCAAGGCCAAGGCAACGGCGCTTCGAACGGCGGCATGCCGACCGACATCGCCAGCCACTGGGCTTATGCTTCGATCGCGCAAGCGGTCGGCCGCGGCATCGTCGCCGGCTATGAAGACAACACCTTCCGCCCGGACGGCAACATTACCCGCGCCGAATTTGCGGTCATGCTGGCCAAGGCGCTGAAGCTGCAAGGCGAAGCGAAGGCACCTTCCGCGTTCGCCGATGCCGGCAGCATTCCGGATTGGGCGGCCGCTTCGGTAGCTCTGGCAGGCGAAGCCGGATTGGTCAGCGGCTACGAGGATAACACGTTCCGCGCCGGCGGACTGATCAACCGCGCCGAACTGGCGGTCATCATCGCCCGTGCGGCCGGTCTCTCCGCCGAAGAGCAAGCCGATTCGACGTTCGCCGACGCGTCGTCCATCCCGGCTTGGGCGAAAGGCGTCGTATCGGCAGCGGTGCAAGCGGGCTTCATCGCCGGCCGCGACGGCAACCTGTTCGCGCCGGCCGAGCATGCGACTCGCGCCGAAGCGATCACGCTGCTGCTTAAAGTCATCAACCAGCCGAAAAAATAATTCGGCTGTCGTTAGTGCCGGATGAACGATTTCACCGAGGATGCCGGGCGTAGACCGGCGTCCTCGGTGATTTTCGCGAAGGAGGGGATCATCTTGCGCATGAAAGCGTCACATGCCATCTTGCGCATATCGGCCGGTATGGCGCTGCTGTTCGCCCTTGCCGCCTGCTCGGCGTCGCCCGGCTGGCAGCAATCGGCCGCTTCGCCGTCGCCGTCCGCATCGCCGGCAGGGTCGCCGACTTCGACCGCGCCAGCGCAGCGGATCGTTTCGACGACGGTGGCGATTACCGAAATGATGGATGCGCTCGGCGTCGACCTCGTCGGCGTGCCCACCAGCGGCAAAACATTGCCCGCGCGCTACAAGGGACTGACCGATACCGGCAATCCTATGGACCCGGATATGGAAGTGGTGCGGCTGCTGAAGCCGACCGAAGTGTTGTCGGTGTCGACGCTGGAGTACGACCTGAAGCCGAAGTTCGCAAACGCCGGCGTGCAGGCGTCGTTTCTCGATTTGACGAGCCTCGCGGCCATGAGCGATACGATTCGCGCCCTCGGGCAGAAGTACGGCAAACAGCAGCAGGCCGAAACCGTTGTGCAGACATATACGAAGCAAGTGGATGCCGCCATCGAACGGGTCAAAGGGAAACCGGCGCCGAAGGTGCTCATTCTGCTTGGCATCCCGGGCAGCTATCTGGTCGCGACGGAGCATTCCTACATCGGCGATCTGGTGAAGCGTGCGGGCGGCGTCAACGTCGTGCAAGGGGAGAGCGCGGAATTCGTCGCATCGAACACCGAGCATTTGCAGCAGGCGAACCCGGACGTTATTTTGCGGGCGGCACACGGGCTGCCGGACGAAGTGGTCAAAATGTTCGACAAAGAATTCCAGAAGAACGATATTTGGAAACATTTTAACGCGGTCGCAAACAAACGGGTGTACGATCTCGACGAAACGCTGTTCGGCACGACGGGCAATCTGGCGGTCGGACAGGCAATGGAGAAGCTCGCGGGGATGCTGTACCCATGAGGACGCCGCTGCTCCGTTTCACGCTGCTAGTTCTGCTGCTGCTTGCGGCGCTCGCCCTCGCGGCTACGACCGGCAGCATTCGCATCGGCTTGCCCGAGTTGACGCACGGCTTGTTGTTCGGCGGGAGCGACAAGGCCGACATTATCAAAGATTTGCGTTTGCCGCGCATCTTCGTGTCCGTCATGACAGGGGCGGCGCTGGCGGTGTCGGGAGCGCTGCTGCAAGCCGTCGTGCGCAACCCGCTGGCGGATGCCGGCGTGATCGGCATCTCTGCCGGGGCGAGCGTGTTTGCGCTGCTGATGATCGGGTTGTTTCCGCTGCTGTATTACTGGCTGCCCCTGTTCGCCTTCGTTGGGGGAGCGCTCGCCTGGCTGCTCGTGTATGCGCTGTCGTGGCGGTCGGGGCTGAGCCCGATTCGGCTCGTCCTGGTCGGCATCGCCGTCAACGCGTCGCTGACCGGGATCGGCCAACTGCTTCACGCCATGGGCCATTCGTCGATGACGAGCGTCAACCCGGTGACGGCGACGACCTTTTCCCAAATGACGTGGGACGACGTAAAAGTGATCGTGCTGTACGGCGCAATCGGCCTTGCGCTTGCGTTCGCGACGTCGGTCTGGTGCAACATGCTGGCGCTGCAGGACCGCACGGCGCGCAGTCTCGGGCTGAACGTGCCGCGCGCCCGGCTGCTTGTGTCGGCCGTGGCCGTGCTGCTCGCGGCGGCGGCCGCTTCGGTCGGCGGACTGCTGGCGTTCGTCGGGCTGCTGGTGCCGCCGGTCGCCCGAGTTGCGGTCGGCTCCGACTACAAACGGCTGCTGCCGTTCGCGGCGCTGGCGGGGGCGCTGCTCGTGCTGCTGGCCGATACGCTCGGCCGCACGCTGCTGGCGCCGATCGAAATTCCCGCCTCCGTCATCATGACCGTCATCGGCGGTCCCGTTCTCATATTCCTGCTGCGAAAGAGTGAGCGTGTGCATGGACATTAACCGGGTCATCTTCTCCCACGACAACAAAGCGGACGTTCTGCGCGGGGTGTCCGGCCATATCGCCGAAGGCGCCGTCACGACGATTATCGGCCCGAACGGCAGCGGCAAGTCGACGCTGCTCGGCGTCATGTCCGGCCATCTCGCGCCCCGCGAAGGAGAGGTTCAACTGCGCGGGCAGGCCGTGCACCGCTACAAGCCGAAGGAGCTGGCGAAGTTGCTCGCCGTCGTGCACCAGAGCAACGAAGCGCCGGCCGACCTGACCGTGGAGCAATTGGTCGGCTATGGGCGGCTGCCGCATCGCAGCCTGTTCGCCGCAAGCCGCGACGAAGACGAGGAGGCGGTAGCGTGGGCGCTCTCCTGCACCGAGCTGGAAGCGAAGCGCGGCCATACGCTCGGCCGGCTGTCGGGCGGCGAACGGCAGCGGGTGTGGCTGGCTCTGGCGTTGGCGCAACGAACGCCGCTGCTGCTGCTCGACGAGCCGACGACGTATCTCGACGTCTATTACCAGCTCGAGCTGCTGGAGCTGATTCGCCGGCTGAACGCCGAGCACGGGCTGACAATTGCGATGGTGCTGCACGACATGAACCAGGCGCTGCGCTACAGCGATAGCATCATCGCGATGAAGGACGGCTGCGTGGTGCGGAGCGGAGCCCCGGGCGAAGTGGTGACGGAGGAGACGATGAGGGAGGTTTACGGCGTGCGGGTCAAGGTCGGAGCGGATGCGGAAGCGGGGCCGTACATGGTGCCGCTCGGGATTGCGAAGCGGTGAGGCGGAATGTGATAGAAGGGGAGAGCAGGAGGCGGCCGCGAGGCAGTCTCCTGTTTTCGTTATGCCGATTTGAATGTGGTGCAGGGCCGGGTCAATTCGCGACATGACGGTCGCGCCGGTATTCGCCCGGGGTGAGCCCGGTAAGGCGCCGGAACATGCGGGTGAACGAGTTCGCATTCGGATAGCCTACCTTGAGCGCGATGTCCTGGATCAGTTCTTCCGTCTCGACGAGCAGCGACTTCGCTTTCTCAATCCGGTACTCGAACAAATAGTCGCTGAGCGTGCGGCCGGTTTTTTCCTTAAAATAGTTGCGCAAGTAGCTGGTCGAAATATGCAGCCGGTCGGCGATCAGCTCGTGATAAATATCTTCGCCGTAATGCTTCTCGATAAAACGGACGACGAAGTCGACGATCGGATCGCGCGCCTCTCGCTTCTCCCGCATCATGGAGGCCGCTTTCGTCGTCAGCTCCATCAGGAAGGCGGCATAATCGTCTACCGTATAGAAGCTGTCGAGCGCATGGAACAAGGAGCCGTCGGTATAGAGCGGTCCGATATCGATCTTGTGCTCCATCAGCGCCATGAACAATTTGGAGACGAGATCGCCGGCGAACTGCCGGTAATGCCACAAGGCGGCGTCTTCTTTGGCCAGCTTGTCGAACAGCGCGTCCAGCGTGCCGACGAGCTGCTCTTCGTTGCCGGCGACAAGACCGGCGGTGAAGCCGCGCTCCAAGTCCGGCGTCCAGACGGCAATCGGTGCCGCCGTTCCCGGCTCGTCAATGATTTGGGTTTCGGCCAGCAGCTTGCGTTTGCGCAGCATGTCGTTCGCCGCCTCATAGGCTTGCGTAAGCTCGAACGGCTCCCACAGTCTGGAGTGGAAAGAAATCGCAAGTCTGTAAAAGTCTTGGTCGAGATCGAACACTTTCTTCATATAGTCGAGCTTCTCGCGGATCCTTCCCGAGATATCCCCGTCCGAAAACACGATCGACAGGATGCGGTCCTTTTCAATCTGCATCGTAATGGATCCGGCAAACGCTTCGGTCATGTTCAAATTAATGAATTCTAGAAAAAAAGACGCCTTGGGTACCGGTTGCCCTGCAGACTCCAGCCCCTGATTCTGATGGATATGGAACAGCGCAAGGTGGAAAGGCTGCTCGATGTCGATCAGGCCTTGCACTTCTTTATCCGACGCTTGGATGCTTTTGACTTTGTCGAGATAGCCGTATTTCTGCAGCAGCGTATTTTTGCGGTTCAGCGAGTCGATGATGCGGCGGAGACCGTCGCTGATAGCATTGAATTCCTGAATGGAGCTTCCATGATGAATCGTCGGATTCATTTGGCGCAAGCCCTCCAGAATGCGCTGGATCGGGTTCTTGAACCGGACGCTCAGCATGACGGCAATGGCAACGCTTAGCGCTACCGATAGAGCCAGCATCAGCAGCATCAGCATGTTCATCCGGGCCATCTGCGCTGCAATTTGCCCGTTCGAAACGACGCTCACGTACGTCAGCTTGGAAGTGGCGCCCAGCTGATAGAAGTAGTAGTTCCCGCCAAGCAATGCATAAGAGCTGCCGGCTTCGGCAAATACGGGCTTGTCGTTCGAGGTTCCGGAGCTGTATACGAGCTGGTTCGATTCGTCCAGCAAGTAGAAAGCATCGTTCATGGACTGGTTCAACGCAGCGAACATCGAATCGGCCTTCACGAATGCGGCGATATAGAAAGGACGGCCGATCTGGTTTTTGACGACGATAGGGAAGTAGCGGCCTTCATTCTGCACGCCGACATCGTACCGCTTCTGCTGGAAGGCGGCGACAGGAAACACCCGGAAATGGTAATCGCGACCGAACTGCTCCGACCAGAACACGTCCGGGTACTGGTCGCTCTTGTAATAGAGGCCGAACATTTCCTGGGCCGATTTGAAGCCGTTGCGATCGATAACGAATTGTTGATCCTTGAAGTAAACGAACATATTCTCGATGTCGAGATTGTAGTTGGCGATAATGGCATTGAACTCGTCGGCAAGGCTGGAAATATAGGGGAATTCGTTCCGGAAGTCTTCCCGCTTCAGCGACTTGACCTTGCCGTCGAATACGAACCGGGTGAGCACGTCTTCAAGCTGTCCCAGCTGCTTCTCATACGTGCTGACCAGCGTGTTCAACCGTTGGGTGTTCGACTGGATCAGCTGATCCCGCATCTTGTGTTGAAAGTAGGAATAAGAGATGGCATGGAAGGCGAAAGAAATGAGAATGACGAGCGAGAACCCGAGCAGCAGTTTAACGAACAGCGATTTGTTGTTGAAACGCAGGCGGTGATTTTTCATCCCTCATCTCCCTTTCCCCCGACAGTCTCCACATCTTTCATTATATAGGCGACGGTTCGAAGGCGTCTATCGATTTCAGAATGCAACATTCACTCTTCTATTCCGAATTGTTTATATATTCGCCGCCTCGCAGGATACCGGTGAAATGGCATAGTTCTGATGCTCTGTCCGCTTGCCCGCAAGACAGTATGCCGGTATGGTGGGAGCAGAAAACGAAGCTTCCATGCGGAGCTTGTCGAATCATTTCGAATCATTGGGAGGAAACTGCCATGTCCAACAATCTTGCTCGCCCGGTTACCGTCGTTCTGGTGGCGGCGGGGCACCGGTCGCTTATTTATGCGGAGTATGCCAAGCGGCATCCTGACGAAATGCGGGTCACCGGCATCGTCGAGCCCGATCCGGAGCTCCGCCGGCGCGCTGCGGACCAGTTCTCGCTTCCGGAGCATTCCGTTTACGAGAGCGTGGAGGAGTTGACGCAGCGAAGCGGCCTTATTGCCGATGCGGCCATCAACGGGACGATGGATAAGCTGCACGTGCCGACCACGCTGCCGCTGCTTGCGGCCGGCTACGACGTGCTGCTCGAGAAGCCGATCGGGATTTCAATCGAGGAGATTCATGATCTGCAAGCCGCTGCGCACAAGTACAGCCGCAAGGTTATGATCTGCCATGTGCTGCGCTATGCGCCATTCTACATGGAAATTCACAAGCGGGTCATGGCCGGAACGATCGGCGAGCTGCTCAGCATCCAAACGATCGAAAACGTCAGCTACCATCATATGGCGATGGGCTTCCTGCGCGGCAAATGGAACAACAAGGAAGTATGCGGTTCTTCGATGCTGCTGGCCAAGTGCTGCCACGATCTCGATCTGCTCGTTTGGCTCAAGAACGGCGTTTCGCCGATCGCTGTGAGCAGTTTCGGCGGCTTGCAGTATTTCCGCGAGGAATTTGCCCCGGCCGGCTCCGGCGAACGTTGCTACGATTGTGACATAGAATCGGCTTGCGACTATTCGGCCAAGAAGCATCATGTGGAAATGGGCGCCTGGAAAACGTATCTTGATCCGAGCTATCGGCTTGGTTACGTTCCGACCGACGAGGAACTGGCCGAGTTGCTGCGCACAAGCAGTCCCTATGGCAGATGCGTATGGAAAAGCGACAATAACGTGGTCGATCACCAAACGGTTATTGTCGAATTCGCCGACGGCACCACCGCCTCCCACAACATGACGGGCGGCGTATCCAAGCCGTGCCGGCGAATTCACCTGCTCGGCACGAAGGGAGAAATCGAAGGGGAGCTGGAGGATAACAGCTTCGTTATTCGTCATCCCGATCCGCGGCGCGGGCATGAATTCCGGGAGGAGCGGGTCGAGCTGGGCAATGTGAACACGGATTCGCACGGCGGCGGCGATTTGCGGCTTGTGGGCGATTTTGTCCGCATCCTGAAAGGGGAGCAGCCGTCGGCATCCTATACGTCGCTTGACACGTCGGTACTCAGCCATGAGATCGGCTTCGCCGCGGACCGGTCGATGGAGCGGCGGGAAACCGTCCTCCTGCAGGAGCGCCCATGAGCCGTCCGTTATCCGCCAAACCCGTCTATTTGACGCATGACGATATTCGGAAGGCGCGAGCGAACATCGCCGCCTATGAGTGGGCCGCAGCCAGCTTCGCGGACATGAAGCGATACGCCGACGACTGGTTTGTTTATTCGGACGATCTGCTGCGGGATGCCGTCATGGGGATGAAGGAGGAAGCTTTCGCGTACGCCCTGAACGGCTGTCCGGCTTGCGGCAAGCCGTTCCCTGTATGGGATCTTCAGGCGATGAAGGAAGTGGCGTCCGATCTTCGCGACTGGCCGCGGCGGACGATAACATGTCCTCATTGCGCCGTCGTCCTGCCGAACGAACAGTACCCGGACGAGGGCCGCGGTATCGGAATCGGCGGCAAAGGCTACTATCCGCTGGGCTTGTGGAATTTTACCCTGTGCACCTGGTTGTTCGGGGGCGTAGCCGGCGAGGAAGGGCTAATAACGAAGCTTCTCTACTTGTATCTGATCACGGAGGAGGAGCGCTATGCGGAGCGGGCGATCGTGCTGCTCGATATAGTATCGGCTTTGATGCCGGATACGCGGGGGCCCCGGGATTTTGCCGCTTTCGGCAGCGATAGCGAGTACGGACGCATTCATCTGCTGACCAGCATTGTGCATCGGGTCAAAAAGTATTGGGCGATCGACTACAGCTGGCTTTACGATCGGCAGGAGCTCGACAGGCCTTCGCCTGCGCTTGCCCGATTGGGCCGGCAGGCAACCATACGCGCGAATATCGAGGAGATGCTGGATCATTACATGCTGGAAGAACCCGGCGGGGTCCCGTACGATCTGCGCGGAGGAAACCTGACGAATTTGCAAAATCACGAAACGGACGGCATCAAGGCGATGCTGGCGGTCGGCCTGGCGCTGGGCAAACCGTCCTATTGCGACTGGGGCGTCCGCGCCATGGAAGCGTTGTTCTTCAATACGTTGGGTGGAGACGGCATGTATTACGAGGGTTCGTACGGATACAGCCTGGGAGCGTCGACCATCTTTCTCGATATCGCCCTTATGGGCATGCAGGCGTCGACCGACGAGCAACTGCAGTCGTTTCACCCGTTCGGCTGCGAACGATTGTACCGGTTTGCGGTCGAGCTGCCCGGCGACATGCTGTGCCAGGGCCACATGCCTTGTTACGGCGACTGGAAGACGGACAAACGGACGGGAACCGAAGCGGATGCCAAAGTGCTGTCTTACGCATATCGCGGCGCTGCCGCCTTTGCCCGGCATTCGCCGGATGCAGGTTTGCGCAAGAGGGCGGGGGAACAATTGCGCCGCCTGTATCCGCACGTGCTGCCGCAGCTGGGGAAGCTGGGATTGGATCTGTTTGGCGAGCACCCCGAACCCGCGGATGCCGGGCGTCACGCTTTCGCCTTGCCTGAGCGCGGCACGCTGCTGGGCCAGGCCGGGCTTGCGATTCTGCGCGATGCGAATGAAACGACCGTTCTGCTGCGGTATGGACCGGGCAGCGTGCACGGTCATGACGATGCGCTTGCGCTGCAGTTGTACGCTTGCGGTCAAGAGGTGACCGCCGACATCGGCTATTTGTACTACGGCTCGAACGGTCATCTCGGGTGGGCCAGCAAAGCGATCGCCCACAATACGGTGGTCGTCGATCGGGACTCCAGGCTGCCCGGCCGTTCGATCTACAAGCCTTTTGCCGGCGGGGAGCTGCTGTTGTTCCATGAATCGGCAAACGCGTCGGCGCTGGAGGCATCGGCCCCCGACCTGTACGGCGTCGAAACCTATCGGCGGTTGCTGGCGCTCGTTCCGCTCGCGGGGGGAAGCTCTTACGTCGTCGACGTGTTCGCCGTCGATGGAGCGGAAACGGCCGATTACGCGTTTCATGCGTTCCATGAGCCGAGCGAGTTGGCGTTGTCCGGGGCACTTGCCGTAGAAACGGCGGGCTGGACGTTGGAAGGCCACGATGAAGCGTGCGCCGGTTCTCCCCGGCCGTATTACGATCATCCGACACAGAGCTTCGGGGAACGACTGACGGCCGGCGAAACGTTCGACCGTTGCCTGGAAGACGAGCACCCGCGAGGATGGACGCCAATACCGAACAACGGATACGGGTATGTGTTCGATCTGAAGCGCTATGAACCCGACGACGGCGGTTTCGTCGCTGTATGGAGGAGTGAGAGCGGCCGCGTCTTGCGTTTGTTCGGCTTGACGGAGGAGAAGGATCGGCTGTTCACGGGCAAAGGACCCAGTCTTCAAGGAGAACAGCGGCATCCGATGCTGATCTGGCGAAGCGGCGCCCGGAAGCGGTTTTCCGCGATTATGCAGGCGTTGCCGGCCGCATCCGAAACCGGATACGATGGCGTGCTTGTCAAGGAAGTTCGGCAGGTTGATACGGGATCCGGCGCAATGACGGGGATGAAAGTCGTCTTGTCCGACGGATCGGCGGATTATTGGGTGTATGGCGTCGACGCGGGAACCGCCGTTGTCCAGACGACGCACGGGCCGTGGCGGGTTGCGGGACGCTGCGCCTGGATCCGGCTGTCGGCGAACGGCGAACTGCTGCGTAACGAACTGATCGACGGCGCCTCGACGAGCTTCGGCAGCTGCGTGCTGCAGGCGCCCGTTGAACATTCCGTTCCGATCGCGGCGGTGGATGCGGCGGAAGGGACGATCGCACTGGCGGAGCCGATGGCAAGCGGGCAGGACGCCCGGGGATGGGTTCGCATCCGGTCCGCGCGCACCGGCCGAACGGCCGTTTATCGCCTTCGCTCGCTGACGAAGGATCGGATGACGATTCTGCTGTCCGATTCGCCCATACTGTCGAAGGGAGTGGTGCAACGGGTATCGGTCGGGGAGCAGGACGGTTTGACCCGCCTGGACAGCCGCTATCCGCTGCCGCTCGGCTCCGATCTGGTGCATCCGGGTGCCGCTTCGCCCTTTGAGGGCAGGACGATACGCGGTGCCTGGGGCGGCACGGCGGTCATTCGCGGCGTCCCGGCCATGAAGAGGCTGGTTGTCGAGATCTCAGTCCCGTTTCGGCAAGAGGAGCCGTTCGATATTCTCGGCATCGAGGCGGGCGATGCCGTGCTGCAAGCATGAACATTAGGTATGCAAACCTCTCGCTTATCTGCATTTTCGGTTCGGCAGACAAGGAGATGAGCATTGGGATAGTTCCGATTGAATGGAATATATACTTGCGCAAGCGGTCATTCTACGATCGTCTTGTCAGGTTGTTGGCGAACAATCTGGCGAACAATCCGCGGAGGTGAAAGTGTTGAGCAATCAGAAGGAGTCACGGCAAGAGGAAGGGAAAACGACAGGAGCCGCCCAAGTGAGCCGGCGCGCGGCTATTGCGGCACTTGGGATTGCAGGAGTGGCGATGGCGGCCGGGAAATGGGCGGGACACGCATACGGAGCTCCCGGCCATTCGCCGGGCCATTCGTCGAGTGTAACGGGGGCTACATATGGAGCAAGCAATGCGCAAGGCGGCTGGCAGCCGGCGGTCGGCCAACTGCAGCAGCAGGTGGATCAAGTAGAGCAGCAAGTGGAGCAATTGGGACAGCAGCTGGAGGCAGTGGAGCAGACGGCGCTGCATCATTGCGATACGGTTTCGCTCGCCGATCTGCGGGCGATGGCGAATCCGCAGGAGCATCACCTGTATTTCGTACATGATTACGGCATGGAAGGGCCGTTTCTGTACGACCCGTCCGATACGGCTTCGCCGGACAACGCCGGCACGATCGTCGTTTGCGAAGCATCGGGCGCCCGCTTCAAGCGGGTGTACAAGGATCAACTGGACGTCAAATGGTTCGGGGCGGTCGGCGACGGCTCGAGCCACAAGCTGTCCGAGAAATACGCCACGCTTGCGGATGCCCGGAAGTTTTATCCTCATGCCCAGTCGCTGGATGACGAAATGGACTGGGTCGGCATCCAGGCGGCGATCCAGTGTGTGAAGAATGGCGCGAATGCGCGCACCACCGTCGTCAATATGCCGCGGGGAAAGTATTTGATCAATCGGAACATCAGGCCGGAGGTAGACCGGCTGACGCTTCAAGGAACGGCGGATACCGTGCTGGCCACCCGCTTCGACAGCCAGGTGATCATCGTGAGCGTGATTGACAGTGTCACCAGAAAATATGTGCCGGTCAAAAATTTGATTTTGCGCGATTTTACCGCCGAATGCATGGACGGGTTCGGTCCGAGCCAGGGAGGGCCCGTTACGTTAAACTGCGCCGTAGACTGCCTCCTCGACAATGTGACCGTCCGGATGAATCCGGAGCCGCTGATCGCAAGAGGTATTATTTCGAACGGCATCGCCTTGTCGAACGGTTCGTCCGGCGTGGTGCGGAACTGTCTGGTCGACGGCTCCGCCAAACCGGGCATCTACCTTTCCGGAAACATCGATTCGATGCGGGTCGAAGGCTGTGAAGCGAGGAACGTTAAAGGTCCTCTCGGCACCCAGCCCGGATTTCTGATCGCCGGTCCTAAGAATGTGGTGCTGGTCGGCTGCCAGGGTCATCATAACCAGGGCGCCGGGTTGGTGATCAATACGCAGGATGGAGCCAACGCGCTGGAGTCGCAGGATGTCGAAATCATCGGCTGCCAATTTTACAACAACGGTCTGCACGGCATTTCATTAGGTTCGTTGTCCGACAGCCTCGGCTTGACGAACCGTCACATCAAAATTATCGGCTGTTCCACTAATTATAATACCTCGGACGGCATCAATATGACGTCCGGCATTCAAGTCGTCATTGCCGATCATACGGCCCATCACAACGGGAGCACGGGCATATATTTGAACGGGACCGGGAACTCGTCGCGGTACTTCATTTCGCATATCAAAATTTTCAATCCGCACCTTTACGACAATGGCGCGTCGCTTGGCATCTACGGCGCAGGCATCATGATTCGAAGCGCGACCTACGTCACGGTCAAGGGCGGCGAGATTTACAACACCGACGCGGCGAACAAAAAGCAATTTGCCGGCATCCGCACGCTCGATCGGACCGGCTTCCCGACCAAACAACTGGTCATTCACGACGTGCGCATCCATGACCATACGAGCGAATATCTTGTGGAAACCGGAGCGGTGCAGTCCGGCGGTTATTTCTCCATCCAGGCTGCAGGCGATCCTCTTCCCGATCTTACTGTAACACCGAATAAGCCGGAATTTCCCGCGCCGCTCGGCTCGCTCTATACGGATGTGAATACCGGAATCCTGTATACGAAGACAACTGGCGGGTGGAAAGCGTTGGCATTTGCTTGACGGAATAAGGCGCACCTTGGATGAAAGCGGCTGCGGACACGGAAGGAGCTGCGATAAACCGACATGACGACGAAGAAGGACGGGATGGTCGTGCTGCAATCGAGAGCTTATAAAATCGTGGATCAATCGTTCACGGACTGGGAAAGCGAGGTGGAAGGGAAGTGGACGTATGCGGATATCATCCGGCGGAAGGACTACGTGCACGGCTGGATCTCGATTACGAGTCTGCTGAACGACGAAGCCGGCGGACGCATCTATGCGGGCATCGGCAGCTTCGATACGAATCTGCTCTATGCGTTCGACAGGGGAACCCGGACGTTCGAGAATTTGCATTACCGCAAGGTCGCGGACCGGTACGACGCCAAATTCCATTGCTCGCTCGAGATGGACGGGAACGGGGACGTTTATGGCGCGGTTGCGCAATTTCACGATCTCGATCTCCAATTCGTTGCCAAAGGCGGCCGGGTCGTCAAATATGATCCTGCGGATGGAAGCTACCAGTTCCTCGGTACTCCCGTACCGGGCTCCTACATTCAGTCGCTGGCGCTGGATCGCCGCCGCCGTCGGCTGTACGGCTTTACCTTGTCGCCGGAATATTTGTTCGAGCTTGACCTGACCACCGGGCAGTCCAGGGTTGTCATGACGGTGGGCAACAGCTTCGAGCTGTGCCAGCCTCACAACCCGGTGCTGGACGATGACGGCTATGTGTGGGGAACATACGGCATTACGAGGGCCTTTCTGTACGACACCGGCGAGGACTCGATCCGATTGTTCAAATACGATCCGGACAGCGGAGAGGTCGAGTTCTTCCGCTACGGCTTGCCGAGAATCGGCCACGGCGACAAAGGAAAGGTCGACCGGGCGATCAATATCGGCGACGGCTACTTGTACTTCGGCGGCGTATCGGGCTCTTTCTCGCGCTTGAATCCGCGTACCGGCGAGATCAAAAGCTACGGCAAACCGTGTCCGAACCGAAGGCTGGCGGGCCTGTGCGCAGGGAAGGACGGCTGCCTCTACGGCGTCGGCGGAGATCAGTATTACGTGACGGTGTTTCGGTTCCATCCGGGGACGGAACGGCTGGAGACGCTCGGCCGCATCTATGACGAGACGATTCAGGATGCGCCGGCGCGGATTCACGCGATAACGATGACCGACGATGGCGTATTGTATTGCGGGGAGAACGACAACAACCATCGCTCCAGCTATTTGTGGGAAGTGAGGTTCACTTGAGCGGACATCTGCCATCGGAGGGCGGAGCCGCTGCGTCTCGCCCGCTGAGAATCGCGTTTGTCGGCGACAGCGTCACGTGGGTGGACGGCATGCTGCTTGACGGTTTCGTCGGCAAGGCGGATGAATATGTCCGCAGCACATTTGCCGAAACCGTCACTTGCGAAAGCATGCGACGTTTCGGGCGCGGCACGGTCGTGGAAAGCCGGAAGCTGTTCGGCGGCAAGGCGCTTAAGCTGCAGGGCGCCGGAAGCGGCGCCGCTTTCGAGCTGACGGGCGACGAGCTCACCCTCGTGCTGGCGAAGGAACGCTCCAATCGTTCGGCCGCTTGCGTCGACCTCTATGCGGACGGCGTTCTCATTGACACGTTTTCCTGCTGGAATGAGGAGCCTTGCGGGACGGATACCGTACGCTTCGCCGGTGACGGGCAAACCGCGGCGTTCGATCTCGGCCGGGCATTCACCTATGAGCACCAGGTAGATCTGGACGGGCGGCGGCTCCAGGGGGAACTGCTGACAGCCGGATACGGGGCGGGCTTCCCGCAGCGGCAGGAGTATGCCGTCATCCGCAAATATGGAACGGCGGCTGCTGGTTCAAGGCCCAAGGTCCATCACTTCCTCTGGTTCCCCGCTCCGCCTGAGCCCGGCGCCGTCATTGAGGCGACGTTCCGGTACGGAGAGACGATTGCATACGCAAAGGGGACGGTCGGCGAAATCGCGGAGGCGATCGATTCGCCGCTGGAAAGCCGGTACGGAGCGGAGCAAACGGGCGAATCCGCGGCCGCCGTCGGGCCGATCAGCTTCGGGCTCGATTTCCGCGAAACGGATGAGCGCGCCGCCGTCACCTGGCGGTTTCCCCATGCGGCCAAACGGTCGTTCGAGCTGCTGGTCCGCAGCTTCGATCCCAGGGGGGATGCGGTCGGCGAGCCGACAGCCATTGTCAACTTCGCCACGAATCGCTTTCACGCCGTGATGAATGCCGGGATCGGCGGCAAGTCGGCGAGCTGGTTCAACGGGGACGATCCGCTCCGCAGCATTGCGTCCGTGCTGGCATGGAAGCCGGACCTTCTGTTCGTCGGTCTCGGCACGAACGACGATTGGGAAGAGGGGAACACGTTTGCCGCATGGAGACGAATCGAAGGACTTGCGGAAGCGGAGGTCCGCAATGGAACGCTGCTGAACTGGAGGAGCTGCAAGCAAACCGGGCCGGGCGTCTACAGCGTCGAGACGGCGGAGCTGATCATCTTCGCCATCGCCGAGCGATCGGTCACCATCGATGGGACGAACACGGTTTTCGACGGCATACGGGCAGGCGATATCGTCGTCATCGGCCATTACAGCGGCGACAACCGGAACGTGCAGTGCCGCATCTTGCGCACATGGGATCAGGCGACGAGGACAGGAACATTCGCCGAGCCGCTTGAGCCGAACCCGGTCACGCCTGTGCTGGGGGACTATGTGGGGCAGGCGGTGCGCATCAAGCGGCTTGAGGGCTTTACGGAGCAAATGTCGCGTTTGCTCCGCACGGTGCGGCAGCAAGCGCCGCACTGCAGGCTGGCGCTTCTTGAAACCGGTCTCAGCAACTACGGAACTCGGCTGCTGATGGGCTATCCGGAGCAAATTCGTCATCTTGCAGCGATATACGGCGCGGAGCATGTGCCGATTTATCGGCCGCTGATGGAGTGGCAATACAGCCAAACGCCGGATATTCCCGTTGTTGCGGTTGCAGAGGATGCTCATGCAGGCAAAGGAGCAATAGCCGGTTATCGTTTGCTTGACGCGAACGGCCGGGATATTAACGAAGGCAGGGGGATGCAGCTGCGTCGCTGGTCGGTTCGCGTGAATGGGGAGGAGCGATACGGGCGAGGCTGCGCCATCGAAGGCGGGTTTACACTCGCGTTCAGGCCGGGAACAGAAGGAGACGGCCTGCAGCTGACCGAATGGGCAGGACGGCGATGTCCCGAGGCAGCCTATCGGTTCTTGCCCGCACGGCTTGTCTTCAACGATCATCTGCCTGCGCCGGACGCAACGATCGAAGTGACGGCGGCATCGGCGAAATGGAGCAGCGACGATACTCATCTGGATCAGCCAGACGGTATCGCGGTGTACGCCGGGCAGGTCAATCGCGCGATGGCGCGGATGAGAACGGACCTGCGATTGTGAAGGAGGTGGTGCGGGGGAAAATCATGGAGCTAGAGGTTTATGACAAATGGTTTGCTTCTATGAAAGTGTGTCAGGTTAATCATCGATTGAGGAGGGGTAATGTGAACAACAAAGGATGGAACAGAACGTTTGCCGGCGCGCTGAGCGGTCTGATGGCTTTTTCGCTGGCCGCCTGCAGCGGCGGAAGCGATTCCGGCGCCGGGAGCGCCTCGCCGAGCACCTCGCCGAGCGCTTCCGCAAGCGTTTCGGCACCTTCGCCGGCTCCTTCGGCGAAACCAAAGGAGCCGTTCACGATGACGATCTATGTGGCGGCGATGAAGCAGGAAGAGTTCGATAGCCGCTACAAAGGCATTTTGGCAAAGCAATTCCCGCACATCACCTTCAAGTTCGAGACGGACACGCCAGGCAATAAAATTGAGGAGAAGGTCGTACGCGGAGAAATTCCCGACCTGATGAAAACGGATCTTCCGCTGTTTCGGTTTCGCTACCTCGATCTGGGACTCGGCGAAGATTTGACCCCGTATATTGCCAAATACAAGTACGATATGTCCCGCTTTAATCAGAGCTTCGTCAAGGAGCTGGGCGATCTGACGAAGGACGGCAAAATTTACGGCCTGCCGGCCCCTCCCTATATTCCGTCCGTCTTGTATTACAACAAATCGTTGTTTGATAAGTTCGGCGTCCCGTATCCGAAGGACGGCATGACATTCGACGAGGTTTACGAGCTGGCCAAGAAGCTGACGCGAACGGAAGGCGGGACGACTTATCGCGGGTTTAGCGCCAATCTGCACTCCGTCCTGAGGGAAAATCCCTTTTCGCTGCCGATTCTCGATCCCGCGAAGGATGCGCTGGCCGATCCGGCCAAATGGCAGCAGCTGTTCAGCAATCTGAAGCGCTTCTACGAAATCCCGGGCAACGACTTCAACAAAACGTTTGCCGATGAAGCCAATGTGTTTAACAACGGAACCTCGGCCATGGAGATCGACCAGCTGAGCACGCTGCTCAAGCTCCCTGACACCTTCGAGTGGGATGTCGTTTCGATTCCGACGCTGGCCGGCGCGCCGCAGCGTGTCATACAGCGCGGGCCCGGCTATTGGACGATGGCGAATACGAGCAAACATAAGGACGAAGTGTTCGAAGTCATGATGGCGCTCTCGTCAGACGAGGTGCAGATGAGCGAATCGCGTCTCGGCATGCCGACGACACTCGTCAACAAAGAGATACAAGCGGCGCTGGCGCAGGATTTTCCGCTGCTCAAAACGAAAAATATGAAAGCGGCCACGTATTACCCGCCGACGGACCCCGTGCCGAAACGCAACCAGAACGTGACGAACGTCGACCCGGCGCAGCAGTTAGTGCCGGTATATAAATATTTTATCGAATATGTGACCGGAAAAACCGATTTGAACGCGGCGCTTCGACTGATTGAAGAAGAGAATCTCAAGCTGATCGAAGCGGAGAAGGCGAAGAAGAAGTAATCGGTTTGCAAGATAAGGCTGTCGGACGGTTCGCCGTTACGGCAGCTTTCCGTTTTTGCGGCAAATCGTTGTTTCGGAATAGAAGAAAGAAGATGTCCGCTTGCCGTGACGGCCGGGAACCGATAAGCTGAAAGCAGCACGGATTTACGGGAGGGCGCACATGAAGCTATTCTCGCATAAACTGCCGCTCGCGCTGCTTGTCATCGTTCTGCCAATGGCAGGCTGCAGGCAAGCTGATCAGCAGAAAAATGTAAACCCCGCTACCGGCGATGGCGCCATTTCGAGCAACGCGCCGGCGCTCTACGATCCGCCGATCACGATGACGACGGTTATGTTCAGTTATCCGACAACCAAATATTTCGGCAGCGATACGTATGCCGATAACATCTGGATGCGCACAATAGCGGAAAAATACGGTATCCGGGTGAAGCCGCTATGGCAGGCTTCGTCGACCGAATACGTGAAGAAGACGAACCAGATGATCGCTTCGGGCGAAATGCCCGATTTTTTTGCCGCAACGCCGCAGCAGTTCAAGGACTTGCTGGAGGCGGGCAAGCTGGAGGATTTGACCGACGCCTATCGTCAGTATGCGTCGCCTTCGCTGCGCAAGACGATGCAGGATGCCGGCGGCACCGTCATGAAGTCGGCCACGATCGACGGCCGCCTCATGGCGATTCCGTGGACCGGGACCAATAAAGAGCTGGCCCAGATTTTATGGATTCGCAAGGATTGGAAGGAGCGGCTCCAACTGCCCGATCCCCATACAATCGACGACTTGTTCGCGATATCGGACGCATTCGTGAAGCGGGACCCGGACGGCAACGGGATAGCGGACACGTACGGCATGGCGATGGAGAAGGGGCTGAGCATGGCGCTCGGGATGATGGGCGGTTACGGCGCGTATTTGAATTTGTGGCTGCAAGACGGTCATGGCAAGCTCGTGTTCAGCGAGTTGTCGCCGCAGATGAAGCTGGCGCTGACGAAGCTGAACGAGATGTACAAGGCCGGACACTTCGATCCGGAATTCGTCGTGAAGGATCCGCTTCAAGCGATGGAGAAGGTCGGCTCCGGCAAAATCGGCATGCTGTTCGGAACAAGAGGCACTCCCAACAGCCAGCTTGTCGCGCTTACGCCCGAGCAGGAATGGCTGCCGTTCGAAGTGCCGACGGCAGACGGCACGCCGTACAAGGCGCATTTGCCGCTCAACATTTTCAACTATTATTGGGTCGTCAAGAAAGGCGCGCCGCACCCCGAGGCGATGCTGCACATGATGGATTTCTACCTGCAGACGTATTATTTCAACGACTCCGAAGATGTGTATTACCGGTATATCGTTCCGAACAAGGAAGACCAGACGGGGATCTGGACTTATTCGCCGGTGAAGCTGCTGCTGCCCGACAACAACATCGAAAATTATCGGAAAATGATGGAGGTGTTGAATGGAAAAATGACACGTGAGCAGCTAGCGCCGGAACGCAAAAAGGTGTATGACCGCATTATGCTCTACAAGAACGGGCAGAAGAACATGTGGAGCGAGATGGCGCAGAACGGGCCTGGCGGCTCCGCCTCCATCATTGATCGCATTATTAAAGAGAACCGTTTTGTCGAGGATCACTATTATGCGCCCCCGACGGAAACGATGGCGGAGCTCGGGGAAAGCCTGACGGCGCTTCGCAACGAAACGTTCAACAAGATCATCATCGGCACGCTGCCTCCGGACGCCTTCGATCAGTTCGTTGCGGACTGGTACCGCTTGGGCGGAAGAACGATTACGGACGAAGTGAACGAATGGTACGCCAAAAACCGGTAAGCGGCGAAACGAAAAGCCTCTCTCATTTCCAGGAATGAGAGAGGCTTTTTCGCGATAATGAAAGCGGGTGTACAGCTATTCAACCAATCCGGTACGCTCCACCCCTTCAACGAACCAGCGCTGCGCAAACAAGTACAGCACAAGCGGAGGCAGGATGATCAGGAAGGAGGTGGCCATTTTGAGCGGTTCGTCGTAGATCGACGGGCCGTACTCGGCGGTACGCTGCGCGATGACGAGCGAAATTTGCGAGACGCCCATGGACAGCGGTACCCGTTCGGAGCCGGCCAAATACATGCTGGGCAAGTAATAATCGTTCCAGCTCCATACGAACGCGAACAGGAAAACGACGAGCATGGCCGGCTTCGCAAGCGGCAGCATGACCCGGAAGAAGAAGCGGAACACGCTGGCCCCGTCCATGCGGGCGGCTTCTTCCAGCTCTTTCGGCTGTGTCAGGAAAAACTGACGATAGATGATCACGAACAGTGCCCCCTTCAATCCGTGTCCGAACAGTGCGGGGAGCAGGATCGGGTAATAGGTGTGCATGAGATCGAGCTCCTTCGCCATGATCAGGTTGGGCAGAATGACCACCTGCGTAGGGACGATGAAGGAAAGCAGCAGACAGAACGACCACAGCTTCTTGAAGGGAACGTCCAGCCTTGCAAACGCATATCCCGCCACGGCGCAGGATACGGTTTGGAAGGTTGCGGCAACAAGCGAGAGCATCAGACTGATCGTAAAGGAACGGACATAGTGGAGCTGCTGCCACGCGTCCTGAAGCTCACCCGCATACAGCGTTCTCGGGATCCAGTTTACTGTCGGATCAAGCAAATCGGCTGAATTTTTGAACATATTCGCGATCATGTAGAACATCGGTTGCAAATAAATGAACGCCATTTCAATCAGAATGACATAGAGGAACGCGCGAAACAGAAGCCCTTGATCGGCTTCCCGCCCGAGCAGCAGGGAACGGGCGCCCAGTAACATGCGGCGACCGACCGCAAGGTCGAAGGCCTTGCGCACCTTCGCTTTGATGGGATGTAAGGGATGCAGCATCTGACTTCCTCCTAATATAGGGAGTTTAGCTTGCTAAACTCTCACTGCAAACGAAAAGGTTTTGCGATACTCTCTTAACCGCTTCCAGCGAGCAAAAACTTGCTTCGAAAGCATACGCTTAGGTTTTGCGATACTCTCTTAACCGCTTCCAGCGAGCAAAAACTTGCTTCGAAAGCATACGCTTAGGTTTTGCGATACTCTCTTAACCGCTTCCAGCGAGTAAAAACTTGCTTCGAAAGCATACGCTTAGGTTTGCGATACTAACCGGTCCATCGGACCGCCCGCTTGAACAAACCGAACATGACGCCCAGAAACAGCAGCACGATGGCAAAATAAATCCATGCCAATGCGCTTGACTGTCCATAGTTGACGGTGTTCACCTGCAGCAGAATCGGATTGGTCGGGAATGTAAACAGGCTCACCGTCGTATAGATCAGATTGAGCAATATAAAGCTCAGCATGCCGGGCAACGTGATTTTCCAGAATGCTTCCCACGGACCCGCTCCATCGATGCGGGCGGCTTCGTACACGGATGTCCCGATCGTCTGCCTGCCCGCCAGAAAAATCATGATTTGCACCCCGGAATACCAGAGTACGAGTATGAACGAGTTCATGACGGCCGCCACAGGCGCGGTCCAACTGCCGGCCGAGGCAAGCGTCGAATCGAATCCGAACCTGGAGACGAAGCCGAGGCTGCCTTGCCCTTGCCCGATGAATTCGGAGATGACCTCCCCGGTCGTAAAGATGACCGGCAGGAAGAAGACGGCGCGAAACAGGGAGCGGCCGGCGAATCGCTGGTTTAGCAAAATCGCGGCGAGCAGCGAAAAAATGACGATCACGGGCAGCATGACGAGAGCCTGACGCAGGAACGGCAACAGCTGATCGTACAGCAGGGTCGCGTTTTCGAACAAAATGTACTTGTAGTGCTTCAGACCGGCGTAAGTGCTGCTGACTCCGCTGGCTTGGATTTTGACGTTATGGAAGCTCATGTAGAACGAATAGCCGATCGGAAACGCCATGAACGCAACAAATCCGAAGAGCCAGGGGCTAATGAACAGCAGACCTTCCAGCTTGCGGGAAGTACCGGCGGACAGACGCCGGCGCGATGCGCGGACTTCGCTCAACGGTTATCCCCTCCTCGTATGATCCGATAATCCATCGGCGGCACGACGGTTTCGCCGTATCGGTACGGCTCGGTTCCGTAGTTGACGACGATTCGTTTGCCGCCCGCGTAAACCGTTTCTTTCACCTCGGGCGCAAGCGCGCGGTGGCCAATGATCGGCTCCGATTGCACGTCTCCGAGCGCCTCGTTCATGAGCCGATATTCGGTTGCCGCTAGATCCAGCCAGTCCCGATAATTCGGATTGTAAGGGTGAATCCCCTCGGCAAAAAGAAGGTTGTCGGTATTGTCGGAGGCAAACACAAAGCTCGGGTTGGCACCGTACTCCAGATTGCGCAGCAGCTGTTTCCGGTATTCCTGCCGATCGTTTCCGAAGTCCGACGTATAGGCGATAAACCCGTGCAGCGCGATTTGCAGGAACGGGACGCCGCCGGTGTCCGAAAATGTGTCGTACGAATAATCGTCCGGCAGCCGGTCGATGGCTTGCAGGTAAGGCAAAGCATACAGATTGGACCTGGTGCCGCGAAGCTGCAGCGAAGCGGCCGCCAATTCGCGGAGCAGCTGCTCCTGCTGCAATTGGGTTTCCAGGCGCGAGCCCGGGTAATTGGTGTTGTAATTGCTGGACAGCGTCTCGCCGAGACTCCGCACCGCAAGTCCGTCGATGCCGAGCGAGCGGAAGAATGCGATATGCCGGTCGATCGTCTTCTGCAGGAACGGGAGACTGACCCAATCGTCCATAATCGTGCCGCCCGGATTTCGCATGCCGTCCCGCTTTCTGGAGAACCCGTCCGCTCCGGTTCGGTTCACCCCGTACGGGGCATCCAGGAAGACGGGTACATGAAGCGAATGCGCGAAGGAAACGAGCGATTTCAT
The DNA here is from genome assembly GCF_004764705.1 of Paenibacillus cymbidii. GTDB lineage: Bacteria > Bacillota > Bacilli > Paenibacillales > NBRC-103111 > Paenibacillus_AN > Paenibacillus_AN cymbidii. The sequence continues at coordinate 118,674 of NZ_SHLX01000006.1, read as the reverse complement.
GCCTGCATTCCCGCCGATTCGCGAATCTACGGCATCGAATCGTCCAGCCGCGCTGTAGCCGCCGGGCTGCCAGCCCATATATCGCACGGTCATCTCGTGAACCCCGCGGTCGTATAGCTGCCGCACGATCGTTTTCGCGTCGTCCGCGGTCGTGCCGAGCAAGTAACGGCTGCCGAAATTACCGTCTTCCTGCTCGCCGCCGAGCAGACTGAGGGTAAGCGGCAGTTCGCCGCTTCGGCTGTTAATCGGCTTCAGGCGGTACCGCTCGACCAGATAGCTGCGGTACCGCTCCGCCATGCCGACGTAATCGCTTCTGCCGTCTGCAAGCGGCACGTAGCGAACGACACGGTCGCCGCCGAAGCGATTGTTTTTGTCGTATACTTCCGCGAACGTTTGCTTGGTACGGCTTGTAAGCAGCGAATAGGGCTTCCGGTACATCTGAACGGGAGCAATCCAGTTATACCCGCTGAACACGCCGGAGGGCGAAGCGACGATTTCCGTGTACGCCGCGCCGTCCTCGACGATGGACAAGAAGGATCGTCCGCCCGAGCGCATGCCGAAAACCGGCATGGACACCCGGTTGCGGGAAGGCTCGAATATCGGCGACCGGAACGCTTCGTCCATGCCGAAGATCGGCTCCTGATAGATCAGGCTGGCGTTCGCCTGGCGCTCCCGGAACGGGATCGTGGCGCCGGAGCCGTCGGGAATGAACAGAAACCCTTCCTGGCCTGCGGAATGTACGGCGCCGAACATCGGGTAAACGCGAATCGAAAGCAGGCGGAGCGCGCCTTCCCGGATGCCGGCGTCCACGATTCGAACGACGACAGAATCGTTCTCAAGTGTGACCTGGACAGGAATGGAGATCATCTTGCTCGGCAGATCGAAGGTCAGGGAAAATCCCCCCGGGAGCAGCTTGTAATCGCGAATCGTCCCTTGTTCCTCCAGGAAATTCGTGTCCTTCGGCTGGGCGAGCGACTTGGAGCCGCTTAAATCGATATAGCGCAGCATCAGCGGCGAACGCAGGTGCGTGCGCCATGTTCCTTCCTGCGTCTCGCTCGGCCAGTGCTCCGGGTCGGGGTAGGAACGGTACATGTTGCCGTTGCGCAAATCGTGTACCTGAAAGTGTCCGGTCGACGGATCGACCGACAGCTCGAGCGAGCCGGTTGAAGCGGCGCGGACGAACTGTCCGGGCTGCGGCAGCTCGCCCAATCCCTTGGCCACCTTAACCGCTCCAGGCGTCTTCAGGGAGGCCGGTACGGATTGTGCGGAAGGCTCGCCGAATTGAAGGTGCGCCCATGCATAGGCGGCAAGGCATGCCAGCAGCAGAGGAAAACCGAAACGCTTTCCGATGCGAAGCCAGGCTGTCATCGCGCATACACCTCCCTGGTGACGTCTGTGATGAAGATATACAGGTCGCTGCCGATGCCAAGGATGATAAAGACAAGCACGGCCAGTGTGGCGAACGCAGCGGCAGACAGGACAAGATTGACGATCGTTTCGCCGAACGTATAGTTATGGACGGACATGATCATCCAGAACAGGAGCAGGAAGATCCATATGCTCATCCCGTTCTGAAAGAAGGAATAAATCGATTGCTCTGCAAGCGTAAGGCCGTTGGAAGCGAGGGCAAGCGGCAGGCCGATCAGCACGATGGGAATAAGCGCATAGGCGCTGCCGATGAACACGTCCTTGAAGCGCCCCTCGCCCTGGTAGATGGTGCTGACGAAATAATGAGCCAGCACCCAGCCGAACCAAATCGCGCCGCTGCGGAGCAAATAGCTTATCACATCGAATGAACGGGTATTGACCGTATTGAAGCTGTAACCGGTAAACAGGTTCATGCACACCAGCGAAAGCGACACTGCGGCAAGCACGGTTAGCGCGCTTCGGTAGCTGCCCTTGCGTTCGTAACGGATGGCCGTGAAGCCATCGATCGGATGCCTCAACAGGTGCCAGACATGCTTGAATTGAACGATCGCGGGGATTCGCGAACGGCTTCTGCTTCGCCAGGCGGCCCGCCACCCGTTGCGCCGGCTCCACCAGCCGAGCAGCGCGATGCCGAGCGCGGCGGCAAGCAGTCCGGTGGCAAGGGCGGCAAAATGACGCTGGAACCAAAGCAGCCTTATCTGCCATAACGAGTCCGAGTAGCCAACCGGATCTTCTCCCTTGATGAACAGACGGGCGGCGCGAGCGTAGTCTTCCGTCTTGTAGGCGGCTTTGGCCTGCCCGAGAATGGCCGGCGTGAAGTAGGCGTTGTGCTGCAGAACCTCCTGCCAGGGGCGTTCGCTTTCCTCATATCTTCCCTGAAGCGTCAATTGATTGGCGCGATTGACCAAGGCGCCGAATTCGGACAGACGGAGGATATGGATCAGTCCGTCCTGTCCGTCCAGAATGTACAGGTCGCCTCGCGAGTTGGCGTCAATGGCGACGGGAGTCTTGAGCAGTCCGAGCTGCGTCGTCGACACCGGCGCCGGGCCGCCCCAGAAGAACAGCGGATTGCCGTTCGCATCGTATTGATAAACGTAATGGTAGATCGAGTCGATTGCGGTAATATTGCCGTTGACGTCCACGGTCAAATCGATCAGCGCCGGCAAAACCAATCGTCCTGACTCGTATTTCCGTTCCCATACCCGGATAGTACCGAAATTGCCCGTTCGCGAGTGCAGCATGTTCACGCCGCGGATGTTCAGCTTCTTGACAGTGTTCTTCACAGACGTCACGCCCCGCGTCGAGGTGTAGATGAAGCCGTCGCGATCCATGGCCAGGCTGCTGATCGCATCGGGCAGCTTGCTGGATTCGTTCGCGTACATTTGCCGGGGATAAAACGTCCGTTTCAGCGCATCGATCGGCGAGAGCGGCGTTTTGTTCGCCCCGTAGAAGCTCTGAAAACGACCCTCCGGGTTCAGCTGCAGCACCCCTTGATAGCTGCCGAGCATGGCGATGTACAGGAAGCCGCGAGTATCGACGACCAGACGAACAGGATCGAACGGGTACGAGGCCGGGATATACCGGGAATCCGGTCTGGTGTAAACTTTCGCGAGCGTTCCGTCCGGATGCAGTCGAACGATGCGCTTATTGCCGGTGTCAGCGATATAGATTTCCCCCGCTTTCGTGACGAACAGCCCTTCCGGCTTTTTCAGCGGACTCTCCGGGACGGTAAGGAATCGGACCTGGTTTCCATTCGCGTCCAGCTCGACGATTCGATTGTTCCCCGTATCGGCGATGTACAGATGATCGTCCGGACCGATAAACAGATCCTTCGGATTTTGCAGCGGGGAATTGCGGGACTGGCCGGCAGGCGATTCAATCGTCAAATGATCCCCGGCAATGCCGATCGGGGTATAGGCCGGCTGCACGGAAAGATTGCGCGCTTTCTGGTCGATAAAGTTCGTATTGTAGGCAACGTCGGCGCTTGCATGCGGCGGGGCAGCCGCCATCAGCACAAGCAGCGCGGCGAAGAGCGGCAGCCACCGCCGCCGGATCGTCATGTTCACGTCGTAACCTCCGTAGCTATCTATATCGCATAAGAATTTCACTTTGCAGGGTTATTTGATGCCGGAATGGGCCATCGTCGCGATCACCTTCCGCTGGAACACAAGAAAGACGACAAGATTGGGCACGAACAGGATGACGGCGGCGGCAGCGGCGGCCCCTTGCCTCGCGACGCTGTTCGCAAGGCCGTTCGTAAGCGTCGAGAGAAAGAACGGGAACGTCTTCATCGCTTCGTCCTGCATAAACAGGCGGGATGCCTCGATGTTGCCCCAGGCGGATTGGAACGTCAAAATTCCGACGGTGGCGACAGCCGGCATGATCATCGGAACGATTACCCGGACGAATATGGTCGTCTGGCTCGCGCCGTCCATTTTCGCCGCTTCCAGGAGCTCGTTCGGCACCTGATCGACGAACTGCTTCATCAGAAAGACGCACGTCGGCGCCGCGAGGTACGGCAGAAGATGTCCCCAATACGTACCCATGATGCCGAGCTTCGAGATGATCAAGTACCGCGGAATCGCTACGGTTTCCGGCGCGAACATGAGCGTCAGCAGAATGAGCGCCATGAGCGGCCGGGACCCGGGGAACCCCAGCTTGGAGAGCGGATAGGCGCACATGGCGCTGACGAGCGTAACGAGCGTTACCAGGGTTCCGGTGACGAAGATACTGTTGAACAAGTACCGGGTCACCGGAACAGCCGAGCTTCCCGTCACGATGAACAGCTCGGTGAAATTGTGCAACGACGGATGCTGCGCGATGAAACGCGGCGGATACACGAACAGTTCCTGATAAGGCTTCAGGGAATGACTGATAATGAACACGATCGGCAGCGCCATGAACAGTCCGAGCAGCGTGAGAATGCCGACAACCGCCAGCTGGAACGGTTCCATACGCCGTATGGATACGATGGTTCGCAAGAGACCCATAGCTACTCGTCCCCCCTTGAGCCGAACAGCTTCCCGCTGCCTTTGCCCGCGGCGTACATCATCAGGAGCAGGAATACCGACACGGCGGCGGCGTAGCCCAATTCGAAGCGCACTTCGCCGTAATCCTGAATGTGGCTGATCATGACGTGTCCCGAATAGAGCGGGGTCGGGAACGTGCCGGACAGTACGGTCCCGATATCTCCTGCCTTGAACGTCGCGACAATCGCCATGACGGCGCTGAACAGCATTTGCGGCTTCATCGACGGAATGGTGATGTACCAGATTTCCTGGAGCCGGCTCCTGATGCCGTCGATTCGGCCGGCTTCGTACAGCTCCGGATTCACATTCAGAATACCGGCGAGCTGGGCGAGAAAACCGACCCCCATGCCGGACCATAGCGTGACCGCAACCATCGACTGCATGAGATACCTGCCGTCCGTTGTCCAGATGACCGGCTGCACGATCAGCCCGAGCTTGAGCAGCAGGCTGTTCAAATAGCCGATCCGGTCCCCGGCGAGAAGAGGGAGCCAAACCGCCGCCATCGCGATGCCTGCCGTCAGCGATGGCGAATAGTAGATCAGCGCGTAGACCGAACGGGACCACTTGGGCAGCTGCGAGATGAGCCATGCCAGCAGGAACGAAGCGGCAAAGCCGCCGGGGCCGACGAGCAGCGCGAAGCGGAACGTGTTCGGCAGCGCGTACTTCAGAAAGATGAGATCCTGCGACAGCAGCGCCATGAAATTGTCCCATCCGATCCAGCGCGGCGGCTCCAACCCGTTGTACGACGTAAAGCTGAGCAGAGCGGCAAGCATAATCGGCAGCAGGATAAAGAGCAGGAAGCAGACGGCGAACGGAGCGATAAACATGTACGCGGCCCGGAACGACCACAGCCGCATGATCCAGGCGGCGGCCCCTCTGCGGACCGTCGGCCGGTCAGGGCGAAGCGCCGTCCGCCATTCGAGCTCATTTTGCGACATACGGATCGACTCCTTCCCATGGCTGATCGACGACGGGCCACTCCAGCGTGTGCAGGATGCGGCCGTCATCCGCGAGGAAACCGAATTCCCGCGATTTGCGCGACATTTCCCGGTTGATATTGACGACCGCCTCCTCAAGCGAATCCCGGAAATGCACGCCCTTGAGCACTGATCGATTCCACGCGTTCCCCAGCTCGCGCGGGATAAAGTAGGAGCCCGGCAAATTCGGCAGCTCCTTGTACCAGCGCCACTGCTCCAGGATCACGGCCAGCTCCTGCTTGGGCCAAAGATGAGTGAACGCCTCGATATTGGCAGTATTCCAGCGGAAGCCGACGCCGTAATACGATTCGAGGTCGGAGCCGTAGCGTTCCTGAGTTTCCGCGGAGACGAGCCATTTCAGAAATGCCCACGCTTGCTCTTTGCGCGCCGAGCTCTTATAGATGAAGGCTGCGGTTTGACCGCCCGACGACCAGCGCGCGACCGTACCGTCCGGCTGCTTGACCCCCGGCAGCGGGGCGATGCCCCACCAGCCGGTCAACTCCGGAGCGGCGACAGACAAGGTCACGTACAGATTATAGTCGGCTACGCCAATGGGCATCGTCCCTTTGCGGAAGTGCTGATAGAAGCTCGGTACGCTTTTCTCCAGGTCGTACAGATTGAACAAATCCGTCAGCTGCTTGAAGCCTTGGAATGCCGCCGGCGAATCGAGCGCCGTCCGCAGACCGCCGCGATCGAAAAATTCGGCTCCGTTCTGATACATGAAGGTCACGTAATCGTTCGGCGGCACGTAGAAGTTATAGCCGTTCTGCTGCAGGGTCGGCATCATGGCGTAAACGTCCTCCCACGTATCGGGAATGCGCAGTCCCAGCTGCTGCATAATGTCCTTCCGGTAGAACAGCACCTTGAACGATTGCGTTTCGGGCAGCGCGTAATAGCCCTTGTTGTAATAGAAAGGAAGCAGGGCACCCGGGGCGAACCGGCTGGCCGTCTCGCGGAAGTCGGGAAATTGGCTGAGGTCCAGCAGCGCGTTCCGCATGGCGAAGTCGATCGATTTATCCTGCGGCTGTCCCAGCGCGATGTCCGGTGCCATTCCGGCAGCGTTGGCATAGAGCAGCAAATTTTCGTCCGGCAGCAGGCTGACCCGCACCGGAATGCCGGTTTCCGGCGTGAACAGCTCGTCGCTGAGCTCCTGAAGCAAATTGACATAGTCGCGCCCCCGGTTGACCCACACGTTCAATACGTCTTCCTCTTGATGCTCCAGTTTGTCCTCGCGGGAGAAGGTGTTCAGGAATCGCACGGCCGAAGCCCGCAGCCGTTCGTACCAGGCTGCCTCCATCTTGGGGATTGGCGACTCAAGCGGGACGATATAAAGTTGGTCGAGCTGCAGAGCCGAACGCAGAAGCGATTCGCGCACGGTGCCGAGTTTCTCCTGCATGGCGCTCAATTGATCGGTATAATAGGGAATTTCATTCGGCACCTTCAAATAACTGTCGAGATCCTTGACGCTCGTTTCGATCAGCTGCAGCAGGTTGTCGCGCCGGCCGTTCGTTGCGAGCAGCAGCTGCGCCATTTGCTGCAGTTCCTCCCTGATTGCCCGGAGGCGGCCCGGTAGTTCGGGGAGATCCCGTTCAATCTTCCACGTTCGGTCCTTATCCACCACGTTGCCGGTCAACGCCTTGAGCTCGACCACGATTTCGCGGACCGCGCCCGCGGCCCGTTCTCCGCGAATGATCACGGGCTGGTACGGCGCGGAGGTAGCCGTCATCGTCAGCGTGTGCTCGCCTTCCGTCAGGCTGAACTCGTACGGCTTGCGCTTGTCGTCCCGGAGCTGCAGCCCTTGCCAGCTGGCGCTGTACGGAAACCGGTAAGCGAGCAGTTCCCGGAAAGGAACCTTTCCGTCAATCGCGATCGTCCGGAAGGCCGACAGATTGGAGGCGGTGTTCTGCAGCGCGCGCATCGCGATGCGGTATCGGCCGGCGGATGGCACGCGAAATGTCCAGCTGATCGACTGCCCGCCGCTTCCCCACTGCGCGCCGCCCACCGTGTTGAATCGATCCTTCCGCAAGGCGGACGGGACCGAGCGCGCATCCCGATCGACCGCGATCAGAATCGATACATCGTTCTTGGCGGCCATCGCTTCAGCCTCGACGGTGATCGTTTCCTTCGGCAGGTTCGTGTCTGCGGGAAGACTTGCGGCATAATCCGCATAAGGCAGGATTGGTTCCTGAGGAGCGACCGTCAGGGAGGCGATGGCAACGGGCTGGTCGCCTGCCAGCCGGATCGTGTGCGCGCCTTTGGTGAAATGCCACAGGAGCGGCTCGCTGTAGGCGTTCGCCGCATCGCGGAACGGTTCCTCGATCCATTCCTTCCGTTCCTGCGGCTTCGGCCGAATGTCGTTGCCGGAACGGTCCGTCTTCGGCGGCAACTCGTCCTTGAACATGCGGCGAAACGGAATCGCGCGCGCCTCCCGGTAAGGAAATGCGCCGTCTACCGTTACGGCCAGCATGACCGGCGTTCGCGTATCGGAAGCGGCTCCGTCCCTATCGAGCGAATGATAATCAAGCTTCATCGTATAGAGAGCGTCTTCCTTCACCGTAAAGGTATATTCCACCCAACTGGTTGCCGCGCTTTGCCAGAGCAGGACATCGTCCTTCTCCCGGTAAGTTCCGGAGAGTGCGTAGCGATCGGCGGATTGAGCCGAGCTGCTCGCTCCCTTGAGGCGAATCGGCTGCGCCGTCGTCGTGGTTAACCCTTGTGTGAGCCAGGAGGCCAGCACCTCGGCATAATAGGGCTCGAGCGTTGTGGCCACCGGGATATCGCCCAGATTTGCCTCCTGATTGGCTGGCGGGGGCTGTTCATTCGACTGCGTTGCGGCCGAACCGGAAGCGGAGCCGATCGACACGGCCGCCGCAAAAAGAGCCGCGAATCGCAATTTACGTAAGGTTCGTATAGCCTGCATGCCCATTCCCCTTCTATGCATCAAGAATTCGGGTGCCGTCTGTCCGATCGAAAACAATCGACTGATTCAGACCGAAAGTCAGCTTAACTTTCTCATCATCGGCGAAATGCCGGTGAGGTGCGGTTCTGGCCACCAGCGTGCTGCCGGTGCCGATATCCAGGTGCAGATAACGGTCGGCCCCCATGAGCTCGGAGAACCGGTGAAGTCCGGTTACGCGGGAGCCGATATCGGTGTCTTCGCCCAGCGAATCTTCCTCTACGGCGATATGCTCCGGCCGTATGCCGAGAATAACGGATTTGCCGTTATAATGGCGCTGTGCAAGCGCTCTCCCCATTGCAGGGGGGAGCGGGAGCGCAAACCGATTGGTATGGAACGCCAGTCCGCCGCCATCCTGCTCAAGCAAGCGGCCTTCCATAAAATTCATCGGAGGCGAACCGATGAAGCCTGCCACGAAAGTGTTTGCGGGTTGATTATAGACCCGTTCCGGCGTGTCGACTTGCTGCACGACGCCGTTCTTCATCACAACGATGCGGCTGGCCATCGTCATCGCTTCCGTCTGGTCGTGCGTGACGTAGATGGTGGTGACGCCGAGCTGCTTCTGCAGCCGGATCAGCTCCGAACGCATGGACACGCGAAGCTTGGCATCGAGGTTCGAAAGCGGCTCATCCATCAGGAATACTTGCGGATTCCGCACAATGGCCCGACCGAGGGCAACCCGTTGCCGCTGCCCGCCGGACAAGTCCCGGGGCTTGCGGCCAAGCAAGGCGTCAATTTCGAGCACACGTGCCGCCCGCTTGACCGCGAGATCGATTTCATGCTTCGGTTGCTTGCGAAGCCGCAGGCCGAAGGCGATATTCTCGTATACCGAAAGGTTCGGATACAAGGCGTAATTTTGAAACACCATCGCGATATCCCGATCTTTGGGGGGCAATTGGTTGACTTTGACATGATTGATATAAATCCCGCCTTGACTGATCTCCTCCAGACCGGCGATCATGCGCAGCGTAGTCGATTTGCCGCACCCCGAGGGTCCGACGAAAACGATGAACTCCCTGTCCAGCACCTCCAGGCAAAAGTCTTTCACGACGGCATTGTCTTTCCCGTATTGCTTGCATACGTGATCGAACAGAATGGTCGACAACATTCGCCCCTCCTTTATTTTCGAGTAACAGTCCCTGCAAACATGCTACGGAAAGATTGGCGCGCTGAACAGCGGACAATGCTCCGAAAATCTGCAAATGCTTGCAATGTTGCCGGTATGGCAGATTTGGATATTACAGAAGGAATCGCATATATACAAAGCCGAACGGCCGCCATACGATAAGGTGGGTCAGTCAAAGAGATGATCGACGGGAGGTGTGCGGTACGTGATGGAACCATGACAAGGCGTACGGGGGCATTATTGGACGGTTTTTGTTGTTTATTGCTGAAAAGGGACAAAGAGAATCGAATGGAGGATAAACGAATGAACAAAGTCATTGCCCGCTTGACACTGCTTCTTGCATTGCTCGCCTTGCTGTTGGCGGCGTGCGGCAGCAAGGGATCCTCGGACGGCAGCGCATCCTCGAGCCCGAGCGCCAGTCCGATCGCAAGCCCGGCCGCATCGGCTGCCGTTTCGCCTTACGGCGATACCGGCGGACTGAAGCTGCCGCTGGTCGACAAGCCGACGACGCTGACCTGGATGATGATCAGCGACCACACGAACATGAACGAATCGATGCTGGCGAAAGAGATTGAGAAGCGGACGGGCATCAAGCTCGATATCCAGGCCTACCCGGCGGCAAGCTATATGGAGAAGCTTCGCGTCGTTCTTGCATCCGGCAAGTTGCCGGATATTTTCCACGGCCTGTCGCCCGCGGAAGTGAACAAGATGGGGGTTCAAGGCGCTTTGACGCCGATCAATCCGTATCTTGACAAGCTGCCGAACTTCAAGAAGCTTTACGTCGACAACAAAGACAACAGCTGGGTGATGAAGTCCTGGTCGGACGACAAGAACAACCTGTACACGTGGCCGATCTACGGACTCCAGCGCGATGTCAATCACGGCTTCCTGTTCCGGAAGGATGTTTTCGACAAGCTGGGCATCAAGGAATGGACCACGACGGATGAATTCTATCAAGCGCTGAAAAAGCTGAAGGAAGCTTATCCGCAGTCGTACCCGTTCGCGTCCAAGTACAAGGAAGCCATCTTTGAAGTGTTGGCGTTCGGCTGGGGGATCGGTTCGCACAACGGCGTTTTCCCCGCTTATTACGACGAACAAGCGAAAACGTGGAAGCTGGCTTACACCGCGCCGGAATATAAAGCGATGCTTGACTTCATGAAGAAGCTGTTTAACGAAGGGCTGCTCGACCCGGAATTCATCACGGACACCGATGCGTCGTGGACGAGCAAAATGACAACGAACAAGGCGTTCGTCACATTCGACTGGATCGGAAGGATGGAAGCGTTCGCCAATCAGGTGAAGTCGCAGATGCCGGACTACAACTTGCGTTACGGCAACCCGGTCGGCCCGACCGGCCATGTCCGCAGCTTGCCCAGGATCGACAACGTCGGGCTGGCGGTGGCGAACAACGCCAATAAAGAAACGGCGCTCAAGCTGTTGGACTATTTGACAAGCCCGTCCGGCGCATCGCTGGTCACCATGGGAGTCGAAGGCGAAACGTACAAGCTGGAAAACGGAAAGCCCGTATATTCGGAGCTGAAGGACGCGCCGACGGTAGATATCAACGTGCTGCAGAAAAAGTACGGCCTGTGGGCCAATGCGATGTACCTTCGCCCCGACAAGCGGAGCGTGTACTTCAACTTCACCGCAAAGGAACAGGAAGCGCAGGATAAGATCGTCAAGAGCAACAAGTTCGAAACGCCGGACCCGATGCCGAAATTTACGGACGAGGAAACGAAGACACTGGCCGATCTTAAAGTTTCGCTCGATAAGGCGGCCCAGGAATTCAGCACGAAATACATCATGAAGAAAGAGATGAGCGACGCGGATTGGACACAGTGGCTGCAAAGCGCCGAGAAGCTTGGGGCGAGCAAGTTCGTCGGCGCCTACAATGCGGCTCAGAAGCGGTATGACGAAATCAAATAGGCAGCTATGGGTGTTGTTTCTTCCTTGCGCCGCCTTCTACTTGCTGTTTCGCTACGGTCCGATTTACGGGTTAATCATTGCATTCAAGGATTACAACGTATACGAGGGGATTCTGAGCAGCGATTGGGTCGGCGTGAGGCATTTTGAACGATTGTTCGACAGTCCGGATTTCTGGTTATTATTTAAAAATACGTTGCTTCTCGGGTTCTATACGCTGCTGTGGGCGTTTCCGATGCCGATTCTCTTCGCGCTTATGCTGAACGAAGTGAGGCATGCCCGATTCAGGAAAACGGTACAGACGATGAGCTACATTCCGGCCTTTCTGTCCGTCGTCATCGTCTGCAGCATGCTGATCGATTTTTTATCCCCCACGAATGGCATCGTGAATCACGCGCTCCATTCGTGGGGCTTTCCCACCACGTATTTCATCGCCAAGCCGGAGTGGTTTCGCACCTTGTACGTCTCCTCCGAGGTATGGCAGTACATGGGGTACGAGTCCATCATCTACCTTGCGGCGATCGCCTCGATCGATCCGTCGCTTTACGAGGCGGCCAGAGTTGACGGCGCCTCCAGGTTGCGCATGATTCGGCACATTACGCTGCCGGGCATCCTGCCGACGATTTCGATCATGCTGATTATCAAGTCGGGGGCGATGTTCCGCATCGGCTACGAGAAGGTGCTGCTGCTCTATAATCCGATGACCTACGACGTGGCGGACGTGTTCTCCACCTACGTGTACCGCAAGGGTCTGCTCGAGGCCAATTATTCGTATGCGGCGGCAGTCGGCCTTTTTGAAGCGACGATTGCCCTGCTCATGCTGACCGCCTCGCAGCTGACGATCCGCCGGGCAGGAGGGAGGGGGATATGGTGAAGCGTTTCCTGTTCGACACGGTTCTTTATGTTTTGCTTGCCAGCGTCGCGTTTATAACCGTGTACCCCCTCCTTTATATCGTGGCGGTGTCGTTCAGCGATCCGGCCAGCATCGTGCAGAACAAAGTGGCGCTTTGGCCCAAAGGATTCAATATCGAGGCTTATCGTGAGCTTCTGCATCATCCGAAAATCCCGCGGGCGTACCTGAATACGATTCTGTATACGTCCGTGGGCACGTTTATCAACCTGGCGATGACCGCGGTAGCGGCGTATCCGCTCTCCAGGCCGGAGTTCAGCGGCCGCAAGCTGGCGCTCGTCGCGATTGTGCTGACGATGTTTCTGAATGGCGGCATCATTCCGACGTATATTATCGTGCAGAAGCTTCATCTGCTCAATACCATCTGGGCGATCGTGCTGCCGAACGCGATCTGGACGATCGAGCTGCTGCTGCTCAAGAGCTTCTACGAAGCGATGTCTTCCTCTTTGCGAGAATCGGCGAAAATCGACGGCGCCTCGGAATATCGGATTCTGCTGTCGATCGTGATTCCGCTTTCCAAGCCAGCCATTGCGTCGATCGGCCTGTTCTTTTTCATGGGGCATTGGAACAGCTTCTTCCTGCCCATGATCTACATGAACGACGCGGACAAATACCCGCTTCAGGTCGTGCTTCGCGATATGCTCATTCTCGGGCAGGCGAAGGAGAACGACCCGATCGGCAACTCGTCCATACCGCCGCAGGCGCTAAAGAACGCCACGATCTTCCTTTCGCTCGTCCCGGTGCTGGCGATTTATCCGTTCGCGCAAAAATATTTCGCCAAAGGCATCATGCTCGGGGCGGAAAAAGGATGAACCGCTAAAAGTGTTTGCGGGCGGCGGGGGGAACGAAGAGGACTTGCATGCAGCAAGTCCTCTTTTCTCATTTCTCCGATCCGAGCGCAACGCCGCGGATGAAGCTCTTCTGGAAGGTCAGGAAGAACGCGATGAGCGGCACCGACGCCACCGTCCCGCCGGCCATGGCCAAACCGTAGTTGATCGACAGGTCCTGGCGAATCAGCCCGGATACGCCGAGCGGCAGCGTCTTCATCGTGTCCTTCTGCAGCACGATCAGCTGCCAGATGTAGTCGTTCCACTCCGCCATGAAGGCGAAGATCGCCAGCGCGCCAAGCGCGGGAGCAATGAGCGGCACGACGATGCGGAAAAAGATGCGCAGCTCGCCCGCGCCGTCGATGCTGGCTGCCTGCAGCAGCTCGTCCGGAATATAGCGGACGAACTGGCGGATCAGGAACACGCCGAACGGATAAGCGAGTCCCGGCAGGATCAGGCCGGTGTACGAGTCGAGCAGGCCCCAGTCGGAGACGAGCCGGTAAAGCGGAATAAGCGTCACCTGCCGGGGCATCATCATCGTGGCAATAATGAAGAAGAACAGCACATGGTGGCCGGGAAATGTTTTCTTCGCGTACGCATAGCCCGCCATCGCGCAGAACAGCACGATGAACAGGACGGAGACGCCGGCGGCGTACACGCTGTTGAACAGCCAGCGCAGCGTCGGCTTCTTGTCGAACAGCTCCGTGAAATGCTGCATCGTCACCCGATGCGGCACCCATTCCGGCGGCGTCGCCCACAGCGACAGGTTCGGCTTGAACGAGCCGGTAATCATCCAATAGATCGGAAAAATCATCAGCACGGCGGCGGCGCCGAGCACGACGGGTTTGACGATATCGGCCGGTTTCATTCGCATTGGCTATCCTCCTTCTACTCCGTCTTCGGCTTGAAAAATTTCAGCTGCAGCAGCGAAATCGCCATGATGACGACGAACAGCACGATGCTTTGCGCAGATGCCAGGCCGAACTGGATCGAACCGAATGCGGTCCGATAAATCGTAAACACGAGCGTTTCCGTGCTGAAGAACGGCCCGCCGCCGGTAAGCAGCTGGATGACGACAAAAATCTGGAACGTGGCGATCGTCGTCGTGATGATGACGAACAGACCGGTATTGGCGATCATCGGCAGTGTGATATGCACGAATCGTTTGAAAGGGGTAGCGCCGTCGATGGCTGCCGCCTCGTAGTAGTCTTTCGGAATCGAATCCATCGAAGACAGATAAAGAATGACCGGCTGGCCGATCGACCAGCTGATGACGACGACGCACATCGAAGCGATGGCGAGCGACGGCGTGCCGAGCCATTCGGTCGGCTGTTTGCCGAACAAGGACACGATGTAGTTGAGCAGCCCCGAATTCGTGTTGAACATCCACGCCCACACCATCGTCAGGACGACGGGCGTACAGATGGTCGGCAAATAAAACAGGATGCGGAAGAGCGATTTGGCGCCGCTGCGCATGTGCTGCATGATGGCGGCCAGCGTAAACGAAACGATGACGATGACGGGCACGATGATAAGCACGAATACGAACGTATTGCGGACCGAATGCAGGAACGTGTCGTCCTGGAAAATCGTGCGGTAGTTGTCCAGGCCGATGAACTGGCTGGCGCCGATGCCGGCGTTGTAGAAGCTCAGCTTGATCGTGTCGAACAGCGGATACAGGAAAAATACGAGCGTAAGCAGCAAGTTGGGAAGGATGAAAAAATATCCCCACAGGTAGCCCTTCCATCTGCGCGACGGCGCCAGCGAAAATCGGCGCCCGGCGTGCGTCGCGAGCAGGGCCGCATCCGTTTTTGGCACAGGCTCACCCTTTCTGTCATCTGTCTGGCGAAGCAAACCGCCCGCTTGCGCCGAATGACGGGCAGGCAGGCGGCCGTGTTGGCGGTTGGTCTTATTTGGGCGCCGATGCGAGCAGCTTGTTCGCCTTGGCCGTATAGTCCTCGACGGCTTGCTGCGGCGTCATCTTGTCGAGCAGCGCCGCTTGCAGCGCCGGGAACCAGAGCGCGCGCGCTTCGGCGTACATCGGCGACGTTTTGCCGAGGTTGGCCGACGGCAGCGCCGGAATCAGCTTGTTGATTTCCGCCATGTCGGCGTAAGGCGCCGGGTAGGAGGAAGAAGTGCGGGCCGGAATGAACGAACCGGATTTGGCCAGCAGCTTCACATTTTCGGAAGTCGTCATGTATTGCAGGAACTCCTTGATCGCTTCGCGCTTGTCCTTGTCGGTTTGCTTGAACACGGTGTAGCCGGCGACGGCGACCGGAATTTTCGGCGTAACGCCGTCCTTGTGCACCGGCAAAATGCCGTACAAGTCGATGTTTTTGCTGACCGAGCCGTCCTTCTGGCCGGCGTCGACCAGGCTGTACAAGCTTTGCGCCCACGGCATCATCGCGATTTTGCCTTGCTTGAACAGCTCCAGCGCGTCAGTCGCCTTGAGCGTGGCCGGTCCCGGCGCAACGACGCCTTCCTTGGTCAAATCTTTGAACAACTGGATCGTATCTCCGGCTTCCTTGTATTTGCCCATTGTCACTTCGGTACTGTCGGCGTTCCACTGCTCTACTCCCATGCCGTACAGGTACATCAGGAACATTTCATCGGCTTGCTCGTTGCCGGCGAACATCGTGGTGCCATACACGCCGCCGCCGTTCACTTTGCGGATGGCGTCCTTCCATTCGTCGAAGTTCCAATCGCGGTCTTTCGGAATGAGGCTTTCGAGACCCTTGTCCTGGAAGATCTTCTTGTTGATGAACATGTATTCGGCATTGACCGTAAGCGGAATGCCATACAGCTTGCCGTCCTTGGATGCGATCGACAGCAGATCCTTCGAATAGTCGGCTTTGTCTTTTTCGATGAAGTCGTCCATCGGTTCGTTTTTGCCGAATTTGACGTATTTCATCAGGCGGCGGTCGAGCGCGTCGAGCAGGATGTCCGGCGGATTGTTGCCGGCAAGGGCGACCGTCATTTTCTGCTCGATGGCGTCGGAGGCGACGAGCTGGAAGTTGATTTTGACATTCGGGTGCGATTTCTGGTACTCGTTGATTTTCGCTTGTTCCCAGTCGCCGAAGTTCGGGTTCGGTATGCTGCCTTCCACGTTTTTGTACGCCGGGGTCGTCCAGTATTCGATTGTGACGTCTTTCTTCGGCGCCGTGGAAGCGGGCGCCGCGGAAGCCGCTGTTGACGGCGCTGCGGATGCGCCTGCGGAGCCGCTCGTATCGTCTTTTTTGGAGCAGCCCGCGATTACGGTCGTGGCCAGCACGGCAAGTGCCAGCGCCGTTTTCGTCATTCGTTGCATAGTAACCCTCCTGATACGGTTGTCATTTCGTTCCCCGCGGGGGACAAATTCATCATAAAACTTTACCGGTGGGAAAACCTTAAAAAAAGGCGGCAGCAGCTTGAAAAAATCCATTTGCATGCAACCGTCTCCCGAAATGAGCAGATTGGAATACTTGTTGCGAAACGGAATATAGATACTCCTTCCTCCAGCCGGTATGATAGGGCTACCATGCAAAGGAGGAAAATGACGATGCCCAATATTGGAGCGACAGGATTCATTCTCATTATTCTGGTGGCCTTATTGTTGTTCGGGCCAAGCAAGCTGCCGGAGCTTGGACGCGCCTTCGGACGTACCTTGCGGGAGTTCAAAAGCGGAGCGAAGGAACTGATCGGCGATACGAACGAGGCGAAGGACACTCTCGCCGTCTCCTCCGTTCAAGTTCGCGCGGATGCGCCAAATGAACGGAAAACGGTGGATTGATGTGCGGTCGGCAAAATGCCCGTTGACGACAGACGGGAGGTCGGACGATGAATCAGACCTTTGCCTCCCTGACTGACCATTTGCTGGAGCTGCGCAAGCGGTTATTGTGGGTTTTGGCTGTGATGACCGTTTCCATGATCGCCGGGTTTTTCTTCGCGCGAAGGCTGATCGTTATACTGCTTCATGCGAAACCCGCCGCCGGGATGGCCTTTTCGCTGAATGCTTTTTCCCCATGGGATTCGGTGCGCATCTTCGTGCAGGTTTCATTTATCGCCGGATTATGTTTCGCATTGCCGTTTGCGTTGTTTCAGCTTTGGCTCTTTGTTAAACCGGGATTGACCGAGCTGGAGCAAAAGGCGACCCTGCGATACATACCGGGCGCATCGTTCCTTTTTTTAGCCGGAATCGCCTTCGGGTATTTTGTCATATTTCCAATGGCTTTCCGTTTCACGATCGCCGTGACGCAAAGCCTCGGATTGACGGAAACTTACGGGGTCGCGCAATACTTTTCCTTCCTGTTCAATATCGTCTTGCCGATGTCGCTGTTGTTTCAGCTTCCCGTTGTGGTCATGTTCCTGACCCAAATTCGACTGATTAACCCGATGCGGTTGAAGAAGCTGCGCAAGGCGGCCTATCTGCTGCTTATCATTATCGCGACATTCGTTACGCCGCCCGATCTGATATCGGACGTTCTTGTCGCGGCCCCTCTCATTCTGCTCTATGAGGCGAGTGTGCTGCTGTCGGCCCGATTGTATCGCAGGCAGTTGGAGCAATCGCAGGAGAAGGAGCCCGGCTTCGGTGCGGACCGCACCGCATGGGGAGCGGAATAGTCGCGGCTGAAGCAAGAAAAAAGAAGTCGCTCAGCGACTTCTTTTTTCTTGCTGCGAAGATGGCTATTATGGGGTGCCCCGGCAAAACAAGCCATGCTTTACCGGCTATTTCGCTCCGGTTGCTTCGGAGGAGGAGACAAATTCCTTATCACGTACTTTACCGTAAAAGAGGTCCCACCAGTCGGGAGATTCGTTCACGTACGCGGGTCGCCGTTCGGCCAATTTCCCCCATGCCTCTTTGGCGGCATCGATCGTTCGTTGTACGTCTCCGAATTGCGGAACGATCCATTTGCGGCCAATCTGCGCATGCAGCACTTCATCCGCCCAGTCATAATCGTGCATGGTCATGGCCAGATCGTAGCCGGTTTGTCTGGATGTTTCCCATTCGTACTTTTTGCCGGTGTCGCCGGGCATCAAGCCGAATTCGATCTCGTACAGGATCGCATGGCGTTCTTCGGGGGTCAACAACGTATTCAGCTCCAGGGAGAAGTTGATCCGGATGGGCAGTTTGGTGAAATCGACGCCGTTCTGGAGGAAGGCGACTTCCCCCATCATGGAGTGGCGGGCTTCATCCCAAATTTGCCGGCCCATGTCAAGGTAGTACTCCCAAGGCTTATTCGGCGTTTGGGCCACAATGGAGCATTGCATCTCCGGCACGTCGAGCTCGCGCAGCCGCTTGTAGAACAGCGCCCACACGCGTTCCTTCGGATCCCTGGCTCGGTCCCGGTAGATTTCGTCCGCACTCAGCACGCTGTTGTAGAGGTCGGAGAATCGGCTGTCCCGCCGGGGAACAAGCTGCAGCTCGAACGGGTCGGCGGAACGGAGCGTACGCTGCGCGGGAGCGGGCGGCGCAGGCTCCGTTCCGAGTAAACCGCCGGCCTGCCCCAGGCATGCCGCAAGATGAGCGACCCATGCCGCGGTTGGTTCCCGTTCGCTATCCGACGCCTGCAGCGCTTCAACCGCCGGGTCGAGCCAGTCGAGCATGTCCTGCTCTTCGAGCGCGACGAACCGCATCACCCGGTATGTCGGGTGGTCGATCAACGGGTTGGACAAGCGGCGATGCTCCGCG
Source organism: Paenibacillus cymbidii (assembly GCF_004764705.1). Taxonomy (GTDB): domain Bacteria; phylum Bacillota; class Bacilli; order Paenibacillales; family NBRC-103111; genus Paenibacillus_AN; species Paenibacillus_AN cymbidii. The sequence goes on along the minus strand of NZ_SHLX01000006.1, from coordinate 99,830 downwards.
TATGCTTCAAGCAGCGCTTGGCGAAAGAAGCGTATGCCTGCCAGCAGCTCCAGCGTCGTGTCGGCATGCAGCAGCTCGTCCAGAGCGGTTTCCAGCTGCGGATCCGGCACTTTGTCCATGTGCAGCGGAGGCTCCCGCATTTCGGAAACGCGTCGTCTTAGCGCCGCCGCATGTTCGGCATCCAGCCACAGATGCAAGCTCATTGCGCCCTTGACTTCCCATTCCGGCGTGCGGCACATATGGCGGACCATCGTATCGTACAGTCTCTTCTTGACATAATGGATGCGCTTCAGCATCGTCACATTGTCGTCCACCGACAGTCCGGCGGCAGCCGCCTCGCGGACGGTGCACAACCCGGCCAGATTGGGGATCGATTGTTCGCAGTTCATCTTCAGCAAGCCTCCTCGCAACAGGTAAAATAGTTTTTATGTTTCCTATCGTACTGCTGCGGCATAGAAACCGCATCGCACAATCGGACTGAATAGTTGCGATTTTCGCTTATTTTGCCAGTGGGGAGTGACGCCTGTGGAGAGACCGGCTACGCTCGGAGAAGCGTTGTTCGTGCCTTATGTGCGCCAAGCCGATTACGCCAATCGTTTGCCATGGTCTTATGGGGAAAGGAGGCTGCTGGATTATTTGCTCGTTTGCATCGAGCAGGGGCATTGCCGCTTTACGGTGAATCGGCAGGCATACGACCTGAAACCGGGCGATTGCTGTCTCGTGCAGCCGGGCGATTTGATCTTGCTCGAGGGGTTGACCGAAACACGGACGCCGTTCGCCCATCTGGATTTCTTCTACAATCCGATGAGGGAGCGGTCGTTTCCGACCAGCGCGGGCATGACGCGTCTCGATTCCTACGGCCATCTGCTGCAGCCGCGGTTGAACGACTATCCCGGCATCGGGATTCCTCCCGTGTTCAAGCCTGCATCGGCGTCCGTCTTCGCCGGCAAGCTGCAGCGATTGATCGGTCACTGGCGGGAGGGCACCGTGTCCGGCATGATCGAGGTCCAGCGAATGGGGCTCGAGCTGTTGCTGGAGCTGCTCCGCTCTTATGGACCGCAGCCGGGAGCGGGCGGCAGGGAGGCGCCATCCGCCATGCTGGAGCGGGTGCTGTCCTATGTATCACTGCATCTGGAAGAGCAGGTGACGGTCAAGACAATGGCGGATCTGGCGCACTTGTCGCCGTCGCGGTTCACTGCCGTATTCCGGGAGCGATACGGCACGTCTCCTTATCGCTACTTGGTGCGGCTGCGGCTGGATCGGGCGGCGGAATTGCTTCGCGCCGAGCCGGATACGCCGGTCGGCCTCGTCTCCGAATACTGCGGCTTCGCCGGCATGCAGCACTTTTCGGCGGCGTTCAAGCTGCGCTTCGGGGTAAGTCCTTCCGCATACCGGCAGTCAAGTCTGGCGGCAGAAGGCGCATCGATGGCGCGGGAAGCTTATTCGCCCGGGGCGGCAGGGCGCTTCTTGCGGTATTCGCCCGGGGACAACCCGAACTCCTTGCGGAACACGGTGGAAAAATAGTTGGAATCGTCGTAGCCGACCGCTTGTGAAATGTCCGTTACTTTGCGGTCGGTGTTGCTGAGCAGGATCGCCGCCTTCTCCATGCGCACCTTGGTCAGGTGGTGGATGTAGCCGTGCCCGGTTTCCCGCCGGAACAAATCGCTGAAGTATTTGGCGTTCAAATAGACGTGAGCGGCGGTGTCCTGCAGGCTGCAGCGCTCCATGTAATGGCGCTCGACGTATTCGAGCGCGCGCTCGATGACGCCCGGCGGCTTGCGCTCCGCAAGCCGCGTCAGCACGCCGGCGAAACGGGCCGTCTCCGCGCGCAGCCAGTTCGCAACCGCAGCCGCGTCCGACAGCAGATGCAGCGCGTCGATTTCGCGGTCGAGGTCGAAGGCGTAGCCGGGAGCGTCGAGATGCTTGCGCGCAATCGCTTGCAGCGTGACGCCGCAGGCGAGCGCTTCGATCCGCGCTTCGTCGAGCGGCAGCCCGCCGACTTCGCCGGCGACGGCCTCCATGTCGCGCAGCAGCAGCTCCGTCTGGCCAAGCATGATGAACGCAAGGAACCGGCTTTCCAGCGTTTGCAGCTTGGCGTAGCCGAGGGTGAAAGCACGGGGCGGGTCGGCTCCGTCGCTCTCCCGTACGGCGCGCGCCCCGGGCGCTTGCGTTGGCGCATCCGCCGCGTCCACAGGCGCCGGCAGCCGATCGAGCCGATCGATCGGTCCGATGTTGTCGCAGGAAGTCGCAATCCCCAGCAGCTCCTTGATTTTGCCATCGATTTCGACGAACAGGTGCGCCGGAGGCAAGCTCCGGTAAGGCGCCAGCAAACGGCTGTAGAAGACGGCGAAGCAATCGTGGCGGATCAGCACGACGCGGGTGAATTCGTAATAGCTGTCGGCGATTTCCTGGATGATGTTGCCGATCGCGAACTGGAGGATGACGAGGTCCGCCGGCTGGTACGATTTGCCCGCCGGGGCGTAGTCCTGCACCCGGACCAGGCCGAGCGTGCTGCCGGCATAAAGCGGCTGAAGCCGCTCCACTTGCCGGGGATCGCAAGGCAGCCGGTAAAACAGCGCCCGAATCGTCGCCTCTTCCTGCGCGCGGGCTTCCGCCTGACGGTTCCGTTTGGCCTCCGACAGCCGGTTGTGCAGCCGGCGCAGGATGTCGCAGACATTCTCCTCCGGACACGGCTTCAGCAGGAAATCAAGCACGCCGAAGCGCAGCGCCGCCTGGGCGTATTCAAAATCTTTATAACCGGTCAGGATAACGACCATCGTCGGCTTCTTCCGGTTGTGGATCGCTTCGGCCAGCTCGATGCCGCTCATCCGCGGCATGCGCACGTCGGTAATGACAAGATCCGGCTCCGCCGTTTCGATCGCCTCGAGCGCTTCCTGGCCGTTGCTCGCTTCGGCGACGACGCGCCATCCGGTTTCGTTCGATTCGATCATTTTGCGCAGCGTTCGGCGTACGAGCGACTCGTCGTCGACAATCAGCACCGTTCCGATCATTCGTTCGCCTCCTCTTGTTGTTCGTAAGGCAGATGCAGGCGCATCAGCGTGCCGCTGCCGGCTTCGCTGACGATCTCCAGCCGGTGCGGCGGACCGTGCAGCAGTTCGATGCGGCGAATGACGTTGCGCAGGCCGATATGCGCCCGGCCGCGTCCTTCGGGGATTTCCTCCGCCCAATGCGGCGGCATGACCGTATCGATCGGCGCGGCCGGCATGCCGCAGCCGTTGTCTTCGATTTCGACCAGCAGCATGCCGTCCTTGGGGTATACGCGAATGGCGAGCATACGCGCGCCGGTGATGTCGCGGAAGCCGTGCACGAACGAATTTTCCACCAGCGGCTGCAGCAGCAGCCGCACGATGCGGCAGCGAAGCACGCTTTCGTCCGCTTCGATGACGATGTGCAGGTTGTCCTCGTAGCGGGCTTGCTGCAAGGTCAAATAGTGGCGCAACTGCTCGAGCTCGGCGCTTACGGTTGTCTGCGACGTGGCCGGTTCGAGCGCGTAGCGCAGCATGCTGGACAGATGGACGATCAGCGCCGCATTCTCGCGGTCGTCCTTCAGGTAGAGCCTGCTGTGGAACATGTCGAGCGTGTTGTGCAGGAAGTGCGGATTGAGCTGCGCCTGCAGCGCGGTCAGCTCGGCCTCCCGTTCGCGCAGCTGCTTCTCGTACACTTCCTTGATCAGCGATTCGACGTTGTCGACCATCGCGTTGAAGCCTTCGCCGATAAAAGCGAGCTCGTCCTTCGTGCGCACGCGGATGCGCGTGCCGAGATGGCCTTCCTGCACGCGCCGCATGCCGCGGACGACGTCGCGCAGGGGCAGCAGCAGGCGGTGGATCGTCGGCACGACCGACAGCCCGGCGATGAGAATGCTCGCCAGCGCGCCGGCGATCGCCACCTGCAGGAGGATGCGGCTCTTCCGGTGCAGCTCGTCGATGGAGATGCGGCCGATGACGCGGAATTTCGTTTGCTGCGCGGTCGCTTGGGTATACAGGTAAGCGGCGTGATCGACGCGGTAGCGCCCGGTTTCGCCGATCGACTGCAGCAGCGGCAGGTCGATGCCGGCTTTATTTTGCAGCGATTCGTCGGTGTAGATCATCCCGCCCATTTTGTCGAGGACGTAGATTTGCCCGCCTTTGCCGCCGATCACTTTGTTCAGGTCGTTGCTGAGGATGCCTTCGTTCATCGCCAGCACGAGGATGCCGTATTTGTTGGCGCGTTGGTCCTTCATATATCGGGCGGCGATCACGACCGGGCTGTTGTTGGAGAAGCCGGTGTAAATGATTTTGTCGTCGAAGGCGGAGCCTTTGGCCCATACCAGCTCGCCGTCGGATCCGGCCAGCAGTTCGTCCAGCCGGCGGGCGATGTTGTTGCCGAAATCGTAAGGAAGCATGGAGCCGCTTGGCATGAAATAGTTGCCTTTGAAATCGTATAGATACATGCCGACCAAATTCGGCACGCTGTACAAATATTGGTTCAGGATTTGCGTCAGTTGATCGCTTGCGACGGAAGACAGTTTTTTGCCCGCGTCCTCGTAGGTGACGGCCTCGATAATTTCGCTGTTGAACACCATCTGGTTGGATACCCGGTAAATGTCCTGCAGCCGCAAATCGACGCGTGCCGCCACCTGCTGCACCCGCTGCGCGAATTGCTCGCTTACTTCCGTTTCGGATATTTGCAGGTGGAGCCGGTAGGTTACATATGCGGTTGCCGAAATGGTCGCCAGCAGCACCAGCGACAAAATCGCGATAAATTTTCCCGTCAGGGTGCGGCGAAGCCCAAGCACACGCTGCACGATCGTCATAGCCATCACTCCAGCTCCGGTGAGATGTACCCTTACTATAGCCTACGGCCATCCGATTTGGATAGATGGACAGTATGGATCGGCGCTTCCTGCAAGCTCAGGGCGATCGGCCTTGAACATGTGACGGAACCTGCAGCCCTTATTTGTCTCCTGGAGTCGCTTTTATCGGAGGGACGGAACTCACAGCCGCTATTCGATGAAAACACACCAAGATGAGGCGAAACAGGCGAAAATAAGAGCGCTGTGTTCCGTCTAGCATCAAAAATAGGTCGCAATCTGCGAAATAAGAGCGGTGAGTTCCGTCCCTCGTGCATTCAGGGCAATAAAAAAATCTCCCCTCGAGAGGGAGATCTAAGTAGTAACCTTTTTTATCGCCTGATCAAGGCGCTTCACCGACAGCCGCCGGCAGCTATCCTCAGTCCCCCTGCTCCCATAGCTTGAACAGCGCCTGCGTGCCTTTGTCGGCGTAGCCGAGACCGGCAAGTCGCCGATACAGCGATTCCGCCAGCGTCAATCCCGGCAGCTCGAGCCTCATCTCACGCGCCGCTTCGAGCGCGATGCCCATATCCTTGATGAAATGCTTCACGTAGAAGCCGGGCTCGAAATTGCCGCCGATGATGCGCGGACCGAGATTGCTCAGCGACCAGCTTCCCGCCGCACCCGACTCGATGCTCGCCAGCACCGTCTTCGGATCGAGGCCCGCCGCTTCCGCGTAAGCGATCGCTTCGCAGACGCCCATCATGTTCGAGGCGATCGCGATCTGGTTGCACATCTTCGTGTGCTGGCCGGCACCGGGCCCGCCCTGGTGCACGACGTTCGTCCCCATCAGCGCGAACAGCGGCCGCGCCGCTTCGAACGCCGACTCGTCGCCCCCGACCATGATCGACAGCCGCCGCTCGCGTGCGCCGATATCGCCACCGGACACCGGCGCGTCGAGCGCCCGCTTTCCTTGCGCCGCCGCGGCTTCGGCGATGCGCGCGGCGAGCAGCGGGCTCGACGTTGTCATGTCGATCAGCAGCGCGCCTTGCTTCGCTGAGGCGACAAGCCCGCTTTCGCCCAAATACAGCTGCTCCACGTCCTGCGGATAGCCGACGATGGTAATGATGACGTCGCTGGCCACCGCGAGCGACGCCGGGTCGTCATGCCGCACGGCGCCGCGCGCAACCAATTCGTCGGCCTTCGCCGCCGTCCGGTTGTAAACGTGCAGCGTGTAGCCCTCGTCCAGAATGTGCCCCGCCATGCTGCGACCCATGACGCCGAGGCCGATGAAGCCGACGGCTGTCGTTTGCGGCTGCACCGCCGCCAATGCCTTGTTTTCCAACACATGTATCCCTCCCTGTCCAGTTAGGACGGTGTCCAATCGGATCTTCTTGCAGTCAATAATCGCGATCGCCGCAATCGCTGATGTCGCGTTCGAGCGCGGCGACCATTCGTGTGGCATGCTCTTTTTTGTCGTCGAAGCCGAGATCTTCACGGCGGTGGATCAAGTGGACTTTTTTCTCGAAATCGATCAGAAGCCGCGTTGCCGGTACAATGCGGTCGAACGAAACCGCGGGGACGACGATGCATCCGTCCGAATCCGCATGGATCAAATCTCCGGTCCGCACCTTCATGCCGCCGATCGTTACCGGCTCTCCGAGTCCGCTCCATTCGTACGGATCGTGGAAGGCGGCGCTGCCGGAGCCGAACAGCTTGAAGCCTTGCGCCGTAATACCTGCAACATCGCGGATGGCCCCCGAGCTCAATAATCCGATACATCCGACTGTCAGAAATATTTTGGCCATGCCATCTCCGCACACCGCCCCGGCGCGGTTGTCGTGCTCGACCGCTTCGATCACGCATACTTTGGGGACATCGCTTCGGCTCATCATGGCGAGCATGTCCCAGAACATATCCATATTGCCCGAGCCGGCGGGATTCGTACTGCACACCTTGATCGTGACTGCCTCGCCGACCATGACGGGCAAGCCCGGTGTCATACATCGCAACGAGCTGTTCGCGTAGCCCGGCGAATAGCCCAAATAGCTCGCGGCGTCGGCCACGGCGGGCGTCGGAAATTCCTGAAGCTGTTGAACGAGTTTGCGCGTTGCCGTCATAATGATCACCTTATCCTCATTTTGATGGAATCATTCGTGTCACTCGCCCCTGATTATATACCAACCGGCAGGGTTCATTAATAGCGGAATTCGTCGTCATTTTCGATAATGTGAGCAAAAATCATAACCGGTCGCGCCATGCGGGCGAGGCAGCTTCATAGCCGTTCTTCCCTGTAAGACGTCGGGGAAACTCCCGTCTTGGCTTTGAACGCGTTACTGAAGTTGCTGACATCGCCGTAACCGACTTTGGCCGCGATGGCGGTGACGGGGAACCGGCTGTTCGCAAGCATGTCTTTGGCGATTTCCATGCGGGTTTCCAGCAGCTTCCGCTTGAACGACATACGGTAATTTTTCCACAATATCCGGTTCAACTGGCTGTGGCTGACCGCCAGATTGGCCGCCAGCTCGCGGGGAGTAACCGCCCGGCCATAGTGTTTGGCGAAAAATTGTTCGATGGTTTCGCTTCGTTCGTCATCCGGCGTCCTGACACGGAATGTAGTGTACATTTCCTTCCGCACCGGAACGGAGCGGAGGATGTTCAGCAGCAGGAGCGCAAACAACGATTGAAGCCGCGCATAATAACCGAAGCTGCGCTCCCGGAACGCGGCATGGATGTCGGTGATCAGCGATCGTATGCCGTATTCGTCGCGGGCCGCGAACCAGGAGATGCGTTCGAGCAGCTTGACGAATTCCGCGGATTCGCCTGGCGGCGCGTCGGCGTCTACCAGGCTGGAACGATAGTAGTCGAACCTCAGGCAATATTTACGGATCGGTCCTTGTTCGGGAACCTTCTGGGTGTGATAAATTCCAGGCCCGATGATGCACAGGCTGTCCGGGGGCAGAGTAATTTTCTCCTGGCCGATTTGCAGCTCGGCGCTGCCTTCGAGCATAAAGTGGGCTTCGAATGCGGCATGATTATGCTTAGCAGCAAAAAAATCGCCTTGATCGTTAAAGAAGTTGTCGTTGATCATCACGTCGAACACAATATTGCCGATTCTGACCTTCAGGTTGATGGGGCCGATTCCTTCGTAGGCGACCATAGGCTTCCTTTCGCTGACCGCAGAGTAAGGGATAGGATCAGTATAAAGCTGTTTGGCTTTCCGGTGTAGTCAAAGATGGCTGAGCCGGAGTTGCTGCGCGAAGTCAAACGCGCACCGGGGGAGAGAATGCCGTGCTGACGCTCCCGTATCCCCGGCACGTCTATTCGGTCTGCGGCCCAATGGACTTGCGCAAGTCCATCGCCGCTCTCGCCGCTCTTGTCCAAGAGGGCTTCGGGTTGGATCGGTTTGCGCCCAGCCTCTTTGTGTTCTGAGCAATCGTACTGCCTGTGGCTGTGCCGAACCGGCTTCTCTCGGTTAGGGACTATTTGATGCTTATTGGCATCGATTAATAAAATCATTACCGCATTGGGCCGTTCCCCAGGCTCAATCGGCAATGATTTTCACCGCTTGCGCCGGGCCATCCTCGCTGATTGGCATCGATTAATAAAATCATTACCGCATTGGGCCGTTCCCCAGGCTCAATCGGCAATGATTTTCACCGCTTGCGCCGGGCCATCCTCGCTGATTGGCATCGATTAATAAAATCATTACCGCATTGGGCCGTTCCCCAGGCTCAATCGGCAATGATTTTCACCGCTTGCGCCGGGCCATCCTCGCTGATTGGCATCGATTAATAAAATCATTATAATGGGGGAAAGCCTGCGAGAAGGCAAGGAAAGCAAAGGGAGGAACAAAGATGGGAGCAGGAACGAACGAGGGGTACCAGGTGAAATGCCCCTATGTCCGGTATGACGAAACGGTATGGTCGCAGCTTGAGTCGCTGCAGCTGGCGGATGTGGTGACCGGAGGCGAGGTGGCCGAGCCGACTTCCGTGCGCGCGTGCTGGGATGACGCCAACGTATACGTGAGGTTTGACTGCCGGGACGGCTACGCGGTATCGCCCTATACGAAGCGGGACGAGCCGCTTTACGATCATGACGTGGTCGAAGTGTTCATCGACGAAGCGGGGGAAGGAACACGGTATTTGGAATTTGAAATCAGCCCGTTCAACGTATTGTTCGACGCGATCATCGACAACAACAACGGCGAATTGACCATCGGACTCGAATGGGACGCCGAAGGCTGGCAAACGTCCGTCCGCGAGGATGGAGAGGGCAACCGGATTTACGAACTGGCGTTTCCGCACGGCACCTTTACCCGGAAACCCGCAGAAGGCGTGCAGTGGCGGGTAAACTTCTACCGGATCGACGAGGAGCCGGGCGGCAAACGCCACTACCAGGCATGGTCGCCGACCGGGATCGAACGCTTCCACGTGCCGGCGCGTTTCGGCACGCTGACGTTCGTGAAGTAAGCGGCTGGACGGCGCGGCGGACATTCGTTCCGGTTGTCCGGCCGCGCCGGGCCGTTCCCCGTAAGGCGCATGCCACCCGCGCTTGGAGCCAGATGCTGCAATGCCCACGCGACTACCCGATCTCCCCGGAAACCAGCTCCATCGTTAACTGCCGATGAGCGATATGATTGCCCATCAATTGCATCTTTCCTAATCGGAGCTAGTAACGGATGGGAAAAATATTTGGCATGAATTTGTTTAAATTCCCTATTATTCCTCAATATCCCAATGCTAGAATGGACAAGGGGACACGCTCACATGGATAACCCCGGAAGGGCAGGCGGGCATGAAGGATATGGAGTTGGAAGCAAGGATGCAGGAGGCAGAAGGAGCGGACGGCATTCATCAGCCACACGACAAAGGGTATAAATATTTGCTGTCGAGCAAAAAGCTGTTTCTCGAGCTGCTTCGCTCTTTCGTCAGCCGGGAGTGGGTGGAGCAGATAGCGGAATCCGATCTTACGGCGCTCGACAAGTCGTTTATTTTGCCCGATTTCAGCGAGAAGGAAGCAGATCTGGTTTACCGGTTGAAGACGAAGGAGCAAGATGTTATCTTTTATGTATTGATGGAAATGCAATCGACGGTCGATTTTCAGATGCCTTATCGTCTGCTGCTCTACCAGGTGGAAATTTGGCGCGACATCCGCAATAATACGGATCCGGACGCTGCCGCGCGCAAATCGTTCAAGCTGCCGGCGATCGTGCCGATTGTCCTGTACAATGGAGAAGCGCCTTGGACGGCGAACACCACTTTTCGCGGCGGTATTGCCGGGGACGGCCGGTTCGGCGACGAACTGCTCGACTTCAGCTATTTGCTCATCGATGTGCAGCGGTATTCCTACTGGAGCAGCGCGCCGATGAGGCGCAACTGATCGCCAGGTTGCGCCGGCTGATGCAAACGATGAGCACGATGCCTGCCGACTCTTTGCAGCGTTTTGCGACCTGGTTGTCGCGCGTGCTCGTCCGTAACGTGCCACCGGAGAAACGGCGGGAAATTGAGACGATTCTCTCGTCCGTCAATACGAAAGGGGTGAAGGCGATGATGTCCAATCTGGAGCGAACGCTCGACGAAATTGTCCGGAAGCGGGAACAGCAAGGGATCGAACGCGGCTTCGAGCAGGGGATCGAGCGAGGCATTGAGCGAGGCATTGAGGATACGAAGCATCAGGTGGCTCGGTCGCTGATCGGCAAAGGGATGGACGACCCGTTCATCACGGATGTGACCGGTCTGTCGCTGGAGACGATCCGCCGGCTGCGCGACTTGCCGCAATAAAGCTCATGCTCCTTCCACAGCAAAATGGCTCGATTTTGCCCAAAACGGCTACCCGTTCCGGTAATGGAAGGTGAGCCGTTTTTTTGTGTCAGGGGCTCCTGTAAAGTACCTGAATTCCGAGCGTTGAGCGGATGAAACGGGGGGATGGGCGGTGGAGCTCGCGTATCGTGTAAACGACGTTTGTCAGGTTGAGGAAGTGGAGGACGTGTTCCGCGCTTCCGGCATCCGCCGGCCGATCGGCGACGCGGAACGCATCGCCCGTATGATCGCGCATGCCGATGTCATCGTCACCGCAAGAGACGGCGGACGACTAGTCGGCTTGCTGCGGGCGCTGACGGATTATTCGTATTGTTGCTACATCTCCGATATTGCGGTTGACGGCGCGTATCAGCGAATGGGAGTAGGCAAACGGCTGCTGGAGCTGCTGCGGCACGAACTGGGCGAAGACGAGGTGCAATATGTGCTGACGTCGGCTCCGGGCGCGGTCGGATTCTACGAGAAGCTGGGCTTCGAGCGGGCCGACAAGGCATTCGTCATCCGGCGCAAACGAAACACGTGAGCCCAGTGAAATAGGCCATAAAAAATGGCTTATTCGCCTCATTTTGCGCGGTCCGGCGAAAATAACCAGTGCAAACGCTGGCTATTTTCGTCAAATCGCCCCAAAATCGAACACAACAAAGAAATAGCCAGTGAAATCACTGGCTATTTCTTTGCAACCGGCCATTTTCTGTGAAATAGCCCACAAAAAATGATTTATTCCCGCGCTGTCCGCTGCGGCTGCGTCAATAGGCGCGCGCGTATTGGCGCGGCGGCTCGGCCTTGGCCGCCGACACGGCCTGGGTCGCGTGCAGCGCCCAGTACGGATCGCGCAGCATGCCGCGCGCCACCGCGACGAGGTCGGCATCGCCGTTCGCGACGGTCGCCTCGGCCAGTTTCGGGTCGTCCAGCAGGCCGACCGCAATAACGGGAACGCCGAGCGCCTGCTTGAAGGCGCGCGCGAACGGCACCTGGTAGCCGGGATAATTGCCCGGCTTCCGAACGCCGGCCGGGCCTTCGCCGCCGCTGCTGACATGGAACATGTCGACGCCGGCGTCCTTGTACCGCCGTGCAATATCCAGGCTGTGCGGCAAATCGTAGCCGCCATCCATATATTCCACTGCCGAAATGCGCAGCTGAAGCGGCATGCCGGCCGGCATTTCGCGTTTGACGGCGGCTATCACTTCCGTGCCGAACAGCGCCAAATCGCGCCCGTATTCGTCCGTCCGGTTGTTGATGGCCGGCGAATGGAACTGGTGGATCAAGTAGCCGTGAGCGCCGTGCAGCTCGATCGTGTCGACGCCGGCGGCTACCGCGCGCCGCGCGGCTTCCCCGAACTTGGCCACGAGTGCTTTCACCTCGGCGGTTTCCAGCGCGCGCGGCCGCCGCGAATCGGCGGTGACCGGGATGTCCGACGGGCCGACAGGCACCGCGGCATCCTCCGCCTTGCGTCCGGCGTGGGCGATTTGGATGCCGATTGCGGCGCCGTGCTTGTGCACTTCGTCCACGATGCGGCGAAACGCCGGAATATGATCGTCCGACCATAACCCGAGGTCATAATCGGAAATACGGCCGTCCGGCTCCACATCGGTCATCTCGATAATAATCAGCCCCGTCCCGCCAACCGCGCGCGAGACATAGTGCACGAAATGCCAGTCGTTCGGCGCGCCGTCCTTGGCGCTGACGGAATATTGACACATCGGCGCCATGACGATGCGGTTTTTCAGCTGCAAATCCTTGAGCGCAAACGGTGAAGACAGTCTCTCCATCAAACAGGGCTCCTTTACCGAAAAAAGTTTGGTTTTCTCATCTGCCCCCATTATAGCGGAAGTCAATTCATTTATGAAAGTAGTGATAAAAAGTTAATCTAGTTTCCGTTTGGGAAGTAATGTGCTATCGTAGTAGGAAAGGCGCCGCTCAAAAGGCAGCTTGCGCCAAACGGCGGTTTATTTTGCATCGGGGTGAAGGGGGACTGACGGGATGGGGGAGACGCTGGGCAACGCGCAGCAAGGCAACGCGGAACCGATCGCCCTGGCGAGAAGCGTACCGGGCGACGCGTGTCCGATCGAACGCGCGCTTGGCATCATCGGCAGCAAATGGACGTTTCTGATCGTCCGCGATCTGCTGCTGGACGGCACGCTTCGTTTCGGCGATCTGCTTCGTTCGCTCGAAGGCATCAGCCCGAAGACGCTGTCGTTGCGGCTGCGCGAGCTGGAGGAGGCGGGGATCGTCACCCGCACTGTATATCCGGAAATTCCGCCGCGGGTCGAGTACGCGTTGACGGACAAAGGCAGGCAGCTGGAGCGTATTTTCATCGAGTTGAAACGGTACGGATTGACGCTTGACGGCGCAGAAGGGAAACGAACCGCCAACGGCGAATAGAAGTTTATGTGAATGTTTACATCTAAAGGAGGCAGCGTTATAAATGGTGCTTGAGATCAAATTTGTGGAAAAACCGGCCTTTCGCGTCGTTGGGTTGACCGAGTCGATCGTCTTCGATTCGCAAACGCCGCCGCCTTCGAACTCGATCGCCAAGCTGTGGGCCCGTTTCGGCAAACGCATACCGGAAATCGCCGGCGAAATCGGCTCGCGCAGCTTCGGTCTGATGCTGCAAAACCCGGCGAATGAATCTTCCATGTGCTTCGACTACACCGCCGCCGTTCAAATCGGGCTCGACGACACCGCGGTGTCCGACGTTTCCGTGCCGGAAGGGCTTGTCTGCATCGACGTGCCTGCCGCGCGTTATCTCGTGCTGACGCATCGCGGCCACCTGGACGGGCTCGGCGAATCGTTCCGATACTTCTGGGGCAACTGGCTGCCGAACCATCCGTTCGAATACGATGGCGGCGTCGCCACGGGCAAGTATGAATTTGAATTTTACGACCAGCGGTATACAAGACCGGACGACCCGAACAGCGAAATCGATCTGTATTTTCCGATCCGCGCCAAATAACGGCGATGGGCGAAATCCGGCAGGCTGTGTTATTATAGGGACGAGTTCACAATGAATACATAGTATACAATATACGAGAGGCAGGAAGGTACGCATGTTCAAGCTGCAATTAAACGGCGCCTGGCAATTCCGCCGAACGGACGAAACAAGCTGGCGGCAAGGCCGGGTGCCGGGCACGCTGTTGTCCGATTTGCTGGCGCTCGGCGCCATCGAGGATCCGTTCTACCGGGACAACGAAGATGCCGTGCTGAAGATGTTCGACGACGATTACGAGTATGCGCGCACGTTCCAGGTTTCGGCCGATTTGCTCGCTTGCGACAAGCTGGCGTTCGTGTTCGAAGGGCTCGATACGCTCGCGGATGTATACGTGAACGGCATCCATGCGCTGTCGACGGACAATATGTTCCGCACGTACGAGCTTGACGCCCGAACGCTGGTGCGCGAAGGCGACAACGAGCTGCGCGTCGTGTTCCGCTCGCCGGTCAAGTACATGCTGGCGAAGCAGGCGGAGAAGCCGCTGTTCGGCATCCCGATGGTTGTGCCGGGCTACACGCATCTGCGCAAGGCGCATTACATGTCCGGCTGGGACTGGGGCCCGAAGCTGCCGGACTGCGGCATATGGCGCAGCGCCAGCTTGTGCGGCTACCGCACGGCGCGGCTCGCCGACGTTTCCGTGCGCCAGCGCCACGAAGGCGGAGCCGTTTCGCTGCAGGTGGCGGTCGCCTCCGAGCGGTTCGACGACGGGGCGGCGCTGCAAGCCGTCGTTGTCGTAACGGCGCAGGACGGATCCGTGGCGGCCGAACGTACGGTCGAGCTTGACGGCTCGGGCGCGGCCACGGCGGACATCGCGATTGCCGAGCCGCGGCTGTGGTGGCCGAACGGCTACGGCGAGCAGCCGCTGTACGGCGTGGAAGTGCGGCTGCAAGCGTCGTCGTCGGCCGGGACGTTGGACGAACGGCGGTTAAGCGTCGGTTTGCGCACCTTGACCGTCAACACCGAGCCGGACGAATGGGGGCGCAAGTTCGCTTTCGAAGTGAACGGCGTCGCCGTCTTTTCGATGGGCGCCGACTACATTCCGGAGGACAACCTGCTCGGCCGCACGTCGCGGGAGCGTTCGGAGCAGCTGATCCGCGACTGCGTGGCGGCGAACTTCAACACGATCCGCATTTGGGGCGGCGGGCTGTATCCGGACGACTATTTTTACGAGCTGTGCGATCAATATGGGCTGATCGTCTGGCAGGACCTGATGTTCGCCTGCGGCGTGTACGACTTGAACGAATCGTTTGTCGCCAACGTCAACGTCGAAATCGCGGACAACGTTCGGCGCATCCGCCACCATGCCTGTCTGGGGCTCATCTGCGGCAACAACGAGATCGAAATGTTTTTCGAGGACGGCCGGATCGCCGACACGGACGAAAACCGCACGTCGTATATCGACTTCTTCGAGCGCGGCGTTCCCGCGACGGTGGCCGAATTGGCGCCGGACACGTTCTATTGGCCGGGTTCGCCTTCGTCGGGCGGCGACTTCTTCGAAACGAACGGCGAAAACTACGGCGACGGCCACTACTGGGAAGTGTGGCACAACAACAAGCCGTTTACGGAATACCGCAAAACGTATTTCCGCTACATGTCCGAATTCGGCTTCGAATCGCTGCCGCACGAGCGGACGATCGAGTCGTTTACGCTGCCGGGGGAACGCAACCTGTTCTCCTATGTGATGGAATGCCACCAGAAGAACCCGTCCGGCAACCAGAAAATATTGATGTATCTCGGCGAAACGCTGCAATTCCCGCGCGATTTCCGCTCGCTCGTATACGCGTCGCAAATTTTGCAGGCGGAAGCGATGCGCTACGGCGTCGAGCATTGGCGGCGCAACCGCGGCCGCTGCATGGGTACGCTGTATTGGCAATTGAACGATTGCTGGCCGGTGTCGTCGTGGGCGAGCATCGACTATTTTGGCCGGTGGAAGGTGCTGCATTATGCGGCCAAACGGTTTTACGCGCCGGTGCTGCTGTCCGCCAGGGAAGAGGGGACTCGCGTGGAGCTGCACGTGACGAACGAAACGAGGCGCAGCTTCGCCGGCACGGTGCGCTGGTTTCTGCGCAGCGCGGACGAGCGGCAACTCGCCAGCGGCACGGCGCCGGCCGCCATCGGCGCGCTTGCGACGGGGGAAGCGGCGGCGCTTGATTTTGCCGGGCAGATCGCCGATGTGAAGGAAGCGTATTTGCAGTACGAGCTCGCCGGCGAGGACGGCGCTGTTGTGTCCAAAGGCACGGTGCTGTTCGTGCCGGCCAAACACTTCAGCTTCCGCAAGCCGCACATCGCCGCGCAAGTGGCCGAAGCGGACGGCCTCGTCAGCATCCGTGTCGGCAGCGACGCGCTGGCGAAGTTCGTCGAACTGGAGCTGGACGGACAAGATGTCGTTTTCTCCGATAACTATTTCGATTTGTCCGGGGGCGAGTCGGTTGTCGTCACGGTGCCGCGCGACCGGCTGCCCGCGTCGTGGACGACGGCGGATATCACGGCGGCGCTGCAAGTTCGCAGCTATTGGGACACGTACGCGGTGGAGTAGTTGTTGGGAACGCGCTTGATAGCCGCTGTCGGGCGCGTGTGTCAATGAATAAGCCATGTTTGATTGGCTATTTCGTCAAAAATGGTGGGCAGTAACGAAATAGCCAGTGAAATCGCTGGCTATTTCGCTGAAAAGTTCGAGTTTGCGGAGATTTGGCCGGAATAGCCAGTGTTTTCACTGGTTATTTGTCATGAGTAGAGGGAAAACAGGCAAATAAGCCATTTTTCATGGCCTATTTCGGGCCAGTCGTTGCAGCAAGGTCCGCCACTGCCCTACGACAACTCCTCCCGACGCCGCGGCTGAAGGTTTTCAGCGTGGAGAGGCATTTTCTAAATATGCATTTACAGGAATATTCCTTTCGTGGTATATTCGTGAGGTGAAATCTCACAACGCGAAAGGGGATACGATTCGTGAAAAAATGGGTGTTTCGTATTTTGCAAGGGCTGCTGGCGGCCGGGTTCCTCATGGCGAGCATGTCGAAGTTTTTTATGGGCACGGATGAGGTGAGGAGGCTGTATACGGAGCCGCTTGGGTACGCGCCGGGGTTCATGTACTTCATTGCGGCGGTGGAGCTGCTGGCGACCGTGTGCCTGATTGTCGGCTTCCGAAATGTCATCTTGACTGTTCTGGGGGCGGGGGCCCTGATCGTTGTAATGGCCGGCGCCTTCGTCTCCGTCCTGGTTTCAGAGATGGGCTTTGGCGAAGCCTTGTCGCCGCTCGTGGGGCTGATCGTCGCGCTGGTCATCTTCTTCGGGAAGCTCCGCCCCGCCGCCGCGCGCCTAAAAAAGCCGCAGGCAGCGTAAAGGCCGACGCGGAGCGGCAAAATGCGGCAAAGCCCCGGTCAGTCCTTCGGCAACTGCGGCCGGACCGAGCTGCGGAATTGATTCGGCGTCATGCCGGTATATTTTTTGAACAGGGTGCAGAAGTAGGAGTAGTTGGAGAAGCCGACTTTGTCCGCCAGCTCGTAATTGCGGTAGTCGCCGCCGATCAGGTACCGTTTGGCCTGGTCGATGCGCTGCTCCATGATGTAGTCCACGATGGACGAGCCGACCTCCTTCTTGAACAATTGTCCCAGGTAGGAGGGGCTTAACTGAACCTCGCGGGCAATGATGTCGAGCGTTAATTCCTCGCGCAGCCGGTGCTTGATGAAGTGCACCGCTTTGGCGATTTCCGGCCGCACGGAGATCGCCCGGCTGCCGCGGTCGCGGTTGCGGGCCCACAGCGTCAAGCTTTCCAGCGCTTGATTCAAATGCGACATCCGCGCAAAATCCGGCCAAGCCGCCGCCGGATCAATCGGCGACGATGCCGCATGCGCCGCCGTTCCCAGCGCGGCAAACCAGGCGAGCAACCGATCCGGCGCCGGCTGCCAATGCTGCCCCGCGTTCCTTGCCCTGAGCACCCACGCTTCAAACGCCTCCAGCGAAGACGGCTGCCCGATCGCTTCGAATTCCGCCCGAAGTTTGGCGAAGAGGGCATTGGGCCAAGGATGGAAAGGGACAACGTCCGCTTCGAATACCGGCCGCGGCTCCCGCTGATAAAATCGATGGGGCAGCAGCGACAGGCATTGCCCGTAAATGCCCCGCAGCTTGTGCAGCGCAACAAACGGGCGGCTCACCGCCATCGTCAGCTGCAGATCCATGTATTGCTGCATCGGCAGCGCCCATTTCCGCGCGATTTCGCTGACGATCGTTCGTTCGTTTTTGTCGTCCGGTGCGTTTTCCCCAAGCTGGAGCAATACCGCAAATTGCCCCAACACGATAGGGAACAGCTCGAACCGGACGGATGGCAACGTCTGAACGGTTTCCCGCACGATCTCCAGCATGCTGAACTCCAGCAAGGCGTCGTCCTGACGGGGATACCGCTCCTTGTATTGCTCCAATTGATCGACCTGGCAGACGAGCAGGCATTGCTGCTCCTCCGACAGACGAATGCCGATCGGCAGCCCGCTCTGCACCATTTCCTCCGACGAAGCCAGAACGCCTTTCAGAATATGGTCAAAATATTGCTTGCGCAGCGGGTATTGATATTGATGCAGCAGCAATTGCTGCGCGCTCCGGGTTTGGTGGAGCGTCTGGCTCCTGTCCACGTCGCGGGCCGCCTGTTCCAGCGCCTCTTTCACTTCTTCCAGCTGCAGCGGAGCTTTCAGCAAATACCCGCAAGCATGCCGCTGAATGGCCTGCCGGGCATAGTTGAAATCCCTATGAGCGGTAAGCATGATGCAGCGAATGTCCGGTTGGTCTTCGTGAAGATGCCGCAGCAGCGTCAACCCGTCCATCACCGGCATCGTAATATCGATCAGCGCAATGTCCGGCTGCAGCGCTGCGCACAGCTCCCGCGCTTCCTGTCCGTTGGACGCTTCGCCCACGATGCGGTAACCCCAGGCCGCCCAAGGAACGCTCTCGCGAAAATGCTCTCTGCTCAAAGCTTCGTCATCCACCAACACGATCGTTTTCACGGCAGTGTTCCTCCTTCGGGAATGTCGACGGGAAGCCGGATGAGAATCCGGGTGCCTTCCGCTTCCGTACTCGCAAGCGTCATGCGGTACGGATGGCCAAAGGTAAGCTTCAGGCGTTCGTTCACGTTGCGCAGGCCGATCGGCCCCGAATCCCGCGCCCCGCCGCCGGAATCGGCAGCTTCATCCGCCTCTTCGACGGACATTTGCAGCATGCGCTGCAAGTGCCGCAGCTTTCCGGCGGGGATGCCGACCCCGTCGTCTTCGATCATAATCGACCATTCCGCCGGTCCGGTCGATGTCCCGATGAACAGCGTTCCCGTCCGTTTGGCCGGAATCAGGCCGTGGAAGATGGCGTTCTCCACAAGCGGCTGCAGAATGAATTTGGGCATGGCGTACTCGAGCGTGGACGGGTCGATGTTGATTTCCACGTCGAACTGGTCCGCATAACGGATCAGCATCAGCTCGATGTAGTCTTCGAGCGCCTTCAGCTCTTCCCGCAAGGAAGTCCGTTTCGGCGTCTTGTCCAGACTGTATGCCAATTGACCGGTCAACGCCGAGATCAGTTGATCGACTTGAGCCATTTGCCCTTGTTTGGCGGAAATGCCGATGGCATTCAACGTATTGTACAAAAAGTGCGGCTTGATCTGGGCCTGGAAAGCCAGCAGATCGGCGGCCTTTTTTTTCGCTTCGGTGCGCTTCAGGTTGACGATCAATTCGCGGATGCGTGCGGTCATCTGATTGAATTGGCGAAACAGAACGCCGAGCTCGTCCTCGCGGTTGACGCGGATCGAGGTGTCCAGATCGCCCAGACTGAACCGGTTCATGGACGTGGAGATCGTGCGCAGCGGGCGGCTGACCAGCTTGGTAATGAAGCTGGCGATGCCCAGCGACAACAGCAGCGACACGAAGGCAAGCAGCCAGTTGAAAGCGATCGAGTTGTGCAGCGGCCGCAGCAGCACGGTTTGGTCCATGATCCACACCACCTGCCAACCGAGCACGTTGTTGACGCTGCGGATGAGGAACAACGTCCGGCCGCGATCGACCAGCGTTCGCGTCGACCAATCCGATTCGAACAAGTCGGGCGACAACCGGCTCAGCACGAACCGGTTCCGATAGACGTCGTACGTGCTATAAGGAGATTCGCCGTAAACGGGTTGGTTGCTTCGGTCCAGCAAAAGCAAATCGCCTTGCAGCGACGATTGTTTATTCGGGTTCAGCGCCTGGTACAGCTGCGTCAAATCCAGATCAAGCGCCAGTATTCGCGGCGCCGACACGCGATCCGAGCCGATGGTCATTGCGGCGGTGACGGTGAACGAAGAGACGGGAGAAAAGTAGGGAGGAAGCCAGTACAAAAAATTAGGGTCGCGAACGGTTTGCAATTGCTCCAGAAAAGAGCGGCTTTCGGTAAGCTTCCAACTGAACACGGAGGTGCTGGCCAGCATCTGGTCGTTCTGCAGCAGATGAATATTTTTGGCGTTCGGCATGTACAGCATCAGGTTGCCCGTAAACCATTTGCCGATTTCTTCATGGTTGTCGCCCTGAATGCGCGGATCGCTTGCGACGGAGCGGAAGAAGCTTTCGACGTTTTTCAAATTCAGCTGCAAATATTCATTGGATTTATCGATAATCTGCGCGGCGTATTCGGTTTGCGCGCGCAGCAGGGTAGCCGAAGAATGCCGGTAATAAAAATACCCGAGCGTCAGAATGATCGACTCCACCAGCAGGAACGTGATCATGAACAGCTTCCAGGTCAGTTTCTTTTTGCGGTAATGGTTGGTCAGCAGGCGAAACGGACGCATCACGAACAGGGAAGCCACCCCCGAAGCAACGAATTGGCGATTCACCTCCATTATAACGGAAAACGGCGGCGGTGCTTGCCGCCCGGACGCATTTCAACGGATAACGAAGGATTTTATCAGATAATGAATTTTTTTGCCAAAGTCGACCGCCTATACTGGGGGTAAGGCGCCGATGCGCAGCGCCACATCACGGCAGAATCGAGGGGTTCGCTTGCTGAAGCGGCTTGCCAGGTACAAAGTGCGACTGATCTTCATCTGGATTGGCTTGTGTTATTTTATCGTCTTCAAATATGTTCCGATGTACGGACTCGTCATCGCGTTCCAAAATTATCGTATCGGAAACGCCTTCCTTCACGGGCCGTGGGTCGGTTTCGATCATTTTGCCACCTTTTTCGAAAATCCGGACTTCACGCGCGTCATTCGCAACACGCTGTTAATCAGTTTGTACCGGCTGGTGTTTACGTTCTTCCCGCCGATCGTGCTGGCGATCCTGCTTAACGAGGTGACGCGGAGCTGGTTCAAACGCTGGGTGCAAACGCTGACGTATTTGCCCCACTTCCTGTCCTGGGTCATCATTTACGGGATTACGTTCGCCTTCCTGTCCGAAGGCACCGGGCTGGTCAATCAATGGATCAAACAACTGGGCTTTTCCACGATCGGCTTCCTGCAGTCGGAAGAATGGTTCCGCACCATTCTCGTGTCCACCGACCTGTGGAAGGACTTGGGCTGGAGCACGATCATTTATATGGCGTCGATCGCTTCGATCAATCCGGAACTGTACGAAGCCGCGAATATCGACGGGGCCGGCAAACGGCGGCAAATTTGGCATGTGACGCTGCCGGGCATCGGTTCGGTCATTATTCTGTTGTTCATTATCCGGCTCGGCCATGTCATGGACGCCGGTCTGGAGCAAATTCTCGTGTTCTACAACCCGCTCGTTTACGCGGTGGGCGACATTATCGACACGTGGACGTATCGCATGGGGATTATGGAAGGCCGTTACAGTCTGGCGTCGGCGGTCGGCGTGTTTAAATCGCTGGTGGGGCTTGCGCTCATTATCGGTGCCAACTGGATCGCGCGCCGTTGGAACGATTCGGGCATCTGGTGAACGCGGCGATTCCATTCGGAAGGAGATTCGAACGACAGATGATTATCTCACGCCAGGAAAAATGGTTTCAATACGCGAACTACACGCTGCTGCTGGTGATCGGGCTTGGCGCGTTGTTTCCTTTTTTGTACATCGTTTCGGTTTCGCTTACCCCGACTTCCGTGGTCGACCGTTACGGCGGATTTCTGATCTTCCCGCGCCAGATTACGTTCGCCGCCTACCAGCAGGTGTTCACGAACTCGGCCATTCCGCGTTCGCTGCTGAACTCGTTGTTTATCACCGGCGCCGGTACGCTGCTGAGCCTGCTCGTTACCGCCGTCATGGGGTTCGGTCTGGCCAAACAAGGCGTTCCGGGACGAAGCGTTTATCTGTTTCTGGTCGTGTTCACGATTCTGTTCAGCGGCGGCATCATTCCCACCTATCTCGTCGTTAAAGACGTCGGCCTGCTGAATTCCTTGTGGTCGTTGATTATTCCAACACTGATCAATCCGTTCAACCTGCTGATATTCAAAACGTTTTTCCAGCAGCTTCCGAAGGAACTGGAGGATGCCGCGGTGATCGACGGCAGCAGCGAGCTGGGCATTTTCGTGCGGATTACGCTCCCGCTGTCCGTAGCCGTCCTGCTCACCATCGGCCTGTTCTACGCCGTTTTCTACTGGAATGTGTATTTTCACGCGATTCTGTATTTGACCGATGCCGAACGTTACCCGCTGCAGGTTGCGCTGCGCCAGCTGCTGATGCAGCCCGACCCGACGGTCCTGGACATGAGCTCGGACTACGAGGTGCCGGCAGAAACGATGAAGATGGCGGGCGTTGTCGTATCGACGCTTCCGATCGTGCTGGCGTATCCGTTCGTGCAAAAATATTTTATGAAAGGAGCGACGCTCGGGGCGGTAAAAGGTTGAAGAACTTGGAATAGGGAATGAAATTGACAGATATTGAATCGAATTGTGCCGGGTGACATTTTACACTAGGGGTAGCTTCAAACCAATTCCAGGGGGAATCCATATGCGTACGAAACGGAATACGATCGCCGCAGTATCGCTTGCCGCCAGCATGCTTCTCGTCTCCGCGTGTTCATCCGGTTCATCCGGCACGGAGAAGACGGGGGCGACAAGCCAGCCGAGTCCGTCCGGCTCGTCTGCCGCTTCTCAGTCGCCGGCCGCGTCGGCGAAGCCCAGCGTCGATATGAGCAAAAAATACAGCATCGAATACGCCCGCCTGCTCAATTCGGTGAATGCCACCGACAAGAAGCTGATTGACGAGAACCCGATCCGGACGCAGCTCGAAAAGGATTTGAATATCGCCTTCAAGCTGACGACCACTCCCGGGCAAATGCCGGATTACACCCAGAAGCTGAATACGCGGATCGCAGCGGGCGACTTGCCCGACATTGTCCGGGTGGGCCGCGACGATTTGGTCAAGTATATGCAGAACGGCACGATCATTCCGCTCGACGAGCTGCTGAACCAGGTGCCCGAGCTGAAAAAGTCGCGTACGGCGGACGAATGGGCGCTCGACAAAATCAACGGCAACATTTACGGCGTCCCCTTGCTGCAGCAGGGCGGCGCGGCGACGGCCCATTATATTCGCAAGGATTGGCTGGACAAACTGAACCTGAAGATGCCGACGACGACGGATGAGCTGTACCAGGTGCTGGTTGCCTTCACGAATAACGATCCGGACGGAAACGGCAAAAACGATACGTTCGGCTACAGCTCGGGAGGGTTGAACACAACGATGCAGGGGATGTTCGCGAACGCGTTCGGCATGCCGCAGATCGGCGCGATCAAGTCGGGAATGCCGGAAGACTGGATCGACTCCAAGGGAGAACTGCATTTCGGCGCCATCTCCGACGAATTCAAAAATTATTTGCTGTACTTGAACAAGCTGACGGCCGCAAAGGCGGTCGATCCGGATATTTTGACCAACACGAACCCGATATTCCAGAAAAAAATGGTCGCCGGGCAGTTCGGCGTGGCCGCCATCGCCAATCCGCAAAACTGGATGATCGGCGGCACTCCCAAATTGCTGCAGCAGATCAAGGAAGCGAATCCGAAAGCGGAATGGGTGTACCTGCCTCCGGTCAAAGGGCCGACCGGCCTGTTCGGCAACGATGCCGACGCTTCCTCCTCCAGCCTGAACGTGGCGATCACGAAAAACGCGCTCAAGGACCCCGGGCTGGCCAGCCGCATCATCCAACTGATCGATTATACGGATACGCGGCCGAACCCGAAGCTCGGCGGAAAAATGATCACCTACGGCATCGAAGGCACGCACTATAACGCGGCCAACGGCAAAATCACTTTGCTGCCTGCCTTTGCGGGCGATTCGGCCGCTTACTTCTCCTCCTTGCAGATGGCGGGAATCAAGCCGGATATGGATTTCTACAAGAATACGTTCACGGATCAGGATCTGGCGGCCATGAAACAGGTGTACGCCGACAACAGCAAAGGCAATGTCATTGCGGACAACTATTACAACGAGCTGCCGTTCGTGTTCGACGGCGAAACGTACATTCAGGAGATGGAGCTCAAGTTCATTTACGGCAAGATCGGCTTCGACCAGTGGGATACTTACGTGAACACGCTGAAGACGACGTACAAATACAATCAGGTGATGGAGCAGCGGAAAAAAGATTTGCAGGCGGTCGGTTTGCTGAAGTAGGCGGGATAAGGCAAATAGAAAGGACGAGAGGTTTTGGACAAACGACCGAACGTGCTCTACATCATGGCCGATCAGTTTCACGCCGATTGTCTCGGGATCGTTCGCGAACAGGTGCGGACGCCGCATCTGGATCGGTTGGCAGCGGAAGGGGTCCGGTTCAAGCAGGCTTATTGCAACAATCCGGTCTGCGCGCCGTCGCGCGCCACGTTTATTACCGGCCAATACCCGCACACCCACGGCGTCATCGGCAACGACGTCTTCGCGATGAACGACCGCAACGAGCATACGCTGTCGGCCGTGTTCCGCCGCACCGGCTACCAGACCGCGCTGGTCGGCAAGTCGCATATGATCGGCGCGTGGGATGCGGAAGGCTTCGAATACTTGCGCTATTGCGACCTGTGCGATTGCGACCGCAACGACCCGCTCGCCAATCCCTACTTTCGTTATTTGCACGAACACGGATTGGCCCATCTGTACGATCTCGGGACGCTGAAGAAGGAGCATCCGGGCAGCAATATCCGGGCGTTCGAATCGCTAATTCCGGAGCGGCATTCGCTGGAGACGTGGACCGGCGACGAAGCGCTGCATTTCCTGCAAACCAGGGACGGACGGCGGCCGTTTTTCCTGCACCTGAGCTTCCAGCGGCCGCACGAGCCGTATACCGTTCCGTTCGACGGCGGTTTGTTGTACGATCCCGTGTCGATCGAGCTGCCGCCGGGTTTCGTCGACCTGTTCGAGCGTCGATTCGCCGGCAAACCGGAGAAGATGAAGGCGTTGGCCGGCACGGTCGGCGGTTTCCCGTATGTGCCGGAGGATGAAGCGGATTTGCGGCGCCAGCTCGCTTTCTACTACAGCCTGATCACACGAATCGACGGGCAGATCGGCCGCGTATTCGAGTATTTGCGGGAAACCGGCGAATACGACAACACCGTGATCGTTTTTACGGCGGATCATGGCGATTTTGCCGGCGATCACGGCCTGGTGAACAAGAACATCGGCATCTACGAATCGATTCACCGCATTCCGTTCCTGCTGAAATTTCCGGGCGGACCGGCCGGGCGCGTCATGGACGGCATTATGGAAAGCGTCGATATGTTCCCGACACTGTGCGAGCTGTGCGATTGCACGATTCCGCAAGGCGTGGAAGGCAGAAGCCTGAAGCCGGTCGTGGCGGGCGAGCTGCCGGGAAAGCCGGCAACCGTCTGCGAATGGTCGGTCGCCCGTTACGAGCGGCGGGTCAACGCGATCCGCACCGACCGTTACCGGCTCGTGTATTACGGACGGGGCGAAGGCGAACTGTACGATCACGAAACCGACCCGCACGAGCTGGATAACCGTTACGACGACCCGGCTTACGCGGCAATCAGGCTTTCGCTGACGGAGCAGATCGTCGATCATATCGCCCAATACCGGGCGAAGTCGGACAAGGAAATCAGCGGGAAAGTCAGCCACGGCACCCGCAATGCGATGACCCGGCTGCTGCACACCGGCCGCCGGAGCTGGGACGAAATCGAACATTTGTATACGTAACGAACCGGCAGGAGGATAAAATGGCGCTCATCATCGGCAGGCAGCAGCAAGCTCATTGTTCGTCCCATCGGCAGTTTGCTTACGAGTTGACATGGCTGCCGGAGAACAACTATCTTCCCGGCACCGAAGTGGAAATCCGCGCCGGCCTGTTCCGGCAAAAGTACGAATGGACCATCCACCGGATGGAGATGGCGGGGGTGGAGGCGTTGTTCAGCCCGGCCGTCAGCCGGGACGCGCCGGACCCGCTGCTGAACCGCAAGCAGCATATCGTCTTCAAGGCAAGATTGCTGGAGATGACGGTCAAAGCGCAGCCGGTGGCGATCGGACTTGTGGCGACGCCGTCGATGTATGCCGGCATGGACCTGGAATTGTTCGTTTGGGTGCGGGAACCGCTGCCGGGCCATGCGGCGACGGACTCGGAACGTTTTCCTGTCGTCAGGGAAAAGGGAGAAGGCTGCAGGCTGAAGGTGACGGCCGGGCCCGTCGAACGGTTTTCGGTTTATTCGCGGCCCGCCCCGTCCGCGGCCCGCGGGACCGTACGAACGTGTCTCGTGCCGGAAGACCGGTACGGCAATCCGTCCCGTTTTGCCCGGCCGGTTGGCGTTGAGTGGTCGTGGGGCGACATCCGTTCCTCGCTGACGATGACGGATGCCGCTACGATCGAACTTCCGGCGCCGGAGGCTGCTCCGTCGGAGCGGTTGACGATTCGCATCCGAATGGATGAGCTGTCCGCCGACGAAAATATCGCCAACGGCTCCACCCACGGCGAGTATTTGGCGGTGAAAGGCAATCCGGTGCTGCCGGGCAAAAGGAGCGGGCTTGTGCCTGCATTCGGCGATATTCATTGGCATACGGAGACGGTCGTCGGCTCCGACGGCGGACGTTCGTTAAGCGCGGCGCTGCTGTCGGCACGGGACGAATTGAACATGGATTTTGCCGCGCCGAGCGATCACAGCCCGCTGGAAGCGGAATGGGCGCTGACGACCGAGACGGTGGACGCGTTTAACGAAGCCGATCGGTTCGCCGTCCTGTACGGCTGGGAAAATTCCACGAACCGCGGCCACGAAAATTATTATTTCGCCGAGCCGCGGCAAGACGCCGTTCATGGCGGGCGGGCCGGCTTGCCGTCCGGAAATCTTGCGGATGCGACGAAGCGGCTGGATGCGATGCGCGGCGTGCTTGCCGTGCCCCATCACACCAACATTACCGCAACGATGAAAAAAGACGGGGTGCCGATGTGGCACCAGTACAACTGGACGGAGCCGCGCGAATACCGGCGTTTGGTCGAAATCGTGCAAAATCGCGGCAACCAGGAAAAAAACGATTACACCGACGCCTGGCGCGGCTTGTCGCACAACCGGAACGCTTCCGTTCAGGATGCCCTGCGCACCGGGCACCGGCTCGGTTTTACCGGCGGCACCGACAACCATGTCGGCTGGCCGGGGCGCGTCCTGTTCCACGACCGCAAGAGCGTGATCATGACCGGCGTTTGGACCGAACGCGTGGAGCGCGGCTGCGTGTTCGACAGCCTGTGGCAGCGGCATACGTGGGCGGTTTGCGACACGCGGGCGATCGTATGGTTTGCGCTGAACGACAGGCTCATGGGCGGCGAACTGGCGGTTGCCGCGGGAACGGAGCTGGTCGCGCAGCTGTCCATTATGGCCGAAGCGCCGCTGCAGACGGTCGATATCGTATCGGAAGGGCAAACGGTGTGGTCGTCTTCATTTTCCGGAACGACGGTCGACGTTCGGGTGCCGCTGGGCAAGGCGGACCGTTCGACGCATTACTACATGCGGGCCTTGCAGCGGGATGGCGGGTTCATGTATGCCAGTCCGATATTCGTTGCCACCTTGGAGGAGTAATCCGTGAATACACGCAAACCGAACATCGTAATGCTGCTGATCGACGATCTTGGCTGGAAGGACGTCGGCTTCATGGGCAGCACGTATTACGAAACGCCGCATATGGACCGCCTTGCCGCTGATGGCATGACTTTCGGCAGCGCTTATGCGTGCCCGAACTGCGCCCCCTCGCGCGCTTCGCTCATGACCGGCCTGTATTCGCCGCGCCACGGCATTTATACCGTCGGTTCCGCGGAGCGGGGACCGGCGCACAAGCGGAAGCTGATCCCGCCCGCGAACCGCGGCATACTCGGCGTCGAACATGCGACGATCGCCGAAAGGCTGAAGGCGGCAGGGTATGCCTGCGGGCATATCGGCAAATGGCATCTGGGCGAAGGGCCGGCGACGGGGCCGGAAGGAAGAGGGTTCGACCTTAACGTCGGCGGCATTCATAAAGGGCAGCCGCCTGCCGGTTATTTCAGTCCATTTCATATTGCCACGCTCCCCGACGGCCCGGAGAACGAATATTTGACCGACCGGCTGACGAACGAAGCGCTGCGGTTTATCGACGATCATGCCGAACAGCCGTTTTTTCTTTACTTTGCGCACTATGCGGTGCACAAGCCGCTGCAAGCCAAGCCGGAGATGATCGCAAAATACGAGCGCAAAGAAGCGAGCCAGGGGCAGGATAACCCGGTTTATGCCGCCATGATCGAAAGCACGGACGACAGTGTCGGCCGCATTGTCGGCAAGCTGGACCAGCTTGGTTTGGCGGACCATACGATCGTGCTGCTCGTTTCCGATAACGGTGGCCTCGGCGGTTATGGGGCCGAAGGCCTGGGGGCGCATGACGTGACGTCCCAACTGCCGCTTCGCGGAGGGAAGGGGATGTTGTACGAAGGAGGCATTCGTGTGCCGATGGCGGTCAAGTGGCCGCAGCGGATCGAGCCGGGGACAACGTGCGATACGCCCGTTATGGTGATCGACTTCCTGCCGACGATCCTCGAAGCGGCCGGAGTGAGCGAGCCGGCGGCGCCCGCGGATGGGGAAAGCTTGCTGCCGCTGCTGGAGCAGAACGGCGGGTTGGCGCGGGACACGTTGTTCTGGCACTTCCCCGTCTATCTGGAGGACGGGGCGGGCAATTGGCGGACGAGGCCCGGAGCGGCGCTGCGGCACGGCGACTGGAAATTGATCGAATGGTTCGAAACGGGTTGCCTGGAGCTGTACCGGCTGACGGACGACATCGGCGAACGGCACAATCTTGCCGGGGAGCTGCCTGATCTTGCGCGGGAGCTGCACGAACGGATGCAGCGTTGGCGCGAAGCCGTGCATGCGCCTGTGCCGACGGAATGGAATCCGGCTTATGCGCCCGAATCGGCGGATTCCATATGACAACCTACAGAACATGACGAGAGAGGACGGGAAGGCAAAATGGGGCAAACGTTCAAAGCGGCGCTGATCGGCGCGGGGGAGCGGGCGCGCAACGTCATTTATCCGGCGCTTGCCGCGCTTGGCGATGTGGAGCTTGCGGCCATCTGCGATATCGATCCGTCGATGCGGCAGATCGCCGCCGACCGATTCGGGATCGAGCGGCGGTATGGCGATTCGGGGGCGGATTATCGGCGGATGATCGCGGAGGTCGAGCCCGACGCCGTTTTTGCGATCGGCCAGCCGCATCATCTGTACGACGTCTGGATGTGGTGCCTGGAGCGCGGCCTTCCGCTGTATATCGAGAAGCCGCTGGGGCTGAACATGCATCAGGCGCGGGCGCTCGCCCATGTGGCGCAAGCGGGCAACTGCATTACGCAAGTGAGCTTCCAGCGCCGGATTACGCCGCTTGTGGTTCAACTGCGGGAGGAATGCCTGAAGCGCGGCCCGATCGTCCATGCGGTGTGCAAATTTTACAAGTCGGAAGTGCGGCCGTTCCTCGGAATGCGCGACCATATGATGGACGATTGTGTGCATGCGATCGATACGTTGCGCTGGATTTGCGGCGGCGAAGTCGCCCGTGTGGACAGCCATGTGAAACGGGTGCTGACGCCGGACATCAATTTCATCTCGGCGACGCTGCATTTCGATAACGGCGCGACCGGGTATTTGCTCAACAGTTGGTCCAGCGGCAGAAGAATTTTTCAGGTGGAGATGCACGCGCCGAATATTTGCGCCGAGGCGGAGCACGAGAGCAAAGGTTATTTGTATGCGGACGGCGACACCAAAGGCGTGGCGTTCGATACGAAGCAGGCGGCGGGCAGCGACGAACCGTATGCGTACACCGGCGTGCTGGCCAAGTGCCGCGAATTCGTCGACTGCTGCAAGGAGGGCCGGCTGCCCGAGTCTCATTTTGGCGACGCCTTGAAGACGATGGAGGTCGCCGAAATTATTTTGGCGCAGGCGCTGTTGGCGGGGAAGTAAGCGAACGCCGCACTGAAGTCGGCGGATTATATGCGAAAAATCATACAGAATGAGTGATGTTCGCACCAAAGCTGGCGATTATATGCGAAAAATCATACAGAATGAGTGGCATTCGCCTCAAAGCCGGCGATTATATTCGAAAAATCATACACAATGAGCAGCCCCGGCCCCGGACCCAGCAATTATAGTCGAAAAATCATATTTCATGGCCTATTTCTTAAGTTGAAAGGAGCGTATGGATGAAAAAAACGATTTGCCTGCTGCTGGTTGCTTTGCTGTTGGTAGCGTCCGTCCAGGTGGCGTCGCCCAGGTCTGCTTCCGCTGCCGCCTTGCCAAGGCCGGTCGTATCCGGCAACACGCTGAAAACGCCCGCCGGCGACTTGCTTCGCGGCACTCACGTTTCCTACGGAGCCAATTGGCCGGACCTGACGGCGCTGGCGAACGACGTCGACACCTGGAGGAGGGCGCAGGAATTCGGCCTGAATCTCATGCGGATCACGAATCGGGACGCGGAGGCTTACAAAATCAACACGACCGAAAATCCCCCGACTCCGCTGCCGATCTGGACGATCGAAGACAACCTGGAAGAGCTCGACGGCCTGATCGACATCGCGGAAAGCCTGGGCATGTACGTCATGATTACGCCGAACTCCCGCACGGGCACCTTCAGCAAACAATATTTGCAGGACTTCTGGACGTTGGCCGCTCCCCGCTACAAGGACCGCACCAACGTGTTTTACGAGATGCAGAACGAACCCGTGCAATGGAGTGCGAACGATTACACGAATGCGACGCTTAACGATCTGGCGGATATTTACGGCATCATGCGCAGCGGAGCGCCGAATACCCCCATTCTGAGCCTTTGCGTTGCGGTGGCTTCGGACGATATCCGGCCGATCGTCCAGCAGTATACGAATAAGACCGGGATCAATTGGTCCGCCGGCAAAGATTTGGTTTCCATTCACCCCTATGGCACAACATCGGATACGAATATCAATACGCTGAAAATCGCTTACCCGGTGATGAACACCGAAAGCGGGCATCCGCGAAGAGATGCCACGAAACCGATAAGCCCCTATACCTACCATACCGAAATGTTCGAGAAGAAGGGGATCAGTTGGGTGGATTTCTGGATGGCGCGCACGGACGACGTGTTTGCCCGGTGGACCTACAATTTGATCGACGATGCCAAGGTCCGCAATTATTACTGGAAAGCGACCGACGACGTTATTACCGACGGGCTCGACGATCTGGCCTTGACGGACTCTAGCGCCAACGTCACATTCGCTACCGCAAACGCGAATGCGTATTTTGCCGGCGATGCGTCAAGAATTACGCGCGCGGGTACCGGGGCGGGTTCGATTGTTTATAAGCTCGACGGCGATTTGACCGGTGTCGGCTCGATGAAAGTGAATGTTTTTTATAACGATACGTCGATCGGCGTCAAATTGTATGTTTCGGAGGACGGGATTAACTGGCGGATGGTGACGCGGAGCAATTCGACGCCGGTCGCAACGGCGGGCGGATGGAAGCAGACGGATGTGACGTTTGCGGACGCCGTTCCGGTCAATGCCGGGTATATCAAGTTGGAGCTGGTGGCCGGCGTCGTCAATCAAATCGGTTCCGTGCAGTTCAATTCCTGGGACAGGAACCACTACGGCGGCGTCGACGAGCTCGACACGTGGAATTTTATCGCATCCAAATCGGCGAATATGGTAGCGGCCGCTGCCGGCAACGTCAAAAACTCGTTCGACTCCGATCCCGACAGGGCGATGAAAAACAGCGCGGCAGCGAGATACATCGCCTATAAGACATTCGACGACGTATACGACGGGTTGTATTTGACGGCGTTCATTAAAGGCGGAAGCACGGGGGTGTTGTTCTATACTTCTCCCGACGGGACCAACTGGACTTCCTTCAGCGACGCCAATATGACGACCAAAACAGTCGGCATGCCGGACGGGACGTGGTCGCGAAAAGACTATACGCTCGACTATGCGGCTCATCCGCTGCCGAACGGCACGAAATATATCAAGGTGGAAATCCCGACAACCTCCAATTATCAAAATACGCAACTCGGTTCGTTTACCTGGTGGACGCGTTACGATTATACCGGCGTTCCATTGCCAACGCCAACACCGACGCCAACGCCAACTCCAACTCCAACACCGACGCCCACCACCCAGGCAAACTTTGAAAGCGCCGCCGCCTCGCTTGACGGGATCCTGATCGAAACCGGCGAAACCGCCGTCGGCACCATGTACGTGGACGAGATCAAGGTGACGGCCAATTAGCTTGGCAAGCATCGCATCGGACAGTTCCTTCCATGAGGGGGACTGTCCGTTTTAGTGCGACTGCTCCGCCACATCGACAACGATGCTGCCGATCAGCCGCTCCGAGACGTAGGCGGTCAAACGCCAGCGTCCGGCCGAAGGCAGCTTCATGGAAGAAACGACGCTCGCATCCGCCCCGTTGACCGCTCCGCCTACCGCCTCGGCACGGAACACGTCAATCAGTTGTTCCCTTCCTTGCTTGACGGCAACGACACGAAACGGTCCTTGCAACGATTCCGGATTTCCCCACAGATGCCACATGTACTTGTTTGCCTTACCGGCGATAAATCCCGGGTCGACAAAAGCGAGCTTGTCTTTGATGCCGCTCATCTGCAGCAAGCCAAGCTGAAAATGCGGGCTCGGTTCCCAACCGGCCGGTCCGGCCACAATAACGACATCGCCGAACCATTCGTCGTCGAGGTAAATATCGAGCTTCCACGGTCCTTCCGCCGGCAAACCGAAAGGCGTTGCAACCTTCGTGACGGAAGGGTAAGCCGGATCGGATTCGCCGATGACAACGTCGGCAAGCAGCGTCATTTTGCTGCCTGTTCGTTCCTGCGTCGCTTCGACCCGCAAATGTCGTCCCGCCATCTGCTCCGGCGGCTGCTCGAAGATCCACCAGCTTCCTTCCTGCTGCCCCGCGGTTGCATTTCCTCCGGGCAATACGGTCAACATCTTCCGCCCGTCGCGTTCGTATACTTGCCGCTGCAGGTGGAGATCGTCCGGCGCCGCCCGGAACGGTTGCCCGGATCGAAGGTGCGGGCTGGTCTTGTTGCCGACTGCCGGAAGCTGCAGCGCCAGCGGCAGCAGGACAGCGGCGATGAGCGCGGCCCAGACGATGCGCGTTGTGGCGCGTTTGCCTGTAGGAGGGCGTTTGGCTGCGCCCGCGATGCGTTCCGCCAGCTTCGGCGTGAAACCGGCGCCCTGTACCGGGGGCGCAGCGAGCTCCGCGTACCAGGCCGGCTGCGGCGGGGGCCAGTCGCGTTCCTCGCCGGGAACGCGGGAATCGGTACTATTTTGCCGGCGCTCCTTGTTCTCTCGATCCATTAATCCGTCTCCTCCTTCATGCGTGAGCCGACCTGTGCCCGTGCCCGATGAAGCCGCGATTTGACCGTTCCGGGCGAGATGCCGAGCAGACGGGCGATTTCCGTTTGATTCATCTGGTAATGCGCTTCCAGTACCAGCACTTCCCGCAGCTTGCGCGGCAAGCCGAGCACAATGCGCCATAACCGGCTTGTTGCATGCCGGGCCATAAATTCCGCTTCCGCGGACGGTCCGTTCCGGTGCGGCTGGCGGCGGATGAGCCGGAGCGTCACGAGCCGGCGCAGCGTTTCCGTTTTGATCGCGGAGAGCGCCGTATTGCGCGCGATCGTCAGCAGCCACGTGCGCAGCGAGCTGTCGCCGCGAAACGAGTACAACCCGCGGTACGCCTTGAGGAACACATCCTGGGCGATATCGTCGGCAGCGTCGCTGGAGCGGGTCATCAAATACGCGTAATGCCAAATCTCTTTGCCGTACTTTTCCATCATTTCGCGCAGGATCGCATCTTTATCCTCCGTTTCGCGCAAGTGGCGCAGCATCCGCTCCATCGTTTCACCGCCTTCTTGCTGTATTAGACTGCCGGGCGGCAAAATGGTTCCCTTCCTTACGCCGCGGCCCCTGCCAATTTAGGCCCAAAACCGCATCGATTGGCGCTATGCGCCCGCTTGAATTGTTGTATAATGATTTTATTGATTGAAGCAAATCAGCGTGGCCACGCTTCCGAAGCCCGTTTGCTCCGCAAACGGTTCAGACCCGGCACAAGTGGAGAAAATCAATGCCGATTGGACCTGAGGAGGGCCCAATGCGGTAATATAGGAAAAGTTCACGCCATGCAGCGCGGGAGGATACATGGAGCCCCAGTGGATCTATTTTCACCGGAATGACGGAGAAGACGGCATCGGCATTTTATTGGATCTCGGGGCGGGGCGGCGGCTGGCGAAAGCGTCTTATCCGATATTGCTGACCTACGCGGTGAACGTATATCATGCGGCGGAAACGAAGGAGCAAGCGGAGTTGGTGCGCCAGGCGCTGGTGCTGCTGGAGGAAACGCTGCAGGAGCGGCTGACGCGCGCCGGGTCCGGGGAATACATCGGGCGGATCGATTCGCAGACGCGTGTGGAATATGTGTTTTATGTGCGGGAGGAAGCGGCGGCGATGGCGGCGGTCCGCCACGTGGCAACAGCCGGCATCGAGCTGCGCACGCGTTGTCATGCGCGGGAAGACGAGGAGCATTCGTTTTATCGCACGTACTTGCACCCGAGCCCGCGCGAGAAGCTGCATGCCAGCAATACCGCCCTGCTTCAGGGACTGCGGGCCGACGGGTACAAAACCGGGAGAGAGCAGCGCATCCACTTCTGGCTGCGTTTCCTCGACAAGCGCGGCTATGAGGAAGGCAAACGGGAGCTTGGCGAGCTCGGCTTCCGGATCGAAAATTCGCCGACGGAACGGCCGAGCGGCCACGGCTATTTGCTGCAAGTGTCGCGCATCGGGATGCTCGACGCGCCGTCGCTGAACGAAGCGACGGACGGCCTTTACAAGCTGGCCGCCGCGCGCGGCGGCATCTACGAAGGCTGGGGCCTGCAGCCGCGGCGCGGCGCGGGCCGCAAGCTGCGCGCGTATCTGCCGCGGCTGCTCGGCGCGTTATGCGCGCTGAGCGCCTTGGCCGGCATCGTGGCGATCGTGTCCGCGCTGATGAAGTAGACGGCGAACGTCCGGGCGCCAGGGTGGCAGCCGCCCTGGCGCTACTCCTCGACATAAGGAATGGTCAGCGGCCCCAGCGGCATGACGGCGATCGTCATGTCCGGGCCGTATTTGCGTTCGAGCGCCTGCAGCGTCGTTTCGAGCTGCGGCGCCGGCTTCAGCATGGCCAGCTCCACCTGCTCGTCGGTCAGGCTGGAATGCACATACACATCGGCCCACGTCTGGATGACCGCCTGCTTCTGCACCTGCCATTGGTCGAACATGCGGAACGACTTGTCTTCGATCATGGCGAGGATGTCGGCCGGCGTTTTGCGCATCGCCAGGATGGCGGCGTAATTGCCGTGGTTCGGCAGCCCGTCGGAGCATTCCGCGGCGCAGATGATGGTGCCGCCTTGTTTGACGATTTTGTGGGCGGCGCTCATGCCTTTGACCGCTTGGTACAAGTTCTGGTCGAGCGGGTAGCCCGAATTCGACGTCAGCACCACGTCGAAGCGCCGCTCGCAGCGCACCATCGCATGTTCCTTGGCGAAGGCGCAGCCCGCGTCGTGCGCGGCGAACAGCTCGCCGGCGAACACGGCGGTGATGG
Organism: Paenibacillus cymbidii; assembly: GCF_004764705.1. Classification (GTDB taxonomy): domain Bacteria; phylum Bacillota; class Bacilli; order Paenibacillales; family NBRC-103111; genus Paenibacillus_AN; species Paenibacillus_AN cymbidii. The sequence continues at coordinate 64,224 of NZ_SHLX01000006.1, read as the reverse complement.
CTTTGCCGCCGTTCAGCGTCACATTGAGCATAAAGTGCGGCTTGCACATCCGGTTCACTTCCCGCGCCATATCCTGCAGCGGGTTATTCGTCATGTTGCCCCAGGTGGCCAGCGGGTCGCCGATCATGCGCGCGTTGTGAAACGTCAGAATCGTTTCGATTCCGGCGATGCCCGGCATGATGCCTTTGGGCCCGCCCGAAAAGCCGGCAAAAAAATGCGGCTCGATGAATCCCGTCACGATGCGGAAATCCGCTTCGACATACTCCTTGTGCAGGTACACGTCGCAGCCGAACGAGCTGTGGCCGACCCGCGTCAGCCGGTCCGGGTTCTGGAACGCGTTGTTGATGACGCGGTAGCGGGAGACGACGTCTTCGCCGAGCATCTGCACGAACTCGTCGCGGGTCTGGTCGCGGTGCGTGCCGGTGCCGTTGATGATCACGATCTGCTCCGCGGGCACGTGCGGCAGCTCCTGCAGCAGCCACGGCACCAGCTTGTGGTTGGGCGTCGGCCGCGTAATGTCGGAGATGACGATGGCGACTTTGTCCGTAGGCTTCACCATGCCGGCGAGCGGCGGCGTGCCGATCGGCTGCCGCAGCGCGGCTGTCACCGCGGCCTCTTCGTCGGCCAGCCCCGGCAAGTGGCGCGGCTCGACGACGACGGCGCGATCGGGCACTTCCACGGCAAGGCCGTGACGGCCGTAGGCGAGTGTTACGTTCATGGTGCTTTCCTCCTTTTTGTACCGAAACGTGGGCGGCGAGACAAGCAATTTGCCGCCGCCGGGTGCGGGACGGAATAAGCCGGGAAAATCGGCTTATTCTGCTGCCGGAGCGCCGCGCCCGGCGAGAAAAGCGCGCGTCAACTGCTCGGCGGCATCCGCCAGCAGCGTCTCCGCGTCACGGATCGCGTCCGCCAGCGCCATCGGGCCGTTCGCGATGCTGACGACGGCCGTGATGCCGCGTGCGTGCAGCGGCCGGGTGCCGCCACCGACGGAGCCGGCCAGCACAAACACGGGCACGCCGTACTTGCGGGCGACGGTGGCGACGCCCAGCGGCGTTTTGCCCATGGCGGTTTGCGCGTCGATGCGGCCTTCGCCGGTGAAGACGAGCGCGGCCCCTTCCATATGATGGGCAAGTTTCGTCATTGCCATCACAATGTCGACGCCCGGCTGCATCGTCGCGGGAAAAAACGCGCGAAACGCCCCGCCGATGCCGCCCGCCGCCCCCGCACCCGGCATATCGTGCAAACGGACGCCGGTGTGGCGCTCGACTAGGTCGGCCCACTGCGTCATGCCGCGATCGAGCGCGGCGACCATGTCGGGCGTCGCCCCTTTCTGCGGGCCGAACACGTGCGACGCGCCCTGCGGGCCGACGAGCGGATTGTTTACGTCGCAGGCAATCGTAAACGTGCTTTCGCGAATGCGCGCGTCCCATTCGCCGTCGTCGATGGCGGCGATGCGCGCCAGTTCCGCGCCGCCGGCGAATGCGGCGATCGGCGCGCCGCCCTCATCGCGCAGCTTGAGGCCAAGCGCCTGCAGCATGCCGAGGCCGCCGTCGTTCGTGGCGCTGCCGCCGATCGCCAGAATGAAGCGGCGGTAGCCGCCGTCCAGCGCATGGCGGATGAGCTCGCCGGTGCCGTACGTCGTCGTGAGCAGCGGGTTGCGGCGCGCTTCCGGCACGAGCACGAGGCCGGAGGCGCTGGCCATCTCGACGACGCAGGTGACGCCGTCGCCAAGCACGCCGTACGCCGCGCGGACCGGTTCGCCGAGCGGACCGGCGACGGTCACGGCGACGCTGCGGCCGCCGGTGGCGGCGACGAGGCTGTCGGCCGTTCCTTCGCCGCCGTCGGCGACCGGGACGAGCACGGTTTCCGCCTGCGGCGCAGCTTTGGCGACGCCGCGGGCGATCGCATTGGCCGCTTCCGGCGCGGACAAGCTTCCTTTAAACGAGTCGGGTGCGATGACGATCTTCACTTCGGTTCGTCCTCCGTCGAGCCGTCCGGCAGCCGTGCCAGACAAGGCGGACGCTGCCGAAGGCGTGATTATGAATCCGGTTGCAATGGGTATTAGGTATATTATATCGGGTTTTCGGGCAAAACGATTCAGTCGTTATCGCCAAATATACGTTATAATAGTGGTAATTTTATAGGCGCAATGTCTAAAAGGAAGAAGGCGAACCGATGCTGACCGAACCGCTTGCCCAATCGATCGTACGCGAAACGATGGCTCGTTTGCGGTACAACATCAACATTGTCGACGAGTCGGGAACGATTATCGCTTCCGGCGATCCGGAGCGCGTCGGCAACAAGCACGAAGGCGGTTTGGCCGCCATGCGCTCGCGGGCGCCGCTGGTCGTGACGGCGGAGAATGAAGCGGACTGGCCCGGCTGCAAACGCGGCATCAATTTGCCGCTTGAATTCGGCGGCGCAATTGTCGGCGCGATTGGCATCACCGGCGATCCGGAGGCGGTGGCGGCGATCGGCGATTTTGTAAAACTGACGACCGAGTTGATGATGCGGCAGGAGCAGCTATTGGCGCAGAAGGAGTGGCGGCAGCGGACGATGGAGGCGATCGCCGAGGAATTGATGCGCGGCGAACCGGACTGGCCGGCGATCGAACGCCGGCTCGGCATGCTGCAGGTGCGCCCGCAGCCGCCGTTCGACGTGCTGCTGGCAGCGTTTCCGGCCGCCGTCGAACCGGCGCGGCGCGAGGAGTTTGCCCGCAGGCTGCGCGAAGCGGCGGCGGGCGGAAGCGAGGAGATGGCGTTGTCCGCGTGGTACGCGGCGGACCGGCTGCTCCTCGTGATCGGCGGCGCGTTGCAGCGCGAAGCGGCGAAGCGCCCGGAGCTGGCCGCAGCGGCGGCGGAGCGGCTGATGCGCGGCTGCCGCGTCGGCAGCACGGCGCAGGCGGCCGGACTGCACGATGTGCCGGCGGCGATTCGCGAGTGCGAGTGGGCGCTGCGGCTTGGCGCGGCGTACCGGCCGCTGGCGGTTTACGCCGACGTGGCGACGCAGGCGCTGGTGCGCCAGCTGGCGCCAGCGCTGGGTCGGCGATTCGCCGAGCGGGTGCTGAAGCGGCTGCCGGACAAGCTGGACGAGTCGATGCAGGCGCTGTTCGACAACGACTTGAACGTTGCGGAAGCGTCGCAAGCGCTTGGCGTGCACCGCAATACGCTACTGTACCGGCTCGCCGGCATCAAGGAAACAACCGGCTTCGATCCGAAGCGGTTTCACGATGCGGTGGCGCTGCAGCTGGCGATTTGGCTGCGGGAGCAGGAGGAAGAGTAAATCGCGGGTTATGCTGCGCCAATGGGCCATCGCCATCGTCCCCGGACGAACGGCTTTGGCCTTTGGCGGTTGTGTGATCGAAATCAGCGGTCGAGGCCGATTTTTTTGCGATATTCTCCCGGCGTAATGCCCGTATATTTTTTGAACATGCGGATAAAAGAGTTTACGTTCGTATAACCGATTTTTTCGGATATTTGCTGGATACGCATGTTGTAGCTTTGCAACAGCAATTTGGCCCGATCGATGCGAAGCTGGTTGACATATTCCAGGTAGTTGCTTCCGGTTTTTTCTTTGAAATAAGTAGAAAGGTAGCCGGCCGAAAGATTCAGTTTTTCCGCCAGCCAGTCGAGGGATACATCCGTATCCAGATGATCGTTCAAGTGCTCGGTGACGAACCGGATAATCGGGTCCGGGTTTTTCTCCCGCTTCTCCATCCCGGTTTTTGCCTGCCGGACAAACGTTCCCAGCAACAGCTTGAGCTCTTCCGGCGTATGGCAGCGCTTGATCCGTTCGCTTATCTCGCCGGCCATTTCCTCCATGCGCAATTGTCGCGCTTGCATCTCCTTTTTGACGATGGCGACGGCCGATTCGGAAAATTCAAATAGTCGGACGGCCGAAGCGCCTTCCTCCTGCAGATGATCGATTCTGTCATCGATCCATTCGATGGCGTCTTCGGCATTCCCGTACAGCAGTCTGGTCAAAAATTGATGCTCCTGAGCGCCTGTCCATACGAATGGCGCGTGCTTCGTTTCCGCCGTGACAATAATTTGTGCGCCATCCGACAGCCTGCGCCGCTCTATCAGGTCGCTCACCCGCTGATAGGCGACCGTAAGCTGGGAGGAGTGGCTTTCCGCCGGACTGACGGCAATGGCGATGGAGAGGTAGTCCCGATCGATATCGAACACTTGTTTCATTTGCTGCAGAATCGTAATCAGACTTATTCCTTCCTGAAGGAACAGAACGGACAAAATTTGATCGTGTTCGAGTTGTAGCGTATGCGAATCCGTGTACCGTTCCGAGAAGGAGCGGTACACGAGCTCCCTGTAATGGGAAACCGCCCTTTCTTCATTGATTTCGGACGTGCTGTCGGCGTTTGGTTTGAAGATGAGCTTGAACAAGACAAGAACGAAGGGCTTGTCGGCAAAATGCAAGTCTTTGTTTTTGTCCCCGTTCATGCGGATTTTTTTCAATTTGTTGATGTAGGCGTAATGCTGGACGATCGAATTTGTAGTGGACAGATCCTCTTGTATCGCATCATTGGCAAGCATCATTTCCGAAATTTTGGTGTGGATCAGATCGAATTCCTTGATCTTCGTTCGGATGGAACCGTTGGAGCGCGTATTCTGGATCGCTTCCAGTATTTTTTTGATCGGAAGATGGAACCGGTTGGTCATCCAAAGCGAGAGCAGAAAGCCAACGATGACGGAAACGGCCAGCAGCGAGTAGAAAATCATTTTGAGATGAAAAATTTGGGACGAAATATAATCAATCGGAATAATGTTGATATACGTTAAACGGGAAGAAGCTCCCTGCTGATAAAAATAGTAGCTGTCCCCCTTCTTCTTGAAAGCGCTGTCCGGTGTGAAAACGGGGAGGATTTCAGACTGATCTTGACGATCCGAAGCGAAGATGATGCGGTTATCGTCGTCGATGATGATCAATTTGTCGTTGATGGAGTGATGGAAGGCCCGGTGCAGCTTCTCGGCGTCCAGAAACGCCATGATGGTCAAATTCGTTGCATATCGGTTATTGACGATGATCGGAATGTAGCGGTTCGTCTGTTTGTCGGAGGCAAAGGTGAAATCCGCAAATTCGGCGGCAGGATAAATGTGGAACAGAAAATTTCCTTCCAGCTCGTTCCGCCAAAATTCGGGGCTGTAGCGATCGTTGCGATAATATTTCTGCATAAAATCCTGATACGCAATCACGTTGTTTTTCTGAATGACGTAAGATTTGTCCTTCATATGGATAATGACGTTGTCCAGATACAGGAAAGGATTGGTAACGATCTGTTCCAGCTCAAGCCGGATTTGGTTGGCGATCCAGAAGTCCATGTCCGGGCTGTTGCCGAGCGCGATGACGTTGGTGCCGCCGGACTCGCTGAGCAGCATATTCCGGATCAGGACAAGATAGCTTTCGTAGTTGTCCACCGTGTGCTTGAGATTTAAATTGTTGTACTTGATGATTTCCCTGTATACCGCTTTTTGAAAAAAAGCGAAAGACATGAAATTGAAGCCGATCAGCAGCATGACGATAAGAAGGAAACCGGCGATCAAGCGGATGTAATGCGATTTCGTTCTGTTCGCAAGAGACGCCAGCTTCACCATAACAACCCTCCCCTTATTCCCTCTCTTTCCATACACCCCTATTATAATCCCCCCGTATAGGGATGAGAAGCAAGTCAAGGCAAGCTGCGATATGCATTTGTTCGACTCCATCTGCACATTCTCCACATCCGCGGGATTGGTTGATTGATATGCAAAACAATCGATAGCTTGAAGGCATGAAATGGCATACATTTGCGTCAGGACGACAAGCACGAAGAAGGGAGTTCGAAGCATGTCAATGGATTTTCCGGCAGACGGCAACACAGACTTGATGATCGCGCCAAAAAACAAGAAATGGAGAAAGACGTTCCAGGCCAACAAATATTTACTGCTGCTCTTCCTGCCCTGTCTGCTCTATTACCTGCTATTCAAGTATTTGCCGATATTCGGAATCGCAGTTTCGTTCAAGAATTACAACATCTTTAAAGGAATATGGGCCAGCGAATGGGTCGGGTTCAAATATTACCGGCTCTTCTTCAACAATCCCGACTGCTACAAGCTGATCAGAAATACGTTCCTGCTCGGGGTGTACCGGCTGCTGTTCGAATTTCCGGCGCCGATTATACTCGCTCTGCTGCTGAACGAGTTGAAAAATCAGGCGTTCAAGCGTTTCGTGCAAACCGTCAGTTATTTGCCCCATTTTATATCCAACGTGGTAGTCGCGGGAATGGTGACCTTGTTTCTCTCCCCTACGTTCGGCATTGTGAACAAAGGGATCCGCGCTTTCGGCTTCGAGTCCGTCAATTTCATGGTTGTACCGGGTTTTTTTCGGACCATCTATATCAGCTCGGAAGTGTGGCAGCATATCGGATGGTCTTCCATTATTTATTTGGCCGCGGTAACGGCGATCGATCCCCAGCTTTACGAGGCGGCGGAAATAGACGGGGCGAATCGCTGGAGAAAGGTTGCCCATGTGACGTTTCCCGGCATTTTGCCCGTGATCGTCATCATGTTCATCCTGAATGTCGGCCAAGTACTGGAGATCGGCTTCGAGAAGGTATTTTTGCTGTATAACGCGGCGACCTACGAAACGGCGGACATTATCAGCACTTATGTCTATCGGGTCGGCATCATCCAGGGCAACTTCAGCTACGCTACGGCAATCGACTTATTCACCGGCGTCATCAGTCTGGTCTTTCTTCTGAGCGCCAACACCATAAGCAGAAAGCTCGGAGACGAGAGTCTGTGGTAAAGGAGACTTCCCATTGCCCGCCAGAAAAACAAGCTTATTTCCGATTGTAAACGGAATCCTCATGCTCGTCGTCGTCGTCGCCACGTTGTATCCGTTTATCTATATGGCCTCGGTCTCCGTCAGTCAAAACGTGTTCGTCATGAAAGGCGAAGTTACGCTATGGCCGAAAGGCGTCAATTTCGATACTTACAAGTTGATACTTGGCGACGGGAGAATACTGACCGCATACAAAAACACCATTATATATACCGTTCTGGGCACTTTGCTCGCCCTGCTGGTTACATCGATGGGAGCATTCGCCTTATCCAAGAGGAACTTCTGGTTCCGCAAAGGCTTCCTGATCATGATCGTCTTCACCATCCTGTTCAACGGCGGCATGATTCCGACTTTTCTGGTCGTCAAGGAGCTCGGTCTGATCGATACCGTTTGGGCGATGGTGTTGCCCGGCGTCGTAAGCACATGGAATTTGATCGTCATGCGCACGTTTTTTTCTAATATCCCGCAGGATCTGGAGGAATCCGCACGAATAGACGGACTGAACGATATCGGCATCTTTGCCAGAATCGTCTTGCCGCTATCCAAGCCTGTCCTGGCGACAATCGGATTGTTCTATGCGGTGGGCCTGTGGAACAACTTCTATCTGCCGCTGCTGTATTTGCGCGACGAGAGCTTGTTTCCGCTGCAGGTCATTCTCCGAAACCTCGTGATCATCGGGTCTTCGAACATGAGCGAAACGACCCGGGCGGATTCGATCGTGGTTGAAGAATCGTTGAAATATACCGTCATTATGGTTTCAACCGTTCCCATTCTCTTGTTGTACCCGTTCCTCCAGAAGTATTTCGTCAAAGGAGTCATGATCGGGGCAATCAAGGGTTGATCATACAAGTTCACAGTGGGAAAATAATTCATCTGAAGGGGGAAGTGTGGAATGAAGAAATCGCTGGTTTTGTTTATGGCCGCCGTTCTTGCGCTCACGCTTGCAGCCGGCTGCTCCGGCAGCAAACAGCAATCGAACGCGCCCGGCGGAGCGCCGGCATCGAATTCGGCGAAGCCGTCGGAATCGCCGCAGCCTGGCGGGAAAGAGCCGATGAAAGCAATAACGCTTTCGATGCTGACGGAAAGCCACCCGACTTGGCCTTACAAGAAAGATTGGCTAATCTGGGACATGTACAAAGAAAAGACGGGTGTCACGCTCGACGTGCAGCTTCCTTCCGGCAAATTGTCGGAAACATTGAACCTGGTCGTCGCCTCGGGGAATATGCCGGACCTGATGTACATGACGACCCATCAGGAGGCGAACCGGTTCGGTCAGCAAGGCGCGCTCGCGAATATTCTCGATTATGTCGATCTTATGCCGAACTTCAAGGCGTGGATGAAGAAATATCCTGCCGCCGTCGAGCAAGCGAAGTCCTACGACGGGAAAATGTATATGTTCCCGAACGAAGGCTTCGGCGAGACCAACCGGATGATCTGGCATTATCGCGAAGATATTTTCAAAAAGCACAATATTGCCCCGCCCAAAACGTTTGACGAGCTCTACAACGTTCTCAGGCAATTGAAACAGCTCTATCCGAACAGCTATCCGCTCGCCTGGCGGGACGGTTTGGACAAACTGCTCAACATGGGACCGGAATTCAACACATGGTACAAGGAATATTACGATTTCGACAAGAAAGAATGGCGCTACGGACCGACAGAACAAAACTACAAATCGCTTGTTGAATACTTGCATAAATTTTACCAGGAAGGCTTGATTCCTCCGGAGTGGCTTTCCATCGATACGAAGCAGTGGCAGGACATCATCTCTACCAATAAAGCCTTCATCACAATCGATTATATCGGCCGTATCGACTTTTTCAACAGTGCGCTGCGTGCGGAGAATCCGGCGTTCAACCTCGCATTCATGGAACCGCCGGCCGGTCCGAACGGGAAGCAACTGAACGCATCCGTGCATTTTCTGGAATCCGGGCTGACGGTAGCCTCCACCTCGAAAAAAATACCGGAAGCGATGAAATATATCGACTTCTATTATTCGGAGGAAGCGAGGAATATGGCCAGCTGGGGAAAAGAAGGCGTCACCTATGTCGTCGAACAAGGCGTCAAGAAAATCAAATCCGATTATAAGGATATCGCGGATTTGCGAACGAAAACGGGGCTGGCAACGAACGGTGCCTATACGTGGATCGATTACGACGCGCATTTGTCCGTCGCTACGCCGGAGCTTCAAGCGGCTTACAAAAAAGCAAGGCAATTCGACGCGCCGTTCCAGCCGAATCCGCCGCTGAACGAAAAAGAAACGGAATCGGTAAACCTGACCGGCGAAGCGATCAAAAAGCACCGCGACGAAAATATCGCCAAATTCATTCTCGGGCAAAGAAGCTTAACCGAGTGGGACGCCTATGTAAGCGAGGCGAACAAGCTGGGGATCGACAAGATGCTGGATATTTACAAAACGGCCTATAACCGCATTAAATGATTGTTGCCGACTTCGATGCAGCCCTCCTAATCGGGGGCTGCATCGAAAGGCAACCTCGATTGCCAATCCATTAAAGGAGTGTGTGACTGATGCCAAAACGCATGAAGGTTGTTCTGGTGCCGCTTATCCTTTCGTTGATGACCGTACTTCTTGTTATGCCCGCCAACCGCTCATCGGCAGCGAGCACGAACGTTGCCCTGGGGAAAATTCCGACCAGCAGCGGGGCAATCTCGAGCCCTGCTCTCACGACGGACGGGAACACCGGTACGGGCAGCTATACGTCGGTCGCGACGGGAGTGACCTGGATCAAGATCGATTTCGGGGCGAGCTATGACATCGACAAAGTCAATCTTTGGCACTATTACGGAGACGGCAGAACGTTTCACGATGTCATCATCCAATTATCCAACGATCCGAATTTCAACACGAAAACGACCGTCTTCAATAACGATACGAACAATAGCGCCGGACAAGGAACCGGTTCGGACGCGGAATACGCCGAGACTGGCGCGGGGAAAGAAATCCAGTTCCCGACAGTGAATGCGAGGTATATACGCTTGTTTACGAACGGCAGCACTTCGAACGGATGGGGCTACTACGTGGAAGTGCAGGCATGGACGGCGGATGGCGCTCCGACCCCGACGCCAACACCGACCCCGACACCGACGCCAACACCAACACCAACGCCAACTCCAACGCCAACGCCAACACCAACACCAACGCCAACACCTGGAAACATCATTGTCCAAGATAATTTCAACAGCTATACGAACGGTCAAATTATAACCGATTATACGACATACGCAGGCGGCACGTTCCCCAATAACGGGACTTCGGGGCCGAACAATCCTTCCGCCATTTGGGAAGCGGATACCGGGAAATTCGTGGCCGACAATGGCTGGGGCTTTTCAGGCAAACCGAATGAGTGGGGGGATCGTTGGTTCTACCGCACGAATACGCGCAGCTTTGCCATCGGCAACGCGACGATCTCCTGGAAATACAAATCCGCCCCGTTCGGACAGGATGGTTATGCCGTTGATAGCGCGGATGCGGTAGACGTCTGGCTCAGATATCAAACCCAATACAATTTGTATGTCTTGCAATTCGACAGGACGAACAACGTCGTCGTGGCGAAACGCAAATTGCCGGCCCAGGGATGGAGCGGACCGTCGAATCTGGTCGCGAACAGCGGGGTTTATTATACGCTCTTTACGGATGCGGATCAGCCGAACTTCGGCGCCGGACAGCAAGCCATCTCCTGGGCCGGAGTCGGGATGACGAATTTGGCGCACGATTCGACTACCGTCTACGATTTCAAAGCGAAAGTCACGAATAAGACGGGCGGAACCGTTCAAATCCAGCTTTATCGAAACAACGTTTTGGTTGCTTCGTGGCTGGACAACAGCAATGGAACCGCGGCCAACGGCCAAACGCTAAGCAGCCATTTGTCCGCGGGCTACTACAATTCGGTGCCTGGCTGGCAAGCCTCGTGGGGATTGCCGATCACGAATCCGGGAGCTTCCGGGTTCAGGGCCGACAATATCAAATTCTGGATCGACGACTTCGTCGTTACCGCCAATTAATTGAGCGACGTAAAATAAACCCCCAAAACCCCCCTGTCACATCGCGACAGGGGGGGTCAACCGGAAGCTACTCTACTGCGAGATCAACTGCAGTTGGTCGACCTGGAACATGTCGGAGACGGCCGGATCGTTCGGCTGCAGGATCACCTGCAGCGTATGGTCATGGCTCGCGGGAGCCGTGAAGGACGCCGAGACGGTGGTCCAGGCGGTCGAGCTTACGGTTTCGTCCACGAGGACGGCGCTCGTCGAGGTGTCGACGATCTGCACCCGGCCTCCCGCCGCGCCTGCAACCTTGCCGTCGAAGCTGAACGTATAGCCGGCGCCCGGCATATATCCCTTCCACGTATAGATCAGCTCCTGAAGAGAACCGCTGCCGGCAGAGACGAGCTTCAGCGAGCCGAGCCCGGCCGACCGGTCCGCCGTGTCCAGCACCGCGTTGGCGGCAAGCGTCGTTGCGCCGCGTTTCCAGTAGCGGGGCAGCGTGGCATCCCAGCGGTCGGCGGTTTCGAAGCCGGCGTTGGCAAGCTGCGTGCCCGCCAGCGCCGGATAAGCATGCACGTTGTCGAAAGCGATCGACTGCCCCGCAGGCGATGCGGACAAGTTGTAGACGCGGATGCGCACGTCGTGCCCCGCTGCCGGCGTCGTGAAGCCGAACTCATGGCGGGTCCACGCCGTATTGGTGAAGTAAGCCTGGCCCGGAATCGTCCCGGTCGTATAGTCGTACGCCTGGGCCCGGTAGCCGACGGCCCCGTATCGTTTCCCCAGGTACGAAACCATGTATGGCGTATTCGGCTCGTAAGCGTCCACCTGCTGCTCCACCACCTGTCTCCATCGACAGCAGCGGAATTGCTGTACTTTCTGCAACAATTGCAGCCCGTTCGCGACTTCAACAGACCAATTGTTGGCAGGAGGCTACTCCTTGAGCGCCTCCAGCTCGAGCGTTACCTTCTCGATCATATGGACGAAAGCGGACAGCTGCTGCGAGCTGGCGGCCTGCGTGCGGGCGCTGTGCGCCGTGCGCTCCGATTCGCGCTCCACGTGCGTAAGCGCATTCGTAATCGCTTGCAGCTTGCTTTCGATCCCGGTCAACGCATCGTGCGAACGTGTCGCCAGCTTGCGAACCTCGCCCGCGACGACATTGAAGCCGCGGCCCTGCTCGCCGGCGCGGGCGGCTTCGATCGCCGCATTCAGGCCAAGCAAGTGCGTCTGATCGGAAATTTCCTTCATCAGCGAGCCCATCTCGTGAATCGCTTCGACTTCCTGCTGCAAGCCCCGCACCATCTCGTGCGTCTTCTGCTGCGACTCCGCCGTATGGATCGCGGTTTCCGCCACGGCCTGGCTGCTGCCGCTCAGCTCGACCATCATCGCGGCCAGCTCCTGGATGGCGGAGGTGATGCCGACCAGCAGGTGGCCCTGTTTGTCGGCGAGCCGCTGGATGCGCGCCTTCTCCTCGGCTTCGTACGCTTCGAGCACCAGCTGGCTGTCGAAGTTGAACAGCTTCGTGAGCGAATGCGTAATCGCCAGCCATTCCCCGGGCACCTTCTCCTTCAAATGAACGGTAGCGATATCCAGGTAAAGCAAATAAGTGCCGAGATACCAGTTGGTCGTCAAACCGATGCGGGAGTGCACGTTGCCGACGAACAGGCGGTGGGCGATATAGGCTTCGTCGATCGCGCCGTCGGCCAGCGACACGAAGTATTGGCGCTGCGTCATTTTTAACCGGTCGAGCGTACTATGCTTGTTGATGATGGTTTTCAGTTCGTCCTGCTTGACGATCTGCTCGTACAGCTCGTCCACCAGTTCGTCGACGATGGCAACAAACGTATCGCGGTGGCGCCTGAGCAGGGTCAAATCGTGTTCGGTAATGCGGCAATAAGCCAATTGCTGCTGTCGTGCTGCCGGGAGTTTGCTCATGCGGAGATTCCTTTCAGGAAAAAGGAGATTTCAGCCAAATGGCCGCTTTCGCTAGTATAACATGATAGATCGTAGCGGAGAAAATATGGTAAAATACGTTCATGCTCATGCGGGGAGGGAAACGATCTGGCAGGCAAAAAGGTTGAACACGTCGGGATCATGGTATCGAATCTGGAAAAATCGATCGCGTTCTACGAAGCGATTGTCGGCATGACGCACAAAAGCACGATGCTGCACACGGACGGCGTGATCCGTCTGGCGTTTCTCGGTTTTCGCATCGACGGCGAAACGGAAGTCGAGCTGATCGAAGGGTATACCGGCAAGCTGGCGATCGAAGGCCGCGTGCATCATGTGGCGATCACGGTCGACGACATCGAAGCGGAGCTTGTGAGGATTCGCGGGCTGAACGTCCCGCAGATCGACGAGGAGATTACGACGCTGCCGAACGGGGCGAGGTACTTTTTTTTCGCCGGCCCGGATGGGGAATGGATCGAGTTTTTTCAGCGAGAGGGAAGGCAATGAGCGACCAGGTAGCGGCGTTCGACGCCGTCATTGCAGGGATGATCGATCATACGCTGCTGAAACCCGACGCCACGGATGCGATGATCGTGCGGTTGTGCGAGGAGGCGGCGCAGTATCGGTTTGCAACCGTATGCGTGAACCCGCACTGGGTGCCGCTTGCGGCGAAGCGGTTGTCCGGCACCGACGTCGGGGTGACGACCGTGGTCGGTTTCCCGCTCGGCAGCACGACTTCGGCGGCCAAAGCGGCGGAAGCGCGGGAAGCGGTAGCGCTCGGCGCCACGGATGTCGATATGGTGCTGAACATCGGCGCGTTGAAGTCGGGCGATGCCGACTTTGTGCGGCGCGACGTTGCCGCCGTCGTGGAAGCGTGCCGGGGCGGCGCGATTGTGAAGGTAATTCTGGAAACCGGCTATTTGACCGACGAGGAAAAAACGCTCGCCTGCAGGCTTGTTGCCGAAGCGGGGGCCGACTTCGTCAAGACGTCGACCGGCTTCGGGCCGGGTACGGCGACGGTTGCCGATGTGGCGCTCATGCGTGCGGCCGTTGGCGACGCGCTCGGCGTCAAAGCCGCCGGCGGCATCCGCGACCTTGCGGCGGCGCGGGCGATGATTGCGGCGGGAGCTACAAGGCTCGGCACAAGCTCGGGGGTAGCGATTGTCACCGGCGCCGGCGGAAAGGCTGGCGGGTATTGAGCCGCCTGCGGAAATAAGCCATTTTTCATGGCTTATTTCCGCGGGGGGAGTATGTTGAGAGCGACGGTTCTCGCTTAAACCCGAAAAAGTAATCGATTACTAAACCCAACCACCAACTATTTCTCAAAAGGAGCAACACAATGGCGAACAGAAATTTCGGGATGTCGGCGTATTGGCGGCACATGGTGCAAGAATGGACACCGCAGCTTTCGTTTCGGGGCAGCGGCAAGGAAGAGTGGGCGGAATGGCGGGAACAGGCGAGCGGCAAGTTCCTCGAACTGCTTGGCGAATTTCCGGCGCGCGTCGATTTGGCTGCGGAAGTAGAGTATGCGGCAGCGGACGGCGATCTGATCCGCGAACGGGTTATTTTCGATTCGGAGGCGTTTGCGTCCGTGCCGTGCGTGGTCCTTCGCCCGGCTGCGATGCAGGCGGACCGCAGTCACGCGGCGATCATATGCTGCCACGGCCATCCGGTCGACCGCAGCAAGGACGCGGTAGCCGGCGTCCGTTCGGGGCCGGAGTACGACGCGCTGATTGCGCGGATGAATTACAACTACGGCGAGCAGTTGGCCAAAGCCGGCTTCCTGACGATTATGCCCGATCTGCGCGGGTTCGGCGAGCGCAACGATACGGCGAACAAGTCGGATGCCTGCAACCACAACTACGTCAAAGGTACGATTCTCGGCATCAACCCCGCCATGCTGAACGTGTGGGATATCAAATGCTGCGTCGATTACTTGCAGACGCGGCCGGAAGTCGATCCGGAGCGGATCGGCATGATCGGGCTCAGCTTCGGCGGCACGATGACGGCGTTTGCCGCGGCGGTCGAACCGCGAATCAAGGCGGCCGACATCAGCGGATACATCAACCCGTTCCGCGGTTTCGGGATCGCGCGCGGCAATTTTTGCGGCTCGCAGGTCGTGCCGGACTTGTACAAGTATTTCGACACCCACGACATCGCCGGCCTGATCGCCCCCAGGCCGCTGCTTGTGGAGATGGGGATGTACGACGATTGTTTTTATTTTCAGGACCTGATGAAAGGGTACGAAGGGGTCAAAGCGATCTATGAAGCGGCGGGAGCGGCCGATCGGCTGGAGGCCGACATTTTTTCCGGCGGGCACGCGTTTGCCGGCGGCAAGGCGTTCGCTTTTTTCAAGCGGTACTTATAGGCTTCGTCTCCGGACACAGCAAGAGCAGGCTTATGCCAATCGGCATAAGCTTTTTTGTATACATCGCGCGCTGCTGCAAGAAGCCTATCCTGACGAGTCGCCCCCAAAGTGGCCCGATTATTGCCGGGCAACCAAAATAGCCCATGAAAAATGGCCTATTTGCCTCATCTCGGGCGGCTTGTTGGAAATAGCCAGTGAAAACACTGGTTATTTGCCCCAGATCGCTTTCAAACAGGCACTTCAAGCGAAATAGCCAGTGAAATCACTGGCTATTTCGCTTGGGCGGCCCGTTTTTGGCGAAATAGGCAAGAAAATAGGGCCTATTTTGCAAGGGGGAGTTGGCGGATGGGAGGGGATGGCACATGAAGCAAAGTGTCTGCTCCATGATAGGCGCTCCTCACTCACAAGGCCTGCCTTCCTTGCATCGGCCCGGCCCCGGTTGCCGGCCAAGCCAGCTTTTCTCCTTCATCTTACCTTTCGCATATGGACTTGTTATTTCGCATATTGCTTGTTTCGCTCCCTTTATGCGCTTACTTAAAGAGGACGGATTACATTTGAAAAGGGGTGATTTTTAAACAAATTTGTTTATGTAGTTAATTTTAAAATTTAAGGATTATTATGGAAAATCTCCCACAATGAAAGGAAACGACAATGCCAAGACATCCAATAGCAGACGCTCCAACGATTGTTTTTGAATCGCCCGATCCGGCGCAACTTTATTGCTACAGCCCCGGAATTGCGATGCTCCGTAATGGACGCATGATCGCGACGCTGGATCTTGGGGGCAAAGGGGTAACGAATCTGGAAGGCCCCAAGGGCATTCGCTATGGCGAATATACGATGGGGAAGGCGTTCATTCGCAAGGACGGCACGGATCGATGGGAGCACGTGCTGGACTTCCCTTTTATGCATGCCCGTCCGTTCACGGCCGGAAGCTCGGTGTACATTCTGGGATTGACCGGCGATTTGACCATCGTGCGTTCGGATGACGACGGGTTGAGCTGGTCGGATCCGGTTACATTGACCGAAGGCGAACAATGGACGCAAGCCCCTTGCAATGTACATTATGCCGGCGAGTATATCTATCTGGTCATGAACAAAAGACCGTATCGCGATGTGACCTCGTTTCCGCCGTTTTGTGTGGAAGCCCCCGTGCTGATGCGCGGACATGTCGATGCGGATCTGACCGCAAGGGAGAACTGGACCTTCGCCTCGGAGCTGGTGTTCCGGGACATCGTTTCGATAGACGAGCTGGATTATTTTGGCGTTCCCTTCTATCAAACGCAAGAGGGCGAAAGCGTGGAAGCTGCACCCGGAAGGAAATGCGTGCCGATCGGCTGGCTGGAAACGAACGTTGTCCAATTCCGGGATCCCGCTCATTATTGGCATGATCCCGGCGGCCGTACGTTTCATTTGTGGAGCCGGGCGCATACGGGAGGAACGGGATATGCGGCGATCGCCAAGGTGGTGGAGCAGGAAGACGGAAGCATGACGACGATGCTCGAAACGGTGCCTTCGGGAAAAAAAGTCTTGTATGTGCCTTGTCCCGGGGGCCAAATGAAGTTTCACCTTGTATACGATGACGTGTCTTCCCTGTTCTGGCTGCTGAGCACGCAGGCAACCGACAGTATGACCCGAGCCGGGTTGCTGCCGGACGATCGTTATGGACTGCCGAACAATGAGCGGCAGCGACTGCAGCTGCATTTCTCCAAAAACTGCATCGATTGGTGCTTCGCAGGCTTGGTAGCCATGGCAGCCGGCAATAATCAATCCAGGCATTATGCAAGTATGGCGATCGATGGCGAGGACCTGCATGTGCTCAGCCGATCCGGCGACGAGCGCGCCAAAAATGCGCATGACGGCAACCTGATTACGTTTCATACCGTGCGCAATTTCAGAAGTTTGATCTATTAGCGAGCAAGTTAAAAATCGCATACGGGTATTAAGGACCGCGTATTTACTTTCCGCCGGGGAGTTACTAGTATGAATCATGCAAACGCTGTCAGAACATCGGAAGGGGGGGGCATACTCCGGGGATTCGGCGTAACTACTTGACACTGCCAAGGAGGGCTACACATCACAGCAACAGGCAGAAAAAGATGGCTTGGCGTCCTGCAGAATTATCAATTGTATTTGTTGTTTTTGCCTACTTTCCTGTATTTTATGATTTTTCATTACGGTCCGATGTACGGCTTGCAAATTGCTTTCAAGGATTTTAATGCGGCCAAGGGCATAACGGGCAGTCCATGGATCGGGTTTGACCACTTTGAGCGTTTTTTTCAATCCCGGCAGTTTTGGAAATTGATCAAAAACACACTGGGCTTAAGCGTGTATAACTTGCTTGTCGGCTTCCCGGTGCCGATCATACTGGCATTGTCATTGAATCAGATCACCAGGAATCGGTTCAGGCGGTTCGTACAAACGATTACCTATGCGCCGCATTTTATTTCGACTGTCGTCCTGGTCGGGATGATGGCTGTTTTTCTGTCCCCCTCTACGGGTCTGGTCAACCACTTGATAACGTTTTTGGGCGGAAAGCCGATCTATTTCTTCGGAGAAACCGGTTGGTTTCAAACCCTTCATGTTTTTTCGGGCGTTTGGCAGCATGCCGGATGGGGAGCGATCATTTATTTGGCCGTGCTTGCCGGCGTCGACCCGGGTCTTCATGAAGCGGCGATTGTGGATGGGGCGAATAAATTTCAACGGATTCGGCACATCGACTTTCCAAGCATCATTCCAACGGCAGTGATCCTCTTGATCTTGAATTTCGGATCTTTGCTAACCGTCGGTTTCGAAAAAACGTTTTTGCTGCAGACGCCGCTGAATATCGCTTCATCGGAGGTCATTGCCACCTATGTCTACAAAACCGGCCTGTTGGGCTCGCAAATCAGTTATTCGTCGGCCATTGGCCTGTTTGATTCCATCATTAACTTGATCCTGTTAATTGCCGTGAACCGGATCGCCAGAAAACGAACGCAATCCAGTCTGTGGTAATCCGTTTTGGCAAAGGGAGGATTAGGGTTGATTAAGGCAAGGAGTCGTGAAGACCGTTTATTCGATGCGCTCAATTATACGTTGACAATTCTGTTATGCGCCATCGTTATTTACCCGCTTTATTTTATTGTCATTGCCTCTTTCAGCGATCCTTATGAGGTCAATACCGGACAAATGTGGCTGTTTCCGCAAGACATTTCGTTCGAGGGGTATAAGCGAATCTTTCAAAATGACACGCTCTGGTTGGGCTACCAAAATTCGTTGCTGTATATGGCAATCGGAACGTGCATCAATGTCGTGTTGACGATTACGGGAGCTTATCCGTTATCCCGAAAAGACTTTTACGGGCGGGGCTTCTTTATGGCAATCATCGTGTTTACGATGTTCTTCGGCGGCGGGTTGGTGCCCACCTATCTGTTGGTCAAAGATTTCGGCATGGTCAATACGTTATGGGCCTTGATTATCCCCAATGCGATTGCCGTGTGGAATTTGATTGTCGCCCGAACGTTTTTTATCCAATCCATCCCCGAGGAGGTGAGGGAAGCCGCCTTCATCGACGGATGCTCGAATATCCGGTTTTTTATGACGATCGTGTTGCCCTTGTCGAAGGCGATTATCGCCGTCATGGTGCTTTTCTATGCGGTAAGCCATTGGAATTCTTTTTTCTCGGCCTTGATTTATTTGCGCGATGAGCATAAATACCCGCTGCAGCTCGTGCTCAGACATATTCTGATCCAAAATGAGGTGCAGGAAAGCTTCGATATGGGGGATCTCGATTCGTCGGTCATGCTGCAGCTGGCCGAGCAGATCAAGTACGGAGCGATTATTTTGGCAAGCATTCCGGTGCTCATCCTGTATCCGTTCCTGCAGAAATATTTTGTCAAAGGCATCATGATCGGGTCGTTAAAAGGATGAAGGCAGAGGTCCATTTTTTTGGTATAGTTAATCTTATTAAAGGGAGTGTCTTTAGTTATGAAAAAACGGATCGGCACACAGATGCTGATTGCTTTATCGGTAGTTTCCCTGTTATCGGCGTGTACGAAGAATAACGATTCCGCTGCCGTTGAAAGCGCGAAAAAAATAGAGAACTTCAATGCATCCGGACTTCCTGTAGTCAATGAGAAGATTTCCGTATCCGCCGCTATTCTGAAAGCCGCTCATCATGGCGATTTCAACGATATGGAGATGGTGAAGCGGCTTGAGAAGCTGACGAATGTCAATATTAAATGGGATCAAATTCCCACGGAAAGCATTGGCGAAAGAATCAATTTGATGTTTGCCAGCCATGAGCTGCCGGATATTTTCTTTGCCGGATTGAACTCGATCGATGTGGTGCGATACGGTTCGCAAGGCTTGCTGGTGCCGCTGAACGATTTGATCGACAAGTATGCGCCCAATATCAAGAGATTTTTGAATGAAAACCCGAATGTGAAGAAAGCGGCAACAGCACCGGACGGGAAAATTTATTCCCTGCCCTGGGTTTATAACCAGCCGTATTTTGAATATCGGAACAGCTTCTTCCTGAACCAGGAATGGTTGAAGAAATTGAATCTGAAGACGCCGACAACAACAGAAGAACTGTATACGGTATTGAAAGCGTTTAAGGAAAAGGATCCCAATGGAAATGGCAAGGCGGATGAAATTCCGCTCGGCATGATTTATTCCAACATCAACAATAGCCATCATGTTCTGTACGGCGCGTTTGGCGTCCTGGAGCCGACCGGAAGCAAGCTTGCCGTCGTTGACGGGAAGGTGCGCTACGAACCGGTTCAGCCTGCCTACAAGGAAGCCATTAAATATTTTCATCGCTTGTATAAAGAGGGATTGATCGATCAGGAAGCGTTCACCCAGGATCAGAAAAAATTCAACGCGAAGATTGACAATAAGGATGTCGCGCTGTACGGCTCCTTCACCAGCTTCAGCGGCAGCGAAATCGGAAATGCCCAAAGGCTGGCCCAATACGCCCCGATCGAACCCGTGGCAGGCCCCAACGGCGACCGCTTCTGGCGCAGACAGGACAATCGGGTGCAATTGAACTACTTCTCGATTTCATCGAGCAACAAGCATCCCGAAGTCAGCATGCGCCTGGCGGATGCGATGAACGAAGGCGAGCTGAAATATGAATTGCATCGCGGACCTTTCGGCACGCATTTGACCAAATCGGCCGACGGGAAAATTACGGAAGTAGCCCCGCCTGCCAACGAATCGCAAGCGGTATTTAAAGGGAAAGTGGCGCCGCTTAATTTCATTCCGTTAATGTTCAGCACCAAGGAAGCGTTGAATCTCGTTGAAAGCTCGCTCAATGCGGCCAGAGGCGTCGCTTACGAAACGATTTACAAGGACAATATCGTACCGGAGAAAAACACATATCCGTCAACGGTTTATTCGACTCTGGAAGAAGCCGACAAGCTGAAGGTATTGGATCTGGACATCGATTCCTATGTTTCCGAGATGGAAGTGAAGTGGATCGTTCGTGGCGGCATTGATGAAGAGTGGGACAACTATATCAAAGAAGTGAACAGAATGGGTCTCGCCGACAAGCTGAAGATTCATCAAGGGATTTATGACCGTTATATAAAAAATTGAGGTCTATGGCGAGATCGATTGCGAGCGAGGAGAAGGCTGAGATGAAGTTCTTGAATAAATTATCTTTGCACTACAAGTATTTCATTTCTTATACCATCATTCTCAGCATCCCTTTGATCCTCATAGGCGGAATCATTTATCAGTACTTCATCGAGACTGTCCGTTCGGAAGTCATCAAGAACAACAAGCAAATGCTGTCGCAAGTGCAATACAACTTGGATGTGAAAATGGATGAACTGGAGAAAATAGCGTTCCAAATTTCGTTGAACAATCAACTGACCCCGTATCGTGTGACCAGAGACGGCTATTGGGGAAGGCAGGCGCTGCAGGAATTAAACAAGTACAAAACGGGGAACAGCTTCATCTATGATCTTGTGCTTTATTACGATCAGCAGCCGCTCGTTTTTTCGTCTTACAGTACGTATCAGACAGAAGAATTTATGGAGGGGTTATTCGGCTATCCTTCATGGAACGAAGATCAATTCAGGCAGGATATTCTCCGTAATTCCCTGTCGAAAGTGTATGCGCCGCAACAGATGAAGCTGTTGGAGGATAATCAGTTTATTACCTACCTGGTTCCGATTCCCAAATCGGCGACCAGTTACGGGGCGGTCATGTTTTTCATCAAAGCGAGCTCCGTTCAGCTGCTGATCCAAAATATTCTGGAGGATGACGGCAAGGCGACCTTCGTGCTGGATCGGGAAGGGAAGCTGATTAATACGACGGAACCCGGCAGCGTATCCCAAATGGCCGTTATCGCCCCCTATCTGCAAGCCGAAGCGGATGAGGGCACGATGAAGCTTCCGATAAAAGAAGTCAATTTTCTCGTTTCCTATACGAAGTCGCCGCGAAACGGATGGACGTATGTGACGCTGGTAGAAGAAGACAAGATCATGACACGGGTAGTATGGATCAAAAAAATCGCTCTTTTGAGCTTGGCGGCAACCTTCCTGTTGGGGCTTGGCCTGAGCTATTTGTTTATGAAGTTGAACTATAGTCCGATTCGCAAGCTCAGGCAATTCATCGAAAGTGAAACCGGGGAGCCGCTGCAGCAGCATGGGAATGAATTTGAAGCTTTCCGTCATGTCGTCCGCCAGATGTCCAGCAAGAACCGCTCCATGCAGAGTCAAATTACGTTCAGCAGGCCGGTCTTGCGGAACTTTTACCTGCATGAATTATTAAGGGGGAATATTGAAGAGCTGTCCAAGCTGAACTGGTTGGTCAATGAAACCGGAATTTATTTCGATTTCGACTGGTTCCGGACGGTTATTCTGCAGCTGGACACATCGGAAGAATCGATTCAGGAACTGCTGCCCCACATGGCCCGCAAACTGGAAGCGGAGCTGGATCAGGAGCATGTCGGTTATGCGCTGGATACATGGGAAACCAATAAAATCGTGTTTATTATTTCCTCGGAAAGCGACAGTCCGGTCGCGTTTCTGAAACAAATGGAGAAATTGCAGCTGGCGCTAAGAACGGAATGGCAGGTTCATGCGACCATAGGCGTAGGCAACGCTTATGCGAAACCATCCGAAATCGGCAAATCTTATATTGAAGCCAATACCGCTTTGGATTATCGCTTGATCCGCGGGAAAAGGTCGATTATTTTCATCCACGAGGCGGTAGAAGGCGACAAGGCCTTGCAGACGGTGAATGAAATGGAGAATATCAGGCTGTACATTCATCGAGGGGAAATCGACCAGCTATCCAACTATTTGTCCGAATTGATTCGCGAGATCAAAGCGAAACACGTGTCGTTATTTGTCGTCCGGAGCATCTGCTACGATCTGATCCATCTGATTGCGACCACGTTGAACGAACTGCAACAGAATGATCACTATGAAGCCATGGGTTATCCGGATGTGATTACCTTGCTCGATTATGAAACCATCGATGAATTATCGGACATGATTACGACGATCAGTATTCGCATCTGCCGCCATATCGAAGAGAGCAAAAACCGTTCCTCCGTCCAATGGAAGAACGAGTTGGTCGCTTATGTGAACTCGCAGTTTACGAATCCCCAGTTTTCGCTACAGCTAATGGCGGAACAGTTTTCGGTTACGCCGCCCTATTTAAGCCGTATTTTTAAGGAAGAAACAGGAAAAACATTGACCCAATATGTCAATTGGCTGCGCATGGAGAAGGTCAAGAAGATGCTTGCCGACGGCGAAGACAATTTGCAGGAGCTGGTGGAGAAAGTCGGCTATGCCAATGTGTCAAGCTTTATCCGCAAATTCAAGGAAAGCGAAGGCATTACGCCAGGCGATTACCGGAAGATCTATACGAAGTAAACCGGATGGAAGGGCAATCAGAAGGAGGGCAAATCCATGGTTTATTTGGAAAAAAGCGTGCTGATCCGCGTGCTGCTCTTATGCATGCTGGTATCGTTAACGCCGTTAATCGGACCCGTCAAGCATGCATCGGCGGCAACAACCGTGTATGTCGCTCCGCAAGAGAACAACGATTATTTGATCAACCCGGGCAAAGGCTGGATCGTGTACAGCAATTTCGCCAACGCCAATTCCGCGGTTTGGGAGAAGGCTTCGGTGGCCTATTCGCGCTTCAATTGGAAAGATATTCACGTAGGAGACAACACGTTTAATTGGACGCCGATCGATAACTTGTACAATGCCGCCGTAGCCAAAGGCAAAACGTTTGCTTTCGGGGTGATGCCGGTTCAGGTTAATTCGTCCACGAGCTACACATCGATGCCGCAATGGGTGATTGACGCCGGGGCGCAGTTTTATTATGCCTCAGGTGCGCCGAATACCAAGGTGCCTGTTTGGAATGATCCCGTCTTTATCGGCAAAATGGGACAGTTCGTTACGGCCCTTAAAGATCGTTACAACGGGGATCCCAATATTGAATTCATTGATGCCAGAACCTTTGGAAACTGGGGGGAGTGGCATTTGGGCGGGCTTGGCGGAACGGACCCGGGGAATACGGTCAAGCGGCAGTATATCGATCAATGGTCCGGCTTCGATCAAACCCACATTATCGTGCCTATTTCCGGCGGAACGGGGATGAATTCCGGAGGGTACGGTTATTATGCCAGGGACACATACGGGTTCGGCGCAAGGGAAGATTCTTCCGATTATTCTCCGCGCTGGCAACAGGTTTTGCCATTTTATAATATAGGTCCGGCAGTGGCCGAATGGTCGTTTCCCTATGAAAAATTAAAGCTTGGTCAAGGGTGGACAGGCGAGATTTGGTATGACGGGATGATTCCGGGGCAAATCAACGGGTCCAAATACAGCTATCAGCCATTAGGCGAGTGGAATGGAACCGACGCCAACACCTTCCTGGCTGAAAAAGGAAATCTGGTCGACGAGTGGCAGAACAAGATGGGCTATTGGTTTAAAATGACAGAGGCGGCTTATCCCGACGATCTTGGCAACGGGACTGCCGGGAGTATCACCTTCAAGATGCGGAATGACGGAGTCGCTCCTATTTACATGAAAGGAAACACAGCCGTAGTCAAACTGGCCTTGCTCGACAGCAGCAACCAAGTACTTGCGACCGAGACATTGTCCGGTGTGAATCCGTTTGACTGGAAGCCCGGACAGACCGTGACGAATGTTGCCTACTTTTCATTCCCGTACGACGCAAATGCAACGAAGCTGGCGCTGGGCGTATTCTCGAAAGCTTCCCGGACAGAGCCGGATATTAAGCTGGGTATCGATAATGGCACGGCCAATCATTGGTATGTCATGTCCGATATGCCGATTGCTGCGTCCCCAACGCCGACGCCAACACCGACACCGACTCCGACACCGACTCCCGTTGTGCCTGCCAATGGGCAGGTATTGTGGTTAAAAGCGGATTCCATAACGGGCCTGAATAGCGGCGATAATGTATCCGCTTTCGCGGACAGCTCCGGAAACGCCAACCATGCCGTGCAGAATACTTCGGCCAAACAGCCGAAATATTACGCCAACGTTGTGAATGGAAAAGCGGCGGTACGCTTTGACGGAACGGACGATTACATGAGTATGGGCAGCCCGGCATCGTTGAACTTGCAGAATGATGCGACGATCGTTACGGTTGCCAAAAGTCAGGGAACTGCTGTCAGAGGCATATATGGCAGAGGAGAGGCGCTGCGAATATCAAGCTCGGACACCGCAGCAAGGCTTTGGGTAAGGAATACGAGCCACACCGTGCAGACGGTATCGGGAACGGTGTACAGCGGAACCTGGAATGCGCTTGGCGGCACCTATAGCCATTCGGACGGGAAGCTGAATTTTTACAAGAACGGGTCATTGGCGGGAACCGGTTATTTGGGCGGACAAATCAGGAATATTTCACCGGACGATCAACCGAACACGATTGGAGCCTATATGGCTTGGCATACCGGCGATCAGAAATATATCGATTCCTTCTTTCAGGGAGATATTGCCGAGGTAATCATTTATAACCGTGTATTGACGGCGAACGAAAGGCAAGACGTTTTTGCTTACCTGTCCGCCAAATACGGATTATAATACGCGATTCGGACCGCCTGCTGCGGCGGTTACGGTCGTCGCGCGGTGGACGAGCGGCATGTCGAAGGTGCGCGAAGCCTGTGCCGGCGAGCCGGGTACGATCCGGCCGAGCAGCATGCGCGCGGCGTGATGCGCCATCTCCTGGACGGGGATGGCGACGGTCGACAGCGGCGGCGACGTGTAGCGCGCGAACGGCAAATCGTCGAAGCCGATCAGCTCGCACGCCTCCGGCACCCGGATGCCGCGCTCCCGCAGCGCAAACAGGGCGCCCATCGCCATCTGGTCGCTGAACGCGACGACAGCGGTCGGCTCGAACCCGCTCTGCAGCAGCTCGGCCGCTGCCCGGTAGCCGCCGTCCTCGGAAAACTCGCCGAAGCGGATGACCGGCTCCGTCGCGTTTTCCGCGGCGGCGAGCGCCGCAAGCATGCCCTGCAAGCGGCGGTTGATCGCGTCCGAAGAGAGCCGCGGCACGAGTACGACCAGCTGGCGGTGGCCGCGGGCGATGAAGTGGGCGGCCACGTCGCTGCCGGCCTGCGTATTGCGGCAGTCGACGTAGGGGTACAGGTCGGATTTGCGCTGGAACAGGACGGCGGGCAGCACGAAGCGGCGCTCGTGCGCATACGCTTCGTCGCGCTCCGACAAATTGGCCAGCAACGCGCCGTTGAACCGCGTTTGCTCCCATAAGCCGCTTACCTCCGCCAATTCGCCTGCCCGGTACATTTCCACGGTGAGCGAACATTTGGCCGGCGCGTCGCCTTCGAGCAAATAGCGCTGGATGCCGGTAATCAGCTCGCCCATGATCGACACCCGCGAGTCGTGCGGGAGCAGCAGCGCGATCGACAGCGTGCGTTCGCCCTGCCGCCGGAGCTGCCGGGCGGATACGTTCGGCACATAGCCGAGCGCCGCCGCCGTTTCCAGCACGAGTTTCCTGGTAGCCGCCGATATGCGCACAGCGCCGTCCTTGTCGTTCAGCACCAGGGAAGCGGTCGTTACCGATACTCCCGCCCGGGCCGCTATGTCTTTGATCGTTACCATGCCGCGGTCGCTCCTCGTTTGCTAAAACGTTACTATTACTCATCATTATCGATGATTTTTTTCATCGATGCAAATCAGCGAGGCGGGCCCGGTTACTATTCACAGCCTGCAATAGTCCCGCGTGGAGCAATAGCGGAACGGATTTCCACTAAGGAGTGTTGGAAGGCCAACTTTGGAGGAATAGCGGAATCTCTTTCCGCTATTGGGTACTTAAAAGGTAACGATGGCGTCATAACAGAACCTGCTTCCACTATTCGGTGCTCAACAGCCAACTTTGGAGCCATAACGGAATCTCCGTCCGCTTTTTACATGGAATCGTGTCTCAGGAGCAGGGTGACGGTGAATAGTAACGGGCCCGGCGCAAATCAGCGCAGCAAGGGATTTAATTGTATTGACATTTTGCGCGGAGGGCACTACCATTTGGTTTAGTGTAACGTTTTAGCATACGAAAGATAAATTGCATTGTGGAGGGGAATGACTTGAACCTCATTGGGGCAACGAAGCAGTTTGTATTTGCGGCGGACGACAAACCGACGGCCAACTGCCATGCGACTACGCTGGCCGCGCTTGCGGACGGCACGATCGTCGCTGCCTGGTTCGGCGGCACGGAGGAAGGGAAGGCGGACGTCGATATTTGGGGAGCGATTCGCCAAGATGGCGTCTGGTCGGCGCCTTTCCGGATCGCGGGGAAGGAAGGCGTTGCGCACTGGAACCCGGTGCTGTTCGCCGATTCGTCCGGTACGGTCCACTTGTATTACAAAGTGGGGCACGTTATCCCCGAGTGGGTGACGTGGCACTGCGCTTCGCGCGACGGCGGGCGCACCTGGAGCGAGCCGGCTGTGCTTGTCGAAGGC
Source organism: Paenibacillus cymbidii (assembly GCF_004764705.1). Taxonomy (GTDB): domain Bacteria; phylum Bacillota; class Bacilli; order Paenibacillales; family NBRC-103111; genus Paenibacillus_AN; species Paenibacillus_AN cymbidii. Next base: position 37,114 of record NZ_SHLX01000006.1, on the reverse strand, counting down.
GACGAGAGCGGCGGAAGAGGGCCGGTGAAGAACAAGCCGATCGCGCTGCAGGACGGTACTTGGGCCGCGCCGGCGTCGATCGAAACGGCGACGCACTGGGACGCGTTCGTCGATTTGTCCGCCGACGGCGGGAAGAGCTGGACGCGCAGTGCGTTCGTGCCGATCGACCACGCCGCGCTGGCCGGCAAGGGCATCATCCAGCCGACGCTGTGGGAGCCTGCGCCGGGGCGCGTGCACATGCTGCTGCGCAGCACCGAAGGAGCGGTTTACCGCAGCGATTCGGGCGACGGAGGCGCAACCTGGTGCGAGGCGTACGCGATTGCGCTGCCCAACAACAACAGCGGCATCGATCTGACGCAGCTTGCGGACGGCGGGCTTGCGCTGGTGTACAATCCGGTGCCGGGCAACTGGGCGGCACGTTCGCCGCTTGTTGTCGCCTGGTCCGCCGATAACGGCGCAACGTGGCGCGACATGCTGACGCTGGAGGCGGAACCGGGGGAATACTCGTACCCGGCGATCGTGCGCGCGGGCGAGCGGCTGTTTCTCACGTATACATGGAACCGGGTACAGGTGGCGTTCTGGGAACTGACGCTGGAGTAGGATACGCTGTAGTAAGAACGGCGGCGGTCAAGACAAGATGACAAGATGACAAGATGACAAGATGGCAAGATGGCAAGATGACAAGATGACAAGATGGCAAGATGACAGGGGAGAGCGAAGATGGCGGAAACGAATGGTTCGATTGCGGATGGCGTTTGGCCGACGATGGTGACGCCGTTTGCCGATAATGGCGAGATCGATTACGGCGGGTTGGAGCATTTGATCGAATGGTATATCGGGCAAGGGGTGAACGGTTTGTTCGCCGTCTGCCAGTCGAGCGAGATGTTTTATTTGTCGCTGGAGGAGCGGGTGCGGCTGGCGGCGTTTGTGGTTGAGCGGTCGCGCGGGCGTGTGCCGGTGATCGCGTCGGGACACGTTTCCGATCGGGCGGAAGACCAGATCGAGGAAATCAAACGCATTGCGGCGACGGGCATCGAGGCGTTCGTGCTCGTCAGCAACCGGCTGGCCGCTGCGGACCAACCGGAGGAGCTGTGGAAGGAGCGGGCGGAAGCGATCTTGCGGCAAGTGCCCGACGTTTCGTTCGGCATTTACGAATGCCCGTACCCGTACAAGCGGCTGCTGTCGCCCGAGCTGCTGCGCTGGTGCGCGGATACCGGACGCTTCCTGTTTCTGAAAGATACGTGCTGCGATGCTTCGCAAATCGCGGCGAAGCTGGACGCCGTGCGAGGCAGCCGGCTCAAGCTGTTCAACGCCAATGCGGCGACGCTGCTCGAGTCGCTGGCGCTGGGCGCGTCGGGCTTCAGCGGCGTGATGGCCAATTTTCACGCGGACTTGTATGTGTCGATGCTGGCGCTGCGGGAGCGCGAGCCGGAACGTGCGGCGCGGCTGCAAAACTTCCTAGGCCTGGCATCGGCGATCGAGCGGCAATATTACCCGGTCAACGCCAAGTTTCATTTGCAGTTGGAGGGCGTGCCGATCGGTCTGAACAGCCGCACGGCGAAGCCGGAGGGGCTTACCGTCGCGATGCGGGAAGAAATTCGCCAGCTGCGGGCGACGGCCCAGTGGGTTCGCGAGACGGTGTAGTCGCGCAAGTAGTTGCCAAAAAGCCGCACGCCTTCAGCGTTGCGGCTTTTTGGCAGGCGGGTAAGCGCTCGGATGCGCTTCCGCCGAGCCGCTGCGTTTCCGCGCCAGTTGCACGTCCGCGCCAGGAAAAGTAGCTACTTTTTGCACAGGTTGTTTCGACTTGCACCATTCGTGCGTTTCCGCACCAGTTGCACGTCCGCGCCAGAAAAGTAGCTACTTTTGCACCAGTTGTTCCGTCTCGCCTCAATCGCTGCGTTTCCGCAACCGCCCCAGCCGCCCACGCCCAAATAGCCCATAAAAAGTGGCCTATTTATCGAAAATATCGACTCAACTCAAAAATAGCCAGCGATTTCGCTGGCTATTCTGCAAATATGTTCAATTTTGCGGCGGTTTGGCCCAAATAGCCAGTGTTTTCACTGGCTATTTCCAGCATCGAAGGAGAAATAACACAAATAGTCCATTTTTTATGGGCTATTTCAAAGATGCAAGCGGAGCGAAGGGTTGCACCGCCCGGCAAGCCAACGGCACGATTCGCTTGCGCCAGCAAGTGTGTCGGACGGAACGGGCACGGATCAGCCGCGGCTCATTCCCGCAAATACCGGCGAATGCCGTCCGCCTTCTCGCGGAAGCGGCCGGCGATGTTCCGGCCGGGCCGCAAGTCCGCGCCTGTGGCGCCCAGCTCCGCGAACAAGGCGGCGAGTTGCTCGCTCGCCTCCAGATCTTCGCGCAGCAACGGCTCCGCCAGCCGGCGAAACGCGGCGTCGCGCGCCGCTTCGCCGTCCGCTTCCGCAGCCGCGCGCAGGTAAAGCGCGCATAGCCCAAAATGCAGGCCGATATCGCGGCCAAACGCGCCGCCCGCGCGCACATACAGCAGCTGCCGCTGCAAATGCAGCTTGCGCGAAGGCGAGGGCGCGGCACCGTCCCACCAGTGCCGATAAAACAACTCGCCGTCCGCCACCCGCTCGATCGCTTGCTCCAGACAGGCGGCGGCAGCCGCAAAGCCGGGATACGCTTCGCGCCAGGCATCGTGCACCGCCTGAAACAGCTCCTGCGGCTCTCCCCCGTTATACGTGATGCCGGCGGCCGCTTTGGGCGGCAGCGGTTCGTTGTCGTGCCTTGAGATCAGCGGCTCGAAGCCGCCCGGCACGGGAACGCGCATTTTCGCCATATACCAGCCAGGCCACTGTACCGGCGCCCAGGTGCAGGCGACAGACAGGCAGCGATGCGCCCGCTCCAGCGCGCTCCAGGCGGCGAACACGTGCGGTCCGGCTTCGTCGCCGAATTGGCGATGCGCGATGTCGCGGCACACGGCTTCCGCGTCGGCCAGCGGGTTCAGCATAAACGCCCGGCATGCGACCGCGTTGCTGGCGATGTCTTCGCCCCAGCCGCCCCAATGGTCGAACACGCCGTCGGCCTGCAGCGCGAACCAACGCTGCAGCTTCGCAGCGATGCCCAGCGGGAAATCCTGGATGTCGCGCAGCCCGTGCACGGAATCGTCGCCCCAGTGGAAGTTGTCGTAGCCGATGAACAGCTGCCCCCGCTCGCGGCAAATCGCACGCGCCTCGCGCAGCAGCTCGTGCGACTGCCGTTCGGCCTGCCAGCCGTCCTTCTGTGCGGCCATGTAAAGCCCGCTGCCGGCGGGCAGCTGTCGCTGGTGCGCGAGGAAAGCGGCCGGATCGTGCTCCCAATGCCACGAAGTCGTCAGCACGCGCAGTCCGGGCCGCACGCGGCCGCCCTCCTCCAGCAGGAAACGAATGAGCCGGTCGCGTTGGGCGATCGGGCTCATGCCGGCGCAGCGCGGGCACCGGTCCGGGTCGCACAGCTCGCCGCCCGAGTCCATGCCGAACAGGAAGAGCGTTCCGATCTCGGGGAATGTGCGAAAAAAGGAGCCGATCAAGTCCCGGTAATACGCCCGGACTTCCGGATGGGCAAAACAGAGCGTCATCCCTTCGTACGTGCCGCTGTCGCTCAGGCATTCTGCGGAGTAGCGCGTCAGAAACCGCTCCCGCTCCGCTTCCGGCACCCACGGCCCCCCTTGGCAGGGCAGCTCCGTCATCCACAGACACGGCTCCAGCGCGTAGGAGGTACACCAATCGATGGCGGTTCGCAGCTGCTCCGCGTTGCGGCGCACGACGTCGGCGTCAACCGCGTCCGGGAACCGCTGGCCGACGACGAATTGCTGGAAGTTGCGCTGCTTGTGCCAATCGTGCGACAACAGGCAATGCGATGCCCCCAGGCGGCTGATATGACGAAAGTCGGCGCGTTCGCCGGGCCAGCCTTCGAAGCGGGGGTGAAAGATGCGCCGCGGAATGCGAAACGTGCCCCGCTCGGACCAGCTGGAAGGCAGCTCGCGCGACGCCCGCAGCCGGTCCTGCAACTGATACGCGCCCTGCAGCAGACCGCGCGGCGTGTTGGCCCAGATATACAATGTCTGACCGTAAACAATCAACTCGAACGCGTCGAGGCCGGGGTCAACGTTGGGCAGGTCGATCAAGCCGCGCACGATGAATTCGCGCGCGTGCGCGGATTCCGCCAGCGTCGCGGCGAATATGCCGCCCGGCTGCGGCCGGTCTTCGCGCACAACAAAGGACGGCAGCCGTTCGCCGCCATCCTTCGTCCTATTCGGCTCGTTTCCCGCCGCCGTCCTGTCCTGCCCGGTCCCGGCACCGATCGCGCCGATCGCCAGCAGCAGTTCCGCCGCCACCGTGTCGTGCACGGCGCTGCGGCCGGGCACGGACAGCGGGGCGTCCGCTCCAAGCCGCAGCCCGCCCGGTGCGGCTTCCGCCGCTTTTTCCACTTCCCGATCCTTGTGTTCCATCCGATGAGCAGCTCCTTGCTCCTTCAGATATTGTCGATTCAGCTCAGCACCGGTTTCCACAAGCCGCAGTCGTCGACGGACACGTTATGCTTGTGTGCGCCGAGGTTGCCTGCGCCGAGGTTTTCGATCGTAACTATGGCCGACGTGTCCGTTGGACCGGTGCGGAAGGCTACCTTGTCCATTTTCGTATCCCAGTTCAGCCGCTTCACTTGGCGCGACGCGGTAACGCCGCTTGGCGTCGTAATCGTAATCAGCACGTTGTTGCAATGGAAGGCGTGGTAAAATTTAAAGCTTTCGATCAGCAGCTGTCCTTCGCCGGCCGCTACGAGATAGATGTCGTGCACGCCTTTGACCGTTTTGATCGGGAGCGTAAAATAGCGCCAAACGCCGGAATAGTCCTCCAACTGGCTGACCGCGCCGATACGTGGGCCGTCCGGGCTGTCCAGCCGAACTTCCAGAACGGCAGGCCCGACGATCTTGTTCAAGCCGGCGGCAAAATGGTCATAGTGGCCGTTCGCGAAATCGACGCCTTCATACTTCAGCCAGTCGCCGGCGCGCATGGCGCCCACGTAACGCACGTCGCGATAAATCGCCGCTCCGCCGTCCGGCGCCCGGTCCCAGTCCGCCCGCGAGCTGGCGCCGTCGTATTGCTCGGCGTTGCGGTAATAACCTTCCCCTTTGACGCCGGCCCAGAACTCGTAGTCGGTGTCCGGCGCGAGCGTTTCGGTCGTTTGCCGGATCTTGTCGCCCGGCTTCAGCAAGGCGGTATACTTGTTGCTGCGAACGACGGAAACGTAGCCGTCGCGGCTGTAATCCCAGGCGCAGCCGAATACGATTTCCGGCTTGCCGGCTTCGACCGTCCACGGCTCCCAGCGGCCGGTTTCGAAGCCGCAGTTGCCGATGCGGATGCTGCAGGCAAGCGGCGTAAACGCCAGCGCCACCTCGGGCGGCGCCGCAAAATCGTGCCCCGCCCGCCAAGGCTCGGCCCCGTACGGATAAGCGCCAAGATCCGGCGTGTCGCCGGTCGTCACGGCCGTAATCGGCACGCCGGCGCCGCGAGCCGCCGAATTCTCGCGCAGCCGGAAGTCGCCGTTCTCCGGATCGACGAATCCGCCGTCTTGCTGCATCAGGTTGTTGCTGAGCAAACAATCCTCGCCCCACTTGATCAGCCGGCCATCGGCAAAAATATTGTTCACCACCTGCGTGCCGTACATATCGTCCAGGCAGAACGCGGTGGAGTCGCCGTCGCCGCTGCGCCAGAACGTGTTGTTGTAGATGAGCGTCCGCTGCAGCGGGCGGTTCAGGTGCAGCCCGTGATGCGGAATGTTCCAGACGACATTGTTGAAGAAGTTGGCGCCGCTCGTCCACGCGTCCATGTAGAAGCCGAAGCTGAGATGCGGAGACAAGTTGTCGTGCAGCCAGTTGTGATGAAACTCGGAATTGTCAAAATCGTGATTGAACAAATAGATGATGCCCGAATCTTTGGTCAACGCGTTGGCGTGCGAAATGTCGCAATACTGCACGACGCACCGTCCGAACACGCCGGACACGAGCGTACGCCCGGCTCTGGCGATCGTGCAATGCGATACGAAATGCCGCTGGCCGGTCATCCACAGCAGGCTGGCGTAAGAAGCTTCGAAATTGCCGTCGTGAATGTGGCAGTTGATGACGCTGTTGCGCTGCCCGGACACATTGACGCCGATCCCTTCGAAGAGCGATATTTCGCTGTCGCGGATCGTGTTGTCGCTGCCGCCGAGCTCAATGCCTTTGGTCCGCCCGTAAATCGTCTGCCGATCGGTAAAATAGCGGTCGATCCCGACAACGCGGGAACGCGCGATTGTGCAGTGGGACGCGTCTTCGGTCGTGATCGAGGCGCCGCGCACGTCGATACCGGCGATCTCGATATAGGCCAGCCCGCGCAGATCGAAGGCGTATTCCCGGCGCTTCGCTTCGACTTCGTGGCCGTCCGGATGATCCTCGCCGGGTGCGATGGCGTAGAGGATGCCGGCTTTGACGTCATGGTACCATTCGCGTTCCGCCGTAAGCGCGTTCAGCGTACGCGTAATGAAATAATGGTCGCCCGGCGCTGCGTGATAGAACGGAGCGGCGCTGAGGAACGATTCGAACGTGACGCTGCCACCGCCCGACTCCGCAATCGTGCCGGTCGAAATAAAGTAGCCGACGCCGTGCACGCACGCCACCATGCCGCCGTTCCAGTGCCCGTCGGGAAAGGCGAGCAGCGCGCTATCGCGAAGGACGGTGCGGTTCGTGCCGGTTTCCGCGGTGGCGACGACGCCGTATTGGGAGCGGTCGAGCCGGTCGGTAATTTTCGGCCACATCGCTTCGTGCGAAAGCGCGCCGTCCATAAACACGATATCGCCGTTGCCGTCGCCCATGCTCCAGTCCATCGGCGCCTTGTAGACGTTGCCTTCGTGCCGCGTCCAGCCGGTCACCAGATCGCAGCCGCTGACGACGACTTTTTCTCCCTCGTAAGCCTCGAAACGAATCGGAGCCGCGGCATTCCCCGAATGAGCGGGGGCTACGGTCTCCCGGTATACGCCTTCGCGGATGACGCAGCGGTCGCCCGCCTGCATCAAGGCCGCAGCGCGGCCGATCGTGCGAAACGGCGATGACGGCGTTAAGCCGTCATTGCCGTCATGTCCGTCCCGTATGGAAACATAATAGGTGCAAGTGGTGCCTGCTGGCATGTCGTTTGCTCCTCGCGTTTGTAGTTGTCGTTGTTGGTAAAAGCGGTCGGTTGCTACGGATGGTTGTCCGTACTTGTCATCCGTATTTGTATCAGTATTTGTATCAGTATTTGTCGTATTGCAGCTCGGTCGTCGTAAAGCCGCAGAAGGCGGGGAAGTTTTTCAGCACATCCGCTTCTTCCTGCTCGCCGAGTCCGAAACGCTCCAGCCGGCGGATACGTGTCTTTTTCGCCATTTCCTGGGCGGTGACCAGATCGTTCTTGAACGTTTTGAACAGCTCCGGCCCCCACTTTTTGCCGAAATTGACGTGCATTTGCTCATCCGCCATGTCGAACTCGACGTGGGCGGCCGACAAGGCGTCGCCGAATTGGCGGAAGGCGACGGCGGACTTGCGCTTTTTGAGGAAGGAGCAAGGTTCGGCTACCATCGTCAGGCTGGCGTACATGTCCGCGTACCAGGATTCGTCGGCATCGTGGCCGGGACCGCCCTGGTAATAGCGGAAGTCTTCGGTGCGGAAGCCGAGCTGCTTCACGCGGCGCACGCCCATGACGGAGTGGCGCGCTTCGTCCCACATATGGCGGGACAAGTCGTAGTAAAACTCGCGCGGCATGCCTTGAATCGCATAGAACATGTAGGCCAGGTTCTCCGCGGCGCTGATTTCGGTTGCGTTGATGTAATGCATCTGCTTGACGCTGCCGGTGAGCGGCGAGGCTTCCGGGTCGGCGTACATTTTGCGCGTGGCGGCATGCTCGTACAGCGGGAAGCGCGGGTCGCACGACGCTGCGATCGGCACAGGGCCGGCCGGCTCGGCATCGGGCACCGCCGGCCATACCGGCGCGTCAGGCAGCTCGCCGAAACCGCCGTCGATGGCGCCGCGCAATTCGGCGACATACGGCTTCCACTCCGCAAACGTGCCGTTTCCGGCGAACCGGGCTTGCTCCTTGATCCAGGCCAGCTCCTTGCGCTTCAGCAGCACGATGTCGAGGATGTCGCCGGTCGGCGCGTCCAGCACCGGGTCGATGTGCAGCGCAAGCGCCTCGTAGCGTTTCACGAGGGCGCCGAACAGCAGCTCGTATCCGGCGAAGAAGCTCGCTTCGTCCGGCGCGAGCGCCGCCCGCTCGTACAGCTCGCGAACCGGCTCCGGCGTCCGCTCTTTGGCGGACAGGCCGCCCGGCAGCTCTTCGATGCGTTCGTTCAGCATCCGCATGTCGCGGATATGCAGGTAGGACAGGCGAGCCAGCTTCGTTTTCGTTTCGAAGACGGTTGCGGCCGGCATCCAGCCTGCAGTCATCCGCGACAGCTCGAATTCGTGCCACAGCAGCCGCTTCAGCGCGAATGCGGTATCCGCCGGCTCATAATACAGGGCGCTGCCTCGTTTGACCTCGGCATGCCCGGATAATTCGACTTCGTCGAGTTCTTCCATCAATACGTCATCGATCGGATCGCTCATCGGTGACTCTCCTCCCCTATTGTAAAGCAAACGTTTTGTTTCTTCTACAATAGCGGAATGGCTTCATTTTCGATTGCCTGTCATTGTGGTAAAATGTCGTTGTATTGTCATCTTGGCGGAAGGTGCGATCTGTCGTGAAACACATCGAGTATATCCAAATGGATCGGGACTACTACCGCTTCTCCTATCGACGGTTGACGGCCGATTATTTTCCCGGCTTCTACCATTACCATCGCGGGTTCGAATTCAACTATATCCATGAAGGCGAAGGGCATGTGACGATCGATCAGCGGTTTTACGAGCTGCGTCCGAACACGCTGATCTGGTACAAGCCGTTCCAGCTGCACCGCATTCATATCGACGTTTCGCCCGCGCGGCCTTACGTGCGGACGATTCTGATGTTCGAGCCGCCGGTGTACGAGCGGTTTCTGGCGCCGTATCCGCGGCTGTCGTCGCACCTGCAGACGATGCTCGCGGCGGACAACGCAGCGCAAGTGATCGCGTTCGACGAGGAGCCTCGCCTGCTGGCGGCGCTGTTCGACTATTACGAGCAGCGATTCGGAGTCGTTTCCGAATTCGAGCGCAAAGAGACGTTCGGTTTGCTGCTGACGCAGCTGCTCGACTACATCCAGCCACGCCAGCAATTGGAGGCGTCCGCCGCTTCGGCCGCGGCTGCCGCGCCGCGCAGCGTGCGCTACTCCGAGCGAATCATGCAGTGGATCGAGCAGCGGTACGCGGAAGGCTTCGAGCTGGACGCGCTGGCGGACGAGCTGCATTTGTCGAAGCATTACGTCTCGCGCATTTTCCGCAAGGAAACCGGCAGCTCGATCACCGACTACTTGCTGAACCGGCGCATGCGCCAGGCGTGCTGGCTGCTGATTACGACCGACGCGTCGGTGCAGAGCATCGGCCATCAGGTCGGATTTGCCAGCTTCTCCCACTTCTGCCACAGCTTCAAAGCGATCATGAACGTGACGCCGCAGAAGTTTCGCACGCAGGCTAAAACGTAAGTCGGGCAGGGCGCGAGAAGTTGCCGAAGTAAGGGGAGTTGGGGGAGAATAGGCCGAAAAAAATGGCTTATTGCCCTCATTTCGGCCGTCCCATCAAAAATAGCCAGCAAAAACACTGGTTATTTCGGTCAAAGAGCCTCAATCCGAGAAAATTGACACGAATATCCAGTGAAATCACTGGCTATTTTGAGGTGACTGCTCATTTTGGATGAAATAGGCCACAAAAAATGGCTTATTTCGCCATTCCCTTGTGGTTCCGCGTTAACCTGACAACATGTTTGGGGCGTAGCGGACGGTAAGGCAGGGGGGAGGGCACAGAGGGCGAGCTGCGGAGTCTGGCCGTAGTAAGGAGAGCTGCGAATTGTTTGTTGCCGACTATTTCGAGGGGGAGGTGCAGGGCGGGTGCGTTCGTCCGAAGCGTATTTACGAGGCATGGAGCTGCAGAGACACCTTGTTCCTTCTTTTCGCGAATACCCGTTTCATCTTCCTGCGGTTCAGCATTTGAACAAATTAAATTTTCACCCGAAAGTGACGTATATTGCCGGCGAAAACGGGATGGGCAAGTCGACGCTGATGGAGGCAATTGCCGTGGCATGGGGGTTTAATCCGGAAGGGGGAACGATCAACTTTTCCTTTTCCACCCAGTCGACGCATTCGAGGCTGCACGAGTACATCCGGCTGATCCGCAGCCCGTATCGCCCGAGGGACGGTTTTTTCTTCCGCGCGGAAAGCTACTATAACGTCGCCACGAATATCGACGACATGGATCGCGAAGGCGGGTTCGGCCCACCGATTCGAGACTCGTACGGCGGCAAGTCGCTGCATGAGCAGTCGCATGGCGAATCGTTTTTTGCGGCGTTCGCGCATCGATTCGGCGGGCGGGGGCTTTACATCCTGGACGAGCCCGAGGCGGCTTTGTCGCCGTTTCGCCAGATGGCGATGCTGGCGCGGATCCATGAGCTGGTCGGGCAGCAGTCGCAATTCATCATCGCGACGCATTCGCCGATCGTGATGGCGTATCCGGAGGCGACGATTTATTATTTGACGCCGGACGGCATCGAAACGCGCACGCTCGAGGAAACGGACCACTACATCGTCATGAAGCGGTTTCTGGGCGACAAAGACGGCATGCTCCGGCAGTTGTTTGGCGATTGAGCCGAGCGGTGGCGGCGGGGAAGCGCGTCGGCCTCGCGACAGCGCCTTTAGCGCATGAGACTTGCGCTAAAGGCGCCGCGAAGGGCCCGCGGAGCTGCTGCAGCGCATGAGACATGCGCTAAAGGTGCGCGAAGGGCCTGCGTAGTAGCCGGAACGCGGGCGTAGCGAAATAAGGCTGAAATCAGCCTTACAGCGGGGTTTGGGAGAGTAGTGGGCGGAATAAGGCTGAAATCAGCCTTACAGCGGGGTTTGGGAGAGTAGTGGGCGAAATAAGGCTGAAATCAGCCTTACAGCGGGGTTTGGGAGAGTAGTGGGCGGAATAAGGCTGAAATCAGCCTTACAGCGGGGTTTGGGAGAGTAGTGGGCGGAATAAGGCTGAAATCAGCCTTACAGCGGGGTTTGGGAGAGTAGTGAGTGGAATAAGGCTGAAATCAGCCTTACAGCAAGCGCCTCGGGAGGTAGTGGGCGGACAGCTACTATTGCTCAAGCCCAGCCCCTCCAGCCGCCGCTTGCAAGGCCGACCGATTGCAACGGGCACTTTACAGCTCCAAGGTCATGAAGCTGCTGTACGGATCGGGGGCATACTGCGCAAACGGGCCGCAGTAAGCGAACCCGAAGCGTTCATACAATTGCCGCGCGGGCGCAAAAGCCGGCAACTGCTCCGAGCCCGTCTCCAGGCTGAGCCGGCGGTAGCCTCGCTCCTTCGCCGCGGCGATGATGTGCGCCAGCAGCTGCCTGCCGGCCCCGCGGCGCAAATGCGCGGACGAGGTGCGCATCGATTTGATCTCGCCGTGGGCGGCATCCAGCTCTTTAAGCGCTCCGATGCCCAGCAGCTCGCCATTTTCCCAGGCGCTCCATAAGGTCACGTCCGCTTGCTTCAAGCCGCTCAAATCCAGCGAATGCACGCTCTCCGGCGGCGACGATGCAAACATGCCGCGACGATGCTCGTCAATGAGCGCAATCACTTGCGCGTCGGTCAAATCATCCACTCGTATGTCCACCCAAAAGGCCCCCCGTCATCGGAATTCACTAGTTTTCCCGCTGAATAATCCTATTTTAGCAAAACCTTGATGAAAGATATATTCCCCTCGATTGACAACTTCCTCATTTCAATGATAAGTTCACATTGTAATAACTATTACAACAAACAAGGTGCCCGAACTCATGAGCAAAAAATCAACCCGAAGCGTCGTCATATCCGTCCGGCTTGACGAAACGAACCTGGCCGCGGTCGACTTGCTGGTGAACGCCGGCCTGGCGCAGAGCCGTTCCGAAGCCGCGTCGCAGTTCGTCGGATTCGGCGTGCAAGCCTCGGAGGAGCTGCTTCGCAAGGCGAAAGCGCTCGAGGAGTCCGTCCGGCTCCTGAAGAACGAAATGCTGGACGCCGTCAAGCAGCGCGACCTCTCCAAAGTGGAGCGCCTGCTCGCCTTCGACGACAAGCTGAAAAACGCCGCCGCCGAAGACGGTCAAACCGCCGTCCTGCTTGCCGCCTACACCCGCGCGAACGAAATCAAAGACCTGCTGCTGCAAAAAGGGGCGGAGCTGAACTTGTACGAAGCGGCGACGGTCGGCAGCACGGCGCGCATTCGCGAGCTCATTTCCGAATCGCCGGACCTCGTCAACAGCTACAGCTATGACGGGTTTACGCCGCTTGGGTTGGCGGCCCATTTTGGCCACGAGGAGGCGGCGCTCTTCCTGCTGGGGAACGGAGCCGATCCGAATCGGAAGGGTCGGGACGGCAATCTCGACAATACGCCGCTGCATGCCGCGATCGCGGGCAATCATCTGCACGTGGCGCAGCTGCTGCTGCGGCATGGAGCTGACGCGAACGCGTTATGCGAAGGAACGTGGCGAAAAGGATTTACGCCGCTGCACGTGGCGGCGCATTTCAACCGGGGCGAAATCGCCCGGCTGCTCCTGGAGAGCGGAGCCGACGCCGGCATCCGCAACGCGGACGGGCTCGCGCCCGCCGAATACGCGCGGCGCAAAGGCAACGAAGCGTTGGCGGCCCAGCTCGAAGCTGACGCCAAATAATCGAAGAAGGGACGACGGTCAATGTCCGAAACGCACACGCCCGAAACGGTAAAAGAGTTCGTCGCCAATGCCCATGGAGATTTGAATCGTGTGAAAGAGCTGCTGGAACAATACCCTGGCTTGCTGAATGCGGCATGGGATTGGGGCGGCGGCGACTGGGAAACGGCACTGGGGGCGGCCGCCCATACCGGGCAGCGCGGGATTGCCGAATATTTGCTGGGGCAAGGGGCGCGAATCGACCTGTTTGCGGCGGCCATGCTGGGCAAGCTGGCGATTGTGCGCGCCATTCTCGAAGACGACCCGCAAGCGCTGCATGCTCCGGGGCCGCACGGCTTTCCGCTGATGGCGCACGCCAAGGCCGGCGGCGATGCAGCCGGGGAAGTGGTTCGGTACCTCGAAGCGATCGCAGGTTGATCGCGCCTTACAGCGTCCAGGCGTGCAACCGCTCCAGCGCCGTCCGCTCGTCCGGGACGAAGCATACTTGTTTGCCTTGATTGCATTCGTAAATGAAATCGCGCAAGCTTTTGCTGGTGTAGCGGTCAAACTCGCCAACAATGGCCAGCTTCACGTGATAATTGACGTACTTCTGCAAAATATCGCCGGCCACGCCGCTGCTCAGCTCAAAAAAACGTTCCGTCAGCTGCGATTGGCGAAGCACGATTTTGCGGCAGTCGTGCTCGTACTGGATCGTCGCCATCAAATCGAGCGCGTCTTGCGCGCTGTCGACGACGATGCCGCTGCTATCGATGAGAGCGGCTTTGGAATTGCCTTGCTGGTCGATACGAATGTCCATGCTCGAATCCTCCTGTGCTTGTGGTAAGAAATTTTACCATAAGCGGCATCGGTCCGCCAGCCGCAGCCCCAGCCGGCGCCGGAGCAGCGGCCGGATGCAAACCGCGCCGGTCAAGCTGCGGCGTTACCGCCCCAAAGCGTGCAGCGCGTGCTTGTACAACCCGGCGGCGTAGTGGCCGAAGCCTTCGTCGGTCGGATGCAGGCCATCGGCATACAAATATTCGAACGGCGGCACCAGTTCGAGGCCGTCCACGACGCGAACCTGCGCGAATCCGCCGACCGCGTCTGCTATGGCGGTACGGACGTCGGCGACCGTACCCGAAGCTTTGATGTCGCCCGATTTGGAATACCAGATCGGCGTAGCAAGCAGCACGGGCACCCCGGAATAACGCGCCGTCAGCCGCTCGAGCAGCCGTGTTGCATTGGCGGCGATGGTTGCGGCCGTTTTATCTTTGGCCCAATCGTTAATGCCGTAAGCGATTGTGATCAAGTCCGGCTCATACGGAAGCTCGGGATCGAAGCTGTCCGGGTCAAAATCGTGGCCGCCGACGCCCTGGTTCAGCAATTCGGCGTTCAGCAGCCGCGCGAGCCTGACCGGGTACGTGCCGGCCGGATTGCGCGAATCGGCGCCTTGCGTGATCGAATCGCCGAGGCACAACAAGCGCAAGCTCGGCCGGTCCTCCGCCGGAGCGACGGATGCGCCCGGAGTCAGCCGGACGTCGGTTACGGTCAGCCAGGCGTACTGCGGCAAAAACACTTCCACCTTGCACGCCACGCCACTGCTCCCTTCGGGCATGCGCGGCTGCAGCTGAAACCGAAGCGTAACGCTGCGGGGCAGCTCGCCGAGCGGATCGCATCCGATCAGACTGGTCCAGCGGTCGTTGACGGTAGCCATCGCATGCAGATGAGTGCGCACGGTGCCGTCGACTTTCAGCTCCAGCTCGAGCCATTCGGCATTCGTCATAAGCGCGATGCTGACGCCGGCCGGGCACAGGGAGCGCACGCGGTACACTTCGCCGATTGCGAAATGATCGAGCTGCTGTTGCGTGAACCGGACGGGTCTTACGCCTTCGGCGGTTTCCTCCAGGCGCAGCAGGTTGCGGTAATAGTCGCGATTTTTCCAAAATGGCGTTTGATTGCTCATCTTCGTTTTCCCTCTCCTCGTCGCATCATACACGCGGTGTTAATCTTCCTCTTACAACACTCTTGCCTGTTCTCTTAGGGAATGCAGGACCTTCGTTGCTCCTTCGATTATTTCTTCTACGTCCTGCTCGGTTAACGTCGGGGCAATTGGCAGGAACGCCGCTCTGGGCAGCAGGTCAATGGCACGAGGGCATAGATCTTCCGTGTATATAACCGGATTTTTGAAAGGGTAATTGAACGGGAAATTGTCTTTATCCGCTGTCCTTTGATTGAAAATGGCTGCTGTCCGATAGGCAGGTTTGCCTGCATACAAGGCGTGAGTGCCGATATTTTCGGCATGCATCGCTTGATTGAACTTATTGGCCGCTTCAGCCGATGGGAATAGGAAGCCCAGATTAGAACCGATTTGGCCATCGTCCGGGTCGGGACAATTGCGAAATTGCAGCTCAGGAAACTGGACGGATAACGCTTGTTTGATAATTGCATGGCTTCGGCGCATAGAGGCGACAATCTCATCAAGCTTGTTGAATTGCTCGAACAGAACCGCGCCTGTGATGTCGCTCATTCGATAGTTTTGCCCTACGAATGCGAACTCTTCATCGGGAGAATCGATACCGTAACGATCCCGATGGCGGACAATGCCTTGGTCATGATAACGTATGGCACGCTCGAACAAGTCAAGATCCCGTGTAACGACGGCGCCGCCTTCACCGCCGGTAATGATCTTGTTCATCTGGAAGCTGAACGCGCCGATATTTCCGATCGTACCGCCATATTGCCCCTTGTACGTGACACCGCACGATTGGGCCATATCTTCGATGACCGCTATGTTCTTGCTCCGAGCAAAAGCCAGGACAGGGTCCATATCGACCGGATTGCCGAGAATGGGCACTACGATGATCGCCTTCACATCTTCGTCGTACACTTGCTCCAGCGCAGCCGGGTCAAGGTTGAGACTTTCGTCGATATCGCAGAATACGGGCACGGCATTGCAGCAGACGACGGCTCCCGGGGTAGCGAGGAATGTATTGGCCGGCACAATAACCTTATCGCCATAACCGATGCCGAGCGCTTTCATGGCTACGATCAAGGAGGCTGTTCCGGACGTTACGCCAAGAGCGTAAGGGATGTTCATCTTGGCGGAGATGGCGTTCTCCAGTTTATCGACTGCCGATTGCGGGTCGGGTGAATAATATCGGAATGGAGACTGCGCCAGAATGACCTTGGATGCGAATTCGGCCTCCTCCTGGCCCATGACCACCGCGCCAGGGTAGTTGGGAGGCAACGGTTTGTTGCGGGCGGGAGTGCCGCCTTCGATAGCCGGCTTTTTCATCGTACAACCTCATTTCATGGTAGATAGTAGGAATTCCCACCCATTGTAACGATTTTCCCGAGCCATGACAATTCAAAATTTTACTGCACATTTCATACTATTTATAGTAGTAAATAGAATTTTCTTGGGGACGATAAGCCGGTTCATTGTTTCTAAAAAACCCAGGAAAGATGAGGAGTCAGAAGGGAAAAGAGGTGCCAGCGGCGTTGGTGTTATGGGCAGCGATGTGCCGTTCTTTCGCATATTCGCTCGGTCAAATGTGCATCTTGCCGGACATGGTTGCGCTAAAGATGTCCCGATCTGTCCTATTCGGTCGCAAATAGGTCAGATACAATTATGGCGTGGAGATTACCTGCGACTGCTGCATGGCTCTGAATTGTGTCGGAGTTAGTCCCGTCCTTTTGGCGAACAAGGTGCAGAATGTTTTCTTGTCGGCATAGCCGACCTCTTCAGCTGTTTGCTGGATGGTAAGGTCGCTTGAGCGCAGCAGCTCTTTGGCTACCTCGATCCGTGTTTCAAGCCGTTTCTGCTCGAAAGAGGTGTTGGAATACTTTTACAAGATGCGGTTCGTTTGTTTCGTACTTACATACAGCTGCCAGCCAAACGCATAGTTAGGTGTGCCAACGGGGCAGGTGCAATGCCGCATGGCAATCTGGCTTGGCCGGCAGCTGCCATGCCGCCAGTGGGGCCGCGCCCGATGCAAGAGAAGCCGGCCTTGTGAAGAAGAGTCGCCTGTCACGGAGCAGGCATTTTGTTTCAAACGCGCCATCCCCTCGTCCGCCAACTAGCCCCATGTAAAATAGGCCCTATTTTCTTGCCTATTTCGCCAAAAACGGGCCGTCCATACGAAATAGCCAGTGATTTCACTGGCTATTTCGCTGGAAGTGCCGATTTGAAGGCGATCGCAGGCAAATAACCAGTGATTCCACTGGCTATTTCCGACAAGCCGCCCGAGATGGGGCGAATAGGCCATTTTTCATGGGCTATTTTGGTTGCCGAGCAGTCATAACCGCCGGCTTTATCAAAAAAAAGCCCGCATTCGCATGCGGGCTTCTTTCCTTCCTTCGCAAATCCAATCAGCACTCCGCGCCTGTCATCTCGTTGGTGAACATGCGCTTGTATTCCTGCGGCGACAGCTTCTTCGCCGATGCCGGCGCGTAGTGGAACTGCAGCGCGCGGCGGCGTTTGTTCGAGAAGTTCGGCGGTGTCCCGTGATGCAGCAGCCCGGAGAAGATAAGCGCCCCGCCCGGCTTCAGCGGCACGGCGACGTCGCGCTGCACGGACACGCTCGTATCGCACAACTGCCAGTCGCGGACGACGAAGTGCGGCACGCCGCCCTCGCGGTGCGAGCCCGGGATCACGTGCATGCAGCCGTTGTCCAGCTCGGCCGGATCGAGCGCGATCCAGATGCCGATGACCTGCCTGTCGTAGGCAAGATTGCCGTAGGCCATATCCTGGTGCCACGGCTTCTCGGCGCCGCCGGTCGGCGGCTTCAGAATCGCCTGGTCTTGAGCCACGACGACCGGTTCGCCGCTAAGCTTGGCCATGGCGTCCAAAATCCCTTGCTGATGCGCAACGTTGTAAAGTCTCGGCTCATGGTCGATGTATTCGGATATTTTGCGTACGGCCAGCTCGCGTTCTTCGTTGGAATGCAGTTCGCTGGACGGCTTGACGAACTGCACGCGCGGACCGGTCACGCGTCCGAACAAAATGTCCATCAGCGCCTCCGTCGACGATTCAATCTCTTGCGGGCTGATCGCATTGTCGACGACCAGATAACCTTCCTGCATAAACTGCCTCACATGGGCGTCCGTAATATCCTGCAAGGTCGCAATCTGCGGGACCGCAACGTTGTCGTACTTGTACAGCGTATCGGCGATGGTGCGCGCGGACTGCGCTTCGTCGCCTTCGTATGCGTAGTAATATTTTCTTTCCTTCATAGCCAACCCCTCCGGCAGGAACTCGTTTGCTTGCATGTTAATCGTAGCATGCCGTTCCCGCGGCGAGGAATGAAGCCATCCGGCGATTGTTTATACTTATCCCGATAAAAGCGGCGCGAAGCTATCGTTTCGGCCCGCCGCCGACATGCGGCCGGGCGGCCATCGCCTTAAGATGGAAATGCGACGGCGGCTGGCCGAAGTGCTCCTTGAACTGTTTGCTGAACAGCGTCACGTTGGCGTATTCAAGCGCATCCGACACTTGCGAAACGTTCATCGCCGTTTCGGTCAGCAGATGCATCGCCCGCTCCAAACGCACTTGGGTGATGTAGGTTTTGAGCGGTTGGCCGGTTACTTTTTTGAATAGCACGCTCAAATAAGACGGGGCCAGTCCGACCGCCGCGGCCAGCTCGTCCAGCGCCATCCGGCGGCCGCCTTCCTCGCGGATGCGCGACATGACGCGCCCGATCAGCTGGCGCTGCTTCGGCGAATGCGCTTGCGTTTCCCGGCTTTCGTTCTGCAGCCGGTACAGCTGCATCAGCAGCAGCTTCAGCCGGCAATCGAATTCCTGCGCCGCCCATAATTTTCCGGCATGGTTGCTATCGAGCGCGCCGTCCAGCATCGTTTCGAACGCAAACGTATCGGGCACAAGCGTGCGGCGATCGGGCAGCTGTCCGGGAACGAACGATTCGCCGCTTTGCGCGTCATGAATGGAGAAGTGGATATAGATCACCGTCAGCCGATCGTCCGGATCCTGTTCGGCAACCGGTTGGTCGCCGGGACGCACCAGCACGCACACGCCTTTATGGATCTCGAACGATTGACCTTCGATGCGCATGCGTCCGGAGCCCGACACCACATACCACATGTCAAAATCGGCCAGCGGCCGCGGCTGCCAGTTCCAGCCCGGCTCGCAGCGCGCTTTGCCGGCGCTGTTGCAGCGGTACAGGACAGTATGGTCAAACGGATGCGGTTGCATGCGATTGTTCATGGAACGGGCCTCTTTTCCGATCATAGTGCCGTTTGGCGCAATGCCCGCGGGCGGTTACACAAATTCGAGCACCTGCGCAGGGCGGTGCAGCTTGGGGTAGTTACTGGCGATGTATGTATTGTACCAGAACGCGTGCAGCGGGCGCAGTCCCGGGCGTTCCATTCGCGTTTGAACATGGCGTCGTTGATGCCGAGCGGCTGTCCGCCGCGGCCGGAGCTTGGGGCTATTCGTTTGCCGTCTGCAAATTCGGAGATCAACGTTTCATACAAATCGAACATAACCGCACGAACGGACATCGTCATCCCTCTCCCGTGATAGCTCATTTGGCAGCGCCAACCAACCTTAACTCCTAGTATTTTACCACATTAGAATTTATAAGTTTCCGGATTTAGCGGAAAAGTCGAATTCTAATTGGCGATAAAACTTACCTTAAAACGCGGTCGCTCATCTTCGATAGGCCTCGATTAGAGTTTTCTCACCACATTAGAATTTATAAGTTTCCGGATTTAGCGGAAAAGTCGAATTCTAATTGGCGATAAAACTTACCTTAAAACGCGGTCGCTCATCTTCGATAGGCCTCGATTAGAGTTTTCTCACCACAATAGAATTTATAAGTTTCCGGATTTAGCGGAAAAGTCGAATGCAGGTGCTGTATGTTCAGATTGTTACACGGATTATGAACATCCTGTTATTGAATTGCCGGCTCCAGCCGGGCAAAGTAAGAGATAGATTGCGGCGCAACGATTCCGCAACCTGCCGCAAGACAGCATCCATTTCAGGGAGGGTAAAGATGGGGAACAGAAAAGTTTTGCTGTGGACAGCCGCAGCGGCATTATCGGTATCCGTGATCGGATGCAGCTCGTCGTCCGACAACAATTCGGGGGCGTCGCCAAGCGCGAGCGCAGGGACATCGCCGAGCGCAAGCGTGGCGCCGGCCGCCAAAAAAGATCCGGTGAAAGTAACGGTCGTCCGGAGAAACAACGGCTACGACAAAAAAAATGAAATCGTGACCAAGGTTCATCAAATCATCCAGGACAAATCCGGCGTCGATCAGCAGATGCTCTTCATTCCGTCCGATCAATACGAAAACAAAGTCAATTTGATGCTGTCATCGGGTGAAGAAGTCGATCTTATTCCCGAGATGACGTACGTCAAATCGGCGGACTTGTACCGCAACGGCGCGATCATTGCGCTTGACGAGCTGATCGACAAATACGGCCCGAATTTGAAAAAAAATATGAACCCGAAATTGTGGCCGCAAGTGATGGTGGATGGCAAAATAGTCGGCATTCCTTCGGAAATTGCCTTCAACGCGCCAAACATCCTGCAAATACGCACCGATTGGCTGAAGAAGCTCAATTTGTCGATGCCGACAACGATCGCGGAGTTCGAGAAGGCGATGGATGCATTCGTGAACGGCGATCCGGACGGCAACGGCAAAAAGGATACGTTCGCCATTTCGACCGGGTTTAATAATCTGGACGAGCTCCAGAACGTATTTGCGCCTTTCTTTATGCCGAACGGCATGTACAAATGGCTGGACGAAAAAGGCGATCTGCAGCCGGCCGAATTGCATCCCGCGTACAAGGACTTGATGGCCAAGCTGCAGGAATGGTACAAGAAGGGCTACATCTGGACGGACGTCATGCTTGCGCAAAGCCAGCAGAAGAAGGAGCTTGTCGCGCAGAACAAGGTCGGGGCGCTTGCCGGCTGGTATTCGGCGATGTTCTCGGGCGGTATGGACGCATTGGTCAAATCGGTGCCCGAAGCGAACTATGAACCGCTGCTGCTTAAAGGCAACGGCGCCAATAAGCTGCAGACGAATCCGGAACTGGTGAATATGATCGTCATCCCCGCCAAATCGAAAAAAGCCGAGGCGGCGATCAAGCTGCTCGATTATTTGGCAACCAACGAAGGCGGCAATATGGCGCTCTTCGGGATCGAAGGCGAAAGCTTCACGAAGCTTGCCGACGGCACGTACGAATTTATCGGCGACAATAAAACCGATACCACCACCGCCAAATACTACGGGACTTATTATTTGTTCGATCGCAGCAACAACCTGGATCGAGCGCTATGGCCGCTTAATTCGTGGGCGTCCAAGCAATATAACACTACCGTGGACAAGGCAAAGAAGTTCCCGACGTTCGACCCTGTCGACAGACTGGTCATTTACGACACTTCCAAATTCAAGTCAAAAGATAAAATCAACGATTTGAACACCTTTATGACGGAACAGAAGGCCAAATTGTTCACGGGAGAAACTTCGGTCCAGGATTGGGACAAAGTGATGCAGAAATGGCTCGATATGGGCGGCAAAACGAACATGGAAGACATCAACGAGCAATATAAGGCGGCAACGAAAAAGTAAGCTTGCGTTTACGTCTGCGCCCTGCCGCCGGAAGGCGGCGGGGCAACAAGGCATAAACCCCGAGGCAGCCGCGATAGCGATAACAGGCAGGAGGGAAACGGTGTGAACAGCAGTTCGGCAGGTGCTGTCGCGCTTAAACGCGGCTTCTTCTCCAACATGTGGAAATACAAGTTTTTATATGCGTTGATACTGCCGGGAATGATCTTTTTTCTCGTGTTTGATTATGTGCCGATGTATGGCGTCGTAATCGCATTTCAGGATTACAAACCGTTCGGCGGCATCAAGGGCATGTTTATCGATCCGAACTGGGTAGGGCTGAAGCACTTCAACGACTTTTTCCATTCGTATTATTTCGGCAGGCTGCTCCGCAACACGGTCGTCATCAGCCTGTACAAGCTCGTTTTCGGCTTTCCCGCCCCGATTGTACTTGCGCTCATGCTGAACGAAGTGAAGCGGGCAAAGTTCAAAAAAGCGGTGCAGACGATCTCTTATATGCCCCATTTCCTGTCGTGGGTTATTATTTCCGGTCTTGTCATTACGATTCTGTCGCCGACCAGCGGGGTCGTGGGCGAATTGGTGAAAAGCTTCGGCGGGCAGCCGATCAGCTACCTCGGTTCGCCCGATTACTTCCGCAGCATTCTGGTCGGCAGCTCGATCTGGTCCGGGATCGGCTGGGGCAGCATCATCTACTTGGCCGCACTGGCAGGCATTAATCCCGAGCTGTACGAAAGCGCGGAAATCGACGGCGCCAGCCGGTTTCAGAAGATGCGATACATCAGCATACCCGGCATTTCCAACATTATCGCCATCCTGTTCGTGTTTCAGATCGGCGGCATTCTGAACGCGGGCTTCGAGCAAGTGCTGCTCCTTTATTCGCCCACCGTGTACCAGGTAGGCGATATTATCGATACGTACGTGTACCGGGAAGGGCTGCTCAACACCAAATATTCGTATTCCGCCGCGATCGGATTGTTCAAAAACGTGGTGGGACTGCTGTTTTTGATCATCGCGAATGTGGTCGTCAAGAGGATGGGGAAAGAAGGCATCTGGTGAAGATAAAAGCGTTCGACATCGTCAATATTATGCTGCTGCTTCTGTTGTCCTTATCCATTATGGCGCCTTTCCTGCTGCTGCTGAACCAATCGCTCATGACCAGCGACGACATTCTTAAATACGGCTATACCTTCATCCCGAAGCATATCGTGGCGGATGCTTATCAATACTTGCTTGTCGAAGAAACGTTTGTTTGGAAAGGGTTTGCCGTCACCTTGTTCGTTGCCGCGGCCGGCACGTTTCTGTCCCTGCTGTTTACATCCAGCCTCGCATACGGCCTGTCCAAAAAGTACTTGCCGTACCGGGGGCCGCTGACCATCTTTGTCCTTGTGACGATGTTTTTCAGCGGCGGATTGATCCCTTCCTACTTGCTGTTGACGAATCTCGGACTGAAGGATTCGCTCTGGGTATTGATCATTCCGGTGCTGATCAGCCAGTGGAATATGTTCCTGATGCGCAATTTTTTCATGGAGCTGCCGGGCGAAATCGAGGAATCGGCGTCGATCGACGGCGCCAATCAGGTGACGATCCTGTTCAGGGTCATCCTGCCCATTTCGCTGCCCGTCCTTGCGACGATCGGCTTGTTCTATGCGGTCGCCTACTGGAACAGTTGGTTTACGGCGTCGATCTATATCCATTCGCAGCATAAGTGGCCGCTTCAGCTCATTCTGCGGCAGATGATCGTCTCGCTCGATGTGACGACGATGGCGGGCGCGTCGGAAGGCGGCGGGTCGCGGTCGGACACCTTGCTGGAGAACGTGCCGAAGGAAGCCGTCAAGGCGGCCACCATTATGATCAGCTCGCTGCCGATTATGTGCGTTTATCCGTTCATTCAGAAATATTTCGTCAAAGGCATTACCGTCGGCTCGCTGAAAGGATAAGCGGCAATCGGAAAGGGTTCGATTCAAAATTCAACCGTTGAGGAGTTTATTTCGTGGGCAAATGGTTATTTTTCGACAGCAGTCGGTTGGAAGAGCACCGGAACATTGAGTTTATGATGCATCAGCCGCAGAAAGCGGCCCATGCGCCGATCTATTGCAGCAACCAGGTGCTCGATATGCCGGTGAGTCTGCATTATGACGAAGAAGAGCAGCAATTCAAGCTGTGGTATATGGAAAATAACGCCGACAAGACGGTGGTGCTGACTTATTGGACGTCGGCCGACGGCTTGCGCTGGGAGCGGCCGCCGCTGCATTTGTTCGGCGAAGCGGACCCGTGCAATACGGTGATGAAAGGGACGGGACAACAAGGTACGTACGGCGTATTCAGTCTGCACCGCGTAATCGTCGACAAGCAGGAGAAGGACCCGGGCAAGAAGTACAAGATGCTGTATTGGGACAAGCCGCGTCTGACCCCGAGCGGCGCTCTTGCCGCCTTTTCGCCCGATGGCATTCATTGGGTCAAGCATGACGAAGACCGCGCGCTGTTTGGCGGCCACGATGCGTTCAATCTGATGCAGGACGCCGATACCGGCCAGTATCGCTGCTACCAGGTGCTGACGCAACGAAGGGAGCCGCAATCGTTCACTGCGACCGACAACATGCCGGGATTCAAGAGACTGGTGCATGTGCGAACGAGCGGCGACTTTGCGACATGGAGCGGCGAACGGCTGCTGTTCGATACGGACGGAGACGATCCCGAGGATATGCAGCACTACTTCTTCCAGGTGACGCGATACGAGGGACTGTATTTGGGCTATCTGACCGCTTACTATTCGGGTGAGCAGAAGGGCGACACGAAGCTGTATTACAGCAACGACGGGTATTCGTGGAACAAGACGCACGGCAGAGCCAGCTTCCTTCCGCACGGCGCGGACGGCGAGTGGGACAGCTGCTGGGCTTCGCTCATCCAGGATCCGATCCGGTTGAACGGCAACCTGATCTTCTACTATCATGGGGTAAACAAGCCGCATAATTGGATTTCATGGAAGCTGGACGAGACGAAATTTCTTCACAGCCACCTGGGGTGGTATACTAATGAACTAGCCAAGGTGGACAACCTGGCCGTCATCGCCCAGGATCGGATGCACGCGCTTGTCAATGATTTGCAGGAGTTGATCGGCGAGCGGCTGAACCGGGAAGAGAAATCCTTTATCAGGGGATTCGGGCTTGCCGTGCTGCGCGAAGACGGATACGTGTCCGTTCGAAGCCGCGGCAAAGAAGGCATGTTCGTCACCGAACCGGTAACGCTGTCCGGTCGTATTGCCGTCAACTGCGATTGCAGCGGCGGGTGGATTTCCGTCGGCTTGCAGGACGAGTCGGGCAACTGGATTGAAGGTTATGAGCCGGAACGGTGCGTGATCGAACGGCAGGACGGCACGGAGCTTGTTTTGCGCTGGAATGAGGACGGGAAGCTGCCGGAACGAAGCGGGCCGGTGAAATTGCTTGTTCGTTTGTCCAATTGCGATCTGTATTCGATTTCTCTGTAGGCAGGCACACAACATGCAATGGGGCGGGTGTTTCGGATGCCTTCCAGGCGCAACGCCTATTTTTATCAACTGACGATCATCTTGCTGCTTATTACGATTCTCCCCTTTCTGGTCGTCAATATGTATACGGTCAGTTCGTTCGTCAGGCAGTCAACGCAGCTGGTGGACGAAAAGAACGATCACGAGCTGATGCGAACCGGGTTTCTGATGGAGCAGACACTGCAACAGATCAAAGAACTGGTTTTGTCCGCCCTGGGCAACGAATTTCGCGCGACGGACGAATCCGCCGCGGGAATCGTAAGCAGTATGAAGCGATCGGATAAATTGAATCGATTGCTCTCCGGCAACAAATACATGAGCTCGATCTTTTTTTACGACGGCACTGACCATTCGATTATGGAAACGGGGTACGGGCTTGTACGGGATTTGCAGACACCGGCTTACGCCTGGGTTCGGGATGAAATCGCCGGCATCGCCAACAATCGCGAAATGAAGGTGACCAGTACGCGCGTTTCGGCCGATCATAGCGGGAAGCCGTACACCATAGCGGTCATTCTGAATATATCTTCCACCTATTTGCTATCCGACTATTTGATTTTCAACATCAATATCGAGAAGCTGTACAACGACTTCCTGAAGCAGTTGAACGTCAATGAGGACATTTACAACTATTACATTGCAGGCGACACAGGGGACATCGTCTTTCACAGAGATTACGCCCGGATCGGAGCCGAGGCGCCAGGTCGCGACACGTACGACATTGCCGTTAATCGATATCCGCTCGGCAGCATGCAGTGGCAGTTGATCGGCGAAGTAAACACGCAGAAGCTGTACAACAAAGTCGAAGCCTACAAGCGGCGCATGCTGATCATGTTGGCCGTGCTGGCGGTCGCACTGCTTGCGCTCGTTCTGCTTGCATCGAAGCAGCTGTACAGACCGATTCAATATATTATGGCCAAATTGCGCAGCGGCGCGCCGCACGGCAAGTTCGGCAAGCAAGGGGAATTCGAATATATCAGCTCAACCTTCGATCACATGATGGACAGAACGGCGCGGCTGGAGAGCCATCTGGAGCGCAGCGAGCAATTGCTCAAGCGGACGCGTCTGTTCAATATGATCAAGAACAGGCATAAGCTTGCGTCTCCTCTGACGGATCGCGAAACGGGCGAGTTTGACCGAAATTTGATTGTCGCGGTATTCAAGATCGACAAGCGAAGCGAAGAAGCCTGGGATGAAGAAGCGTTCCCGCAATATGTTTCCGATCATGTTTCAAGCGTATTCCATACGCTATTTTTCGCATCCGATCCGCATGAATATATCGCCTTGTTTCATCTGCCGGACGAGGATGTGAACCGGTTTGTCGTCGATTTGATTCTATGTTTCGACGAGCCGATGCTGGAGCGTCTGACGGTCGGTATCGGCAACATGGCGGCCGGCATCGATCAGCTTCACCAATCCTATACCGAAGCGCTGTATGCCGCCAACATCGGGAGGATCTATTCCGGCTCGAACCGGATCTACTGCTATAGCAAGATGCCGGCGGATTACAATGCCGCTGCGCGGCACGCGAAGGAATCGACGCTGGACGAACTGGAGCTCGCGATCAGGCAGCGCAACGAAAAAGCCTATACCGGCCTGCTTGAGCAAATGTTCGCCGACAATATCGGCATCGCCGAGTACAATCTGAACTTCTACATGACGGTTTCCTTGCTGATCAAATTATACGAACGGGACAGCGCGCACTTTCTCGACGAAATCAACGAGCATATGGCGCACAACGGCATTATGAACGCAGCGTTCGTGAAGAACTTTTTTTTCTCCAAATTCCATGATTTTCATCGCGAATATAAGGCTTTCAAGGAGGTCAGTCCGTATGTGGCCCAAATCGACGGCTTTATCGAAAGCCGTTATCACGACAACGTCTCGCTGGACGACTTGTCCGATCATCTGGGCATTACGAAGCAGTACATTTGCAGTTTGCTGAAACAAAGCTGCGGCACCACTTTCGTCGATTATTTGAACCAATACCGGATCGAAAAAGCGAAGCAGCTGCTTGAGCAGCAGCCGGCGAAAATCGGCGAAATATACGAAAGCGTCGGTTTCAATAGCAAAAGCTATTTCGCTAAAATATTCAAGCTGTACACCGGCATCAGCCCGAGCGAATATCGCGAGCTGGCATTGAACCGGAATCGATCGAGCTGAACGACGAAGCGCAAGATCGCGCATATCCGTCACGCCCTGCGGCATAGCCGTCAGGGCTACGCCCGTTTAGTCATCTCCTGCAGTGCAACTTCCGAACCTCCAACGTCTGAAATCGGCAAGGTGTGGTTTGTTTTTTACTGTTTCGGCTATTCAGGACGTGATTTCTGTGCTAATATAAACACAAACAAAGATAAACAAACGTAAAACCAACATCATCGCAACAATCGCA
Source organism: Paenibacillus cymbidii (assembly GCF_004764705.1). Taxonomy (GTDB): domain Bacteria; phylum Bacillota; class Bacilli; order Paenibacillales; family NBRC-103111; genus Paenibacillus_AN; species Paenibacillus_AN cymbidii. The sequence goes on along the minus strand of NZ_SHLX01000006.1, from coordinate 9,816 downwards.
AAAACTTTTAGGAGGTAACAAGTATGGTAGCGAATTTGTGGGACAACGGTAAAGCGGCGCAGCTGAAAGGCGGCCTGGACGAGCTGGTGTACCGCTCGAATCTGCTCGGCACCGATCGTGCGGTGGCGAACTGGGGCGGCGGCAATACGTCGATGAAGACAACGGTGCAGGATTTCCGCGGCCGCGACGTGGAAGTCATGTGGGTGAAAGGCAGCGGCTCCGACCTCGGCACGATGAAGGCGGGCAATTTTACCGGGCTGCGCATGGACGACATCAGGCCGCTGATCGAGCGCGACGAAATGACCGACGAAGAGATGGTCGCTTACCTCGCCCATTGCATGATCGACGGCAAACATCCGCGCGCCTCGATCGAAACGCTGCTGCATGCGTTCCTGCCATTCAAGCATGTCGACCATACGCATCCGGACGCGATCATCAGCCTGTGCTGCGCGGATAACGGCAAGGCGCTGGCCAAAGAAATTTACGGCGACCGTTTCGTGTGGGTGCCTTACGTTCGTCCCGGCTTCACGCTGTCGAAGATGATCGCCGAAGGCGTGCGCAACAATCCGCAGGCCGAGCTCGTGCTGATGGAGAAACACGGCCTCGTCACCTGGGGCGACACCTCGGAGGCGGCTTACCATAAGACGCTGGCGATCATTCAGGAAGCGGAAAGTTTCATTGAAGCGCGCGTGAACAAGGATACGCTATTCGGCGGCCGCAAGTCCGCTCCGCTCGCGGAGGAAACGCGCCGCGACATTCTCGCGCAAGTGATGCCGGTCATTCGCGGCGAAGTGAGCGCGGACAAACGCATGCTGCTCACGTACGACGACGCGGACGACGTGCTGGAGTTCGTCTGCAGCAACGGCGGAGCCGAGCTGTCGCAAGTGGGCGCCGCTTGCCCGGACCACCTCGTGCATACGAAAATGACGCCGCTGTTCGTCGACTGGGACCCGGCCTCGGGCGACATCGAAGCGCTCAAATCGGCGCTCAAGACGCAAATCGCCGCGTTCAAGGAAGAGTATGTGCGCTACTTCGAGCGCAACAAGAACGAAGGCGATGCCCTCGGCGAGACGGCGCCGCGCGTCATTCTTATTCCCGGCGTCGGCATGGTCAACACGGGCAAAACGTGGTTCATGGCGCAAATCAGCGGCGCGCTGTATCATCGTGCGATCGCCGTCATGCGCGGCGCCACGGCGCTCGGCTCGTTCGTGTCGCTCAGCGAAAACGAATCGTTCAACGTCGAATACTGGCCGCTTGAGCTGTATAAGCTGACGCTGGCTCCTGCGGAAGCGGAATTTTCGCGCCAGGTGGCGTTCGTTACCGGCGGCGCCGGCGGCATCGGCAGCGTGACGTGCAAGCGGCTCGTTTCGGAAGGCGCGCACGTCGTGATCGCCGACCTCAACCTTGAAGGCGCGCAGAAAACCGCGGCCGAAATCAACGCGAAGTTCGGCGAAGGCCGCGCCGTTGCGGTGAAGATGGACGTCACGCAGGAGGATCAGGTGGCTGCTGCATTCCGCGATTCCGTGCTCGCTTACGGCGGCGTCGATATTATCGTCAACAACGCGGGTCTCGCGACCTCCAGCCCGTTCGACCAAACGTCGCTGAAGGAATGGAACCTGAACATGAACGTGCTGAATACGGGATATTTCCTCGTGGCGCGCGAAGCGTTCGTACTGATGAAGAAGCAGGCGATCGGCGGCAGCATGGTGTTCGTCGGCTCGAAAAACTCCGTCTACGCCGGCAAAAACGCGTCCGCCTACAGCACGGCCAAAGCGGCGGAAGTGCATCTGGCGCGCTGCATCGCGGCGGAAGGCGGCGAATTCGGCATCCGCGTCAACACCGTTCTGCCGGACGCGATTCTGCAAGGCTCGCAGATCTGGAATTCGAACTGGCGCAACGAACGCGCCGCGGCATACGGCATCGAACCCGATCAGCTCGAGGAATACTATCGCAAAAGAACGACGCTGCTCGTCAATATTTTTCCGTCCGATATCGCCGAAACGATTGCATTCCTTGCCTCCTCGCGTTCGGCCAAAACGACAGGCTGCATGATTACGGTCGACGGCGGCGTACCTGCGGCATTCACCCGCTAAGCCGGATCGGCGGCGCGATCCCGCGGTCCCAAGCTGCTGGAAACGGCGTTGCCGCTTATATATATCATTCGAGGAGGAAATAAGACGATGAGCGCCAAAGCGAAAGGACATTTGCTCTGGATGTTTCCCGACGGCTACATCCCGCCGACCAGCATGGGGACACTGACGAGCCACGAATCGATCTGCATTCTGAACTGCAACGAGCAGGCGGCGAATTTGGCGATTACGATTTATTTTGAGGACCGCGATCCGATCGAACGCATTCCGGTCGTTTGCGGCGGCCGCCGCACGTATCACATCCGCACGGCATCGCTCGAGAAGAACGGCGAAAAAATTCCGACCGACGTCCCGTACGCCATCGAAGTGGAAAGCGACGTGCCGGTCATCGCCCAATACAGCCGTCTCGACGCGACCCAACCGGCGAATGCGCTCATGTCCGTCGTCGGCTATCCGATCGTCTAAATTTTCGATCACAGCATACAGACAAAATTCAAGCGCGTGACAAAGGCGGTGTGAGCTGGTGAGCAGCCGACCAGACAGTGGAAAAGAAAGCGGCGCGACAAGCGTGCTCGCGTTCGATCTCGGCGCGAGCAGCGGCCGGGCGATCGTCGGCCGGCTTGCGGACGGCAAGCTGACGATGACGGAAGTGCACCGGTTCGCGAACGAGCCGGTGGCGGTAGGCCATCATTTGCATTGGGATATTTTGCGGTTGCTGCACGAGATCAAACAGGGGCTGCTGAAAGCGAAGCTTGCAGGCTATCATGACATCGACGGCATCGGCATCGATTCGTGGGCGGTCGATTTTGGCTTATTGTCCGCGACAGGCGAGCTGCTCGGCAATCCGTACCACTACCGCGATCGCCACACCGAAGGTTTGATCGAGGAAGTGTGCGGCGTGCTGGGCAAGGAGCGGATTTATCGTTCGACGGGCATTCAGTTTCTGCCGTTCAATACGATCTATCAGCTGCGCGCCATTCAGAAGGCCGGCAATCCGATTCTCGGCCAGGCGAAGCATCTGCTGATGATCGCCGAGCTGTTGCGCTATTTCCTGACAGGCGCGGTGAAGAGCGAATACACGATCGCCACGCACAGTCAGCTGCTCGACGCGACGGCCCGCACGTGGGACGCCGGGCTGCTGGAAGGGCTCGGTTTGCCGGCGTCGATTATGCCGGACATCGTCGAGCCGGGCACGATCGTCGGCGACTTGCTGCCGTCGATCTGCGAGGAGCTTGGCGTGCCGTCCGTGCCGGTCATCGCCGTGGCGGAGCACGATACCGCTTCGGCGGTTGTGGCGGTGCCCGCGGCGGAAGGCGACTTCGCGTACTTGAGCAGCGGCACCTGGTCGCTGCTCGGTACGGAGCTGCCGGCGCCGGTGCTCACGGACGAAGCGATGCGGCTCAATTTTACGAATGAGGGCGGCGTGGAGCGGACGTATCGGCTGCTCAAGAACATCATGGGCTTGTGGCTCGTGCAGGAATGCCGCAACGAGTGGGAGAAAGAAGGCAAGCGGCGCACATTCGCGGAACTGGTGAAGGAAGGGGAGCAGGCGGAGCCGTTCGTCAGCCTGATCGATCCCGATCATGCCGACTTTATGAACCCGCCGCATATGCCGCGGCAGATCGAAGCGTTCTGTCGCGCTACCGGGCAGCCGGTACCGGAGACGGAAGGCGCGATGATCCGCTGCGTGCTGGAAAGTCTGGCGCTCAAGTACCGTATGGTGCTAGACTATACGGAGCGGCTGTCGGGGCGGCGGTTCCCGGTGCTGCATATCGTCGGCGGCGGGTCGAACAACGAGCTGCTGAACCAGTTTACGGCGAATGCGATCGGCCGCAAGGTCATCGCCGGACCGACCGAAGGCAGCGCGATCGGCAACATCGCTGTGCAGTTGATGGCGCTCGGCGCATTGAACGGGCTTGCCGAAGCGCGCGCCGTCATTCGCGACTCGTTCCCGCTGCAAGCATACGAGCCGCGCGAAACGGAAGCGTGGACAGCCGCTTACGAGCGGTTCCGGCGGCTGGTTGGGTAAGCGCGGAGGGCAGGCAGGGGCTCAAGTGTCCGGGAACAGGGAGCTGCGAGACTATTGGCACGGGACGACTTTTGATCAAAATCAGGGGATCACCGAATGGGAATTCAAATATCGGTTATACAATGGTTGCTTGATTCCGACCCTTCCATCCGGTGGCAAGTTATGCGCGACCTGCTCGGTGCCCCCGAGGAGGAGGTCGCAGCCGAGCGCGCGCGTGTGGCCACCGAGGGCGTTGGCGCTCGGTTGCTCGCCCTGCAGGGAGCTGACGGGTTGTGGGCCGGCGTCGAGTGGAACCACGGGTGGAACTCCACGATGCACGTCCTGTCGCTGCTGCGAGAACTCGGTCTTGATCCCGCGAGCGATGAGGCGCATCGAGCAGTGGGTCTGGTCCGCGAACGAGTGACGTGGCGGGAATGGGGAGACAATCCCTTCTTCGCGGGCGAAGTCGAGCCGTGCATCAACGGGCAGGTCGCTTCAAGCGGCGCCTACTTCGGTCAGGACGTCCAGCGAATCGTCAACCGACTGCTCGGCGAGCAGTTGCCCGACGGCGGCTGGAATTGCGAGGCTGCCAACGGTTCGATGCGGTCGTCGTTCAACACCACGATCTGCGTGCTGGAAGCGCTGCTCGAGTATGAATTGGCCGGCGGGAGCAGCGGCGAGGTGACCGGGGCCAGACTCCGCGGGCAGGAATACCTTCTCGAGCGCCGACTCTTTCGGCGGCGGTCGACGGGTGAGCCGATCGAGCGAGATCGCAAGGGCGGAGCCGACTGGACGCGTTTCTCTTTTCCGACCTGGTGGCACTACGACGTGCTGCGGGGACTCGAGTATCTGCGCAGAGCCGGCGCCACCCCGGACGAGCGTGTGGTCGAGGCGATCAAGCTGGTAGAGGCGAAGCGGGATGGCGACGGCCGATGGCCGCTCGAGTACCGGCATTCCGGTACGATGGCGGTCGAGGTGGATGAGGGCGTGGGCCGACCAAGCCGGTGGAATACACTGCGCGCTTTGCGGATATTGGATTGGTATTCGGCAGGCAAGTCATAACTTGCCGTTGCAGTCAACGCGCCAAATCGATACACACGGAACTGCGAAACAGGGAAACGAGACTGTGGGACATACAGGGGGAGGAGGGAGCGTTATGCTCGTAGCGGAACGGCTTCACAAGATCGTGCAACTGGTCAATGAGCGGGGCAGCATTCGCGTGTCGGAGCTGAGCGCCATATGCGAGGTCACCGAAGAAACGATTCGCCGCGACCTCGACAAGCTCGAGAGCGAAGGGAAGCTGCTTCGCAGCCATGGCGGGGCGATCAGCGTGAAGGATACGCAGGCGGAAACTCCCTACTCCGAACGGGAAATCATGAACGCCGAGCAGAAGGAGCGGATCGCCGAAGAAGCGATCACGCACATTCGGCCGCATGACCGGATTGCGCTGGACGCCAGCACGACGGCGTGGTGGATGGCGAAGAAGCTGCCGGACATCCCGCTCACCGTGCTGACCAACTCGATCAAGGTGGCGCTGGAACTGATCGGCAAGCAGCAGATCGAAGTCATTTCGACCGGCGGCATCCTGACGCCGCGGTCGTTGTCGTTCGTTGGCCCGCTCACCGAGCGGTCGCTCGATATGTATCACGTCGACAAGCTGTTCATTTCGTGCAAAGGCGTGCATCTCGACCGCGGCTTGAGCGAGTCGAATGAAATGCAGGCGCTCACCAAACGCAAAATGATCGCCCACGCCGACACCGTCTTTCTGCTCGCCGATTCGAGCAAGTTTGGGGTGCAGGCGTTTGCGCAAGTGGCAGCCTGGCAGGCGATCCACCACGTCATCACCGACGAGCGGATCGACCCGGCCAGCATCGATCGGCTGCGCGACCTGCAGGTGCAGGCACATGTGATTAAGCTGTAGGCCGGGTAAGCGGCAAATAAGCGAAGGCCCGCATCCTTTCGGGATGACGGGCCGTTTTTTGTGAGCGCAGGCGTGATCCGGTAACTCCAGCCACTCAGCCACTCCAGTAACTCCGGTAACTTCAATAAATCCAACTACTCTAGCTACCATAGTAACTCCTGCGACTTCAGCGACTCCAGCAACTCCAGCAACTCCAGCAACTTCACCAATCCGAGCAACTCCTGCCACTCCAGCCACTCCCAAACCGCCGCCCCTTTCAAAATAAGCCACATTTCATGGCCTATTTCACCAAAAATAGCTACTCTCACCAAAATAGCCAGTGAAATCACTGGCTATTCCGCTAAAAAAGTCGATTTGGCGGCAGTTTGGGCCCGATAGCCAATGTTTTCACTGGCTATTTTCGTTGGCGCGCGTGAAATCGGGCAAATAAGCCATTTTTCATTGGCTATTTGGCTGACGGGTCTGGCGCCGCGGCCGACCAACCAGCGCCACCCGGCTCCGGCTCCGCTAACCGCCGGAAGCCGTCGCCTCCGGCTCGACAGCATTGTTGCCGCCGGTCGCGGCAGGTTCTGCCGCGGTTCGCTCCTTCGGCAGCAGCCGTTTGAACAGCAGCTTCAGCAGCGGCGGCACGGCGAAGAAGATGAACCAGGTGCGGAACAACTGGTAGCAGCTGACGATGGCGATGTTGGCGTCGATTTCTTTGGCGATGATGCCCATCTGGTCCATGCCGCCCGGCGCCATGCTCAGAAAAGCCGTCGCCGCGGAAATGTGGTGCATATGCGCGAGCAGCGCACTCAGCCCAAGCGAACCGGCGATCAACACGACGCTGCTGACGAGCGCCGACAGGATGACACGCGATTTGTTCGCCAAGCTTTCCGGCTTGAGCATCAAGCCGACATACGCGCCGATCAGCAGCTGCGCCCCATCCAGGATGCCGACGGGAAGCGCCGGACCGTGCAGCCACGTCAAATGCACGACGGCCGTGCCGATCATCGGCCCAAGCAAATAAGCGGCGGGAAACCGTATCCGCTGGGCCAGCGCGGCGCAAACGACACAAACGACGGCGAACGGCACGATGCCGGGAAACAGCTGCGCCCAACCGGCGCCGACAGCAGGGGCGGCCGCCTCCACCGCCTGGCGGGAAACGCCGAACAGCGGGCTGAACACAAGCTGCGGCACGCAGAAAATAATCATCATCAGCCGCGACACTTGCAGGAACGTAATAACCGTCAGGTCGGTTCCTTTGGTTTCTTCGCCGAGGATGATCATCTGCGACAAGCCGCCGGGGATGCTGCCGAGCAGCACGGTCGGCAGCGACTGTCCGGACAGTCTGGCGATGAACAGGCTGACGATGCCGCAAAACAGCAGCAGCAAGCTTGTCATGAGCAGCATCGTCGGCAACTGCCGCCCCATCTCGCCAAGCGTGCCCGGCGTAAAGGAAAGGCCAAGCGAATAGCCGATGACGATCATCGCCGTGTTGCGCATCGCGGATGGCCATAACGGCTTCACCCGCTTGATGGCGCGCGTGCCGATGAAAGCGAACACCATCGGCCCGAGCAGCCAGGGGAGCGGGGAATGGATGAGCGTAAAGACAACGCCGCCCGCAAGCGAAATGAGCAGGGTAACGAGAAAACGCGTCATAACGACGCGGCCAGCTTGGAGATCCGTGCGTTGACGCCGGTTCGCAGGCAGCCGCCGTGATAGCAGATGACGGTGTCGACATCGAATTCCGTCAATTTCCGCAGCGACTGCAGCGCTTGCGGCAAAATCGGCGTATACGCCGGAATCGGTCCCTGCAGCTCGCCGCCTACGATCACCATCGCGTCGCCGGCGATCAGCGTTTTGCTCGGGCGATGGTACAAGCTGACATGGCCGGGCGTATGGCCCGGAGTATGAATGACTGTCAAGCCGCCGGCGATCGGCAGCTCATCTCCGTCTGCGAACGTACGCGTCACGTTGGGAGCGTTCGGATGCAGAAACGTCGCCTCGAACCCGCTTCGTACTTGCGCAGGCATCGATTCAAGCAGCGTCGCGAGCCGTTCCGGCGATACTTTCAGCATCGGCCCGGTGCCGTCGATGGCGGAGCGGTCTTCATTATGGGCGTAAACGTCCATAACGCTGCCCTCCGCATTCCGAAATCCGGGCAATCCGCCGATATGGTCGATGTCCTGATGCGTCAGCAGGATGGCGCCGAGCGGGCGGTCGCCCATCCCGGCCGCTTGCGCCAGGTCGCAGATAAGAGGCGCGTTTCCGGGCAAGCCGGTGTCGACCAGATACCACCGTTCGTCGTCGTACAGGATCGTCGGGCACAAAGTTCGGTTGCCCGCGTTCAATTCAAGCATATCGATGCCGGCAGCTATTCGCATCCGTATCGCCGATTCTACCGCGTGCGTCAAGCCGAAACGCAGCACGGAGATTCGGCCACCTCCTTCGCGCATGAATAAAAACCGTTAAGTTCATTATAGAACTGAGCAGTTTTTAGTGTCAATGCGAAACGTTGACGTTCCGCTTTCGTTCGTGTAAATATGGAATGGGGGGATCGCGATGGAAGAGGCGAAAAAAACGATCATTTTGGAAACGGCCATCGACTTGTTCCGGACCAAAGGGTACAGCGCCGCGTCGATGCAGGATATCGCCGAAGCGTGCGGGATGGCCAAAGCCAGCATTTATAAGTTTTATGCGTCGAAGGAAGATCTGTTCACTGCCGCCTTCGTCGCGTGCCATCAGACGATGCTCGATCAGGCGGCCGCGCTTGACGGCGACGATAGCGGGACAAGCCTTGCACCGAAAGAGAAGCTGCGCCGGAAGATCGAATTCCAGCTGGGCTACACGATCGCCAATCACTTGTTTATGATCGACTTCAAGGAACTGCCAATCGCGACAAACGAACATTTCATCGCCGTCTGGAAACGCAAGAAAGCGGCTCTTCACGCCTGGCGGCGCGAGCTGCTGATCGAGGCGTACGGGGAGCGGATCGAGCCGTACATTTGGGATGTGGTGGCGATCTTCCGCGGCATTCACATCGAATATTTGGCCTACGTGCAGCAGAAGGTGATCGCGCTGCCAATGGCGGAGCTGGCGGCGTTCATCGTCGACCGGCTGGACGCCCTGGTCGCGGACTTGCTGCGAACGAAGCCGAAGCCGATTCTCGACGCGGGCAACGCGCAAGTCAACTATTTGAACCCGAGCGATCCGGCGGCTCGCCGCGATACGGTCCGCCGGTTGCTCGAAGGCATGAAGCGGATCGTGCGCGAGCTGCCTAAGCCGGACGATACGCGCGCCGAGCTCGGGCGTGTCGTGACGATGCTCGGCGAGGAGTGCGGCCGCGAGCAGGCGAACCCGACGCTGATCCGCGTGCTGGACGCCTACTTGAACGCCGTGCCGGAGCTTCGCCCGTCGCTGCGCCATTTGCGCTACTTGTTGGGAGAGCCGGGGGAACAGGAACAGCGCCCGTCAACAAAATAAGCCATGAAAACTGGCTTATTCGCCCCATTTTCGGTGCCGTCAAGTAGTTTGTGTAGTAGGTTCTTCCATCGGGACGATGGAGGTCATTTGTTTGGTGTAAAAGGTTGTGGGCGGCCGTAGCCCAAGCGAAGGCGCGGGAGGTTATTTTTTTGCTCCGTAGCGCGCGGTGAACATTTGTTCGAGCGCGGCTTTCGTGTCCACATCTGCGAAGCCGCGAATCGCTCGACCACACCATGCCTCGTTGTAGTCAATGGCTTGCAGGTAAATGATCTTCTCCGCAGCTTCGATGTTCGTGAGGCTGTTCATGGGCTTTAGTCGCTTGCGGATTTCCT